>CAWERR010000008.1:0-957809 GCA_963811585.1 uncultured Actinomycetota bacterium
GAAGCCGGCTCGACGGGAGGGGACCGGCGGCGGACACGCGGCCGAGCCTATGCTGCGACCGGCGCGCGGCGTTCCGCCCGCTTCGCCGGGAGGTAGAGCGGCGCGGCCGCGCCAGCACGACCCCGCCCACCACCATGGCCAGCTCACCGACGTTCCGGGCGAGCGCCGTCAGCAGGATCAGGCCGAGCGGCCGGCCGGCTGGACCACCATCGAGCTGATCGACACCACCGTGGACCGGTTCGCCGCGGTCACCTCGCGGTGCAGCAGCGTCATGTGCAGCGGGTCGCCGCGCCGTGCACCAGGTAGGCGGCCAGATACCGGCGAACACCCCGGCCGGGCCGGCGAGCAGACCCATGCCGACGACGGTGAGCCCCTGCAGGACTCGCAGCACGACGGCGTGACGCGCCACGCCGATCCGGTCGCTGAGCAGCGGGATCAGCGCGGCCCCGGCCGCCGAGGCGAGCCAGGCCGCCGCGCCGGCCGGCCGATGAGCGCCGCGGCCTGTCCGGCGCCGCCGATCAGCTCGGACAGCCGGACCGGCATCAGGGGCTCGAAGGTGACCATGCCGAAGCCCCAGAACAGCTCCACCGCGAGCAGCGCCGCAGCACCCGGGAACGCCGCACGAGCCGGACGCCGCCGGCGATCAACCGCGGCACGCGCCAGCGAGGGAGCAGCGCGCGCCGGCCGCCGGGTGCGGCGGCTCGCGCGACCAGCAGCGCGATCGCGACCAGCCCGGCGAGCTGCACGACCAGCCCGGGCAGCACCGGTAGCGCCAGCGTCGATACCCGGGCAGCCGGACCCAGGCAACGAGCCCGCCGGTGGTCAGCGCGCCGGCGGCGATCGCGAGCCGATGACCGTCCCGCCGGCGCTCAGCCCGCGCTCCAGCCGCGCCAGCGGGTCGGCGGCCAGCGCGGCGTCGACGTACCAGGATTCGAGCGGCCCGCTGTCCAGCGCCCGGAAGACGCCCTGCATCGCGAAGACGACCGCGAACCGGCGAAGGTGTCGGCGAACAACAGCAGCGCCATCGACGCCGATCGGGACGCACGCCGCGAGCACCAGCACCGGCCGCCGCCCCAGGAGTCGGCCAACCCGCCGGTCGGCAGCTCGAGGGCCAGCACCACGAAGCCCTGCAGCGACGCCGCCAGCCCGACCTCGGCCAGGGTCAGCCCGCGGTCCAGCGGCAGCAGGATGGTGATCGGAATCCACAGCCCGACCGGGAACCAGCGCAGGGCCAGGAGCACGAGGTACCGGCGCCGCACCCGCGAACGTCCAGGCAGTCCAACTCCGCCCGGCTCGGTCGGCACGGTGGGCAGGAGGTGCACGAGCGACATCCGCCGGCCGGTCCTCCGCTCGGTCGGCCGCGGCACGGTCGACGTGGCGGTGGATCACCGCGTAAAGCTCGGCGTCGTCAGCGACTCGACCTCCGCGGCGGTCATTTCCAGCAGGGCGTCGGAGTAGCCCGCGGCGTCGCGCCACTCGAGCCGGCCAGCCGCGGCCGGAACTCCTCCCAGCTGCCGACCTTCTCCACGAATGCCGCCAGTAGTGCTGGCGCAGCCAGCCCGACGCGGCCCGGCCCGTCCGGGTCGTCCTCGAGGTCGGCGTCGCGCCAGCCGTGCGAGTCCTGGGCGGCGGCCCAGAACCGCTGCTTGCCGCTGGCCCTCGACGGTCTCCTCGACCAGCCCCACCTCGGCGAGCTTGCGCAGGTGGTAGCTGGTCGCGCCGGTGTTGGTGGCGCAGCCGCGTGGCCAGCGTGGTGGCCGTCGCGGCGCCGTGCATGCGCAGCTCGCTGAGCAGCCGCGCCCGCAGCGGGTGCGCGAGCACCCGCATCGCGCGGCCGTCCAGCTGAAAGTGCTCCGCCATGCGTGCACAATAACTGTGCACGCCTCTATGCACAACTACTGTGCACAGATTTTGTGCAAGCCAGTCTCCGCAGGTCGGCCAGCACCTCCGTGCACCCGCGCGTCGCTGCTCGGCGACCCGCGCCGGCGCCGTGCCGCCGTACGCGTCCCGCGACGCGACCGAGCCCTCGACGGTCAGCACGTCGCGGACCTCCGGCGACAGCGCCGGGTGCACCCCGGCCAGCTCGTCGTCGGTCAGCTCCTCCAGGCCGACCCCGCGCGCCTCGGCGACCCGCACGCACTCCCCCGCCGCCTCGTGCGCCACGCGGAACGGAACTCCCTGGCGCACCAGCCACTCCGCGATGTCGGTGGCGAGGGTGAACCCGGCCGGCGCGAGTGCGGCGAGCCGCGTCGGTGTGGAACCTCAGCGTGCCGACCATGCCCGCGATCGCGGGCAGCAGCAGCTCCAGCTGCTCGACCGAGTCGAACAGCGGCTCCTTGTCCTCCTGCAGGTCCCGGTTGTACGCGAGCGGCTGCGCCTTGAGCACCGCCAGCAGCCCGGTCAGGTTGCCGATCAGCCGGCCGGACTTGCCCCGGGTCAGCTCCGCCACGTCCGGGTTCTTCTTCTGCGGCATGATCGAGCTGCCGGTCGCCCACGCGTCGTCGAGCGCGGCGTAGCCGAACTCGGCGGTGGTCCAGATGATCACCTCTTCGGCGATCCTGGACAGGTTCACCCCCAGCATCGCCAGGCAGAACGCGAACTCGGCGGCGAAGTCCCGCGACGGCGACGCCGTCGATGGAGTTCTCCGCGGCGCGGGCGAAGCCCAGCTCGGCGGCCACCGCCGCCGGGTCGAGACCGAGCGACGAGCCGGCGAGCGCGCCCGACCCGTACGGCGACACCGCGGCCCGGCGGTCCCAGTCCCGCAGCCGGTCCACGTCCCGCAGCAGCGACTGGACGTGGGCCAGCAGGTGGTGCGCCAGCAGCACCGGCTGCGCGTGCTGCAGGTGCGTGCGGCCCGGCATGACCGCGTCCGGGTGCTGGTCGACCTGGTGCAGCAGCGCCTCGACGACGCCAGCCACGCCGGCGGCGACCCGGCGGGCGGCGTCGCGCAGCCACATCCGGAACAGCGTCGCCACCTGGTCGTTGCGGGACCGGCCGGCCCGCAGCTTGCCGCCGAGGTCGGGCCCGGCCCGTTCGATCAGGCCGCGTTCGAGCGCGGTGTGCACGTCCTCGTCGGCGACCGTCGGCGTGAACGCGCCCGACTCGACGTCATCGGCGAGCCGGTCCAGCGCCGCGAGCATGCCGGTGAGCTCGTCGTCGGTCAGCAGCTTGGCCTTGTGCAGGACCCGGGCGTGCGCCCGGGAGCCGGCGATGTCGTACGGCGCCAGCCGCCAGTCGAAGTGCGTCGAGGCGGACAGCGCCGCCATCGCCTCGGCCGGACCGGAGGCGAACCGGCCGCCCCACAGCTGGACGGGCGGTGTCGACGGTCAGGCATGGTGGTGCAGGTCCCGCTTCGCGGCGATCTTCGACGGCAGGCCCCACAGCTGCACGAAGCCCTTGGCCAGCGACTGGTCGAACGTGTCGCCCTCGTCGTAGGTGGCCAGGTTGAAGTCGTACAGCGACTGCTCGCTGCGCCGTCCCGTGACGACCGCGCGTCCACCGTGGAGGGTCAGCCGGATCTCGCCGGTGACGTGCTCCTGGGTCTTCGCGATGAACGTGTCCAGCGCGTCCTTCAGCGGGGAGAACCACAGGCCGTCGTAGACCAGCTCCGACCAGCGCTGCTCGACCTGCCGCTTGAACCGGGCGAGGTCGCGCTCGACGGTGACGGTCTCCAGCTCCTGGTGCGCGGTGATCAGCGCGATCGCGCCGGGCGCCTCGTACACCTCGCGGCTCTTGATGCCGACGAGCCGGTCCTCGACCATGTCCAGCCGGCCGACGCCCTGCGCGCCGGCCCGCCGGTTGAGCTGCTGGATCGCCTGCAGCACGGTCACCGTCTCGCCGTCGATGGCCACCGGGACGCCCTTGTCGAAGGTGATGACGACCTCGTCGGGGTCGCGCGGCACGGCCGGGTCGTCGGTGTAGGAGTAGACGTCCTCGATCGGCGCGTTCCAGATGTCCTCGAGGAAGCCGGTCTCCACGGCCCGGCCCCACACGTTCTGGTCGACCGAGTACGGCGAGGACTTCGTCTGGTCGATCGGCAGGTTCCGCTCGTGCGCGTAGGCGATGGCCTTCTCCCGGGTCCACGCGAAGTCGCGGACCGGGGCGATCACCTTGAGGTCGGGGGCGAGCGCGCCGATGCCGAC
This sequence comes from uncultured Actinomycetota bacterium, assembly GCA_963811585.1. Classification (GTDB taxonomy): domain Bacteria; phylum Actinomycetota; class Actinomycetes; order Propionibacteriales; family Nocardioidaceae; genus JACDHG01. The sequence continues at coordinate 4,143 of CAWERR010000008.1, forward strand.
CTCGAAGCGGACCTGGTCGTTGCCCTTGCCGGTGCAGCCGTGGGACACCGTGGTGGCGCCGTGGTACTTCGCCGCCTCGGCGAGGTGCTTGACGATCACCGGCCGGGAGATCGCCGAGACCAGCGGGTAGCGGTCCATGTAGAGCGCGTTGGCCTGCATCGCGGGCAGGCAGTACTGGTCGGCGAACTCGTCGCGGGCGTCGGCGACGACGGCCTCGACCGCGCCGCAGTCCAGGGCCCGCTTGCGGATGGTGTCCAGGTCCTCGCCGCCCTGGCCGACGTCGACCGCGACGGCCACGACCTCGGCTCCGGTCTCCTCGGCGATCCATCCGATCGCCACGGACGTGTCCAGGCCGCCCGAGTAGGCCAGCACGATCCGCTCAGTCATGGGTCTCTCCTTCGTTGTTCAGGTCTGTGCGCGCCGCTAGCGCGGTGAATCTGTCGGCGAGGTCCTTGCCGGACAACGGTTCCCGGGCGATGACCATCACCGTGTCGTCGCCGGCGATCGTGCCGACGACCTCGTGCAGGGCGGCCCGGTCGATCGCGCTCGCGAGGAACTGCGCGGCACCGGGCGGGGTTCGTAACACGGCCAGGTTCGCCGACCAGTCCGCGGACACCAGCAGCTCGGCCAGCAGGCGGGCGAGGCGCGAGGTGCCGCCCTGCATGCCGCGCAGCGGGCTGCCGTCCTCCGGGATCACGTACACCGGGGCGCCGCCGTCGACCCCGCGGAGCTTGACCGCGCCGAGCTCGTCGAGGTCGCGGGACAGCGTGGCCTGGGTGACCTCGATCCCCTCCCCCGCGAGGAGCTTCGCGAGCTCGGTCTGGCTGCGGATGCCCATCGCGGTCACGAGCTCGACGATCCGGCCCTGCCGCGCGACCCGGTTGGTGTTGGCGGTGGCGGTCATCGGGCCCCCACCAGCCACGCCAGCAGCGCCTTCTGGCTGTGCAGCCGGTTCTCCGCCTCGTCCCACACCGCGCTCGCCGGCCCGTCGAGCACCTCGTCGGTGATCTCCTGGCCGCGGTGCGCGGGCAGGCAGTGCAGCACGATCGCGCCGCGGGCGGCGCGCGCCAGCAGGTCCGCGTCGACCTGGTACGGCCGGAACGGCGAGACCCGGTCCTTGCCGTCGTTCTCCTGGCCCATCGACGTCCACGCGTCGGTGACCAGGACGTCCGCGCCGTCGACCGCGGCCTGCGGGTCGGCGACCAGCGTGACGCTCGCGCCGGTCTCCTCGGCGCGGTGCTTCGCGTCGAGCAGGACCTCGCCGTGCGGGTGGAAGCCCGCGGGACCCGAGATCCGCACGTGCATGCCCGCGGTCGCGCCGCCGAGCAGCAGCGAGTGCGCCATGTTGTTGCCGCCGTCGCCGAGGTAGGTCAGCGTGCGGCCGGCGAGCGTGCCGAGCCGCTCGCGGACGGTCTGCAGGTCGGCGAGGACCTGGCACGGGTGGAACTCGTTGGTGAGCGCGTTGACCACCGGGACCGTGGCCGCCGAGGCCATCGCGGTCATCCGGGCCTGCGCGAAGGTCCGCCACACCACGGCGTCGACGTAGCGCGACAGCACCCGCGAGGTGTCCTCGATGGTCTCCTCGCGGCCGAGCTGCATGGTGCGCCCGTCGACCACGATCGGCTGGCCGCCGAGCTGGCTGATGCCGACCTCGAACGACAGGCGGGTGCGGGTGGAGTTCTTCTCGAAGATGGCGGCGACCGACTTTCCCTTGCAGGACGCGGAAACCCGAGCCGGTCGGCCTTCATCCGGTCGGCCAGGTCGAGCACGTCGGCCTGCTCGGCCGGGGACAGGTCGTCGTCCCGGAGGAAGTGGCGGACCATCGAGGCCTCCTTCGCGGTGTCGAGGACGGTCGGCAGGGCGGCGAGGAAGCCGTGATGTCGTCGGCGGCCACGACCAGTGGCGGGGCCAGGCGGATCGTGTCCGGCGCGACGTTGTTGACGAGGTAGCCGGCCCCCGCGGCGGCCGCGACGACGTCGGTGGCGACCGGGCCGGCGAGCTCGATGCCGAGCAGCAGGCCGGTGCCGCGCACGTCGGTGACAAGCGGGTGGCCAGCGCCTCGACCGGCTGGTAGGGCAGCACCCCTTCGGCCAGACCCCGACCGAAATACAGGTACTGGATGTCGGAGTAGCACATGTGGGAGAAGGCCTTGGGCTTGGGCGGCAGCCGATAGTCGGTGACCACGCACGGGGACTTCTGCACGATGCCGAGGCCGAAGCACACGGTAGCGACGACCAGCGTGATGCGCAGCGGCGTCCACCACCCGGCGCCCGCGAGGTTGTGCCGGCCGATCGGTCCCCCGAACCCGGTCGTCGCCGCACGCGCCATCGGGTCGGCGAGCGTCGGCGCGACGATGTCGCACTTGTCCGGGTCGTCGGGATAGCACGCAGCCATGGTGCCTCATCGACGTTCACCGAGCCGCTGTCGCTAGTCGAGAGTCTCGTCCCTGGGTCACCGCCCGTTGGTCTGCCGGCGTCTGTCCCGCCTCGCTGGGTCGGGGCGTCGCGTCGGCGGACACTCGTGGACGTCGGTCGTCGTCGGCGGTTCAGATGTCGTCGGCGGCTCAGAGGTGGTCGGCGGCTCGACGTCGTGGTGGGCGGTCGCCGTCGTGGTGGGGGTGCGTGGTCGTCGGCGTCGTGCGTGGTCGGCGCAGACGTCGTCGGCGGCGGCGAGTAGGTCGGGTTCTCGCCGTGCAGCTCCGCCGGGTCCGGGAAGTTCCGCACCGGCTGGCCGGCGAGCGCGAGCTCCATGAACGCCGTCCACGTCTGGGTCGGGTAGTTCGCGCCGTAGAACGGTTCGAGGTAGCCCTCGAGCGAGTCGTTGCCGTCGCCGCGCGTGTAGGTGATCGCGGTGGACAGCTGCGGTGTGTAGCCCACGAACCACGACGACGAGACGTACTGGTCGTCGGCCGTCCCGAGGTCGCCGTGCCGGTCTTGCCGGCGGCCGGCCGCTCGAGGGCCTGCGCCGCGGCGCCGGTGCCGCCGTCGACGACCTGCTCGAGCGCGTACGTCACGTTGCTCGCCACCGCCGGGGTGAACGCCCGGTCGCCTTGACGCTTGTGCTCGTAACGCAGCCCGTTGGGATCGCTCACCTCCTCGATGACGTACCAGTCGTGGTGGACGCCGTTCGGCGCGAAGGTCGCGTAGCCCTCGGCCATCTCGACGTTGGGGATCGTGGCGCTGCCGAGGGCGACGCCGAGGTTGGGCTCGAGGTCGCGGGAGTCGCGGGGGACGCCGGCCGCGACGGCGGCGTCGACGACCTTCTGCGGGCCGTTCTCCATCCGTGAGGTCAGGTCGGCGAACGCCGTGTTGACGGACTGCTGGGTGGCGACCGTCAGCGAGATCGCCGAGCCGTAGGAGTTGCCAGACGGGTTGGACGACGGACTGCCCTTCGTTGCGGACCGTCTCGCCGTTCGGGTAGGTGTAGGGCGAGTTGCCGTCGAAGGTGTCGCGCAGCGTGAAGCCGTCGTCGAGGCCTGCCGCGACGGCGTACGCCTTCATCGTCGACCCGACCTGGGTCGGCGCCAGCGCGAAGTTGACCTGGTCCTTGGGCCCGCCGCCGGTGTAGTCGCGACCGCCGACCATCGCGCGCAGGGCGCCCGTGCGCCGGATCGACCGCGGACAGCGCCACATGCAGCTGCGGGTGCCCGTCGGGCCGTTGCTCCTCGACGGCCTTGGCTGCCGCGACGGCGTCGCCCAGTCGAGCGTGGTGACGACCTTCAGGCCGCCGCCGTTGATCTCCTCGTCGCTGAAGTCGAGGTCCTGCAGCTCCTGCTGCACCAGGTTGAGCAGATAGCCGCGCTGGCCGCCGTAGTTGCTGACCTCGGGGATGTCGGGGAACATCGGCAGCTTCTTCTCGTACTTGCGCGGCGTCGGCGGCGTCGAGGTTGCCCATCGAGACCATGCCGTCGAGCACGTACTGGTAGCGCGCCTTGAGCGCCTTCTTCGCGGCCTTGCCCTCGCGCGGGGTCGAGAGTGCCCGGTGAGTTCAGCACCGATGCGAGGACCGCGCTCTCCGGGACCGTGAGGTCCTTGGCGTCCTTGTCGAAGTACGCCTTCGACGCAGCCTGGATGCCGTACGCACCACGTCCGAAGTAGATGGTGTTGAGGTAGCCCTCGAGGATCTCGTCCTTGCTCAGGGTGTTCTGCACCTTGACCGCGAGGAAGGCCTCCTTGATCTTGCGTTTCCAGGTGCGCTCCTGCGACAGGTAGAGGATCTTCACGTACTGCTGGGTGATCGTCGACGCGCCCTGGGTGCCGCTGTCGGAGTGCAGGTTGCTCCAGGCGGCGCGCGCGATCCCTTGGGGTCGACGCCCTTGTTGGTCTCGAACGACCGGTCCTCCGCAGACATCGCCGCGTCCTGCATCGACTTCGGCATCTCGCCGAGGGCGATGCTCTCCCGGTTCTGCAGGGCGAACTGTCCGAGCACGTGCTTGCCGTCGGCGTAGTAGACCGTGGTGGTCTGGGCCTGGAAGTCCGTGTTGGGGTTGGGGATGTCGATCATCCGGTAGGTCACGTAGACGGCGATCGAGGCCATCACCAGACCCGCGAAGCCGACGATCGCGCCCCACTTGAGGGTCTTCTTCGCGACGTGCCGGGTCTTGGCCCAGCCGGACAGGTCGCGGGCCTTGACCTTGCCCTTCTTGCCGCTCCCCTTGGCCGTGCCGCTCCAGCACGACTGGGCCGGCCACTCGGCGCGCTGGCCGACCTCCGCCTTGCGGCGCCTGGCGGGCGGCCCGGCGGCCGGACCGCTAGTCGGTGGTCGCTTGCGGCTCCGGGTCGTCCGGTCGTCGGCGGCCGGGGCCGCCGGCAAGGGCGGCGGAACAAGTCCGCACTCGGCCGGGCGTTCTCGGCAAGTTCGCTGCCTCAGGGCCCGCGCAGTAGAGCTGGGAAGTCCGTGCGGCGACTCACGTCGACTCAGTCGTCGTCTTCGACGGTGCGCTGGCGGCGCGGGGGTTTGCGCGGTACGCCGTCACCGACGACGTAGGACTCGACAAGGTGATTCCAGCCGCAGTTGCGGCATACCTCGAGCGACATAGATCCGGATCTCGCCGTGCTCGTGTGCCATTGCCTCGATCTCGGCGCGGGACTTGATCCGGCCGGAGAACTGGCCGAGCTCGTCCCCGAACACGTAGGAGAGATGGACGAGCTCGGGCTTCTTGCAGATACGGGCAGGGCGACGGCGCCGGCTCACCGTGGTGCTTGGCGGCGCGCAGCGTGTACGGGTCGGCATCGCAGACGTCGTCGACGGTCGCGCCGCCCCCGTTGAACAGGGTCGCCAAGGTCGCTCGCCGTTGCAGCGAGTAGTCGATGACCGAGCGTTGAGACCACATGGTGCCTTCGAGGGTACGGGATGATCCAAGAACTTTCCTACCCATCTCGTCTCGCTTCCCGCCAGGCCAGCAGGCGGCGCGCGCCGCACTGGTAGCGGGGCGATGTATCGTTTCGATACTTCAGGCCGATAGGTCAACCGAGACATGACGACCAGAAGGAGTGGCACGTGGCCAAGCGCGGAGACGCACTCGAGCTGGCAGTCCTCGGACTGCTGCACGAGACGCCGATGCACGGTTACGAGCTGCGCAAGCGGGTCACCGGCCTGCTGGGCTGGGGCCGGGTGCTCTCGTACGGCTCGCTGTACCCCTGCCTCAAGCAGATGCTCCGCGACGGGTTGATCACCGAGGACACCGCCACCTCGAGACCGGTCAGCCGTGCCGGGATCTCGAGGCGGCCGCCGCGGCAAGATCGTCTACAAGCTCACCGCCGACGGCAAGGAGCGGTTCGCCACGCTGGTGTCCGCCGGCCGGTCCGAGCGCGTGGGAGGACGACAACTTCGGCGTCCACTTCGCGTTCTTCGGGTCCGCCACCGCCGAGACCCGGATCCGCATCCTCGAGGGCCGGCGCAGCCGGCTCGAGGAGCGGCTCGAAGGGGTGCGTACGTCGCTGGCGCGCTCCCGCGAGCGGGTCAACGCCTACACCTTGGAGCTGCAACGGCACGGCCTCGAGTCGGTCGAGCGGGAAGTCCGCTGGCTGACCGAGCTCATCGACTGCGAGCGAGTCGCGCCGCCGCCGAGGGTGCCAGGCGACGTACAAGACCGACAACCACCACCAGCACCGACGGGACCCCGTCGGTGCCGACAACCGGGAATGAGGAGAGCCGAATGGCTTCGGTTCGTGTAGCGATCGTGGGCGTCGGAAACTGCGCCACGTCACTGATCCAGGGCGTTCACTACTACCATGACGCCGACCCGTCGGGGACCGTCCCCGGACTGATGCACGTGCAGTTCGGGGACTACCACGTCCGCGACATCGAGTTCGTCGCGGCGTTCGACGTCGACGCGAAGAAGGTCGGCTTCGACCTCGCTGACGCCACCGCGGCCAGCGAGAACAACACGATCAAGATCTGCGACGTGCCGCCTACGGGCGTCATCGTGCAGCGCGGTCCACACTCTCGACGGTCTCGGCAAGTACTACCGCGAGACGATCGACGAGAGCGACAGCGAGCCGGTCGACATCGTCCAGGTGCTCAAGGACACCCGGGCCGACGTGCTCGTGTCCTATCTCCCGGTGGGCTCGGAGGACGCCGACAAGTTCTACGCGCAGTGCGCGATCGACGCGGGCGTGGCGTTCGTCAACGCTCTGCCGGTGTTCATCGCGTCTGACCCCGTGTGGGCGAAGAAGTTCGAGGACGCAGGCGTGCCGATCATCGGCGACGACATCAAGTCGCAGGTCGGGGCCACGATCACGCACCGGGTGCTGGCGAAGCTGTTCCAGGACCGCGGCGTCGTGCTCGACCGCACCTACCAGCTCAACGTCGGCGGCAACATGGACTTCAAGAACATGCTCGAGCGTGATCGTCTGGAGTCCAAGAAGATCTCCAAGACGCAGGCCGTGACGTCGAACATCGACCACGACCTCGGCGCCAAGAACGTCCACATCGGCCCGTCCGACTACGTCCAGTGGCTCGACGACCGCAAGTGGGCCTACGTCCGGCTCGAGGGTCGCGCGTTCGGCAACGTCCCGCTGAACATGGAGTACAAGCTCGAGGTGTGGGACTCCCCGAACTCCGCCGGCATCATCATCGACGCGATCCGGGCGGCAAAGATCGCCAAGGACCGCGGTATCGGCGGCGCTCTGCTGTCGGCGTCGTCCTACCTGATGAAGTCCCCGCCGGTGCAGCGTCCCGACGACGAGGGCCGCGCCTCGGTCGAGGCGTTCATCCGCGGAGACGTCGAGCGCTAACGCGCAAAGCTGCGATCCGCGAGACCCCGCCTGTCCCGGCAGTCGGGGTCTCGCGCGTCCGGTGACAGCGGCTCCGACCGAGTTGCCGCGGCGACTAGGCGGGCTGTCAGGATGGCGCGATGCGTTTCAGCCATCTCGGCCACCTCGAATGCCCGCGGTGCGGTACGACGTACGACGCGACGGTCCTGCAGCGCCTGTGTCCTGCCGACGGGTCACCTCTTCTGGCCCGCTACGAGCTGAGCAGCGTTGCCGTTGGTCCCGCCGACATCGCCTCGCGCGCTCCCGATCTCTGGCGCTACCACGAGCTGCTGCCGGTCTCCGCCGCTGACCACGTCGTCACCCTCGGAGAGGGCATGACGCCGTTGCTGCCCGCACCTCGGCTGGCCAAGGAGCTTGGCCTACACCGATTGCTGATCAAGGACGACGGGCTGCTCCCGACCGGCTCGTTCAAGGCCCGGGGTGCCGCAGTGGGCGTCTCGCGGGCTCGCGAGCTCGGCGCCACCAAGCTGGTGATGCCCTCGAACGGCAACGCCGGAGCTGCCTGGTCGACGTATGCCGCTCGGGCCGGACTGCGGGCGACGGTGGCGATGCCGGTCGAGGCACCGACGATCACACGGGCCGAGGTCGTCGTCACCGGCGGAGACCTGCGACTCATCGATGGGCTCATCTCCGATGCGGGCAGGCTCGTCGGGGCGGCTGTTGCTGCCACCGGCGCCGACTGGTTCGACGTGTCGACGCTGAAGGAGCCGTATCGGATCGAGGGCAAGAAGACGATGGGCCTCGAGATCGCCGAGCAGCTCGGCTGGCGAATGCCCGACGTGATCGTCTATCCGACCGGTGGTGGTGTTGGCCTGATCGGGATCCACAAGGCGCTGTCGGAAGCCCGGGAGCTGGGATGGGTCGACGGCCCGCTGCCCAGGTTGGTCGCGGTTCAGGCAACTGGCTGCGCGCCAATAGTGACCGCGTTCGAGGCAGGTGCGGCCGAGTCGGAGATGGTCGTGAACTCGTCGACGGTTGCCTTCGGCATCAACGTCCCGAAGGCCCTTGGCGACTATCTTGTGCTCGAAGCGCTGGCCGAGACGAATGGCACTGCGGTCGCGGTCGACGATGCAGATCTGCTCACCGAGCTAGCGCTTGCGGCCCGGCTGGAGGGGTTGTTCATGTGCCCCGAAGGAGCCGCGACGGTGGCGGCGGCGCGGGCGCTCGCCAAGTCGGGCTGGCTCGCGGCTGACGACGAAGTCGTGCTTCTCAACACCGGAGCTGGCGTCATCTATCCCAACACGGTCACCGTCGACGTACCGACGATGTCGAAGGATGGCGTCCTCGAGCTCTGAGCCGGCGCTCCGAAGCCAGCGTGACGTCGAATGGCCAGCCCTCGCGCAGCCCCGGCGGGTTGTGGCACGGTGGCGTGACATGAGGGGACGCGAGATCTCCGATACGGTGCGCGCCGCGATGATGGCGGTGCCGCGGGTCTGGTTCCTGCCGGAAGACCTCCGCCCGTATGCCGCCGAGGACCGCCCGCTGCCGATCGGGATGGGCCAGACGAACTCCCAGCCCAGCACCGTCGCCCGGATGTTGACCCAGCTCGACGCGCGGCCAGGCGACCACGCCCTCGACGTCGGGACCGGCTCCGGCTGGACCGCCGCACTGCTCGCGCACCTCGTCGAGGACGAGACGCTGGTGCGTGGCGTCGAGCTCGAACCCGACCTCGTCGCGCAGGCACGAGCCGACCTCGTCGCTGCCGGATTCGCCGAGGTCCGCATCGCGCAGGCCCGCCCCGATGTGCTGGGGCTGCCGGAATCTGGCCCGTACGACAAGATCCTCGTTTCGGCCGAGGCTCGCTCGCTGCCAGATCCCCTGGTGCAGCAGCTGGGGGAAGGCGGCCGACTGGTCATCCCGGTATCGAGCCGAATGCTGGTCGTCGACCGCCTGCCAGGGGGGCGAGTCGACGTACGCCGGCTGGGGTACTACTCGTTCGTGCCGCTGCGTTGGACCGAACGCGACGAGTGAGCGTCAGCGGACGCCGCGGGTGCGGAACTGCACGCTGATCCGGGGTCCCACCGGCCGGGCGGTCTTCAAGATTGCATGCTCCCAGCTGCGCTGGCACGAGCCACCCATCACGATCAGGTCGCCATGGCCGAGCGCGAAGCCGAGCGACCCGCCGCCCCCGCGGGGACGCAGCATCAGCCGGCGCGGGCTCCCGAACGACACGATCGCCACCATCGTGTCCTCGGTGCGGCTGCGGCCTTCGGTGTCTCCGTGCCAGGCGACGCTGTCGTTGCCGTCACGGTAGTAACACAGGCCGGACGTGACGAACGGCTCGCCGAGCTCAACGGCGTAGTGGGCACTCAGGGCCAACCTTGCCTCGTCGAGCAGAGGGTGCGGCAGTGCCGCGCCCTCATCGTAGAAGCACAGCAGCCGCGGGACGTCGACCACACGCTCGTACATCTGACGACGCTCTGCCTGCCACGGCACGTCGGCCACCAAATGCTCGAACATCTCGTCGGAGCCGGTGACCCAGCCGGGCAGGACGTCGACCCACGCGCCGTGTGACAGCGCCGTGCGCTTCACCGCTCCATGGAGCGGACCAAGGGACGCGCCGACCTGCTGCGGGTCATCCAGCAAAGAGCCCTGGAAGTGTGTCGTCATACGCTCAGGATACGCCGAATCGAACGTATGTTCTAGTCCCTTCCAGTGGTGTCACCCCCAGGTATTAGGGTCTCGACAAGCGACGCCAAACCACAAGCGGGGAGGAACCCCATGCTGACGCAGGTCGCGGAAGGTGTGCTGGTCCACCAGAGCGAGCTACTCCAGAACAACGCGGCTGTCGTACAAGGCCGGGCCGGCGTGTTGGTCGTCGACCCCGGGTTAACAGGCGCCGAAATGACCTGCCTCGCGAGCGACCTTCGCGAGTTGGGCCAACCCGTGGTGGCAGGCTTCGCGACACATCCTGATTGGGACCACGTGCTCTGGCACGCCGAACTCGGCGAAGCGCCCCGCTACGGCACAGCCCGTTGCGCAGCGTTTATGCAAGATGTGCTGTCGAACGCGGACTGGGCGGCCCGCGTCGCCGAGGGGTTACCGCCAGAAATCGCCGAGGAAACACCGCTGGACCGGTATGGCCTCATCACCGCTCTGCCCGCCGGAACTGCACAGATTCCTTGGGATGGTCCACAAGTCCAACTTATCGAGCATCCGGCGCATGCCCCGGGCCATGCGGCACTGTTCATCGAGGAACGCGGGGTTCTCGTGGCCGGCGACATGCTGTCTGATGTCTTTGTTCCGATGCTCGACGAGTTCAACAGCACCAATGACCCGGTCGAGGAGTACCTCACTGGGCTGCGCCTGCTGGAGGGCGTGGCGGACGACGTCGAAGTCGTCATCCCTGGCCACGGGTCCGTCGGTGGAACTGGTGAGGCACGCGCACGGATCGAACAGGACCGCGCGTACGTGCAAGCCCTACGTGACGGCCGTGATCCCGACGACCCGCGGATCGGCCCATCGGCAAAGCCCGGCTGGGAATGGGTTAGCGATATCCACGCAGGGCAAGCCCAGAGCGTCGCCGCAAGAAGAGCACGCGACGCGACGGCCGGCTAGCGGTCGCGTTCGGTGTCCCTTCCTCCGGCACTCAACGAGCATCTTTTGCGGCTGCTGCGCTGCCCCACCTGCGGTGGTCCGCTTCACGCGGGCGAGGGGGCGGTTCAGTGCCCGCAGCGTCACACCTTCAACGTTGCTCGGCAGGGCTACGTCAGCCTGCTCGCAGGCAAGCGACCCACCAGTGGAGACGACGCCGCCATGGTCGCGGCACGCCTTCGGTTCCTCGGCAGCGGCTGCTACGAAGCGCTGCGGCTGGCGGTGGTCGACAAGGCGGCCGCAACCGCTCCGGAGCGTGGCGCCCTGGTGGATGTGGGGTGCGGGACCGGGTACTACCTGACCGGTGTGCTGGACCGCCTGCCCGGATTCTGGGGGCTCGGCCTGGACTCCTCCGCGCCCGCACTGCGCGTCGCGGCGCGGACGCATGAGCGTGCCGCAGCGGCAACTTGCGACATCTTTCGTGCGCTTCCGCTCGCGAGCGGGGTCGCCGACCTCGTCCTCGACGTGTTCGCACCGCGCAACCCGGCCGAGTTTCGCCGGATTCTCCACCCGGCAGGTCGCTTGATCGTGGTACGCCCAACTGATCGGCACCTCGCCGAGCTTCGTGACCAGGTGCCCACGATGGTGGCCGTCGACCCGGCGAAGGAGCTGCGGCTGCACCAAGCTCTGGGCCCGTTCTTCGACGCGGCGGCCACCGAGCGTGTCGAGTACTCCGCGCCCTTGACCGGCCAACAAGCACAGGACCTACTGGACATGGGCCCGACCGCACACCACCTGGACAGGGCAACGGCTCCCTCCGCCCGTCCCCCGGGGCGGTCACGATCTCGGTGCTGATCACCGAGTACCAACCCCGCTGAGTGGCGGCTTGCGCTCAGGCATTCTCCGGGCGGTCACCGCCGGCGTGACTGACGAGCCCGACGGTGTTGCCCTCGCTGTCCTTGACGAACGCCATCCACTCGTCGGTGCCCGCAGGCCCGAGGGTGGCATCTTCGTGACGGAAGATGACGTGCGGCTCGCTCTCGATCTCGACGCCCGCAGCCCGGAGCTCAGTGATCCGCTGTCGTACGTCGTCGACGCCAACGTAGATCAGTGCCGGCGGGGCGCCGCGGTCGAGCAGCAGCCGCGTCTCACCCAGCACGAAGAAAGCCATCCCTGGTGGATCGAACGTCGCGGCAGCCGGTTGCCCGAGCAGCATCTCGTAGAACCGGGTGGCCCGCTCCAGGTCGTCTGCTCGCTGGGCTACTTGCGTCAGTCTCATCGCGCCTCCTCCCATGCCATCCTGGCACCGAGGGGAGGAGGGGCTCCAGACCGTGAATGACGTCGGTTCCGCAGGCGGACGAGGGTTTGACGATGCCGTGGCACACCTCCGCGCGTCAGGTTCGGTCTTCGCCGAGCGAGAGGCCGAGCTGATCTACGCCTCGACCACCTCGCCCGACGTACGACGGCGCCGCCTTGCCAGCAGGGCGGCCGGCACACCGCTCGAGTACGTCGTCGGATGGGCGGAGTTTGCCGGCATCACGGTGTCGCTCGGGCCGCCGGCGTTCATCCCGCGCCGTCGAGCCGAGGTCCTCGTCAAAGTGGCGGTCGAGCTCGCTGCCAATCGCCCGACCACGCGGGAAGCGGGCGTCGTCGCTGACCTTGGGTGCGGACCTGGCGCCATCGCGGCCGCTCTCGCGACCCGGCTCGACGGATGGGATGTGCATGCCAGCGACATCGACCCAGGTGCCCTCGTCCATGCCCGGGCCAACGCGGCGAGGTTCGGATTCACGGTCCATGCGGGCGACTGGTGGGACGCTCTGCCGGCCGAGCTGTACGGGCGACTGGACCTCGTCGTCGCGCACCTGCCGTACGTGCCCAGTGCGGCGGTTCCCCTGCTACCGCGGGACTTCCGAGACGCAGAGCCCCTCCACACTGTCGACGGAGGCGACGACGGTCTCGACCCGTGGCGCCGGGTCGCAGCAGCAGCCGGTGCCTGGTTGGCGCCCGATGGAGCGCTCATCACGCAGGTGACTGCCGATCAACAGGCCGAGGCGTGCACCATCGCCAGGTCGAGTCGCCTCGACACGCGGGCGCGCATCGACGACGACAGTGTCGTGCTCGTGGCCAGACCTGCCGCGGGCGAGTGAGGCAGACTCCGGGCATGCACCTCGTGAGCGCCTTGCGCCAGCTGCTCACACTCGCTCGGTTCAGGCAGCTCTTCGCCGTGCGTGTCACCAGCCAGTGCGGCGACGGCATCTTCCAAGTGGCGCTTGCGTCGTTCGTCTTGTTCTCCCCGGAGCGGCAACCCGACGCGGGTGCGATCGCGGGCGCGCTGGCCGCGGTGCTACTGCCGTTCAGTGTGTTGGGGCCGTTCGCCGGGGTGTTTCTCGACCGCTGGAGCAGGCGACAGACCCTCTTGGTGTGCAACCTGGTCCGCTTGTTGCCGGTGCTCGTCGTCGCCGGCCTGATCGGCGCCGGCATCGACGGACCCGGGCTCTTCGTCATGGTCTTGATCGCGTTCAGCATCAACCGGTTCTTCCTAGCGGGACTTTCGGCGGCTCTGCCGCACGTCGTGCATCGAGACGAGCTCGTGCTCGCCAACTCCGTCACTCCCACGGCGGGCACGATCGCGTTCATCGTCGGGCTCGGACTCGCGGCCCTCGGTCGCCAAGTGCTCCCCGGGCCGGAGCCCGATGTGCTGATCGTCGTGGTCGCCGCCGCCGTGTATGCCGCCGCTGCCCTGCTGACAACTCGGCTGCCTCGGGACCTTCTCGGACCCGACTTCGACCCGGATCGCCCGGACGTTCGCCGCGCCCTCGGCAACGTGGTCCGGGGTTTAGTCGCCGGCCTCGCACACCTGCGCGAGCGACGGTCTGCCGCCTACGCGCTCGGCGTTATCGCCGCCCATCGCTTCTTCTACGGCCTGTCGACGGTGGCAACGATCCTGCTTTACCGCAACTACTTCAATGATCCGGCCGACACCGACGCCGGCCTTGCTGGCCTGTCGCTGGCGATCGTCGCCTCGGGGGTCGGGTTCCTGGTCGCCGCAGTCGTCACACCCCTCGCCACCGAGCGTTTGAGCCCTCCGCAGTGGATCGTGCTCCTGCTCGCCGCGGCGGGCGTGGCCGAAGTGTTCCCCGGCGCCTTCTACACCGAGGCGGCGTTGCTCGTGGCGGCGTTCGTGCTGGGCATCTCCGCGCAGGGCGTGAAGATCTGCGTGGACACACTCGTGCAGACGGGCGTCGACGATGCCTTCCGCGGCCGCGTGTTCTCGGTGTACGACGTCGTCTTCAATGTGGTGTTCGTGGCGGCGGCAGCGGTCGGCGCCGTGATCATCCCGACCAACGGCAAGTCGTACGCACTGCTCGCGTTCATCGCCGCAGGGTACGTCGTCAGCGCTGTCGCCTACGCCCGCATCAGCGCCGCGGCCGGGTCGGACGCCGACGTCGCCCGAAGCCCCTGACCGACCCCAACCCCCCTTGCGTCTGTGCAGCCGGTCGCCCCAGCGCGCGGTTGTACGGACGCTAGTGGGTTGCCCACCAGGCCAGGAGCTCTTCCTTGGCGCGCTCCTCGCCGAGTGGTCCCTCATCGATCCGCCGCTCGAGCAGGAACTGATACGCCTTACCGACAAGGGGTCCTGGCTCGATGCCCAGTGTCTCCATGATCTGCCGGCCGTCGAGGTCGGGCCGCATCGAGGCAAGCTCCTCATCCTCTGCCAGGCGGGCGATCCGGGACTCGAGATCGTCATACGTCCGACGCAGTCGTTCGGCCTTGCGCTCGTTGCGGGTGGTGCAGTCAGCGCGCGTCAGCACGTGCAGTCGCTCCAGCAGGTCTCCCGCGTCGCGGACATACCGGCGGACGGCGGAGTCGGTCCACTCGCCCGTGCCGTAGCCGTGGAAACGTAGGTGCAGCTCGACGAGCTTGGACACGTCATCGGTGACGTCGTTGGAGAACCGGAGCGCCTTCATCCGCTTGCGTGCCATCTTCGCGCCGACGACGTCGTGGTGGTGGAACGTCACCGTCCCGTCCTTTGTGAAACGCCGAGTCCGTGGCTTTCCGATGTCATGCAGTAGCGCCGCGAACCGGGTCACGAAGTCCGGACCGCCTCCAGCGAGCCGGTCCTCGAGCGCGATGGCCTGCTCGACGACCGTGAGCGTGTGCTCATAGACATCCTTGTGGCGATGATGCTCGTCGACCTCCAGCTGAAGTTGCGGGAGCTCAGGAAGAACAAGCTCGGCAAGTCCGGTGTCGACGAGCAACGCCAGCCCGATCCGGGGTCGGTCGGCGAGGACGAGCTTGACGAGCTCCTCCCGGATCCGCTCAGCGGAAACGATCGCAATCCGGCCCGTCATCGCGCTGACGGCGCTCAGCACGTCTTCGTCGACAGCGAAGCCGAGCTGTGCGGCGAACCGCACCGCACGCAGCATTCGGAGCGGGTCGTCGTCGAACGACGACTCTGGTGTGCCTGGGGTGCGCAGCCGCTTGGCTGCCAAGTCGTCGAGGCCGCCGAAGGGGTCGACCAGTTCCAACCCGGGCAGCTTGACAGCCATTGCATTGACGGTGAAGTCGCGCCGCGAGAGGTCGCCCTCGAGCCTGTCGGCGTACTCGACCGCCGGCTTGCGTGAGTCGCGGGCGTAGGAGTCTGACCGGTACGTCGTGATCTCGAGATGCCACTCGCCGACCCTGGCGCCGATCGTGCCGAAGTCACGCCCGATGTCCCAGGTGGCGTCGACCCACCCGGTGAGTGCCGCCTCGATCTCGTCGGGGCGGGCGGAGGTGGCGAAGTCGAGGTCGGAGCCGAGCCTGCCGAGCAGCGCGTCGCGAACACTGCCACCGACCAGCGCGATGTCGTGGCCGGCCTTGCCGAAGCGCTGCCCCGCCTGCTCGATGACCGGGATGGCGCGCATCAGCTCCTGCACGGCGGTGTGCTGCGCGGCGGTGAGCTCCGGCTGCTGGTTCGACACGATGCCCCACTGTAGAGACAGGACGCGCCGGGACGTCGCCCGGCAGCGTGGGAGCGGTGACACGGGGCACTAACATTCAAAGGGTGACAGCCCCCTGCGACGAGCCTCGGTGATGGCTGCCGTACGTCGTCGCGCCTCCACCGTCACGGCCCTCGTTGCCGCCAGCGTGGCGGCAGTCACCGGAGCCACCTTCGCGGCCAGTCCGGCTACAGCCGCCGAGCCTCCCCACGAGCGCTCGGCTGCCCTCAGCGGCGTCGAGTCGCGGACGGTCGTGGCGGACCCACTGACAGATGAGACCGGCCTCGCGCTCACCATCGACAGTGTCCGTCCTGCTGCCCTGCGCGAGGGTCAACCGCTCCGACTCGTCGGCCAGGTCACGAACATCGGCGACATCCACTGGCGCAACGCCAAGGTGTATCTCGACATCGAAGCCGAGCCCGTGACCACCAAGGACGGTCTTGCGGCGATCAACACCTCCGAAGACCCGTTCGGCACTCGCATCATCGAGATCGGGCTCTTCGACGAGATCGGCAATGTGCCGCCCGGGACCACGAAGTCGTACCAGCTCAGGGTTCCGTTTGCCGACCTACAGATCAGTGGCGCTCCCGGCGTCTACCAGGCCGGCGCCAGTCTGCTGGCGGAGACGCGGGACGGCCGCGACCTGGATGCCGACGCCCGGGCGGCGACAGTGGTGCCGTTGTTGCCCGAAGACATGGACGAGCTGCCGCCGGCCGAGATCGTCACCGTGGTCCCCGTCGCAGCCCCCGTCATTCGCCACGCGAGTGGGAACTTCCTCGACGACCGGCTGGCGCAGTCACTCTCGACCGGCGGCGCGCTCCGCAACCTGGTCGAGTTCCTCGGCTCCGCCCCACCGGACTCGGTCGAGATCGTCGTCGACCCTGCCCTGCTTGATGCCGTCCGGGACATGACAGATGGCTACCTCGTCACCACCCGCGCGCAGGAGCCTGTCAAAGGCAGTGGCCGCGAGGGCAGCGGCCAAGTCGTAGCCCAGTCCTGGCTCGACGAGTTCGACGCTGCCGCCGCCAGGCAGGACGTGCTGTTGATGGCATGGGGGTCACCCGACTCGAGCGCGCTCGCCCGTGGCCACCTGCCGGGGATCATCGAGTCGGCCGTCCGGGCGAGCAAGGAGTATGCCGAAAGCAACGGGCTGACCGGCCGCATCGTCAACTGGCAGAACGACGGCGCGTCCACACGGCGAGGCCTGGTGGTCTCGCGCAGCGCCGGTGCGGTGATCCAGATGGCGGCCGACGACACCTTCGTCAAACTGGCTCCCCAAGAGGGGACCGCCTACCTTCCGTCCCTGGTCTCAGTGGCCAGCGCCCGCGGCCCGCTGACGGCGGCGGTCGCATCGGCAGAACTGGCTGGTGAGCGGCTCACCACCACGACCAGGGTCCTCGACTTCCGCCAGAACCTGATGGCAGAAGCGACGATCCGCTCACTCGAGCAGTCCACGGATCCCCCGATCGCGCTGGTGGCACTCCCGTTCGGCTGGGATCCGGGAGGGCGCGCCGACACGATCAACCTCGACCAGGCCTACTCGTTCCCGGCGATTGAGCCGGTCGATCTCCAGGTGGCCACCCAGGTCGAGCCAGCGGCGTACCAAGGACCCATCCGGGTGACCCTGGCCCAGTCGCAGCTGAGCGACGAGCTGGTCGACGCAATCGCGCTGATGCGCAGCACCACCCGCACCTTGATGGATGTCTACACCGACGAGGCCGACCGAGCCATCGCGTTCGACCGTCACGTTGCCCTGTCAGCCACCTCGTTGTGGATCAGCCAGCCACAGCGACGGCTGGCGCTCACGCGGTCGCAGGCGCGTGCGGCGTCCGCGCAGCTGCGCAAGCTGACCGTCACTGGTCCAACCTTCGTCGCGCTGTCGAGCCAGTCGGGGCAGTTCCCGCTCACGGTCACCAATGGGTTGGACGAGTCCGTCACCGTGCACGTCAACGTCCGTCCCCAGAACCCGGCACTGCGCATCGATCCGATCGACGAGATCGTGCTCGAGCCGGGACAGAGCCGCGACATCGAGGTCAGCACCGAGTCCGACAGCTCGGGCGTCACCCCCGTGCGAGTGCGGCTGGCGACCGTCGACGACAGGGTCTTCGGCGCGCCTTGGGAGTTCGACGTGCGCGCCACCCAGATCGGTGTCGCGATCTGGGTCGTGATGGGCGTCGGCGGAGCGGTCCTCGTGGGGACGGCGGTGCTCCGGCTGTTCCGCCGGGTGCGTAGCGGAGGCCTGCACCCGCGCGAGAAACCCAGTCCATGAGCAGCGACACCGGGTCGTCAGCGAGCATCCTGTCCGCCAGCAAGGTGATGGCTGCGGGCACCTTCGTGTCGCGGATCACCGGCTTCATGCGCGCCGGCTTGCTGGCGGCTGCGATCGGAATCTCGCTGCACGGTGAGGTCTTCAACGTCGCCAACACGATCCCGAACAGCATCTACATCCTGGTCGCCGGGGGGGTCTTCAACACGGTGCTGGTGCCGCAACTCGTCCGCGCGATCAAGAACGACGCAGACGATGGGCATGCCTACGCCAACCGGATACTCACCCTCGGCGCTCTCGTGCTCGCCGGCGTCACGGCGGTGCTGATACTGATCGCACCCCTGCTGCTCCGCTTGCTGGTCGACGGCACCTGGTTCACCGACCCCGCTCTCGCCGAGGAGCGCGAGTCACTGATCGACTTCGCTCGCCTGTGCCTGCCTCAGATCTTCTTCTACGGCATCTTTGTGCTGGTCGGGCAGGTGCTGAACGCCCGGGTCGTTTCGGCCCGATGATGTGGGCCCCGATCGTCAACAACCTGATCGCGATCGCGTTCATCACGACGTACATCCTCTTGTACGCCGATGGGCCCGCCGGTGGCGGATACACGAGCGGGCAGGAGCTGCTGCTCGGAGTGGGCTCGACGCTCGGTATCGCCGTGCAGGCCGCGGTGCTTGCTTCCCGTACCTCAAGGCCACTGGGTTCAAGCTGCGGCCCAGGTTCGACTTCCGCGGCACCGGCCTCGGACACACCCTGCGGCTGGGGATGTGGACAGTCGGCTTCGTCATCGTCAACCAGCTGGCGTTCTACGTGATGGTCCGCCGCGCGACGGCGGGCGCCGCCGAAGCGGCCAGCGGCGACTCCGACGCAAGCGGCTTCACGGTCTACGCCAACGCCTTCTTGCTGACACAGGTACCTCACTCCATCATCACCGTATCGCTCGCAACCGCGACGATCCCGCTGATTTCCGCGGCTCGCCGCCGACGGTCGTCTGCACGATGTCGGCCGCGAGATGAACCAGACGTTGCGGCTCGTGCTGTCGATGATTGTTCCGTTCGCGGCGGCGCTGGTCGTCCTCGGACCTGCACTCGCCACGATCATGTTCAGCTACGGTCAGGCCGCCGGGGAGACGGCGGCGCTGGGCACCACGTTGGTCGCATTCGCACCGGGGCTGCTGATGTTCAGCGTCCACTACATCGTGCTGCGCGGCTTCTACGCCATCGAGGACACCCGCACGCCGTTCTTCATCCAGTGCGTCGTCGCGGCCGTCAACATCGGCTTTGCCATCGGGCTGACCACCGTGGTGTCGCCGCGCAATGTCGCCCCCGCCTTGGCGCTCGCCTACGGCGCTTCCTACACCGTCGGCGCCCTCGTGTCGCTGAGTGTGCTGTCTCGAAGACTGGGCGGCCTCGCCGGTGCCGACCTTGTCAGATTCGTCATCCGGGTGGCGGTCGCGGCACTGCCGGCGGCGGGGCTGTCGCTGGCGGTAGTCCTCGGCCTCGACGCTGCCGGTCTCGAGATCGGCAGCAAGGTCGACGCGCTCGTCATGCTGACGGCTGGCGGCATCGTCGGCATCGTGGCGTACGTCGGTCTGGCGCGGTTGCTGCGCATCCAAGAGATCGGCCGCATCGTGTCGCTGGTGACGTCGCGCACGGGGAGAGGCTGAAACCACCAGCACTTCCGTCGCTTGGCAGCACCTAACATGAGAGTGCCCGTGACTGTGAGGACCTAGCGAGGAGGACCGTGGGAACGCACCTGGTCGAGCCTGGTGATGTGCTCGCTGACCGTTACGTTGTCGAGGACCTGCTGGCGGAGGAAGGCGAGTCCAGTTCCTGGCGCGCCCGAGACAAGATCTTGGCACGGTCGGTCGTGCTGCAGATCCTTCCGTCGGCGTCGCCACAAGCGGGCGACCTCCTCACAGCCGCGAAACAGGCCTCCCGCATCGCCGACTCTCGCCTGCTGCAGATCCTCGACGCCGTCGACGACGGTGAGCTCAGTGTACGTCGTCCGCGAGTGGGCGACCGGCCAGTCCCTCGACGTGGTCCTGGCCGAAGGACCGCTGGCTGCCGGTCGTGCAGCCTGGCTCGTTCGGGAGGTCGCCTCCGTGATGAGCCACGCACACCGGGTGGGGCTGCCGCACCGCCGGCTCGCCCCCGACACCGTCGTCGTCACCACGTCGAGCGGCATCAAGGTGGTCGGACTCGGCACGTTCGCCGCATTGCGTGAGGCAGCAGACGACGGCGACCGGCAAGGAACAAGACACCGCCGACCTCGGACGGCTCCTCTACGCCTGCCTGACGGCACGCTGGCCGGGCGGCGCCATGACCGGCCTCCCTGCTGCACCGACCGAACACGGCCGACTGCTGCGCCCACGGCAGGTGCGGGCCGGCGTACCCCGCTCGCTTGACGGCGTGTGCGACCGGATCTTGTCCGACTCATCGCGCTACGGACCTCGGCTCACCTCCGTGGCCGAGGTCAAGGAAGCGCTGGGGCAGATCCTCACCGACGAAGGTGTGAGCACCACGGGCGTGGGGGTCGACCCCGCCGTGCCACCCGACTCAGTCAACCGGCGGCCGATCGAGGCACCGCCTGCACTGTTGCCACGTGACCCGGGTCCACCCACCGGTGACCAACCCCGCTACGGCGGCCCCGGGCCTGAGCGGGCCAACTCATCGCCGCTGGGTCGATCGCTGCTGTGGACTGTGCTGGCGGTGCTGATCGCGGGCGTGATCTTGCTGGCCTACCTCGTCGGCCAGCGCGGCGGCGAGCCCGCCGCCAGCGCAGGCACCCCCACAACACCCGGCGCGTCCACCGACCTTCCGCTGCGACCGATTCGACCCATCTCCGCGGTGTCGTTCGACCCACCACCCGGCTCCGGCGACGAAAACCCGGACCTGGTGCCGCTGGCAATCGACGGCAACCCCGACACCGCGTGGGAGACAGTCCCCTACTACAACAACCCCGGCTCGGCCTGCTGAAGGACGGAGTCGGTCTGGTCCTCGACCTCGGCCGCACTGAGCAGGTAGGCGCCATCCAGTTGACGATGCCCGTCGCGGGCGCCGAACTCGAGCTGCGTGCCGCCCCGTCGACGGCCACGAGCGCGCCGCAGACGTCTGCCGACGAGTACCCGCTGGTGGAGACGCTGACCAGGGCCTCGACGCAGGATCGCATCACCTTCGAAGAACCAGTCCGCACCAGGTTCGTGCTGGTCTGGCTGACGAGTCTGCCGCCCGAGTCGTCCGGCTCCTATCGTGGCCTGATCTCCGAGATCCAGGTGTTCGGGGTGACCCACGAGTCTGCCGCTGACGACGTCGCCCTCCTGAAGGCGCATGTCGCCGGAGATCCGGACGCGTTCGGCGAGCTCGTCAGGCGACATCGTGACCGCCTCTGGGCCGTCGCCCTGCGGACCACCTGCGACGCCGAGGAGGCCGCCGACGCTCTGCAGGACGCACTGGTGTCCGCATTCCGGCGGGCGGAGACGTTCCGGGGCGACGCACAGGTCACCACCTGGCTGCATCGCATCGTCGTCAACGCCTGCCTTGACCGCCTCCGCCGCCGTGGGGCTCGGCCGACCGACCCGCTGCCCGAGGACGAAGACCGGGCCGCGCTGCTGGGCCAGGGCTCCGGGGCCGACAGCTCGGCCGAGGTCAGCGAGCGCCGAGCAGATGTGATGGCCGCGCTCACCCAGATCAACGAGGACCAGCGAGCTGCGCTGGTCCTCGTCGACATGGAGGGCTACTCCGTCGACGAAGCGGCCGCGATTCTCGACTGCGCCCCGGGCACTGTGAAGAGCCGCTGCTCGCGGGGTCGCCTCAAACTCGCCCCGCTGCTAGCCCAGTACCAGGGGAACCCGAGCGCCGACCACGACGTCCAACCGTCATCGACCAATCCGACTCCCATCGCCTCGACACGCAACACCAACGAAGGACTCCACCCGTGAACCACTCCGCGCATCCGCCGGTTGACGTCCTCGCGGACCACCGCGAGGGCCTCATCTCGGGCGTCGAGGCGGGTGCCATCACGGCACACCTGAAGACCTGTGCCGACTGTCGCGGCCTCGTCGCATCGCTCGACGACGTGGCAGACCTGCTTGCCGCCGAGGGCGCTCAGCCGCTTCCGATGCCGGCCGACGTGGCGGCGTCACTCGACGAAGCGCTGACCCGGGCCTCACGGGAGCGGTCGAGCGGCGTACCGAACCTCGCAGACAGGCGTACGCCGCATGACGGGCCGGCGGAGTCGACCCGGCCTCACCGACGGGTCACCTGGCCACTGCTCGGAGCGGCCGCGGTGGCGGTGCTGGCGACCGCCGTCGGCATCCAGTACGTCCCCGACAACTCGTCGTCGGAAGACTCGCAGGCCGGCGGCGGTGACTCCCAAAACGGTTCTCTTGACAGCGGGGACGATGCTGCACCCGGCGCCGCCCCCGAGGATGCGATTACGACGGTGACCCGTACCTCGCTGGCAGAGCAGGCCAGACAGCTGGCGACGTACTCCCAAGACCCCGACTCCGTACAGGGAGAGGCGCCGAAGCGGCTGGAGGGACAATGTGCCACCCCGACCAAGCGGTACGGCTCTGGGCCGGTTTCGCTCATTCTCTGGGAGGGTGACAGGGCCGTCCTCGTGCTCGACCCCGAAGACCGGACGGCGACCGTTGTCGACTGCGAGACCGCGACGAAGCGGTTGTTCACCAAGAAATACTGAGCTACTCCCCATGTAGCTGAATGTCCGCACGATGGGGTCATGCACACCTTTAAGCACGGGGTGTCCGAGGCTGCGCGCGGGCGCCACTGGGAATGGATCCGGCCTAAGATCGGTTGTTAAGAGTGCGGGTTTTGAGCCCGACAACAACTCCCCCGAAGCGAGGCATAGGTGTCGACCGACGTTCGTGACGTCATCATCATCGGATCAGGTCCGGCGGGCTACACCGCCGCCATCTACGCTGCCCGGGCGAATCTCAAGCCGCTCGTCTTCGAGGGATC
Organism: uncultured Actinomycetota bacterium; assembly: GCA_963811585.1. Taxonomy (GTDB): domain Bacteria; phylum Actinomycetota; class Actinomycetes; order Propionibacteriales; family Nocardioidaceae; genus JACDHG01. Next base: position 27,178 of record CAWERR010000008.1, read on the forward strand.
CGTGACTGCCGGCGGCGCCTTGATGACCACGACCGACGTCGAGAACTTCCCGGGCTTCCCCGACGGGATCATGGGTCCGGCCCTGATGGATGACCTTCGCAAACAGGCCGAGAAGTTCGGGGCCGAACTGGTGCCCGACGACGTGACCGACGTCGACCTGACCGGTGACATCAAGATCGTCCGCGACTCAGCGGGCAACGCTTTCCAGGCACGCACTGTCGTGTTGGCGATGGGATCTGGGTATCGCAAGCTCGGCATCGACGGGGAGGACCGGCTGTCCGGCCACGGCGTCAGCTGGTGTGCGACCTGTGACGGATTCTTCTTCCGTGAGCAGCACATCGCGGTCGTCGGCGGTGGCGACTCCGCCGTCGAGGAAGCGACCTTCCTGACGCGGTTCGCGTCGAAGGTCACGTTGATCCACCGTCGCGACGAGCTGCGCGCCAGCAAGATCATGATCGACCGGGCGTTCGCCAACGACAAGATCGAGTTCGCGTGGAACAGCGAGGTCACCGAAATGCTGGGCGACGACAAGCTCGAGGGCGTCATGCTCCGCGACACCGTGACCGGACAGACCCGCCGACTCGACGTCACCGGTCTGTTCGTGGCGATCGGCCACGACCCGCGCTCGGAGCTCGTCCGCGGGCAAGTCGACGTCGACGACGAGGGCTATGTCCTGGTCGACGGCACCAGCACGCGTACCAACCTGGAGGGCGTCTTCGCCTCCGGCGACCTCGTCGACCACATCTACCGCCAGGCTGTCACCGCAGCGGGCACCGGCTGCGCGGCGTCACTCGACGCGGAGCGCTACCTCGCCTCGTTGTCGGACCACTGACCTACCCTTGACACATCCGCCCACCCCATCAGGAGCCTTGATGAGCAATCTTCCGAGCGTCACCGACGACGACTTCAAGACCACCGTGCTCGACGCCGACAAGCCTGTGCTCGTCGACTTCTGGGCTGAGTGGTGTGGTCCGTGCCGCCAGGTGGGCCCGATCCTCGACGAGATTGCCAGCGAGCACGGCGACAAGATGAACTTCGTGAAGATGAACGTCGACGAGAACCCCGTGACGCCGGCCGGTTACCGGGTGACCGGCATCCCGGCGCTGAACGTCTACAAGGGTGGCGAGCTCGTCAAGCAGATCGTCGGCGCGCAGCCGAAGGCGTCCTTGCTCAAGCAGCTCGACGAGTTCATCGCCTGATCCCGAGGCGGTCGGTTGACAACGCCAGGTCGCTGGTCGCGACCGACGCTGTTGTCTAGGCCGACCCGTTGTCGCGGGTGAGGCCGACCGGCCTGCCGCCCGACTTCTCCGGCCGGATCGCGCCCAGCCACCGCTCGAGCGCCACCTCGACCTCGGCCCGCCACGTCAGCACGTTGCGCAGGTCGAGTCGCAGCCTGGGGTAGCGCGGGTGCGGTTGCACCGTCTTGAAGCCAACCGCCGTCAGGAACCTCGCCGGCACGACACAGGCGTTCTCGTGCCCTTGGGCATCGCCGATCGCCTCGATCGCCTCGATGCCGCGGCGGCGCATCAGGTCCTTCACCACTGACTGGATCAGCACCCGCCCGAGGCCCGCGGAGCTGAACTCCGGCATCACCCGAGCGGTCATCAGCAGCACCGCGTCCTCACTCGTGTGAGCGGCGGCCGGGCTGGTGCCGAGTGAGACGTACTGCGGCGGAGCGTAGACGGCGTAGGCAGCGAGCTCGCCGTCGACGTACAGGAGCCGGCCGCAACTGCCCCAGTCGAGCAGGACCGCGGACAGCCAGTCGTCCTTGGCGTCCGGGTCAGGTCGGCGGTGTCCGGCCTCCCAGAAGACGCATCCGCGGCACGGATCGGGCAGCTCGGAGACGTTGTCACCGGTGAGAGATACGAAGCGCCTGCCCATGGTCAGTGGTCCCGTTCGTCCGGGGTGTCGTCGGGTATGTCGTCGGGCGGAGCAGGCTGGCGCAGCGCCCGGGCGTAGGAAGACCCACGCCGGCGACGCAGCAGAGAGCCCACGAACCCGCCAACTGCACCCACACCGAGTCCCCCGGCCAGGCCGGCGAAAGCGCGTCGTCGTGTCGTGCGTCGCTCGCTGGCGGGCATGGCGATCCTCCGTCCCCTCGAGGACACGTCTCATCAGACATGGTAGTCGTCACCACTGCACAACCGACTCGGGGAGAATGGCGGACATGGACCAGCCGCGCGACGACGAACCGGCCTCCCGTCGGCCGGTGCGGCAGACGCGCCTCGACGCCTACGTCGACGACTACGCCACCCGGACGAAGAAGCTGAAGGCGTCGGAGATCCGGGCGTTGTTCGCGGTCGCGAGCCGTCCCGAGGTGGTGTCGCTGGCCGGTGGGATGCCGAACATCTCCGGCCTCCCGCTCGACGCCGTCGCCGAGATGTTGGCCGAACTCGTTGTCGACAAAGGCACTCAGGCGATGCAGTACGGCTCGGGTCAGGGAGATCCCGGCCTGCGCGCGCAGATCTGCCATGTGATGGGGCTCGAGGACATCGAAGCACACCCCGACGACGTCGTCGTCACGGTTGGCAGCCAGCAGGGTCTCGACCTGGTGACGCGCGTCTTTTGCGACCCCGGTGACGTTGTCGTCTGTGAGGCGCCGAGCTATGTCGGTGCGTTGGGCGTGTTCAGCGCCTACGAGTGCGACGTGGTGCACGTCGCCATGGACGACGAAGGACTGCAGCCCGCCGCACTCCGATCGGCGCTCGCGTCGGTGGCCGAGGCGGGGAAGCGCGCCAAGTTCCTGTACACGATCCCGAACTTCCACAACCCGGCTGGCGTCACGTTGGCGGCCCGACGACGTACTGAGATCCTCGAGATCTGCCGCAATGCTGACCTCCTCGTCGTCGAGGACAACCCGTACGGGCTGCTCGGGTTCGACGCCGAGCCGATCCGGCCGTTGCGCGCCGACGAGGCAGAGGGGGTCGTCTACCTCGGCTCGTTCTCGAAGACGTTCGCGCCGGGTTTCCGGGTCGGCTGGGTGCTGGCGCCGCACGCCGTACGCGAGAAGCTCGTGCTGGCCCAGGAGACGGCGACGCTGTGCCCTCCGACGTTCAGCCAGCTCGCGATCAGCGCCTACCTCGACACGCACGACTGGCAACGCCAGATCAAGGACTTCACCCAGATGTACCGCGAGCGCCGAGACGCGATGCTGAGCGCACTCGACGAGTACTTCCCACCCGGCGCCACCTGGACCATCCCAGCCGGTGGGTTCTATGTCTGGGTGACGTTGCCTCCCGGCCTCGACGCCGGTGCGATGCTGCCGCGCGCGGTCACCGCCAGAGTGGCGTATGTGCCCGGTACCGCCTTCTACGCCGACGGGAACGGCAGCTCGTGCATGCGCCTGAGCTACTGCTATCCCTCCCCCGAGCGCATCCGCACGGGGGTACGACGCCTGGCCGCCGTGATGGCCGAGGAGCTCGAGCTGCGTGAGATGTTCGGCGCAACCAGTCCAGGCCCCACCCGCGGCTACTCCACCCCGAACACCGACCTGAACTGAGAGGCAGGGACATGAACACGCAGCATGTCGTCGTGCTGGCCGGTGGTTTGAGCCACGAGCGGGACGTGTCTCTGCGATCTGGCCGGCGGGTGGCCGAGGCGATGACGGCGATCGGCGTCGAGGCGACCGTGCGAGACGTCGACTCCGACCTGATGCCGTGGCTGCAGCGAGAGCGACCCGACTGTGTGCTGCCGCTGCTGCACGGCGAGGCGGGCGAGGACGGCGCCCTACGCGAGGTCCTCGAGCTCGCAGCCGTGCCGTACGTCGGATCCACGCCGGCGGCCGCCAGGATGGCCTTCGACAAGCCAATCGCGAAGCAGGTCCTGCGCCGCGCTGGCGTCGCGACACCCGACTCGGTGGCGTTGCCGGCCAACACGTTCCGGGAAGTCGGGGCGGCAGCGGTGATGGCCGCGCTCATCGACCGGCTAGGCCTGCCCATGTTCGTCAAGCCCGCACAAGGCGGCTCCGCGCTCGGCTGTTCGGCCGTGCACACGCCGGCAGAGCTGCCGACGGCGATGGTGGCGTGCTTCGCCTACGGCAACGTTGCGCTCGTCGAACAGCTCATCGCTGGAGTCGAGATCAGCGTCCCCGTCGTGGACTCCGACGACGGAAGGCGCGCCCTGCTCCCGGTCGAGATCCGCCCAGACGGCGGCATCTACGACTATTCGGCTCGCTACACGGCCGGGGCCACCGAGTTCGTGGTCCCGCCGGAGCTACCCGATCAGACCGTCGACGACTGCCGCCAGGTGGCGTTGACGGCGCATGAGGCGCTGGGGCTCCGCGACCTCTCGCGCTCGGACCTGATGGTCGACCTGGCGGGCACTGTGTGGTTTCTCGAGGTCAACGTCGCTCCCGGGCATGACGGAGACCTCGCTCGTGCCGCTGTCGATTGAGGCAGCCGGTCTTGACCTGGGCCAGACGTGTGCCGACCTCTGCCGGCGCGCAACCGACCGTGCAGGCGGTGCCACTACCGCCTGAGGCTCATGGCCATACCGTCACGCACACTGGTCACATCTGCCTCGATCTCGACAAGCTCGATCAGCGGGGCCCCGGTGGAAGAGCCGCGCTCACTGATCGTCGGTTGCCGCCTGTGCGGTGGTTTCGAGCGGCCCCTGAGGCACCACCCATGCCACCAACGCCATCACGCGGGCGTCGGGAGGCCGATGTGCCGGGTCTTGACGTTCCTCGCTCTTGGCGACCAGCAGCTCGCGCAGTTGTTCGCCGATCTCGGCAGCCTCAGCGGCCGTCAGCCAGAGACGAGCCCGGAAGACCGCTGTGGCGTCACGCCAGGACTGCGACTCCGCCGCGGTGTGGGCGAGGGCGGCGCGCAGCCGTTGCACCTCCCGCTCGAGGGTCACGTCGTCGAGGGCGGTCGCCGGCGCAGCGTCGTCCGGGTCTTGTCCCCAGCTGAGCGACTCGGCGATGACCTTCCATGGGCGGCGCCGGCCCGCGCCGCTGGCAGCCTGGCGGACGAATCCGTGTTCGGCCAGCTTGCGCAGGTGCCACGAGACGTTCGCGGGCGTCTGACGCAGCGCCTCGGCCGCGTCGGACGCCGTCATCGGGCCGTGTACGACGAGCAGGTCGAGCAGGTCGAGCCGGACCGGATGGGCGAGCGCCCGCATGTCGTCGGCCGAGGTCACCCGCCTCCGAGTCAAGGTCACGCGGTCGAAACTACTCTTTTGAAAGACCCATTGCAATGCTCAACCCACCCGCTGCCTCTGGCCGACTGGTCACGTATGCCGTGCCGACTGGTCACGTATGCCGTGCCGACTGGTCACGTATGCCGTGCCGACTGGTCACGTATGCCGTGCCGACTGGTCACATCTGCCGCGGGTCACCCGGCGGTCGAGCCTGTCGAGACCCTCGATCTCGACTGGCTCGATCAGCGAAGGCTTTCGCCGGTCGTTTCGCGGACCGACCCTCCGGCAGTCAGCGGGCCCTCCGTCGGTCGAGCTGTCGAGACCCCTCGATCCGAGAGCTCGTCAGCGAGGTGGGTACAGGTAGAGCCGAGTCTGTTTGTCGACAAAGCTCTAAATCGGCTGATCGGCAGATGGATCCATCAATCCGAGGATGCGCTGCAGGTCGTCGAGGGAGGCGAACTCGACCGTGATCCTGCCCTTGCGCTTGCCGAGGTCGACTTTGCAGCGCGTCTCGAACCGGTTAGACAGACGATCGGCAATCTCGACAAGGCCGGGCGCCGACATGGTCGGGCGCCGTGTCGGCGCAGCCGGCGAGGAGTCCCCACCGACTGCCACCAGCTCCTCGAGCGCGCGTACTGAGATCCCCTCGGCGACAACCCGCGCGGCGAGCGCATCCTGGCGGGCCGAGTCTTCAACACCGAGCAGCGTGCGCGCGTGCCCGGCCGAGAGCACCCCGGCCGCAACCCGGCGTTGCACCGGCGCCGACAGCTTGAGCAGGCGCAACGTGTTGGAGATCTGCGGCCGGGAGCGACCGAGTCGGGCGGCCAGCTCGTCGTGGGTGCAACCGAAGTCGTCAAGTAGCTGCTGGTAGGCGGCTGCTTCTTCCAGTGGGTTGAGCTGGGCGCGGTGGAGATTCTCGAGCAGGGCATCACGCAGCAGAGCGTCGTCGGTGGTGTCACGGATGATGGCCGGGATGACGTCGAAGCCGGCTTGCTGCGCGGCCCGCCAGCGGCGTTCGCCCATGATCAGCTCATAACGACCAGCCGACTGCTCGCGGACCACGATCGGCTGCAGCAACCCGACCTCGCCCAAGGAAGCAGCGAGCTCGGTCATGGCCTCCTCGTCGAACGCGGTGCGCGGTTGACGCGGGTTCGGCACGATTTGCCCGATAGGCAGCTCGGCAAAGACCGCGCCCGCCACCGCCATCGCCTCGGATTGTCCGGGATGGCCCCCGTTGGTCGTCGCGTTGGCGGCGCCGTGGTCCGGCTGAGACGCGCCGTGCTCGTGCGGCTCAGCGGAGTCAGGCTGCTGAGTGCGGCTGGGGGCGGACGGGATGAGGGATCCCAGGCCTCGCCCGAGGCCGCGCCGGGGAGTGCTCACGTCGTGCCTTTCCTCTGGTCAGGGTCTTTGACTTGTTGGGCCAGCTCGCTGGCGGCCTCGAGGTACGAGAGGGATCCGGCCGAGCTGGGGTCATAGGTCACCACCGTCTGCCCGTAGCTCGGCGCTTCGGAGATGCGGACCGATCGCGGGACCGCGGTTTTTAAGACGACGTCCCCGAAGTGGTGGCGGACTTCGTCGGCCACGCCGGCGGCAAGTCGCGTCCGAGCGTCATACATGGTCAACAGAATCGCTCCGACGACGAGCTGGGGGTTGAGGTGTTCACGGATCGAGTCGATCGTGCGGAGCAGCGACGTCAAGCCCTCCAGGGCGTAGTACTCGCACTGGATGGGGATGAGGAGCTCTCTGGCCGCAGACAATGCGTTCACGGTGAGCAGTCCCAGCGACGGAGGACAGTCGATGAAGACGTAGTCATACCGGTCGTCGACCGCGGCCGACTTCGCAAGATGGGTGTCGAGTGCGCGGCGCAACCGGGTCTCGCGAGCCACCATCGACACGAGTTCAATCTCGGCCCCGGCAAGATCGATGCTTGCGGGTACGACGAACAGCCTCGGCACTTCCTCACACTCGACCAGGACGTCGTCCATCGGCGTTCCCTCGATTAGCACCTGGTACGTGCCGGGGGTTCCCTCGGTGTGGTCGATCGACAGGGCAGTGGAGGCATTCCCCTGCGGATCCAGGTCGACGACCAGCACTTTCATGCCCTGCTGCGCGAGGGCGGCGGCGACGTTTACCGCCGTCGTCGTCTTGCCGACACCCCCCTTTTGGTTCGCCACCACCAGAACGCGGGTCTCGGCAGGGCGGGGCAGAACCCGGGCGCGCGCGTCTGCCAGCCCGGCGAGTCGCCGCTGCGTGTCATCCGCCAACGGAGTCTGGGTGCTGCCGTTCCCCAGCTGGCGTTCGGCCGCGACCTCAGCAGCGGTGGGCTGCGAGTCGGTGGTTTCACGTGAAACAGGCGCCGCTGGCGCTGCTTCTGGAGCCAGGTTAAGGCTGCCGCTCGGAGTCGGAGGCTGGGGAACCACGGTTGGCTCACCCGCCGCCGGCTCAGTGATCACCGCTGAACCGCTGAAAGATGGCGTGGCCAACGGACCGGCCGGCCACCCGAGGCCTGGTCGCGCGGGGGTCGCCGCACCAGGCCAGCCCAGACGGGCCGTGACCGGGGTGTCGTTCACGTGGGGTCAGTCCTCCTTCGCGTCGCGCGCCGACTGTATCCGAATCACCGTCGTGGGGGGATCGACGACATCCGCACCCCACGTCTCAATCTGCGCGACGAGGCGGCGCCGATGCAAGGTCGCCTGCTGGCTCTCCACCTCGGCGCCAGCGCGTGCTCCCTTGATCGCCACCATCTCACCCGATTCCGCCACTAAAGGCCAGCACCACCGCAACAGCCGGTCGAGTGGCGCAACCGCTCGGGAGGTGACGACGTCGAACGCGCGCGTTCCGTGGAGTTCCTCGGCTCGCGCCCGGACGACTTCGACGTTGGCTAGCTCGAGCCGGCGTACCACCTCAGAAAGAAAGTCAGTACGCCGGAGTAGCGGTTCCACCAGGCATACCCGCAGGTCAGGGCGCGCGAGCGCGAGGACCACGCCCGGAAGGCCCGCCCCCGAGCCCACATCGCACACGCTCGCGTGCTGCCGAAACGCGGGTGCGATCACCGCACAGTTGGCGATATGGCGCGACCACAGTCGGGATGCTTCGCGCGGGCCGATCAGCCCCCAATCGACGCCGAGACTTACCAACAAGTCGACATAGGTACTTATTGATTGGCGGTCGGCGAAAAAGGCAGCGATCCCGACGGAGTCGATCGTTTCACGTGAAACGCTGAGGCTGTCCCGCGACGAGTCCACCGGCGTACGACGTCAGGGTGCCGGCGACACCACGACGCACCGGGTCGGCTCGACCCCTTCCGATGCGCTGGTCAGGCCCGCTTCCGCGATCGCGTCATGGACGACCTTGCGCTCGAACGGAGTCATCGGGGCCAGTTTGACGGCTCCCCTGTGCTCTTGACCTCAGCAACGGCGTCTTGGGCAAGTTCGACGAGGTTGGTGCGCAGGTCGGCGCGGAATCCACCGATGTCGAGCATCAGCCGCGACCGCTCCCCCGTCTCGCGGTAGACCGCCAGGCGGGTGAGTTCCTGCAAAGCATCCAGGACCTGACCGTCGTCCCCGACGAGTGCGTCCAGCCGATCGCCGACGATCGACACCGCGGCACGGTCGCCCTCGACGTCCATGTCAAGGTCGCCGTCAAGGTCGGCGATGTCGAGCAACTCCTCCAGGTAGTCGGCGGCGATATCGCCTTCGGCCTCGAGTTGCTTGAAGCGCTTCGGCGCATCCGGGGTCGCCTCGGCGCTGGTCATCAGCCGATTCCGCACTGGTATCAGTCGTCGCGTCGGGCTGCGTGGTCGTGTCGTGTTCAGTCATGGAGTCGTGGCAACTTCCAGTGTCAGGGAGGGAGACGGACTACTTCTTACGCCGTCGTTGGCTGCGGGTCTTCTTCTTCGGCTGCGTGCGGGCGGGCGGCTTCGGTGGCGCTTGCTCGGCCACCTCGGCTCGGTCGCCACGACGCCACCATCCGGGTGCTTCTTGGCATCTCGTGCCTTCTTCGCGTCGAAGGCAGGCGTGCCCGGGGTCGGGTTGTTGCGGATGACGTAGAACTGTTGCCCCATCGTCCACAGGTTGGAGGTGGACCAGTAGAGCAGGACACCAATGGGGAACGCGATGCCACCGACGGCGAAAACGACCGGGAGAACATAGAGCAGGATCTTCTGCTGCTGGGCATACTGCCCGGTCAGCGCCGACTCAGGCATGTTTTTGCGCATCAACTGCCGCTGCGTCGTGAACGTCGTGACCGTCATCAAGGCGACCAACAAACCGGCGACGAGCTGGACCTGCCAGGAGTCAGCGCTGGTGAACGAGTCGGAGATCTTGACCGTGCCGAAAATCGTGCTCTCAGCCAGTGAGCTGACGAGGTGCTCGAACCGCTCCTGCTCAAGAACCCGACGCCTTCGCCGTGCGCCGCCTCGTTGAGGGTGCGGAACAGCGCCAGGAAGATCGGCATCTGCAGCAGCAGCGGCAGACAGGAGGCCAGCGGGTTGGTGCCGGTCTCCTTGTAGAGCTTCATCGTCTCTTGGGTCAGCGCTCGCGGTCATGCCCGTACTTCTTCTGCAGCTCCTTGACCTTCGGCTGCAGGAGCTGCAGGTTGCGGCTGTTCTTGATCTGCTTGACGAACAGCGGGATCAGCAGATGCGGATGACGATGGTCAAGCCGATGATCGACAGCGCCCACGACCAGCCGTGGCATCCCCAGCAGGTCGTTGAACAAGTTGTGGAAGAAAATCAAGATGCCCGAGGTCACGTAGTACAGCGGCGTCATGATGGCGTGGCCGATGCCCACGAAGAAGTCGATCACGTCTGATCCTCGCTCAGGCGGTGGCGCGCGGACTGTCCGCCAGGTAAACTCGTCGGGCACCGGGTCGAGTCCGCCGGCGGCCCAGGGATGACACCGGGCCACTCGACGGACGGCCAGCCAGCTGCCTTTCGTCGCACCGTGCCGTTGGACCGCCTCCAGCGCGTAGGCCGAACAGGAGGGGTGGTAGCGGCAGACGTCTCCGTAGATCGGGCTGACCACCGCCCGGTACCCCCGCAGCACTGCTACCAGAACGTACCTCATCGCCCCGCCGCTCCCAGTCGGGCCAGACAGTCGTCCAAATCGACGGCCAGCCGAGACGATGGTACGTCGGCGGCCTCAGCTCGTGGCCCGGACGACCAGCAGGCATGGGGCCAGCAGGCCCACCCGGTCTCGCATCAGGTGCCGCAGGCGCCGCTTCACTCGGTTGCGGGTCACCGCTCCGCCCACGGAGTTGCCGACCGCAAAGCCCACCAGGGCGGCGGACTGGTCGACGAGGGGCACCTGGTGCACGACCAGGGTCGAAGAGCCGCGGCGATCCCCGCGACGACCGCGCGCTGGAAGTCATCCGAGCGTCGAAGGCGATGGCCTGCCGGCAGCACGAAAGGGAGTCGATGCTCAGGCGGCGAGCGGCTACGGCCCTTGCGGCGGCGGCCGGACAGGATCGACCGACCGGCGCGGGTGCGCATCCGCAGGCGGAACCCGTGCGTCTTGGCACGCTTACGGTTGTTCGGTTGGAACGTACGCTTACTCACGAGACAATCTCCCGGGGCTCGAAATTCATGGGGCCAAACGGCTCGACGTCACTCCACCGGATACCCACTACTTCTCCACACAGCGACAAGTCGACAAATCTCTAAATTACTGGTGGTGAGGTCATGGTATGCAGCGGCCGACGAGCCGACTGACCAACGGTACGCGGTGGCCGACAGGACGGTCAAACTCGCGACCATTGCACAGGGAGGGTCAGGCTCGCCGCACGACACGCCGACACGGGCGCCCCTGTGGACGAGTTTTCACCTACCTGTGGATAACCGCTTGAAGCTGCTCGTAATATTGTTAGCGTCCGGAACGGCACGAAGTTTTCCCCGCCGGTGAATATGGCGCCTCGCGCACACCCGTTTACCCACTGTGCACAGCCTGTGGACAACTATGTGGATGTAGGTTTTCCTCTCCATCTGCACGCCTCGCCGTCTGCCCGCCACCCCGAGAATGGGAGATTAAGCCGCGATGACTCAGGTCGCCGACTTCGTCAAGGCATGGACCAAACTCGTCGAGGAGCTCCCGGCCAGTCACCGGGCCTGGCTTTCGGCGTCCCAGCCGGTCACGTTGCACGAGAACACCGCCATCGTCGCGGTGCCCGACGATTTCACCCGCAGCCAGCTCGAGACCCGGCTGCGGCCCCGCCTCGAACATGCGCTGAGCCAGGCACTCGGTCAGCAGGTCCGGCTCGCCGTCACAGTCGACACGAGCCTTGCCGACGACAGCATCGCCGATGATGACTTCGACCTCCCTGACGCGCTTGCCCCGGTGATCGCCGACCAGGCGCCCGCCGTGGTTCAGCCGCATCCCACCGTCACCGCGGCCGAGGCATCGAAGGGCAGCGTCAGCGACACCCGGCTCAACCCGAAGTACGTCTTCGAGACGTTCGTCATCGGGTCGTCGAACCGGTTCGCCCATGCTGCCGCCGTCGCCGTCGCCGAGGCACCGGGCAAGGCCTACAACCCGCTGCTGATCTACGGCGACTCCGGGCTGGGCAAGACCCACCTGCTGCACGCCATCGGCCACTACGTCCGCAGCCTGTTCACCGGCGCCCGGGTCCGCTACGTCAGCAGCGAAGAGTTCACCAACGACTTCATCAACGCGATCCGCGACGACCGGGCCGCCGGCTTCCAGCGCCGCTACCGCGACGTCGATGTGCTGCTTGATCGACGACATCCAGTTCCTCGAGGGCAAGATCCAGACGCAGGAAGAGTTCTTCCACACGTTCAACACTCTGCACAACGCGAACAAGCAGATCGTCATCACGTCCGACCGCCCGCCGAAGCGGCTCGAGGCACTCGAAGACCGGCTGCGCAACCGGTTCGAGTGGGGTCTGATCACCGACGTCCAGCCTCCCGACCTCGAAACCCGGATCGCGATCCTGCGCAAGAAGGCGGCCACCGAGCGACTCACCGCGCCGCCGGACGTGCTGGAGTTCATCGCCAGCAAGATCCAGACCAACATCCGCGAGCTGGAGGGCGCGCTGATCCGGGTCACCGCCTTCGCCAGCCTCAACCGGCAGCCTGTCGACCTGACGCTCGCCGAGATCGTGCTCAAGGACCTGATCCCCGAAGGCGGCGAGCCGGAGATCACCGCCGCCGTGATCATCGCTCAGACCGCTGCGTACTTCGGCCTGTCCATCGACGACCTGTGCGGCACCAGCCGGAGCCGGGTGCTGGTGACGGCCCGCCAGATCGCGATGTACCTCTGCCGCGAGCTCACCGACCTCTCGCTGCCGAAGATCGGCCAGCAGTTCGGCGGCCGCGACCACACCACCGTCATGCACGCCGATCGCAAGATCCGCCAGCTGATGGCCGAGCGCCGCAGCGTCTACAACCAGGTCCGCGAGCTCACCAACCGGATCAAGCAGCAGGCCCGGCAGCAGTGAATCCGCGCACCAGGGCTCGACCGCACACATCCTGGGGACAAACTTGTGGACCCCACAGGAACAACCCGGCCGAACCTGTGGACGGCTGTGGACGACGGGTCGGCACGGCTCGGGCCGTCCACCGCGCGCCACCGGGATCCGGCGGTTGTCAACACCCAAGCAAGTCACGAGCACCCGCGCTGACCTGGTGTTCAATCGGTTATCCCCAGTATCCACGGCTGCTATGAAGACGATGGGAGTTACAACGGGATGACTACCTCTCCAAGACCACGACTGGGCTGTGCCTGGGGAAAACTCACTCTGGGTTGGCCCACGTCTCCCCAACGTCGGTGGTCCGTGGCAGGATTCACGTCCATCGAGATCAGCGCGACGCTGGTCCCGCCTACCGCGATGCCGCGTGGGCGACAGTCAGGAGGCAGCACATCGTGAAGTTCCGCGTCGATCGGGACGTACTCGCCGAGGCTGTCGCCTGGACCGCTCGCAGTATCCCGACGCGGCCGGGCACGTTGCCTCAGCTGTCGGGCATCAAGGTCACGACGGGGCCTGACGGGCTGACGCTGAGCGGTTTCGACTACGAAACGTCGGCGCAGGTGACCGTTCCCGCCGACGTCGCCGATGACGGCCAAGTTCTGGTGTCGGGCCGGCTGCTCGCCGACATCGCCCGGGCACTGCCCAACCAACCGGTCGACGTCACGCTCGACGGCGCCAAGCTGTCGCTGACCTGCGGGAGCTCGCGGTTCAGCCTGCAGACCATGCCGGTCGAGGACTACCCCGCGCTGCCCGAGATGCCCCAGGTGGCCGGCACGGTCGACGGCGACGTGTTCGCGGCCGCCGTCCAGCAGGCGGTGACCGCCGCCGGCCGCGACGACATGCTGCCCGTCCTCACCGGCGTCAAGCTCGAGATCGACGGATCCACGCTGTCGCTGCTTGCCACAGACAGGTTCCGGCTCAGCCTGCGCGAGCTTTAGTGGCGGCCCAACCAGACCGATCTTGCGGTGACGGCGCTGGTGCCTGCCCGTGTCCTGGCCGAGACCGCGCGATCGCTATCGGCGGGGAGCGAGCTCAGCATTGCCCTCGGGACTTCCGACGGCGGTGATGGCCTGATCGGGTTCGAGTCCGGTGCGGCCGGCGGCCAGCGCCGTACGACGACACGGCTGATCGAGGGCGCGTTCCCCAACGTCCGCCAACTGTTCCCCAACACCTCCGAGATCAGTGCCCAGGTCGAGGTCGGCCGCACTCATCGACTCCGTCAAGCGGGTCTCGCTGGTGGCGGGCCGAAACACCCCGATCCGGCTGTCGTTCAGCGAGCAGTTGGTCACCCTCGAGGCCGGCAACGGCGAAGAGGCGCAGGCAACAGAGTCGCTGGAGGCCAACCTCGTCGGCGATGACATCTCCATCGGGTTCAACCCGGCGTATCTCCTCGACGGGTTCGGCGCGATCACCGGCTCTCACGTGCATATCGCGATGACCCAGCCCGCGCGACCGGCAGCCTTTGCCAGCATGGCCGATCCCGAGGCGCAGCCCGACCTCGACTTCCGCTACCTGCTCATGCCGCTGCGCATGCAGGGTTGACAGCTGGTAACACCCCCACCCGCGCAAGCTCGAAGGGAGCACCATGCACATCGGACTTATCGGCCTGGGCAAGATGGGCGGCAACATGCGCGAGCGCCTGCGCCGCGACGGCCACACCGTCGTCGGGTTCGAGCGAAACCCCGAGATCCGCGATGTCGACAGCCTGCAGGAGCTCGTCGATGCGTTGCCAGCGCCGAGGGTGGTCTGGGTGATGGTGCCGGCGGGCGATCCGACTCGCGAAACGATCGCCGGTCTCGCTGAGCTGCTCGGTGACGGCGATGTCGTGGTCGACGGAGGCAACTCGCGGTGGACCGAAGATACGGAACATGCCAAACTGCTGGCCGCCAAGGGCATCGGCTTCGTCGACTGCGGAGTTTCCGGCGGTGTCTGGGGTCTCGACAACGGCTATGCCCTGATGTGCGGTGGCGATGCCGACGACGTCGCCAAGGTCCAGCCCGCCTTCGACACCCTGAAGCCCGAGGGCGAGTTCGGCTTCGTCCATGCCGGTCCGGTCGGTGCCGGCCACTTCTCGAAGATGGTCCACAACGGCATCGAGTACGGCCTCATGCAGGCGTATGCCGAGGGCTATGAACTGCTCGAGAAGGCCGACGTCTGCGAGAACGTCACGGAGGTCTTCAGGTCCTGGCGCGAGGGCACCGTCATCCGCTCCTGGCTGCTCGACCTGCTGGTGGCCGCGCTCGACGAGGACCCAGCATTGTCACAGATCCGCGGGTACGCCGAGGACTCCGGCGAAGGGCGCTGGACCATCGAGGCCGCGATCGACCACGCCGTCCCGATGCACGCCATCACCGCAGCGCTGTACGCCCGCTTCCAGTCCCGGCAGGATGAGCCGCCGGCGATGAAGGCCGTCGCAGCGATGCGCAACCAGTTCGGCGGCCACGCCGTTCGGGCCGGAGGTGCCGCCACTGCGACTCCAGCCGCGGACGTCGATGAGTCGAAATAGCCCACAGTGCATGTCTCCCTGCTCGAGCTGACCAACTTTCGCTCCTATGCGGACGTTTCCGTCACCTTGCAGCCAGGAGTCTCCGCGTTCCTCGGGCCCAACGGGCAGGGCAAGACCAACCTGGTCGAGGCCATCGACTACATCGCGACTCAGTCGTCCCATCGGGTCGCGAGTGACCAGCCACTCGTCCGGACCGGTTGTGACAGCGCCATCGTCCGGACAGCCGTGCAGCGCGACGATCGGCAGGCGCTGATCGAGATCGAGATCAATCCTGGCCGGTCCAACCGGGCGCGAGTCAACCGTGGACCGCTGCCTCGTGCCCGTGACGCTCTCGGCATCCTGCGCACCGTGCTGTTCGCGCCAGACAACCTTGACCTGGTGAAGGGAGATCCCAGTGCGAGACGACGATTCCTCGATGACCTGCTGGTCGCGCGGCAGCCGCGGTTCGCAGCCGTTCGCAGTGACTACGACCGGGTGCTCAGACAACGCAACACCCTCCTCAAGACCGCCGGCGGGCGCGGCCGGGCAGTGCGAAACGAGTCAGCACTGACGACCCTGGAGGCGTGGGACACGCATCTGGCCCGGGCGGGGTCGGAGTTGTTGGCTGCCCGGCTCGACCTCACTGCCGATCTCCGCCCGCACGTTGCCCGCCACTACACCGACGTTGCACAAACCGTCCCGCGGTCCGATCGCGGCAACGAAGCCGACATCGCCTACAGGGCGTCGTTCGACCTCCCCGAGGGCGCTACCGAACGCACCGAGCTGTCGGAGCTGATCGTCAAGGAGATCGCCCTCAGGCGAGACGATGAGCTCGACCGTGGAGTCACGCTCGTCGGGCCGCATCGAGACGACGCTGTGCTCACGCTGGGGGACATGCCCGCCAAGGGCTACTCGAGTCACGGAGAGTCGTGGTCGTTCGCATTGGCACTCAAGCTCGCCGCCTTCAGCCTGCTCCGGTCTGACGGTGACGACCCGGTCTTGATCCTGGATGACGTGTTCGCGGAGCTCGACGACGCCCGGCGTGCCCGTCTAGCTGCCCTCGTCCAGGAGACTGAGCAGGTGCTGGTTACGGCTGCGGTGGCTGCGGATGTGCCGGCGGAATTGGTCGACCACCGCTTCGACGTACGCGACGGGGTGGTGTCGCATGCCGACTGAACCCACCGATCCCGGAGGGCCACCGACGGAGCCCGTCGAGTACGACGACCCGGCCCACGACCCGGCTGGACTGGAGGCGGCGCGTGCAGTTGCGGCGCGTTACCGCGCAAGCTCGGCACCCCGAGCAAAACCACAGTCAACGCGGCGACGGCGCGACACCAGGTGTCCGGAGCGCACCCCGATGACCGCGACCCCGCCCTCGTCGGGACCGTCGTCGACAAACTGGTTCTCGAGAGCGGTTGGACGATCGATGTAGCCGTCCGCGGCGTGTTCGCCAGGTGGCCTGCGATCGTCGGCGACGAGGTGGCCGAGCACTGCACACCACAGACGTTTGACGAGGGCAACCTTGTGGTGCGCACCGACTCAACGGCCTGGGCAACCCAGCTGAGGCTGCTGGCACCCACCGTCGTTCGCCGGCTCAACGACGAGCTCGGTCACGGCACCGTCGCACGGATCGTCGTCGAAGGACCCGAGACGCCGTCATGGCGACGTGGACAGCGCAGCGTGCGTGACGGCCGCGGACCACGCGACACCTACGGCTGAGCTTGGATCGGTCATCGGAGACGACCGCCGGTCGAGCTTGTCGAGACCCGCGTCCAGGGGGCTCAGAGCCGATCTGCCGGTCACAGGGCGTAAGGGGGACCTCATCGACGCCCTCGCCGTGCGGGGAACTAGTGCTGCGAGGCCGCGCATCGGCGGTTTCTCGTCAGTTCGAGGCCGTTTTGGGGACCACGGTGCCGTCATGCGGGCCTCAATCGCCTATACTGGCAATGTTAAGCAAGGCCGCCGCCATGATCTGAATCGGTGCCCTGGGCGCCCTCCGCTCGGATCCGCAAACAGGTGGCCTTTGTGCTGAGTTGAGGCGGTTCCATCGCGTCGGCGCGTCACGCTGAATGTGGCTGCTCGACCTGCCTCGGTCGCCATCACGGCGACCACCAGACGATCGACCTCGGAGGTTGACTGCGTGACGCCCCACGAAGATCTGGCGACCATCGAGACTGAGGACGCATCGGTCATTCCGCCTGAGCTCGAGGCCTCGTACGACGCCTCCAACATCACCCTTCTCGAAGGTCTCGAGGCCGTCCGCAAGCGGCCCAGGCATGTACATCGGGTCCACCGGAGAGCGTGGTCTTCACCACCTGGTCACGGAGATCGTCGACAACGCCGTCGATGAGGCGCTGGCCGGCTACTGCGACCAGGTCGTCGTCACGCTGCTCGCCGACGGCGGCGTGCGCGTGATCGACAACGGTCGCGGCATCCCGACCGGCATCCACCCGTCGAGGGCGTCCCGGCCGTGACCCTCGTGCTCACCGAGCTGCACGCCGGCGGCAAGTTCGGCGGCGGCGGCTACAAGGTCTCGGGCGGTCTGCACGGCGTCGGATCGTCGGTCGTCAACGCGCTGTCAGCGAGAAGCTCATCGTCGACGTCAAGAACGACGGCTATCGCTGGACCCAGTCGTTCACGTTCGGCGTCCCCGATGGCGCCGCTCGAGCGGCACGAGGCCACCGACGAGACCGGCACCACCATCACCTGGTGGCCGTCGGACACCATCTTCGAGACGATCGACCACTCCTTCGAGACGATCGCCGGCCGGTTCCGCGAGATGGCGTTCCTCAACAAGGGCCTCGACGATCGTCGTACGCGACGAGCGGCCCGAGCGAGCAGCCGGCATCGCCGAGGCGGTGGCCGACCAGACCATCGACGCGTCGGTCGACGGCGGTGCCGACGGCATCCGAGCCGGCGCCGGTGCGGCGGCGGCATCGAGCGGCGCTTCCTCTACGCCGACGGCCTGGTCGACTACGTCAAGCACCTCAACAAGACCAAGGACCCGGTGCACCGCAGCATCGTCTCGTTCGAGGCGTCCAACGACGACCGTCGGGATGAGCCTCGAGGTCGCGATGCAGTGGAACACCAGCTTCACCGAGTCGGTGCACACGTTCGCCAACACGATCAACACCCACGAGGGCGGCACCCACGAAGAAGGTTTCCGTTCGGCTCTGACCACGACGGTCAACAACTGGGCCGAGGAATGGGGCCTGATCAAGAAGAAGGAAGACCGGCTGTCCGGTGACGACGTCCGCGAAGGGCTGACGGCGATCGTCTCGGTCAAGATGGAAGAGCCACAGTTCGAAGGGCAGACCAAGACCAAGCTGGGCAACACCGAGGCAAAGTCGTTCACCCAGAAGATCGTCAACGACCAGCTCGGTGAGTGGTTCGAGAAGAACCCCGCCGAAGGGCGCGACATCGTCCGCAAGGGCATCGCTGCAGCAACAGCGCGGATGGCCGCGCGCAAGGCCCGTGACCTGGCGCGCAACCGCAAGGGTCTACTCGGTGGTGGCGGCCTGCCAGGCAAGCTCGCCGACTGCCAGTCGACCAACCCCTAGGAGTGCGAGCTGTTCATCGTCGAGGGTGACTCGGCGGGCGGCTCCGCGAAGGGCGGGCGTGACCCACGCGTGCAGGCCATCCTCCCGATCCGCGGCAAAATCTTGAACGTCGAGAAGGCCCGCATCGACCGGGTGCTGGCCAACACTGAAGTGCAGGCGATCATCTCTGCGCTTGGCACCGGCATCCAGGAAGACTTCGACGCCGACAAGCTGCGCTACCACAAGATCGTGATGATGGCGGACGCCGACGTCGACGGCCACCACATCCAGACGTTGCTGCTGACGCTCCTCTTCCGCTTCATGCGGCCGCTGATCGAGGGCGGCTACGTCTACCTCGCGCGACCTCCGCTCTACCGGCTGAAGTGGAACAACCCACATCCCCACGAGTTCGTCTACTCCGATCGTGAGCGTGCCCTGAAGCTCGAAGCCGGCAAGGCCGCCGGACAGAAGCTGCCGAAGGACAACTCGATCCAGCGCTACAAGGGTCTCGGCGAGATGAACGCCGACGAGTTGTGGGAGACCACGATGGCCCCCGCCCACCGGGTGCTGTCGCAGGTGACCCTCGACGACGCCGCGCACGCCGACGAGATCTTCTCGATCCTGATGGGCGAGGACGTCGAGCAGCGCCGCTCGTTCATCCAGCGCAACGCTAAAGACGTCCGTTTCCTCGACATCTGACCCCAAGTCCGCCGGTCGAGCCCGTCGAGACCAGCGGCCGCGAACAACATGATCTCGACAAGCTCGATCACCGAGGACATACCCAAGGAAGGGCCCCGTGACAGACGACACGACAACAACTCCTGACGTGCCGAGTGGCGGCCGAGTCGAGCCGGTCGAGCTACAGACGGAGATGCAGCGCTCCTACATCGACTACGCGATGGCCGTCATCGTGGGCAGGGCGTTGCCCGACGTACGTGACGGCTTGAAGCCGGTGCACCGGCGCGTGCTCTATGCGATGTACGACGGCGGCTACCGGCCCGACCGAGGCTTCTCGAAGTGCTCCCGCATCGTCGGAGACGTGATGGGCCAGTACCACCCGCACGGCGACACCGCGATCTACGACACGTTGGTCCGGCTCAGCCAACCTTGGGTGATGCGGGCGCCGCTCGTGTCCGGCCAGGGCAACTTCGGCTCTCCCGGCAACGACCGCGCAGCAGCGATGCGCTACTGCGTCACTGGCGACACTCGAGTTCGCACCGCTGACGCCGGAACCCCGCGGATCGCCGACCTCGTGCCCGACGCCGCCCCTGGCACAGAAACAGATATCGACATCAAGGTGATCGGCAAGGACGGCGATCCCGTCCATGCCAGCAAGTTCTTCCACTCGGGCGCCCAAGCGACCTTGCGCCTGCGCACAAAGGGCGGACACGAGCTCGCTGGGTCGCACAATCACCCAGTGCTTTGCCTCACTAGTGTGGCTGGGGTTCCGACCCTCCTGTGGAGGTTGCTGGACGAGATCAAGCCCGGTGACCGGGTCGTCATGCAGCGTGCCGAGCCTGAGGAGTGGGGCACATCCACTGACCGTGAGCGCGCCGCGGCTTTGCTGCTGGGAGCGTGGGTCAGCGAAGGGTTCGCGAGTGAGTCACGAGCTGGATTCAACAACACCGATGAGGCCTACTTCCGCCGTGTTCTGACGGCGTACGACGAGGTCGTTGGTGGCCGCCGGTACGTGTCTCGACGCACGATCGCCTCTGGGTCCGTACTCCATGAGATCGACGTGCAGAACATGTCGGCGTTCAAGGACAGCGTCCTTGGCGAGTTGATTGGTGCTCGCAGTGCGGCTAAGCGCATTCCCGAGTTCGTGTGGCGGTCGACTCTTGACGTCAAGGCTGCCTTCTTGCAGAGCCTTTTCACTGGCGACGGTTCGTGCTCCCTACTGCCTCGCCAAACCATCCAAGTCAGCTACTCGACGTACAGTAGTCAGTTGGCTCGCGACATCCTGACCCTCCTCATGGAGTTTGGTGTCTCCGCCGCTCTGACACACCACGCCTCCGGTGAGACCAAGGTTGTCATCACGAACCGTCGTGATGCGTGGACATTTGCCGTGCAGATCGGGTTCCTCGGAGCCAAGCACGACAAACTTGAGTCCCTACTGCCGTTGCCGTCGCCCACCTCCCGCGCTCTGAGTCACGACCACGTCCCGTTCATCGCAGACTTCTTGCGCAGGCAAGGAGCCCGGGACAATCGGGCCGCCGGATGGTTGCGCAAGCACAACATCGACAGGTTGGAGCGGTGGGAGCGCGACCGCCACGAGATTCTCGAACGGATCACTCCGGAGGCAGCCGAGGTCGTCTGGCCGCTTGTCGACGGTCGCTTCTACTACGCCGAGGTTGTCGACGTCGATGACGCCGGCATCCAGGACGTGTACTCGCTCCGGGTCGACACCGAGGATCACGCCTTCATCACCAACGGCTTTGTCAGCCACAACACCGAGTGCAAGCTGGCGCCGCTCGCGATGGAGATGGTGCGCGACATCGAGCAGGACACAGTCAACTTCCGGCCCAACTACGACGGGCGCGGCTCAGAGCCGGTGCTGCTGCCCGCCCGCTATCCGAACCTCCTCGTCAACGGTTCCGCCGGGATCGCCGTCGGGATGGCGACGAACATCCCGCCGCACAACTTGCGCGAAGTGGCCGACGGGGTCCAGTGGTCGCTTGAGCATCCAGAAGCCACCCGGCAGGAGCTCCAGGACGCGCTGATCGAGCGGATCAAGGGGCCGGACTTCCCCATGGGTGCGCTCATCGTGGGTACGCAAGGCATCGAGCAGGCGTACCGAACCGGCCGCGGCTCCGTCATGATGCGGGCCATCGTCGACATCGAAGAAGACAGCAAGAACCGCGTCTGCCTGGTGATCACCCAACTGCCCTACCAGGTCAATCCCGACAACCTGGCGCTGAAGATTGCCGAGCTCGCTGACTCGGGTCGCGTCCAGGGCATCGCCGACGTACGGGATGACACGTCGTCGCGCACCGGACAGCGTCTCGTCGTCGTGCTGAAGCGCGACGCCATCGCTCGCGTGGTGCTCAACAACCTGTTCAAGCACACCGAGCTGCAGCAGAACTTCAGCTGCAACATGCTCGCCCTCGTCGATGACGTGCCTCGCACGCTGACCATCGACCAGTTCATCAGCAACTGGGTCCGCCACCAGATCGACGTCATCCAGCGGCGCACGCGCTACCGGCTGCGCGAGGCCGAGAAGCAGGCCCACATCTACCGCGGACTCGTGAAGGCGCTCGACGCGCTCGACGAAGTGATCGCACTGATCCGTCGCAGCCAGACGACAGACGATGCAAACCAGGAGCTCCAGACGTTCCTCGAAATTGACGAGGTCCAGGCCCGCGCGATCCTCGACATGCAGCTGCGCCGGCTCGCGGCGATGGAGCGGCAGAACATCATCAACCGGCTCGAGGACCTCGAGGCACAGATCTCGGATCTCGAGGACATCCTCGCCGACGAGGACCGCCAGCGGCGGATCGTCCGCGAGGAGCTGGCTGAGATCGTGGCGAAGTTCGGAAACGAGCGGCGCAGCCAGATCATCCCTGCCGACGGTGACCTGTCGATGGAGGACCTGATCCCCGACGAGGACGTCGTCATCACGATCACTCGCGGCGGGTACGCCAAGCGGACCAAGGCCGACCTCTACCGTCTGCAAAAGCGTGGCGGTAAGGGTGTGCGCGGTGCGGCACTAAAGGGCGACGACCTCGTCGAGCACTTCTTCTCGTCCACCAACCACCACTGGTTGTTGTTCTTCACGACCGCCGGTCGCGTCTACCGGACGAAGGCCTACCACCTTCCGGAGTCGGCCCGTGATGCCAAGGGCGGCCATGTCGCCGGGCTCTTGTCGTTCCAGCCCGACGAGCAGATCGCCCAGGTGTTGGCGATCCGCGACTACGAGCAGTCCCCGTACCTCGTCCTCGCCACCCGTCGTGGCTACATCAAGAAGACGAAGCTGACCGACTACAACTCACCGCGGCAGGCCGGCGTCATCGCGATCAACTTCCGCGAGGACGACGACGAGCTGATCGGCGCCGAGCTCGTGACCGCCGACGACACGTTGTTGCTGGTGTCGCGGAAGGGCCAGTCGGTGCGGTTCCGTGCCGACAACTCTCAGCTCCGACCGATGGGTCGCGCGACATCCGGGGTGACCGGCATGAGGTTCCGCGCAGAAGACGAGCTGCTGTCGATGTCGGTCGTGCCCTCGAACATCGACGAGGAGGCACCGCCGCTCTACGTGTTCACGGTGACCGATGGAGGCTGGGCGAAGCGCACCCGAGTAGAGGAATACCGCATCCAGGGTCGTGGTGGCCTTGGCATCAAGGCCATGAAGCTCGCCGACGCGCGTGGCTCCCTGGTGGGGGCGATGGTGGTCACCGACTCCGACGAAGTCATGGCGGTCCGCGCGACGGGCCAGGTCACTCGGTCGCCCGCTGTCGACGTACCAGCCAAGGGACGTGACACCATGGGGGTCAAGTTCGTCACCGTCGCCGAGGCCGACACCGTCGTCGGGATCGCTCGTAACACCGAGCGTGAGGTTGATGACGAGCTGCTCGACGAGGCCGAGGTGGAATCGCCCGACGACGTCGAGGTGGGTCAGGACATCGAAACCGAACCGCTCGAAACCGCAAACGACACCGAAGGACCGGAGGGACAGGGCGATGACCAACCCCGGTGACGACCAACCGTTGGCGCCGCGGCGGTCCCTGCGCAAGTCCACCAGCCCTAGCGAGTCGCGTGCCCAACCGGTGACGACGCCGCCGTACGGCGGTGCGCCTCAGCAGGCGCCGGCAGCTCCGCTTGTGGACCGGACGTTCCCGGTGCCTCCCGTTCCCGAGCCGACCACCCAACAGCAGGATGGCGCGTCGGGCCAGAAGCGGACCCCCCGGAAGGCCGAGCGTAAGCCCAGCGCTCCACGCACGCGGACCATGCGTCGGGCGAAGCTGCGGTTGCTCCGCGTCGATCCGTGGTCGGTGACGAAGGCGTCGTTCTTGCTGTCGATCGCGTTCGGGATCATGTGCGTGGTCGCGGTGTTCTTGATCTTCTCGATCATGAGCGCTGCCGGTCTGTGGGACCACATCAACGAAACCATCCAGGGTGTGCTCAACCAGAGCCCCGACGAGCGCTTCGACATCAAGGACTATGTCGGGATGGACCGGGTGATGGCGATAACGATGCTGATCGCCGCCATCGACGTGGTGCTGATCACCGCGCTCGCGACGCTCGGCGCCTTCATTTACAACATGGCTGCTTCACTTCTCGGCGGCATCGAGGTCACGCTCGCTGAAGATCTGAAGTAGGTCGGAGCCGCCCGACCTGGGGTAGTGGAATCGCCTGCTTGCCGGGGCCGTCGGACGGCCGTCAACTGGTTTGGGCGGCGGAGTCGGGATGGGGTAACCTGCCTCGGCAGCGTCCGCCGTTTCATGGGCCTATAGCTCAGCTTGGTTAGAGCGCTTCCCTGATAAGGAAGAGGTCAGAGGTTCAAGTCCTCTTAGGCCCACGGTCCACAACCAGCCCAGGGGGCACACATGCTCAAGAAGATCCTGACCATCGCCGCTGTCGCCGCTGTCGCCAAGATCGTCCTCGACAAGCTCACGCGCAGCGACGACGCCGACCTGTGGGCCGAGGCAACCGATCCGGTCGAGCGCAACCGGTAAGTTTGGCGCTGGGTCTTCGGACCACTCCGGGGACGTGGCGCAATTGGTAGCGCACCTGCTTTGCAAGCAGGGGGTTGAGGGTTCGAGTCCCTTCGTCTCCACTCAGGTGGACTGGTCTCCACCATGGTTGGACTGGTCTCCACCCAGGTCAGGATGGCGGGCCGACTACCGGGCGGCGGGCATCACGCGGTATCGCCTTCCCAGGGGTAGGCGTGGCGGACGAAGGCATCCCTGATGGCGACCTTGTCACCTTCGATCTCGTCGTTGAAGAGTTCCCGGCCGTTCGCGGTCTCGATGATGACCTTGGACCCTCGCCGGTGAATCGCAGCTACCGTCTCGCGCTGGATCACCCGCTCTATCTGCCCTCGGCATTCCACCCGGATGTCGTCGTTGCTGAGATGCAGCACCGGCGAACTGACCACCACCCAACCCGCGAACCCAAGGCCGAGAATCAGTCCGATGACAGGACGCCCCCAGACCAACCAGGGCTCGTCGAAGGAAGCCAGCAGTTCGATGGGTCCCTCGAAAGGCACCCACGGTGCGTCGGCGGCCAGGTTTGCGAGGTAGGGAAGGACTACGCCTAGTAAACTGCGCGTCACCGCCCCCTCGATGAGCGTGACCGCACTGGCAGACTGACCCGGTGACGCGTCAGCCCAGCCAGTTAGCCACCCGGTGAGGCGCTACCTCACCCCGCAAGCGCTCGGGCTCGCACTTGTCGCCGGGATCCTCATGACGGCGATGGTGCTCCTCGGCCTCTGGCAGCTCGGCGTCTACGACGACCGCCAGAGCGCGGATTCCGTGGCAACGCTGGATGAGGACCCGCAGCCACTCGACGACGTCCTGGGTCCGGACGAGGCGTTCCCCTCCGACGGCGTCGGCAAACCGGTGACCGTGCGCGGCACCTATGTCGCCGATGAGCAGTTGTACGTCGAGGGGCTGTCGGGCAATGACGCGCGGTATGCCGTCGTGACCCCGCTCCTCACGAACTCGGGCTCGGCCGTGCTGGTGGTGAGGGGAGGCGCCGAGGAAGCGGCCGCCGACGTACCTCCAGGCGCCGTGGACGTCACCGGGGTGCTCGAGCCACCAGCGCCCGAAGGTGGACCCGTCGCAACCGGCCGCATCACCGACGGGCTCCGCATCGCGGCGCTGGTCGAAGCTTTCAGCGAGGACCTTTACGGCGGCTACGTCATCGCGTCCGGCTCGTCGGCGGACGGTCTATCCCCGATAACCGCGCCAGCGCCTGATTCGTCCGGGTGGGCCGGCATCCGCAACCTGCTTTATGCGATCCAGTGGTGGCTGTTCGCCGCCTTCGTCGGGTTCATGTGGTGGCGGATCGTCGGCGACCTCGAGACCGCCGAGACGAAGGCCGATCAGGTGGGATACCGTCCCTGACCGTGAGTGGAGCGCTGCTGCGGTACCGGGTGATGGCCTACGTCGTCGGCGTCTTGCTCATCGTGCTGATCTGTATCGGTGTGCCGCTGAAGTACCTTGCCGACGAGGGCAGCGACCCGCAGGAGCTCGGCGAGTGGATCACCACCTACCTCGGGATCGCCCACGGCTGGCTCTACATGCTGTTCCTGGTGACGGCAGCGCTGCTCGCACGTCGCGCTCGGTTCCCGCTGGGGTTCACGATCGCGGTGCTACTGCTGGGGACTGTGCCGTTCCTCAGCTTCTACGGCGAACGTCGCGCCACTGGCCGGGTCAGGCGGACGTATGCCGACCAGCTCACGACGCGCTGATCCGCCTCCGAGGAATAGTCGAGCCGCTCCGGGACTGCCGGGGAGGTAGCGGTCGCCTGAGAAAGTCGTGACCACCAGTCAACTGCTGACTGGTGGTCACGGTATTCGGGAGCAACCGGCACCCGGTGCGGCGTGCTGGCAGGTCAGACGTTCTTCTTCCTCAGCGGCTTGTCGGGCGTGGTCGGAGTAGAGGACTCGACGGTCTCCTCCGACGGGAGCGGCGCGGTGGGAGCGGTCTCTGATCCGTCGACCGGTGCGGCGGCTGCCGTGGAGGAAGCCGCGGCCTTCTTGGCCGGCTTTGCGGCGGCCTTCGAGGGCGCGGCGGCCGCCGCCGGCTTGGCAGCCGGCGGGGTGTGCGCGGGCCTGGCCGGGGGCGCGGCGGCGGTGTCTCGGCTGGTCGTCCACGCGGGGTCGGCATCCTTGCCGGTGAGCTTGCTGTAGAGGTACGCCGCTGCTCCACCGAGCCCGAGGAGGAGCACGAAGTTACGCAGCTTGTGGCTCTTCTTCTTCTGCTCCTCGACCAGGCCGGCGCGTTCGGCGACCTCGCGGCCGCGCTTGCGCCCTTGTGCCACCGCCTCTGCGACAACCGGTGCCAACTTGTCGCGGGCATCCTCGACCGCAGGTCCGATGCGGTCGCGGGCTTCCCCGAGGGCAGGCCCGACGGTTGAGGAGACCGACGAGACGACCTGGTCGGTCGCCGTCCCGATCTTGTCCATGGCCGCCTCGGCTGCCGGCTGCATACTGCCGCGGGCCTCCTTGGCGGCGGAACGTGCCTTCTTGCGGGCTGTTTTCAGGGCCACAGCGGGGTCCTCCTGTGTCAGGGACATCTCATGCATCGGCGGTGAACTGCCTGGTAACCCTACTCTTACCCATCCCTGCGGGTTTCACCACTGTTCAACCCGGACGACCGGGCTGAAACGGCCGCTCGAGCCGCTTGGGCAGCATGCAAGGATGGCATTGTCCGTCTGCGCCCGGGGTGACCCCGCGGCCGTGAACCCGATGCCCGACCCCCGAGAGGTGACTTGTGGCTGAAGACCTGTTTGCCACGCTCAAGACGAACCGCGGCGATGTCACGATCCAACTGTTCCCCAACCACGCGCCGAAGACCGTCGAGAACTTCGTCGGGCTTGCCGAGGGGACGAAGGAGTGGACCGATCCGGCCACCGGACAGCCGTCCAGCCAGCCGTTCTACGACGGCCTCACCTTCCATCGGGTGATCGACGGGTTCATGATCCAGGGTGGATGCCCGCAGGGCACCGGCACGGGCGGGCCTGGCTACACGTTCAAGGACGAGTTCCACCCCGAGCTCGCGTTCTCGAAGCCATACCTGCTGGCGATGGCCAACGCCGGCCCTGGCACCAACGGCTCACAGTTCTTCATCACCCTCGGCCCCACGCCACATCTCAACCGGAAGCACACCATCTTCGGGGAGGTGGCCGACCAGGCCAGCCGTGACGTCGTTGACGCGATCGGCAAGACGTCGACCGGACGCGGCGACCAGCCCAAGGACGCGGTCGTGATCGAGCATCTCGAGATCGAGCGCCGGTAGCACTGCGCGTACGCCATGAGTGCTGGAGACCCAACGACGTACGGCGCCGGGACGATCCCACACTGCTACCGCCACCCCGATCGCGAGACCTACATCTCGTGTCAGCGGTGCGGGCGACCGATCTGCCCCGACTGCATGACGCAGGCCTCGGTCGGATTCCAGTGCCCCGAGTGCGTGAAGCAAGGCCGCAGCGCAGACCCGCCAGGTGCGCACCGCCTTCGGCGGCCGGGTCACCGACGGCTCGTCGATCGTCACGATCGCGCTGATCGCGGTCAACGTGCTCTCTTCATCAGCGCGCGCATCGTCGTATGAGCGTCTGACTTCGACACCGTGATGGTTCCGATCGCCGTCGCCGACGGGCCGAGTTACTGGCGGCTGATCACGTCGACGTTCCTGCACTACCAAATCCTGCACATCGCGATGAACATGCTCGGGGTCTGGATCTTCGGGTCCTATCTCGAGGCGATGCTCGGCCGATGGCGGTTCCTCGGCTTTACCTCGTGGCCGGTCTTGTCGGTCTGCGACCGTGTCTACTGGCTCGCGCCGAGTATCAGCCTCGACGCTCGGGCCTCCGGGTCGGTGTTCGGCCTCTTCGCCGCGGCTCTCGTGCATGTTGCTCGAGCAGCGGCGCGACGTGACCCAGCTGCTCGTGCTGCTCGGGCTCAACCTGGCGCTCACGTTCGCGGTGCCCAACGTCTCCTGGCAGGCTCACCTGGGCGGGCTGGTGGCCGGGCTCGCGATCGGCGCGGTCTTCGCCTACGCGCCGCGGGAGCACCGCCTGCTGGTCCATGCGGGAGTGCTTGTCGTCATCACGCTGCTGTGCGCGTGTTCTGGCGTCGCTGCGCGCACTGCCGCGTTGACCGCCTGACCGTCCGGTGCAGGAGTTGTCCACACTGGGGATAACTCCTGTGGAGAACTACAGCGTTGTAAGTACGGGAGGTAGCGGGCAGATGAACAGCGGCCGAACGCACTACTCCCACTTGGTGGAGAACACGAAACCGGCGGCGATGAACACCATGCCAATGGCAAGGTTCCAGTTGCCGAGCTCGCTGATGTACTTCAGGTCGGGCGCGAGGTAGTAGACGACGATCCAGGCGAGACCGAGGATCCAGCAGGCCCACCATGGCGGGTGCGACCCAGCGCTTGCCGGCCGATCCTGGCCGGCTTGCGGCTGGTCGCCGGCGCGGTGTACTGCAGCCTTCTTGCGGGGGCGGGACTCGGGCACGACTGACTCCTGATCAGGCTGCGGACGAACACTCATCGGCTAGCGTAGCCGGTGAGCCCAGCGCGGCGCCGCTCATCCTCGCATCAGATCAGTCCGCGGAGCCCCGCATGACCCAGCAGCCGACGCAGCCGTGGTCGACGGCTGCCGGCGTGGTGGACCTGGTTCTGGCAGCCCGTCGCGCGAGCCGGGCACCTGGGTCTGGCGGGTGGCGCTCCCGGTCGCCTGTGCGTGCGCCGGGCTGCT
Source organism: uncultured Actinomycetota bacterium (assembly GCA_963811585.1). Taxonomy (GTDB): domain Bacteria; phylum Actinomycetota; class Actinomycetes; order Propionibacteriales; family Nocardioidaceae; genus JACDHG01. The sequence continues at coordinate 56,251 of CAWERR010000008.1, forward strand.
GGCCACCACGAGCATGATCAACGCCCGCGGCACCGACCTGCGCGGGGGTCGCCACAGCGACCTGACCGGGATCGTCAGCGCACAAAGCGACGAGGTGCGGGAGCTTCGCGCGGGAGGCGCGGGCCATCCAGGCACGAGATCGACGCCCTCACCGAGCAGATCGGCGGCACGCAGGTCACAAGCTGCAGCGACAGATCGACCGGTTGTCCGCGCCCGCAGGACTCACCGCGCTCGGCGGACCCGGCCTCGTGGTCGACGCTCGACGACGCTCCGCGCGACCAGGAGGTGCCCGACGGCATCGAACCCGAACCGCTCGTCGTCCACCAGCAGGACATCCAGGCCGTCGTCAACGCGCTGTGGGCCGGCGGCGCGGAGGGCGATCAGCCTGCAAGGCCAGCGGATCATCGTCGACCACCGGCATCAAGTGCGTCGGCAACACGGTGGTCCTGCAGGGTGTGCCCTACTCGCCGCCCTACGAGATCGCGGCCGTCGGGAACCCGCCGCAGCATGTACGACGCCCTGCTCGCCTCACCCGAGGTGCAGAACTACCGGGCGTACACCAACCCGCCGTACAACCTCGGCTGGAGCCTGGTCGAGGAGCCGCGACTCGAGATCCCGGCGTTCCGGGTGTCGACTCACGCTCGACTTCGCGAAGCCGTCGCGGCTGACGGTCAGACGCCCTACGGTGGCGGCGGTGATCGTTTCTGTGGACGTCGTCTCGGTGGACGTCGTTTCGGTCGGTGTGGTCTCAGTGGTTTCGGTCGGGGTCGTGGGTGTTGTCGGAGGGGGCTCCGGCCCGAGTGACACGTTGATGACCACGGTGCTCCCGAACGGCCGTGGCGTGCCACCGGTGGGGTCCTGGTCTGACTACGGTCCCCTCCTCCTCGTCGGACTCGATCTGCGACGCGACGACGGGAAACCCGTCACCTTCGAGAATGCTGCGTCGCAACACCTTCTGCCTCCCTACGACGTTCGCCACGGGGACAAACCCGGTCGAGTAGAAGACCTGGATGACCTCGAGCCCACCGGGAGGCTTTCTCCCGGCCGTGGGTCGGTGGTGGTGACCTGGTTGCGGCGCTCGGTGCTCTCGGGTCCTCTTCAGGGACGACGTTGAAGCCGAGCTCGGTCAGCGCCTCTGTCGCCTGACTGAGCGACATGTCGCTGACGTCGGGCACAGTCTCCGTCTGCGCGCCCGCGGAGTATTCGAGGTCAACCTCCGTGCCCTCTTCGACGCGTTCGTCGGGGTTGATGCTCTGACTCATCACCGGTTCTTCTTGACGGTCGTGGAGAACTTCGGCGTCTCCTCCCCGACCTCGAGGTTCGTCTTCCTCGAGGGCATCTCTTGCCTGGTTGAGCGTCTTACCCTGCACGTTAGGAACGTGGCCTGCGGTGGCGGATCGTCGACTCAGCAGGTGCGGCACGACGAGAAGCGCAGCGATCACGAGAGCCGCGCACCAGGAGCGCCAGCAGCACCCACATGCCGGTCCGGCGTCGAGGCTCCTCCTCGTACTCCTCGCCCATCGGCCGGCCGACGGTCGTCGGCGTCGAGTCGTATGCCGGCGGCGGCAGGAAGTGTTCCGTCTCGGCGCCGCGTCGACGAGCGGAGCGACCGACGGCGCGACCCTCGAGCGCGCGCTCGATGTCGTCGCGCATCTCGTGGCGCTCTGATAACGCTCGTCGACACTCTTGGCGAGAGCCTTCAGCGTGATCGCGTCGATCGCGGGTGTGATCTCCTGGTCGATCGTCGACGGAGCCATCGGCTCCTCGCGGACATGCTGGTAGGCCACAGACACGGGCGAGTCGCCCATGAACGGTGGTCGTCCGGTGAGCAGCTCGAAGAGCAGGCAGCCCGTCGAGTAGAGGTCGCTGCGGGCGTCGACCTGCTCGCCTCGAGCCTGCTCGGGGGAGAGGTACTGCGCTGTGCCGACGACCGCTGCGGTCTGGGTCATCGTCGCCGACGAATCTGCGATCGCGCGGGCGATGCCGAAGTCCATCACCTTCACGTCGCCTGCCGGGGTCAGCATGACGTTGGCGGGCTTGATATCGCGGTGGATGATGCCCGCTCGGTGGCTGTAGTCGAGGGCGCTCAACACCGATGCGGTGATCTCGAGTGCTCGCTCAGGGAGGATCTTGCGTCCCTCACGGAGGATGTCGCGGAGGGTGCGGCCCTCGACGTACTCCATCACGATGTACGGCAGCATAACCCCGCTGCCATCGGTGGCCTGCTCTTCGCCGGTGTCGTAGACGGCGACGATCGTCGGGTGGTTCAGAGAAGCGGCGGACTGGGCCTCGCGACGGAACCTGGCCTGGAACGTCGGGTCGCTCGCCAGGTCGACCCGCAGCCGTTTGATCGCCACGGTTCGTCCCAGCCGCAGGTCCTTAGGCCCGGCGAACCTCCGCCATTCCGCCACGGCCAAGAAGTCCTGACGATCTCGTAGCGGCCGTTCCCGATCGTCTCGCCTCGTTCTGCGTTCACGGATCAGTCCCTGCCCTTGTCTTTGTCGGTCCCAGCTGGGCCATCGTCTTCCTTAGGGCCCGGGGGAGGCTTCTCATGTCCGGGGGGAGCTCCCTTGAAGACGAGCAACGTGACCGTGCTCTCCGCAGGCACGTCGCCGCTGGGTGACACGTCAGCGACGATGTGTTTCTCGCCTCCCTCGACCTCCTCCTCGACCACCGTCAGGCCAAGTTCTTCCAGAGCTCGCTTCGCGTCGGGGGCTTTCTGGCCGATGTACGCCTCGGGGTCGACAAATACGCCGGCGGGAGTGGTGGTCGTCGTCGGTGTGGTCGGTGTGGTTGGCGTGGTGGTCTCTGAAGGTGGCGTGGTAGTGGAGTTGTCTTGGCTCTGGCTGCCCGTCGGTGAGGTTTCCGCGGCGGCCGGGTCGTCCTGCGGGTCGGCGCCCTGGTCGTTCAGTAGCGAGTAGGCGATGCCCGCGATCAGCAGTACCGCGATCGCGGCTGCCACGACGGGAATCCAGCCTGCGCTTCGCCGCCGCGGTGGTGGGCCGCCGGGAGCCGGATCTGCTGGCGCGGGCAGAACCCGCGTCGGGGGGGAGCCAGCGAGAGCGACTGTGGCCGCGTCGGAGCCCACAGGCTCTGCCGCCGCACGCACGGCCTCCGCGAACGCCGCAGCGCTCGGCGGCCGACGAGCAGGATCCTTGTCGAGGGCGGCCTCGACGAGGGAGCGGAGACCGGGCGGCACCGACGGCGGCAGGGACGGCGGTGTGTCGCGCAGGTGCGCCATCGCGACAGCGATCGGTGTGTCACCGGTGAAGGGTCGAACCCCAGTGAGGCACTCGTAGAGCACCACGCCGAGGGAGTAGATGTCGCTTGCCGGCGTCGCCTCGCGACCCTCGGCGATCTCTGGCGCGACGTAGTGCGGTGTGCCCATGATCGCGCCGGTGTCGGTGATCGAGGCGTCGCCACGGGCGCGCGCAATGCCGAAGTCGGTGATCTTGACCCGGCCGTCAGGGGTGATGATGAAGTTCGCCGGCTTGACGTCGCGGTGCACGATTCCAGCCGCATGGGCGACGGCCAGGCCGTCAGCGGTCTGGCCGACGAGGTGGGCTGCACTCGACGGCGCCATCGGCCCGCTGATCAGATCCGACAACGGCGCACCGTCGACGAGCTCCATCACCAGGTATGTCGTGTGTCGCCCCGACGCTTGGTCGACCTCGTCGCCGTAGTCGAATACCGTCGCGATGCCAGGGTCGTGCAGAGCGGCCGCGTTCTTGGCCTCGGTCGCGAACCGCGACCGAAAGGCAGCGTCGTCGGCCATCTCCGAGCGGAGCAGCTTGACGGCCACATCACGCGCCAGCGCGGTGTCGCGGGCGCGCCAGACCTCGCCCATGCCCCCGGCTGCGATCCGGTCGACGAGCACGTAGCGCCCCTGCGCCAGCTCGGTCATCGGCCGATCACCGCCTGCATGATGTCGGCGGCGATGGGCCCCGCCAGGCCGTTACCGCTGATCTCATCGCGGGCCACGCCGGTCTGCTCGACGAGCACTGCGACCGCTACCTGGGGGTCGTCGGCGGGTGCAAACGTCACCATCCAGGCGTAGGGCGGGCGGTCGGGCGCCGAGTTCGCGGTCCCGGTCTTGCCGGCGACGGAGATCCCGTCGATCTGTGCGTTTTCACCAGTCCCGTTCTCGACGACTTCGACCATCATCTGGGTCAGGTCGTCGGCGGCAGAGCTGGAGATCGCCTGCTGCAACACCTCGGGATCGGCATCGTCGAGCACCTCGAGGTCGGGGGAGCGGACCTGCTTGACGACGTACGGGCGCATCACCGCACCTTCGTTGGCGATGCCGGCCGAGACCATTGCCATCTGCAACGGGGTGGCCGCGACGTTGAACTGTCCGATCGACGCCAGTGCCGTGCTGGGCTCGTCGAGGTCGGAAGGGAAGACACTCTCGGCCATGGGCAGCTCGTCGAGATAGTCCTCGTTGAACCCGAACTTCTCGGCCTGCTCCTCGAGTGTTTCGGCTCCGAGCTTGAGACCCAGGTCAGCGAAGGCCACGTTGCACGACACAGCCAACGCCTGCGTCAAGGTGATCTCCTCGCCGCCGCAGTCGCTGCCACCCTCGTTTCTCAGCACCTTCGTCGACAGCGGCAGGTCAAGCGACGTGCCGCCCTTGACGCTCGAGTCAGGGGCATAGCCGTTCGAGAGCGCTGCGGCCGCGACGACGAGCTTGAACGTCGAGCCGGGTGGAAAGATCTCCTGGGCCGCCGTGTTGAGGAACCGTTCCTCGCCACGCTCACTCGTCAGGCGATTCCACGCACGCTGTGCGGCCTCGACGTCATGCGTCGCGATCAGGTTCGGGTTGTACGAGGGTGTGGCGACCATCGCCAAGATGGCGCCAGTGCGAGGGTCGAGCGCCACGGCCGCACCGCTTGTCTCGCCGGGCAGCGCCGCGAAACCGTCGAGCGCCGCCTGTTGTGCCCTGGCGTCGAGCGTGAGGAGCACACTGCCGCCCTTGGGCTGCTCGTTGCCGACCATGTCCACGACTCGGTTGACGAAGAGGCGCTCGTCGCTTCCGGACAGGATCGAGTTCTCGGAGTTCTCGACGCCGCTCGTGCCGTAGATGCAGGAGAAGAAGCCGGTCACGGGCGCGTAGAGGTCGGGCTCTTTGTAGGTGCGCAGGAACTCCAGGCTGTCGTTCGACGGGATGCTTTCAGCGACAGGTTCGCCATCGACGAGGATCGGTCCGCGTTGCCGGGAGCATTCGGCGTCGCGGGCTCGCTTGTTGTCGTTCTTGTCGTTGAGGTCGCCTGCCTGGAAGACCTGGATGTAGTTGACGTTGAGGAGCAGCATCGCGAAAAGCACGAAGCAGCCGACGGCGAGGGCCCTGATCGGTCGGTTCATCGCATCTTCACCACCGCGGTCTCGTCGGTCGCCGACGGGGGTGTCAGGTCGGGAGGCGGTCGCCGTGCGTGATCACTGACGCGCAGGATGAGCGCGACCAGGATCCAGTTGGCGACGAGGGAGGATCCGCCATACGACAGGAACGGCGTCGTGAGCCCAGTAAGCGGGATGAGCTTGGTCACGCCGCCGAGAACGACGAAGACCTGCAGTGCCAAAGCCATCGACAGGCCCACCGCGAGCAGCTTGCCGAACGAGTCGCGGCAGACGAGAGAGGTGCGCAGGCCGCGCTCGACGATGATCCCGTAGATCACGATGACTGCCATCAGCCCCGTAAGTCCGAGCTCCTCGCCGATGGAGGTGCCGATGAAGTCCGAGTAGCCGAACGGTGTGAGGTAAGGGCTGCCTTCGCCGAGGCCGCGACCGAGGATCCCGCCCCAGGCGAGACTGTACTGGCCCTGGATGATCTGGCCGTAGCTCTCAGGGTCGCCGAACGGGTCCAACCATCCCTCGACCCGGTCCTGCACATGGCTGAACGCCAGGTAGCCGAGGTAGGCACCGCCGGCGAAAAGGGCGGCGCCGACGACGAGCCATCCGGGACGCTCAGTCGCGACATAGAGCAGTACGACGAAGAGGCCAAAAAACAGCAGCGACGAGCCGAGGTCGCGCTGGAAGACCAAGACGCCGAGGCTGACGAGCCACATCACCAGGATCGGCCCGAGGTCGCGGCCGCGCGGGAGGTCGATGCCGAGGAACCGTCGTCCGGCCAGAGCGAGCGCGTCACGTTTCAGCACCAGGTAGCCAGCGAAGAAGATGGCGAGGCACAGCTTCGCGATCTCCCCGGGCTGGAACGACATGCCGCCCAACCGGATCCAGATGCGGGCGCCGTTGATGCTCACACCGAGCCCAGGGACGAGCGGCAGCAGCAGTAGCACGAGGCCCAAGAACCCCATCGTGTAGGTGTAGCCCTGGAGCCTGCGGTGGTCACGGATGACGACGAGCGTCGCCACGAACCCCGCCACGGAGACAGCCCCCCAGATGAGCTGCTGGTTGGCGAAGCTGGTGTTGCTGGCCAGGTCGATGCGGCGGATCATCGCGAGCCCGAGCCCGTTCAGCGCTACCACTGCCGGGAGGATCACCGGATCGGCATACGGGGCGACGCCCCGGACCACTGCGTGACAGATGACAGCCAGTACGACGATGCCACCGCCGTACCAAACGATGTCAGTGGGCACGGCGCCATCGCGGCCGAGCCCCACGAGCGCGTAGGCGCCCACGCCGATCACGACCGCGAGCACGAGCAGGAAGAGCTCGGCCCCGCGTCGCTTGCGTGGTACGAACCCACTGGCTAGCCGCCCCGCCGAGGTCAGTCCCGCACTCATCGCGACGTCTCGCTACTCGGTGTTGCGCCGGAGCACTCATCGGCGTTGTCTTCGTTGGACCCGTCGCCCTTGGTCGTCTTGGTGGTCTTGGTCGAAGACTGCGGGTTCTTGGTGCCGCCGTCTGCGGGCTTCTTGGTGGTTGCCTTCGTGCCCGTCGCGGACTTCGTCTCAGATGTGCGTGGTGTCTTCGACAAGGTGCCGGACTGGCCCTCGCCACCCGACGACGTTGTCGACTCCGACGTGTCCGTGGACGACTCGCGTGCTCGGGCTGCGCACGTGCGGGCGAAGGCCTCGAGGCTGGTCACGATGCGGCGGGCGTGGTCGAGGTCGTTGGCGTCCATCCCCTCCACCACTTGGCTGCGGCGGAAACTCGGCAGCTCGTCGAGGTCGAGGTCGGTCGCTTCGTAAACCTCGTGCAAAGGGACGCCGGGGAAGTCCGCCTCGACGCCTTGGTAGATGACGACCTTGCCGTCGTCAGCGGCGACGTAGTACTGCGTCTGCGTCCAGTTGTAGGCGACGATCGCGCCGATGACGATCAGTGCCAGCAGTACGACCACGACGGCGAGGCGGCGCAGGGACTGGAAGCGCCGGGGTTCGCGTGGGGCGTAACGGAGCTCCTCGGGATCGACATCGGGGTCGAGCAGCGCCTCGCCAGGAGCCACGTCTTCGCGATGTGCCCAGCTGCGAATCCGACCAAGCGGTCGGCGTGGGTCGCTGGCGGCGGCTCCGACGATCATCGGCTCGGCGTCGGTCGGGGCGTCTTCGACCACGTCGGCCACGACGACGGTGATGTTGTCGTTGCTCGGGGACTCGAGTGCCAGCTGGATCAGCTCCGCGGCCACGGACTCCGCCGTACCGATCGACATCGCCCGCTCGATCCGCTCCGGTGCGACGAAGCTGGACAGGCCGTCGCTGCACAACAGGATCCGGTCGCCGGCCTGTACGTCGTACAAGGTGAGATCGGGATCGTTCTCATGCCGCCCGTCGAGTACCTTGAGAAGGAGGGAGCGATGTGAGTGAACCGCGGCCTCCTCCTCGGTGATGCGACCCTCGTCGATGAGGCTCTGCACCCACGAGTGGTCGTTGGTGATGCGGAGCAGGTCGCCGTCGCGCCACAGGTAGCCCCGCGAGTCGCCAAGGTGGGCGACGCCGATCTGGGTGCCGTCGAAGAGAACGGCAGTGACCGTTGTCCCCATGCCGTCGGTGGCGGCGTCCTCCTCGATCAGCTCGGCGAGCCGGTCGTTCGCGCGGTGCAGGGCGCCGGCCAGCGCTTCGAGGAGGTCGTCGGGCGGTGGTACGTCGAGGCGCAGCATCGTCTGCACTGCCACGGCTGAAGCCAGGTCGCCGTGCGGCGCGCCGCCCATGCCATCGGCCACCATCACGAGGTGGTTGCCGGCGTAGCCGGAGTCGTCGTTCTTCCTCCGTCTCCCGACGTCGGAAATGGCGCTGAAGCGCAGCACGAGAGGCATCGGCTACTTCTTCAGCTCCGCGATCGTCTTGCCGACCCGCACCTGGACGCCCATGGCGACCATGACGGGCGTCGTGATGCGCTGACTGCCGATGTAGGTGCCGTTGGTCGAGCCGAGGTCTTCGACGTACCAGTCCTCGCCGTGCGGCACGAAGCGGGCGTGGCGGGTCGAGACGTAGTCGTCGTCGAGGCGGATGGTGGCGTCGGCGCCTCGGCCGAGCAGGATCGGTGCGCCTTCGAGCGGGACAGTGGTGCCGGCGTTGGAGCCCTCGCTGATCACGAGCTTGGTGGGGGCTCCGCGGCGCTTCTTCGTGGGCTTGGAGGGTCTGTTCGACTTCGACGACTTGCCCTCGTTGCCGCGTTTGGCATCGACGCGCTCACCGAACATGTCGGACTTGATGACCGAGACGGAGGAGAGCACGAACATCCATAGCAGAGCGAGGAAGCCGATCTTGATCAAGGTCAGCGTCAGCTCAGGCACTGGTCAGCCTCCCCACGGACCCTGCGGTGGGTCACCCTGGCGTGGCTGGTCGGCGACGCGGAACGGGGGCTTCTTGCGTCGCTTGTCGAACCGCGACCGCTTCTTCGGCGCTTCCCTGGGCGCCAGCACCGGCGGCCCCGGTGCCGGTCCTGTGCCGGCCGGCACCTGCCGGTCCTGCGGCGGCGGGGGCTGCTGTCCGGGTTGGTACGTCGCGGGACCGGGTTGTCCTCCCGGCCCAGGGGGCGGGCCGGGTATGCCGACGACGATCCGGGTGTTGCCTATCTGTACCACAGAGCCGTTGATCAGCGGGGCATGCTGGATCCGGCGCCCGTCGAGCGTGGTGCCGTTGGTGGAGCCAAGGTCGAGGACGCTGACGTCTGTGCCTGCGCCAGGGGTTGCCTGGACCCGGAACTCGACGTGGCGGCGCGAGACGCCGGGGTCGTCGATGCGCAGGTCAGCGTTGGTGCCGCGACCGATCACGATGCCAGGCGGTGCGAGTGGGTGGCGGACCCCGTTGATCTCCAAGTACATGGGGGCCCGCGAGACGGCAGTGTCGGACATCGGCTGGCCCTCGACGGGGGTGACCTGGGCCGAGGCCTGGCTGCGCACCCGAAACCGACCAGTGGTGAGGTCGTCGGCACGGGTGAAGTTGAGTTGCACCGGGCCGGCAAACAGGTAGTGCTGCTCTTGAGCATGCTCGTGGAGCATGGACGCGAGCTCGCGGGACAGCGTGTCGCCGTACGTCGACAACCGGTCGAAGTCTGAGCCCGCGAGGTCGATGGTGAAGGTGTTGGGTGCCAGTCGACGGTCTCGGCTGAGGATCTGGGCTGAGTTGTCCACCTCGCGCTGGAGTGCGGCTGCGATTTCCATTGGTTGGACGGCGCTGCGGAATGCTCGCGCGAAGGCGCCCGTCACCATGTGTTCGAGGCGCTGCTCGAAACGGTTCAGTGCACCCACCGGGACCTCGTCTACTTTCATGTCTCGCGGCCGGGCCTGCCAGGACTCTGGGGCAGCAGGGGCCTGCACGTTGACTGTCGCGCTCGATCGTAGCCGGAACGGGGGCTGAGACAGCCATCGACGGGGCGGCTGCGGGTCATTCGACGGGGCGGCTGCGTGCTAGTGTTTCCCTTCGCTGTGGCGGGATTACGCAGGTCATCGACGGTGACCTGCCACAGTTTGCGCGCGGGTGGCGGAATAGGCAGACGCGCACGGTTCAGGTCCGTGTGCCCGAAAGGGCGTGGGGGTTCAACTCCCCCCTCGCGCACGCAATTGCAGGGTGACTCTGACCCCAGACGCAACTCCTTCGCTGAACCCTAAGAGGCTCCACGACGTACCGAACGGCACCTGACCGCGGGTACGTCGGGTCACCAGTCCCAAGACGTCGGCTGGGTGAATACTCGGGGTGTGGATGGCTGCTGCGACCCGCGCGGGTGCAATGACATCTTTGGGCCTGGCTTTGCGCGGCACCGGGCCAAGAGGTATCGCAAGCGCGGGCTCGATGCGACAGAGCAGCGCATGGTCGAGTTCCTTGCTGGTCGCGGCATCGAGGGCGCCAGCGTGCTGGAGATCGGCGGTGGTGTCGGTGAGATCCAGCTCGAGCTGCTGCGACGCGGCGCCGCCCACGCGACCAACCTCGAGCTCGTCGATGCCTACGAGGACCACGCCGTCCAACTCGCCGCTGAAGCAGGCATGACCCAGCGGGTGACCCGGCGAATGCTCGACGTCGCCGCAACCCCCGACGAGGTGGGCGCTGCCGATGTCGTCGTCCTGCATCGGGTCGTCTGTTGCTACCCCGACTACGAACGTCTGCTCGGCGCGGCCGCGGGCCACGCTCGCCGACTGCTTGTGTTCAGTCATCCGCCGCGCAACCTCGTCAGCCGGGTTTTCACGGGCGTCCAGAACACCACGTTCCGGCTTACCGGAAAGTCGTTCCGTACCTTCGCGCATCGACCCAAGGAGATGATCGGCGTCTGCGAACGGGGCGGGCTCCGAGCCGTCTACAGCCACCGCGGCCTGGCGTGGCAGGTGGTGGGGTTCGAACGGCCCGCGGCCTAGCCGCGGCGACGGAAGCCGTCAGCGCAACGTCAGGAGGCGTTCTCGGTGGGCGGTCTCGGCGCAACGATGTCGCGCACGACCTGCTCGGGTATGCGCACGCTTTGGCGGGGCACCGGCACTACACCGAGCACCTGGTCGATCTCAGCGGTCGTGAAGTGCTCGACGCTCGCAGCAGACGCGGCAATGATGACGTCGGTGAGCAGGTCGATCTCAGCCAGCAACAAGCCGTCGCTCAACTGATCGTCAGGCCGATACCCCATGTGAAGTCCCCGAACTTCTTTGTGTGCGTAACCAACAGCGACCGAGGTGCGGGCTACGACCGTTTCACCCCAGGGTAGGCAGGTGTGGCGTAGTCACACCATGACCCGATTGGGTCATCTCGTTGCCCACCTAGCATGGCCCTGCATCCGGGCAGGTCACGCGGGGTGAGCCGCACAGCCACGCTCAGCGACACCACGAGTACGTGCCGTCCACAGGGCTATCCACAGGGGCATGTGTAAGTGGCCAGACGACCACAGTGCGTAGTCCCTCTGGTCGTGGCTGGTCACGCGTAGCCGCCTCGGACTATCAAGAAATGGCCAAAACGGGCCAGGTTCACAGCGCGGCAACGGCGGTACATTTCTCCGTGCAGCCGCAAGCTCGGCTCGGCAGAAACCCGCCGATTCCGCGCTTGTCAGCTGCACAACGCGGGTCTTTCGTCGTCCGGACGACGCCAGACCCAGGGCGAGACGGTTGCAGCCACAGCGCACTCGCCACGGGATCCAGGGACGCCGAGGGGGGCGCCGCCTGGATCTTCCGTCGTTCGGGGGCAGGGTCGTCTCAACAGGTTATCCACAACGCAGGGTGCCACAGGCATCACTCCCTGCTGATTGCCTCGGCGTTGTTCGCAGGGGAGAATCGGTACTACGCGGGAGCATCCGGGACGCCGGACCCAGCGAGGCCCCGGCCCCTATCCCCCTGGGTGGTCGGGGTTCCCCCGTCGGACTATTTCTCGCTCGGCGGCCGACGTTTTGGGCCCCACGAAGCCGTCCGAAGGGCGTCACGATGCTGGCACACGATGCGTGGATTCTGTACGATTCCTCCAGGCTCGATGTTCGCCCAGATCATCAGACCCAGGCAGGGACGGTTTCTGACGGTAGGCGTCCCTGCTGGATGGCCAACGGTGCGCACAGAGGGGTGACGCATAGCTTGGCCCAAGGGGCGCCAGGACCCCGCGCCCCACTGGCCACGCCTTCTTGGTTGACTCGGCCACCACGGCAGCACCAACCATCCGAATCTTCAGTTGTCACGCCTGCCCTTCCTCGGTCCCAGTTCATCGGGCGCCGCCGGGACTGTCCCGATTTCGGCTGCGGGATATTCGCTCGCCCAGGCTTTGACAGGCGTGACCTGTGGGCCACAATGGGGTCGAGTCGGAGATGGTCGGCGCAGGTGCCGACACGGGGACGCCGTCTAGACCCGGGAGGGTGCCGTGAACGACGCTTCTGACTTCGCCGAGATGGCTCTTGCCTTGGCCGCCGAGCCGGACGTTGACGAGACACTTGCCACCATTTGTGAGTACGCCAAGACGGGGCTGCCCTGCGACCACGCCGGCATCCATATCGTGCGCAACCGTGAGATCGAAACCGGTGCGTCCACAGACCCCATCGTCGAGCATGCCGACAAGCTGCAGATGGAGTATGACGAAGGGCCGTGTCTGGACTCGGTGTGGGAGCACAACACGTTCTTGGTCCATGACACGGCCACCGACGAGCGCTGGCCGACGTTCGGGCCGATGGCGGCGAAGATGGGTCTGCGCAGCATCTTGTCGATCCGGCTGTTCGACCACGAGCAGACGCTCGGCGCACTCAACTTGTACTCCTCGGAAGTCCGCGAGTTCTCTCCCGACGACGTGGCCCTAGGTCACATCTTCGGGCAGCACGCGTCGGTCGCCTTCGCTATGGCTCGCAAGGAGCAAGGGCTCAGGCAAGCCATCGACGCCCGGCATCTGATCGGCCAGGCCCAGGGCATCTTGATGGAGCGGTTCGGGCTATCCGACAACCAAGCGTTCTCGGTGCTTCGCCGCTACTCCCAGGACAACAACGTCAAGCTGCGCGCAGTTGCCGAGCAGATCATCTCGACGCGCCAACTGCCAGGCCCGAAGCCCACGATCGACTGAGCAGCCCGCCGCCCGACTTGGGCTGGGGAACGTGGATCAGCTCTCGAGCGAGCGCGCCACGTCGGTGTCGGCGAGCATCCCTACCCAGTCGTCGCCGTCGAACACCGGCAGGCGACGTACCCGGTGAGCTGCCATCGTGATGAGGGCTTGCTCGAGCGTCGCGTCGGCGGTGATCCGGACCGGAGCACTGCTGGCGAGCTCCCCAACCCGCACGGTGTAGGGGTCCCCTCCGGCGGCGATGCACCGGACGACGATGTCGCGGTCAGTCATGACGCCGGCAAGGGAGCCGTGTGGCCCGCAGACCGGGACCTGTGAGACGTCGAGATCCCGCATCTTGCGCGCCGCGACGGCCAGCGTGTCATTCGCCTCGACGTACTCGTCAGCACTCAACATGATGTCGCGGGCGATGATCATCGGATTGCCTTCCGAGGGAGACAGGTGCACTCATCCTGTGCCCACCGCGAATGCTCTCAAACGGGTGCCTGAGGCAGCCCGTCCGATGACCACATGCCCGCGTTGTCGCAGGCCGGCGGGCTCAGACAGCGATGTCCGTCTCGGCAGGCACGGGGCACACTCTGGGGTCGCCGAGCTTGCTCCGAAGCTCCTTCAAGATCCGGGTCAGCAGACGGGAAACCTGCATCTGGGTGACCCCGAACTCCTCGGCGATCCGCGCTTGTGTCCACTCGTGGAAGAACCGCAGGTACAGGATGCGGCGATCCCGGTCGCACAGGTTTCGGCAGAGTGGGGCAAGCGCCACCACGGCCTCGGCTCGGTCGAATCCAGGCTCGTCACGGCCGAGTACGTCGTTGAGCGACGACGTCTCACCATCGGACTTGGGTCTGTCGAGCGAGCTGGGAGAAAAGCAGCCGTCAGCGGCCAGTGCCTCCTCGACGTCCTTAGAGTCGACGTCCAGCTCGTCGGCGATCTCTTCGACGTTGGGGACATGACCGCGTGAGTGGGTCAACGCTGCGGTGGTCGAGGAGATCTCGGCCTGCAGCTCTTGGATCCGGCGAGGGGGCCTCACCACCCAGGCGTTGTCGCGGAAGAACCGCTTCACCTCACCGAGGATGGTCGGCACGGCATACCCGAGGAAGTTGTCGCTCTTGCTCGGGTCGAACCCGCGCGCAGCCTTGACCAGCCCGAGACAACCGACCTGGACCAAGTCCTCGGCCGGCACGCCCCGGTTGCGGTAGCGCATGACGATCGACTCGGCGATCTCGACGTTGAGGAGCACGACCTCGTCGTGGAGGCGATGACGGCTCTCGTCGTCCTCGGTTTCCGACGCCAGCTCCAGCAGACGCTGGGTGCGGGTCTCGCGATCGGCGTCGGCGACCAGATGAAGGTCAGGCGGTGAAGTGCCGATGCGATGCAGATGTTTGGAAACTTCCACAGCAGAAAAGACAGGAGACACGCGCCTGCCCCTTTCAAAACGAAAAGCGACGTGGCAGGTGTCTCGACCACTGCTGTTTACCCAACCATGGCCTGAGCGACTCGGCAACCCGACCGAATGGCGCAACGTGTGGAATTTTGTCGCCAAACCAGACTTTCGGGTCAGGGGTTTTTCGAGCCCGTGCGTCTTCCCATCCCGCCTGCCGCTCCGCCGCCCCTGTTCGTGCGACCCCTAACATGTGCACATGACCTGCACGGACAAAGGGCGCGGATGGCTGCCGGCCTGACGGAGGTCGTCGCTGAGCTACGCGACCGCCTCGCCACCGTCCACCTCGGTGGCTCCGAGGCAGCGCGCACCAAGCACACCGACCGTGGGAAGCTGCTCGTCCGCGATCGGGTCGACCGGCTGCTCGACCCGGGCTCGCCGTTCCTCGAGTTGTCGCCGCTGGCGGCCTACGGGATGTACGACGACGCCGTCCCCAGGCCGGCATCGTGACCGGCGTCGGCCGCATCAGCGGCCGGGACTGCGTGATCGTGGCCAACGACGCGACCGTCAAGGGCGGCACCTACTACCCGATGACGGTGAAGAAGCACTTGCGGGCTCAGGAGATCGCGGCAGCCAACCGGCTGCCGTGCATCTACCTGGTCGACTCCGGCGGCGCGTTCCTGCCGATGCAGGACGAGGTGTTCCCCGACCGCGACCACTTCGGCCGCATCTTCTTCAACCAGGCCAACATGTCAGCGCAGGGGATCGCCCAGATCGCAGCCGTGATGGGCTCGTGCACGGCCGGCGGCGCCTACGTCCCGGCGATGTCGGACGAGACCGTCATCGTGCGCAACCAGGGCACGATCTTCCTCGGCGGCCCACCCCTGGTGAAGGCCGCGACCGGGGAGGTCGTCACCGCCGAGGACCTCGGCGGCGGCGACGTGCACGCCCGGACGTCCGGCGTGGTCGACCACCTCGCCGCCGACGACGCCGAGGCGCTCGCCATCGTGCGCTCGATCGTCGGCACGCTCGAGCGGGGCTCCACAAGCTCCACCGACGGGCACTACCTCACCCAGCACGAGCCCGAAGAGCCGGCCGAAGACCCGAGCACCTTGTACGACGTCGTGCCGGCCGACACCCGGACGCCGTACGACGTCCGCGAGGTGATCCGTCGCGTCGTCGACGGGTCGCGGCTGCACGAGTTCAAGGCGCTGTACGGCGAGACGCTCGTGTGCGGCTTCGCGCGCATCTGGGGCTACCCCGTCGGCATCGTCGCCAACAACGGCATCCTGTTCAGCGAGTCGAGTCTCAAGGGCGCGCACTTCATCGAGCTGTGCAACCAGCGCGGCATCCCGCTGGTCTTCCTGCAGAACATCACCGGCTTCATGGTCGGTCGCCAGTACGAAGCGGGCGGCATCGCCAAGGACGGCGCCAAGCTGGTCACGGCTGTCGCATGCTCGGTGGTGCCGAAGTTCACCGTGGTGATCGGCGGCTCGTTCGGCGCCGGCAACTACGGGATGTGCGGGCGGGCCTACGACCCGCGGTTCCTGTGGATGTGGCCGAACGCGCGCATCTCGGTGATGGGTGGCGAGCAGGCCGCGTCGGTGCTCGCGACCGTACGCCGCGACGGCATCGAGGCCAAGGGCGAAGCGTGGTCGGCGACGAGGAGGAGGCGTTCCGGCGCCGATCCGCGAGCAGTACGAGACGCAGGGCTCGCCCTACTACTCGACCGCGCGGCTCTGGGACGACGGCATCATCGACCCGGTGGACACCCGGCGGGTCCTCGGGATGGGCCTCGCGGCCGCCGCCAACGCACCGGTGCCCGAGCCCACCTACGGCATCTTCCGGATGTGACGCCGGTGATGACGGTGCACGGTCGGGTGTCTGGTGGTCGAGCTTGTCGAGACCTCAGCTCACCGCATGGTCTCGACAAGCTGACGACGAGGGCCGCTCGACCAGCGAGGAAAGCCGTGACCCGGTTCGGCACCGTCCTGGTCGCCAACCGTGGCGAGATCGCGCTGCGGGTGATCCGGGCCGCCTCGGCGGCCGGGCTGCGCAGCGTCGCCGTCTACTCCGACGCCGATCGCGACGCGCCCCACGTGCGTGAGGCGGATGTCGCCGTCCGGATCGGCCCTGCCGCCGCCAGCGAGTCCTACCTGTCGATCCCGGCCCTGCTCGCGGCCGCCGAACAGTCCGGCGCCGACGCCGTCCACCCCGGCTACGGCTTCCTGTCCGAGCGCGCCGAGTTCGCCCGCGCGGTCGCCGACGCCGGGCTGGTCTTCATCGGCCCGTCCGCCGACGTGATGGACGCGATGGGTCGCAAGGACCGGGCCCGCGAGATCGCCGTAGCGCCGGTGTCCCGGTCGTGCCCGCCGCTGACTCCACCTCCGCCGGCGACCTCGATGCCGTGGCCAGGAGGTCGGCTTCCCGTTGCTGGTCAAGGCTGCTGCCGGTGGGGGCGGCAAGGGCATGCGCATCGTCCGGACGCCGGCGGAGCTTCCCGACGCGTCCGCCGCGGCCCGACGTGAGGCGGCGGCCGCGTTCGGCGACGACACGATGCTGTTCGAGCGGTACGTCGAGCACGGCCGCCACATCGAGGTGCAGGTGATCGCCGACGAGCACGGCAACGTCGTGCACCTGTTCGAGCGCGACTGCTCCGTCCAGCGCCGCCACCAGAAGGTGCTCGAGGAGGCGCCGGCCGCCGAGATCTCCGCCGACGTCCGCCGGCTGGTCTCCGATTCGGCCGTCGCACTGGCCCGCGAGGTCGGCTACGTCAACGCCGGCACGGTCGAGTTCCTCGTCTCCGGCGAGGAGGCGTTCTTCCTCGAGATGAACACCCGACTGCAGGTCGAGCACCCCGTCACCGAGCTCGTCACCGGCCTCGACCTGGTGCAGCTGCAGTTCGCGATCGCGCAGGGCGAGCCGCTGCCGTTCGGCCAGGACGACGTCGTCGTGCGCGGCCATGCGATCGAGGCGCGCGTCTACGCCGAGGACCCGTACGGCGGCTTCCTGCCGCAGGCCGGCGCGGCGAGCATCGTCATCTGGCCCGGTGGTGTCGACCCGGTGGCCGGCGCAACCTCTCAGTGAGCGACACGAGGATCCGCGTCGACGCGGCGCTGGAGCCGGGCAGGTCGTGAGCACGCCCTACGACCCGATGCTCGGCAAGGTGATCGCCCACGGCGCCGACCGCGAGGTCCGCGCGGCAGGCTCTGGTCGACGCGCTCGACGACGACCGTGATCCTCGGGCTGACGACCAACGTCGGCTTCCTGCGCGACCTGGTCGCGACCGACGCGTTCCGGGACGCGACGATCGACACCGCGTGGCTCGACCACCACGACGTGCCGGCGCCCGACCCCGAGGTGCGTGGTCCTGGCGGCCTGGGTCTCGGCGATGCTGGCGTCGTCGGCCCGCCTCATCCGTTCCAGAGCGACGGCTGGCGACTTGGCGGCCCGCCCGCTCCGACGGCTCGTGGAACTCGACCGAGACGTCGTGGTCGACTCGCGTGGCCGGCACCGTCGACGGCAGTCGCGGTCCGCATGCTCGTCGGCCGAGAACCACGTCATCGAGGCGCTGGTGGACGGCCGCCACGTCCGCGGCGTCGTCGACGTGCAGCCGACGTCGCGGCGTCTCCTACCGAGGCCAGCGCTTCGTCTTCACCCCGCTCGACCGCCTCGCCGACACCGTCGCTCGGCGACGGCCGGTCACGGCGCCCGATGCCGGGCACCGTGCTCTCGTCGATGTGTCAGCGGGGCCGCGGTCGAGGAGGGCGAGACCCTGGGCGTGATGGAGGCGATGAAGATGGAGCTGACGCTGAAGGCGCCGTTCGACGGCGCTGTCACCGAGGCCGTGCGGTCGCGGGGAGCAGGTCGACCTCGGCGCGCGGCTGTTCGTCGTCGAGCCACGCTCGCGACCGACGCGGGGTCACTGAAGGTCCGAGCGCGGGCTGATGATGCGCACTCCGCAGGTGGTCGCTGACCCGAGCTTCCCGAGCAGGTCACGATCTACGAGGTCGGCCCACGCGACGGGCTGCAGAACGAGTCCGCCATCGTCCCGGTGGAGATGAAGGCGGAGTTCATCCGCGCGGCTCGTCGCAGCGGGCTGTCGGCCATCGAGGTGACGAGCTTCGTGCACCCGAAGTGGGTGCCGCAGCTGGCCGACGCCGAGGAGCTGATCGACGCGATCGACCTTGACGCCGCTGCCGCGGATGCCGGTGCTGGTGCCGAACGAGCGTGGCCTCGATCGGGCGCTGGCAGGCGGGGTGCGCGAGATCGCGGTCTTCGGCTCGGCCACCGAGACGTTCGCCCAGCGCAACCTCAACCGCAGTCTGGACGAGCCAGTTCACGATGTTCGAGCCGGTCGTCGCGCGGTGCTCGCGACGCCGGGCTGCGCGTCCGGGCTACGTCTCGATGTGCTTCGGCGACCCGTGGGAGGGCGACGTCCCGGTCGAGGAGGTCGTGTCGGCGTCGCGCCGGCTGCTCGACCTCGGCTGCCACGAGCTGTCCCTCGGCGACACGATCGGGGTGGGCACGCCGGGGCACGTCGAGGCGCTGCTCGGCGGCTTGGCCGAGGCCGGACGCCGGTCGACCAGATCGCCGTGCACTTCCACGACACCTACGGCCAGGCGCTGTCCAACGCGCTGACCGCGCTGCGGCTACGGCGTCACCACCTTCGACGCGTCGGCCGGCGGGCTCGGCGGCTGCCCGTACGCCGAGAGCGCCACCGGCAACCTCGCCACCGAGGATCTGGTCTGGCAGCTGCACGGTCTCGGCATCGAGACCGGCGTCGACCTCGAGGCGCTGGTCGCGACCACGGGCTGGATGGCGGAGCAGATCGGCAAGCCGCCCGCGTCCCGCGTGGCGACCGCCCTCCTCTGACCGGACGTGCCTCGCTGAGATCGAGGTCAGGGGCTACGCGCTGCGAGCTTGAGCTGCTTGGCGGCGTACCGGCCGACCTGGTAGGTCGCGTAGCCGTCGGTGACGGCGCCGACGCCGCCGCCGATCACCGGGACTCGCGGCCGATGGCCGCGATCGTCCGCTTGCCGGCGACCCGGCCGATGAGCTCGGTCGGCGACCTCGGTGGCGATCCGGTCGTCGAGGTCGGGTCGTACGTCGGCGCGGTGGCGATCGCCATCGGGCTGCTGGGCAGCTTCTTGCTTCTTCACCAGCAGCCTTGACGCGTCCTCGCCGAGCATGCAGGCGAACACCGCGTTGCGGACCCGCGGGTCGGCAAGGTCGTAGCCGCGCAGGTGCGCGATGCCGGCGACCATGTGGCACTGCAGCAGAGCGAGCCCGGAGATGTTCGCCGGGACCGTCATGGCCATCGTGACCAGGCCGCCGAGGTTGGTGAGGAATCCCTGGACGCCGGCCAGCTCCGACGTGCTGAGTCGACGATGGACTGCGATCGCCTTGTCGACGTCGCCGTCGTGCGGCGGCGAGCCGGTGCTCGGCCGCGTCGGCCGCGCCACGCAGCGGGCCGACGCCGTCGACGGCGCGGTCGAACGCCTGCCGGACGAAGCTGGCGGTCGAGCCCGGGCACTCGTCCGAGCGCGACGGTCCGGCGACTCGCCTCACCATCTTTCCTCTGCCATCCGCCGAGCGTACGTGTTACGTCCGGTGGCTGAAGTACCCCTGACGAGTAGGCGGACCCGAGGCGGTGACGAAGGCGTGATGCCATAGACCTGTCGAACCGCGTACCGACTGAATTGGTGTAGCGAAGCACCAGCACGTTCGGACTGAGCTGCGATGCGACCGTCGAGCCGGAGGAGAGCCGATGCCGAAATCGCCCGAAGCAGCCCGACCAAGAGGACGAGCAGCACCGCAAGTTCCGCGAGGCGCTGGAGCGCAAGAAGGCGCGCAGCACGATGCGCCCGTCGCGGTGCGCGCAACAAAGGGGTCGGGGAGGCGCACAACGACAAGCAGCGGCGCGAGTTCCGCCGCAAGTCGGGCTCCTGACCCCACCCGCGGCGCTCGACTCACCTGCCGGACGCACCTGACGAGGGCACAATGACGAACGTGACCGCGCCGACCGAGCCGCCGACGACCAAGTGGATCTTCCCCGACCCGATGGAGGCCGACGACGACATCGTCGCGGTCGGCGCGGACCTCGAGCCGGCCACCGTCCTGGCGCCTACCGCGCAGGGCATGTTCCCGATGCCGCTGACCAGGTCGAGGGATGGCTGGTGGTCGCCGGTGCGGCGCGGGGTCCTCCCGCTCGACGGGTTTCGGGTCACGAAGTCGATGCGGCAGTCGCGCACGCGGTTCGACGTCACCGTCGACAAGGCGTACGACGACGTCGTGGCGGGGTGCGCGGACCCCGACCGACCTGGCGCGTGGATCGACGACGAGGTCATCGCGGCATACCGTCGCCTCTACGACCTCGGCTGGGCGCACTCGGTCGAGGTCTGGCGGCGAGGGCGAGCTGGCCGGCGGTCTGTACGGCGTGGCGATCGGTGGGCTGTTCGCCGGGGAGTCGATGTTCCACCGCGAGCGCGACGCCTCGAAGGTCGCGCTGATGGCGCTGGTCGAGCTGCTCGACGACGGACGAGACGATCGGCTGCTCGACGTGCAGTGGTCGACGCCGCACCTCATCACGCTCGGCGTGATCGAGGTCGACCGCGGCGGACTACTTGCGATGCTGCGGCGTGCGCTGGGCGGTGCCGCTGCCGCGGTGTGGCGTGGCGCGAGCCCGACCCGAGCGGATCGGCCTCGCTAGCCGACGTCTCACCGGCGGGCAGTTGGCGCTGGCCGGAGCCTCCGAAGGCCCAGTCGGTGAAGGACCGGCGGCCTCGCTGGCTGTTCGTCGTGGCGGCTCGACGTCGCCGGGGATCGGCTGGTCTGGCCGGTCACCGGCGACGGTGCAGCCTGCGCGGCAGTGCGGCGCGATCGACCGCCGAGCACGGTGCTCGGGCACGCGACCTGGACGCCGGGGGCGTCGCGCAAGCCGTCGACCAGGGCGTCGATGAACTCGTTGACGTCGTCGCGTCGACAGCCGGAACGTGCCGGCGCAGATGCCCTCGCGCCACAGGGACAGGACGACCAGGTCGGCCTCGTGATGCCAGGTCAGCCGCATCGCGCGGCCGTTGCCGCGGGCGTCGAGGAAGACCTCGCCCTGAGTGCCGGTGCCTCGGCAGACATGCCGCAATGATGCCCTGTGCGCGCTGGCCAGCGGGCAACGCAGATCTCGAGTGAGAGTCCGTACAGCCGATTCGGGCACACTTGACGTCGTGCCAGAACTACCCGAAGTGCAAGCCCTGGCCCACGACCTGGGCGGCCCGACTCGCCGGAGCGTGCGGTGGCGCGGCTCGACATCGTCGCCTTCTCCGCGCTGAAGACATTCGATCCGCCGCCGTCCGCGCTCGCCGGGCTGTTCGTCGAAGGCGTGTCACCCGGCACGGCAAGTTCCTCGACATCGCCGTCGACGACCTGCACCTGATCGTCCACCTGGCCCGCGGCGGCTGGATCCGGTGGCAGGACGAGCTGCCCGTCCATCCCGGCCAGGCCCGGGCAAGGGCCCGCTCGCCGCCCGGCTGTCGCTCGACGACGGGTCCGGCCTCGACTTCACCGAGGCGGGCACCAAGAAGGCCTGGCGATCTACGTCGTCCGTGACCCGGCCGACGTGCCCGGGATCGCCCGGCTCGGCCCGGATCCGCTGTCGGAGGCGTTCACCGTCGAACGTGCTCGCCGCGATCCTCGCGCGCGCCGGGCGGTCGCAGATCAAGGGAGTGCTGCGCGACCAGTCGATCATCGCCGGCATCGGCAACGCCTACTCCGACGAGATCCTGCACGTCGCGAAGATGTCGCCGTTCAAGCCGGCCGCGATGCCCGACGAGGAGCAGTGCCAGGCTGTACGACGCGATCGGCGCCACGCTGCGCGATGCGATCGACCGGTCCGACGGGCTCGCGGCCTCCGAGCTGAAGAAGGAGAAGAAGTCGGGACTGCGGGTGCACGGCCAAGACCGGAGAGACGTGCCCGGTCTGCGGCGACACCGTGCGCGAGGTGTCGTTCGCCGACTCGTCGCTGCAGTACTGCGCGACCTGCCAGACCGGCGGCAAGCCGCTCGCCGACCGACGGCTGTCCCGGCTGCTCAAGTGACCGCCGCTCCCGGGTCGCCGGGGCCACCTGGCAGGCTGGTCAGATGAGCCACGCGATCCCCGAAGTCGACATCACGGGCATTCCGGCCGAGTTGCCCGACGACCTGGTGGTCCTCGACGTCCGCGAAGACATCGAGTGGCAGGCCGGCCACATCGCCGGCGCCGTCCATCTCCCGCTGATGCAGGTGCCGCAACGCTTCGCCGACCTGCCGGCCGATGGGCAAGTGCTCGTGGTCTGCAAGGTGGGAGCGAGGTCGGCGCAGGCCACGGCATTCCTGCAGGCGCAGGGCTACGACGCAGTCAACCTGGTGGGCGGGATGATCGCCTGGGACCGGGCTGGCCGGGCGATGGTCGCCGATGGCGGGGCGCCCCCTCGGGTGGCCTGAGCGACATACCCCTCGCAACGTCCGTGCAGCTGAACGCCCTGGCGACCGCTGGCACGGACGCAACGCGGAAGGTTCTACGACTCGCTACGTCAATCTACGGTTTTCGCTAGACACCGCCATACAGTCCTAGCGTGGACCCGATCCGGAACCCGTACGCCCCAGGCGCCGGTCAGCGCCCTCCCGAGCTCGCCGGTCGTGACCTCGAGCTGGAACAGTTCGCCGTCACCCTCGAACGCGTGGCTCACGGACGCCCCGAGCGCTCGCTCGTCCTGTCCGGACTGCGCGGGGTGGGCAAGACGGTGCTCCTCAACGCGCTACGCAGCCTCGCCGTCCAGCGGGCGTGGGGGACGGGCAAGCTCGAGGCGCGGCCTGATCAAAGCCTGCGGATCCCGCTCGCGCAGGCGCTGCATGCCGCCGTGCGCGACCTCGGGCGCAGACACCGGGACCAGGACCGGGTCGACGCGATCAGCGGGGTGGTGAAGGCGTTCGCCCTCAAGACGCCACTCGTCGACCGCAAGGACCACCGCTGGCACCCGCCGACCGACGTACCGGCAACGCGCGGTCGAGCGGACTCGGGTGACCTCGAGCTCGACCTCACGGAGCTGTTCTCCGATGTCGCCGAGCTGGCGACCGACCTCGGGGTCGGCATCGCCGTGTTCGTAGACGAGATGCAAGACATCGCCGCGAGCGAGCTGTCGGCGGTGTGCGCGGCCTGTCACGAGATCAGCCAACAGCGCGCCCCACTCGTCGTCGTGGGAGCAGGGCTGCCGCACCTCCCGGCCGCCCTGTCGGCGTCGAAGTCTTATGCCGAGCGCCTCTTCCACTACCGGGTCGTCGACCGCCTGCCGCGCGCCCAGGCCGACCGAGCCCTGCTGATCCCGGCGTCCACCGAGCAGGTCGGGTATGACGATGCCGCCCTCGACGAGCTCTACCGCCTGACTGACGGCTATCCCTACTTCGTGCAGGCCTACGGCAAGGTGACGTGGGACGCGGCGCCCGACAGCCCGATCAGGATCAGCGATGTGGTCGAGGCTGCACCGGTGGCCGAGGCGGAGCTCGCCGTCGGCTTCTTCGGATCACGCTTCGAGCGCGCCACACCGGCCGAACGCGACTACATGCGAGCCATTGCCGACGTCGGAGCCGAGACCCACGACGGACCCGTCCAGACGGCCGACGTCGCCGGTGCCCTCGGCCGCAAGCCGTCATCGCTGTCGCCGGCGCGTGACGCGCTCATCAAGAAGGGCCTGGTCTTTGCGGAGGAGCGCGGAGTGGTCCGCTTCACCGTCCCGCACTTCGGGAAGTTCCTCCGGACCCAGCGCTGACCTGCAGATGCGGTGTCCCCACGCATCGCGATGAGCCGCGCTACGACCCCCTGCCTTCGGTACGCTCACAGTCGACAACAGTCTCTTGATTGGGGTTTCTCGATGCGATGTCCGCGCTGCGGGTTGGACAATCCGCCTGCCACGGCTCAATGCGCACGCTGTGGGCTCGCCCTGACCCCACCGCCTCCTGCGGGTCCGCATCAGCAGCCCCCTGCCGGAGCACCGTCCGGGCCAGGCTCGCAGCCGGTGCCGCCTCCACCCGGACGGCCGGATCAGCCCGGTCCGGGGGGCGCACGTCGCCACGCCGGTCCCTATGAACAACCCGGCCCTCGCCAACCAGGCCCGGGACAGCCAGGTCCTGGCCAAGCCGGTCCGGGCTATGCCGGTCCGGGCCAAACGGGCCCCTGGGGTCCTCAGGATCCACGCCAACCCGGGCAGGGGAGACCCGGCCCGCAGGGTCCAGCCGGCCCTCCCAGCCCGTCTCCCGGCCAGCCCGGCCGCCATGGCGCACCCCCGGCAGGTGATGACGACCAGACCACCGTGCTCCGCCGAAGGGGCGACCCGGCGCCGGGCCAGCAGGGCTACCCCGGACCAGGTCCTGGCTATCCCGCGACAGGCGGACCGACGTACGGCGGATCGCCCCAACGGCCGACCTATCAGGGCGGTCACGTGACGCCGAGCGCTGCGTGGCCCGTCACGACGCCCTCCGCAGTATCCGGCTCGGGGGCCGGGCTCGCTGCAATGATCACTCTCGCGGTCGGCGCCCTGCTCAGCCTCGCGTATGCCGTGTGGGCCTTCACCGCACGGCGCAGCGTCTTCGCGGACTTTGCCGATGGCAACCCGGTGTCCGCCGACGACGCCAAGTCGAGCGACACCATGGACACCGTCTTCTTGATCGTGACGGGTGTGGTGGTGCTGGTGGCGATCGGGCTCTGGATCACCCGGTCGGTGGCCAAGCAGACCGACGGCGGTGGCCTCGATCTGGCGGGCATCGCACTCGCGGGGGTCGGCGTGCTCGTGGTGCTGGTGGGGTTGTTCCTCTCCGGAGGCATCACTGACGCCGATGGTCAAGCCGCGCAAGGCGACAAGGGCGTGACCGCGACCCTAGTGATTGGCGGCGGGTTCGTCCTGCTGTCTCTGGGGCTGCTGATCGGCACGTTCACGGTGCGTGGATCGAGGTCGACGCCCGCCCCTGCGCACGCCTACCAGCCGACTGGGCCGGGCTACCAGAACTGGTAGCCACCGGGTCCATTCCTAGGTCGTCACACCGCCGCTGAGCTCGAATTGTGTGCGACGATCGACGTCGGCGCCGTCATCCGCGATGATCCGGGCGCCGCGTTGAGGCAGTTGAACGAGCGATGAACTAGCATCGGGGTGTCACCCAACGTGCTTGCAGAGTGACTGAGGGCACGTCACAGTGGGGGAGTGAGCGCCGCGGCCATGGATGATGACAACCAGTCCTGGTCCTGGATGCTGCCCTTTGTGCCTGCCTCGGCACGGATCGCCCGCACCCATGTCAGCGTCGTCCTGCGTCATTTCGGTATGTCCCAACAGACCATCGACGATGCCCGCATGGTGGCCAGCGAGCTCGTCGGCAATGCCCTGCGGCATGCGCGCCCGCTCCCGCAGGGCCAGCTGTTGCTGGGGCTGGAGATTGACGGGGAGTCGGTCCGGATCTTCGTCAACGACGGTGGGTCGGCGACCCTGCCGACGCTGATAAGTACGCCGCTGCTCTCCTTGGGAGGTCGTGGCCTGTCCATCGTGAGGACGCTCACCCGGGACTGGGGCGTCCAGGAGACCCGCAATGGCAACACGGTCTTCGGAGTCCTCGACCGGGCCTAGCCCACTCGAGACCCCAGCGGCTGGCCGCCAGCAGCCGGCGTACGACCGGTGACCGTCACCGCATCCGGATGGGCAAGACTGGTCCCCGCACTCATGCCGCCGGACAGAGGAACCCATGGCCAAGAAGTCACGGAGCGCCAAACACCACACCCGCAGCGCAGACGAGGTGGGCCCACGCCAGCCCTGCCCATGCGGCTCGGGTCGCCGCTACAAGGCATGTCACGGCGCCGCCGATGCCGCGACGCCGTACGTCGTCCGGACGCTTCGAAGGGCTGCCCGGCGAGTGTGACTGGGTTGCGATGCGCGAGTTCGTGCCTGCTGCGCTCGCGCCGCTGACGCTGCGCTCAGAGGCGTACGACGGCGACGCCTCCGGCCGTCGCGTGTCGGTCGGCCACCGTGCTGCCCGGAATCGCGCCTGCGCTAGTCCGCAAGAACGGCGACATCTGGATCGCCGCGCAGGTGGCGCATCAGTCGGGAGACCCCAGCCGCGACTTCGCCGAGGCACTCCGCCTGGCTCTCGACGGCCAGCCCGGCGACAGCGTCGTGATGTCGTCGCTGCCAGGCCCTGGTCCGCGCCTGCAAGACGTGGTCGAGCCAGACAGCGCCTTCGAGGTCGACCGTGCTCGACGGGTTACGACTTCTGGTTCGAGGACACCGAAGACACCGACGGAACGGTGGCGGCCACCCTGGAGACGCTCAACGCTTCGATCGACCCGACGGTCCGGCTGGCCTCGGTCGACGCGGCGTACTGGGCGTCGGTCGGCACCAAGGAGCATCTGCGCTGGGTGATGCCGCACGACGAGGAAGCTGGTCTGACCGCGCTGGCCGGCTGCACGCGGCGGGTGCGGACCAGCCTCGGCGCCGACACGCGGCTGGTCGGATCGTTTCGCGCGCACGGGCTGCTGGTGCCGGTCTGGGATCTGCCCGTAGGCACCGGTGCCGAGGCGCTGGAGGAGCCCGCCGGCGCATTCGCCGACCGGCTCGCGGACGCGCTGGCCGACGGAGCCGCTGACCGACAACGAACGCTCGGCTCGCAACGGGTTGGCCAACCGGCAGGTCACGATCCGGTAGCGGCTTCGCCCAGAGCCTGAGTTGGCGTTGGCCCGGACTGTTCGCCCGGATCTCGCCGATGTTCCGCTTGTATGTGCCGCGCATCTGGTTCTAAACTTCAACTAATACCCGGTCGTTGCTGTATCCCCCGTCAGTAACGGCCGGGTTCTCCAATTCTCCGACGGCGCTCAGCGCCCAGTCGGTAACGAGTGGTCGCGCGTCGCGTCCTTGGTCAGAGCGGGTCGCGCGTCGATCGGGCACGACATGCAGCGCGGCCCGCCGCGGCCGGAGCCGAGCTCCGAGCCTGCGATCGCGACGACGTCGATGCCGGCCTCGCGCAAGCCGCTCGTTGGTCTCGACGTTGCGCTCGTAGGCGACGGCGACCCGCGGCGCGATCGCCAGCGTGTTGTTGCCGTCGTCCCACTGCTCGCGCTCGGCGGTGACCGGGTCGAGGCCGGTGTCGATCTGGCGCAGGGTGTCGATCCCCATCGCCTTCGCGGCGGCGACCAGGAACGGCTCGGCGTGGAGCGACGTCGAGCTCGATCAGCGCCTCGTCGTCGTGCGGCTCGCGGCAGGTGACGGCATGCGCCGACAGCGTGTCGGCGACGTTCGGGTACATCACGATCGCGTCGGCGTCGACCATCGTGCAGACGGTGTCGAGGTGCATGGTGGCGCGCTCCTGCGCGATCGGGACGGCCAGCACGGTGTGCGCCAGGTCGTCGGCGAAGGCGCGGCGGGCGAACCGCTCGACCCCGGCCGGCGTCGTACGCTCGCCGACGCCGACGGCGATGACGCCCGGACCCAGCAGCAGGACGTCGCCGCCCTCGAGGTGCTCGGCCTGCCAGCCGTGGACCCGCTCGACGCCCGCGAAGCGGGGGTGGAACTGGTAGATCAGCTCGGTCAGCTGCGTCTCGCGCGCGCGGGCCGGCATCGCCAGGCTGGTCACGGCCACCCGGTCGCGCAGCCAGACCGACGAGTCGCGGGTGAACAGCAGGTTGGGCAGCGGGTCGATCGAGGAAGTCGTCGTGGTGCGAGCAGGCTGGTGACGAGTCCGAAGCCGCCGCGCACCTCGTCGTTGCGCACGCCGGCGGTGATGGCGTCGGCGAGGTCCGTCGGCGACGAGCTCGTGCATCCAGCCTGGAGGTAGCCGCGCATCGTGTCGCCGAGCCGCAGGCTGCGCCGTGACCTGGCCGATGGCCTGCTCGCGGGCTGCGCGGGCGGCTCGAGCGCCTCGACGAGCAGCTCGACGAGGTAGAGGACCTCGACGTCGCGGTCGCGCAGCGCCTGCGGCGAAGGCGTCGTGCTCGTCCTGGGCGCGGCCCACCCACGGGATGCCGTCGAACAGCAGGCTGTCGTTGTTGCGGGGGGTCAGCCGCTGCGAGCTCGGGACCCGGCCGGTGCAGCATCACCGTGCGAAGCCGGCCGACCTCGCTGTCGGCGCCGACGAGAGTCGCGGTCATGCCTGGAGCGCTAGTGCATCGTGGCGCGAGGCGTTCGCCGCGACTACGGTCAGGCGGTGACTCAGCTGGACGACGCCGACGACGGCGAAGATCAGGCAGACGCTCGCCGGCGATGTAGTGCAGCAGCGACAGCTTCATGTAGCGCAGCAGCACCCGGCCGGCGAGGACCGCCAGCCCCGACACGGTGAGCAGGGCGAGCCCACGAGCCGAGGAAGACCGAGAGCGGCGAGCCGTACTTGGCCACCAGGTTGAGGGTCAGGATCTGGGAGAGGTCGCCCCACTCGGCGGCGAACAGCACGAGGAACGACGTGACGACCGCGTGCCAGCCGACCTGGTCCTGGTCGCCTTCGCGGCGAACTCCTCCTCCTGCTCCTTCTCCTCCGCGTCGGCCTTCGGCGCTGCCCGGAACAGGATGATGGCGCCGATCAGGAACATCACCGTGCTGACGAGGTGGACGACCCAGTCGGGCAGGAACGACACGGCGTGCCCGGCAGCGACCGCCACCAGGCACTGGATCCCGAACGCGAGGCCGACGCCGATCCAGACCGCGAGCGGCCGGTAGCGGGTCGAGAGCACGAGCGCCGCGACGAACGTCTTGTCGGGGAGCTCGACCGGGAAGATCAGCGCGAAGCTGAGCAGAACGCAGATGCCAGTCCATGGAGCTCCCAACGCTTGACGGCGATGCGGACCCGATCGAGTCTAGGTGCTACCGCTGATTCGTCCGACGTGCTGAGCCGGTGCGCTGCCACGGCCGACGATCCAGGCGGCCGCCACGTGCGACTGGCGCGGCCGAGCACCGCCTTGACCGGCCAGCCGAGCGACCTTGGCAGCGGCGGCGACATCGTCGAACTCCGGCTGGACGTTGACGATCCGGCCCTCGGACACGGGCGACCTTGACCGCGATCTGCTGGCCCTCGACCTCGACGTGCGTGAACTCGCGGTCGAGCGCGTGCTTGCCGACGTACGAGCTCACGCAGTCCGATCGCCGACGTCTCGGCGAAGATCACCTCGCGTACGTCGGTCGGCGCGCTCGCCGGCGAGCAGGACCGACAAGCGTGTGGGCCGGGCGGCCCTTCTTCATCAGGATCGGCGTCAGCCAGGCGTCGGACGCGCCGGCGTCGAGCAGGCGCTGCAGGATCCGGCGGCCACAGCCGAGGGTCGAGGTCGTCGACGTTGGTCTCGTAGACGCAGCGGCCTGCGCGCTGGCGTGGCTGCTCGTGCGGGGCGCCGACGAAGATGCGGACGACGTTGGGGTGGGTGGCGAAGTCCTGCGTGCCGCAGCTCCGGTGCCGACGTGGTCGACCAGCATCAGCGGCTGCGGGCCCCAGCTGGTCACCCAGTGCGCGAGCAGCGCGGCGCCGGTGGGCGTGCAGAGCTCGGCTGCAGCCGGGCCGGCGTACGTCGGGATGCCGCGAAGCAGCTCGACGACTGCCGGGGGCGGGACGCTCAGCTGGCCGTGGGCGGTCGCGACGGTGCCCGAGCCGACCGCGACCGGGCTGCAGTGGACGCGTCGAGGCCGAGGCGCACGAAGCCGGCGCAGACTCCGACGATGTCGGCGATCGCGTCGAGCGCACCGACCTCGTGGAAGTGCACCTCGTCGACGGCTGACGCCGTGGACGGCCGCCTCGGCGCGGCCGAGCCGGCTGAAGACCTCGATGCGCGTGCCGCTTGACGTCGGGCTGAGGCGGCGCGCGCTCGATCAGGCCGACGATGTCGCGAGCCCGCGGTGGCGTGGTGGACTCCGCGACCTCGACCTGGTGCGCGGTTGGCCCTCATCGAGCCGCGCTGCACGCGCTCGATGGCGCAGGCTCGTCGCTCGGGCGCCACGGCCGCGATCGCGCGTCGGATGACGTCGCTCGTCGGCGCCGGCGTCGATCAGGGCGCCCAGCAGCATGTCGCCGCTCGCGCCGGAGCCGGCGTCGATCCAGCCGATCATGCGGTCCGATCGGGTCTGCTCGGTCTCGCGGTGCGGCGTTGCGGGCGACGCGGGCGGCGAACACGCCGGCCCCGAAGCCGTTGTCGATGTTGACGACGATGACTCCCGGCGCGCAGGAGTTCAGCATCGCAAGAAGCGCCGCGAACCCGCCGAAGGATGCGCCGTAGCCGACGTGGTGGGCACGGCGACGAGGGGGACCCCGGTCAGTCCGCCGACGACCGAGGGCAGCGCGCCCTCCATCCCGGCCACCACGATGAGGCAGTCGGCGTCGGCGAGCCGTCGCGGACGCCGAGCACGCGGTGCAGCCCGGCCACGCCGACGTCGTTGATCAGCTCGAGACGCGGCGCCGAAGACGCGCGCGGTCGATGGCCGCCTCGCGGGCGACCGGGCGTCCGACGTGCCGGCCGAGACGATGGTGACGCGGCCGCGCGGGCTGGGCAGCGGGCCGAGGGTGGCGGCGCCGGCCGATCTCGTCGAGATCGGCGTCGGGCAGCTCGGTCGCGGACAGCGTCGAGCGCCTCGGTCGGAGAGCCGGGTGGCGAGCACGGCCCGGTCGGGGTGGGCGGCGTGGAGGCCTGGTCAGCAGCTCGACGACGTGGTCGGGTGACTTGCCGGCGCCGTACACGACCTCGGGGTCGCCGGTGCGGTGCGCCCGGTCGACGTCGAGGCGGGCGTAGCCGAGGTCGAGGGCCTGGTCGAGCGATCCGTGGCGGCCGGCGTCCAGATCCGGAGAATTCGGTCACGGTGGCTGAATCTAGCGCTCACTAGGCGCTGGCGGTCCATGCCTGGAGTGCCGCCTGCCCGTTACGCCTACCTCGGCCCCGAGGGGACCTTCACCGAGGCGGCGCTGCGGTCGACTGCCCGCCGCGGCCAAGGCCGAGCTGCAGCCGTGCGGCTCGGTGGTCGCTGCGCTCGACGCGGTCCGGGGCGGCGAGGCCGACGGTGCCGTGGTCCCGATCGAGAACTCGGTCGAGGGCGCGGTGCCGGTGACGCTGGACGCGTTGTTCACCGGCGACCCGCTGATGATCACCCGGGAGATGCGGGTCGACGTGCAGTTCTCGCTGCTGGCCAAGCACGGGACGAAGGCCGAGGACATCCGCCGGGTCGCGCACCCACCCGCACGCCGAGGCGCAGACCCGGCGCTGGGTGGCGACCCACCTGCCTGACGCCGAAGTCGTGCTGGAGGCGTCGACGGCGCACGCCGCGGCGATGGTGGCGGTGCCGGACTCGCCGTACGACGCGGCGATCTCGGCCCCGATCGCCGCCGACACCTACCGGCTCGCGACACTGGCGACGCGGGATCGCCGACCGGGCCGGTGCGGTGACGCGCTTCGTGCTCGTGTCGCGGCCCGGGCACGCCGGCGCCGCCGACCGGGGCCGACAAGACCTCGCTGGTGGTGTTCATCCACGACAACCACCCAGGCGCGCTGCTCGAGCTGCTGGAGCAGTTCGCGACCCGGGGCATCGACCTGACCTGGATCCAGTCGCGGCCGACCGGCTCGGCGCTCGGCAAGTACTGCTTCGCCATCGACGCCGAAGGCCACGTCGACGACGCCCGGGTCGGTGAGGCGCTGATGGGGCTGCGTCGTACCTCCGACGAGGTCCGCTTCCTCGGCTCCTACCCGCGTGCCGACGGCGTCGTCTCCCAGGTCACCGACGGCACGTCGGACTCCGACTTCGCCGACGCCTCCGCCTGGCTTCGGCGCCTCCGCACCCCCTAACGCCGAACCGTCAAGTAATTGCGCCCGACCCGTCAGTTAGTTGCGTTGACCCGTCACCTTTGGTCCGTTGACCCGGCGGTTTTGGTCTATTGACCCGTCAGTTTCGGCGGGCGAACGGTCAGGCGCACACGTCCGGTCCTCAACTGCCTGAGCGCGCAAAACTGATCGCTTCTTCTTCCTCGGGAGACAGCTGCTGGTTGGCGGTCCAGGACGTCACGTTCTTGGCGTAGGTGCGGGCGTCGCTGCGGCCGTGGATCGACGTCAGTACGACGCCGTCGCCACCATCATCGAGCAGCGCCATCGACCACGACAGGTGACCGCCCATGTCGCCGAACGCGTCATACCGCACCACGGCGAGGTGGCGCAGCGAGGTTGCGACATCAGCTCGAAGCCCTGGATCTCGGCCGTGACCTCGTCGGAGGACAGCGGCGAGGACCTGCTCCGCAACCGAGGCCCGGTGGGGCGCTTGACCGATTTGCGGGGGCTCGGTCGTCCGCGCCGGGCACGGCGAAGGGCAGCGATTGCGACGATCAGCGCCAGCAGGCGACGGCGAGCGCGGCGAGGGCCAGCCAGCTGAGCGTCGTCCGGTCCCAAGGCACGCGACGAGCCTAACTCCGCCACCCGAGCCCGCCTGCGTATGACCCACCTGCGACACCGCCCGTACTTCGGGCGTCACTCCAGGGTGCGAACCTCGGAGTCCGAACGCCGGGGCCGATTGATCAACGGACCAAAGGTGACGGGTCAACGGACCAAAGGTGACGGGTCAACGGACCAAAGGTGACGGGTCAACGGACCAAAGGTGACGGGTCAACGGTTAGCGGGGGACGCGGACGAGGAGGACGCCGGGCTCGATCTCGGCGCGGATCTCCTTGCCGGCGCCGACCGTGTCGCCGTCGAGCTGGCGAGGCGTGCGTGCTCGGCCGCGGTGATCACGACGGAGCTGCCGGTGTAGCGGTCGAGCCGCTCGTCGGTACGTCGGCGACGCGTCATCACGCGCGCAGCCACCGGCACCCAGCCGAAGAGCCGCCGCGGCGCGATCACCACCACGTCGAGCAGCCCGTCGTCGATCTCGCGCGTCGGGAAGCAGCGGGATGCCGGCCTGCAGGCTGCCGACGTTGCCGATCACGACGGTCCGCGCCCGCCGGCGGACCGGCTCGGCGCACCGTCGACGCTGATGTCGACCCGCACCGCGGGGTAGCGCAGGTGCTTGGCGCCGGCGACGACGTACGCCGTCCAGCCGATCTTGGCCTTCAGCGCATCGGGCGCCCCATCCATGATCGCCGCGTCGAGACCGAGCCCGGCCATCACGATGAAGCGGGTCGGTGCGAGCTCGTCGCCCTCGATCCGGACCATGTCGATGGCGCGGTCCTGCCCGTTCAGGATCGCGTCGAGCGCCAGGTCGTGCGCAAGCGGGATGCCGAGGTTGCGCGCCAGCAGGTTGCCCGTCCCGGCAGGGATGACGCCAACCGGGATGCCGCTGCCGGCCATCTCAGCGCAAACGACGCGGACGGTCCCGTCGCCGCCGGCCGCCACCACGATGTCGGCACCGGCGGCGACGCGCGGCGCGCGCCATCGACGCGCCGGCGTCGTCGATCGTCGTCTCGAACCAGAGCGGCTCGTCCCACCCGGCTGCACGAGCCGCAGTGCCGACCTTGATCTTGAAGGCGTCGGTCGTCGATCTTGATCGGGTTGAGGATGACGGCGAGCGTCCTCCGGGTCTCGGGCATCGACGACAGCGGCCGCTCGCGAGGCGGCTCGCGGTCGGTGCTGACGATGCCGAGCAGCGCGGACAGCACGAACACGATGAACGTGCCGAGCAGCCAACCCGCCACGACGTCGCTCGGATAGTGCGCACCTGTCAGCACCCGGTTGAATCCGACGGCGACCGCAACGAGCACCCACAAGGCGATCAGCAGCCGCCGGACGAGCCGGCGACGCACCCGCTGCCAGGCGAGGATGATCAGCACGCCCGACGCAGCCGCGATCTGCGTGGCATGCCCGGACGGGTACGCCCAGCCGCTCACCTGGTCGACGATGTCGGGGCGCGGCCGTTGCATGAGGGCTTTCCCCGCGACCCACGACACCGCGGCGACGAGGGTGACCGCCGCGATCCAGGCCGCCGTCCTGAGATCACGCCGGGCGGCAAACACAACCGCGACCACCAGCATCACCGTTTGGATGATCTGCGCGCGGGTGATCTCGGCCATGACCTCGAGGAAGTCCTCCCAGCCGGTGCCGAGGACCGCATCGGTGGCCGCCTCCACGACGTCGGCGTCAAACGACATCAGCGGTTCGAAGGACACGGCGACGAGCACCGTCAATACGACGAGAGGCGCGGCAATCAGCGCCGCGATCGCGGCGGCACGACGCTCGGCGTGGGAATCGGTCACGGCTCTTCTCGGGACGGGCGCAAGCTGGGGCGGGCCGACGAAGCGCAACAGAGCGTCCCGAACCCGACCCAGGGTCGTCGCACAGTATGCCGTCCGAGGCGGCCTCGGCGTGAGTCGGGACGCACGGGCGCCGCGACCGCGCCAATGCTCGGAGCGCCGCGTCGCCACAGCACCAAGCGCGCGGAATCCCTCTGCTGGGCAGGAGGAGGTGCGGCAAACTCGGTCGAGGTGCGGCGCACCGGCTCGATACGCTGGTCGGGTGATCGACCTTCGCACGCTCCGCGAGGACCCCGAGGCTGCCCGCGACGCACAACGTCGCCGGGGCGCGTCGCCGGACCTCGTCGACGAGATCCTCGCCGACGACGAGGCCCGCCGTCAGTCGATCGCGGCATTCGAAAAGCTTCGCGCCGAGCAGAAGGCGATGGGCAAGCAGGTCGCCCAGGCGCAGGGCGACGAGAAGGCAGCGCTGCTCGCCCAGACGAAGGAGCTGTCCGTCAGCAGGTCAAGGCGGCCGAAGCCGCGCAGGGCGAAGGCCGAGGAGGCGTTCGACGCGGCGATGGCGCGGCTGCCCAACCTCGCGTCGCCCGAGGCCCCGGCCGGTGGCGAGGACGACTACACCGTGCTCGAGCACGTCGGCGAGCCGCGCGACTTCAAGGCCGAAGGCTTCGAGCCGCTCGACCACGTCGAGCTCGGCAAGCGGCTCGGCGCGATCGACATCGAGCGCGGCGCCAAGGTGTCCGGCGCCCGCTTCTACTACCTCACCGGCGTCGGCGCCGATGCTCGAGCTCGCGCTGGTCAACATGGCGATGGAGCAGGCGCGCAGGCGGCCGGCTTCACCCCGATGATCCCGCCGGCGCTGGTCAAGCCGCGCGCGATGGAGGGCACCGGGTTCCTCGGCCAGGCGGCCGCCGACGTCTACCACCTTCCCGACGACGACTTCTACCTCGTCGGCACGTCGGAGGTGCCGCTGGCGGCGTACCACATCGACGAGATCCTCGACGCCGAGACGTTGCCGCGGCGCTACGCCGCGTTCAGCCCGTGCTACCGCAAGGAGGCAGGCTCCTACGGCAAGGACACCAGGGGCATCTTCCGGGTGCACTGGTTCGACAAGGTCGAGATGTTCACCTACACGACGCTCGAGGAGTCGTTCAAGCCGAGCACGAGCGGCTGCTCGACTGGGAGAAGGAGTGGCTCGACAAGCTGGAGCTGCCCTACCGAGTCATCGACACCGCGGCCGGCGACCTCGGCCTCTCGGCGCACGCAAGTTCGACTGCGAGGCGTGGATCCCGACCCAGGGCAAGTACCGCGAGCTCACCTCGACGTCGAACTGCACGGAGTTCCAGGCGCGGCGGCTCAACATCCGCGGCCGCTTCGCCGACGGCATCAAGCCGTCGCCACTCTCAACGGCACGCTGGTGCGCGATGACGCGCACCATCGTCGCGATCCTCGAGACCACCAGCAGGCCGACGGCTCGGTGCGGGTGCCCGAGGCGCTGCAGCCTTACCTGCAGGGACGTACGACGCTCGACCCGATCGCGTGACCGACCGACGCGCCGGCACGCACCGTGACGCCGCGACTGCGTCGCGCTCGACATCGACGGCACGCTGGTCGACTTCGACGAGACGGCGTGACCGCGCGGTCGTCGAGGCCGTGCCGAGCGCGGTCGCGACGCGGGCGCGCACGTCGTGCTGTCGACCGGCCGGTCGGTGTTCGGCATCATGCGCATGCTCGACGATGCTCGGGCTCGAGTCAGGGTCACTGCGTGGCGAGCAACGGCGCCGTGACGTTCACCTACCACCCGGTCGAGATCACGACGGCGATCACGTTCGACCCGGCGCCCGCGGTGCGGGCCGTGCTCGACGGGTGCCCGATGCGCTGGTGGCGGTCGAGGTGATCGGCCGCGGCTACCGCACCAACCGGCACTTCCCCGAGGGCGAGATCACACGGCGAGATGTGGCTGGAGTCGGTCGACGAGCTGGTGCGCGAGCCGGTCACCCGCGTGATCATCCGCGACCCGCAGTCGTCGGCGGAGGACTTCGTCGCGCTGGCCGAGCGAGCTCGGCCTGCACGGCACCAACTACTTCGTCGGCTACACCGCCTGGCTCGACCTGGCGCCCGAGGGGGTGTCGAAGGCGTCGGCGTTGGCCGACAGATCGCGGCCGAGCTCGGGGTGGCGCCCAGGCCGACGTGCTCGCGATCGGCGACGGCCGCAACGACCTCGAGATGCTGCGCGTGGGCCGGGCGCGGGGTGGCGATGGGCCAGGCGCCCGACGTGGTCAAGGCGGTCGCCGACGCAGTCACCGGCGCGCTGGCCGACGACGGCGTCGGCGCGGCCGTCGAAGCGCTGGCTTCGACCCGAGCAGCCCGACGCCCGAGTCCGATGGCGAGACGCGCAACGTGGCAACCGATCGTGCGCCGCTGACGTCAGACCTGCGACAGACACGACCGGAGCAGACTGCGCATGACGGTCGCTCCTCGGACGGAGTCACTGGCACAATGGTCCGACGGACGGTGATCGGCTGCGCAGTTCCGTCACTGACAGCACGGGGTGCACGTCGTTGCCCGCTCGGTACGCCAATGACGGGGGTCATTGAATGAGTTCCGATCGCGCCCGGGGGCGTCATCGCCGGACGACGGTCTCGTGCCACGCCCTGTGCGACCGACATCGACCTCTACCTGCACCCACTGCTCGAGGAGCCGCCGGTGCGCTCGACCGCGCCGAAGGAGACCTGGCAGGAGTACGAACGACTGGTCAAGCGCGCTCGGGTTGCCTGCTCGGGCTGCCCGCTGCTCGCGGACTGCCTCTACAAGGCGGTCGTGCAGACGGACGTCGCCGGGTACGTCGGCTGCACCACCCCGAGGGAGCGCCGCAGATCCGCAAGCTGATCGGGGTCAAGGTCGAGGCCGAGGACTTCGACGCTTCGCCGGTGCACGCGGCAGCCGGCAGCCGGTCGACCACGACGACGTACTCCGGATGCGCGGCGCAGCACCCGGACGAGTCGCTGGAGCAGATCGCGAGCCGGCTCGGCTGCTCGCTGTCGACCGTGAAGCGGCACCTGCGGCGCGCCGGGCGGAGGCGGCAGGTACGTCGCCGGGCGCCGTTGCCGCCGACCTGCCGACGATGGACGAAGTGTTCGAAGCGTTCGAGCAGGTCGTCGAGAGCAACCGGGGCCGGTCCCGCGTCTGCTAGGTCTCGACAAGCTCGACCGGCGTGTGGTCCGCGTCTGCTAGGTCTCGACAAGCTCGACCGGCGAGGCGTGGCTCGCCCAGCGTGGGGTGGCTCGAGGGTCTCGACAAGCTCGACCGGCGAAGGGCCGGCGTCAATTGCGGCATGGAGACAGTGAAGATCGCATCGCTGGTCGGCTCTGGCGAGCCGCCGTCGGGCTCGACGGTGACGGCCACACTGTCGGCGCCGAACGTGCGTCAGGAAGCTGCACCATCGCCGCGTCGCCATCGGACGTGAACGTCCCGGCGGCTACCGGGGTCTCACCGTCGATCGTCCAGGCTTCGTAGACCTTGTCGTCGGGCAGATCCGGCAGGTCGGAGGCGACGAGGAGCGCCTGCCCTCGTTCCTGCGACATCACCACGGTGCCAGTGTGGCCGGTCTTCGCGTGGCCGTCCGGAGACGGTCTGCACGTCGTCTGCGCTGAGCAGGTGCTGCAGCTGCCGCGCTCTGGCTGGCGGCAGCCTCTGCCGTCTCGTCGCGGGCCGCGCATCCTGGCTACTGGATCGCCCAGCCACCGAAGCGCGACTGCTGCGATCACGGCAGCCGCAGCCACCAGCGACGTGCGCTCGACTCGCGCCAGGAGGCGGCGGATCGGTACGACGTTCGAGCCCTCGGGGGCGCCGGGCTGCCCAGCCTGTGGCGCAGGTGCTGGGGCGATCCGACCGCGACAAGAGGCCGATCCTCCGTCGTCGCGGACGGCGGACTCGTCTTGAGGGGTGGTGGCGATCTCGGCCAGGATCGAGGCGCGCAGTCCGGCCGGCGGGTCAGCGGCCACCGACCGCGACAGGGCGGATGCCGTGACCTCGCGCATCGCGGCCACCTCCTCACGGCAGTCGGCGCACTCGGTCAGGTGCTGCTCGAACTCGGCGGCCTCGCTCGTCGGTCGAGGGCGCCCGACGACGTAGGCGTCGAGCGTTGGAGTGGATGTCCGGTCATGACGAGACCTCCCCTAGCTGGTTCGTAGTCGTTTCATGGCGTCTCGGATCCGGGTCTTGGCGGTGCCGAGCGGGATGCTCGAGATGCTCGGCCACCTCGCGTGTGACTGGCCTCGAAGTAGGCGAGCTCCACGGCGGTGCGTTGTGCCTCGGGAAGCTGCGCGAGGGCGGCGCGGACCCGGCGCCCTTCGTCGTCGCGCCACCACGATGTCGGACACGTCGGGCTGGCACCACGGTCGGTGGTCTCGCTCGAAGTGGCGCTGGTCGCGCTGGGTGCTGCGCTCCGCCGACCGGACCCGGTCGACCGCCTTGCGGTGGGCGATGGTGTTGAGCCAGGCCGGCGCTGAGCCTTGCTGCGCGTCGAACGCGGTGGCCTGACTTCCAGGCGTCCACGTAGACCTCCTGGGTGACTTCCTCGGCTTGG
Organism: uncultured Actinomycetota bacterium; assembly: GCA_963811585.1. GTDB lineage: Bacteria > Actinomycetota > Actinomycetes > Propionibacteriales > Nocardioidaceae > JACDHG01. Next base: position 95,308 of record CAWERR010000008.1, read on the forward strand.
GCCCGGTCGCGCAGCGACGTGGAGCACGATCCCGAAGACGATGCGCGATGTGGCGTCGTAGAACGGCGCGAAGGCCTCCTGGTCACCGCGGCGCACCGCGAGCCAGCAGGTCGTGCCAGCTCGGTCGACTCGAGCGCGGCGACGCATGGCGACTACTCTGCCACGCTGCGCTCGGCGCATCAGCCGCAGGGCTGTCGATGCGGCGTCCAGGCGATGGCTGTCATGCCATGGTGCCTGGTCGATGGCTGGATCCTGGTCGGCTGGTCGGGGAGGAGCCGCTGAGTCGCAGTGACCCCTCCCCGGCCAACCGAGAGGGAGGTCACCTCAGGCAGCCGGCGGGGTGAGCACCGCGTCGATGAGGTAGACCGTGGCGTTGGCGGTCGTGGACGCCGCCGCAGATCACGTTGGCGTCGTTGACCTTGAGCGCGTCGGGCTGAGCCGGTGACCTCGACGTCTTGGCCCTCGACGGTCGTCTGCATGCCGTCGATGTCGTCCGGCAGCGATCTGACCGGGCACCACGTGGTAGGTCAGGATCTGGGTCAGCATGTCGGCGTTCGCCGGCTTGGACAGGTCGCTTGACCGTGCCTGCGGGCAGCTGCGGCGAACGCGTCGTCGACCGGCGCGAAGACGGTGAACTCGTCACCGTTGAGAGTGTCGACGAGGTTGACCTTCGGGTTGAGCTGGCCGGAGACCGCCGCGACCAGGGTCTTGAGCAGCGGGTTGTTGCTGGCTGCGGTCGCTACCGGGTCCTCGGCCATGCCGGAGACCGAGCCGGCGCCGTCCGGAACGGCCTTCGGCGTAGTCGGCGCAGCCGGGACCGACCGGGCCGGCCATGGCCGTGTCGGCGCTTCGGGTGTCCTCAGACGTCATGTCGTCGTTCGGAGCTGAGCTGGTGTTCTCGCTCGTGGTGCTGGCGTTGTCGTCGCCGTCGTCGTCCGACGAGCAGCCGACCGCGCCGAGCAGCGCGACAGTGCACACGGCGGCAGCGAATGCCTTGGTGCTTGAGCGTTTCGATGGTGCGAGTTCGCATCTGGATCATCCTTCGGTTGGTGGTGCGGTTGCTGCTTCGGTCTGCCTCGTGCTGCCTGCTGGTGCTGTCGTACGTCAGGCGACGCTGACGTCACGCTGTGCCATCCAGTGGCCCCGTTGGGTCGAGGCGGGACCCGTCGGGAAGTCTGTGTGTCGCCGTTCTTGTCGGTGGCGCGGACCGCGATGGTGTAGCGAGCCGGGCTCGGCGTCCCACTCGTAGACCCACTGCCGCCAGGTCTGGATGCTGTCCTCGTCGGCCAGCCGGGCTTCCTGCCAGCTCGTCGCCGTCGATGCTGACCTCGACCTTGTCGATGCCGGTGTTCTGCGCCCACGCGACGCCGGCGACGGCGTTCTTGCCGGCGTCGAGCTTGGCGAACGACTTCGGTACGTCGATCCGGCTGAACGTCTTGATCGGCGCCTCGGCGTCGAAGCCGCGGTCGGTCCAGTACGCGGTGAAGTCGTCGAACCGGGTGACCTCCATGTCGACCAGCCACTTGGTGGCCGAGACGTAGCCGTAGAGGCCGGGCACGACCATCCGGACCGGGAAGCCGTGCTCCAAGGGAAGCGGCTCGCCGTTCATGCCGATCGCCAGCATCGCCTCGCGGTCGTCGGTCAGCGCCTCGAGCGGCGTGCCGATCGTCATGCCGTCGACGCTGGTCGACTTGACCGCGTCGGCGTCGGGTCGACGCCCGCCTGCTCGAGGAGGTCGCTGACCCGGACGCCGAGCCAGGTCGCGTTGCCGGCGTAGTGGCCGCCGACCTCGTTGGAGACGCAGGCGAGGGTGATCCGGCGCTCGATCAGCGGCATGCGAGGAGCTCGGCGAAGCGACAGCTCGATCTCCTCGTCGACCATGCCGTGGATCCTGCAGCCGCCAGTTGCCGGCGTCGATCTGCGGCACGGACAGCGCAGTGTCGACGCGGTAGAAGTCGCCGTTGTCGGTGCAGGTACGGCGTGATGCCTCTGACGTCGAGGCTGAACGCCGACTGGAGCGGGGCGGCCTTGTCGGCGGCCGCGGGCAGCGTGATCGAGTCACGTGACCGGGCACCGGCATCGCCGAAGACGCGCGCGGTACCGATACCGACCGCCGCGACGGCACCGGTGGCGAGGGTGGCAGCCAGGAACGCGCGGCGGTCGAATCCGGGTGGGGCGGAGTTCTCGGTGCGCTTCTTGGTCGGTGCCGGGGATGATCCCAGCAAGTCCGAGGCCGAGGACGTGGATGAACCAGGCCAGGGCGGCCACGCTCACGACGAGCGCCACGATTGCGGGAGGACTTTGAGGAACGGGCCGACGAGTGTCGTGCGGTCGGCGATCGCGGCGGCGAGGCCGACCAGGCCGAGCAGCGTGGTGATGCCGAGCGCCAACCGTGGGCTTCTCAGCGCGATCACGCCGGTGACCGCGGCGAGCACGCCGAGGGCGGTGAAGATGCCGGTGAGCAGGAGGATCTTGTCGTTCTCACCGAAGGTGCGGATCGCCCAGTCCTTCACGGCGCCGGGAGTCGCGTCGATGACGCGGCCCCCGACAGCCGTGATGGGCGTGGGTGAACCACCAGCAAGGACCGACACGAGGAACGACGCACCCACCCCCGCGGCAGCGGAAAGGAGGCCTGCTGCTGCACCGAGGACTACGCGAGTACGCCGATTGGTGGTCACAGCATGGATTCGGCGCCCGCAGCTGATCGGATTGGATCTTCTTTGAAAACTTCCGGCGGTCGAGCTCATTTCCGGCGGTCGAGCTTGTCGAGACCCCGGTGGTCTCGACAAGCTCGACCAGCGCACCGGCGGTGGCCTCGACAAGCTCGACCAGCGCACCGCGGGTGGTCTCGACGGGCTCGACCGCGAGGTGCGGCGGCTTGGGTCAGGCGGCTCCCTCGAGCGTCAGGAGGGCACGCTTGGCCTCGACCCCGCCGGCGTACTGCCCGAGTGATCCGTCACTGCGCACGACTCGGTGACAGCCGATCACCAGCGGGAGCGGGTTCTTGGCGCACGCAGTGCCGACAGCGCGGCCTGCAGAGGGGCTACCGGCCGCCGTGGCCAGCGCGCCGTAGCTCGCGGTGGAGCCGTAACCGACGCTTCGGAGGTGTTCGAGGACCGTACGACGGAATCCGTGCGCCAACTGCAAGTCGAGTGGAAGGTCGAACGCACGACGCTTGCCGGCGAAGTACTCGTCGAGCTCATGGGCGACGGCGTCGAGCCGGGCGGGTGCACGAAGGACGCGTGGGCTGACCTCGAGGGCGAGCGTGGCGAGCACCGCGTCGTGGTCCTGGACGGCGTAGGCGATCCGGACGAGTCCGCGCTCGGTCGCCGCCAGCAGCAGCGAACCAACGGGGCTGTCGATGGTGCGGTAGGCGACATCGAGCAGTCCAGCCTGGTCGGCTGAGGTAGCGAGGCGGCTGCGAAGGCGGGTCATCGCAGTGTCGTCGGGGGCGGTCATGACGGTGATGGGGTCGGTGCTCATGCGGGGGTCTCCTTCAGGAAGGTCGCGCGGAGGCGGGCGATGCCGTCGGCCGCGCTGCGCCGGGCAGCGGCTTCGCTGGTGCCGAGTAGTTGGCCGACCTCGGCGTAGGGCAGGTCGGCGAGGTAGTGGTACGCGACTGCGCCGCGCTGCTTGGGCGGGAGCGCCTTGACGGAGTCCCACAGTTCTTGGTCGGTCTCGATCGGCATACCCAGGTTGGTTGGCCGCTCGGGAAGCGACTCGACGGGTAGGGGTGCCCGGGCGGCGGCTCGGTGCCGGTCGATCGTCTTGCGGTGGGCGATCGTGACGAGCCAGGCACGCACGTTGCTGCCGGGCGTCAGTCGGGGGTAGGCCTTGAGCGCGGCCAGGAACGTCTCCGACCACGCGTCGTCGGCGTCGGCCGGTCCGAGGATGGCGCGGCAGACGCGCAGGACCGCGGGGCCGTGCTCATCGACGACCTGGTCGAACGGCTGGGCTTGCTGCTCTGTCACTCTCACACCCTGTTAACGCGCACGGAGCCCCTCGCGTGAGGTCCAAGTGCGGTCCAGCATGCTGCATCCGCGCAGTTGCGCTGGTCGAGCTTGTCGAGACCACCGGGGTCTCGACAAGCTCGACCGGCGGCTGGGTCAGAGGTACATGCCGTTGCCGTGCTCGCCTTCGTCGGGGCGAGCAGCAGGCATCCCGGGACCGCCAGGCCCGGCCGGACCAGGCATCGAACCCGGTGGCAGCGCCTTGCGCATCTGCTCGAGCTGGGCGCGGGCTGCCATCTGCTGGGCGTAGATCGCGGTCTGGATGCCGTGGAAGAGCCCTTCGAGCCAGCCGACCAGCTGGGCCTGCGCGATTCGAAGCTCGGAATCGCTCGGCGTCTGCTCCGTGAACGGCAAGCTGAGCCGCTCGAGCTCCTCGACGAGCTCGGGAGCCAGACCCTGCTCGAGCTCCTTGATCGATGCCTTGTGGATCTCGCGCAACCGGTTGCGGCTGGCGTCGTCGAGCGGTGCTGACTTCACCTCTTCGAGCAGCTGCCGGATCATGCTGCCGATCCGCATCACCTTCGCCGGCTGCTCGACCAGATCTGTGAGCGGGCGGCCACCGCCCTCGTCGTCCTCGTCGCCGCCGCCTACGCCCATGCTGTTGGGGCCGACGATGACGACACGAGGGTCCTCGGCGCTCTGGCCGTCCGGTTTGCTGTCTGCGGAGTTGCTCTCTGCGGGCATGTATTCAGCGTACGGGGGCGATCACGGCCTTGCCGATGTGGCTGCTGGCCTCGACCAGCTCATGTGCACGGCGTACGTCGGAGAGCGCGATCGTGGTGTGGACGATCGGGCGAACGTCGCCTGCTGCGATGAGCGGCCAGACATGCTCCTCGACGCTCGCCATGATGGCGGCCTTCTCCTCGACGGGTCGCGAGCGCAGCTCGGTGGCGATCACTGCCCCCCGCTTGCGGCGCAGCGCGAGGAGGTCGATCTCGCCTTTTGCCCCGCCCTGCAGGCCGATCACGACGAGGCGGCCCTCGGTGGCGAGCAGGTCGACGTTGCGGCCGAGGTACTGGGCGCCCATGTTGTCGAGGATCACGTCAGCCCCGGACTCGTCCAGCCGACGTACCTCCTCGACGAAGTCCTGCTCGCGGTAGTTGACGGCGAGGTCGGCGCCGAGCTCTCGACAGCGCGTCGCCTTCTCGGCCGAGCCGACGGTCGTCGCCACCCTCGCCCCGAGCGCGTGCGCGAGCTGGATGGCCATGGTGCCGATCCCGCTGCCACCGCCGTGGACCAGGAAGACATCGCCGGGTTGGAGAGCGGCGATCATGAAGACGTTCGACCACACCGTGCACACGGCCTCCGGAAGCGCGGCCGCCTCGACGAAGTCGAGAGCCGGGGGAATGGGCAGGACCTGGCCGGCGTGGACTGCGACTCGGTCGGCATATCCTCCGCCGGTGAGCAGGGCGCACACGCGGTCGCCGACCTGCCAGCGCTCGACCCCGTCGCCGAGTGATTCGATTGTGCCCGCGCATTCGAGCCCGAGGACCTCGGACTCGCCGGGGGGCGGTGTGTAGAAGCCTTGGCGTTGGCGGAGGTCCGTGTGGTTGACGGCCGAGGCCTCGATCGCGATCACGACCTGTCCGGGAGCCGCGACCGGGTCGGGGAAGTCACGGACCTCGAGAACCTCAGGGCCACCGGGCTCACGGCACACCACGCCACGCATCTGCTCACCGTAGCCAGGGTCGTTGATGTTCGTCTGCCGACGTATGTCGGAAGACGCTGGCGACCACGCACGCAGCGCTGCGCCTAGGCTGCGGCGATGGGCTGGTTGGATCTGTTGGGGTGGGCGGGCTCTGCTCTGCTGATCTTCTCGCTGATGCAGGCGCGGGTGCTGCGCTTCCGGGTGTTGAACCTGGTGGCCTGCATCGTTCTGGTCGTGTTCAACGCCGTGCTCGGCATCTGGCCCATGGTGGCCATGAACGTCGCCCTCACGGCCATCAACCTCTGGTTCATCCGCAAGCTACTCGCCGAGCGCCACGACCCGCGCGCCTATCAGGTACTGGAGGTCGGGCTCGGCGACGCCTACCTTCGCCACGTGCTCGGCCACCACCGCGACGACATCCGACGCTTCTTCCCTGACTTCGACCCTGACGCTCCCGCACCGGGGCGAACGGCGTTCCTGGTGGAGCACGGCACCGAGACCGTCGGCGTTGTCCTGGTGCGCGACGCCGGCAACGGAGTGGCTGAGGTCGAGCTCGACTACGTCACGCAGCGCTTCCGCGACTTCTCGCCTGGCGAGTTCGTCTACCAACGCAGCACATTATTTCGCGACCACGGCTTCCACTCGGTCGTGGCTCCCCAGGGCATGGTCTCGCCCTATTACGACCGGACTCGGATTCCGGCGCGAGGGATCGACGTACCGGCTCGACGTCGACTCGACGCCGTCGTGAGGTCGCGTCACTCCCTGCCTGCAGCGAGCTCGGCCGCGATGTCGATGCAGTCGGCGATGTCCTCGGTCGACCCACCGCGCATCCCAGCCGCATAGCCGACCAAGAACGTCGTCAGCGGTGCGGCCGGACGCTCAACCTGATGGGCCGCGTCTCGTGCCAGGTCGAGGATGGGGTCGGCGTCGACTTCGAGGTCGAGTCCGAGCGCGTCAGTCAGCTGCTCTGCCCAGCTCGTCAGGCTCATGCTTCCTCCAGCAGATCACGGGACCGAGCCACATCGACCCAGGTGTCGCAGTCGAGGCTCGTCTCAGAATCGGCCTCGATCTCCGCCAGCGTCAAGGACTTCGTCAAGGCTCGCATCGATGCACCGGTCACGTCGCCGAGACTCGACGCTGACCGGCGCAGGCTCTCGGCCCGATAGACGGCTGCGAGCGGCTGGCGGCGACCGCTCTCGTCGACGTACGTCGCTCCGTCCTGCCCGGCGTCGGCCGCCACCGCCACGACGTCGACCAGCAACCGCACCCGGGTCGTCGTCATGAACGGCATGTCGCAGGCAAGCACCACCACCCACTCGCGGGTCACCTGCTCGAGCCCCGCGACGACCGCGGCCGCCGGCCCACCGCCTGGAGGATCCTCGGTGACGTTGACGACGTCGTGGGGCAGTGGTCGTGGCGGGCCGACGACCACAATGCGATCGGCTTCGCGGAGTGCATCGAGTGCCCGTTCGAGCAGCGTCTGCGACCCAATCGCGATCACTGCCTTGTCGACACCACCAAGCCGGCGACCGCCACCACCGGCAAGGAGGATCGCGTCATACCCGCCCATCTCCTCATCCTCGCACTGGCACACTGGGCGCGTGCGCATCGCGTTGGTCCAGTTCGCTGCCACCACGGACGTGGAGGGCAACCTCGACACGATCAGCCGGCACGTCAAGACGGCCGCAGCTGCCGGCGCCGACCTGGTCGTCGTACCCGAGGCGGCGATGCACGACTTCGGGAAGCCAGACCTGCCGCTGGGCCCGGTCGCCCAGCCGCGAGACGGTGGCTTCGGTGCCGCCGTGGCGGATCTGGCGCGCGCGCATGACTTGATGCTCGTCGCCGGCATGTTCGAGCGTTCCGACGATCCCGCCCGACCCTTCAACACCCTCGTCGTCGTGGACCGGGCCGGCAGGCACACGCACCACTACCGCAAGGTGCACCTCTACGACTCGTTCGGTTACCGCGAGTCCGACCGGCTGACTGCCGGTGAGCTGACCACCGTGACTGTGCAGGTAGGCGACCTGACCCTCGGGCTGATGACCTGCTACGACCTGAGGTTCCCCGAGTTCAGCCGGGCTCTCGTGTCAGCCGGCGCCGACATCCTCGTGGTGCCAGCCGCGTGGGTTCGCGGGCCGCTGAAGGAGGACCACTGGTCGACGCTGCTCCGCGCACGGGCCATCGAGAACACCGTCTACGTTGCCGGAGCCGGGCAAACCGGCCGCACGTACGTCGGCTGTAGTGCTGTCATCGACCCCTTGGGCGTGACCGTCGCGAGCGCGGGCGACGAAGAGGCTGTGGTGGTGGCCGAGCTGTCGTCGCAGCGGCTAGCCGAGGCACGCGGCCGCAACCCGTCGCTGGCGAACCGGCGCCTCGGCGACGTGCGATAATCCTGACGTCTTCGGAGCCGCGGCGAGCGCCTCAGCTTCACCGCGCTCACCTTGTCCGTCAGCTCTAGCAGCGGGGGAATTTGCTTGTCCGAGTCGAACCCTGACTCCCCGCGGCCGGGCCGCGGGAAACGAGCTGCGCTGAGTGCCCGCGACGCCAAGCGGCGCGAGCGCCACGCTCGCCATGAGGGCAAACATTCGCCGGGCGTCCATGCCGTCAAGCGGGCTGCGCCCATGAGTCGCCCCGGGCAGCAGGACGCGCCGCCGGTGCCGTCGCCCGCTGCCGCACAGTCTCCGTCGACTGCCGCCACAACGCCACCGACCGAGTCGAACGCGCGTGACGCCAGGACAGCCAAGATCCTCGTCTGGATCCTTGCGGTGCTCTGGCTCGGCTGTGTCATCGTTGCGGCCGCCCCGCTGGTCGATCAAGACGTGTGGACGCCGACTGAGGACGTTGCGCGAATGGCGGCAGCCGGTGCGACGTGGGTAGTGGTCGCGATGCTCGCCCGACGTACCGGCGGGCGCACGGTGCTCCTCTCCGCCTTCGCGGCGGTCGTGCTCGGCCTCGTGACGGCATACCCGGAGGATTGGGCACTCGCCGGCGCGGCAGTGGCCGCTGCCGGCGTCCACGGTCTGCTGGGCGCGTTGATCACGCGTCCTGCCGCCGGGCTGCGCGCCATGGGTGAGCTCGTCATCTCAGCCGCGGTGGGGGTTGGCGGTGCCGTCGCCGTCTCGGCGTATGACGTCGAGCTGCGGCACTACCGCTTCCGCCTGCTCGTGCTGCTCCTCGTGCTGATCACCGCGCTCGTGCTCGCGCGCCGGCTCGGCCACGGCTTCGCCAGCCTGGGCCGCCGGGGTGTGGTGCTGATCTCGGCGGGGGTGGTGCTGCTGCTGGTCTCGGTTGCTTACACCCAGGCGATCATCCACTGGGGCTCACCGGAGCTCGTCGACTCTCTCGTCGACGGCAAGGCCTGGCTCCGCGACCACCTCGGCGCTGTACCTCGCCCGATCGAGGCCGTCGTCGGGTTCCCCGCCTTGGTGTGGGGTGTCGCGATCCGCAACCGCCGTCGCCAGGGCTGGTGGATGTGTGCGTTCGGGGCGCTCGGAGCGGCAGGGGTGGCGACATCGCTGGTGCGGCCGGGAGTCGGCTTCGATGAGGCGCTGATCGCCACCGGCTACAACGTCGTCATCGGCGGCCTGTTGGGGCTCATCATCGTCGCGATCGACCGGGTCATGACCGGTCCCCGCGGCAAACGCGTCCACCAACCCGAAGATCTCCCACTCCGGCCCGAGCCAGCCCGGTTCAAACCTCTCCTCTGACCGCCGGCCACGTAGAACGATCCGGCTGAGGCGTCGTCAGGGCAGCCTCAGCGTCGGATCTTTCGGCGCCCGCGGTGGTTGGGGCAGGCGGTGATGTGAGAATCTGACCGGTGCGGTCGTACGTCGGCCGCCCAGGAGGGGTGCCGGAGCGGCCTATCGGAACCGCCTTGAAAGCGGTCGCTGGCAGTGATGTCAGCCGCGGGTTCAAATCCCGCCTCCTCCGCCGAGAGCGAGATCTCGCACCAGCTCCGCCGGTCGAGCCTGTCGGACCTCGATCTCGACCGGACTCGATCAGCGGTGGACAAGACATCGCCACTCGCCCTCGCCGGTCGAGCTTGTCGAGACCTCGATCTCGACCGGACTCGATCAGCGGTGGTGCAGTTCGATCAGCGGAAGGCAACTCGATCAGCGGAAGGCGACTCGATCAGCGGAAGGCGACTCGATCAGCGGTAGTGCAACTGGTCCAACCATCCGAGGAAGGGCAGCGATGAGCGCAGACACCACCCGATATCGATGGTCGCGCGCGCTGGTGCTGCGCCCCGTCGGCGTGGTCGTTGCGGCGCTCGGAGTGGTGTGGGTGGTGGGGGTTGCCGTCGTGGAGTTGACCGCAACTGGGCCCGAAGGCGCTTTCGTCGCGTCCCTCGCGGTGACCGGGCTCATCCTCGTCGCGGCGGTGGTGGCGATCGCACGGCCGCCGGTCGTGCTCGACCTGTCATCCGAGCGATACCGGCTGCGCCACCTACGCGGCAGCGGCACACCGACCGCTGCCTGGCGCGATGTCGAGTCGGTGGTGACCAGGCCGAGCAGCGCTGGCGCCATGGTCGTCTTCGAGCTTGCCGGTGGTCGACAGTCGGTGCTGCCGCTGGCGCTGCTCGGCGCTCGGGCGCCCGAGGCCGAGCGCGAGATCCACGACCGCCTCAACACCGCACACGGCTACCGCGCCTTGGACGGCTGACGCATCTCTCTCCCGGCACCGAACACCCGCTAACCCGCGAACAGACCGCTTGCGACCCACAAACGCGGGTCAAGCGGTGTCCGGACGGGGAAGAGCGGCGCGCGAACGGCGCGTCGGGTCGATTGGAGTGAGGTCTGCCGCTCCGGGTACTCTGTGGCGTCGTCGGCCGAGAGCCGCTCCGGTCTCGCACCGGCGTCAACTTGCCCGCCGACATGCAGCGACATGGAGGTGTCGCATAGTGGCCTAGTGCGCCCGCCTGCTAAGCGGGTTGAGGTTAATCCCTCTCGCGGGTTCAAATCCCGCCACCTCCGCCAACGAGCCAGACATCATGCCCGACCCGCCGGTCGAGCTTGTCGAGACCTCGATCTCGACAAGCTCGATCAGCGGTCGTGCTCCCCGCGGTATTGCGGACCTGGCCTCGCGGAACCTCGTGTCCAACAGCTCCTCGGCGGGCGGTTGGCAGCCGGCCGGCTTGTACCGTCGACCTATGACGTCTCGGTCGACGGTTGCGCTCGCCGCAGCCAGTCTGCTGCTGGCCGCCTGCACCGCGACGTCCGAGCCGGAGTCGTCCGACCCGAGCGGATCTACCACTAGCTCCCCGCGCGACGAGACCAGTTCGTCACCCGCGACGACCGAGCCGACGACGTCCGGCCAGCCGACATCCACTCCGCCCCGTCATACCCAACCGCTCGTGCTGGCCGTCCACCGCTCGCGCGGCGCCGTCGACGTCACCGCTGGCTGGGCGCGGCGCCTGCTGCGTGGTGACGACATGACGTGGGACATGGTCGACGGCGGTGGCGGCCAGATCGACGTACGTCGGGGGCCGGCGGGAGTGGCGGCCGCGACCCGCGACCCGAACGTCCTCGCGGTCGTGCCGGCCTCGAGAGTGACCCCGTTCGTGATCGCGGCCTCGGTCGGCAGGGTCGACCCGCTGCGGCGTCCGTTCGTCTACCCGCTGCAGACCGCGGCGGCCGAGCGCTTGCCACCTGTCGTTGAGCTCACCGTCACCGGCGACATCATGCTGGGGCGGCGGGTGGCGACCGCGCCTGCTTCGCTCGACGACCCGGCCGCAGCCATTCGTCCTTTGCAGCGGCGCCTCGCTGCCGCCGACCTGACGGTGGGCAACCTCGAGAGCACCCTCAGCATGGCGGGTCCGCCCCTCCAGGGCGACGACTCGTTCGCGGCAGACCCGGCGGTGCTCGACGGTCTCACTGACGCGGGCTTCGACGTCCTCTCCCTTGCCAACAACCACACCGGCGACTACGGAGAGGTGGCGTTTCGGCGTACCCTCCGGCACTTCGCCCGCAGTGCGATCGAGCAGGTGGGTGCCGGACTCGACCGAGCGTCGGCCTGGCGGCCGACTGTGGTGGAACACGCCGGTGTGCGGTTCGGGTTCGTTGCGTTCAACGCCATCGGGGAGACGCCGACGGCCGGACCCGCCAGCCGGGGGTCGCACAGATCCGGATGCTGCCGCGCACCGGGCCGCTCAACGCGGGTGACGTGCGGCGGGCTGGCCGGGCCATCCAGAGTCTCGACGGCAGAGCCGACGTCGTGGTGGTGGTGCCGCACTGGGGCGACCAGTACACGTACGTGCCGTGGCCTGACCAGCGTCGGGTTGGCCGGGCACTGCTCGACGCCGGCGCCGACCTCATCGCCGGCGGGCACCCCCACTGGGTCCAAGGTGTGCAGGTGCATCGGGGCAAGTTCGTCGTGCACTCGCTCGGCAACTTCATCTTCGACATGGACTTCTCGATCCCTACGCAGGAAGGCGTTCTGCTGGAGGCGGTCTTCTGGGGCGACACCCTGCGCGCGATCGACCTCGTGCCGTACGTCATCGGGCCGGACTTCGCCCCGCGGCTGGCCGAAGGGAGCCGGGCAGAGGCGATCCTCGACAAGCTCGCCATCGCGAGCGACGCACCCTTCAACTGACGCCTCCCGTCGGGACACCGCTTGACCCGCGTTTATGGGTCGAGAGCGCCCCGATTCGCGGGTTAGCGGGTGTTTGGTGGCGTCAGCGAGTCAGCCAGCGCCACATCGTCGTGCCGACCCGGCGCAGCTGGGGCTGACTCACGACCGCCGGGACGTCGGCCGCGCTGTGGTATGCCGCGTAGGGCGTGCTGCCGATGCGTGACACCTCGAAGCCTGCCTTCTCGAACGACCAGTGGTCGCTCGACTGGTTGTCGGTGCAGCGCGACGTCGCCACCCCGACCTCGACCGCCGCCCGCGAGAGCTGTTGCTGGACCGACAGCGGCGACAGCCCGCCGGTGCACAGCGGGACCACCCGGCCGACACCGACCCGGTCGAGCGACACCATCGCGTCGAGGTTGGCACGCTCCGCCGGCCCCATCTGCTCGACGTAGGCAGTGGAGCCGAAGTGATGGAGGTTGTCACCGGAGCCGCGCGGCTCCTCGGCCCCGAAGAGGACGAACACCACGGGCAACCGGGTCTCCTGCCGGGTAGCGAGGCGTGCGAGCTCGAGCACGACCGCTACTCCAGACGCGTTGTCTTCGGCGCCAGGTGCTGGTGGGACGGTGTCAAGGTGCGCACCGACGAGGAGGTAGGGCTGAGTGGGCGTGTAGTCCGATGTGGCGGCGATGACGTTGGTCGAGACACCTGCTGACACCGGAAAGCCCCACGAGTCCCCGCCGGGACCTGCATCTGCTGGAATTCAACGTCGTACCCAAGCGTGCGGAGCCGGGCGGACGTCCAGTCGACCGCCTCGGCAAACGCCGGCGACGTCGCATGTCGCGGACCGATCTGGTTCGCCAACTGACGCACGGTGCCGAACGCGAAGTCGGACCGGAATCGTGCCGGCTGGTCCACTGGAGGCGTCCGCATCGTCTGGGTCGTCGGTGGGTGCATGTTCTCGGTCGTCGGGGGCGGCGTCGTCTGGTCGGGCTGGGTTGTCACCCGTGTCGACGTGCTGTCGGAATCCGGAAGGGACGTCGCATCGTCCGGGACGGTCACCGAGTCTGTGGTGCAGGCGCCGACGAAGGCAACCGCGAGCAGCGTCGCGGACGCCATGGCCACCGCGCGTCTCGGTCTGCCCCCGCTCATCAAGCCAGGCTACGTCGTACGTCGCAGGTAGTCCGCGTCACTCGGCGGAGTCGGGCAACGGGATATAGGCGGCGACGACATACGTGCCTGTCGTCGTGATTGTCACCGGCTGCATGCCCACCGGAATGCCGTCGCGGTAGGTGATAAGCGTGACCATCGGCGTCGCGCCGCAGCTTGCTGCCGAGGGCAAACGCATACGCCGCCCCACCCGTCGTGCCCGTCGTGTACGTCGACCCGATGTCACCGTTGTCAGCCGTCACGGCATCGGGCCCGACTTGCGTGTGCAGGTGTCCCCCGATGACGAGGTCGACGCAACCGCGCGCCAGTGCTTCACGGCCGAGGCTGGCGTCGTGGACCATCAACGTGCTTGCGCGTTCGCCAGCTTCGTCGGCCGCGCATGCGGTGTCTGCCAGCAGAGCACCCTGCTCCGTCGAGCGAGAGGCCGACGAGCGTCTCGCCAGTTCCCGAGCCCGCTGGACCGCGGGTCGGCGACTCCAAGCAGTCGAATGCCACCGGACGACTCGACCACCTCACCGTCGAGGAGGGTGAAACCGAGGTTGTCGAGGTAGCCGCTGACGAAGGTCCCTTGGTCGTGGTTGCCAGTGGCGACGTACTTGTCGTCGAAGCCTTCGAAGGCCTTGTCGAGCGAGTCGAGGCTGAACGCCTCCCAGGCGCTCGCCGGTCGACGTGTCGTCGCCGCGCGTCGAGCAGCACCGTCGCACCTGCTTCATCGGCGATCGCCCGGGCGACGCGGTCCATCCCGACGTTGTCGTGGCGGTCACTGACCAGGACGGCGACCTCCTCGCCCTCTTCGGGCTGGTGGAGCTGCGCGCGGAGGCCCGAAGCTTGGTCGGCGAGGTCGTCGTAGAACGTCACGCTTTCGCTGTAGGTGTCGAAGGCGCTCTGGATCAGCCGCTCCGTGCCGGCGCTGATCAGTCCGCCTTGAATCTGCAGTGGTTGCGCGACTTCGGGGATCGACGCCTCAGGGACGAAGCTGGCGATCGGCTGCCAGGGAACGGTTTCCTCGTTGCTCGGCTGGTCGGCGCACTCCAGGGCTCGACCGTGACCGCGAGCGTGAGGGCGGTGGCGACCAGCGACACCTACTCCCGCCGAGCGCCAGGTGATCCGCCGCGGCCAGCTCGCGGCGACGGCGGCGACCCAGGAGCAGCCACAGGCCGGGGCCGACCAGGCCGATGACGGCACCGCGGGCAGCGTTCGACAATGCCATGTCGCTGACCAGGCCGCCGACCTTGCCGATCTCGCCCTCGGGCGTGGCTGGCGATGAGCGCGTAACGCTGGATCAGCGTCTCGTAGTCGTCGAGGTTGGTCTTGCCGACTCGATGGAGACGCCCAAGCGTGCGGTCGGTGGGGTAGCGCACGTCGGGCAGCAAGGCGCCGAGGTGGATCGTCGCGTAGCCGTCTCGGGTCGGTGAGACCTGCGCGTCGTGGCCGGCGATCACGCGCGCTGCGCTCGTCGTTCATGAACCCGAGGTAGGCGACGGGAGCGGCGACCACGGCCCAGCCGAGCGACGAAGGCGGCGGCAGTCGAGCGCGGCACGTCGCCAGCTCGCCGGCTGGTGGGCGCGCAGCCAGGCGCTCAGGCGTCGTACCGGGGCAGATCCGCGGATTGACGTCACTTGTCGAGGATACGGACCGTCGCGCCCGCAGAGGGCGGAATCCTCGCCTGACCGGTCGCGCGAGGATTCCGCCGTTGGCTCAGGCGCTGAGGTCAGCCGAGGCGGGCCTTGAGACCGTCGAGCTCGGTCCAGAGCACGGTCGGCAGCTTGTCGCCGAACTTCTCGAACCACTCGGTGATCTGCGGGATCTCGTCGCGCCACTCCTCGGGGTCGACCGTCAGCGCGGCGGCGATCTCCTCGCGGGTCACGTCGAGGCCGTCGAGGTCGAGCGAGTCCGGCGGTCGGGACGTGAGCCGATCGGGGTCTCGACGCGCGTCGGCCGTGCCGTCGATCCGCTCGACGACCCACTTGAGCACCCGGCTGTTCTCGCCGAAGCCCGGCCACAGGAAGCCGCCGTCGGCGTCGCGGCGGAACCAGTTGACGTAGAAGATCCTCGGCAGCTTGTCGGCGTCGTGCTCCTTGCCGACGGTGATCCAGTGGTTGAAGTAGTCGGCGGCGTTGTAGCCGATGAACGGCAGCATCGCCATCGGGTCGCGGCGTACGACGCCGACCGCGCCGGTCGCGGCGGCCGTGGTCTCCGACGACAGCGTCGCGCCCATGAACGTGCCGTGCACCCAGTCGCGGGCCTCGGTCACCAAGCGGGATCGTGGTCTTGCGGCGGCCGCCGAACAAGATGGCGTCGATCGGCACACCCTTGGGGTCGTCGTACTCCGGCGCCAGGATCGGGCACTGCTTGATCGGCGTGCAGAAGCGGCTGTTCGGGTGGCACGACAGCTCGTCGGAGTCGGGAGTCCAGTCGCCGCCCTTCCAGGACGTCGAGGTGGGCGGGCTCGTTCTCTCATGCCCTCCCACCAGACGTCGCCGTCGTCGGTGAGGGCGACGTTGGTGAACATCGAGTTGCCGTTCTCGATGGTGCGCATGGCGTTGGGGTTGGTCTTCCCGTCGGTGCCGGGCGCGACTCCGAAGAAGCCGAACTCGGGGTTGACGGCGTACAGCCGGCCGTCCTCGCCGAACCGCATCCAGGCGATGTCGTCGCCGAGCGTCTCGACCTTCCAGCCGGGGATGGTCGGCTCGAGCATGGCGAGGTTGGTCTTGCCGCAGGCGCTCGGGAACGCCGCGGCGATGTACTTGGCGTTGCCCTCGGGCGAGGTGAGCTTGAGGATCAGCATGTGCTCGGCGAGCCAGCCCTCGTCGCGGGCCTTGGCCGACGCGATCCGCAGGGCGTAGCACTTCTTGCCGAGCAGGGCGTTGCCGCCGTAGCCGGAGCCGTAGCTCCAGATCATCCGCTCCTCGGGGAAGTGGGTGATGTACTTCGTGTCGCTGCACGGCCAGGCGACGTCCTGCTGGCCGGGCTCGAGCGGCGCGCCGACGGAGTGCAGGCACGGGACGTAGTCGGCGTCGAGCTCCTCCATCCGGCGCAGCACGCCGACGCCCATCCGGGCCATCACGCGCATCGACGCGACGACGTAGGCGGAGTCGGTGATCTCGACGCCGAACATCGGGTGCTCGGCCTCGAGGTGACCCATCACGAACGGGATGACGTACATCGTCCGACCGCGCATGGAGCCGCGGTAGAGGTCGGTCATGATCGTCTTCATCTCCGCCGGCGCCATCCAGTTGTTGGTGGGGCCGGAGTCGGCCTCGTCGACCGAGCAGATGAAGGTGCGGTCCTCGACCCGGGCCACGTCGGAGGGGTCGGAGGCGCAGCGGAACGAGTTCGGCTTCTTCGCGGGGTCGAGGCGGACGAAGGTGCCGAGCTCGACGAGCGCGTCGGTGAGGGTCGTCCACTCCTCGTCGGAGCCGTCGCACCAGTGCACGCGGTCGGGCTGGGTGAGCGCGGCGACCTCAGTCACCCAGGCGGCCAGCTGGGAGTGGCTGGTGGGGGTGGGTGCTGCCGTTCCTGGTCGGTTGCGGTGTCGGCGGTCATGCCGTGACGTGATCCCTCTCACGCATCGCGGTGGCGGTGCCACCGGCCGCTGCGGTCTGGCTGCGGATTCATGTGGAAATGGGCGCTCTCAGTCTTGTCCTGTGAGCGGTGCATGACACGGTACGCCGATGCGCGTATGCTGCGCGACCCGGCCCCGCTTGAGAACCCACTCACAACCCCCATTTCGACTCCCTCCCGCTCGGATTTCATCGGGCTCAAGTCGTCACGCTAGACTCACTCCTCGCGTCTCAGCCGGGCCTCGCGCCCGTCGACGTACGCATTGCAACCGGCGCTCGTAGCTCAACGGATAGAGCATCTGACTACGGATCAGAAGGTTGGGGGTTCGAATCCCTCCGAGCGCGCAAACACTGAGACTTCGGCGTTCACGGATACGCCAGTTGGCCGGTCTGCACATTCCACAGGGCCGCATAGGCACCTTCGGCGGCGAGCAGCTCGTCGTGCGTGCCGGCCTCGACGATCCGGCCCGCGTCGAGCACCCAGATCCGGTGCGCATGCCGGACGGTCGACAGCCGGTGTGCGACGACGATCGCGGTGCACTGGGCGGTGAGTCGGCGCAGCGATGCCTGGATCGCGGCCTCGGTCTCGTTGTCGACAGCGCTGGTGGCTTCGTCCAGCACCAGCACGGCCGGATCGCGCAGCAGAGCGCGGGCCAAGGCGACGCGCTGCCGCTGGCCCCCGGAGAGGTTCACCCCGCGCTCTCCCAGCATCGCGTCGAACCCCAAGGGCAGCGCCTCGATGAAGTCGAGCGCCGCGGCCGCCTCTGCGGCCGCCCGGATCTCCTCACGCGTCGCCGATGGGCGGCCGTAGGCGATGTTGTCCGCGATGGTTCCGGAGAACACGTAGACATCCTGGGCGACATAGCCGAGCGAACCGCGTAGCGAGTCCCAGTCGAGATCACGGACGTCGTGCCCATCCAAGAGCACCTCGCCAGCTCGCGGGTCGTCGAACCGGAGCATGAGTCGAAGCAGCGTGGACTTGCCCGAGCCGGTTGAGCCGACGATCGCGTGCGTCTCGCCGGCGGGGACGACCATGTCGATCTCCTGGAGTACGTCGGGACCTTCGGCGTACCCGGCCCGGACGCCGCGGAGTTCGATGGTGCCCCCAACGCGTCCCAACGAAGCCGACCCGGCGGGCACGAACACCGGTTCGTCGAGGAGTCGCAGGATGCGGCTCGCCGACGCCCGTCCGCGCTGATAGAGGTCGAGCACCTCGGCCACCGCCGTGAGAGGCCACAGCAGCCGCTGGGTCATGAAGACCAGCACGGAGTAGAGGCCGACCTCAAGATCCCCCCGCAAGGTGGCCCAACCACCGAGGAGCAGCGTGCAGGTGAAGCCCGCCAGGATCGCCATCCGGACCAGCGGCACGAACGCCGCCGAAGACCTGATCGCGTCGACGTTGGCCTGGCGGTAGGCAGTGGAGAGGCGACCGATGCGGTCGCGTTCGCGGTCCTCTGCGGTGAAGGCCTTGATGGTGGCGATGCCGGCGAGGTTCGCCGACAGGGCGCCGGACAGGTCGGCGACCGTCTCGCGAACGCGTGCGTACAAGGGCTCCAGACGTCGTTGGAACAGCAGTGAACCCGCAATGATCACCGGGATCGGCAGGAATGCGAACACCAGGAGCTGGCCGCTCGCGGCCGCGAAGACGGCGCCCACCAGCACCACGTTGAGCGCGGTCTGCAGGATCGCGGGGGCGCCGACGTCGAGGAAACGCTCCAGTTGGTTGACGTCGTCGTTGAGGGTGGCCAACGTCGTGCCCTGGGCGCGGGACTCGTGCCAGGCCATGTCGAGGTGCTGCACGTGGTCGTAGGCCTCGATGCGGAGATCGTGCTCGACCCCCTGGGCGAGCCCGCGCCAGTACACGTCGGCGACGTACTCCGAGAGCGACTCGACTATCCAGACCACGACGTTGATCGCTGCCAGCCAGCCCAGCTGGGCATAACGCGACTCGACGCCGAGGACACTGCCGACGAACGAACCGTCCCCCCGCACCACCACGTCTACGGCGGCTCCGATGAGCAGTTCTGGCACCACGTCGGCGACCTTGTTGATCGTCGACATGGTCACGGCCGCCACGAACCGGCCGCGGTAACGGCGGTGGCGTTGCCAGAGCGAACGCAGTGGGCGGTCAGGGCTGGGCGGGCGGGGCATCGGGTTCCTTCGGCTGCAGGGCAGGCCCAAGGCTAAGCGTCCGGCCGTGGGAGGCGTATCGGGCGTGGGTGGCTAGTCGTCGGTTGGTTCCGGTGCCGGCAAGCCGCCGCCTGAGCTCCACCTCCCTGGTCTATGCGCCGACGCGGGTTGTGTTCCAACCACCATCACCCCTGCCACCAGTGCCAGGACTGCACCCAACTCGGCGGCCCTGATTCCGAAACGAACTGTCATGGGCTTCCTCTGTGGCTCCGGGACATGCTCAGGCATGGTTCCATGCTGCAATTAGTGACGACAACGCCGGGTGACCTCAGCTGGGGGTTCACCTGTGGAGGAGGCCTGACGCCATGAGCCCCAACGTAGAGGCGGTACTCGCCGACCAGGTGGTGCTTCCCGTGCTCCGTACCGACTCGGCAGAGCAGGCCGTCATAAGGGCGCTCAGCCTCATCGACGTCGGGATGTCATTGGTCGAGCTGACCGCCACCACCCCAGATTGGTCGATGGCCCTTCGCGAGGTGTGCGAGCGATCTCCTGACACGATCGTCGGCCTGGGCACAGTTACTGATCAGAAGACAGCGAGGTTGGCCATCGAGGCGGGCGCATCGTTCTTGGTCAGCCCGTGGCCAAGCGCTGAGGTTCGCGAAGTCGCCAGCGCAGCCGACGTCCTCTTCATCGAAGGGGCGTTCTCACCAGGTGAGGTCGCCGCCGTGGCGAAGCGGGGCATCGTCAAGGTCTTTCCTGCCCACGTCGTGGGTCCCGACTATGTGCGCGGCATCCGGCAGCTGCTGCCAGATGCCACGCTCGTGCCCAGCGGCGGCATCCCACTCGAGGATGTCCCCCTGTGGGTCGGTGCCGGCGCGTTTGCGGTTGGGGTTGGGAGCGACCTCTTTAGCGGCGACATGCCTGGTCGGCTGGCAGAAGTCCGCAGCCGACTGAAGAACCATCAGGAGTCGAGCGCGTGAAGGCAGCCGCCAAGGTCATCGCGGTGCAGCGCTGGTGAGCGCCCCTGGGGTGGTTGTCGTCATCGGGGAGCTCCTCGTCGAGCTTTCTAGTCGCGAGGCGTTCGCCGTTGGCGCAGAGATGCGGTTGGGATTTTCGGGAGATGCTCTCAACGCGTCCGCTGCGGCCGCCGCAGCGGGTGCTCATGTCGTGCTGGTTGCCCGGGTCCCCGATGACGAGATTGGCGACGCACTGGTTGAACAGGTGGGTCGTCTCGGCGTCGACGACTCGGCGGTACGACGGATGCCCGGTCAACACGGTGCGTACCTCAGCCACGCGGACCCGGCCGGTCAGCGGCAGTTCGTGTACCTCAGGCGAGGGAGTGTCGGCTCGTCGATCGAGCCGACCGACCTCGACCCCGACTTGTTGCGCGACGCGGTCGTGCTCACCAGCGGGGTCACCTGTGCGATCTCTCCTTCGGCGGCGGTGACGGTCAGGCGAGCCGCGGACCTGGCCGGCACGTTTGTGTACGACCCGAACTTCCGCCCACGGCTCTCCAGTGTCGACGAGGCAGCGCGCGCGTTGCGCGATCTCGCGCCATTCGCGCGACTCGTGACGCCCTCCTGGCCAAGGGAGGTGCAGGCACTGCTCGGACTCCCGGCCGACGTCAGCAAGAGCACGGCCGCTGCCAGCGTCGCGCAGCTAGGCCCCAGAGCTGTTGCGATGACCTGTGGGGCAGACGGTGTCCTGCTGCGGGAAGGTGAGCGCGAAACACCCATTGAGTCGCCGCCTTCGCCGCACGTCCTCGACCAGACGGGTGCCGGCGACTCATTTGTGGGGACGGTCGCCGCCAGGCTCGCGATGGGCGACGACCTCGAGGACGCAGTCCGGCTCGGAGCCGCGGCCGCGTCGCTGTCCGTCCAGGGTGTCGGCGGCACCGGCTTCGTCCCGTCGCTCGAAGAATCCCGCCGTCACCTGGCGCGATGATGGTCCGTACGTAGTACAGGCCTAGTCAACTCGGGCTATTGCGTCGGATGCGGACTCACCCGACGATGGAGGCTGCCAAGGATGCGTCGCAGGAGCCCGCCGTGACCGAATCACTTGACCAGCCGACCGACGAGCCATCGTGACGCCGTCGACTCGTCGGCGCGCCGAGCGCCTCATGCGCGAGCCGGTCCACCGCCTCGCGCATGAGTACAACGACGAGCAACCCGAGCCGGGGACTGCGCTTTGCCTTTCCGGTGGCGGCTACCGCGCGATGGTCTTTCACGTTGGCGTGCTGTGGCGGCTCAACGAGGCCGGCCTGCTCCCCGGTCTGAAGCGCGTCTCGAGCGTCTCAGGTGGCTCGATCACCGCGGGTGTGCTCGGGATGAACTGGTCCGACTTGGACTTCCGCGGCGACGTCGCCCAGGCGTTCCGAGAGGTTGTGGTGGAGCCGTTGCGGACGATGGCCCGCAAGAAGGTCGACGTCTCCTCGGTACTCGAGGGTTTCGGGTTGCCGTTTGTGTCTATCGCCGACCGGGTTGAGACGGCGTATAGCGACACGCTGTTCGGCCGGAAAACGCTGCAGGACCTGCCGACCGAGCCGAGGTTCGTTTTCAACGCGACGAACCTCGAGTCGGGCGTGCTCATGAGGTTCAGCAAGCCGTACCTCGCTGACTACCGCGTCGGCCGGGTCGACAACCCGAAGCTTCCCCTGGCAAAAGTCGTCACCGCCTCCTCAGCGTTTCCCCCGTTCCTGTCGCCGTGCAAGGTCAACCTCCGCAAGGCAACCTGGGTCACCGAGAACGGCAACGACCTGGCTGACCAGAAGGGTTTCCGGGACGTCATCTCACTCACCGACGGCGGCGTCTACGACAACCTCGGCATCGAGACCGCCTGGAAGCGCTACCGCACCCTTCTGGTCAGTGACGCCGGTGGGCAAATGGGTGCCGAGGCGAGCGTGCCTGGTGACTGGGGGCGCGGCCTGCTGCGAGTGCTGAACGTGATCGACAACCAGGTGCGAGCGCTGCGCAAACAGCAGGTGGTTGGGTCGTTCCTCTCCGGGGATCGTGACGGCATGTACGTCGGGATCCGCAGCGACCTCGATCGCTATCCAGTGCCAAGCAGGATCCCTGCTGACCCGGCGGTAACCCAGAAGCTCGCCGCCGTTCCGACCCGCCTCGACGCCATGCCCGAGGACCTGCAGGAGAAGCTGGTCAACTGGGGGTACGTCGTCTGTGACACCGGACTGCGGTCGTACTACGTCGGACGGGGACGACAACGGCAGTCAGCTGCCCTATCCCGACAACCCGCTCACCGACGACTAGGGCTCGCCATGCCGGCACGAGGAGAGTCGCAGCCGACTGGGCCGCCGCCGTGGTGGCCGCCCAGCCTGCATGGAGCGGTCAGGAGCGCGGAGAGGTTGCGCACGGAGTGGCAGTACGTCGTCGTCGAAGAGGTGGTGGGTGCCACGGTCGAGCTGTTGCGCTGGCCATGGCCCTCCGCCGACCGCCTTGGTCGGCTGTTCTGGGACGACGACGCCGACGATCGGGTCATGTCCGCCGCCGTGCCGCAGCGGCTCGTGCGCCTGCAGCTGTACAAGCCGAACAACATCCAGCGGCGCCCGCGCGCCGGCGACACCTTCGCCGCGCGGCTGACAACCGCCGCGGGCTGGGGTGAGGAAGCCCCAGTCGACGACCTCGCCGCCATCCTCCCCGGAGCGGTGTACGACGTTTCCGCCGACGCCCGCGAAGCGGCGAAGCTCGCCTACCAGGGCTCAGCAGCTGCGGTCTTCGACGGCGGCAAGGCCCAGGGTCTGCTCGAGGATGAACGGGAGAGGCGGGAGCGCCGCCCGAAGGCCAAGCGCCTCAAGATAGCTCCAGTCGACGAGGTCATCGACGACGAGGACGACCTGTCGTGAGCGGCGTACTCCAAGCAGTCGAGAAGGACACGCTGGCGCCCCCGACCGCCGGCGCGGGGTCGCTGATCGATGCCGTCCTCGAGGAGCCTGATGCACTGGTGTACTTCCTGCTCAACGTCGGTGACGGCGACACCCAACTCCTGCTGCTGCCGCCGGACAGCAACGACGGAGTACGCCGGCTCGCGATCGTTGACGTCGCCACGACGAAGAAGCTGCCTGATCTGATCGAGAAGCTCCACGCGGTCGAGGTGCCGTCGGAGACAGGCACGAAGCAGCTGATCCAGCAGCCGGGCTCGCCCGGGCAGATCCGTCTCCTGGTCGCCACGCATCCGCACTTCGACCACATCGGCGGGATGAGCGAGCTGCTGTCGAAGTACAACGGTCTCCACAGCCGACGGAGCTCAACGCCTGCGAGTGACGACGGCGGCAACGAGACCACGCTGAGCGAGGCTGACAAGGCGACGCCGTACGCGTCGGACGCCTGCATCGACCAGTTTTGGGAGCCCGGCTACTTCTTCCCGAGCGCGAGTTTCCACAAGTTGATGGCCGAGCTGGAGATCAGCCCGTGGATCCGCCGCTTCCAGCCCACGAGCGGGACGACGACCTACCTGGACTCGGTCAAGGTAACCGTGATTGGCCCGGGCGTGGGGCTTCGCGCCCGCTTCGACACGTACGGCGTCGAGGTCAACGACTCGTCGCTGACCTTGATGTTCGAATACCCAGCCTCTCGGATCTACACCGAGATCGACAGCAACGACGAGGATCGGCACAACCGGCGTTCAGTAAAGAAGAGGAGCAGGCGACTGCTGCTGGGGGCTGACGCACAGTTCACCTCGTGGGCACAAGCCACGGTGGACTTCCCGGACTTGCGTAACGAGCAGAACCCCATCCTCGCCAGGGAGCTGCAAGCTGCACGTGGGCGCGACTATCTCGGGAGCGACGTGTTCAAGATGTCGCACCATGCCTCCAAGCACGGCATCAACCTGGAGCTCTTGGAGCGAGTGGCCGCGAAGTACGTCCTGGTGTCTTCGACGGGCGGCGGGGGCCGCTACGACTTCCCGCACGCTCTCGCCATGGACGCCGCGCGCGAGGCCCGGCAGGCAACCACGACGTCTGGTGCCGCGCGGCTCACCGACCACGCGCTGGGTATTCACGTCACCGGCGCCGTGCTCGACGACACCCGCAAGACACCCCTCGGGTCGATGGCAGTCATGCTGCCGAACCAGCCCAGCCACGGGATCCGGATCTTCCGGTTGATGGACGACAACAAGGACCTGATCGATCTCAGCAACGCCCGCGAGGTCAACACGTGAAGACGCGACTGGTCCATCGGTTGACACAGCCGCCGTCCCCGCCGGTCGGTCACCAACCAGTTGCGAGGTGGCTGTTGAGCCAGTCGGAAATAGCCGGTACTACGCGAACTCTGCTTGACGGATCTGCGGCTCGAGCTCCACGTTCCGAGACTTACTCAGGCAGGGCGTGGGGCGCTGCTACCTCGAAGTGCGCCACGGTCGTCTCGCGATCTAGCAAGAACTCATCGTCTTCCGGGTAGTACTTCGCGATCTCGATGGCGTCGCCGGCGAACGCCTTGATCTGGTCGAGGTCATCCCACCAGCTCAACGTGATGATCTCCGCGCGGCCGTCCCCGAGATCACGGGTGAGCAACTGAGCGCCCCGGTTGCCCGGAGTGGCCCGGTAGCCGGTCATCCCCGTGCGCTCGACGGTGTCGACGTACTCCTCGATCCGGTCGCTGTGCACCCAGCCCCGCCACATCCGCGCGATCATCGCCCGACCTCCGCTCACTTCGAAACGGCCACGCTATCCACTTCGACAATCAGGCAGAAGGGGTGGCCAACGGGATCTGCGAAGACCCTGGTCGTTCCCGTGCCGGTGGTACTGGTCAGGCGAAGGCCGCTGAAAGGTCCGCGGCGCCCGCCACGGTGTCGTGGAACCACTCGAGGAGCGCGTCGTCTCGCGCCCGTTCGTACGACATTGCCCACGTCCCGGGGGCATCCACACCCCCAGACGACGTCACAGTGTCGACCAGCAGCGCTGCAGAGACTGCAGCGGAGTCCATGCCCTCACCGGTCCACGGGTCACGGTGGATGCCCGAGTCACCGACGAGCGCCCAGCCGGCTCCCGCCGCCTGACGGACGAAGTCGTCCTGGGGCCCCGACCCGAACAGCCGCCCCTGCTTGGCGCTGTTGGCATACCTCTCCCACAGACCGGCGTGGCGCCGGAGCAGCCACTCGAACCGATGACGAGCATCGTGTCGAAGTCGCTCGTACTCAGCGAGGTTGACGCTGATGGCCAGACACGTCAGGCCCGCATCACTGGGGAACACGTACGCCAACTCGTCCCCGATCATCGAGAACTCAGCGCCATCGGGGGGCTCGCCTCCAGGGCCGGGCATGTCTAACACGTAGCGGTAGTACAAGGCGCGCTTTCCTTCATGGCGCTCGCGGTCAACTGCTTGGACGGCATCCGCGATCATGGATCGTCGGCCGTCCGCACCGACGATGAGCCGAGCCGAGGCCACACTGCCGTCGTTGAGCTCGACGCCGACCGCGCGGCCTTGCTCCGTCACCAGGCGGGTGACCGACGTCGACGTCCGCACCTCCACGCCCGCGCGGCGACAACAGCCGAGCAGCGTGGCATCCAAGGTCTCCCGCCGCACCGACAGGCAGTACCCGGCCGCGCCGGGATCCTGGGCGGGGGCCACCGTCGGCTGTGCCTCGCCGTCCGCGTAGACGTACTCGCGGGTGAGCAACGGTGGACCCAGAGCGAGTACGTCGTCGAGCATTCCCGCAAGGCTGAGCACGCGGACCAGGTGGTCTCCCCGGAAGAAGTGCGTCGACAGAGTGGGACTCGGCATCCGAGCCCGCTCCACCACCAGGACACGATGGCTCGCTCGGGCGAAGAGGAGGGCGGTGAGCGATCCCGCCACGCGCCCCCCGACGACGATGACGTCATACGACGGCGATGGCCCGACGCGGTCCGCTGACATGCCAGCCACCCTTCCCCTTCCTGACGAAGAACGGTAGGCCGCGGACCGACAAGGTCACCTGTTTGGCGCAGCCACCGGCTCGCCGTAGAGGAAGGAGAGCAGGACAAACCGCCGGCCGGCCGTTACGTCTCGCACCTCATGCAGGTGTGAGCACGAGAAGATCAGCGCGGCGCCTGCGTCAGGGGCATAGAGCTGGTTGCCGTACTCGGGGAAGCGCAGCTCGCCCCCTTCGTATTCGTCGTTGAGGTTCAGCGTCAGGGCGAACACGCGATGCGCCGTTGCTGGCGACAGGTTGTCGCGGTGCGGGCGGAAGAATCCCCCCGTCGAGCCGTCGTAGCAGACGATCTTGAAGCCCTCGAACCGCGTCGCCCGGAAAGCGAACGCCTTCCAGACCTCGGGCATCACCCGACGCCCGACCGACGTCGACAGCTCGCGCATCAGCTCCGGGTCGTGCACCGTGTGGTCTCTTCGCCGCTTGAACCTGTCGTCTAGCACCTCGCTGGTGCTGTTTGCGGTCGCGCGTTCGACGCCGGTCTCGACGCCACCTTGGCGCTCCAGTACGTCGATCAACCGCAGCCGGGCCTCAGCGTCGAGCACGCGAGGTACCAACAGCACCGGTGCCTGGTGGTTGACGCGGGCCGGCGGAGTCGCGGGCACCTCGCGGTCGAGGATCGCCGCGATCTCGCTGGCCGGGCGTCCCGGCGCCACCTCGCCGACGACCCGCAGGTTGGGGTCGAGCACGAGCACGGTCGCAGCGTCGTCCGCAACGCCGAAGACCTCGGCCGAGCATGCGTCATCGATACGCAGGGCTTCGACATCATCTCGGCCCGTCAGCAGCTCCGCGATCTCGGTATGACGTGCGTCTCCACCGTGGCCGAGCACAAGGGCAGTCGGCCGCCCGCCCGCCAACGAGTAGAAACGTGCCCGCGATCCCGAGGCAGACACCATCACGAAGTCGGGCACCCGCTCGCCGATGCCCTGCCTGGCCATTCCCACACGGGGACTCTACGGGCAGCGGGTCGTCCACGCGGCTCGCCGACCACCAGCATGAGCCGGCGCACACCTATTCACCCCTCCACGGATGGCACCTGGCCAGATCGACATCGCGCCCAAAGTTTTTTCAGCGCATCCGGAAGTCGTACTCCTCGGGGAGCGGTTCGTCCGGGTGGAGCTGCGACCAGAGGTCGCTCAGTGACGTCTCGCCCTCGCGGATGTCGGGTATGACGACTCCACCGGCCAACACCCGTTCCGATCGCGTTCGATCGCCAGCCGCGAGGGCTGCCCTGGCCTCGAGCAGCCGGACCCTGCCAAGCTCGCGCACGGGCGAGGGCGCCGCATCGACGAGCTCCAAGGCGGCCACGACATCGCCCGCCGCGAGCGCAGCGGTGATTGCTTCGACCTGGATGGTCGGCTGGTCGGGCGCTAGCTCGGCCGCGTGGCCGAGCAGGTTCGCCGCGGTCGGAAACTCTCCCCGTTCGGTCGCGATGCGGCCCAACCCTCGAAGAGCCCACGCCGTCGGCACCTGTGCCATCGAGGCGGTGTACCGCTTGTGCGCGACGTTCAGATCGCCGGCCGCATGCGCCATGGCGCCGAGGTGGTAGTCGCGTGCCCACGACGCGGGCGTGCGTGCCAGCCGGGTCTCCCACTCCTCGCCGACGACGTACGACGTGGGCGGTGACTGCGGGTTCGCCTCGACCAAACCGGCGGCGACACTGGGTCGTTCGGTGAGCAGTTTCCGCCAGATTTCCTGGCCGCGACCGATCGTCTCCGTCGGGAAGGGGGTGCCCGTCTCGGATACCCAACTCTCGCCCGACTCGGCCCGGGATGCGCGTTCGAGCGCACCCCACCCGCTCCCGGTGCAGAGGATCTCCGTTGGTGGGTCGTCGGCGAGCGCGGTAGCGATTTCGAGCGCTCCGCCAAGCTCTACCGCCGTGCCGAGCCTCTCGAAGCGGTCGTCGAGGTGGTCGACGGCAGCCTGCCAGTCGTCACCGTGGGCCAGGGCCGGATCCGCATCGATGTCGCCGTACGCCTCAAGCCACTCCCACGTCGCGCCGCCCGGCATCATCAGGTGCTCGTACTGGGTGGCGGCCAGCCCGGCCTGGATCTCCAGGTAGGAGTCGCCGCCCTCGGGCGACAACCAGCGCTGCCACCGGCGGCCGCCCGCGGCCGTTCCCCAGCAGAAAAGCTTGCGGCCGGTCAACAGTTCCGTCGACACCTGCCCGAGGCCGTGGCCGGACCCGTCCACCGCCGCGATCCAGGGCCGCGCGTGATGGCCGAGGTCGAAGAAGTAGTCAGCGGCGTGCTGGCTACGGCTTGGCCAGGTCTGGTCGTTCGACTCATGTTCCGGGATCGGCACCACCCTGACAGTCCCGTCGCCCGCGGTGCTGAATGCCTGGGTTGCCGGCGCGATGACTCGCACGTTCTCGCTCTCGGGCACCGCCGCGTTGGACCACCAGTACATCGGGACGTCCTCGACGTTCGGGTTCTGAATCCGCACGTACACCTGGAGCGCTCGAGACCCGGGTGGCAGCCGGACGTCGATCTGATAGACGACGCGGCGCAACCGTTCGAACTCCCACATGCGCAACGTCGGTATGCCGTCCGACCCGACGACGCGAGCGGCATGCAGCGGCGAGGCCGTGTGTGGCGTGTGGCCCTTCGTCGCGATGTTCCACTCAACGCCCCCGGCAAACCAGGCGTTGCGCAGCGCGAGGTTTGCGGGCTGGATGACCTTGTTTCGATGCAACAGCTCGCGGCCGGTGCTCAAGTCGACCAACGACCAGAGCCGTCCACCGAGCCGCGGCAAGAACTGCGCGCGCAGGTGCTTGTTCTCCACGACGATGCAGTCCACGTCCGTCTGCACCAGGTCGCGGCTGTAGCGGTTCTGGATCAGGTAGGGATGGAGCGATCGCGGCATACCGACAGCTGCTCCGGCACGGATGTGCTCCGGAATGTCGTCGGCGAGCTCGAACGATGCCTCTAGTGTCGAGTCGAGGAGGGGGACCGGATCCTCGCCAATCGCGGCGCACGGCATCCGCAGGGTCGTGACGCGCACCGTGCTGCGACCGGGCTGGCCGTTTGCCTCACTCATTCAGAGCCTCGCTCCGTGCCTCGCGTCAGTAACGGCCGAGGACAGCTCTCACGGTTCCTCGTGCGGCCCGACCCGTCAGGTAGTCCCACGACGGGCGGTATCCGAACTCCACCGTGATGCACGCCCCGGCGTGACGACTGTTGAACCAGCCCGTCATCGTGCCGTGGCAAACGCCGCTGTGACAGAGGATCGGCTTCTTCGGCAGGTTCAGGTTCCTGGCCAGCCGGTTCATCAGGTTGCGGTTCTTCGGGGCGTCGGAGTCAACGCCGTACAACGGTTGGTGGAAGGAGACGATGAAGTTCGGGTCTGTCCGGTTGAGGAATCTCCGCATTGCCCAGGTCTCCGGCTCGCTGAAAGGTCGGGGTCCGGAGTTGTAGCGGCCGCCTTCAGGTTCCCAGTTGTGGCGCCAGTTCCTGTTGAGGTCGACACCGTTGGCGTTCTGTCGGCGGTGCGCCGCCAGGCCGTCTGGGTTGATGGTGGGGACGACCCACAGATTGATGTGGCGGACGGGTGCGCCCCGGAGGAGTGCTCTGGCGAGTCGGGTGCCGGCCGCCTCGTCGCCGTGCATGCTTCCGACCACCACGGCAGTGATGGGTGCGTCGGGGTTGCCGAGCCGGAAGGCATAGATGTCGCGGCCCCGGACGCTCTCTCCGATGACGCGCCGCTCGATAACGGCTCGGCTGCCACCTAGCTGAGCGGCCGACGCTGCCATTCCCTCGCCTTGCGTGGGGATGTCCGCAGCAACCGGATCCGCGGAGGCCATCGTGGCGGGTGTCAGCATCAAGGCGAGAGCCACCATGGAGAGGGCTGCGCGGTCGATGCGATGTCTGAGTGGCATGAGACCTACTTCTCACTGGATCCGGTGAGGGGTGCTGCTTGACAGAATCACGAACGCGTCACGGCGTCCACTATCCAGCCTTGGTTTGCGCGCGCCGACATGGCTCGCCGAAGGGGGCGCTCGCGCGGTGCTCGTCGGGCCAAAGGTGCACACACGGGGTGGTCAGGCGACGATGTGAGGTGTGACCGGCATACGCGGATGGTTCGACAGCGTCGACGCGAAGCTCGGAGACGCCATCGAGTCGCAGACGCGCCGCCACCATGCGCGGCGGCTGAGGCGACTCGGCTGGGACACCGTGCTCAACCCGTCCGACGACGGCGGATGGTGGTCGACCCGAGCGCCGGTCCGCGACGGCAACAAGGTGGAGGTGCTCATCGACGGCGTCGTGGCCCTGCCTGCGATGGCGGACGCCATCCGGTCTGCCAAGCAATCGGTTCACATCGCCGGTTGGCACGCGACGCCGGAGTTCAAGCTCAATCGTGGCTCCGACGCGATGTCGTTGCGGGACCTGCTGGCCGAGGTGGCTGAGCGGGTGCCAGTCCGACTGCTGCTCTGGGCAGGTCCGCCCGTGCCTGTGTTCCCGCCGTCGCGGCGGGCGGTCAGACAGGCTCGCGACGAGTTCGTGCGAGACAGCCGCCTGCAGTGCGCGTTGGACTCGCGCGAACGGACCCTGCACTGTCACCACGAGAAGCTGGTCATCGTCGACGGTGACGTCGCCTTCGTCGGGGGCGTCGACATGACGGCACTCCAGGGCGACCGGTATGACGACCTGCTCCACCCGCCGGACTCCGACCTGGGATGGCACGACGCCGCCGTGCGCCTGCGGGGCCCGGCGGTCGCCGATGTCGGCCGGCATTTCAACCAGCGCTGGGGAGAGGTGACGGGCGACAAACTGCCCGATCCGGTCGTACCTGCTCCCGCTGGCGACACTCAGCTCCAGGTCTTGCGCACCGTGCCCGAGCGCACGTACGAGTTCGCTGCGCGAGGCGAGTTCACCATCCTCGATGCCTATCTGAGGGCGCTGCGGTCGGCGCAGCGCTTCATCTACCTCGAGAACCAGTTCCTGTGGTCGCCTGAGGTGGTGGACGTGCTCGTCGACAAGCTGCAGCACCCACCACACGACGACTTCAAGGTCGTGCTGTTGCTCCCCGCCAAGCCAAGCAACGGATCCGACACCACGCGCGGGCAGCTCGGGCGACTGCTCGACGCAGATGCGGACGCCGGACGGCTGCTGGCGACCACCGTCGTCGGCTACGACGACACCAAGTCAGGGCCGGTCTATGTGCACGCCAAGGTTGGCATCGTCGACGACCGCTGGCTTACGGTCGGCTCGGCGAACCTCAACGAGCACTCGCTGTTCAACGACACCGAGGTCAACGTGCTGACGTGCGACAGCACCTTGGCGCGCGAGACGCGACTGCGCCTCTGGTCTGAGCACACCGAGCGCCCGATCGAGGAGGTGGCGGGTGAGCCGTGTGCTGTCATCGACAAGGTATGGCGCCCGGCCGCGGAGGAGCAGGCCCGCCGCACGGCGGCAGGTCTGCCCCGGACACATCGCCTGACGATGCTGGCGCACGTGTCGCGAAGAGCCGACCGGCTCCAGGGCCCGATCCGCGGCCTGCTCGTCGACGGGTAGGGCGCCGGGTGCGCGGAAGCGCGAGGATGGAACACCGCGGGGTGTCGCGGCGTTGCACTGAGGACGACCAAACAACGAAGGTAGAGGCGATGACCACCCAGAACCTGACCATGGAGACATTCCAGCCCACCGTTGAGTCCGACGGCATCGTGCTGGTGGACTTCTGGGCGGCTTGGTGCGGTCCGTGCCGGCAGTTCGGGCCCATCTTCGACGCCGCGTCGGAGAAGCACACCGACGTCACCTTCACCAAGGTCGACACGGAGGCCGAGCCGGAGCTCTCCGGAGGCCTGGGAATCAGTTCGATCCCCACCTTGATGGCGTTCCGGGAAGGCATCCTTCTCTACGCTCGCCCGGGTGCCCTGCCCGCGCCCGCGCTGGAGCAACTCATCGACGCGGTCAAGAGCGCCGACATGGACGAGATTCGCAAGGAGCTCGCCAGCCAGAGCTCCGAGGGCTGAGCCCCCTCCCTTCAGTAGGCAGCCGTGCAGCCAGGCAGCCCTACGGTTCTGCGACCGCTGCGCGCTCCTCAGCGCAATGAGTCGGGGGACGCTATTGCGCCGTTCGGGCTGATACGCGCACACTGACTAGGCGGGCACCCTCGCGTTACGGGCGGAGGGTGATCGTGACTGATGAGCCAGTGGCCACTAGCGCAACCCCCGAAGCCGACTACGAAAGTCTTCATCGCGACCTCGGGGATGCAGCCGAGCAGTTCGCCGCGACGAACGAGATTCTCACCGCGCTCGGCCGCTCTGCCGCCGACCCCGACTCAGTCCTCGACACCATCGTCGACCGAGCCGCTGCGCTGTGCCGAGCAGACGCGTCACTGATCTACCTGCCAGACGGCGACGTATTCCACGTGTCTCGACGCTCGGGAGCGGCTCCTGTTGAGTTCTTCGACTACATCGAGAGCCACCCCATCGTCATCAGTCGGGACTCTCTTCTCGGCCGAGTCGTGCTCGACCGCCGCACCCAGCAGATCCCCGACGTCCTGACCGACCCCGAATACCGGCGTCAGGACATCCAACGCACGGCCGGATACCGGACTCTGATGTCTGCCCCGATGCTGCTCGACGACGAGGTGGTCGGAGTACTCCAGGTCTGGCGTACTCACGTCGACCCGTTCGACAAACGCGCCATCGAGTTGCTCGGTGTTTTCGCAGCCCACGCCGCGATCGCCATCCGCAACGTCGAACTCGTCAGAGCGCTGGAGTCCCGCACCGCCGAGCTAGCAACGAAAGTCGAGCAGCTGGAGGCATTGAGCGAGGTCGGCGAAACTGTCAGCTCCAGCCTGAACCTCGACGAGGTCCTCGCCACGATCGTGATGCACGCCGTGCGGATCACCGGCACGGACGGTGGGTCAATCATGGAGTACGTCGACTCCGACGGCTGTTTCTCCGTGCGCAGTGCCTACGGAAGCAGCCAGGAGATGCTGGACCGACTGAGGAGCGTCCGCATCGAACGCGAGTCCACCCTGGTCGGGAGGGCGGCCTTCGACCGGCGCCCTCTCGAGGTCCCTGACCTCAGCGTTGCCGAGCTAGACCCGCACCTCCAGATCCTGTATGACGACGGCTGGCGCTCGGTGCTCGCGGTGCCCATGCTGAGGCAGGACCGGATGGTAGGCGCACTCGTCATCCGCCGAAAGACGGCCGGCAGCTTCTCGGAGGACACCCTTGAGCTGCTGCAAACCGTTGCAAGCCAGTCGGCGTTGGCAATCCTCAACGCCCGCCTCTTCGGAGAGCTGGAAACAAAGACCGCTGAGCTGGAAATCGCGAGCCACCACAAGTCCGAGTTCCTGGCCAGCATGTCCCACGAACTTCGCACGCCCTTAAATGCGGTGATCGGCTTCTCCGAGGTGCTGCTCGATCGGATGTTCGGTGACATCAACGAGCGCCAAGAGGAGTATCTCCGCGACATCTGGAACTCCGGACGGCACCTTCTCGAGCTGCTCAACGAGATCCTCGACCTCTCCAAGGTGGAGGCCGGAAAGATGGAGCTGGAGCGGAGCACCTTCTCGGTGCGCCAGGCTCTTGAGTACGGTCTGGCGCTGGTGAGAGAGCGCGCCGCCGCGCACGCGATCAGCCTGCACCTCCACATAGCAACCGACGTCGCCGATGTCGAGGCGGACGAACTTCGGTTCAAGCAAGTGATCTTGAACCTGCTCTCGAACGCGGTGAAGTTCACTCCAGACGGTGGCAACGTGCGGGTGGCGGCGGTTCGAGAAACCACGAGCTCGTGATCACGGTCACCGACGACGGGATCGGTGTCCCGCCAGAGGATCGGGAGCGCATATTCGAGTCGTTCCAGCAGGGCGCGCGCGGCGCCCCCAAGGAGGAAGGAACGGGCCTCGGGCTGACCCTGTCCCGACGGATTGTTGAGCTCTTCGAAGGACGCATGTGGTTGGACAGCGAGGAGGGTGTGGGGAGCACGTTCGGGTTCGCCATCCCGTTCCGGCCCGGTCGGAATCTGAGTGGCCGACTCGATGCGCTGGCGAAGAGCGACCAACCCACCGTCGTGCTCGTCGACGACGACAGGGCGTCGCTCGACCTGTTGACGGCATACGTCGAAGGGCTCCCAATCGACATCGTGACCGGGACCGATGGCACCGAGGGGTTGGAGCTGGTTAACCGTCACGCGCCGGCGGCCGTGATCCTGGACATCCGACTGCCAGGCCTGGACGGATGGCAGGTGTTAGCGGCGTTGAAGGCTGATCCGAAGACCGCGGATATCCCCGTTGTTGTCGTCTCGATCGTCGATGAGCGGTCCCGGGGCCTCGCGCTCGGTGCCGCGGAATATCTCATCAAGCCGGTGAGCCGCGAAACCTTCGTTGCCGCTCTCGAAGGCATCGACGCTCTGCGCTTGGGTGCGTCGAGCGTGCGGTCCGCAGAGGGGGTCTCATGAGTCGTCAGAGGATCCTGGTGGTCGAGGACAACGCGTTGAACATGAAACTGGTCCGCGACGTCTTGAGTCATGCGGGCTACGAGATCATCGAGGCCGGCTCCGGCGAGGAAGGGGTCGAACTCGCCTCGGTGTATGCGCCCGACTTGGTGCTGATGGATCTCCAGCTGCCGGGTATTGACGGCACTGAAGCGCTACACCGGCTTCGGCAGAATTCGCCTACCAAGAGTGTGCCCGTCGTCGCCGTTACCGCGTTCGCGATGAACGAGGACAGAGAGCGCGCGGCGGCGGCTGGGTTCGATGGTTACCTGGAGAAGCCGATAAGCGTCTCTGCTCTCCCCGGTCAAGTGGAGGCGTTTCTCGCAGGTGGCGGTCGAGATGCCTGACGCCACGATTCTGGCCGTCGACGACCGACCGGAGAACCTCCGCCTGCTTGACGCGGTCCTAAGCCCGCGGGGATACCGGATGCTGACGGCCGCGTCAGGGGAGGAGGCGCTCCGTGTCCTACGGGACGAGACCGTCGACCTGGTGTTGCTCGACATCCTGATGCCCGGCATGGACGGCTACGAGGTGTGTCGGCGGATCCGGGCCGACCGTCATACCGCGTTTCTGCCGGTCGTCATGATTACGGCTAGTGGCGAGGAGCAGAAGCTCCGCGCGCTGGAATGCGGAGCCGATGACTTCGTGACAAAGCCGTTCGAGCAGAGCGAACTCCTTGCGCGGGTGGCGTCGCTGGCACGCGTGAAGCACTACCAGGACAAGATCCGGCGGCAGTCCGACGAACTCGCGACGTGGAATCGCGAGCTCGAGGATCGGGTCCGGGACCAGGTGGCCGAGCTGCAGCGAGTCAACCGGCTGCGCAGGTTCTTGTCTCCTCAACTGGCCGATCTGGTGGTGGATTCAGGCGACGAGTCGTTCCTGAACAGCCATCGTCGCGAGATCGTCGTGGTCTTCTGCGACCTTCGCAACTTCACTCCGTTCGCCGAGTCCAGCGAGCCAGAAGAAGTCATGGGCGTGCTCGCCGAGTACCACGAAGCGTTGGGTCACCTGATCCATGCCTTTGAAGGCACGCTCGAGCGGTTCACCGGCGACGGGTTGATGGTGTTCTTCAACGACCCGATGCCCTGTCAGAACGCACCGGAGCAAGCGCTCAGGATGGCGGTGGCCATGCGTGAGCGCACTCGGGAGCTGGCCGCCTCCTGGTACAAGAGGGGTCATGACCTTGCTCTCGGAATCGGTGTCGCCCAGGGGTATGCCACCCTCGGCCGCATCGGGTTCGAGGGTCGCTTCGACTACGCCGCGATAGGGAGCGTGACCAACTTGTCGGCACGCCTGTGCTCAGAGGCGGGTCCCTGGCAGGTGCTCGCGTCTCAGCGCGTGGTGTCTGCGGTGGAGGACATCGTTGAGGCGGAAACGGTCGGCGAGCTGGAGCTCAGAGGGTTCAGCCGCCCCGTCCGTGCCTTCGACGTGAAGGCGTTCAACACGATGACGGTCGCGACATGAGCGGATCAAGGCTGGAGCCAGAGACCGACGTACCGACGATGCTTTCGGCACTCGACGAAGCGCAGCGGTATGCGCTCTTCGACCGAGTGCAGCAGCGGATGCCGTCGGTCTGGGAGTCTTGGAGCCAAAACCTTGAGGATGAGTCTGTCGTCGTGGTCCCGTCGGTGAGTCTGGACAAGGTGGTGTCATCGAGCGGCGGCCTGACTCAGGCAATGGAGGAGCGGTTCCTGTTCCTGCTTCTCCTGTTGCGGCAGCCGCGGTTGCGGATGGTCTATGTGACGTCCATGCCGATCGCGGAGTCAATCGTCGAGTACTACCTCGCCCAGCTACCTGGCGTGATCCCGAGCCACGCCCGAGCCAGACTCTCCCTCGTCAACGCCCATGACTCCTCTCCGCGGTCGCTCAGCGAGAAGCTCCTCGAACGTCCACGCGTGCTGCACCGGATCCGTGAGCTCATCCCCAATCCGCATCACTCACACCTCATCCCCTACAACACCACCGAGCTCGAACGTGACATCGCGATCATCCTCGGGATCCCGATGTACGGCGCTGACCCACGGCTTGCCGACCTTGGCAGCAAGACCGGATGCCGTCGGGTGTTCGAAGAAGTCCAAGTGCCCTTCCCCAGGGGCGTTGAGGACCTGCGCACGCCAGATGAGATCGCCGACGCGATCATGCAGATCCGGCAGGCACATCCATCGGTTGCCGAGGTCATCGTCAAGCTCAACGAGGGTGTCTCAGGCGAGGGCAACGCACTCGTCGATCTCCGCGACGTCCCCGCGGCCGGTGACGGTGACGAGCGAGACGTGGTGCGTGCGCGGATAGCTGCGATGCAGCTCGAATCAAACGAAGTCGCGCTGGCTGACTACATGGCCAAGTTCGCCGAACGCGGCGGGATCGTCGAGGAGCGTATCTCGGGGGAGGAGCTGAGGAGCCCCAGCGTGCAGCTCAGAGTCTTGCCCGACGGCATCGTCGAGCTGCTCTCGACTCACGACCAGCTGCTCGGCGGGACCAGCGGCCAGTCCTATTTGGGCTGTGTCTTCCCCGCGGATCAGGCGTACTCGCGAGAGATCAGCCGGCACGCCATGGCCGTGGGGAGGCGGCTGGCGGAGCTCGGTGTGTTTGGCCGATTCGCCGTGGACTTCGTGGTGGTGCGGGACTCCGAGGGCGGTTGGTCGTCATACGCGATCGAGATCAACCTGCGCAAGGGCGGCACCACACATCCATTTCTCACTCTGCAGTTCCTCACGGACGGTGCATATGACGGCGAGAGTGGACGGTTCGTCACGGCGGCCGGGGCGCGCAAGCATCTGGTGGCAACTGACCACCTCGAGTCCGCAGCCCTGAAGGCGCTGTCGATCGAGGACCTGTTCGATGTCGTGGCAAGGCACGGGCTCCACTTCAACCAGTCGCTCCAGACCGGCATCGTCTTCCACATGATCAGCTGTCTCACCGAGGTGGGCCGCGTCGGTCTGACGGCAGTCGGCGACACCGCGGACGAGGCGTGGAATGCCTACCGACAAGCCGAGAAGATCCTGCTTGCGGAGGCCCAGGACGCGCTGGCCGAGGTCGAGCTCCCCTAACGGCCAGCAGTTAGGGGTTGTTGACTGCTGTGTCAAGGGTCTGAGCGACCAGGCTCACTGTGGGGTGATGTGGTAGGTCGTCCACGCGCACCGGCAGCGGGATGCACCAGTTCTCGCGCTCGGTCACGCCGGGCAGGTTCGGCCGGCGGCGACCGGCAACGGCGTCCTCAAGGGTCGCCGAGACGAGGATCGAGGGGACCCTGCCCAGCCAGCGATGTGCCGCCTCGACCGCCTGCTCGGCCGACGCATCGGCAGCGAGTCCCGCCTGCTC
The DNA here is from genome assembly GCA_963811585.1 of uncultured Actinomycetota bacterium. Lineage (GTDB taxonomy): Bacteria > Actinomycetota > Actinomycetes > Propionibacteriales > Nocardioidaceae > JACDHG01. The sequence continues at coordinate 133,079 of CAWERR010000008.1, forward strand.
GCGCCAGCGTGACAGCAGCATCGCCCGGCCGCTGTCCAGCTCCGACTGGGGGGCGTCGACGTACCGGCTCTGCTCGTCGATGTCTGCCCCAGTCCACAGTCCGGCCACGGTCGGCAGGTCATGCGTCGTCACGGCCGCCATCGCCGCGGGCGGCCAGGTTGCCGGGTCGTCGTCCTCGAACCACAGCAGGCGGTACGACAGCATCGCGTGGTCGGCGAGTGCTTCACGGACACCAGCCTCGACCGTCCCGAGGTCTTCACCGACGACGAGCGACTGAGCCCGGTGACTTTCGAGCGCGACGATGTCGAGCAGGTCCTCGCTCGGGTAACGGATATAGGCACCATCAGCCGGCGACGCGCCATCGGGGACCCACCACAGCCGGAACAGCCCCATCACGTGGTCGATGCGGATGCCGCCGGCGCTCCCCATCGTCGCCCGGATCGACTGGATGAACGGCACGTAGTCGGCCGCCCGGAGCCGCCACGGGACGAGCGGCGGCGAGCCCCAGTCCTGCCCCGACTGGTTGAAGATGTCAGGCGGCGCGCCCACCCGGACGCCCGTCGCGAGCGTGTCCTGCCACACCCACGCGTCTGCACCGCCGCCGTCGACTCCGATCGGAAGGTCCTGGAGCACGTTGAGGCCACCACTCGCATCGCGAAGCTGACCGTCGAGCAACCACTGGAGCCAGCACTGGAAGCGAACGTCGTCCAGGTGGTCCGCGGCGAACGTGGCGACGGCCGGTGCCGTGGGGTCGTGCAGGTCGTCCGGCCAAGCGCGCCAGTCCGGCCCATGCACCTGCGCGAGCGCCGACCAGGTGGCAAATCCCGTGAGCGCCTCACCCTGCTGCGTGCACCACTCCTCACATGCGGCGCTGGCTCCGGTGGCCGTGAAGATGGCGGCCAATGCCTCCCGCTTCGCCGTCCACGTGGCGTCGCGGTCGATCAGATCCTCATCGCCGTATGCCGTCGCAGGTGCTGACCACCTCGACAGGTCGACGCGGTCGGCACCCGGCACATCCTCGACCCGCAGGTAGATCGGGTTCCGGAACCGACGCGTGGCGGGCAGGTAAGGGCTCGCCTCCTGCGGCAGGTTCGGCGCGACAGCATGCAGCGGGTTGACGAGCAGGAACCCGGCCCCCAGCGTTTGGGACCACTCCCGGATCGCGCGCAGATCTGCCAGGTCGCCCATTCCCCAGCTGCCGCGCGAGCGGGCGGCGTAGAGCTGGACGGTCCACCCCCAGGCGCGCCACCCGTCCGGCAGCCAGCACCGGCCCGGCGACACGATGAGCCGTCGGGTGGCGCCGGCCGACGTACGAAGCCAGTGGTAGCCGAGCGGGAAGTCGGCAGGCAGCGCATCGCCGACGGCGATCGTCTGCCCGTCCTCGCAGTCGACCTCGACGTCACCGAGCCCAAGGGCACGGCCGGGCCGGGTCACGATCGGCCCGGTCGCGTCCAGGTCAGGCGGTGGCACTCCGATGACGTCGCGAAGCCGGCGGACGGTCTCGGATGCTACCTCGAGGACACGATCAGAGGCGTGGACCCAGTGACTGTGGATGCCCCAGGCGTCAGGCTCGAGCAGCCGATCGAGGTCAGTCACCCGACGATCATGCCTGGCCACGTCGCAGCGTCCGTGACCGGAGGCAGCCGCAGGAACACCTCCCGCCCTGGGCTTCCGGCGGTCGAGCCTGTCGAGACCCCTCGATGTCGACAAGCTCGACCTGGGCTAACGGCGGTCGAGCCTGGTCGACACCCCTCGATGTCGACATAGCTCGATCACCAGGCGTAGGCGGAAGATGGAGACGGCGGTCAGCGGACGGGGATCATCCCCAGCACGGTCTGGTCAACGGTCCCGCCGGATTGGTCTGTCGCCTGGGTGCGGAACGACAGACTCCCTCCGGGAACGAGCTTGTGCTTGGGCACTGCGCCACGGTAGGCGCCGTTGCCTGCTCGCTTGAGGGACACGGCTGACCAAGTGCTGCCGCCGTTGGTCGAAACTTCGAGTTGCGCGCCGGTGATCTTCGACGGATCGTCCGCGCCGGCCAGGTGGCCGACCCGCAGCGTGACCGGGAGCGGGCCCCGCGTCGAGGCCTTGCCCAGGCCGTCCACTTCCACGTCGTACCAGAGCTGGAGCAGCGGCGGCGTCGTCGCCGACTGTTGCGTCGGATCGTCCGGTGGCTCAGACCTGAACGTCCAACTCGTCTGTGCCTGCTGGCTGACCGGGAAGACCTCCGGATCGAGCGCCCACCGCTGATCGAGGCGGAAGCTGCCGGGGCCGTCTGGCACTGGGAAGAAGCCGAACGTTCCGTCCCTGACCGCCACCTGTTCTCCGTCGCGGTACAGCGTCAGGCTCGAGCTGTCGACCGCGTGGCCGTCGACCCTGCCGAGGTGCGGCCCGTCCGACAGCGCGGTGTCGAAGAACATCGTGCTCGAGTTGTGGAAGCTGTCCACGACATCCGGATGCAGGCCGGCGGACCAGCGTGACTTCGTGTCCTCGCCCCTGGCGTAGATCTGCGTCTCGGGGTGGCACAGCCGTGATGCCTGGATCTGCTCGCTCGGCAGGAAGAGGCACTGGTACCACATCACGTCCGGCGCAGCGGTGACCAGTTCGACCTGCTTGCTGGGTATGTCGACCTGCCGGTAGGAGATCAGCGCGATCCCCGACTCGTCAGTCATCCAGGCTCGACCCGCGAGCGTGCTGGCCGACCGCGACATCGCGCCGAACATGTCCTCGACGCGAGCCAGGTCGTCGACGTCCCTCTTGGTCAACGCGGGAGACAGCGGGCTGGTGAATCTCGGCGCGGTCCGCAACAGCTCGTATGCCGAAGGCTGGCCGGGCGACACGAAACCGGTCCGCTCGAGGCGCCAGCGCAGGGCCGCCTCGAAAGACCCGTGGCGGACAGGCTTCGTGGGCGTGATGAAGATGCGGCCGGCGTTGATGTCGGCCGGGGAGAAGCCGGCGAAGTCGATGTAGCCGCCGCCCGTCTCGCTGTGCCGGGCGTAGCTGAGCGAGGCATGCACGACCCGCGTCGACGCATGGTGCACGTCCGGAGCTCGCAACCGCTCCGCTTTACGTGCGTCGATGGTGATCGAGGTGTCCTCCGTGATCGGAACCTCCGCCATCCCCGCAATCGTGAACGTCTGGCTCGGCGCAGTACCAGCCGGTGTGACGACTCGGGAGAAGGCGCTGTAGTGACCCGGTGCGATCCGTGCCGTGCCCCGGCCGTTCTCGTCGAGCTGAATGTTGTGGAACAGGTTTTTGACGCCGTCCTGCAGCTGCACGGATCCGCCGGCGTACGGGTCGCCGTTGCGGTCGATCACCCGCACGTCGACGTCATACCGTGCGGGCTCGTCATAGAGGCCGACGGGCAGGTTGAGCAGTGACGTGCCCTCGGACGAGAAGGTCACCTTGCCTTGCCACAACCCGTCGTCGAACAGCGCGGGGTCGAGCGTGACCACGGTCTGCGCCTCGCCTCCAGCGGGGATCGTCAGCGTCGACGGGCTCGCCGTCAGGGCGCCCTCGGGAGCGAACACTTCGCCACCAGGGTTGAAGATCCCGCCACCGTCGAGCTGCTCCTGGTCCGTGATCGTGACGTCAACGGGGGCGGCGCCGTCGTTGGTCAGGGTGAGCGTGCGCGTGCGGACGGCTTCGTCGGGATGCCGTAGGTAGCCGTAGTCGAACGACGAGCGGTCTGCGGTGACGAACTGCGTCGTCGCCTGCGTGAGGTCGAGCCGTCCGCTGCCGTGGGTGTACGTCGTCTGGAACTGGGCCGGGTCGGCCGTCCCGACCAGCTCGGTCTTGACCTGTTGCCAGGTCCAGTCAGGGTGAGCTTGCATGACCAGCGCGGCCGACCCGGCGACGAGTGGGGTGGCCTGCGAGGTGCCGGACATGCCGACGTACACGTTGCCGGTGTGGGTGCCGGCTCGGGCACCGGGGATGTTGACACCGGGCGCAGCGATGTCGGGCTTCGCGCGGTAGCTGCCGCGTGTGGGTCCCTCGCTCGAGAACACCGCGAGAGAGTCGGAGGAGGTGACCGCTCCCACGGTCAGGGCTGAAGCAGCCGTCCCAGGCGAGTCGATGGTGAACGGGTTTCCTCCGAAGCCGCCGCGGTTGCCGGCCGCGACAACGAAGAGCGTCCCCGACTGCGCCGTGAGGGTGTCGAGGGCCTGCACGAGGGAGTCGTCCGTGGTGCCCGCAGGGCCGCCCAGGCTGAGGTTGACCACGTCGGCTCCTTGGGCGACCGCCCACTCCATGCCTTCGATGACCCACGACTCCTGGCCGAAGCCGTCGTCGGCGAGCACCTTGCCGGAGATCAGGCCGACGCCGGGTGCGATGCCTCGGCGGGCACCGTCGGAGAGTGCGCCGGTGCCCGCCACCAGTGACGCGACATGGGTGCCGTGCCCGTTGCCGTCGACGGTGCTGCTGCCGTCAGTGAAGTTGGCCTGGTCATCGACCTGCCCGTCGAGCGTGGGATGGGCGGCGTCCACCCCGGTGTCGAGCACCGCGACCTTGACGCCGGCTCCGTCGAGACCGCTGTCGAACGCCGGCTGAGCCTTGATCTGGTTGAGGTAGGCGTCGAGGGCCGACGCCGTGACCTGCCGGTCGAGCGAGACCTGGCTGAGGCCTCCGAGCTCCCGAACGGCCACCGGGCCACGCAATTCGTCGACCTGGTTGAGCTCAAGCCCGAAGTCGAGGGCTAAGCCCTTGTCCAGCGTCACAGCGGTCGCATGGATGCTGCTCAGGACGTGCTCGGGCTCCAGCGCATCGCTCGCCGCAGCAAGGGTCCGCACTCCGGCGGCGCGTTCGACGATCAGCGGCAGCGTGTCGGTGGTCGCGTCGTCGTACCCCATCTCGACCAGTCCGGTGACGTCGAACAGCGCCGGGTCGAGCACCGACGGCACCAACCCGGCGACATCGGTGGGTATGACGGTGACGCCACCGTCGTCGCGCCGCACGGAGAAGTCGGACACTGCCCCGGCGCGTGGGCCTCGACGCGGCTCGAAGGCGACCGTCGGCTGGTGACCAGCTGCCTGGCCGAGCGTGACCTTGTCGCCGGTGACCAGCGTGACAGTCGAGTACTCCCACGCGACGCCGTCTGCGACGTCAGGCGGTGCGGCGCTGGGGACCTCTCGCGGCGACGAAGCGGCGGCGGGCCCGTCCAACACAGGCAGGCTCCCCAGCCCAACCACCAGCGTGGATGCGACGAGCAGGGGGAAGGACCGCCCGGACGGGCGAGATAGAGTCATGTGTCGGTTCTATCCGGCCGCTGCGGCTATGCGCCACGTCCGCGGGTGGCGCGTTCCGGACATGTCGAGGACTGGACAGGAGGCGTCGTGCTCGAGGCCGTGGGGGTGTCCCCCGAAGTCGAGCGTGTCTACCGCGCCTTGCTCGCCGAACCGGGGAGCTCGGTGGCCGATCTGGCGCATAATCTGGCGACAGCCGAGGATGACGTATGTCGGTGGACGTCCGACCTCGAGGAGCTCGGGCTCGTGCATCGCCCCGACACGGAGCCCGGCACGCTGATCCCGGTGCGCCCTGATGTGGCCGTCGACATCCTGGTCGCGCGCGAGCGGATCAAGCTCGACGAGGCGGCGATGGGTGCGCGTGCCCTGCTCAGCGAGATGCAGACGATGCAACAGCAGCGGCCCGAGAACTTGGTCGAGGTGGTGGTCGGGCAGTCGATGATCGCCAACCGCTTCGCCCAGCTGCTCAACACCACCGAGCGCGAGCTGATGGTCATCGATCGACCTCCGTATGCCGCTACGCCCGAGCAGACCGACGCGACGGTCCGGGGCAAGCTGCGCGACGGCGTCCGTGTGTGGGGCCTCTACTCACCAGACTCACTAAATCTCCCGGGTGCAGTCGACGAGGCGTTCAGCGCGGCCGACGCCGGCGAGGTGTCCCGGGTGCACCCGAAGGTGCCGATGAAGCTAGCCATCTTCGACCAGCGGATCGCGCTGCTCCCGCTGGCCGTTGACCAGTTGGTCGACAGCGCCCTGGTCGTCCATCCGTGTGCGCTGCTGGACGCTCTCATCGAGATGTTCAACTTGCTGTGGGGGCAGGCGTTGCCGGTGGTTGGCCCGGCCGATGCGGTTGCGCCGGGTGATGCGCGGCTGATGACGATGCTCGCCTCCGGCCTCAAAGACGATGCCATCGCTCGGCAGCTCGACCTGAGCAGCCGGACTGTTGGTCGACGAGTTGCCGAGCTGATGGACCGACTCGGCGCCAGGACCCGATTCCAGGCCGGCGTACACGCGCAACGCCGGCAGCTGCTCGACCCTGCCGTGGCCGACGACGACCGCAACTCGCCCCGCTGACTCCTAACGTCCGTGCAACCGAGCGCTATCGCGACCGCTGGCAAGGACGCAACGCGGGGGTGACTCCCAACGTCCGTGCAACCGAGCGCTATCGCGACCGGCGGCACGGACGCAACGCGAAGGAGCTAGCGCGGCGTGGCGGGTCAGTGGGGATGGACGATGTTGATGTCTTCGCAGTTGGGGGCGATCTCGTCGTTGCTGTCCTCGTCGACGTAGACGGTGTCGAAGCCCGGGCCGCAGTTGGCGTAGTCGCGGCCGTGGTCCTCACCGAAGTACGACAAGTAGATGGTGTCGTTGCCTGAGCCCGCATACATCAGGTCGTGATGCGCGCCGCCGTCGAGCTCGTCGCGGCCAGCGTCGCCGTAGAGGGCGTCCTGGCCCAGGCCGCCGGTGAGGAAGTCGCGGTTGTCGCCGCCGCGCATGAGCTCGGGGCCGGCTCCGCCGAATAGCAAGTCGCGGCCAGGGCCGCCGCTCACGAAGTCTGGTCCGCCACGGCCGCGCAACTCGTCATTGCCGGCGAACCCGCGGATGGTGTCTTCGGAGGTGGTGCCGTTCAGGATGTCGTTCCCGGCTGTGCCGAGGACGGTCGCGGCCAGGGCCGGCGTCGCAACTGCGGCGACGAGTGCCAGGGCGGCTGCGGATGTTCCGAAGATGGTTGCGCGCTTCATGGGGGCTCCTCTGTCGAGTGGTCTGTCGAGAGGAGGCGCGCATGCGCGCTTGTGATACGCGAGTTTCCTAGTCAGTGGGGGCGTGGTTACGTCGTACGCCGCGCGCCACGATCAGCGCTGCCACGAAGCCGCCGAGCACGCCGAGCGCTTCGTCGCCGAGGGTGTCCTCGTACGCCGTGTTGAGCTCCTTGCCTTGCCGGATGAACGAGTACCACTCCCCGAGCTCCCAGCCGATAGCCAGCAGGGCGCCGATCCCGGTCACGGTCAACACGAGCGCCCACGGAGGAGTGCTGAAGCCGCCGCGCACCACGAGGAGGCCGAAGCCCCAACACAGCAGGATCCAGTTGAAGAAGTGGTTGGCGTCATCCCACCAGACGAGGGTGTCGTAGAAGTTAACGGTGTTGCCGGTGACGTCGATGAAGAAGGGAGCCATGATCAGCGCGAAGGCGGACCAGGGCATGGGGTACGTCGATCCGCGCCGGCGACGTACGAGCCACCACACCGCGGGAGCCGCAAGCATCATCGCCGGGTAGGCCAGCAGGCGCGCGCCGAAGGCCTTGCCCTCGAACTGCTCCCAATCGGAGATGACCCAGGTGGCCAGCGCAAGTTGGGCCACGGTGGCAAAGAGGATCGCCATCGCCCAGAAGAAGCCACGGCGAGCTGACCGGGTCACTGCCTCGAGGTCCGAGGGCGGGGCGAGCTGCGTGGGGGTGGCCATACGGCAAGTGTGACACCGCACCCCCGTGCTGTTGGGTGAATGACCGCCTGACCGAGCGCGATCCCTCAACCGCACGACTGGCGGCCGCAACGGCAGCGATGGCCACCAGGGTGGGGCTAGAAGTCGAAAAGATCCCCGAGGAAGGAGTCCTTCTTCTTCTTTTTGTAGCCGCGAGAGTCGGAGCTGTGCTGATCGTCGTACCTCGACGTCTGCTCGGGACGGCGACTCTCCACCGGACGCGCGGGCGACGACTCAACCTCGGCGGAGCGATCAATGATCTTGTCGAGCTCGCCCCGATCGAGCCACACGCCGCGGCACTGCGGGCAGTAGTCGATCTCGACACCCTGCCGGTCGGTCATCTGAAGGACGGACTGGTCGACTGGGCACTCCATGCCGCTGGACTTTAGCAACGTGCGCCAACTGCCGCGCCCGACGCCGAACAGTGACAGACCGGATCGGCCGTCAGCCGGCGTTTGTCACCCGGAGATACTGTCGCTGCAGAGCCACGAGACGAGAGGCAGCAATCCGTGACGGACGACGACCGAGACCCGACCATCCGCCCCCAAGACGACCTGTTCGGCCACGTCAACGGCGACTGGCTCAAGTCGGCGGAGATTCCGGCAGACCTGCCGACCGCAGGTGCGTTCGTCGACCTGCTCCTCGATGCCGAGCGGCAGGTCGCCGACATCCTGGCCGAGGCGGCCGAGGGGTCTGGGCGAGGCGAGGCGGCAGCGGGTTCTGCGGAGCAGAAGATCGGCGACCTCTACGCAAGCTTCATGGACGAGGACAACGTCGAGGCGTTGGGGCTCGATCCCCTGCTCGGCGATCTGGCGGCCATTGATGCGGTCGCCGACACCGGCGAGCTGCTGCACCTGCTCGGACGACTCGAGCGTGACGGTGTCGGTGGAATGGTGGTCACGCACGTCGACACCGACGACCGAGACTCCGACCGCTACATCGTCAACGTCCGCCAAGGTGGGCTGGGGCTGCCGGACGAGTCCTACTACCGCGAGGACTCGTTCGCCGAGGTGCGTGGCAAGTACGTCGACCACGTGGCCGCCATGCTCCGCCTGGTCGGCCGCGACGAAGCCACGGCCGCCGACGAGGCGAGGCGGGTGATGGCGCTCGAGACGCGTCTCGCGTCCGGCCACTGGGACCGGGTCGCGTCACGCGACGTCGTCAAGACCTACAACCTGCTGACCCGCGACGAGCTCGCCGCGGCGGCGCCGGCGTTCGACTGGGCGGCGTGGACGACTGGCATGCAGGCGCCCGAGGCATCGTTCGCCGAGGTGGTCGTGCGGCAGCCGTCGTACCTGGGCGCGTTGTCGGAGGCGCTGGCCGACGTACCGCTCGAGGACTGGAAGCCGTGGCTGCGGTGGCAGGTCGTGCATGCCGCGGCTGCGTACCTGAGCAAGGAATTCGTCGAGCAGAACTTCGACTTCTACCGCCGCACGCTGACGGGGTCGGAGGAGATGCGCGAGCGCTGGAAGCGTGCCGTGTCGCTGGCCGACGACGCGATCGGGTACGCGGTCGGCGAGGTGTACGTCGCCCGGCACTTCCCTCCCGAGTCGAAGGCGGCGATGGAAGCGCTGGTGGCCAACCTCGTCGAGGCCTACCGCCAAGACATCGAGCGCCTCGACTGGATGGGACCACAGACGCGGCAGCGCGCACTCGAGAAGCTCGCGACGTTCCGACCGAAGATCGGCTATCCCGACGCCTGGCGCGACTACTCGGCGCTCGAAATTCCCGCGACGACCTGATCGGCAACGTCAGAAGGGCGGCGGCGTTCGAGACCGACCGGCAGCTGAGCAAGATCGGGCAGCCCATCGACCGCGACGAGTGGCTGATGACCCCGCAGACCGTCAACGCCTACTACAACCCCGGCACCAACGAGATCTGCTTCCCCGCGGCGATCCTGCGTGCCCCGTTCTTCGACCCGGAGGCCGACGCCGCGCTCAACTACGGCGGGATCGGCGCGGTGATCGGGCACGAGATCGGGCACGGCTTCGACGACCAGGGGTCGCAGTACGACGGTGAGGGCAACCTCGTCGACTGGTGGACCGAGGAGGACCGGGCGCGGTTCAACGAGCGGGCCGATGAGCTGATCGAGCAGTACGACGGGTTCGAGCCGCGCGACCTGCCCGGGCACACCGTCAACGGCGCGATGACCGTCGGCGAGAACATCGGTGACCTTGGCGGGCTCACGATCGGCTTGCAGGCCTACGAGATCAGCCTGGGTGATGCGGAGTCGCCGGTGGTCGACGGGCTGACCGGCCGGCAACGCGTGCTGACCAACTGGGCGAGGTGCTGGCGGAGCAAGCGGCGGGACGAGTACGAGCAGCAGCTGCTCTCGGTCGACGTACACTCCCCGCCGGAGTTCCGGGCCAACATCGCCCGCAACCTCGACGAGTTCCACGAGGCGTTCGACACCCAGCCGGGTGACGGGCTGTGGCTCGAGCCCGAAGACCGCGTCCGCATCTGGTAGCCCCTTGCGTCCGTAGCGGGGGTCGCTATGGCGCTCGGTCGCACGGACGCTAGGAAGTCGCCCCAGCTTGCGTCCGTAGCGGGGGTCGCTATGGCGCTCGGTCGCACGGACGCTAGGAGTCGCCTCGTCGCGGCGGTGTAGCAGCCGACCTTTACAGTGGCCCGGGTGGAGAGGGAGATCGGGATCGGCGTGGAGCGAGTCGTCCGAACTTTCGACGGCACCCGCGTCCTTCATGAGGTGTCGTTCGGGGTGCGACCAGGCCGGATGACCGGCTTCGTGGGCGCCAACGGTGCCGGCAAGACGACGACGATGCGCATCATCATGGGCGTCTTAGCGGCCGACTCGGGCGACGTGCGGTGGGACGGCCAGGCTGTCACCGTCGAGCAGCGTCGGTCGTTCGGATACATGCCGGAAGAACGTGGCCTCTACCCCAAGATGCCGGTGGCTGAACAGTTGCAGTACATCGCGCGGCTGCACGGCGCTGACAAAGCGACCGCCAGCGCGCGCAGCGACGCGCTCCTCGGTCGGCTCGGCCTCGACGACCGCGGCCGCGACGCCCTTGAGACCCTTTCGCTCGGCAACCAGCAGCGCGTGCAGGTCGCTGCGGCCGTGATCCATCGGCCGGTTGCACTGGTGCTGGACGAACCGTTCAGCGGCCTCGACCCACTCGCCGTCGACATGATGGCCGAACTTCTCCGGGAGCAGGTCGATGCGGGGGTGCCCGTCCTGTTCTCCAGTCACCAACTCGAGCTCGTCGAGCGAATCTGCGACGACGTTGTCATCCTCTCCGACGGACACGTCGTCGCCACCGGCTCGGTCGACGACCTACGCCGCCGCGAGCGCGGCGACGCCTACGCGCTGCACCTCACTGGGCAAGACACAGCAACCTGGGTCGGCGACCTCCCTGGTGTCCGCGTCCTCGATGCCGATGCACATGGACCCGAGCAAGTGGTCGTCTTCGAGATCGACGACGACGACGCGCTCCAAGCCGTGCTGCGTGAGGCACTGCGGCGAGGGCCGGTCAGGGAGCTCAGGCGACGTACACCAACGCTCGCCGAGATCTTCCGTGAGGCCGTCGCATGAACACGTCGCCACAATGGTGGCGGCTCGTGGCCGCGCGTGAGGTCGCGACTCGGATCCGCGACAAGTCGTTCGTGGTCTCTACCGCGATCTTGCTCCTGCTCGTCGTCGGAGGAATCGTCGCTGCCAACGTCATCGGCGGCGGCCCACCGTCGTACGACGTCGCCGTGACCGACGAGGCCGGCACCCGGCTGGCAGCTGCGACCCAGGACCAGCTGCGCGTGCAGAGCGGCGGCGACGATGCGCAGGTTGATGTCACAAAGGCGCCAGACGTCGCCGCGGCCAGGACTGCTGTGGACGAAGCCGATGTGGACGCGGCGATGGTCCCTGCCGACAACGGGTTCACCATCATTGGCCGCGACGAAGTACCTGCCGAACTGTCGTCGGCAACGCAGAGCGCCTTGGCGCTGGTCGCGCTTCAGGCGAACGCGCAACAGGCCGGTACGACCGTCGAGGAGCTCACGCAAGGCTCGACCCTCAGCGAGGACACCACGAGGTCCGGCCCGGTGTCAGCCGACGCGGCCGAAGGAATCGCCTTCACGCTGGCGCTGCTGTTCTTCGTTACGGCGATCGGCTTCGGTGTCGCCATCGCACAGAGTGTGGTGGTGGAAAAGGAGAACAGGATCGTCGAGATCCTCGCCGCTGCGGTGCCGTTGCGTGCCTTGCTGTGGGGCAAGGTGCTTGGCAACAGCTTCCTCGCTCTCGTTCAAGTGCTCGTGGTGACGCTTGGTGCGGTGGTGGCGCTGGCAACCGTTGGAGACCTGGAAGCGGTGGGGGAGGTCGGGGTCGCGGGTGTGTGGTTCCTCGCGTTCTTCGTGGCCGGCTTCCTCGCGCTCGCGAGCCTATGGTCGGTCGCCGGGTCACTCGCGACCCGCCAAGACGACCTGCAGGCGACGACCGCGCCGGGACAGGTCCTTTTGATGATCCCGTATCTGATCGCGGTCGTCGGAAGCGACCGGGTGATCGAGATCGCTTCGTTCGTGCCGATCGCCTCGTCGATGACGATGCCGGGTCGTCTCGTGGACGGCGACGTGCCGCTGTGGCAACCATGCGTGTCGCTGCTCCTCGCCGCAGGGGCAGTCGTGCTGCTGATCCGTCTGGGTGCCCGCTGGTACGAGCAGACGTTGCTCAAGACGTCGCACCGGACGACGTACCGAGAACTGCTGCGCCGCTCCTGATCGTCCAGGGCACCCGAGCGTGTCAGCCGGACGACTTCTTGGCCGCGCGCGCAGCCCGGCGTTTCTCGGCGCGGGCGCGCTTCTCGTCGGCGTCGAGGCGAAGCGCCTCCTCAGGGGTTGGCGCCGTACCGCCGTAGCTCTTCGGCACCCACCAGGCGCCGTCCTCGTGATCGGGGTAGTCGCGGATGGTCTCATCGAGCAACTCCGCCATCCGCGCGCGCAGTCGCGTCGTCTCCTGGACGGCGTTGCCCGCCGTCACGTGGATCGGCTCACCCACCGTCAGCGACAGGGTCTTGCCGCGGGAGAAGTCCTTCGGGTGGTCCTTGGTGAAAATCCGTTGGGTGCCCCACAAGATCAGCGGCACGATCGGCACCTCCGCCGCCTGCGCGAGCCGGACTGTCCCGGACTTGAACTCCTTGAGCTCGAAACTGCGGCTGATCGTGGCCTCGGGGAAGACGCCGACCACCTCTCCGGCGGCCAGGTAGTCGAGCGCCACCTGAAACGACTGGATGCCCTCGGCGCGGTCGACCTCGATGTGGTGCAGCGACCGCATGATCGGCCCAGTCACGCGGTGGTCGAACAGCTCCCGCTTGGCCATGAACCGCACCAGCCGCTTCGACGGCTGGGTGGCGAACCCGCCGAAGATGAAGTCGACGTAGCTGATGTGATTGAGCGCCAGCACGACGCCACCGGTCTTCGGCACGTGCTCGGCACCGCTGATCTTGAACTTCAGCCCGAGCACTTTGAATGCCGCTTTGGCCGTCAAGATGATCGGCGGATAGGTGAGGTCACGCACGCGTTCACCGTAACGGACGCGTGCGTAACCTCACAGGCAGGACGACAGTGGGTGCAGCCGGGCATGAGAGCTCGTCGCGCGGTCGCAAGGTCAGGAGGACGTTCACGTGTTTGCCGTCATCGGTGAGGCGCTGCTCGACATGGTCCAACCGGTCGCCGACGGTCCGTACGACGCCCGCCCTGGCGGCGGTCCGCTCAACATCGCCGTCGGGCTGCGTCGCCTCGGATACCCCACCCAGCTGCTCGCCCGGCTGTCAACCGGCCCACTCGGGGCCGCGGTCAGGCAGCACGCAGAGACGAACGGCCTTGACCTGGCTGGGTGCGTCGACACCGATGACAAGACGACCTTGGCGTTCGCCACCATCGACGGTGAGGGCCGCGCGAGCTACGACTTCTATGTGGAGGGGACGGCCGACTGGGGTTGGACTCCCGAGGAGCTGACCGACATTCCTGACAGCGTCGAGGTGCTCCACACCGGCTCACTCGCCAGCGTCATCCCACCGGGTGCGGCGGTCATTGCTGGCTTGTTCACCAGGCTCCACGAGGCGGGGCGGGTGCTTTTGAGCTACGACCCGAACGTGCGACCCGCCCTCGCGGGTGAGCGAACCGTTGCGGTGGCGACCGTCGAGTCGTTCGTCGCCCACTCGCACGTCGTCAAGACCAGCGACGAGGATCTCGACTGGCTGTATCCCGGGGAGAGCCCCGACGACGTACTCCGGCGGTGGTCGGGGCTCGGCCCGTCTCTCGTCGTGATGACGGCCGGAGCCGACGGTTGTCGAGCGCTGGCCGGTGGCGTCGCGATCGACGTGCCAGGGCAGTCGGTCGACGTGGTCGACACCATCGGGGCGGGGGACGCGTTCGAGTCGGGGTTGCTGGCGGGCCTTGCCGATGCGGGTCTCGTGACGCCCGCGGCCTTGCCGACGATCTCGCCAGACGTGGCGTCGTCCGTCTTGAGGCAGGCGACCCTCGTCGCCGCCCTCACCTGCCAACGCGCTGGCGCCGATCCACCCAGCCGAGACGAGTATCTGGCCGCAGCCGCCCGTCAGGCAGCGGGGGACTGAGTGTCGAACACCGTCTTGAGCGAGTAGGCGGCGACCTCCGACTCGCACGGAGGTCCGGAGCCGTCACGAGCAGCTCGCTGCTCGTCGAGATCCATCACGACCGACGCGCAGGTGAGCGACTGGAGGTCTGGTGGGTCGGCCTCGTTGACATGTCGGCACACCGGCGTACGGGAATCCGAGGTGGTCCTGCAAGGCCACGAGCGACGTCGTCGACGAGACCTTCCGTGCAGCGGCCGATGCTTCGAGCAGCTGCCGCAGCCGCAGGTCGCGGAAGAGGGAGGACCCGCCGAGTGTCGTAGAACGCGTCGACGCACGTCGATGCCCGACACGAAGTGGTTGGCATGCGCGAGCACGTCCGTCGGTCGGCAGGACCCGCCCGGTGACGCCGGGCGCAACCTCGAGGTCGATGGCCGTGCCGCCGGCAGACCCCGACAGCAGGTTGATCGACGCGCTGCGCGGCAGGGAGGTGACCTTCAGCGAGGCTGCGAGACCCGTCCGGCTGGTCGAGCACGACGCGGATCAGCACGTGGTAGGGGACACCGCCGGCACGCCGTCGCGGTCGCAGTGCAGCAGGTTGACGCAGACGCCGACCCCGGCGGAGTTCAGGCCGGTCTTCGCGAGCATGCCGGCCTCGGCCAGGCAGACGATCTCGTGCCCGCGCTCGTCGCGGGTGGCGAGCACGAGCGTGTAGGGCTGCTGAGTCGGGTACCAGTCCCAGTTCTGCGCGAGCAAGGTGTGGCCGCTCGCGGTGTGCTCGGGCAGCACCGCGACGCCGGTGCACTCGGTCATCCGCAGGCCAGCCGGGAGCATCAGCTCGGTGCGGGCGTTCAGTGCGTAGATGTCGCCGACCGCGACGCCGGCGCCTTCGGCGACGGCGTCGAGCGTCGCGGCGATGCGAGGCGTGTAGGTCCCGGGTCGTGGCCTGCGAACTGCGTCGCCGAGCCGGGTGACGCTCGGTGGCGTCGAGGCCGACCTCGCTGAACTTGCGGCGGTAGTCGTCCAGGTTGCCGGCGATGAGGTCGGCGGCCTGCGCGCCGTAGGAGCCGCCGATCTCGGCAGGGTCGCCGGTGGCAACGATGAGCGGGAGCGTCATACCCCGACCATAGTCGGCGATGTTCGCCCCAAGCCGCAGCAGGAGACGTGTGCGGCACAATCAACGCTCACCACTCTTGGTAGCTAGCAAGGGGAATGCATGAGCAGCGACAAGGCCTCAGCCTCTGTCGAGCTGTGGGGTCCCACCCAGGCTCTGGCGATCACCGACGACGTCTACGCCGTCCACGACACGGTCTTCGGCGACCATCCGGATCCTCAGGTGTGGCGGTCGACCATGTACGAACGCCACAGCGCACGCACAGGCTTCCGGCTGGCAGTCGCCCACGTAGACGAACGGCTCGTCGGCTTCGCGTGGGGCTACGTCGGCGAGCGCGGCCAGTACTGGTCGGACAAGCTTGTCGACGCCCTTCCTGAGGCTGTCACTGACATCTGGGTGGGTGGGCACTTCGACTTCGTCGAGCTGGCAGTGCTTCCCGGCGTACGACGCCAGGGCCTCGGGCGTCGGCTCCACGACTGCTTACTGGACGGAGTCTCAGCGCGGCGGGCGCTGCTCGGCACCCAGAACAACACCGAGTCCCCAGCCGTCCGCCTGTACACAGCACGTGGCTGGCGCAAGCTCGGCGAGCTCAGCCCCGATATGCAGGTGATGGGCATCGAGCTGCGGGGATAGGGTCGGCGGCATGACCGTGGCTCAGGTGTCGGAGATCTTCGACCCTGAGGCATGGCGCGAGGTCGACGGATTCGAAGACCTGACCGACGTGACCTACCACCGCGCGGTCGACCAGGGCACCGTGCGGATCGCCTTCGACCGGCCCGAGGTCCGCAACGCGTTCCGGCCGCACACCGTCGACGAGCTGTATGCCTGCCTCGAGCATGCGCGGAGTCAGCTCCGACGTCGGTTGCGTGCTGCTCACTGGCAACGGTCCGTCGCCGCGCGACGGCGGCTGGGCATTCTGCTCTGGTGGGGACCAGC
Source organism: uncultured Actinomycetota bacterium (assembly GCA_963811585.1). Taxonomy (GTDB): domain Bacteria; phylum Actinomycetota; class Actinomycetes; order Propionibacteriales; family Nocardioidaceae; genus JACDHG01. Next base: position 149,404 of record CAWERR010000008.1, read on the forward strand.
GAATCCGCGGCAAGTCCGGCTACCAGTACGCCGACGGCGAGACGGCCGACACCGAGTCGATCGGGCCAAGCTCGGCCGGCTGCACATCCTCGAGTGCCAGCGGCTGATCCGCTTCATGCCCAAGGTCGTCATCTGCGTCGTCCCCGGCTGGGCGGCCGGCGGCGGACACAGCCTGCATGTCGTCGCGGACCTGACCCTGGCGTCGGCCGAGCACGCCCGCTTCAAGCAGACCGACGCCGACGTGGCGTCGTTCGACGGCGGCTTCGGTTCGGCTTACCTCGCCCGCCAGGTCGGCCAGAAGTTCGCCCGCGAGATCTTCTTCCTCGGCGACGAGTACGACGCGGAGGCAGCGCACCGGATGGGGATGGTCAACGCCGTCGTCCCGCACGCCGACCTCGAGAGGGTGGCGCTGGAGTGGGCGCGCAAGATCAACGCCAAGTCGCCCACTGCACAGCGGATGCTCAAGTACGCCTTCAACCTGGTCGACGACGGACTCGTCGGCCAGCAGCTGTTCGCCGGCGAGGCGACCCGCCTCGCCTACGGCACCGACGAGGCCGCCGAAGGGCGCGACGCGTTCCTCGAGAAGCGCGACCCCGACTGGTCGCGACTACCCCTACTACTACTGAACGCTGACGCTGGCGTTGCGGCGGGCGACTCGTCCTAGGCCCATTTTTTGGCGGCGCCCCCGCCAACCCAGTGCGCGATGTCGAGCATGACGCCGAGCGTCACGAAGAAGAAGCCCCAGCCGCCCACTCCCCCAACCGGGCTCCACGACAGCACGTAGAAGAGCGTGGTGTACGGGAGGATCAGGAGTCCCAACAAGGGCACGAAGAAGCCGGTGAAAGCCCTGTCGACGAGGTCGGAGAAGATCCAGACCAGGATCAGCGCGGCTCGTGGCGCAACTCCTGCGAGCAGCAGGACGAGACACATCTCGGTCCTTCCCACGATCGACCGGTGATGACCCAGGCATCGGACGCACACATCATAAGCAGGCGCCCGTCGCTCCATGTGGCGTAATCGTCACGTAACGGTCCGTGTCTGGACAAAAGCCCGGACTGCCTCGCATAGTGGTTGAACGACAACCATCCCGACGGGTCGGGAGTCAGCCCGTCGTGGGTGCCGCGAGCAGGCGACGCGACGCACCCCACAGCCGCCTCAGACCGAGGAGGGGTGCCCCATGCGAAAGTCAGTTTCCGTCGGGCTTCTCGTCGTCCCGACTCTGGCCCTGGCCGCATTCGTCAGCCCAGCAGCCCCTGCACCACCAGCCGTCGATCGCCCGAACGTCGTCTTCATCCTGGTCGACGACGGGCGCCACGACGACCTCGTAGTCACGCCCGAGATCCAGGCCGAGATCGGGGATGCCGGTGCGACCTTCACGCAGTTCTACGCGCCGTTCCCGTTGTGCTGCCCAGCACGGGCGACGCTGCTGTCAGGTCAGTACGCCCACAACCATCAGGTGTTGGGGAACAACGCCCCACTCGGCGGTTTCACCAAGTTCGACGACACAACAACGTTGGCGACGTGGCTGAGCCCGACGTACACCACAGGGCTGATCGGCAAGTACCTGAACGAATACGTCCCGCCCTACAAACCCCCGGGCTGGGACGAGTGGATGGTTCCTCGCTCGATGTGGAACTACACGAGTGCGACGTGGAGCATCAACACCGGCACCGGCCCTCGCAATGTGAGCCACCCTGGCTACCAGACGGACACGATGGGCATGCTCGCCGAGGGGTTCATCAATCGCCACGCGAGAGACGTCGACCCCTTCTTCCTGTTCTTGTCGCTCGTCGCTCCACACTCCGGTATCCCGGCTGATCCGGACGACGAAGACGTCGGTTTCCCGACGCCGTACGTCAAGCCGATCTATCGCGATCGGTTCGCCGGCAGCGCCAACCGCCATCCCGCGTTCAACGAGGCAGACATCAGCGACAAGCCGGTGAGGCCCCCGCCGTTGACCGCGGACGAGATCATGGGGCTGAATGAGACCAACGCGCAACGGCGCGAGTCCTTGCTGTCTGTCGAGGACGCCACCCGCAGGGTCTTGAACGCACTGCGTGCCAACGGGCAGCTCGACAACACCTACGTCATCTTCATGAGCGACAACGGGTATTTCCTGGGAGAGCACCGCATCCGCGCAGGCAAGGTGGCGCCCTACGACATCTCCAACAGGGTTCCGATGCTGGTGCGCGGACCCGGAATTGCACCCGGGACCACCGTCGACCAGATTTCCGCCCAGGTGGACTTCGCTGCGACCGTGCTCGCCATGACCGGCAACGAGGGCGTGAGCGGCAGTGCGAACACCGACGGGATCAACCTCCTGCCCTTCATGACGGATCCAGACGCGCAGACAACTCGAGAGGCGGTGGTTCTGGAGGCGGGCCCCGCGACGACCACTTCGACTGACTACCGCTACCACGGTGTGCGCAGCGGCGACTGGAAGTACGTCGAACGATCGACCGGCCAGAAGGAGCTGTGCAACCTCCGGACCGACCCTCACGAACTAGGGAACGTGGCGGCACGACCCGGATTCACCCAGACCCCTGCGCAGCGCGATGCCCAGACTCAGATGAAGGCCCTGCTAGACCGTTACAGGTGGTGTTCTGGCGCTAACTGTAGGTAATCAGCCTAGGCCCCGGCAGTGCTCAGAGCCCTTGCAGGTAAGGGATTCACGGATGCTTGGCTGGTGCGAAGGCGGTTCCCCCGGTTCGCCAGCAGGCGTACCGAACGATCTCGCCGTCCATGCGTTCAAGGGCTAGCATGGCGACGTGTCTAAGTCCAACGGACCAGGCAAACCCGGGCTTTCGCGGAGAGAGTTGCTTGCCGCCGGTGTCGCGGGCTTGTCTGCTACCGCGGTTCCAGCACTCAGCGGCATCGGGGCCTCGAGTGCTTTCGCTGCCTTGCCCACCGTCCAGCCTCTCTCGTCGCACGCTGCGTTCTCCGCACTCGGAGTCGTCGCCCTTCCGCAGAAGGTGACCACTCCCTACCGGTTCGTCAGTCAGTGGATGGCCGCGTTGGCGCAGACTGGGTTCACCTACTTCAGGGGCAGGTACGATCACGAACTTTCGGCCACGGCACAGACCACGAGCGCGGCACGGACACACAACATCAGGTGGGGGATGACGGTCTGCCCCGACCTGTCTTTTCCTGATTCTCTGCTGGTCGATCGAATCAAGCACATCGCCGCAAACGCGGCAGACCGTTGTCTGTACATCGAAGGCATCAACGAACCCAACTACAACCGCTCAACAGGAACGGTTCCCTCAAACTGGGTGCCGCGGACCCTCGCCAAACAGCGGATCATCTGGCAGACGGTCAAGGGCGACGCACGCTTGTCGCACGTCAAGGTTCTCGGTCCCAAATTGCAGGCCGTTGTCGGCACTGAGAGCCACTACAGAGCCTTGGGTGAGGCCGGCATCGCGCAATACATGGAGATTGCCTCGCTGCCCTCCTATCCGTCCGGACTTCCCCCTTATCCCCTGCTTGACCAGCGGCTCAGCTGGGTCAGCCAGCACTGGGGCGGCAAACCTTCGTGGATCGCTGAGACCGGCTACACCAACGCACTGGCCGCGGCCGGGTCCACGAGCGTTCCAGAGGACGTCGCGGGCATCTACGCACCAGCGCTCCTACTCGAGGCGGTGAAGCGGGGCTGCCGAATTGTGGTCTTCGAGCTGCTCGACAGCCCCAACCCAGCCAACAACGACGTTCAGGACAACTACGGGATCTTCGCAATGCAAAGCGGTGAAGCACCGCCCTGGCGCTCGAAGCCGATTGCCAACGCTCTGCGCACCTTCCTAGCCGCGTTGAAGGACCCGGGGCCGGCATACGCCCCTGCCACGATCCAGCTGGCTGTGACTTCGCCGGCCAATGACGTGCAGAGCATCGTCACCGCGAAACGAAGCGGCAGCGCAACGGTGCACATCAGGCGCGCCAAGAGCTGTTGGAATCCCGAAACCAAGAGGCGGATTGCCGTACCTGAGGTGGCGGTCAGGATTCAGACTCCGCAAAGCACCCGCACCGTCATGGTGGACCACCACCTTCGCTCGATTCCTCTGTAGCAGCCCGGCCACCGGTCCCGCGACCGGCGAAGGTCCCGACACAGGCAGGCACGGAAAGCGTGTTGGCTCCCATCCGCCTCGTCAACTGACAACTGTTTGCGAGACACCGCGCCCCGGTGGTGTCGCATGCCGTGCTTTGCTTTAGGTTCGGCACGTGTTGGTCGCAGTCGTGAGGGAGACCCTCGACGGCGAGGCGCGGGTCGCGATGGTGCCCGAGCTCGTGTCGCAAGCTGACCGCGATCGGGTACGACGTCGCGGTCGAGCCCGGATGCCGGCGCGGCGCGCGCAGTTCTCCGACGACGAGTACGCCGAGGCGGGAGCGCATCGTCGACGCCGACGCCCTCGAGCACGCCGACGTCGTGCTGTCCGTCCAGCCGCTGACAAGCGCCGCAGGTGCGCGCGCTCCGTGCCAGGGCGCGTCGACGATCTCCTTCCTCGCCGACGAGCCAGTCGCTCGACCTGCGTCGGCCGAGCGCCGCGACCTGCAGCATCACGACGTTCGCGATGGAGCTGGTGCCGCGGATCTCGCGCGCCCAGTCGATGGACGCGCTCAGCTCGCAGGCGCTGGTCGCCGGCTACCGCTGCGCGATCGTCGCGGCCGGTCTGCTTCGGCGGTTCTTCCCGCTGAACATGACGGCCGCAGGCACCGTCCCGCCGGCCGAGGTCGTCGTGCTCGGCGCCGGCGTCGCCGGGCTGCAGGCGATCGCGACCTCGCAAGCGGCTCGGGTGCAGTCGTCAAGGCGTACGACGTCCGGGCCGCCGCCGCCGAGGAGATCCGGTCGATGGGCGCGGTCGCGATCGAGCTCGAGCTCGACACGCTCGAGGGTGCCGGCGGCTACGCCCGCGAGATGACCGAGGACCGGGCGGAGCGGCAGCGCGAGCTGCTGACGCCGTACATCGCTGCCGCCGATGCGCTCATCACGACCGCGGCGGTGCCCGGGCGGCAGGCGCCGATGCTGGTGACGGCGGCGATGGTCGAGCAGATGAAGCCCGGGCTCGGTGGTCGTCGACCTGGCCGCGGAGTCGGGCGGAAACGTCGAGGGCTCGGTGCCCGGCGAGTGTCGTGCAGGTCGGCGACGCGCAGGTCTGGGGCGCGTCGAACGTGCCGAGCCAGATGCCCGGCCCGGCCAGCAAGCTCGTACGCGCAGAACCTCGTCAACATCGTCGCCTTGATGACCGGCGACGAGGGGCTTCGCGCCGGACTTCGACGACGAGATCGTGGCCGGATTGCGTGACGCATGCGGGCGAGATCACTCACGAACCAACCCGTGAGGCCCTGGAGGACCGTGCATGAGTGAAGCCGACCTGATCTGGCTGACGATCTTCGTGCTGAGCGTGTTCGTCGGCATCGAGGTGATCTCGAAGGTCTCCTCGACCCTGCACACGCCGCTGATGTCGGGAGCCAACGCGATCCACGGCGTGATCCTGGTCGGCGCGATCCTGGTCACGGGCATCGCCGAGTCAACACCGTCGCGACTCGGTCGTCGGGTTGGTCGCCATCGTGCTGGCCACCGTCAACATGGTCGGCGGCTTCGTGGTGACCGACCGGATGCTGCAGATGTTCGTCCGGCGGAAGGAGCCGCGCGCATGAGCGGCACCACTGCCGGGCTGCTCTACCTCGTCGCGGCCGTCTGCTTCATCCTTGCGCTCAAGGGGTTGTCGTCGCCGAAGACCGCACGCAACGGCAACCTGCTCGGCGCCGCTGGTGCGGTGCTTGCCACCGTCACGGTGCTCTTCGCCGACGACCTCGACCACCTTGCGCTGATCCTGATCGCGATCGCTGTCGGGACCGTGATCGGCGTCGTCGGCGCGCAGCGGGTGCAGATGACCCAGATGCCGCAGCTGGTGGCGCTGTTCAACGGCGTCGGCGGCGGCGCGGCGGCACTGGTGGCGTTGCTGGAGCTGCACGAGATCGCCGGGCTCGTCGGCGGCTCCGACGTACCGGCCTTCGACCTTGTGCGCGACGGCGTTCACGATCGTGGTCGGCGCGGTCAGCTTCTCCGGGTCGATGGTGACTTTCGCCAAGCTGCAGGAGCTGATGACGACCCGGCCGGTGATCTTCCCGGGGCTACCCGTGCGCGTTCGTCGCCGCGATCGTGGCCTGTCGTCTTCGTCTGTCCTATGGTCGTCGACCACGGCTGTGGGTCGGGATCGTGCTCGCCGTGGTCGGCCTCGTGCTCGGTGTCCTGCTGGTGCTGCCGGTCGGCGGCGCCGACGTGCCGATCGTCATCTCGCTGCTCAACGCGTTCACCGGTCTGACGGTCGCCGCCGGCGGCTACGTGCTCGGCAACACTTTGCTGCTCATCGCCGGCACGCTGGTCGGCGCGTCCGGAACGCTGCTGACCAAGCTGATGGCGACGGCGATGGGCCGGTCGGTCTTCAACATCCTGTTCGGTGCGCTCAAGGGCGGCTCGACCCTCGGCTCGTCAGAGGCGTCCGACCGTCCGGTCCGGTCGGCCGGCCCGCAGGACGTCGCGATCCTGCTCGGGTACGCCAACCGGGTCATCATCGTGCCCGGCTACGGGCTGGCGGTGGCGCAGGCCCAGCACACGTTGCGCGAGCTCGTCGACGTGCTGGGCGAGAAGGGCATCAAGGTCGACTACGCGATCCACCCGGTCGCGGGTCGGATGCCTGGCCACATGAACGTGCTGCTCGCCGAGGCGCAGGTGCCGTACGAGCAGCTGAGCGAGATGGACGACATCAACGGCGAGTTCAAGCAGACCGACGTGGTGCTCGTCGTCGGTGCGAACGACGTCGTCAACCCGGCGGCCAAGACCACGCCCGGGGCGCCGATCTACGGGATGCCGATCCTGGAGGTGGACGAGGCCAGGCAGGTGGTCTTCATGAAGCGGTCGATGCGGCCGGGCTTCGCCGGCATCGAGAACGAGCTGCTCTTCGACCCGAAGACCACGCTGCTGTTCGGCGACGCCAAGGACACCATGAGCAAGCTCCTCTCCGCCGTCAAATCCCTCTGAGCCGCCTGGCTTGCCTTCCGCCCTCCCGCGTTTGCCTTGTTCACAAGGCGGATTGCCTTGTTCACAAGGCAAATTCGCCTCGGCGACAGTGCATGCTGCCTCATGCACCTCGCGGCGTGGAGAGGCAGCGTCGGGACGCGGCGAGATACGGCTGCTTCGGTATCCTCGACTGTGGGAGGGAGACGTTGTCCCATCACATGACTGGAGGCGTTTCCCATGGATTCAGACCACCAGCAGTACGACGGCCCGGAGGATCCCGAAGACACCAAGAGCAAGGCGATCGCCTACCTCGCTCTGGGCCTCGTCGTGGTCGTGCTCCTCTTCTTCGTCGCGACCGGGCGGGTCGAGATCTTCGGCTAGGCGCGGTCGCCCGAGGGTCAGCCGACGACGCCGTAGAGGCGGTCGCCGGCGTCGCCGAGGCCGGGGACGATGTAGCCCTTCTCGTTGAGCTTCTCGTCCATCGCGGCGGTCACGATCGTGACCGGGATGTCGAGGCCCTCGAGCTCCTTCTCCAGCCGCGCGCAGCCCTCGGGGGCGGCCAGCAGGCAGATCGCGGTGATGTGGTCGGCGCCGCGGTCGACGAGGAAGTGGATCGCCGCCGCCAGCGTCCCGCCGGTCGCCAGCATCGGGTCGAGCAGGTAGCACTGCCGCCCGGACAGGTCGTCGGGGAGCCGCTCGGCGTACGTCGACGCCTTGAGGGTGTCCTCGTCGCGGATCATCCCGAGGAAGCCCACCTCGGCCGTCGGCAGCAGCCGCACCATGCCCTCGAGCATGCCGAGCCCGGCCCGCAGGATCGGCACGACGAGCGGCTTCGGGGAGGCGAGCTTGGTGCCCCTGCGTCGGCGCGACCGGGGTCACGATGCTGACCGGCTCGGTGCGGACCTCGCGGGTCGCCTCGTAGGCCAGCAGCGTCACGAGCTCCTCGGCCAGCCGCCGGAACGTCGGCGAGTCGGTGTTCTCGTCCCGCAGGACGGTGAGCTTGTGGGCGACGAGCGGGTGGTCGATGACGAGTGTCTGCATGGTGCCCAACCTAGGCGATGCGCGCGATCGACGACGGCATAGGCGTGCCGACTGACGCACGAGCTCGCTACGCGCAGTGCCGATCTGTCACCATCGAGATATGAGCCCGATGGATGCCGAGTCGGCAGCCGCCATCGACTTCGCCGTCGCCGCGTACCGCGACGACGGGGAGTGGACGCGTGTCGCCGCTGCCGCCGCGCGCGGCGACCGAGCTCGACGTGCTCGTGCACGCGCTCGGCCAGCTGCCGTCCGACGTCGGGACGATCGGCATGGTGAGCGTCGACGAGGACTTCTTCGTGCTGGCTCGCGTCGTCCGGCGGAGCCATGTCCGGCTGCTGCTGTCCGATGTCGGCGCCGCCACCGAGTCGCCGCTGGCGCTGGCCGTGCGTCGAGCGGCTCGAGCTGCCGCCGCCCGACGATGACGACGACCAGATCCAGCCGGCCGGCGACCTCGGCACTGCTGAGCGACCTCGGCCTGACCGCGATGGAGCTCGGCGCGCTGTGCGACGACCAGGAGCTGTACCCCGACGAGATCTTGGCGACATCGCCGAGCGGCTCGGCTTCGGCCGCGACTTCGAGAGCTGCTCGACACGGTCCTGGCCTAGGTCGGCGGCTTCCCAGCACGTCGCCGAGCGCGTGCGTACGACGACGTGATGCGGCAGCGCTCATCGAGGTCGCGCGTGCAGGCCGCGACGTCAGCCGACGTGCCGGTCGGGGCGCTCGTGCTCGATGCGCGAGGGCGCGTGCTCGTCGTCGGCCCACAACGAGCGCGAGGCGACGCACGACCCGACGGCCCACGCCGAGGTGGTCGCGATCCGCGCGCGGCGCAGCGGCTGGGCAGCTGGCGGCTCGACGGCTGCACGCTCGTGGTCACGCTCGAGCCGTGCACGATGTGTGCCGGCGCGATCGTGCTGGCGCGGCTCGACCGGGTGGTGTTCGGCGCGTACGACGCGAAGGCGGGCGCGGTGGGCTCGCTCTGGGACGTGGTCCGCGACCGGCGGCTCAACCACCGCCCCGAGGTCATCGGCGGGGTGCTCGCAGACGAGACGGGTGCGCTGCTGCGGGAGTTCTTCGACCGCCACCGGTGAGGCGTCCGACGGCGGTCGGCGCGATTTCCGAGCCGCCTGGTCTCCGGTAACCTAGCTGCGCGGTGGCGTGTCCGAGCGGCCTAAGGAGCACGCCTCGAAAGCGTGTGTGGGTGCAAGCCCACCGTGGGTTCAAATCCCACCGCCACCGCCATACTTGACGGCTCTCTGCAGGTGAGCTTGAGATCGTGACCGCTCGCGTGACGAGAGGACGAACGTGAGCGTCGCCGCGGCAATCACGGCCGCCCACCAGCCGCCATGCGCCGGGTCTTCCGGGCTTCTGACCAGCCAAGTGACGTGCAGCATCGGCTGCAGGATCAGCACCCCGACAAAGATCAACGCGCCGGCTGAACTCACCAAGTTGCCTGGCTCGGACTCGCCATGTCGGGCGGTGACTGCGGACACGGCAACAGCCAGGCAGGCCAGGCCTGCGGTTTCCCACGCTAGGGCTGGGAGAGGAGCCGACGGGGACCACTGCAGCAGCAGCCCGGCCCATACGACCCCACCGATGGCAATGACTGCGAACCCGGCCAGGACGCGGGCTGTGCGACGCCGAAGCAACGACCCGGGGACGACATCGGTCATTGCTTTTGCTTCGTCGTCGAGTACATAGGCGGCGCCCGCCGCGAGGACGAGGACGACCGGCTGGAGCAGGAAGACGGGGATTTCGTCGCCGCGCATGATCGTCGCCAACACACCGAGCAGAAAGATCGCCGCGCAAGTGGAGACGAGCACCGGAACGACTGGTCGCAGCAGGTAGCCGGTCATGCCATGGGAATCAGCAGACAGACGGCGGCAGACACGGTGAGGAGTCCGCCAGCCAGGAGCAGCGGTTTGCGGTGCGTGTCGTCGCGGAGCAGTGCGGTGACCACGGCCAACCCACACAGGGATGCGTAGTAGCCGCAGGACCACAGGGGTTCGACGCCGTCGCGAAGCCAGCTGGAGTTGTATTGACCGTCGCTGTAGTCCCCCTCCATGAAGTTGAACCACGGCGACACCGTGAACCAGGGGGTCGGAAGTGCGTCGCCGTACGCGCTGCCGATCACGAGGATCACCATGCCGAGCAGCGCCGAACTCCGGAAAGGTGCCCAGCGGGCCACGGTGACTCCGAGCAGGGATCCACCAAGCGCCGAGAGCGGTACGGCGGCGAGCAGGACGGCCACCATGTCGATGGCGGTTTCGTCCCCGAACCAGGCCACCGGCCGGCCGGCGGGGGTTGACTCCGGTGGCCACACCGCACCGAAGACGATGAGCGCCGCGATCGTCGCGACCCCAGCGGCCATCGGCACCAGGCATGCCAAACAGAGGGCCATGGTGCGTCGCTGCTGACCAGTCGGGGAGGTGTCGGCGAGTTCGCCGCTGCGGCGCAGCGACGTCGTCAGCCGATGCGCCACGACGAACCCAAACACGCCTAGCAGGAAGGCTGGCATGGCCAAGCCCTCCACCGCGGAGACCGTGATTACCGAACGCGTCGCGATCCCGAACGCCAGCAGCGCGACGAGACACACGACGCCGAACAGGAACAGCGGGTGCCTGGCAAAGCGGCGCGCGTCGGCGCGCGCGAGAGCCAGCAGAGTGGGCGTTGGCCGGATCAAAGGGCTGGTCTTGGGAGCGACAGTGGTGCTCATGTCACGACCTCCAGGTCTATCTGCCGAGCTTGGTCGCCGACCAGGAGCAGGTAGGCGTCCTCCAGCGCCGGCTCGATCAACTCCGCGTCCGGTGGCGGGTCTCCGATGTTGCGGATTCGGTGGTTCCCTGTCCTCCAGGCGTGCTGAGCTGATGGATGCCGCTCGTCGGCCATCCAAACTCGGCCCTGAGCAAGCCGAATCAGGTCCGTGACCGTCCCGTCGAAGAGGACCTGCCCAAGGTTCAGGACGACTACCCGCTCGCACAGGGCGGCGACATCGTCGGTTTGGTGGGTGGAGATGACGACCGTGGCGCTCTCCCCGGCTCGCCCCAGCACATCGCGCAAGCGGCCTCTCTGCTCGGGGTCGAGCCCCGCGGTCGGCTCGTCGAGCACCAGCAGGTCAGGCTGACCGATCATCGCCTGGGCGAGGACGAGCCGTCGCCGCTGTCCGCCCGACAACGCGCTGATCCGCTTCGTCGCAACGTCGCTGAGCCCGGTCAGCTCGAGCGCCCGGCGTACCTGAGTCACCCGCTGATCGCCTTCGGACCACTCCTTGAGGATCGCCATGTAGTCCACGAAGCCGAAGGCCGTGAAGCCGCGTGGGAAGCCCGTTTCCTGGGGGACGTAACCCAGTCGGCGGCGTACGGCGAGCCTGCCCGAAGCGAGAGCCGGGTCCTCACCGAGGAGATGGATGGAGCCAGCGTCGGGGGCCAAAGCGGTCGCGAGCATGCGCAGCAGCGTCGTCTTCCCGGCGCCGTTGGGACCAAGTAGACCCGTTATGCCTGGCCCGAGTGTGAGGTCGATGCCCGTCAGCGCGGTCGTGCGGCCGTAGGTCTTGCCCACCCCGGAGAGTGTGATGGTGTTTCTGGATGTGGCGTTCATGACTGCCCTCCCAGACGGTCAAACATGGAGTGCTGCTGAACCAGCACAACGAGCGCTGCCGCGGTCAGCGCGGCGAGGACGAGCTGCGTGGTGGCGTCCACCAATGCCAGCGGTTGATGGGCCCGAGTGGCGATCACCACGGCTGCTGACCAGGTAGCCCCCACCGCCGTCGCGGCTGCCACCGCGCCGATCCGAGGAGATAAAGCGAGACACAGGGTCACGCCCGCAATTGCCGGGGTGAGCCACGCGACTGCCAACCAGTCAGGACCAGGCAACACGAATCCCACGACTCCTGCGGTCGGCACCGCCAGCGCCAACACGCCGGCGGTGCGCAGGAGTAGCAGTCGAAGTGCCGAGTACGGCGCGACGGTCACCAGCTCGTACGACGGGTCCGCATCGCGACCGTAGGAAGCAGACACCCCCGCGACCGGAGCGAGTGGCGCAACCAACAGGAACACGGCGAGCCCGTACCTGTCCGAGAAGGTTGCCGCGAAACCGCTGAACACTGTGACGGCGACCATGCCGACCAGCCAGGCGTCACCGAACGCAGGTACGGCGACCAGCAACCGGGAAGTTTCCTTGGACACGCCGATCCGCCCAAGCAGTCGCTCGACCGCATTGCGCCGGGGTGCCTCCACAGTTGACCGGATCGCCTCCCACGCCTTCGTCAGGGGTTCGCCGCCGGCCATCAATGGAGCGAAGCGTGTTCGGCATTCGGCGCACGACATAAGGTGCCCCTCGACAGAGGCGCTGGCAAGAGGCCGGCCACGCCCTTCGGCGTACGCACGCAGCGCATCGTCGTCGGCATGCCAGCCGTGCGGATCTGTGGTCGTCATGCCAGCTCCTCACGCATCTTGACCCGCGCCCGGATGAGGCGTGTCTTCACGGTTCCGCGGGGGATCTTCAAAAGGACGGCCGCTTCCCGCGTCGTCAAGCCGTCCAAGACCGTGAGCTGTAGGACGATTCGCAGCTCCGGCGAGATTCGCGCCATTGCACCGCCGACGTCCGCGTGCTCCAGCTCAAGCAGCACGCGCTCCTCGGCCGAGATGTCCTCGGCCTCCCTTTCCAGCAGTGCCGGCCCCGCCTGGAAGTCGGCGCGTTTGCGGAGGCGGCTCACCAGCCTGCGAATTGCGATGCCCCACAGCCAGGCCGGGACCTCGCCTTCGCCGCGGAACTTGTTGGCCCCGCGCCACGCCGCGACGAAGGTGTCCTGCAGAACATCCGCCACCGCATCGCCGTTTGCGCATCGTCGCGCCAGCCGGGCCGCGATCCATGGCGCGTGGCGTGCGTACAACTCGCCGAGGGCACCCTCGTCGCGATTGGCCATCGCATTCAAGAGGTCGACGTCAGCCGGCTCATCACGCCCCATATCAAGACTGTCGCACCGTGGACGACCAACGGCCCACATCTAGCGATACTTTTGCCCGGGCCGGTCCGTGCGTCGTCGGAAGGGGTGCGCTCAGGCGGGGGTGGCAGCCAGCACGTACCCGGCCAGCGGTATGACCAGCCGCCCCTCGTGGCCGAACTCCCCGAGTACCTCGTGCGACTCGGCCAGGATCAGGTCGAGGTCCGCCTGGTCGAGCCGATCCCGCAGCGGCGTCGCGTTGACCTCCGTGAGCACCATCGTCTCAATGTTGGGGAAGTACGCCGGCCGGATGTGCTCGTGCGCGGCGGTCACGTGGAGGCCCGCATCGGCGCATCGACCACGCGTGACCTCGAGGTCGCCGTGCGTCCAGTAGGTGCCGAGCAGGTCAGCGGCGTCCGGTCCGGCGTACCGGGCGACCATGTCCACCCATGGCCCGTATGCGGGCTGAGCGGGCAGTGAGGAGAAGGCCTGCACCGCCAGGCGGCCGCCATGGCGCGTGACACGCCTCATCTCGCTGAGCGCACCTGTGAGGTTGGGGAAGAAGAAGATCGCTGCCTGGCAGGTGGCGACGTCAAAGGCGTCGTCACCGAACGGCAGTGCTGCCACGTCACCCTGCTGCCAGTCGATCTCTGGCGCGATCCGGCGGGCGACCGCGAGCATCGCTGGGTTCAGGTCGACTCCGGTCACCGAACCGTCGGGGGCGACCCGGTCAGTCGCGGCGCGGGCCACGACGCCGGTCCCGCACGCCACGTCGAGCATTCGGTCGCCCGGTCCCACGTCGGCTGCCTCGAGCACCGGATCCACCCATTGTCGAAACAGCGCGGGCACGAAGCGCTCTTCGTAAGCCTCGGCTTGTTCACCGCTGATTTGGAAGGTCTCGGTAGCCATGGGTGGAGCCTCCACCAACGGCCGTTCTGGCGGATCGGTCAGCTGACCCATCTGAGTGCCCAATTTCGCGGGACAATGGACCGCATGAGGTCCGACGACATTGCGCGCGATGCCGACCAGTGTGCCCGTGCGGGGGACTACGTGGGAGCGCTCGCGCTGCGCGAGCAGGCGTATGCCGCGCTCCGCGCCGACGGCGACACTCGCGGCGCCGCAGCCCTTGCGGCATACCAAATCGCCTTCGACCACATTGCGCTGTTCGGCAACGCTGCCGTGTCCAAAGGCTGGCTGGAGCGCGGCATCCGCCTAGCCGAGGAGTCCGGGCCGTGCGTAGAGGCGGGCTGGGTCGCGCTGGCTCGGGCGATGCACGCTGCGCATGCCGGCGAACGCGACAATTGGATCGCCACGGCCGAGCAAGCTGCGGAGAAATTCCAGGACGACGACCTGTACTTCGACGCGCTCGCGTACCGCGGGCTGGCGATGGTCGAGGCCGGACGGGTCACCGACGGTATGCGGCTGCTGGACGAGGCGGTCGCTGCCGCCTACGGCGGTGAGGTGGACAGTCCGGTCGTGACCGGTGAGATCTACTGCAAGCTCATGGTCGCCTGCGAGACCGTGTTGGACGTGCCGCGCGCCGAGCAGTGGCACCGGGTGTTCGTAGCGCTGGAGCAGCACCTCGACGTTGCCTGGGCATCGGCGATCTGCCGGATGCATGTGGGAACCGTGTGGACCGCCGCGGGGCGCTGGGACGAGGCGGAACGCGAATTGACCCGATCGGTCGAGCTGTATGACGCGACGTACCGCGCGCTGCGGCCGGCGGCGTGCGCCCGGCTGGCCGAGCTCCGAGTGCGCCAGAATCGATTCGGAGAAGCGGAGCGGCTACTCGCGGAAGGCCGAGGCGACAGCTACGCCAACCGTCCCGCGGTCCGCGTGGCCTGGCAGCAGGCGGTCACGGACACCGAGCGGAAGGCCGCGGTGGCTGCGCTCCTGGAGGTAGTCGAGCAGCACGACGGCGAGCTCGCGATGCTTCCCGACCTGGCGGTGCTGGCCGAGCTCCAATTGGCGTGCGGACAGACCGAAGCCGCTCTCACGTCGGCTAGCCGCCTTGCTGAGATGACCGTTCGGGACATCGGGGATGCGTTGACCGGGTACGCCAGGCTGGCTGGTGGGCTCGTCGCGGCCGGTGCCGGGGATCCCGACGCGCGTCACGCGTTGCGCACAGCAGTTCGTCTCTTCGCGGCTGCCCGCTTGCCGCTCGAACAGGCACGCGCCCAGGTCGCCCTGGCCCAGGCTGTCGCCCCATCAGACCCGGGAGCCGCACTGGCGGAGGCGCGTCAGGCCGCAGAGACTTTCGCGAGACTGGGCACGTCCGTCGACTTTGACCGCACGTCCAGCTTGCTGCGCAGGCTCGGTGGTCGGCCCAACCCGGTGCCGCGGACAGACGCCCTGCTGACCGCTCGGGAGCGCGATGTGCTGTCCCTGCTCGCCGACGGGATGTCCAACCCGGAGATCGCCGAGCGACTCTTCCTGAGCAGGAAGACCGTCGCTCACCACGTCAGCAATGTCCTCGCGAAGCTAGGAGTGCGAAACCGGGCGGAGGCTGCCAAGTGGCTCGTCGCCCACCAACACGATCGCGAACCCCAGCGTTAGTCAGCCCGACCGCGGTCACCCTGCCTACCAGCTCCGCGTGGGAAGGCGCGCTGGACCGAGCTCACTCCCGTCTACGAGACGCTGCCGATCACCTGATGCCGCACGCGGGCAAGATGCCTACGCTGAGGGCGTGTCGGACGACGAGCGCCAGCCAGCCCGGATCGAGGACGTGCACGACCTGGCTCTTGGCATGCCACATGTCACCGTGGAGTACGGGCCTGGAGGCAACCCGGTCTACCAGGTGGGCCGCAAGTCCTTCATCTTCTTCCGCAACCCGCGACCGGATGCCCTCGACCCGACGACAGGGGAGCGCTACAACGACGTCGTGGTGTTCTGGGTTGCGTCCGAGGCGGACAAGCAGGCGTTGGTGCAGGACGACTCGTCACCGTTCTTCACCACCGCGCATTTCGATGGGCATCCATCGGCGCTCCTGCGTGGCAGCCGTGTCGGTGAGCTCACCCGGGAGGAGCTCGCAGAGGTGGTCCAGGATGCGTGGCTATCACGCGCATCAGCCCGCCGAGCGGCGTCGTGGCTCAGCGATCATCGCCTGGACTGAACACACACACGCGGCCCAACTAGCCGGCGGCAGGCCAACCAGTTTCTCGCTGTGTCGTGGCTGCACGCGGATCGCTACCGTTGATCCATGGACCCGCTCTCCGTTCCGTCGAACGTGGTCACGCCGGACCAGTTCGAGATCGTGCGCTACCCCGACGACGAGATCCTGCTGCGGAACGTCGAAGGGTCGATCCAGGTCGTCGAGTACACGTCGAGCGACCGTGGGGGACCGCCAGCGCACCGGCACCCCTGGCACGAAGTCGAGTACGTCATCGACGGCGAGGCGGAGTTCCAGATCGACGGTGGCCCCTGGCAACGAGTCGGGCCAGGAGGGCTGCAGATGCTCGCCGCCGGCTCGGCACACTCCGTGCGCGTACCCGAGGGAACGGCGCGTCTGCTCATGGTCACCGTCGGGGCGCCGTACGACGGGTTCGCCCGCGCCATGGCCTCATTGTTCAAACGGGATGACTACGCGGTCGAGGAACTGCTCGCCACAGCCGCCAAATTCGGCGTCACTCTCGGCTGAGTGTGGACGAGTGAACAAACGCGCGCTCGTACGGCGTCCGGGTCCCCGCCTGGCCGAGGGGCTCGTCACACACATCGAGCGTTCAAGCATCGACCTCGACCTGGCGAAGCGTCAGTGGGCAGGGTACGTCGCTGCCTTGCACGACGAGGGCTGGGAAACGATCGAGGTACCCGCTGCCGATGACTGTCCTGACGCGGTCTTCGTCGAGGACACCGTGGTTGTCTACGGCGACCTGGCGGTCATCTCACGTCCCGGCGCCGACGAGCGCAAGCCCGAGACCGCCGCGGTCGAGGAACTGCTCGCCGGAGCTCGGCTATCGCATCGCACGCATCCAGGACCCCGGGACTCTCGACGGCGGTGACGTGCTCAAGCACGACGGCACCGTGTGGGTCGGTCTCGGCGGCCGCACGAACCGGTCCGGTCTCGACCAGCTCGCCGCAGCACTCGAGCCGCATGGTGCCCGGGTGGTCGGCGTACCGCTCACCAAGGTGCTGCACCTGAAGTCCGCCGTCACCGCGCTGCCGGATGGCACGGTCGTGGGCTACCCGCCGCTGGTCGACGACCCGGCCGCGTGGGAGAGCTTCCTTGACGTCCCGGAGGAGGCCGGCTCGCACGTGGTGGTGCTCGACGACCAGACCGTGCTGATGTCCGCGAGCGCACCACGCACGGCAGAGTTGTTCGCTACCCGGGGGCTGCGGGTCGTGGCGGTCGAGCTGACGGAGTACGAGAAGCTCGAGGGCTGTGTCACGTGCCTGTCGGTGCGGTTGCGTGGCTGACGCTTCTTGTCTGTATCGGCTTTGTACCCTTGCTGATACGTAACCGATCGGGTACGTTCATTCCTAATGGACATGGTGTTGCAGGCGCTGGCGGACGGAAGCCGGCGCACGGTGCTCGAGATTCTCCGGGACCATCCGGCCACAGCCGGAGAGCTTGCGGATGCGCTTCCGATCGCCCGACCGGGAGTCTCGCGTCATCTGCGGGTGCTCCGCCAGGTCGGCCTGGTTGACGTGCGCCGAGACGCACAGCGGCGGATCTACAGCCTGCGCCCGGAGCCGCTGGCCGAGGTGGATGCCTGGCTGGCCGACTACCGCGCGCTGTGGCAGAGCCGGCTCGACGCCCTGCACACCGAGATCGCCCGAGGGAAGAAGACCCGCTCATGAAGACCATCGGCAGCATGCGAGCCCTTGACGAGAAGCGCGGCGCGGTCCGCGTGGAGGACGTCTACGACACCGACATCGACGACCTGTGGGAGGCCTGTACGTCGACCGAGCGCCTCGCTCGCTGGATCGCCCAGGTTTCCGGCGACCTGCGCGTCGGTGGGACCATTAACGCCACCTTCACCAGCAGCTGGACCGGGGTGGGACGAATCGACGTCTGCGACCGGCCACACCACCTGCTGCTGACCATGGAGCCCGGCACCGACGACGAGGCCGAGATCGAGGCCTGGCTGAGCGAGGAGGGCGACAGGGCGCGGCTCACGGTAGAGGAACGAGGGCTGCCGCTCGACGGGCTTCACTTCCACGGCGCTGGCTGGCAGGCGCACCTCGAAGACCTCGGCCGCTCGTTGGCCGGGGAGCCGTCCGCGTGGAAGGCGCGCTGGGCCGAGCTCACTCCCGTCTACGAGACGATGCCGATCACCTGACGCCGCCCCCGGGCCATCCGGCCGCCAGGGCTAGCGAAACCGTGTCAATCAACCGCCGCTGGTGGCTGGCTACTCACGCGTTCAGCGAACCATTCCGGTAGCTGCCCGGTCAGCTCTGGGTCTCCGGATACCGCAAGCGAACCGTCGGACAGGGCTTCACGCCACTGGAGGGTGCCGCGTGCGAGTGCGAGAAAGATGGGCGCCGGCGCGGCGACGTAGACGTATCGGGATTCGTCGAGAAGGGGGTCGGTGAAGCAGGCGTACGGCGCCTGGTCCCGCTCCAGGACGAGCCAGCACCGAGTTTCACGCTGGTGGCGCATTCGGAACTCGACGATTGCTCGACGAGAAGGCAGCCGCGCCGCATCGGTACGACGAGTCAGCCATGCCAGGACGATGTCCGGGTCCTGCTCGGCCGCCTCTGGATCGTCGGGTAGCCAGGTCGCGGCCCATTCGCGCAGCGAGGCGATGGTGGGAACGAGGCCTCGACCGAACGTGGTGAGCTGGTAGGGGTCTTCCTTGCCCCGACGGTCCGTACGGGTGACGATGCCCATGTTTTCCAACCTGCGGAGTCTGTCTGCGAGAACCGACCGCGAGATGCGACCCGGCACCCCCGCGGCCAGCGCGTTGAACCCCTGCGGACCGAATTGAGCGAGGTCGGCGACAATCAGCAGACTCCAACGATCGCCGAGCCATTCGACCGCCTTCGTAAACGAGCAGTAGTCGTCTTCACCGGGCCTCACATCGGCCAGTGTCGCACTGCAGCCCGCGCTCGCACAGGTACGGAGAACGAACTGGTGGGCCACCGCTGCGGCGGGCCACTGTGGGCCCATGAGCCCGACATCACAACCGCGAGCCCTTTCAAGAACCGCCTCGCACTCCACCGAGATCATCGACACTTACGAACGGATGCTGCAGACCACCGAGGCACGCCGCCGGTACCTCACCGTGGGCCAAGGCGATCAAGTCCACGTGCTCGAGGCCGGGAATGGTCCGCCGGCGGTGTTCCTGCACGGGACGAACACCTCGTCGCTGAGTTGGACGCCTCTGCTCCCGCACCTAGGCGACGTCAGGATGGTCGCCGTCGACCGGCCCGGGCGAGGCCTCAGCGACCCATGGCCACGCACCCCGCCTGCCGGTGTACGGTCGGCGGCGGTCAAGTTCGTAGACGAAGTCCTGACCGAGCTGAGGCTCCAGCGATCCGTCCTGGTCGGTCAGTCCGGCGGGGGGATCTGGGCACTCTGGTATGCACTGGCCCACCCTGAGCGGGTCAGTGGCCTGGTGCTGCTTGGCTCCACCCCACTCCTGCCCGGCACCCGAGTACCGGCTCCACTCAGGATCGCCGCGACCCCCATAGTCGGCGACTTGCTGTCCCGTCTGGTCAAGCCAACCCCGAGGGCCTTGGTCCGGCTGCTCTCCTCCGTGGGTGAGGGCGAGACCATCGTCAGGTACCCCGACCTCCTCGAAGCGCTGGTCGCCGGTGGCAACGATCCGGTCGCTGCCGCGGCCGACCTAGCCGAGCTCCGCGCCCTTATCAGCCCCTTCGGATACAGGCGCTCGATGCGCTTCCGAGCCGAGGAGCTGCGGCGTCTCGGCATTCCGACACTCCTTATCTGGGGCGATCGTGACTCCGTGGGATCGGTCGCAATCGCAAGGAACTCGGCTCGGCTGTTCCCGGACGCGCACCTCGAGGTGCTCCCCGTCGGCCATGTGCCACAGCTCGGCTGCCCGGACCGCACCGCCGACCTCGTATCCACGTTCGTCCGACGTGTGGCGTCCACGTGAGCCCGCCGCGCAACGGGAGGCAGGACGTCAAGGTCTGACACACTTGAGTTGGAGGATTTGAAGTAATGGAATCCAGCGCACGCAGACCGCTGCCCCACCTGTCCGGGCGTCCAGTCGTGACCGACGGCGGCCTCGAGACCGACCTGATCTATCACCACGGGGCGGACTTGCCGGACTTCGCGGCGTTTCCGCTGGTCGACGACGAACGTGGCAGAGAACTGCTGCTGAACTACTAACAAAAGTACGTCGGCATCGCCGCCAGGGCCGGCGCGGGCCTTCAGCTGGAGACACCAACCTGGCGGGCAAGCAGCGACTGGGGTGACCGTCTCAGACGCGCGGGCCGCACGGTGCTTCCCATGCCGTTCGCGTGTCTTCGTCTTCCTGTTCGTCTGCGTCTTCCTCTTCTCATCGCCATCGCTGTCGCCGCCCCCCGTCCCGGTCGTCGCCGTCGTCGCGACAGCCGGTTGCCGCGTCGAAGGCGAACCTTCTGCGGGCCCTCGCCGAAGCAGTGGACAGTCACTATTAGGCCGTCGCACGCGGGGTATGACGCACCCGTTGAGCAGCGCGATCACACGACTTTGTCGCTACTTACCTCCGCCCGGTCGCGATGAGCGCGGTCAATCTGAGCGGGTAGCCGCTGGCAGTCTTGAGAGCATCCATCTCCGCGAAGCACGCGTCGCGGTACGCGATCACTGCCGCCGGCTCCAGCTGTTCCAACAGCCCTCGGACGCTGAACGACCAGTGCCAGTCCCACCACTGCTGCTTGGACGCGAAGCGGATCTCGGTCTCCTCCTGATGCAACTGAAGGCCGGCGAAGCCTGCCACGTGAAGAAGATCCGCGACATCCTCGCCACGGTCGAAAGGCTGCTGCAGGGCTCTGCGGCGCGGGGAGTCGGCGGAGGTGAGGAGCTCGTCCTCGAAGCTCCAGCGCTCGTCTTCCCTGCCCCAGGTCGACACGGCGACGATGCCGCCCGGCCGGAGCACCCGGTGGAACTCGGCTGCCGCAGCCGTCGGGTCGGGGAGAAAGAACAACGCGAACGCAGCGGTGAGTGCGTCGAACCGGGCATCGGGAAACTCCAGGTGCTCGGCGTCCATGACTCGAAGGTCGACGTCGGTGACTCCTGCGGCGCGCAGGTCGCTCGCCGCAAGTTCGATCATGGTCGGCGAGACGTCGATGCCGGTGAGGCCGCTGATCCCACGCGCCGAGGCCGCGAGCATCACCGCCCCTCGGCCGCAGGCGACGTCGAGCAGGCTGGCCTCGCCATGGACGTCCGCCAGGTCGATCAGACGCTCGGCGAAGTGCATGTGGTACGCATCCCCGATGCGGTCGTACGTCGGCGCCGCCCGATCGAACACGCCCGCCAACCAGGCCTTGTGGTCATCCACGCGCCCAGCCTAGTTTCACGCATCGACGTCGCGCAGCACTCACTTTCCGGCCGAGTCCAATAGCGTGGTGTCGCACACACTGGCGCCACAGATCGGAGTCGCCCCAATGGAAATCGTGCACTCTGCCATCGCGATCCTGGCCGCGATCCTGCTCATCATCAGGTTCAAGGTCGACCCGGTGATCTCACTGCTGATCGCGTGCGTGTACCTCGGGCTCGCCACCGGCCTGGGTGCCACGGGCACCGTGGAGGCGATCACCGGGGGGTTCGGCGAGATCATGGCCGAGGTCGGCCTGCTCATCGGCTTCGGCGTGCTGATAGGTGCCCTGCTGTACTCAATGGGGACCTTCAGCGACCTGGTGGACATCCTGGCGCGCCGAGTAGGTCGCCGCCTGCCGTACGCCATGGCCGGCACGCTCTCGACGATCTTCCCGTCCATCTACGTCGACGTTCAGGTCGTCCTGGCGGCGCCGATGGCCAAGGAGTCGGCGCCGTCCGTCGACCGCCGCCATGGCCTGCCGTGGCTCGCCGGTGCCATGGCCATCGGCATCTTCGCGGGCTACGTCTTCGTGGTGCCTGGCCTCGCCGCGGTCGCCATAGCCGGACTCTTGGATGTGCCGCTGGGGACCTACCTGCTGTACGGACTGCCGATCGGACTGACAACCGCACTGGTCACGACATTCCTGTTCCGGCTGCTGCTGGGGCGGGGCTATTGGAACGAGGACACCGACCTCGACCCGGACGTGGTCTTCGAGGAGGGCCGCCCTCACGACGAGACGGCCGACGTACCGCGGGCGGACAAGGCTTCGCGGTTTCCCCTGTGGGTGCGTCTGTTGCCGATCCTGGTGCCGTTGGTGCTGATCGCCACCGGGGCAATCGTCGACCTGGCAGGCGGCTCGAACCCGGTCGTCACCTTCCTCGGCGACGCCAACATCGCACTCTTCGTAGGGCTGTTGATCGCCTTCGGCATGGTCCGGCCGTCGTTGGGCGGGGACGGAGTCGGCAAGGTCCTCACTGCTGGCTTCCACACGA
Source organism: uncultured Actinomycetota bacterium (assembly GCA_963811585.1). Classification (GTDB taxonomy): domain Bacteria; phylum Actinomycetota; class Actinomycetes; order Propionibacteriales; family Nocardioidaceae; genus JACDHG01. Next base: position 171,874 of record CAWERR010000008.1, read on the forward strand.
CGGGCGAGATCCTGCTCGTCACCGGCGTCGGCGGATCTCTCGGCGCCGTCATCGCCGAGAGTGGCATGGACAAGACGCTCGAGGACCTGTTCTCCGCAGACGAGAACGCGCCGGTGTTCATCAGCATCCTGCTCGCGTGGCTCATCGCTGCGGTGCTGCACTTCGCCATTGGGTCGGTGTCGGTGGGGGCGATCACCGCGGCAGGCATCATCGCGCCGATCGTTGGCTCGCTTGGGGTCGACCCCGTCGTCATCGCGCTGTCGATCGCCTCGGGCGCCATGTTTGCGCTCCACGTCAACAGCAACTTCTTCTGGATGTTCACCACGCTTCTCGATCTATCCACCAAGGGCAGCCTGAAGACCCTGACGATGGCGACCTCGATTGGGGCGGTCGTCTCCCTGCCGCTGGTCTTCGTGGCCAGCCTGGTGTCCGGGGTGGTCTGAACTCGGCCGCGGTCCTTCAGTCGATCCGCTCGGACAACGAGACGACGATTCCCTCCGGCCCGCGGACATGGGCCATCCGCCAGGTGTTCTCGTACTGACCGATCCCGCCGACCAGACCGTATCCCTTCGCGACCACTCCGTCGACGAGCGCCTGCAGATCGTCGACCTCGTAACCGATGTTGCGCAGACCCAGCTCGGTGGCCATCGCATTAGGCGATCCGGGCTGGTGGTCCGGCCTGACGAAGGTCGCGAGCTCGACCCCGGTTCCGCCACCGGGCGGCCGCAGCATGACGATCTCGCTGCGCGAGTCCGGGATGCCGATGACCGTGTCGATGAACTCGCCTTCCACGAACGTGCGACCCTCGATCTCGAGACCCAGGTCGGCGAAGAACGCCGTCACCAAGTCGAGGTCGGCGACGGTGACTCCGATGTGGTCGAGCTGCTTGATGTGTGACATGACTTCCATCCTCCAGTGTCTGGTCTTTGGTCCAAGGACGAAGCTGCCGAAGCATTCTCGACATACCCGCAGCCGCAGAGTTGGTCTCAGCGGCCGGGAGCCGTCAGGACGGTCGCGGCCTAGACCTGAACTGGTTCGAGAACAGCCACCGGGATCGTGCGCCCCGCCTTCTGCTCGTACCGGCTGACTTCGGGCGCCTGGGCAAGAATGGTGTCGCGCCACATGACGTCCCGCTCTTCGCCGTGCAGTTCATGGGGCCGCACCGTAAACTGCCGCTCCCGTACCTGGACCCGGGCCGCGGATGTCTTGCGCAGGTTCTGGAACCAGTCGGGGTCTCGGGGCGAACCGGAGCCGGTGCCCCACACGACGATGCCCTCCGACGTATCGAGGTATCGCACGCAGGTCGAGTGGGGAATGCCGGTACGGCGGCCCGGCGTGGTGATCATCAGGACATGGACGTTCTTGCTGCCGCTGGACATCCGACCGTTCAGCGTGCGATACATCCACACGCCGAGGCGGTTGCCGGCGCGAGTCAAGCTTCGTTTGAGAGTGGTCATCGCCCCGATCCGGCCACGCCGTTCATGTGCCGAGGCTATCGACGACGGCCGCGTCGGGCTGCCTCCGTCTAGTCGGCTACTCGGCGGCGAGAGCACCGAGTGTTGGCCACGGTGGACCCCCGCGGAGCAAGGTCAGGATGTCTCGGCCGTGTTGGTGCCCATCCGGGAATTCATCGCGGACGTCCCATCGCCAGGCAGCGACCATCGCCAGGACAAGCCGCCGACACTCCTCGAGCAGAACTCGATCAAGTCCCGGATAGTTCGCGCTGACCTGGTCCGGAACGTGCGCAACATCGAACTCGATTGGCCCACGGCAACACGTTTCGAAGTCGATGAAGACCAGGCCGTCCCGAGCCCTGAGAAGGTTGCCTGGATGCGGTTCGCCGTGCAGCAGTTGCTCGGCAGCCCCGCGCCTGAGGATCAGTTGACGCGTGTCGTCCAGGGTGCTGACGAGGAGATGGCGGTCGGTCTCAGCGAGCGCGGGAGTTGCGTCTCGGTCCGTGACCAGCCGATCAGCCTCTGCGGCTCGTTCCATGAAGTGCGGTGTCGCGATCTCGACGCTTCGCATCCCCGCGTGCAGGCGCTGGAGCGCGTCTGCGTATTCGGCCGGTGAGTCCTGGTCAGGAGCTACCGCCTCGTAGTAGGTCCAGAAGGTCACCGCGAAGCCGTCGTGTTCATAGACGCCCGGTTCGACCCTAGGCTCAAGGGCCGCTACGGGCCTCTCCATTGCAGTGAGCCGCTGAGAAATCTCGACCTCAAGCGCGGCGACCTCTTGCCCCACCAGCGCTACTCGAGCGACGACGTCACACGGCAATAGACGGAGAGCGAGCTTGTTCGAATTGTGAATCACGAATGCGTCGGTGACCCGCAGATCCAGCATCCCGGCAAGTGATGTCACCGAGGCCATGGCACGCGAAACGACCTCTGCCTTCACGAGCGGATCCTGACATTCGTAGAGCGTTCGGTCCAACACCTCGAAGGCTCCTCATCCGAAAATCCGGTGATCGTTCGGGCGACTAGTCGGGGGTCGATCGCGGCGAAGTGACGCACCCGTCGCGGCATCAGCGAGCCTCTCGACTCAGCGACCGCAGCGGTCCACGCGCTCCCAGGGCCAGTTGGCGGCGAGCCAGCCTGCGACGGCGTCCGCGAGTGGTACGTCGAGGCTCGATCTGTCGGCCCGCACCCAGGACTGCACCGTGACCTCCCACTCTTCGGAGGGCGAGGGATAGAGGTAGACGCAACCGATGACGTCGTTGTCGCCGGGCTCGAGGACGGTGAAGGTGAAGCCGGCGCCCCGCGTGAAGTCGTCAGCGTGGCGGCGAAGGTCGCTGAGGTTCTCCTCGAGCGTCATCCCGCTGGGTGGTGGCCAGTTGCCGTCTTGATAGCCGGGAGTTGAGCGTATGTGCTCGATGCTCGACATCCAGGCGGCGTGATCGGCCTGATTGTGCTGCGGCCCCAGCGGTTCGAGGTGGAACTGGTCCGCGACGAGTGAGGTGGGCGGATCGAAGTCGACTGGCACGAACTCATCGGAGGTCATGACTGCGAACGTACTGGGGTGGCCAGACCTCCTGCACTCGAGTTCTCTCGGCGGCATGCGGAACCAACCCGCCTATTGGCTCTCCGGTCGATGCCACCCGCCGACACGCGGTGGAATGCCACTACTTTGAAGCGCCCATGGCGGCCGGAGCCATAGCTCAGGCCAGCCGCACAGCCAACTGTCCGTTGGTGCCGAGCTTGGACACCACCTGATCGCTCCGCGACTCCACGAACTCTCGGAACGTGGTGAACCCGAGCGACTTCTCTTTGAAGGCCGGGTCCATCCGCTGCATTTGGCTCTTGACCCCAGCGGCATAGACCCAGGCGTCATCGCTCTTCTGCAGGCCGACCCGGATGGCACGCACGAGCAAGTCCGTCGCCGCCTCCGCTGGGGGGACCGCAGAGACGGAGGTCTTTGCCGGAGTTCGCTTGGTGGCAGCCTTCTTGGCTGGCGCCTTCGTCACTACCCGCTTCGTCGCAGGCGGTGGAGTGACCCCTGGCAGGTGGGCGTAGTCGATGAACTCGTTGCATGCCGACACCAACGCCCTGCTGGTCGACCCGGCGACGCCAATTCCGACCACGTAACGACCGAGTTGCTTGCAACTTTGCGCAAGCGGGACGTAGTCGGAGTCTCCGGCGACAAGAACCATGTGCGAGATCTCGGGGTGGCGCATGAGGTCCTCGACAGCGTCTACGGCGAGCCGGATGTCAGCACCGTTCTTGACGCCAGAAGCGGTGAACAACTGTACGAGGTGAAGCGCTCGCTCCATCAGCTCGTCCTTGTATGCCGCATTCGCGGGGACCGACCAGTCAGCGTAGGCCCGGGCCAGCGACACGCTGCCGAAGGAGGCGGCGTAGTCGATGATCGCGCCAATATCGACCTGAGCCGCGGCCAACTTCACGTCGATCGGATCTGTGGAGTTCGCGGACCGTCCACGCTTGCGCGGATCGTCCTTGCGCCACGCCTGCTTGCCGTGAACGTCGTCGTAGTGGGAAATGACCACGTTGTCGAAGTCGACGTAGACGGCAACCCGTTCGCTCATGGCGCGAGCCTACGACCCGCGGGTGGTCAGTCGCTGGGCGTCGTACGCCGGATGAACTCGATGATCATCGGCCAGTAGCGTTCGGGAGCGTCCATCCACGTGAAGTGGCCGGCTCCCTCGATGACCTCGAACTGGGCGATGCCTTCGGGCAGGGCGCCCACAATCTCCTCAGCCGCAGCCAACGGTGTGACCGGATCTAGCTCACCGACCGAAACGAGCACCGGGCATTCGACATGACTGAGCTCATCGACGATGTCGAGACGCCGGATGAGTTCCATGCCGTGCGTGTTGAGCTCAAGATTGTGGGGCGTATAGGCCTTGCGATCCTCGTCCGGCAGGTGTGAGCCGAAGGCGGCAAAGACGCGGGCCCACTCGTCATCGGGCACCGACTCGCCGGCGTAACTCCGTCTCGCGATCTCTGCTACCTCGTTGCCCGCGACGCGGCGGAACCCCTCGACCATCCTGGGCGGCTCCCACCGTGCGAATCCCGACTGGACGACGATCCCCGCCGCGTGTCCTGGGTGTCGCGCACCGTAGAGCAACACGACCGGACCACCCATCGAGTGCCCGAGGACGATCGGTTTCGCGATCCCGAGCGTGTCGCAGAAGGCTCGTATGTCGTCTGCGCAGGATTCGAAAGTCCACCCGCTCGCGTCGCCCCAGTCCGACTGACCGTGTCCACGCAGGTCGAGGTAAACGACTTGGGCATGCTCCGCGAGCACGCCGAAGTCCGGCTTGAAGTACGAGTGGTCATAGACGCCCGGACCGCCGTGAACCAACAACACGGTTGGCCGCTGCCTCAGCGTGCTTCCCTCCAGCGCGAGCGCCGGCCCATCCACGTCGAACCACAGTCGCGTCCCGTTCACTTCGATCTGCATCTCGATGATCCCGCCAGTAGTTCCGACTCGCCGCAGTCAGCCCGTCGAGTCGGTTTAGTCCCCAAAGCATGGCGCACGTTGCTTGGGTGTGAAACCCGCGTCCGGCGAACCTTCGGGTGAGGCAACTTCGTCATACCCCAGTCACTGGCCTCGGCAGTCGGGCGTTCAGGGCCGGTCGGGCGGGGGCCCCCAAGCTAGGCCCGACACTAGGGTGTCGGCATGGATGCTGACCGTCTGGACCAGCTGCTGCTGGCCGGGTCTGCGATCTTGCTGCTCGCCGTTGTGGCAGTTCGCGCCTCCGTGCGCATCGGCCTTCCCAGCCTGCTGATCTACCTGGCGATGGGACTCGTCCTGGGCGAGTCGGTGCTGGGCGTGAAGTTCGACGACGCGAGCACCGCGCACGCGCTCGGCTTTGCCGCGCTTGTCGTCATCCTGACCGAAGGTGGCCTGACGACTCGCTGGACCGAGATGCGGCCAGCGCTACCACTAGGTCTCGCCCTGGCCACCGTCGGCGTCGTGGTGAGCGTGGGGATCGTGGCGGTCGCGGCGCACTTCCTGCTGGGCGTCTCGTGGGAGCTAGCGCTGCTTATCGGCGCAGTTACGTCGCCGACTGACGCGGCCGCGGTGTTCACCGTGCTGCGCCGGGTGCCACTGCGACCGTCGCTGCGCGGTGCACTCGAGGCAGAGTCGGGACTCAACGACGGCACCACCGTGCTGCTGGTCGTGTTGCTCAGCACCGGCGAGGCCGACGATCACAGCTTCGCGGGCTTCGTCGGACTCGTCGCACTGGAACTTGTCGGCGGCGTCGCGTTCGGCGCACTGGTCGGCTTCCTCGGGGCGTGGGTGATGCGCAGGGTGGCGTTGCCTGCCTCGGGTCTCTACCCCATCTCCGTGCTTGCCATCGCCGTTCTGTCGTATTCCGGCGCGGCAGGCCTCCACCTCAGCGGCTTCGCCGCGGTCTACATCACGGCACTCTGGCTCGGGAACTCCGACCTGCCACACCGCAGCTCGACTCGGTCATTCGCCGAGGGTTTCGCGTGGCTGGCCCAGATCGGCCTCTTCATCATGCTCGGGCTGCTGGCGTCTCCGTCTGGCTTCGAGCTCGAGCACCTCGTCGGCGGCATCGTCATCGGGGCAGTGCTCACGCTGATCGCGCGGCCGCTCAGCGTGGCGGCCTGCGGCATACCGTTGCGAATTCCCCTGCGGGAGCAGGGTTTCCTGTCTTTGGCCGGCCTGCGCGGGGCGGTACCGATCGTGCTCGCAACGATCCCGTTGGCCGAGGAGGTGACTCGGTCGGTCGACCTGTTCAACCTGGTGTTCGTGCTGGTCGTGGTGCTCACCGTGATCACGGCACCGGCGTTGCCTGCGCTCGCGATCTTCTTCGGCGTGACAGAGGAGCGAGCTCGCGAGGCGGAGGTCGAAGCGGCGCCTCTCGAACGGATCGCGGCAGACCTCCTGGAGGTGCGGATCACCGACGAGTCGCGGCTGCATGGGGTCGAGATCGGCGAGCTCCGGCTTCCTCCCGGGGTCAGCGTCGCCCTGATCGTGCGGGACGGAGCGAGCTTCACCCCGGGGCTGCAAACTGGACTCAAGCGTGGCGACGAGATGCTGGTGGTGACGCCTCGGACCGACCGGGAGGCGACGGAGAAGCGGCTCCAGGCAGTCAGCCGCAGCGGTCGACTTGCCGGTTGGAGCAGAGAGCGGGGCTGACCCCCGACCGCCGCTTTCGTCGTACGACGCCGATGCCCCCGCTGCCGACTTTCGCTAGGCCCGCGCGCACGTCGCGACAGCACGCTTGAGCCGGAAGACCGTCTTGGCGTTGGGGTCGACCGCGAGGAAGTTGTCGCCGACGAGCACGTCGATGCCGCGCGAGATCTCACCTTCGGCCACCCGCACCTTCCCGCGGAACTGCATCCTCACCATCCGTACCTCCGGTGAGCTCGGGGCGTCAGTGACGATCGTGACGTTACGCGCGGCCCGGTCGGCCGGGGCGTTCTCGGAGACGCCGCTCTTGAACCCTTTCGCCACCAGGGCACTCAACGTGTTCCCCGCGAGGCCCGGGATGTCGCCGGCGTTGTAGATGTTGACGACGATGTCCTCGGCCGCGATCCGCTGGCCGCGCTTGAAGACAATCTTGTTCGCGCACTTCTTCTTATTGCCATCGGTCTTCGCCGTCGTCTCGTCAGTGGGGTCGGGCGCGATGATGGTCTGCCAGCCGTAGAAGGCGGCTCCGAGCAGGATGCCGAGCAGCACCAGCAACGTGATGGGTGTCTTCCAGTTCACGGGTGCCTCCTCCCGGCGGGGTCAGCCTATAGAGATCACACCAAATGGGAAGTCAGCCGGCTCGCCAGCCATCGGCGCCGGCAGGGCTCGGGCCGCTAACTGGGCATGATGTGGACGCGTGCATGGAGCACGTGTCGCTGCTGCAAGGCGGCGCGCAGGGCGCGGTGGAGCCCGTCTTCCAGATACAGCTCGCCGCGCCACTCCACGACGTGGGCGAACAGGTCACCGAAGAACGTCGAGTCCTCGTCGAGGAGGGTCGCCAGCTCCAGGGTGCCCTTGGTGGTCACCAGCTGGTCGAGACGGATCTGGTGGGGAGGCAGTTCGGCCCAGTCCTTCATCCTCAGACCGTGCTCCGGGTAGGGGCGAGCGTCGCCGACGCCTTTGAAAATCACGGTGCGAGTGTAAACGAGGGCATACCCCCACCCACCGTCCGCGCCGGGGGGGCCGAATGGTCAAGTCGGGCCCCCGAACGGGTGACTACGGTGCGTAATGGGTCTGTAACTCTCTGCAAAGGCGTCGACTGGGCCGATGGACCGACGCGGATTTCTTACCTCCACGGCTGCAGCCACTGGGCTTGCCGCCTTCGCCTCAATCTCCGGAGCCCCAGGCGCCACCGCCCTGAGTGGCAGCCGACGGCTGCCGATGGTGCAGCCCTATCGCTCCGACCGGCTGCTCAACCGGGTCGGCATCAACACTCACCAGGCGTTCCGTACGTCCGTGTACGCCAACGACAACTCCGTGCTCCACCTGCTGAAGGGGTTGCACATCCGACGTGTCCGTGACCGCCTCTCGGTGAACCTCCCCGCCCAACATGCGGCCTTCCGCAAGTTCAAGCAAAACGGGATCAGGGTTCACTCGACGGTTGAGCTGCTGGGTGACAGCCGGTCCGACATCGACAAGTTCATGGTGAAGGCCAGGCAGCTTGGCGGGGCTGAGATGTTCTGCTCCTTCGGTGGCGTCAACGAGCCCAACGTCCACTCTGGTTGGCTCCGCGACACCGTCGAGCACCAGCGGATGATCAAGCGGTCTCGCAACGCCCACGGCCTCTCGCACATCCCCATCTGTGGCCCGTCGCTGCACGACCGCAAATCGCACACTGACGAGGACTACGCCGCGCTGGCACGGTCGGATATGGCCCGCTACACCGACGCCGGCGACCTGCACTGCTACCCGGACGGTGGAGGCACCAACGAGCGGCTTGACGGCCGCCGCCGCCAGGCCAAGCGTGTCTACGGGAACCAACCCGTCTGGTGCACCGAGACCGGATACAACACCGGCACCTGGATCGACAACGCCGGCAACGGTGTTCCCGAAGACGTCGAGGCCATCTACATGACGCGGCTACTGCTCTCCCACTTCCTGCGTGGCTCCAGGGCCTACCTCTACGAGCTACTTGACGACCCCACGCGCAACGACTACGAGTCGAACTGGGGACTCGTGAAGTGCCCGTCCAAGGACCCGAGGACGTGGCGAAAGAAGGAGGCTTACCACAGCGTCGCCGCGCTGCTGGGCCAAGCTTCCGACCCCGGTCGGGCATTCAAGCCTCGCCCGATCCCGCTCCGCATCGACGCACCGAACTATGTGAACACATTGGTGATGGGCAAGCGCAACGGAAGCGCCATCCTCTACATGTGGCGCGACGTCGACCTGTGGAACTCGAACACCAAGCGCCGCAAGAGCGTTTCCCCGGTCGACGTGACCGTGGTCGACTCAGACGGCCGCCGCACTATCCCCGTCGGGGGCAAGCTCGTCGCCCGTCGCATCCACCGCTGACGGACGACGACCTACGTCCCGGGGCTGGCCTCACGGCCCGCCGCGTGGTCCTTCCTCGAGTGTGTCGATGAACTCGCCGGGCTGGTGCACCGAGCTGGCGGCGCGGGCCGCGTTGTTGGCAACCTTCGCCTGGGCCTTGATGTGCTCGACGTCGACGCCTGCCTCTTCAGCTCCCTCCATCGCGAGCTCGTACGCATGCTTCGCGAGTCGGTGGGCCAACCCGTAGCGGTGGTGGGCGAAGGCCGCCTCCGCAGCTCCGATCGCACGGTCGGCTGACCGAAGCTCGTCGCGCGCACGCCCCGGGTGGTCCGCAGCCAGCGCAGCGGCCGCGAGCCGGTTCGCACCCTCGATGAACGCGGCCGTCTGGAACCGGTCCATGTTGTCGAGATCGAACTGGCTGAAGTCCCAGTTGAGGTCGATGTAGCTCATCATCGAGTTGGACTCGTCACCCGCCCAGGCGAAGTAGAAGTCGCCTGAGGGCCCGAAGTCGACCCCGCTCTTGCTGTCATAGCCGTCGTGCGGATGGCTGAGTCCGACGTGGTGGCCGACTTCGTGGATCAACGTCGTGGTGAGGCCATAGCCTGCTTCGACGATGCCGGGGGAGACGAACGAGAAGACGTAGCTCTGCGTTCCGTCGACGTAGTTGTCGTCGGCGAAACCGAGCGCTGGTGCTGTTTCGTTGTCGAGCGCGTAGTTGAAGATCGGCAGCTCGTAGTCCACTCGGTTGCCGTCGTCCTTGGTCCGCTCAAGCTGGAACGTGTTCTGTAGGTAGAAGTTGGCGAACGACGGGAACCCCAGGTCGGGGTAGCACGACTCGCCCTCGACGAACGCCTCGTAGCAGCGCTTCGCCTCGCCGGCGTAGCGCAGGTCCTGGTTGTCGTAGGTGAGGTCCTTGCTCACCAGCAGGTCTTGAAGCTCCGCCCGCAAGAGCCGCCACTCGATGTACGTCGCTGACGCGTTGACGCCCGGCCAACCCTCGTAGGTGTTGCTGTCGATGTTGACGGACTCCGGGATCTCCGGCGTCGGCAGTTCGACCGGGTAGAGCGGTGACGTGGTGAACAGCAGGTCGAGCGCGACGTACCGGGTCAGCTTCGCCAGGTCGCGCGACATCGCCGCTTGTGGTCGGTAGGAGCCGTACTCCCAGGCCGTCGGGATGCGGTAGTCGGGCTCGTCGTCTCCGTCGATGTCGGCGTCGTCGACGTTCCAGTTGCCGCCCCACGACTCGGGGCCGGCCGAGAGGTCGTGGAACCACACGCGCCGTGTCTTGCCGAGACCGTCTTCCTCGTCGGCGGCGCTGGTGCCGCCCCAGGCAATCAGCTTGCGGCTCGACCTCAGCTCCCCGAAGTTGTAGCCGGTGTCAGGGTCGGGCTCGTTCATCTTCGTGTAGACGTGGAACTTGAAGTCTGAGCGGTCGTACCAGTTGATCAGGTAGACCGTGTTGCGCCGAGTGTCGACACCGCGCGGCGCGTGGTTCGCCAGCCACTTCTCGACGCTGGGCGCGTCGATGTAGTTGTTCTCAGTGACGTCCAGGGCGTTGGAGGTCTGGGCGTTGTAGTCCTCTTGGAACACGGTCAGGGGAGCCGGCACTGCGAGCCGCTTCAACTGCCTGAAGAAGCTGTTCTCGTAGCGCTCGCTCGCGTGCTTGATGTTGTAGCGGTACTTGTAGGTGATGCCGAGCTTCTCCTCGATCCCGTAGCTGGCACGCGACCTGACGATGGGCTGGTACTTGGCCGGCAACCCTTGACGGAATGCGTGGCGGTTGACCTCGCTGCGGTCATACCCGAGGAAGACGACGTTGACGGGCAGCTTCTCGACGAGCTTCGGCTGACCCCCGGATCCAGATGGGCGTATGACGAGCGGGCGGCGGCCGCGCTCTCGCCGGCGCTGGTGCTCGATGGCGAGCCACCGGCAGATGGGGTGGTGGTGGCGGCCAGGATGCCGCCGACCAGAGTGGTGGTGCAGGCGATCGCGAGCGGCACACGCTTCATGAGCGTCCTCCCTCTCAGCCGCGAGGTCATGGCGGCTGGTTACGCAGCCCTCGGTCGGGGCTTCTGGAGCGATCGTGACACCGGTGCGTCGCACCTGCAACCCATCGGCCCGGCTTTCCGACCGAACACCGTGTAACCCGTGTATCCCGTGCCCGAAAGGCACCAAACGCGAGTTAGCGGGCGTTCGGATGGAGAAAAGTTGGTGGCGGAGGATAGGAATTCGAACTGGCGATCTTCCCCGAACACGCCCGAGCCCCGGGACCCCGATTCACGCTCAAACTGAGCGTGAAATCCATGTCTGTGCATCGAAAGACATGATCGTAGTACATGGATCTACGGGGTCGGTAGCACATGAGTCAGCACATGAGGTGCCCCTCGGGATGCGTCACGACACCCCTGCAATCATCCGGCCAGAACCCCTGCAATCGTCGGCATAGGGTCAGCGCGGAAGAGCGTTCAGCAAGGACGTGGTGAAGGCGCCCACGGCGATCTGGGCGTCGGTGGCCGCGGTCGCCGGATCAAGCTCGGGGTATTGATGAGGAGCTGATCGACGTTCGCTCCGACGCCCTGTGCATGCGAGGGTGTCGCCGGCGCGGCAGGCGGCGAGCGCCTTGCGTAGCCCGGGACGCTCTCGGTTGGTGCCGGTCAGGTCGTGATCGACGTAGATCCGCTCAGCCTCGACGCCCAGGCCGACCAGGGCGTCGCGTTGGGCGGTGAGGTCGTGTTGATCGGTGGAGCGTCGGGCGTACCCGACAAGCAGCGCGCTCACGGCGCACCTCCAGAGCTGGGCGCGGCCGTGCCGCAGGACGCGATCGGCTCGGGCATCGAGCAGTGCCCGACTCCGCCAGCACGCGCCTCCAACGCTGCGCCCGCAAGAGCAGCAGCGGTCCGCGACGGGATCCCTCACCGGGATGCGCTCGCCGCGGAGCATGGCCGGCGAGATCGCTGACGCGCGTCAGCCGCCCCCCTTCGGACGAGCTTGTCGCCTCAGCGGCTGTCGACCGTCACTGTGGCAGCGGCGCCCATCGCGGTTGCGGTCAGCACGTGTGAGCCTGCCGACAGCAATACCGGGAGGCGGGCGCCGGATCCCAGTGCTCCGTCGAGCGACGACGTCCAGGAGATACCGCTGGAGTCCTGCCGCTCCTCCAGTTGGATTGCCTCCGCGCGGAGCTGTGTCACGGCGGATGCGTCGACTTGCGCCCCGGGAGCCGGCGCGTGGATCCAGACTCGCCATCCGGCCGCCTCGAGCACGTACGGCGGCGAGTGGACGCGCTGAGAGCTGAAGCCGTCGGTCACGAAGAGCTCGAGCAGGCAGCGCTCCCCACCGGCCGCGTTGGAGAGGTCGGCCGTGATCGCCTGAGCGGACGACGGTACTGAGAGTGGCAGCCACGTGTCGCCGCCGTCTGACGAGTACGCCAACACGGCGGCGCATTCGGCCGTGGACGCGCTCCACTCAAGGTCGAACTGTTCACGCCGGAGTCCGTCGGGCCAGTCGACGCGTACCTCCCATGAGTCGGTCGGCGCCTCGCGCTCCCAGACTTGCTTCCCGTCGAGCAGCACGATGAGGCCGGAGGCTTCCTCAGGGAACTCGACGATCCCCACGACGATCGAGGCGGTGTGCTCCGCGGATGAGTCGGGCTCCGGCGGTGCGCAGACGGGGAGCAACGGCAGCTGGGTCCGCGCGATCGGCCGGCCGCGTCGACCGATCGCCTGCACCTCGATCCTGCCGGCACCAGGCGTCGGCTCGGCGTCGACGACGAAGCCTGGTAGCACCTCGAGCGCGCCGTCCTCGCCGAGTAGACCCGAGAAGGTGAGCGCTGTCATGTGAACCGCCTCCGTAGGTCGGCTGGTCCTGTCGGGGAAGGAGGGCACGGGGGCCAAGGGTGGTCAGCTTGCGGCGTCATGACACGGGTATCGAGTCGAACATCTTGTCCCAGTGCTGTCGGGACGGCCATCGGCTGCTGCAGTAGCCCATCAACTCGTTGCTGCCGGTGGGGAGGATCCTGCGGTCGACGACGTCGACTGCTGGGTTGCCGAGCGTGAGCGGTAGACCTCCGTCGTACGGCCCGGCCGCACCGTTGCAGTTGACGTGCAGCAGACCGTACGCGTGCCCCAGCTCATGGGCGAAGGTCTCCTGCATCCCCACCTTGTTGATGAGACAGGGGATCAGCGCGCCGATCCGCGGCCACGCCATTCCGCCGCGGGTCGAGGGCGGTGCATCGGCTGGCGCGATCGCCGCCCGAATCCCCCCGACTGGGTCCTTGCCGAACAAGAAGTTCATCGTCCCCAGCTTCAGGATCAGCCTCTCCCAGCCCAGCGTTGCAGACAGGCTGTCCTTCACGTCCAGCGTCAGCGTGATCTCGGGATTGCCCTTGATCCCGTCGGTCGGGAACGGCTGCCGCTGGTACGCCCCCTCGAGGAGTGCGTCGAAGTCCGCCCTTGTCGGCGTGGGTCCCGCGCTCATCGGATCGACGAGGAGCAGCGGCAGCATGAGCTGCTGCTGCCGGTCGTTGAAGGTGACGGTCGTCGACCCGTCGGCGAAGGCCAGCGGTGGCGGGTTCGTCTGGACGGGGTGAGTCGACATCGGGGCGGGCAGCATGGCCGTCGCGTGGAACCTGACCCTGCCCGCGCAGGCCGACAGCGGCACGTCGAAGTTTGCAGAGTGTCCGAGGATGTCGCGGTCGGCGGTGGGACGCGCAAGGAACCTGGATCCCAGGGACTTCCGCAGCTCGTGGTGACACCGGTGTCGACGTCGACGGCGTACAGGGACAGGTCCAACCCACCGACCAGCCCGGGGCCGTCGCCCAGGTTGAACCCGTCCGTGATCCCGCTGTCGACGAAGACCCTGACGGCTGTACGCCGGTTGGCGACCAGGCGAACACTGTTGTCGGGCAAGCTGCTCGCCTTGGACCACTTCGATCCGCGTGATCGAGAGGCGGGGACGCCGGGTCAGCGTGAACTTCGCAGTCGCCAGCGTGGTGCCACACGAGTTCTGCGCCCGCAGGATGAAGCCCGTCGTCTCGACGCTCGTTCCCGTGACCGGCGGCCAGGTCATCGTCCCCGCGAACCCTGGGGACGGCACGGCGAGTGGCGGGGCGCCGGCCGTCACGACGTCGATCGAGATCGACGTGGCGTTCTGCACGTTCCACGACAGCCTGGGCCGCTCGCCGGGCTCGATGACCTCGGGCGTGCAGGTGAACCAGTTGACGATCGGACGACCCGCGAGATTGATCCGATTCGCACCACCGGGGAGACATGGCGGACAGGACGTGACCGGTCGCTGGACCTTGTCGAATGCCGCACCCCAGATCTGCCCGACTGCGCCGAAGCACTGGGTGAGCGCGCCGCTTACCTGCGAGATGCCGTCGAAGCCACCGATGTCGCGCCTGCGTACGAAGCCCACGCAGCCCGCGCCGATCCAGTCCGGGACGACGACCGTGATGACACGGTCGGTCCAAGTCTTCACGTCCACCTTGTTGCAGCTGCCATCGCGACTCGGGAGGTAGACGTCGGTGTCGGCCGGCTGGGACGCGGCAAACGTGCCGTTGATCTTCAGTTCGGCGTTGGGGCAGACCGTCTGGGTAGAGAGTCCACTGATGCCGGCGGCGTCCGCATTGTCGTGTGCGGCTCCGAAGCGGCCAACCTCCAGCAGGGCTTCCTGGACGCCGACGAAGCACGCACTCTCGATCAACTCCCCGATTCGCGTCGTCCAGTCGGGGGGCACGGGTGGCGGAGGGCCGAAGGGGTGGGTGCGGACCAGGCCTGCGCGCAACGTCGCGATCTCCGGGCCCAGGTCCGTCGCGGCGAGGAGGAGCTCGCTCGGCGAGCTCCTCGATGGGTCGGTCTGTCATCCCTGAGAGCGAGCGCACCCGCGACGATCAAGCCAACGGAATCGTGCGCCGAGGGCCTGGTAGCCAGGATCACCGTCCGGGCTTGCGCTGAACAGGTTGAGTTGTACGTCGGCGCGACGACCCTCGCTGAATGTCGGCTGTTCTGAGGAGGATCCGGGTCAGGGCGCGCGCGCCGACGATCGGAATCGAGTTCGGCATGAGCCCGTCGCCCGTCCACATTCCGAGGCGCTGCAGCCCCGCGACGAAGTCCTGCGCGCTCTTCAGTCCACGTTCCACGAGCCACCTCCGCTCGCCTCGTGCTCCGCGTACGACCGCCCACCAGCCAGCCGTGAGCGTGGTCTTTGGTCGAGACTCACGATACGCCGATTGGTACACGTCAGCCACGTACCGCTTTGCGATGGGCTTCGTCTCGCGCGCGCCGATTGCGTTATTGCGGAGTCTCTCCGCGAACCTCGCGGGACTTCAGCCGCAGCCAGAACCCGTCGTCCCGCAGTCGCCATCGTCCGACGGGTCGAGCAGCGTGAACGAGGACCGAGCGCCTGCGGTCAGGCCGGTTGCGAACGGCGTACGGCGACACCGCAGTTCGCCGATGCAGCGGCGACCGTTCTTTCGGCATCGCCGGAAGGGATCCGCATGCGGACTTCGGTTTGGTGTGGAGGTGATCCTGGTCGGGATCGAGACGGCTCCATGATGAGAGCGTAGGCAGCCCCACCTGGTCTTCGCGGAAGCGTGCGATCCCGACCTACTGGCGGAGGCGATCGTCAAAGAGGGTCTCGACACCGGCCGGCTTTCTTCCCGTGGAGACCGATGGTGCGGCGCGAGCAGCATCGATGCTCACCGAGCTCGTGTGACGCGCGCGACCGACTCGCTGTCTTCATCACGAAGAACGAGGCGTGGAAGCTGTACGGCGACTTCGAGGAGGCGCTGTACGCGTCGCTTTGAGCTCCCGGACGGAGACACCGATGGCAGCGCCGTACATGGCAAGTCCGAGGAAGATCCACACCGGCGGATGTGGCAGCGCCACACCGGTCGACTCGGAGACGACCATGACGCCAATGGCCACGGGGATGGACAACAGGTTTGACACCGGCGCCCAGATCGGGAGCAGCTGACGACGGAGCACCACGACCGCCAGGGTCAGCACGCTGAGCACGACGATCGGCATCGCCACCGACGCGAGGATTCCGACCCAGACGTGGTCGTCGTAGATCGCATCCAGACGGGCGTTGGCCGCGGCGGGAGTCAGACCGGGGTCCAGTGACGACTCGATGAAGGTGTACGGCACCGCCCCCAACACGGTGGCGACGGCCAGCGCCAGACCGGCACCGCGGCCCACCCGCCCAAGACGATCCCCCCCATGGGCGAGCACCCCCAGCAGGCCGACCGTGAACGCGACGAGCGCAACCACCTTGACCATGTGCACGACGCCGTTGAGCTCGTAGAGACTGACGGATGTGCTGTAGGGCGCCGTGACAACCTCGAGGGCCGTGGTGACCGCGACGCCGAGTGCGCCACAGCCGAACAACGCGACCGTGAGTCCACGCGGAACGTGGGTGAACATGAGCTGCCTCCTTCAAGGCTGGTCCGACAGGGTTCGCCCCTCACGATGACCGCGCCACGTCGGCCAGCCCATCCAGCCAGCCATCGAGCTGATTGCGGGCAGCCACACCATTCTGTGCGACCGTTCCCATCGACGCTGACGTGAACCCGAGGACAATGATCGACATGAGCAGGCCTGCGTGGTGGGTGCCGTCGATGACCCTGGGAGTTGTCACCGCGTTCACGGTGCTGCTGTCGCCGACTCTGCTGCCGGACGAGGGCATCGACATCGTCCTCGCCGGAGTCCTGCCTTTGAGCTTCTTCGCCGCCGGGGCGGTCGCCCAGCTGTTGCGGCCCCGCCATGTGGTGGGCCTCCGCCTCCTCCAGGTCGGTCTGCTCCACCTCGGGGCGATTGCGGGTGCCGTGCTGGGTGGCCTGCTGGACGACTCTCCCTGGCTCTCGACGGCGGTCGGCACGATCTCCGGTCTCGCCTTCGCCCTCGGCTTCATCGCGCTGCTCGACCTCCTCGCGCGCTATCCCGACGGTCGGTACGCCTGGCGCTGGGTCCGGATCACGGCGTGGGTCGCCGCCGCGGCGACCGTGCCGCTGGTTGCCGTCTCGAGCCTGGGCAGCGAACGCGTGATCTCGGTGGTCGAGCTCACCGGCCCGAACAACCCGACGTTCATTCCGGCGCTTCAGCCGCTGGACCAGCTGGTGGTGTCCGTCGCGATGGCTCCGGTGCTCGGCTTCGTCCTGCTCGTGGCGAGATACGTCCGGGCGCCGTCACTGGACCGGATGCAGATGCGCTGGCCCATCGTCACGGCCCTGGTTATCACCGTTGGCCTGGTCACCAGCGGACTCGCCGAGCAGCTCCTGGGCGAAGCTGTACAGACGACGATCTTCATCACCGGGGTCGCAGCGCTCCCGGCATCGTTCCTGATCGGTTTGCTACGACACAGCGAGGAAGCCGAGCGGCTCGCCTCCGTCGAGGCCTCGCGCAGACGCATCGTCGAAGCGGCGGCTGAAGAGAGGCAGCGCATCGAGCGAGATCTGCATGACGGTGCCCAACAGCAGCTTGTCGCGCTGCTGGCGCGGATCGAGCTCGCGCGCAGCAAAGTTGGCAGCACCGACCCGCGGGTGGACAAGGAGCTCGGCGCGATTCGCGACGCCATCCAATTGGCCCACGTGGGTCTGCGTGAGCTCGCCCGCGGGATCCACCCGGCCGCCCTCGCCGACCATGGGCTGGCCGAGGCGGTCCGGTCGGCGATGACCAGACTGCCGGGAGGCGCCACGCTCGATGTCTCCCCCGACGTGGAAGGTGCGAGATACAGCAGCAACCTCGAGGAGGCGGCGTACTTCTTCGTCCTCGAAGGTCTCACGAACGCGCTGAAGCATGCCGGCGACGTCCATCCAGCCGTCCAGCTCACTGTGGTCAATGGCGATCTCGTCATTACCGTCAGTGACGCCGGTCGCGGCTTCGCCGTCGACGAAACCGATGGATCGGGTCTGACTGGACTGCGCGACCGGCTCGCGGCAGTGGGCGCGCGTCTCAAGGTCGAGAGCACCGCTGGCCAAGGCACCCGGCTCCGCGGCACGTTCCCAGCGAGCGCCAGTGTCACCGGCTGAGCGCCTCCGCGTGATCCTCGCAGAGGACGGCTATCTCGTGCGCGAGGGCGTCAAGGAGCTGCTGGAGGCGACCGGGGAGGTGGACGTGGTGGCGTCGGTGGCCGACGCCACCGACCTGCTCGATCTCGTCACTGAACTGCATCCAGATGCCGTGCTCACCGACATCCGCATGCCACCGGACCACGGCGTCGAAGGCATCGTGGCAGCGAAGGCCATCCGCCGCGCCCACCCCTCCACCGGGGTGGTAGTCCTCTCGCAGCACGCCGACGAGGGATACGTCGTCGCCCTGATCAGCGAAGGTGCCGAAGGGCTCGGCTACCTGCTGAAGGAGCGCGTCGGAGACCGCGACCAGCTGATCCACGCGCTACGGGAGACCAGCCGGGGAGGATCGGTGATCGACCCCACGCTCATCGACGCACTGATGCGGCGGCAGGGCCTCAACAAGCGGTCCAGGCTCGATGCCCTCACCCCGCGCGAGCTTGATGTGCTCCGCGAGATGGCAGCGGGCAGTTCCAACTCCGCGATCGCCGAGGCACTCTTCCTGTCGCAGTCATCGATCGAGAAGCACGTAAGCGAGATCTTCTCCAAGCTCGGCCTCGCGGAAGAACGACACCTGCACCGACGCGTGGCCGCAGCGGTGACCTACCTCAAGGAGGTCGGTTCATGATGAGGGAGGGTGATGAGGGTGAGGTATCGAAGCGTCGCGCGCACGAAGGTGGAGCCACTTGTCGGAATCGAACCGACGAGCTCTCTGGTCGGGTCATCATCGGTGTGTCAGGAATCGCTGTCTCGCGTCGCGTACTGCCGCAACTTCGGCAAAGTCGTACATGTGTAATCCAATGGTCTCCCGTCGTCGCTCACGTGCCGGACGTCCATGAGGGGGCGAGGATCGTCCTAGCCTCGATCCCGTATGAGTAACCTCGTGTGGGAAAGCCGCAGGACAAGAGCCGCGGCACCCGAACGAGCGTCCCGCAAGGCCCGTCCGAAGGGATGCCCGGTGAGGGGTGGGCCAACTGGGGACGTCGCACTTGTTCGCGGGCTCTGTGGTCCTGGCGCCAGCTCGATTCTGTTGGTGGGCCAGTCCGGGTTGACCCGACTCACCGCCTGGTCGTCGTCAAGCGCACTCATCCGCGGGCCGGATCGCCCCATCCGCCGCGGTGGGCGGTACGCACGACGTTCGTCGAGTGTTCGGTCGAGCAGACGAACGAGTCCGCCAGCCGAGCGCGAGTCAGTCGTCGGGGTCGAAGAGCTTGAGGAACTTCTCCCGTGGGATCAGCAGGCGGCGGCCGAGCTTGACCGAGGGGATCGTGCCATTCCGATAGAGCGCCCTGACCAAGACCCAGAAGGCCCAGGTCAGAGGAGCTTTACCACTGGCGGAGGATAGGGGATTCGAACCCCTGAGAGCGTTAACTCAACACGCTTTCCAAGCGTGCGCACTAGGCCACTATGCGAATCCTCCGTGGAGGAGGTTATCGCCTCGCGGCGGGTCCGCTGAAATCGACACGGCGCGCATCTCGGAGGCCTCCGAGGTCCTTGGTCGGAGGCCTGAACCGTCCCGTAGACTCGGCGCAGCCCCTCGTGTGGCGGCATCTTGCCGAACTCCCCCAGGGCCGGAAGGCAGCAAGGGTAAGCGAGCTCTGCCGGGTGCACGAGGGGTCTCTCATGCCCCCACCGATTCGTCCGACCAGGGGCGGCCGAAGCCGCGAGCCCTAGCCGGACGAATCGTGAGGAGGGTCAGGCGGTCTGCCAGAGCCCGATCACGTTGCCCTCGCTGTCCTTGAAGTAGGCCGCCCAGCCCATGTCGGCGACCTGGCCATCTTCTCGCCCACGGCCGAGCCGCCGAGCCGAGCTGACCTTCTCGAGGGCCTTGTCGATGTCGTCGACACCGATCGTGACCGTCGGCTGCTCGGACATCGGCGCCTGGCGCTTGGCCATGCCGCCGTTGATCGCGCCAGGGGTCTTGGGCATGCCCTGCTCGTCGGAATCGGTGGTCATGAGCATGCGTGTATTCCATCTCCGGCATGTGCTGAATGTTCCAGCCGAAAGCGTCGCTGTAGAAGGTCTGTGCTCGCTCGCGGTCGTCGGCGGGGATCTCGAAGTGGACGACGCTGTTGGTCATGCTGGCTCCTCGGGTCTGGGTGGATGCCGGGGACGTTCGGCCCCTACGGCGACCTTAGAACCGACCGCCGACAGAGTCATCCCCCGATGTGGTTCGAGACCGAATGTTGGCCGAGTGTTAGCCCCGCAGCGGCGTGGCTGTCCACGGGCTTCCACAGCCCTTAGGTCCTGTCGTCGTACGGCGCTATGGTCGTCGATGTGGACGCGCCCCTCGCACTGTATCGCCGCTACCGTCCCGACATCGTTCGGCGACGTGATCGGGCAAGACCACGTCACCGCGCCGCTCTCGCACGCCCTCGACAACAACCGCGTCAACCACGCCTACCTGTTCTCCGGCCCCCGCGGCTGCGGCAAGACCACCAGCGCGCGCATCATGGCCCGGGCGCTCAACTGCGAGAAGGGCCCGACGTCGGTGCCGTGCGGCGAGTGCGAGTCGTGTCGTCGAGCTGGCCCGAGGCGGGCCGGGCTCGATCGACGTGATCGAGATCGACGCGGCCAGCCACGGCGGTGTCGACGATGCCCGTGACCTGCGCGAGCGCGCGTTCTTCGCGCCGATGAAGGCCCGCTACAAGGTCTACATCATCGACGAGGCCCACATGGTGACGACAGCAGGGCTTCAACGCCCTGCTCAAGCTCGTCGAGGAGCCGCCGTCGCACGTGCGCTTCATCTTCGCGACCACCGAGCCCGACAAGGTGATCGGCACCATCCGCTCCCGCACCCACCACTACCCCTTCCGGCTGGTGCCGCCGAAGATCCTCGGCGACTACGTCGTCGAGCTGTGCGCCCGCGAAGGTGTCGCGATCGAGCCGACGGTCGTGCCGCTGATCGTGCGTGCCGGCGCAGGGTCCGTCCGCGACAGCCTCTCCGTGCTCGACCAGCTGATCGGCGGGTCCGGGCCCGACGGCGTCACCTACGACCTCGCGACCGCGCTGCTCGGCTACACGCCCGACAGCCTGCTCGACGAGACGGTCGACGCGCTTGCCGCCGGTGACGGTCGCACCGTCTTCGGTGTGGTCGACAAGGTCGTCGACACCGGCCAGGATCCGCGCCGGTTCGCCGAGGACCTGCTGCACCGGCTGCGCGACCTCGTCGTCGTGTGCGCCGTCCCCGACGCCGCCTCGCGAGGGCTGATCGAGATGCCCGACGACCAGGCCGAGCGGCTTGCCGGCCAGTCGTCGCGGTTCGGCCGCGCCGAGCTCACTCGTGCGGCCGACATCATCAGCCAGGGCCTGACCGACATGCGCGGGGCAACCGCGCCCCGTCTGCTGCTCGAGCTGATGTGCGCGCGGGTGCTGCTGCCCGGTCTCGACGACTCGGCAGAGGGGGTGGGTGCACGGATCGACCGCGTCGAGCGCCGCCTCTCCGTCGTCGGTACGACTACGGGGCCGGCTAGCGTGCCCGCCGCCACCCGGGCGACCGCCCCGGCGGCCGCTGAAGGTCCCCTCGACGCCAGCCTGCCCCGAGGACTGCAGGCACCGGCCGAGCCGCCGGTGACACCAGCCTCCCCACCGAGCCCAACGCCGAGCGACGCCGCGCAGCCGGCTGCTGCTACGACGGGCACACCTCCCGCGCCAACCGCTCCCGACTCCGACGCGCAGCCTGTCACGGCACCGACCGAGCCCAGCGCCGACGCCGCCGGCGAAGGGTTGTTCGCAACGGAGTCGGCGGCGAGTGCCGACGAGCCAGCTGAAACCCCCGCGGTCACACCCGAGGAGACCACTCCGATCGAGCCCAGCGCTCCGGCCGGCACACCACCTGAGCCGGGTGCTCTCGGCCTCGTCGACGTCCGCCAACTCTGGCCGGGAGTGCTGACCCGGGTGCAGAAGATGCGGCGCTACGCCTGGGCTCTGCTGACTCAGAACGCCCAGGTGATGGACGTGCAGGGCGGAGTCATCACGATCGGTCTCGTCAACGCCGGCGCGCGTGACACGTTCGTCCGCGGTGGGCATGACGAGATCCTGCGCCAAGCGCTCATCGACGAGCTCGGCGTCGACTGGAAGGTCGAGGCGATCATCGACAGTTCTGCCGCAGGCGCACGGACGTCACGGCACGAGGAGCCCGCGCAGGCCCGACCCTCGACAACGCCGGAGGCGACGGCGGCGGCCGACTCGACCCGGGCGGCTGGCATCGAAGCCGCCAAGGAGGCGATCCGGCCAACCCGGGGCGGCGACGGTGGCGGCAGCGACAAGCCCGTCGAGGCGCAGACCGACGTACGCGACGATGACACGGTGATCGACGACGTCGGCGTCTCCTCCCACGAGCTGCTCGCCCGCGAGCTCGGTGCCGAGGTCATCGACGACATCCGCCACGACTCCCCCTGACTGCCTGTCAGCCGCTCGACGTCGGGCACGCTCTGACAAGTCGGACACCATTCTCACCAGTCGGTCAGGTGGCGCGGCTGGACTGGATCGGAAACCTACGGTGGCGTAACCTACGAGACCGTAGGCCAACCGATGGAGGGAGCCGACGGTGACACAAGACATCAGCCAGACCAACCTGCTGCGCGAGCTCGAGCAGGTCGTCGAGGGCGAGCTCAACCGGCACCTCGACGTGGCCAAGGAGTGGTTCCCGCACGACTACATGCCGTGGAGCGAGGGCCGCAACTTCGACGGGCTGATGGGCGGCGACCCGTGGACCCCCGACGACGCCGACATCCCTGAGGTTGCGCGCACGGCGCTGATCGTCAACCTGCTCACCGAGGACAACCTGCCGAGCTACCACCACGAGATCGCGGTGCATGTTCGGCCGCGACAACGCATGGGGCGAGTGGGTGCACCGGTGGACGGCCGAGGAAGGTCGCCACGGCATCGCGATGCGCGACTACATGCTGGTCAAGCGGATGGTCGACCCGGTGGCGCTGGAGCGGTTCCGGATGACCCACATGTCGCGAGGGCTACCAGACGTCGCACCCGACGACGCGCTGCGGTCGCTGGCCTACGTCTCGTTCCAGGAGCTGGCCACCCGGGTGTCGCACCGCAACACCGGCCGGTTCACGACCGACCCGATGTGCCGAGAAGCTGCTCGCCCGGATCGCGGCCGACGAGAACCTCCACATGATCTTCTACCGCAACCTGCTCAAGGCGGCGCTCGAGATCGCACCCGAGCCAGGCGATGAAGGCGATCCTCGAGGTCGTGAAGACGCTTCGAGATGCCCGGTGCGGGCATCCCCGGCTTCCAGCGCAAGGCGGTGGCGATGGCCGTCGAGGGCATCTACGACCAGCGCCAGCACCGCGACGACGTCGTGATGCCCGTGCTGCGCTTCTGGAACGTCTTCGAGCTGGAGGGTCTGACCGGCGAGGGCGAGAAGGCCCGGGCCGAGCTCTCCGACTTCATGGACGGCCTCGACACGTCAGCCACCCGGTTCACCGAGAAGCGCGACGCGCTCAAGGCTCGCCTCGCCACGCGCGGCTGAGGAATCTGTCGACGCCCGCACTACCATGAGGCAGGCATCGAACCCCGCCTGATTGGCGGGGCCATCGATGCGATGTCGTGTGCGCGGGCGGCATACCTGCCGCACGACCGCGAGGCACGCCATCTATCGAGGGAGGGACCGCCGTGTACGAGGGCGTGGTCCAGGATCTGATCGACGAGCTCGGGCGGCTGCCCGGCGTCGGGCCCGAAGAGCGCGCAGCGGATCGCGTTCCACCTGCTCAACGCCGACGCGGTCGACGTGCGTCGGCTGGCGAGCCGTGCTGGTCGAGGTCAAGGACAAGGTCCGGTTCTGCGTCGATCTGCGGCAACGTCGCCGAGGAGGAGCAGTGCAAGATCTGCCGCGACCCCCGCCGCGACCTGGCCGTGATCTGCGTCGTCGAGGAGTCCAAGGACGTCGTCGCGATCGAGCGCACGCGGGAGTTCCGCGGCCGCTACCACGTGCTCGGCGGCGCGATCAGCCCGATCGAGGGGATCGGGCCCGACGAGCTGCGGATCCGCGAGCTGATGCAGCGGCTCGCCGACGGCCCGGTGACCGAGGTGATCCTCGCCACCGACCCCAATCTGGAGGGCGAGGCGACCGCGACCTACCTCACCCGGCTGCTGCGACCGATGGGGCTGCGAGTGACCCGACTTGCCAGCGGGCTGCCTGTCGGGGGAGATTTGGAGTACGCAGACGAAGTGACGCTCGGGCGAGCCTTCGAGGGGAGACGTTCCGTTGACGACTGACGAAGTCACGGTCGACGAGCAGGCCTGACGATGTGCGAGCAGTGAGTTCGAGGACCTCGCTCAGTCCATCGCCGACCAGAGCGAGAGCTTCCTGCTCGCGCTGCGCGAGATCGCCCGAGTCGGGGGACCGTGGTACGCGCCGTGCCGCTGCTGCTGCTCGAGGTCAGCCAGCTGCTGCTCGCCGGTGCCCGGCTCGGCGTGCAGATCGACTTCGTCCCGAGCGAGCAGTTCGAGCCCGACGCCGGGCCCGACCCCGACCTCGACGTGATGCGGGAGCGGCTGGCCGAGCTGCTCGAGGGCGCCGACGACTTCACCGAGGTGTTCGACCCGTACATGGACCCGCCGGAGCTGGTCTCGTCGCGGCTGTCCGACGACCTCGCCGACATCGCGGCCAGCGTCGCCCACGGCCTGCAGCACTACCGGGCGGGCTCGATCGACGAGGCGCTGTGGTGGTGGCAGTTCTCCTACGTCGTCGAGCTGGGGCGCCGAGGCGAGCGCATCGCTGCGCGCCCTGCAGTCGGTGATCGCCCACGACCGCCTCGACGCCGCCGAGATCGGCTGCAGGTCGAGGCCGAGCGCTCGCCGCCGCCGCAGGAGCTCTGACCAGTGGTCCGACAACTGGACCCGACCGTGAAGACGGTGCGCTGGATCGGATGATCGCGCTCGTTAGACTTATAGGTCGAGTCAGCGCACGCTGAGGAGTCGCTGCCCGTGGGCATCGTCGTGCAGAAGTACGGAGGCTCCTCCGTCGCCGACGCCCAGGGCATCAAGCGGGTCGCGCAGCGCATCGTCGCCACCAAGAAGGCCGGCCACGACGTCTGCGTCGTCGTCTCGGCGATGGGCGACACGACCGACGAGCTGCTCGACCTCGCCGAGCAGGTCTCGCCGCTGCCGCCGGGCCGCGAGCTCGACATGCTCCTCACCGCCGGCGAGCGGATCTCGATGGCGCTGCTCGCGATGGCGATCGCCAACCTCGGCCAGACCGCGCGGTCGTTCACCGGCAGCCAGGCCGGCGTGATCACCGACTCGAGCGCACGGCCGCGCCAAGATCATCGACGTCACGCCCGGCCGGATCGAGAACGGCCCTGGCGGCGGGCGACATCGCGATCGTCGCCGGGTTCCAGGGCGTCTCGATGGACACCAAGGACATCACCACGCTCGGCCGCGGCGGCTCCGACACCACCGCGGTCGCGCTCGCCGCCGCGCTCAACGCCGAGGTCTGCGAGATCTACAGCGACGTCGACGGCATCTTCACCGCCGACCCGCGGATCGTCCCGAGGGCACGCCGCATCCCGCTCGTCTCCTACGAGGAGATGCTCGAGATGTGCGCCTCCGGCGCCAAGATCCTGCACCTGCGCTGCGTCGAGTACGCCCGCCGCCACAACATGCCGATCCACGTCCGGTCGTCGTTCTCGCAGAAGACCGGCACCTGGGTACCGAGACTCCCACGAGGGGGAACAAGATGGAGCAAGCGATCATCTCCGGCGTCGCGCACGACCGCAGCGAGGCCAAGATCACGGTCGTCGGCGTGCCCGGACAAGATCGGCGAGGCGGCCCGGATCTTCGAGGCGCTCGCCGACTCGGCGATCAACATCGACATGATCGTGCAGAACATCTCGGCCGCCTCGACCGCGCGCACCGACATCTCGTTCACGCTGCCGCGCGACGACGGGCAGACCGCGATGACGGCGCTGTCGCGGCTGCGCGACGAGGTCGGCTACGACCAGCTGCTGTACGACGACCGGATCGGCAAGGTCTCGCTGGTCGGCGCCGGCATGCGCACCCACCCCGGCGTCTCGGCGCGCTTCTTCGCCGCGCTGGCCTCGGCCGGGGTCAACATCGAGATGATCTCGACCTCGGAGATCCGGATCTCGGTGATCGTCGACGAGGACCAGATCGATGCCGCCGTGACCGCCGCGCACGCACGCGTTCGACCTCGACAGCGACGAGGTCGAGGCCGTCGTCTACGGAGGGACCGGACGATGAGCGGCGAGCAAGCAAGCCGACACTGGCCGTCGTCGGTGCGACCGGCGCCGTCGGCACCGTGATGCTCGACATCTTGTCGACCCGCGAGGACGTCTGGGGCGAGATCCGGCTGCTCGCATCGGCCCGCTCGGCCGGCAAGGTGCTGCGCTGCCGCGGCGAGGACGTCGTCGTCCAGGAGCTGACCGAGGACTCGTTCGACGGCGTCGACGTGGCGATGTTCGACGTGCCCGACGAGATCTCGGCCGAGTGGGCGCCGATCGCCGCCGCCAAGGGCGCCGTCGCGGTCGACAACTCCGGCGCGTTCCGGATGGACCCCGAGGTGCCGCTCGTCGTGCCCGAGGTCAACCCGGCCCAGGTGCGCAACCGACCGAAGGGCATCATCGCCAACCCCAACTGCACGACGCTGACGATGATGGACGCGCTCGGCGCCCTGCACGCGCGCTGGGGGCTGCGCGAGCTGGTCGTCGCGTCGTACCAGGCCGCCTCCGGCGCCGGCCAGGTCGGCGTCGACCGGCTGTACGACGAGATCGAGGTCGTCGCGAGCGACCGCATCGCTCGGCTCAGGCGCACCGGCGACGTACGCCGCTCGATCGCCAACAAGCTCGGCGACGAGTCGCCGTTCCCCGCCCCGCTGGCGATGAACGTCATCCCGATGGCGGGCTCGATGAAGGACGGCGGCTGGTCGAGCGAGGAGCTCAAGGTCCGCAACGAGTCGCGCAAGATCCTCGGCATCCCCGACCTCAAGGTGTCGGCGACCTGCGTACGGGTCCCGGTCGTCACGACGCACTCGCTGGCCGTGCACGCCGTGTTCGAGCGCGACGATCGACGTCGACGAGGCCCGCCAGGCGCTCATCGAGGCGCCGAGCGTCGTCGTGATCGACGAGCCCGGAGCCCGGCGAGTTCCCGACGCCGGCCGACGTGGTCGGCTCCGACCCGACGTTCGTCGGCCGGATCCGGCAGGCGCTCGACTTCCCGCAACACGCTCGAGCTGTTCGTCTGCGGCGACAACCTCCGCAAGGGCGCGGCCCTCAACACCGCCCAGATCGCCGAGCTGGTCGCCGCCGAGCTGACGAACGCCTGACCTATCGACGGAATGATGGCGCCCCGACGCGCCGGTCAGTGCCCGCGCTCAGCGGGGCTTGTCAGGACCCGCGTCGTCGGCGTCGTCTGAGTCGTCCACTCGGGTGTTGTCCAACGCTTCGTCGGCCTCGACGTCCGCGTCGCGACTGTCGACGGGCGTCAGCATGGTGGTCTCATCAGTGGCCGAGCGCGTCGCGACGACGAGCGGTTGCGTCTCGTCAGCGTCGTCATCGGGCGGCGCATAGCTGGGCATCGCGTCGGTCGCCGCCTCGTCGTCATCCTGCGCGTCGACGTCCTCTGTTTCGCCGTCGGCCAGGTCGTCATTCCGTTGCGCAGGCGTGGCTCGCAGCGACCGAGCCAAGACAGCACCACCGGCGAAGCAGGCGGCCGACAGCAGCGGAAGCACGACGATCATCCAGCTGTCGAGCACGATGTCCATCAGGAAAGCCAGGATCACGATGAGGGGGAGGGTCACCCCGAAGAACGACACCAGGCCGGGGTCTTGGACGAGGAAGATCCGCAACAGGTAGATCCCGAGCAGGTACGCGACGACGACGATCGCGGTGAGCATCACGAGACCGACACCACCGCACGACGGCCGGCCCTCGACGGCGGTGCACCCTTCTTCTCCGAGCCTGACAAGGCCGACCGTCGCCAGGCCGCACACCAGGCCGACGATGGCAGCAGCCAGCCATTCGGGCAGGTGGGGCAGGTCCGGTAGGGAGGGCAGCCTTGGGCGGCGTTTGGTCTCGGAATCGGCCATTGGTGGACAGTCTGCCCCACGAGCGGTTGCCCAGCCACGAGATGGCTCGGGAGGCGCAGCGGGCGGCCGGATGAGGACAGGGTCCGGTCAACTGTCGCTGACCGGACCCCGCTGTCGGGCTGACAGGATTTGAACCTGCGGCCTCGTCGTCCCGAACGACGCGCGCTACCAAGCTGCGCCACAGCCCGAGGCGGGCCAGCCTACCGGAGCAGTTCGAGGTCGCTAAATCGGTCTGCTGACCCCGTCGTGAAGGTGATGAGCGTGGCTTCTGGACGGCAACAGAAGCGATAGGGCGCGTACGGCGAAGTGCCCAGTCCGGCCGACACGTGCAGCCATGCAGACCGACCACCGGCTTCGTGCCGATGTAGGCCTCGCGACCTCGCGGCATCGAGATCGCAGTTAGTGACGAGAGCGCCATAGCCGGGCAGGCGCAGCTGTCCGCCGTGGGTATGGCCCGCGAAGATCACGTCGTACCCGTCGCCCGCGAACGCGTCGAGGACGCGCAGGTAAGGCGCATGGGTGACGGCGACACGTACGTCGACGGTCGGATCGGCCGCACCAGCGACGTCCTCGAGTCGGTCGTAGCCGAGATGTGGATCGTCGACACCAGCGAAGGCGAACGTCGTCCCGTTGACGGTGAGTGCGCCGTAGCGGTTCGTCAGATCGACCCACCCGGCTTTTGCGAACTCCTCCTGGAGCTCTCGCCACGGCAGCGCAGGCCCGTGCAGTCGCTTGCCGGTCCCCGCGGGGAGCAGGTAGCGCGCGGGGCTCTTGATCACCGGACCCCAGTAGTCGTTGGAGCCGAAGACGAAGACGCCAGGAACGTCACGCAACCCCTCCAGGCTCTCCATCACGAACGGCACCGCGTCACGATGACTGAGGTTGTCACCGGTGTTGATGACGAGATCTGGCTTGAGCTCGGCGAGCTCGCGGACCCACCGCTGCTTCTTGTGCTGCTTCGGCGTCAGATGTATGTCGGACAGGTGCAGCACCCGCAGGTCCGGACGGCCCTCGGGCAGGCACGGGACGGTCGCCGTGCGGAGGCTGAATGCGCGCACCTCGTAACCAGCGCCGTACGCAAGACCTGCCGCGCCGACAGCCCCGAGACCCGTTGCGACCTTCGCCAGCGCACGCATATCCCTAAGGCTGTCACACGCGGCCTGTCACGCGAGGCGCCGGTGGTACGCGACACTGGGCCTATGGCATCGATGAAGGAACGTCTGCGCGAAGAGCTCACCGCTTCGATCAAGGCGCGCGACGAGTTGCGCTCGTCGACGCTGCGGATGGTGCTGACCGCCATCACCAACGCCGAGGTCGCCGGCAAGGAAGCCCGGGTGCTCAGCGACGACGACGTGATGGGAGTGCTTGCCAGCGAGTCCAAGAAGCGCCGCGAGGCTGCCGCCGCCTTCGAGGATGCCGGTCGCGACGAGCTTGCCGCGAAGGAGCGCGCGGAGGCCGCCATCCTCGCGGAGTTCTTGCCCGAGCCGATGAGCGAAGACGAGATCCGTGATCTGGTCACGACGACGATCGACGAGCTCGGGGCTGCGCGGCGACGGCATGCGCGCGATGGGCAGGTGATGGGCGCCATCACCCCTCAGATCAAGGGTCGCGCCGACGGTGGCGCCGTGTCCGCCGAGGTACGACGGCAGCTGGCCTGACGACGTACGGCGTCAGCAGCAGGCGGGCTGTCGAGGCATGCGCTGCCGCCTAGCCGTTAGTCGTCGTCGTCCTCGTTAGGCGGGTCTGTTCGGGGCGGCTTTGGTGGGTTGTTCGGGCCGTCGTCCGGCGGTTGCGGGCCGGTTGTCTCGGGCCGTCATCGTCGTCGTCCGGCGCGTCGCCGTCGGAGGCGTTGTTCGGCGGGTTGTTCGGTGGCGGAGGCGGCGGTGTGTAGCCGTTGGAGATGTAGATGCATCACCGTCTCGCCTGTGACTCCCTCGTACGACGGTGACGTGTAGGCGACGGTGCCCTTCGGGTGCGGTCGAGTTCACGCTGTAGCGACGATCTGCGGTCGGAACCCGAGCTTCGTCAGCTCGCTGAGCCGCGGCTTCGGGTCTGAAGCCGTAGAACGACGGGATCGGCACCGTCTGGCCTTCGACCACGCTCGGGTCGGGGGACACGAAGTTCCGGTTCGGGCAGCCACTGCTCGATGCCCGCATCGCGGCACCCCACATCGGACCTGCGGTCGCCAGAGCCGATGCATCGCCGAGGGTTACGCCGTTGACCGTCTATCCCGATGAGCTGGTCGGGCTCACCGTGGGGTTGACGCCGGCGAGCATCGATGCCGCGGCAAGAGCCGGGGTGTAGCCGACGAACCAGACGGCCTTCGTTCCGTGGGACGGTTCCGGTCTTGCCGGCCGACGGGCTGGCTGGGCGCAATGTGCGCCGCCGAAGCCGTCAGGCTCCATGACGCCCTTGCAGGATGTCGTTGACCGCGTCGGCGTACGCCGGCTTCAGCACGCGGCTGCACTGCGGAGCCGGACGTGGGGATGACGTCGCCGTTGCGGTCGCGGATCTCGGTGACCGGGGTCGACGCGCAGTGCACGCCGCGGTCGGCGAACGTCGCGTACGCCTCGGCCATCTCCAGCGGGCTGACGTCGGAGAAGCCGAGCGTGAAGGACGGCACCCGGTGTTGGCGTCTGGGTTCTCGAGCTCGATGCCCATCTCGCGGGCCAGGTTCCACGGCCCGCACAGGCCGGTCATCTGCTCGAGCTGCACGAAGAACGTGTTCACCGAGAGCTGTGTCCCGGTGTAGAGGTTCTTGGTGCCGCTGTCGGTGGAGTTGTGGAAGGTGAGTGTCTCGGATCGACTGGATAGTTCTTGCCGCCGCAGATCGGTGAACGAGTTCGTGGGCACGTGATCGAGCGGCGGGTGCGTTGATCGTCTTGTTCAGCGGGATGCCCTGCTTGATCGCGGCTGCGCGAGCACGAACACCTTGAAGGTCGAGCCCGGCCTGGAAGCCGGTGGAGTCGCCGAAGCGTGTCGGCACGGTGTAGTTGAGGAAGGTCTCGCCCTAGTTCTTGCGGTGCCCATCGGTCGGGACTGGGCGAGCGCCCGGACGTAGCCGGTGCCGGGCTCGACCATGGCCAACCCGCCAACGACAGCGTCCGTCGGCCTGACGTGGCGTGCGCATCGACCGGTCTGCTGGCAGCCGCTGGAAGCGCAGGTCGAGCGTGGTCTGGATCGTCAGACCGCCGCCGTAGACCGCATGCCGGCGCTCCTCGGCGGTCTTGCCGAGCGCCGGGACGTCGAGGAGGTACTTCAGGAGGTAGTCGCAGAAGAACGGGGCGGCAGAGCTCACGCAGCCGTTGGAGACGTTCTTGATCTGCAGCACCACGCGGCTGCTTCGCGGCCTTCCTCGGCCTCGCCCGTCGCTGATGATGTGCAGGTCGAGCATCTTGGTGATCACCGTGTTGCGACGATCGCGCGCCAGTCGATGGTTGTTGGTCGGGTCGTAGCCGGTGGGGTTCTTGACCAGGCCGGCGAGCAGCGCAGCCTGGGCAGGGTCAGCTTCCGTGCGGTGGTGCAGAAGTAGTGCCGGGCGCGCCGGCCTCGATGCCGTAGGCGCCGTCGCCGAAGTACGCGGTGTTGAGGTAGTGCTCGAGGATCTGGTCCTTGGTCAGGTGGTCCTCGACCCAGACGGCGTACCGGAGCTCCTCGAACTTGCGGGCGTAGCTGCGTGGCGCTGGCCTCCCGCGCGCTCCTTGTCGTGTGTCGGCGTTCTCCAGCAGGGTCAGCTTGACCAGCTGCTGGGTGATCGACGAGCCACCCTGGATCGCCTCGTCGCTCGCCTGGTTGATGAGCAAGGCGCGCAGCGTGCCCTGGACGTCGATTGCGCCGTGCTCGTAGAAGCGCGAGTCCTCGATCGCGATGATGGCTTGCTGCATCGTCGGCGGAGATCCTGGTCGAGCGGGACGTACTTGCGGTTCTCGTCGTAGAAGGTCGCCAGCGGGCTGCCGTCGGAGGCGAGCACGCGGGTGCGTTCGTTGAGCGGCTTGAACTCGAGCTCATCGGGAAGTCCTTGACCGCTTCGGCGCTGTTCTCGGCGCCCTTGCTGACAAGACCGACCCAGGGCAGCGCGAGACCGGCGATGAGGACGCCGGAGAGCACGCTGACGCCGATGATCACGACGATCTGGTGGACCAGGCCACCCTCGTCGCCGAGCGGGGCGAGCGAGCCGAAGCATGAGCATCAGGGTACGTGAAGCCCGGTGAAGTCGCATTCCGCATTGGCAGCGCGACGCGGCGGCCGTGCGATTGCGCGCTCGTGACGCAGCCCTGCCAGTACGTGACCGGAACGTGGCTACCAGGTGCGATTACCCAAGAGTGACTAGTCGAAAGATAGTCCGAAGGGACTACACAGGTTACCTAGTTCGGACCTTTCGCAGGCAGGTACATGCCTCACGTAACGTTTCAGGTCACTGAGGATCCTCCAGAGTAGCTGAGCCCACGTGACTCAGACAAAGCTCATTCTTCTCTCGGTAGGGGCATTAAAACATGACTTGGAACGAGCAGTGGGCGGATTTCGCGTCCTGCAAGGCCGCCGGCCCGACGAACTCTTCGTCCGCGGTGCGGCGCAAAACCGCGCCAAGCAGGTCTGCTGGCAGTGCCCGGTGCGGACCGAATGTCTTGCGGAGGCCCTCGACAACAACATCGAGTGGGGCGTCTGGGGCGGTATGACGGAGCGTGAGCGCCGTGCGCTGCTGCGCCGCCGCCCGAACGTGACCTCGTGGCGCGGCTTGCTCGAGACGCCCGCGAGCAGCACGTGGCGATGCCGCCACAGCTAGCCGACCTGCGGTCAGCTGATCGGCCAGCTGCAAGCAACAACAGCGCCGGACTGACTCCGGCAGGGGTGAGCCGTCTCCAGCGAGTTGTCGGTTCGGCAATGCATGAGCCCCGCTGCGCCTCGTCGCCTTGGCGCGACCGAGCCGCTAGGCCGCCATCAACGAGCCGACCTGGCGCAGTGAGTCCAGGTCGTGCACGTCGGTCGGCCAGCGCCGCCACGGTGGCCGTCGGCACCCCGGATGCGCCGCCGCGAACCGCCGGCGCAGCGCCCGCTCGCGGTTGATCCGTCCGAGCCGCTCGGCGTGAAGCCGCAGCAGCGCCGTCGTGAGCGGGTCGTCGTCGTTCAGGCGCTCGGCCGCTGCGAGCGCCGTCTGCGCCGACAGCCCCGCGCACCGCCTCGGGTGACCCGGTTGAGCACCAGGCCGGCCAGCGGCATCTGCTCCTCGGCCGAGCCGCTCGACGAAGAACGCCGCCTCGCGCAGCGCGTCGGCATCGGGTGACGCGACGACGACGAACGCGGTCTGGGGGTCCTTGAGGATCTCGTAGGTCTGGTCCGCGCGGGCCCGGAACCCGCCGAACAACGTGTCGAACGCAGCCACGAACGTCTGTACGTCGCGCAGCATCTGCCCGCCGAGCACCTTGGTGATCGCGTCTGTGACAGCACGACATCCCGGCAGAGAGGAGCCGCGCTGGGCCCTTCGCCGGCGCCAGCAGCAGCTTGATCAGCCGGCCGTCGAGGAACGACGACAACCGGTCGGGAGCATCGAGGAAGTCCAGCGCCGATCGTGACGGCGGGGTGTCGACGACGATCAGGTCCCACCGCCCGGAGCTCGACCGCCTCGGCGTGCAGCTGGCCGAGCTTCTCCATCGCCATGTACTCCTGCGTGCCGGCGAACGAGCTCGACAGCGCTTGGTAGAAGGGGTTGCTCAGGATCTGGGCCGCCTTTGCGGGCGTGGCATGGGACTCGACGACCTCGTCGAACGTGCGCTTCATGTCGAGCATCATCGCGTCGAGGCTGCCGCCGTTGGACTCGTCGACTCCCGCGACCCGCGCGGGGTGTTGTCGAGGTCCGTCAGCCCCATCGACTGCGCCAGCCGCCGGGCCGGGTCGATCGTGAGCACGACGGCCTTGCGTCCCTGCTCGGCCGCGCGCAGCGCCAGCGCGGCCGACGTCGTGGTCTTGCCGACGCCTCCTGAGCCGCAGCACACGATGATGTGATGGCGGGTCGGCGAGGAGCGCGTCGACATCGAGTGCGGTACGTCGGAGAGCCGCCCCGCCAGCGGGCCGACCCGTGGCTCGGCACCGCCCCGGCTGGCGCGCTGGGTCGCGACGCCGGTCTTCTGAACGCCGCGGCATCAGAGACTCCTCGCTCGCGCCAAGCTGGTCGGCGAGGTCGTACAGCGCGCCGAGGTCGATCCCGTCGCGCAGAAGGGGGCAGCTCGCACGACGGGCGCCACGATGCCGGACGAGCCGTGTGCGTTGGCGCGGCCTCGAGTCGCTGCCGCTCCGCGTGCTCCCGTCCGACCTCGACGAGCCGCCGACGACCGCCGGCGTCTGCATTGACACCCGGCCTCCTTGAGCGCCGCGGCGATCTCGCGCCGCGTCGAGCGTCTGCGGCCGCCGCGCTGTCGATGAGGTCCGGCCGGGAGCTTCGGACCGCGGACGAGGTTGACGATGCACGACGCCGAGCGGAAGCCCGATGCAGGCAAGCTCGTCGATGCGCGTCGAGGGTCTCCTGGACCGGCATCTCCTCGAGCGAGGTGACGACGTGGACCCGGGTCACGGCTGACGCAGCAGCGCATGATCGAGTGGCCTGCTTGCGGATCGGGCCGACCTTGGCGATCCCGGCGACCTCGGTGTTGACGTTGAGGAAGCGGCCGATCCGGCCGGTGGGTGGCGCGTCGAGGACCACGGCGTCGTACACGTCGGTCTGGCCCGCGCTCCTCGGAGCGCCGCGTCGGTGCCTCGTAGACCTTGCCGGTCAGCAGCACGTCGCGGACACCGGGCGCGACCGTGGTGGCGAAGTCGATCACGCCGAAGCGGTCGAGCGCTTTGCCGGCCCGGCCGAGCCGGTAGAACATGTCGAGGTACTCCATCAACGCGGCCTCGGAGTCGATCGCCAGCGCGAAGACCTCGCCGCCGTCGGGGCCGACGGCGATCCGGCGCTCGGCGTACGGCAGCGGTGCGACGTCGAACAGCGACGCGATCCCTTGGCGGCCCTCGACCTCGCAGAGCAGTACCTTCTTGCCCCCGGCGGCCAGGGCGAGCGCCAGCGCGGCGGCGACGGTGGTCTTGCCGGTGCCGCCCTTGCCGGTGACGACGTGCAGGCGAACTGCTTCGCGTTGGCGGGCGTCGGACATCACCTGTCGAGCCTACCCAGCACCCCCGATGGGCAGCCCTGTCCGTGCTCGGCCAGCCCTGTCGTTGGTCGAGCTTGTCGAGACCCGGGATCTCGACAAGCTCGATCATCGGAGAAACTGTGCCGACTGGTCACGTATGCCGTGCCGAGTGGTCACGTATGCCGGTCGAGTGGTCACGTATGCCGTGCCGAGTGGTCACGTATGCCGGGTCGAGTGGTCACGTTTGCCGGGTCGAGTGGTCAGGTTTGCCGGGTCGAGTGGTCACGTGTGCCGTTGGTCGAGACCCGGGATCTCGACAAGCTCGATCACCGGAAGGACTTCCTCATGTGATGCAGTAGGTTGCGAACGGTCCATGACCACGCGTGCGCCCAGACGGGCACGCGCCTGGACCGGCAGTTCGAGGCGAGGGAGTGAGTCGTGGACAAGGTCGTCGGAGAGTGCGGCGGAGGCGGTCGCCGACATCGGCAACGGTCGTCGCTGGCGGTCGGAGGGTTCGGGCTGTGCGGCATCCCGAGCGTGCTGATCCAGGCGTTGCTCGACGCGGGGGTGACCGACCTCGAGGCGGTCTCCAACAACTGCGGCGTCGACGACTGGGGTCTGGGGTTGCTGCTGCGCGACAAGCGGATCCGGCGGATGGTGTCGTCGTACGTCGGGGAGAACAAGGAGTTCGAGCGCCAGTACCTGCACGGCGAGCTCGAGGTCGAGCTGACGCCACAGGGCACGCTGGCCGAGCGGCTGCGCGCCGGTGGTGCAGGCATCCCGGCGTTCTACACCGCGACTGGCGTCGGCACCCAGGTCGCCGACGGCGGGCTGCCCTGGCGGTACGACGATGCGGGCAATGTCGTCACGGCGAGCCCGGCGAAGGAGACCCGCGAGTTCGACACCGCCGAGGGGCCGAAGGGGTTCGTGCTGGAGCGGGCGCATCATCACCGACTTCGGGCTGGTCCGGGCCTGGCGCGGCGACCGTCACGGCAACCTGGTCTTCCGTGACTCCGCCCGCAACTTCAACCCACTCTGCGCGATGGCCGGACGCATCACGATCGCCGAGGTCGAGGAGCTCGTCGAGCCCGGCGAGCTCGACGCCAACGACGTACACCTGCCGGGTGTCTACGTGCAGCGGGTCGCTGCCGTTGACACCAGAGCAGGCGGCCGAGAAACGGATCGAGAAGCGCACGGTGCGCGCGCGGGAGGGGCAGAGCTGATGGCCTGGACACGCGAGCAGATGGCGGCGCGGGCCGCATCCGAGCTGGAGGACGGCGCCTACGTCAACCTCGGGATCGGGCTGCCGACGTTGGTCCCCAACTACGTGCCCGACGACATCGAGATCGTGCTCCAGTCGGAGAACGGCATCCTCGGCGTCGGCGCCTATCCTCTGGACGGCGAGGAGGACCCCGACCTGATCAACGCCGGCAAGGAGACCGTGACGTTGCGGCCGGGAGCTTCATTCTTCGACTCGGCGACGTCGTTCGGGATGATCCGCGGCGGCAAGATCGACGCGGCCATTCTCGGCGCCATGCAGGTCTCCGCCGCAGGTGACATCGCCAACTGGATGATCCCTGGGAAGATGGTCAAGGGCATGGGCGGCGCGATGGATCTCGTCCACGGCGCCAAGCGCGTGATCGTGTTGATGGAGCACGTCGCACGTGACGGCTCTTACAAGATCGTCAACGAGTGCTCCCTTCCCTACACGGGACTCGGCGTGGTGCAACGCATCATCACCGACCTCGGCGTCATCGACGTGACTGACGACGGGCTGCAGCTGGTGGAGGTGGCGCCCGACGTCACGGAGGACGAGATTCGGCAGAAGACGGAGCCTCTCGTCCGCTCCTGACTGCAGTCGCCGTCGCTGATCCGGCCGCCGCGCGCCGTCATACTCCCTTCGGGCTTTCTGTAACAAAGGTCTCTCTCGTGACGTCTACTGGGTAAGGACAATCGAGAGAGGACGTGATCGTGACGCGCGACAGCACGCACCTCCCGTTCACGGACTTCGCCACGGTGATCACACCGCGGCTGTTCAGGACCGCCCTGCTCATGTGTGGGGACTGGCACCTGGCAGAGGACCTCGTCCAAACCACCCTCGGCAAGTTGTACGTCGGCTGGGCCAAGGTCGAGCGCGCCAACGTACCGGAGGCGTATGCCCGCGGCACATTGACGAAGACGTTCCTCTCCCACCAGCGCATCCGGCGCAATGCCGAGCTTCCCAGCGTCGACCTGGGCGACGACCGGGCCGGCCCGATGATCCCGGACCGCCTGGAGCTCTTCGAAGCCCTCCGCACCCTCTCCGCGCTCGACCGCGCTGTCATCGTCCTCCGCTACTGGGAGGACCGCACGGTCGGTGAAACGGCCACCGCGGTTGGTCTCAGCGAGGGCGCGGTCCGCACGCGTGCCTCGCGTTCGCTCGCCCGGCTCCGGGTCGAGCTGTCCGAGACGGCCGCATCATGACTCGCCAGCCGCCGTTCGACGGGAAGGAAGGGCCGATGGACCTCAACGAGGCACAGCTCAAGGAGCGTCTGGACACGGCCGTCTCCGATGTGTCACCTGACGTGTTCGCTCTCGTCACTGCGGGCACCTCCGCCGGTCGTGGATTTCAGCGCCGCCGGAGGATCCAGCAGGGCCTGACGGCCGTGGCCGCATCCGCTCTCGCCGTGGGCGCCATCGCGTACGTCGGAAACGGCCACCTGTTCGGATCCAACGCCACCCCTCCGGCCGACGGTGGCCCGACGAGTGTCGAGCAGCTCGTTGACGCCACCCCGCGTGGCATGGCCGCTGCCGTCATGGCGCACATCGACGAGGGCACTCTTGTCGGCGCCGCAGGAGACCACCGCTCTTCCGACACCGTGAACGAGATCTCGGTCGAGCTCGGCTATCGGATCGGTGAGCAGGACGTGGAGATCCGAGCCGTCACCAGCGACAATCTCGAGGAGTGGTTGACAGATGCTGACTCCTGCCCGCTTGAGCCGGAAGTGGTGTGGTGTGACGATTCAGCCTTGGTTGATGGGACTCCCGCCATCCAGGTGCTGATGAAGTTGTCCGACGGCCAGGACACGACGCAGTCGGACCCTCCCTCCACCGAGCCTCCTGTGTCCGTCTATTCAGCCGTGACTGCCGTCAAGCGTGAAGGACAGATCGTCGTGGCAATGGAGATGGTCAGGCTGGACGTCGATGCGACGTACACCGTTGCCGATCTGCCGATCAGCATGGAGACGCTCCTTGCGATCGCCACGGATCCCACCGTCGGCTTCTCGACCACCGAGGAGTTCAACGAGCAGGGCGAGCAGATCGCGGACTTCGGGAACGGCGGGGGGAGCAGCGGCTCCAGCTCCGGCTCCGGCTCTGCCTCTCCGCCGTCGGTGGAACTCGGGGACCCCGAGAAGGCCCCGGCCTTGCCTCCGGCCAACGGCCAGGAGCCCGGCCAGGCCGAGTCCAGCGCCAACTCGAGCCCGTAAGTCAACGCCGCACCCCAGTTGTCAGAACGTCACCGGGCTAGAGCCGGGTGACGTTCTGACAAGTCGGTTGGTCAGCTGCGGAGGGCGGGCAAGACATGGTCGCGGAACGCCGCCGACAGCGGGTCGATCAGGGCGAAGTGCTCGACCCCGGGTAGCTCGACGTAGGTGATGGCGGGGTGGTCCTTGGCCACCTGGCGGCTCAGCATGACGGGCACCTGCGCGTCGTCCGCGCCGTGCACGATCGTCACTGGTGCGTCGCCGGTGAGCTGGCCCCATGGGTCCGCGTCGGCATACGCCTCAGGTACGTCGTCCGGGCCGCCACCCAAGAGAGCCGCAACGGCGTCCCCGTCGAGACGTTCGTGGGCAGCCGCGACCAGGCTGGCGACGGGCGCGAGGGCTACGACATGGCGTACGACGCTCAGGCCGGCTCGCAGCCCTGCCCACAGCGCGAGATGGCCGCCCGCCGAGTGACCGGCCAGCACGCACGGCGCGGTGACCTCAATCCGGCCTGGCGCCGCCCCGTCGATGAGGCCAGGGATGGCCGCGACGGCGGCCTCGACGTCGTTGCCGGTGTCGGGCCAGCTGCCAGACCCTGACTCACTACCTCTGCCGCCGCTGCCGGTGCGGCAGTACTCGGGAGTGGCCACGACGAAGCCGTCCCGCGCCAGCCATCCGGCCAGCGGCCGGAGGTGAGTGCGGTCGAACTCCTGGCGCCAGAAGCCCCCGTGGACGAGCACCAGAAGCGGGGCCGGCGACTCTGGGACCCCGAGCGCTGGTGGGAGGAACACGTCGACCAGCCCGTCGGCGTGGTCGGCATACCGCAGCACAATGTCCGGGGACTCGGCCGGTCGACTCAGCACCTCTCGGTGATCCACGCCGCGACGCTACCCTCCCAACGCGAACGGTCGACCGCGCCGTGGTGGCGCCAGCCCCAGTCGGCCGATTCCGAACGGGGCGGTGGGCGTTAGAGTCGCGGCATGACGAAGTGGGAATACATCACCGTGCCCGTGCTCGTGCACGCGACCAAGCAGATCCTCGACAACATGGGTGAGGACGGCTGGGAGCTGGTCCAGGTCATCCCCGGCATGAACCCGGAGAGCCTGGTCGCGTACTTCAAGCGCGCGAAGGTGTCCTGAGATGCCGACGCCCGAGAGCGGCTGCGCCGAGCTGGGGCTGTCCGTCCCCGAGGTGGCCAAGCCGGTGGCGGCCTACGTGCCCGGCGTGCGGACCGGCAACTACGTCTACACCTCCGGTCAGCTGCCGATGCGTGACGGCCAGCTGATCATCACCGGCAAGGTCGGCGGCGAGGTCAGCGGTCGAGCAGGCCTACGAGTGCGCGCAGCAGTGCGCGCTCAACGGCCTCGCCGCGGTCGAGCTCGTCGTCGGCGACCTGTCCCGCGTCGTGCGGGTGGTCAAGGTGGTCGGCTTCGTCGCCAGCACCCCCGACTTCACCGGCCAGCCCGGTGTCGTCAACGGCGCGAGCGAGCTGATCGGCAAGGTGTTCGGCGACGCCGGTCAGCACGCCGGTCGGCCGTCGGCGTACCTGTGCTTCCGCTCGATGCCCCCGTCGAGGTCGAGATGGTCGTCGAGGTCTCCTAGTGCCCCTCGCGCGCGGGGCATCCGTGGCGGTCGCTAGGCGTGGACGCGACCCGACGGCTGCCGCCGGAGCTGGTGGAGCATGCGAAGCGTTCCTGTCGGCGGCGCGACGCCGGTGACGCCGCGGGGTGCGGCGACCGTCGTGCTGCGTGCGCGATCAGCCTGCGGGCGCTGAGGTCTACCTGCTGCGCCGGCACCTGGCGATGGCCTTCGCCGCAGGGATGTACGCCTTCCCCGGCGGCACGGTCGACCCGCGCGACTCCGACGCCGCCGTCGGCTGGGCCGGGCCCACGGCCGCGGAGTGGGCGTGGCGGCTGCAGTGTGACGAAGCGAGGCGCGAGCGCTGGTGTGCGCGGCGGTGCGCGAGACGTTCGAGGAGTCGGGCGTCTTGCTGGCGGGGATGACGGCCGACTCGTCGTGGCCGACACGACCGGCGACGACTGGGAGCGTGACCGCGCGGCGCTGGTCGACCGCAGTCTGTCGTTCGCCGACTTCCTCGATCGCCGTGGGCTCGTGCTCCGCACCGACCTGCTTGCGCGCCTGGGCGCACTGGATCACGCCGGAGTTCGAGCCGCGTCGCTACGACACCCGCTTCTTCCTCGCCGTGCTGCCGGCCGGCCAGCGGACCCGGGACGTGTCCGGGGAGGCTGACCGGGTGGCCTGGATGCGGCCGCCGATGCGACGGCCGGCGTCGATGGCGGGTCGATGGCGATGCTGCCGCCGACGTACGTCACGGTGGCCGAGCTGCGCGCGGTACTGCCTCGACGGACGGCAGATGCTGGCCGCAGCGCCGATGCGCGACGATCCGACGGTGATGCCCGGGGTGGAGATCGTCGACGGCGAAGGGTTTCTGACGGTCGACCCTGGTGTGCTGCCGTGAGTCGACGCGACTGGCGGCGCCGACAGCCGACGGAGCAGACGTCGTGGGCGGAGGTCGTTCGGCAGCCATGCCCGCTGCGTGCTGGCGCCGAACGCCGGACCGATGACGCTCGACGGCACGAACACGTGGGTCCTGCGGGCCGTCGACGAGCGGCCGCGAGCATCGTGATCGACCCGGGCCGCTACGACGCACGGGCACCTCGCGCGGTCGCGGCGGTCGCGGGCGACGTCGCGGCCGTGCTGCTGACCCACGGCCACCTCGACCACAGCGAGGGTGCGCGCGCCTTCGCCGAGACGGGTCGGATGCGGGGTGCGGGCGCTCGACCCGGCGTTCGTGTACGGCGACGAGGGGCTGCACGACGGTGACGTGGTCGAGGTCGGCGGCCTCGAGGTCCGGGTGGTCGGCACGCCGGGCCACACCAGCGACTCGCTGAGCTTCGTGCTGCCGGCCGACGGCGCGGTGCTGACCGGCGACACCGTGCTCGGCCGCGGCACGACGGTGGTGGCTCATCCCGACGGCGCGCTCGGCGCCTACCTCGGGTCGCTGCGTCGGCTGCGCGACCTGGCCGAGGCGCGCGAGGTCGACGTGATCTGGCCGGGACACGGCCCGGTGCTCGACGATGCGCTGCCGGTCGCTCGACTACTACCTGGGGCATCGCGCCGAGCGGCTCGACCAGGTGCGCGAGGCGGTGGCGGCCGGCGCGGTCGAGCCGATGGACGTCGTACGCACGGTGTACGCCGACGTCGACGAGCGGCTGTGGCCGGCGGCCGAGCTGAGCGTCCGCGCCCAGCTCGACTACCTGGGCCTGCCTGAGCTCGCCCGCCTAGCCCGGGTCGTCAGGCGTCGTACGACTGCTCCGGTGATTCAGGTCGATGACCGTGGTGGCCGTCGGGACCGAACTTCTCGACGTGCATGAGGTAATGCCGCTCGGCCGCTGTCGTGAGCAGATCGCGTCGTGGATCGGCACGCCGACGCGCGGCGACACGGCCGTGCAGGAAGTCGAGCGTCTCGCTCATCCGGCACCAGGGCGCGTTGAGCGGAAGGCCGAGGACGTCGATGCCCTCCGGCGTCTCGTCGTAGGAGTCGCCGGGGTGGAAGAGCGTGCGGTCGTCGGCCTCGCGAACGACGAAGCCGACGTTGCCGACGGGCGGGACGCCGGTCGTGGTTGACGCGCGTGCGTGCCGCCGACGCCGCGGATCGGTCAGGTCGCCGACGGTCGGCTGCGGTCGCCGGCCGCGAACGGCGGCGACGCGCGTCGACCTCGTCGCGCGGCCGCGGTCTCGGGCTCGACGAGCAGGCGTGCCTGCGGGTTGGCCTCGACGAGTCAGCGGAAGCGCGCGCCGGGTCGAAGTGGTCGGGGTGCTGGTGGGTGACGAGGACGGCGTCCAGGTCGCGTCAGTTCCTCGAAGCCGGCTGAGTAGGTGCCCGGGTCGATCAGGACTCGGCCGCCGTCGGACTCGATCAGGAGGCAGGCATGGCCGAGGTGGGTGATCCGCATGCCGACCGACGTTAGCGCACGTCGAGCGGCGCTCAGTCCGCCGAGGCCAGACTGACCTCCGCCATACTAGGCAGGGTCTGCCTCGGTCAACGAGCCAGTGCGGCTCGGCGAACCGAGGCAGACCCAAGCCGGCAACGGGGTCAGCGGGCGCGGCGCTTGAGGCGCTCGACGTCCATGATGACGACCGAGCGGGCCTCGAGGCGCAGCCAGCCGCGCGAGGCGAAGTCGGCGAGCGCCTTGTTGACGGTCTCGCGCGAGGCGCCGACGAGCTGGGCCAGCTCCTCCTGGGTGAGGTCGTGGTGGACGTGGACGCCGTCGTCGGCGACCCGGCCGAAGCGCGACGACAGGTCGAGCAGGGCCTTGGCGACCCGGCCGGGCACGTCGGAGAAGACCAGGTCGGCGACCACGTCGTTGGCCTTGCGCAGCCGGCCGGCGAGCTGGATGAGCAGGCCGCGCGCCACCTCGGGGCGACCGTTGAGCCAGCGGCCGAGCTCGTCGTGGCTGAGGCTCTGCATCGTGCAGTCGGTGACGGCGGTGACGGTCGCCGAGCGCGGGCCGGGGTCGAACAGGGACAGCTCGCCGAACATCTGGCCCGGGCCGAGGATCGCCAGCAGGTTCTCGCGGCCGTCGGCGGACGTGCGGCCGAGCTTCACCTTGCCGTCGGTGACGACGTACAGCCGGTCGCCCTCGTCGCCCTCGTGGAACAGCACCTCGCCGCGGCCGAGCTTGTTCTCGCTCATCGACGCGCTCAGCGCCTCGGCGGCCTCGTCGTCGAGTCCGCTGAACAGCGGCGCCTGCCGCAGCACTTCGGTGTTCACGCATTCCTCCTCGCCGACCGCCCGCGACCCGGCGTGGCATGGGTCACAGTCTGACCTATCGCCGCAGCGCGATGCCACGGCGGCGCCGTCGGCGGACGCCGTAGGTCTGGGTGCCATGTCCGCCGCGTCACCGCCGTAGGCTGCGCGCATGTCGACCGCGCGCCTCCGCCGTCCGCGGCGACGCCGCGAGCCGAGCCGCACCGCCCTCGTCCGCCGGGCCCGCCGGATCGACCGGGTGCTGGCCGAGACCTACCCCGACGCGCACTGCGAGCTCGACTTCACGCAGCCCGTGGCAGCTGCTCATCGTGACCGTGCTGTCGGCGCAGACCACCGACAAGCGGGTCAACTCGGTCAGCCCGGCGCTGTTCGCCGCTACCCGGGCCCGGCCGAGCTGGCCGCCGCCGACCCCGACGACGGTCGAGGAGATCATCGCGCCGACCGGGCTTCTTCCGGGCCAAGACCGCGTCGATCATGAAGCTCGCCGCCGCCGTGCTGGAGCGACTTCGGCGGCGAGGTGCCGGGCCGCGCTCGACGACCTGGTCACGCTGCCCGGCGTCGGCCGCAAGACCGCCAACGTCGTGCTCGGCGACGCGTTCGGCGTCCCCGGCATCACCGTCGACACCCACTTCGGCCGGCTGGCCCGCCGGTTCGGCTGGACCGAGCGAGACCGACCCGGTCAAGGTCGAGCACGAGGTCGGCGCGCTGTTCCCCAAGCGCGACTGGGTGATGCTCAACCACCACGTGATCTGGCACGGCCGGCGCCGCTGCCATGCCCGCAACCCCGCCTGCGGCGCCTGCCCGTTGGCCCGGCTGTGCCCGGCGTACGGCGAAGGACCGACCGACCCGGTCGAGGCGGCCAAGCTGGTCCGGACCGAGGGCCGCGCGTGAGCGCACGCCGACCCGGGTGGCTGGTCGCTCGCCGCGTCGGCGCTGCTCGCCGCGCTGGTCTGCTCGGCGTGCGCCGACGACGCCGCGATCTCGACCGTACTACGTCCTACGACCCCGACGACTGCTCCGCGTCGACGTCGACACCCCCGAGCTGCGCGCGCAGAAGGCCGCGGCGGGCATCGACCGACTGCCCGCGACGTCGACGCGACGCCGCGGCGTCGCCGGCGGGCTGCCCGACGTCACGTTGCCCTGCCTGGGCGGCGGCCGCGACGTCGACCTGGCCGGCCTGCCGCGAGCCCGCCGTGCTCAACTTCTGGGCGCAGACTG
Organism: uncultured Actinomycetota bacterium; assembly: GCA_963811585.1. GTDB lineage: Bacteria > Actinomycetota > Actinomycetes > Propionibacteriales > Nocardioidaceae > JACDHG01. Next base: position 216,549 of record CAWERR010000008.1, read on the forward strand.
CGGGCCGTGCCGCAGCGAGGCGCCGCTCTTCCAGCAGCTGCACGAGCAGCCGGCGACCAGGTGCGCGTGATCGGCATCGACTACAGGACCCGCAGCCCGGCAAGGCGCATCGCCTTCGCCGACGAGCTCGGCCTGACCTACCCGCTGCTCGGCCGACCCCGAGGCGGCCACCCGGACGCCGATGCGCGTCCAGGGCCTGCCGATGACGTTCTTCGTCGACGCCGACGGCGAGGTCGACCACACCAGAGACGGCGCCGTCGAGTCCGCCGACGAGCTGGCCGACCTGCTCGACGAGCACCTCGGCGTCGACGCGGCCTGGGTGACGCCGCCATGACCCCGCCCGACGTCCGAGTCGTGCCCGGATGGCTGACGGCCGGCTCGTCGAGCGGCCTCGACGAGTCGTCCGAGGGCACGACCTCGCGGTCGGCTGACCGCCGCCTGCCAGGGCACTGACGCCGCGGCGGCCTCGGTGCTGATCTCGTTCGGCGACGAGCACGTCCGACGAGCCCGAGGTGCTGCTGACTCGAGCGGCCACGACATGCGCTCGCATGCCGGGCAGGTCGCGTTCCCCGGCGGCGCGCAGGACCCCGAGGACGCCGACGAGGTCGCTGCTGCCCTGCGCGAGGCCGAGGAGGAGACCGGGCTCGACCCGGCGGCGTCGACGTGTTCGGCGCGCTGCCGCCGCTCTGGCTGCCGCCGAGCAACTTCGTCGTCACGCCGGTGCTCGGCTGGTGGCGCGTACCCCGTCCGGTCCGGGCCGTCGATCCGGCCGAGACCGCGTCGGTCCACATCGTCCCGCATCGCCGAGCTCGCTCGACCCGGCCAACCGGGTCACGATCCGTCACCCGTCGGGTTACCGCGGGCCGGGGTTCCTGGTCCGCGGCCTGGTCGTCTGGGGCTTCACCGCCGGCCTGCTCGTCCGGCTGTTCGGCGTCGCCGGCTGGGAGCGGCCGTGGGACGCCACGCGGGTCGAGTCGACCTGCCCGACGGCGCTGGTGCAGAGCTCGATGCGCGATCTCGAGCGCTGAGCAGGTCGAGCCGTGAACGCCCTCGACGTCCTGCTCATCGTCGCCGTCGTCATCTACGCCTTCTCCGGCTACCAGCAGGGCTTCCTCGTCGGCTCGGCGGCGACGGTCGGGCTGCTGGTCGGCGGGTTCATCGGCGTCCGGGTCACGCCGCTGCTGCTCGACGGGTTCGACCAGGGGTCTCGGTGTCGATGGCGGCGCTGCTGGTCGTGCTGGCGTGCGCGTTCCTGGGCCAGGCCCTCGGTGGCTTTCGTCGGCGGGCAGCTGCGCAATCGGGTGACCTGGCGGCCCGCCCGGGTGGTCGACGCGCTGAGTGGGGCGGCGCTGAGCGTCGTGGCGATGCTGCTCATCGCCTGGGTGCTGGGCGTCGCGGCCAGCGGCGCTCAGTGCCGGTGCTCAACAGGAGGTCCGCAACTCCGTCGGTGCTGCAGGCGCGTCGACCAGGCGCTGCCGGGCGACTCCGACCGGGTCCTGTCGGCGTTCAACTCGCTGGTCGACTCGTCGCGCTTCCCGCGCTACCTCGAGCCGTTCGCCCCCGAGCGGATCAAGCCCGTGCCGGCGCCGACCGCTGAGGTCGCCAGCACGGCCTGGCGTGGTCGCGGCGCGAGAGCGTGGTCAAGATCCTCGGCATCGCCGACCGCCTGCTCCCGCACCTCGAGGGCAGTGGGTTCGTCTACGCCGACGCAGCGGGTGATGACCAACGCGCACGTGGTCGCCGGTGTCGACCGCCCGGTCGTCCGGATCGACGACGACGACTACCGCGCACGGGTCGTCTACTACGACCCCGACGTCGACGTGGCCGTGCTCGAGGTGCCCGACCTCGACGCGCCCGTCGCTCGAGTTCGCCACGATCAGGCCGACGTCGGGGACTCCGGCCGCCGTGCTGGGCTACCCCGAGAACGGGCCGTACGACGTCCAGCCTGCCCGGATCCGGGAGAAGAAGACGCTGCGCAGCCCCAACATCTACGGCGACGAGACCGTCTACCGCGAGGTCTACTCGATCTACTCGACCGTCCGGCAGGGCAACTCCGGCGGTCCGCTCGTCGACGTCAGCGGCGACGTGCTCGGCGTGATCTTCGCGGCGTCGATCACCGACGCCCACACCGGCTATGCGCTCACCGCCGAGCAGGTCTCCGAGGCTGCCGACGGCGGCAACACCGCAGCCGAACCGGTCGATACCGGTGACTGCGCTCTCTAGTCGCCGGGCCTGAGAGCCAGCGCAGCAGCGCCGCCGTCACATCTGCGGGCGGCTCCTCGTGCGGGAAGTGCCCGGCGTCTGCGACGCGCACTGTCTCGCACTGCGCTGTCACGTGCCGGGCCGCGGCCGCGATCGCCTGAGACTCAGCACCGGGTCGTCGGCGCCGACGACCTGCAGCACTGGTACGTCGATCGGGCGCCTCAGCAGTGCCGCAAACGCCCGGCCGTCGGCCCGCAGCCGCGACCTGAACAGCCAGCGGTGGTACTCCAGCGCGCAGTGCGGCGACGGCCAGACGCCGAGCGCCTCGCGGTAGTTCGCGACCTCCTCCGCCGACGGGAACTGACGACGTGGCGACGACCAAGCCGCCAGGTGTCGGGTGAGGTAGGCGCCGCGCATGATCCGCCGCTCAGGCAGCCACGGACCTGCATCGCGAGCAGGTGCAGCAGCGCGGGCCGCCGGCCCGCCGACCGAGGCGCAGCATCTCGGTCGGATGCGGGGCCGCGACGCCGCACAGGGCTCCCACGCAGTCGGGCTGGGCCGGCGGCGACGGCCCAGGCGACGTACCCGCCCCAGCCCTGACCGACGACGACGGCTCGCGGGCCCCGAGGGAGCGGATCGATGCCGGCGACGTCGGCCGCCAGGGTCATCGGGTCGTAGCCGCGGGGGGTCTTGTCGCTGCCGCCGTAGCCGCGCAGGTCCATGGCGACGGCGCGATAGCCGGCCGCTGCGAGGGCGGGCAGCTGATGCCGCCACGACCACCAGTACTGCGGGAAGCCGTGCAGGAAGAGCACGAGCGGGCCGGTGCCGACGTCGGCGACACGGAAGCGGGCTCCGTTGGCCGCGACGTGACGCAGTCGCCATGGCGCGTCGTTAGCCGGGGACCCCGCCGGCACCTGATCGGGTCAGCCGCGCTTGAGGATCTGTTTGTTGCTCTTCATCGCGGCGATCGTCTGCTCCGGCGCCTTGACCTTCTTGAACTTCTTAAGCCGATGAACGCCAGCAGAGCCAGCGATCAGCACGTAGACGCCGAACACGATCAGGAACGCGGTCGCGGGTCCTGCAGTCCAGCCAGTCCAGGAACAGCCGAACGCGATCGAGATCATGACGATCGCCAGGAGGACGAGGAAGGCCGCAGCCGCGAACAGCGCAGCCCCGAGCCCGCCGGCCTGGACGCTGAACTTGAGCTCGGTCTTGGCCAGCTGGATCTCGTTGCGAATCAGGGAGGAGAGGTCGCGCGTGGTGTCGGCGACGAGCCGACCGATCGTCGGCTCTTCGTCCGGCGCTGGACCCGGCTTCGTGGTCGCCATCGGTGTCCTCTCATCGCTACGACCGGTGGCACCGGTCCCGTTCGACAGGGAAACCCTACGACGTCAGCCCCCGTCCCGCGATTCGATGGCGCGGTTGCGGCGTCGCAGTAGGACGGCGGCGACCAGCCCGGACACCAGCGAGCCGATGAGCACCGCGGTCTTTGCGGGCTCCGCCTGCGCATCCTCGAAGGCCAGCTCGGCGATCAGCAGCGACACTGTGAACCCGATCCCGGACAGGACCGCGACCCCGGCCACATCGCGCCAGCCGATCTCGGCGGCGAGCTCAGCACGGGTCGCAGCCGTCACGAGCCAGGCGCCAGCGAGGACTCCGATGGTCTTGCCGACGACGAGGCCAAGCACGATTCCGATCACGATCGGGTCGCTGAACAGGTCGAAGCCTGTCGTCGTGACAACGACCCCGGCGGACATCAACGCGAAGAACGGCACGGCGAGTCCGGCTGACAGCGGGCGGAGCCGGTGATCCAGGCGCTCCGCGGGAGAGTCCACCTCATCCTGGTCGGGCCGGACCCGGGTGAGCAGGCCGAGCGCGACGCCGGCGATCGTGGCGTGGACGCCGCTCTCGTACACCAGCCACCAGCAAGCGACGGCCAGCGGGACGTAGATCGGCCAGCCCACCACCCGCGACCGCTGCAGCACGGCATACAGAAGGAGCAGAGCAGCGGCCCCGGCGAGCGGGAGCAGCGCGATGCTGCTGGTGAACACGGTGGCGATGACGAGTATCGCGCCGAGGTCGTCGACAACCGCGAGGGTCAGCAGGAATGCCCGCAGCGACGAGGGCAGCGAACGTCCCACGACGGCGAGCACAGCCAAGGCGAACGCGATGTCGGTGGCCATCGGGACTGCCCAGCCGTCCAGGTCCCCGCCTGGCGAGACCGCGTTGACTGCTAGGTAGATGACCGCCGGGACGACCATCCCGCCGAGCGCCGCCGACACCGGGACGAGGGCGTCGGCCGGGTTGGCAAGGCTGCCCACCGTCAGCTCGCGCTTGAGCTCGAGGCCGGCGAGGAAGAAGAAGATGGCAAGACCGGCTTCGGCTGCCCAGTGCTCGATCGTCAGCGGCCCGAGGTCGAAATGGATGAAGGACGAGTAGGCGTCTCCCCAGGCCGAGTTGGCCCAGACGAGGGCAATGACGCCGGTAGCCAATAGGAGCGCGCCGCCGACGGTCTCCTGCCGGAGTATGTCGGCGACGACCTTGGCCTCGTGGGCACCAGGTGCCGACCACACCTGCCGCCGGCTCGGCGGGTCAGGTGTTGGCGGAGAGCTCGGTGGTGGCACCCGTCAATAATGGCGGTGATCTCGACAAGCTCGATCACCGGAGGGGGTAGCCAATCACCGGAGGGGTGCCGATCAGCGGCGCGTCAGTCGTCCTCGCCTTTGCCCTTCGACAGGTTGGCCTTGATGAGGTCCATCACCGACGAGTCCGCCAGCGTGGTCACGTCACCGGTCTCGCGGTTCTCGGCCACGTCGCGCAGGAGCCGGCGCATGATCTTGCCTGACCGCGTCTTGGGTAGCTCGGGCACGACCATGATCGACTTCGGCTTCGCGATCGCGCCGATCTCCTTCGCGACATGGGCACGCAGCTCGGCCACCACATCGGCTCCCCCGTCACCTGCGCTCTCCCGCAAGATCACAAAGGCGACGACGGCCTGGCCGGTCGTCTCGTCGTTGGCGCCGACGACCGCGGCCTCGGCCACCTTCGGGTGCGAGACGAGGGCCGACTCGATCTCGGTCGTCGAGAGCCGGTGGCCGGACACGTTCATGACGTCGTCGACTCGACCGAGCAGCCAGATGTCACCGTCTTCGTCGAGCTTGGCGCCGTCGCCGGCGAAGTACCGGCCGGGGTAGCGCGCCCAGTAGGTGTCCTTGAACCGCTGGTCGTCGCCCCAAATCGTCCGAAGCATCGCCGGCCAGGGCTCGGTGAGGATGAGGTAGCCACCTGAACCCGGCTTCACCGCCTCGCCGGTCGTCGTCTACGACGAGCGCGTCGATACCGGGGATCGCCTTCATCGCCGATCCGGGCTTGCCGGACGTGACTCCTGGCAGCGGGCTGATCATGATCATGCCCGTCTCCGTCTGCCACCACGTGTCGACGACCGGACAGCGGTCGTGGCCGATCTCCTTGCGGTACCACATGTAGGCCTCGGGGTTGATCGGCTCACCGACCGAGCCGAGCAGCCGCAGCGAAGACAGGTCGAACTTCTCGGGGAACTCCGACCCCCACTTCATGAACGTCCGGATTGCAGTCGGCGCGGTGTAGAAGATCGTTGTTTTGTATTCCTGCACGATCTCCCACCAGCGGCCCTTGTGCGGGGTGTCGGGCGTGCCTTCGTACATGAGCGATGTCGTGCCGTTCGCCAGCGGCCCGTAGACGATGTAGGAGTGGCCAGTCACCCAACCGATGTCGGCGGAGCACCAGTAGACGTCGGTCTCGGGCTTGAGGTCAAAGATCGCCCAGTGCGTGTACGACGTACCGACCAGATAGCCGCCGGTCGTGTGCAGGATGCCCTTGGGCTTGCCCGTGGTGCCGGAGGTGTACATCACGTACAGCGGGTGCTCGGCGTCGAACGCCTCGGGCTCGTGCTCGGTCGACTGCTTGTCGACGATCTCGTGCCACCACAGGTCGCGATCGTCATCCCAGGCGATGTCGCTCTGGCCAGTGCGCTGGACGACGAGTACGGAGCGGACGTCGGGGCAGGACTTCACGGCCTCGTCGACCGCCGGCTTCAGGGCTGACGCAGCTCCCCGGCGGTAGCCGCCGTCGGCGGTGATAACGACCCGCGCATCGCAGTCCTGGATCCGCCCGGACAAGGCATCGGCCGAGAACCCGCCGAACACCACGGTGTGCGGAGCGCCCAGCCGCGCGCACGCCAGCATCGCGATGACGGTCTCGGGGATCATCGGCATGTAGATGGCGACCCGGTCGCCGGTCTTGACGCCAAGCTCGATCAGCGCGTTGGCCGCCTTGCAGACCTCGTCCTTCAGCTCGGAGTACGTAATCGTCCGGGTGTCGTCGGCCGGCTCGCCTACCCAGTGGAAGGCCACCTTGTCACCGCGGCCGGCCTCGACGTGCCGGTCCAAGCAGTTGTACGCCGCGTTGAGCTTGCCGCCGACATACCACTTCGCGAACGGCGGGTTGCTCCAGTCGAGCACCTCCGTGAACGGCTCGGCCCAGCTGATCCGCTCGGCCTGCTTGGCCCAGAACCCGAGGCGGTCTGCGTCCGCGGCGTCATACGCGTTTGCCTTGACGTTGGCATCAGCGGCGAGTGCCTCGGGTGGGTCGAAGCGGCGTTCCTCGTGGGCCAGGTTGGAGAGCGTCTCGCCGCTTGCGCTGGTGGGGTTTTCGTCGTTGGTCACAACACTCACCTCAGCATGTCGGCGGTTGCGGGGCAACCGCTGTCGGACGGTTCCGCGCAGACTCGGCGGGTGTCTGGCGCGGCGCGGCCGCTCCTCCGTGATCGGCCTGTCGTGATGGGCGGGTGTGCGCGAGTGGGGCCTCGGACGCACACCCGCCCCTGTCGTGGGTGCTTACGACAGCTGTCAGGTCGGAGATGGTCAGTGCGCGACCGCCTTCTCGGAGCCGGCGCCGGTGAGGGCCCGCACCTCGAGCTCGTTGTAACGGCTCTCGGCCCTGTCGTCACGGCGACGTGATGGTGCCGAGGTAGCCCATCAGGAAGCCGAACGGGATCGACACGATGCCCGGGTTCTCAGCGGGAAGCACGAAGTCGGTGCCGGGCCGAACAGTGCGGCTCGCCGGTTTCCGGTGACCTTGCCGGAGACGACTGGCGAGAAGAACACCAGCCCGACGCACATGACCAGCCCGCCGTAGATGCTCCAGCGGCGCCGCGGGTGTTGAAGCGTCGCCAGAACAGGTTGAAGATCAGCGAAGGCAGGTTTGCCGAAGCGGCGACCGCGAAGGCGAGCGCCACCAGGAAGGCGATGTTGAGGCTCTTGGCGGGGATCGCGAGCAGGATCGCGACGAAGCCGATGACGAAGGCGGCGACGCGGGCCACCTTGACCTCCTGCTTCTCGGTCGCCTCACCCTTCTGGATCACGTTCGGCGTACAGGTCGTGCGCGACCGAGGAGGCAGAGGTCAGGGTCAGTCCGGCGACCACCGCAAGGATGGTGGCGAACGCCACCGCCGAGATCAGCGCGAGCAAGATAGCGCCTCCCGCGGAGCCGGGGCCGCCGCCGACGTCCTCGGCGAGCAGTGGCGAGGCTAGGTTGCCGGTACTCTCCACGATCTCGGCCTGACCCTCCTCCTCGACCAGCGCGGCGGCGCCGAAGCCGAGCACCAGCGTCATCAGGTAGAACGAGCCGATCAGGCCGATCGCCCACAGCACTGACTTCCGCGCGTCTGCGCGAGGTCGGCACCGTGTAGAAGCGGATCAGGATGTGCGGCAGGCCGGCGGTGCCGAGCACCAACGCGAGACCCGAGCGAGATGAAGTCGATCTTGCAGTGGTCGTCGCGCCGTACTTCAGACCGGGCTCGAGGAAGGCCGACGCGTCCTTGCCCGGCTTCCTTCGAGCATCGGTGGCGGCGTAGTCGTCACCCGCGGTCCCGAGCATGTCGGACAGGTTGAAGTGGAAGTTGGCCAGCACCAGGAAGGTGATCAGGATGGTGCCCGCCATCAGCAACACGGCTTTGACGATCTGCACCCAGGTGGTGCCCTTCATGCCGCCGACAGACGACATAGAAGATCATCAGCAGCGCCGACGCCGACGATCGTCAGTTCTTCGCGCCCTCGCTGGTCACGCCGAGCAGCAGGGTCACTAGCGCGCCCGCACCGACCATCTGGGCGAGCAGGTAGAAGATCGACACGACGACGGTGGAGGTCGCGGCTGCGGTGCGGACCGGGGTCTGCCTCATCCGGTACGCGAGCTGGTCGGCCATCGTGTAGCGGCCGGAGTTCCGCAGCAGCTCGGCGACCAGCAGCAGGGCGACGAGCCACGCAACCAGGAAGCCGATCGAGTAGAGGAAGCCGTCGTACCCGTACAACGCAATGGCGCCGGAGATGCCGAGGAACGACGCAGCGGACATGTAGTCGCCGGAGATAGCAAGGCCGTTCTGGGAGCCGGAGAAGTTGCGGCCGCCGGCGTAGTAGTCGGCGGCGCCCTTGGTGTCTGCGGCTGGCCCAGAACGTGATGCCGACGGTGATCGCGCACGACGACAAGGAAGAGGGCGGTGGTCAGCGCCTGGGTTGCGTCCTCAGACAGAGCGACCATGGTCTGCTCGGCACTCATCGGGGGCCCTCCTCGTCGTAGCCGCCTTGCAGGCGCGCCGCAAGCGGGTCGAGTTCACGGTTGGCGTACGAGCTGTACAGCCAGCGCGATGATGAAGGTCGAGGCGAACTGCAGCAGGCCGAAGATGAGCGCGACATTGATGTTCCCGAACACCTTCGTCGACATGAAGTCATGCGCACACGACGACATGACGACGTAGAGCAGGTACCAGCCCATGAACGCAACCGTCCACGGGATGACGAACGCCCGGAACTTCCGTCGAAGCTCCTGGAAGTCAGCACTGGCGTGCATCTCTTCGTAGATCCGGTGTTGATCCGGGAGTTCCTGCATGGCTACACCTCGCTGCCGTTGGGTGACGGCCTGTCACCAAGTCATGAACGTAGGGCCAAGGGCGGGCGTGGCGGCAGCGTCGTCGGGGGCTTTCGCGGTCAGTGGTGTGGATCCTTCGTCGTGCGGCGAAGGGACGCGCGACGAACGGTCGGGCTGGCGCGACCAGCGGCTGCCAGGTCGCACTCTGGACAAGCCTTCCGTGGATCAACGCGCCGATCTAGCGGCCTCCGGACCGCGGTCGACAGTCGAGGTGTTCGGGGGTGTGCAGCCGGACCATGGTGCGAGCGACCTGCGCGGGTATCTGCTGCGCCGTCAGCTTCGATACGACCACCATCGTCGCGAACGAGGCCGGCACCGATCACGCGCCGGCTGCGCCAGCAACGTGCCGAACCAGTCGCCGGCCGAGGTTGGCGACGATCGTCGAGTACGACGCCGAGGCCGCTGAGCGTGCCGCCGACGAGCGAGGCCGGCGCCGGCGCCGGCGGCTGTGAGCCCGCGCCACCAGATGCCGAGGACGAGCAGCGGGCAGAAGGTCGACGCCGCTACGGCGAAGGCGAGCCCCACGGCGTTGGCGACAGGTACGTCGGAGCCGACCAACGCAAGGGCCAGCGGCACGGTCACGGCGACCGACGCCGCTATCCGGAAGGCCGCTACGCCGTGGAGGTCGGAGCCACGCAGATAGCGGCCGAACAAGTCTTGGCTGAGCACGCCTGCGACCGACACGGTGAGGCCTGAGCAAGTGGACAGGAACGCCGCGAAGGCCCCGGCCGCGACAAGCGCTCCGAGCAGCTCGCCTCCGACCCCGCCGATCATCCGCCCCGGCAGCTCGAGCACGACGGTGTCCTGGCCGGCGAGGTCTGGGGCATAGATGCGACCGAGCGCACCGTAGGCGGCTGGCATCAGGTAGAAGATTCCGAGGAGGCCGAGCACGACCAGGGTCGTCCGGCGGGCCTGCCGGCCGTCAGGGTTCGTGTAGAAGCGCACCAGCACGTGGGGCAGGCCCATCGTGCCGAGGAAGGTCGCCAGGATCAGCGAGTAGGTGCTGTAGAGCGGAGTGGCTGCGATCGGGTTGCGGCACGGGGTCTGCGTCTGGAATGACGGCGCGCCGTCACCGTGCCACACCATGACCAGGAAGATCAGCGGCAGGGCGATCGCCGTCAGCTTCAGCCAGTACTGGAACGCCTGCACGAACGTGATGCTGCGCATCCCGCCTGCTACGGCGTTGACAGACGACGACGGCTGCCACCAGGACCCCGCCGAGCCACTGTGGCGCGCCGGTCACCGTTTGGAGAGTGACGCCGGCGCCCTGGAACTGCGGCATCAGGTAGAGCCAGCCGATGAGGACCACTAGCAGGCTGCTCCAACGACGTACCTGGCCAGACTCGAGCCGCGCCTCGGCGAAGTCCGGGAGCGTGTAGGCGCCGCTGCGTCGCAGGGGTGCGGCCACGAGGACGAGCAGCACGAGGTAGCCCGCGGTCCAGCCGACGGGGTACCAGAGCATGTCCGAGCCGTAGGTGAGGATCAGGCCGGCGATGCCGAGGAACGATGCCGCCGAGAGGTACTCGCCGCCGATCGCCGACGCATTGAGCACCGGCCCCACCGACCGCGACGCGACGTAGAAGTCGCTTGTGGTGCGGCTGATCCGCAGGCCGAACGCGCCGATCGTGGCGGTGGCGACCGAGACGAGGACGACGGCGGTCCAGCCCGCGGCGGCGTTCATCTGCGCTCGACGATGTCGGAGAAGTCGCGCTCGGTCCGCTCAGCTTGTCGGACGTAGAACCAGCCGAGCGCGACGAGCACCGGGTAGACGAGGAACCCGAGCGCAACCCATGGCAGCGGGACGCCCGCGACCTCGGCGTTGCGGGCGGCCGGCACGAGAGCGAACAGGAGCGGCAGCATGCCGAGCACAGCAGCCAGCACGCCGAGCACAAGCAAGGCGAGCTGGAGCTGGCTGCGCAGAAGGGACTGCATGAACGCGTCGCCGACGCCTGTCTGGTCGTCGATCTCCTGGGTCAGCGCCTTGCGACGCTCTCGCGCGGCGGTGGTGCGCGGGCTCGTCACCCTGACGCGCCGCGGCGTGGCCATCAGTCCAGCTCGGGTCGAGACGTTGAACGTCGTACGAGCAGATCGCGCAGCTCGGCGGTATGACGTCGACTGACCTGTAGCTCGCTCTCGCCGACCCGGACCAGGCAGCGACCCTGCTCGACCCGAACCTCGCTGATGTGGGAGAGCGCCACGAGCAGGCTGCGGTGGATGCGCACGAAGCCGGCGTCACGCCAGCGCTCCTCGAGAGTGGTGAGGGGAGCGCGAAGCAAGTGCGAGCCATCGGCGGTGTGGAGGCGGACGTAGTCGCCCTGGGCTTCCGCGTAGCCGATGGCGCTGCGCTGCACGAATCTGCGTGACACCCCCGAGCTCGACCGGGATGGTCTCGTCCTCGTCGTCTGTCGCCGGTTGCTCGCGCGCCTCGACGATGCGTCGGATCGATTCGGCGAGGCGATCTACACGCACGGGCTTGAGGAGGTAGTCGACCGCGTTGATCTCGAATGCCTCGACGGCGTGGCCATCATGAGCGGTGACAAACACGATGGAGGGCACGGTCTTGAACCTGCCGAGCACCCGGGCGACGTCGAGGCCGCTCAGCCCGGGCATAGCGATGTCGAGGAAAACCGCGTCGGTTTCGCCCCGCTCGAGATGCTTGAGGGCGGCCGCACCCGAGCCTGTCGACGTGACCCCCTCAACGCGGGAGTCACCGGACAGCAAGTAGCTCAGCTCTTCGCGGATCGGCTGCTCGTCGTCGACGACGAGCACCCGTAACCCGTTGAGTTCGCCGCCGGCCTGAGGCATGGGGTGACCCTAGCGGCGTCGACGTGCCTCCGCTGGGGCTGCTCGGATTCGGTCCCTCGTCGCTACGCCGACACCCAGCCCGGCGGCAGCTCCCAGCTTTGTCCGGCCCCGCGCTCGAGGGGTGCGCTGTCGACGACCGCCGCTGGGTTGAGCGGGCCGTAGATGTGCGGGTACGTGCCGGCTGCCTCGGGTACGTCGTCGAGCTGCCACGGCGCCTCGAGCCGGTCGGTTTCGATCGCGAGCAGGGTCAGCGGGCCGGGCTCGTCGTCGTACACGAAGTTGAGAACACCGAGCACCTGGTCTAGCCGCGAGCAGTGGATGAAGCCTTCTTCATCGAGGGTGGTGTCTCGCGTGGACGTTGTGTAGCTGCCGGTTTGGGGCGCGATCCGCCAGTCGTCGGGGTCCGCGATGTGGAAGATCCGCATCCGTCGACGATGCCACGTTTCGCGGGCGCGGGATGGCGTCGACTCGGCTCGGTCGGTCGGGCAGAGTATGGCGATGAGCGAGCCAGAGCTGCGGGTCGGGTCCTTCGCGGAGTTGCAGGCCGAGACGGCGTACCGGATCTGGCAGTTGCGCACGTCGGTGTTCGTGGTCGAGCAGGGCTGCGTCTACCAGGAACTCGACGGGCGCGACCTCGAGCCCTCAGCCCGACACGTGTGGGTGGAGGACGGCGATGAGGTGATCGCCTACCTGCGTGTCCTCGATGAGCCCGACGGAGTCGCGCGGATCGGCCGGGTCTGCGTGCAGGCATCGGCGCGGTCGCACGGCTGGGCGCGGCGGCTGATGGAGGCGGCGCGAGCCGAGATCGGTGAGCGGCCGAGCGTCCTCCACGCGCAGGCATACCTCGCGCCCTGGTACGTCGGGTTGGGCTATCAGGTGACGGGCCCGGAGTTCCTAGATGACGGCATCCCGCACGTGCCCATGCGGCATACGCCATGACCTTGGCTGACCACAGCGTCAGGTGTGGACTCCGGGCGCGTACTTGGGGATCCGTACGATCGCCTTTGTGCCAGCGCCGACGGCCGTCTCGATGACGAGTCCGTACTCGTCGCCGAACGTGCTGCGCAGCCGCTCGTCGACGTTGCCAAGCCCGATCGAGTCCACGCTCTCGTCGCCAGCCAACGCCCTGCGCACCCGTTCGGGCTCCTCGCCGACGCCGTCGTCCTCGATCGAGATCACCACATCCGCGCCGTGGTCCTCGGCGAGGATGGTGATGTGGCCGTTCTCGGTCTTCCCCTGGAGGCCATGGCGCACGGCGTTCTCGACCAGAGGTTGCAGTGACAGGAACGGCAGCGTCACGGGCAAGGCCTCGGGTGCGACGCGCAGCGTCACCTGCAGCCGGTCGCCGAACCGGGCCTTCTCCAGCACCAGATAGCGCTCGATCGAGCGGAGCTCTTCGGCAAGAGTTGTGAATTCGCCATGCCTGCGGAAGGAGTACCGGGTGAAGTCGGCGAACTCCAGCAACAGCTCGCGCGCCCGCTCCGGGTCTGTGCGCACGAATGACGCGATCGCGGTCAGCGAGTTGTAGATGAAGTGCGGGGAGATCTGGGCGCGCAGTGCACGCACTTCTGCCTCCATCAGCCGGGTGCGGGACTCGTCGACCTCGGCCAGCTCGAGCTGACCGGACACCCAACCCGCGACCTCGTTGGTCGCCCGGATCAGACCGGCGCTCGGCTGGGGCACAAAGACCTGCAGGGTGCCGACGACACGTCCGTCGACGGTCAACGGGGCGGTGATGACATGGCGGAGAGTGCAGTCTCCGCGGTGGCAGCCCGTGCGTCCCGTCGACGTGCCGCCGTTTTCGTACGTCGGCTGGGCGAGGTCGTATGCCGCCTCGCGGTGGTGCTCGCCGCCTCCGTCCCACGCGAGCACGCCGTCGAGGTCAGACAGCGCGGCGGCTGGGGAGCCGAGGAGGGCGCGCAGGTAGCGAAGCGACTTGTCTGCCGAAGCGCTGTGGAGTCCGCCCCGCAAGGGAGGTGAGGCAAGGCTTGCGGTGTGGAGGGTGCGGAAGGTGGTGCGGTCGGCCGACGTACCGAATGCGTTGCGGCTGCGCGAGATTGCCCACAGCGTCCCGCCGGCGACCACCATGATGGCGGCCACGACGAGGATGGTCTGCGCGCTGCTCACGAGCGTCACCGTAGTGGGGCCTGCGCTCGGTGACGGGTGAACTGACCAGGACTGACGGGTCAACGGACCAAAGATGACGGGTCAACGGACCAAAGATGACGGGTCAACGGGCCAAAGATGACGGGTCGGGCGCAACTATTTGACGGTTCGGCGATTAGGGGAAGTCGATGAGGAGGCCGTCGTCGGGGTCGCTCTCCTCGCGGTGGAAGCGGGCGAGCCCGGTGACCCGGGCGCGGAAGCAGTAGAGCTTCCACGGCATCTGCATCCCGTCGGGGCCGCGGCCGTAGCTGTCGTAGAGTTCGCCGACTTTTGTGAGCAGCTCCTCGCGCTCGGCGGGCTCCAGTACAGCGGCGTGCGAGTGCGACGCGATGAAGCCGAGCAGCGAGCTGCGGTGGAAATGTTGCCAGTGACGGAAGATCCTGGTCTCGCTGGTCGCGAACAGGTCCGAACCCTCCAGCGGGTCGTCGTTGCCTAGCTCCTCGGTCGTGCCGACCATGCCGAGCACCTTGCGCACCCACGGGACTTTGATGTCGCCGTAGTTCCAGGCAAGGCCCAGCACTCCGCCAGGTCGGAGGACCCGGGCTATCTCTGGCAGCGCCCGGTCGGCGTCGAACCAGTGGAACGCCTGAGCCGCCACGACGACGTCGACTGAGCTCATGGCAGCGGGATGTCTTCCGCGCTGCCGACCACGCTGCGTGCCACCGGGAGCGACTCGCCTCAGCTGGTTGCAGCATTCGGCAGTGACGGGTCGGTGGCGACCACTTCATGACCGAGCGCAGCAACCGCGGAGCTGAGCTTGCCCGTGCCGGCGCCGAGTTCGAGCACTCGCCCGGGACTGGTGCCGACCAGCCAGCGACACGGCCTCGGTGGGGTAGCCGGGGCGGAAGTCGGCGTACGCCTGCGCAACATCGCCGAAAGCTGGCGGCGCGGCGTGCGCATCTCGTCGGCGTCCAGTGACGCGAGCGAGAGCGGTATCTCGCGTCAATACGCGGCACGCGCTCACGCTGTGCTCGGATGCTCACCTGCAGCGGAAGTCGCCGCCTGGGCGACCTCGAGGGCGTTGCCTCGCTCTGGCCGCCGCACGCGACTGCGGGTCGACGCGCGCTGCTGCGGGACCGAGGCCTGCGGCGTACGACGCCGGACCTGACGACCGAGTCGCTCCTGCGGGGTGCCGCGGCCGCAGCTCTGCCGAGAGGTGGAGAGGAAGCCGGTGCGGAATCGTCGCTCCACGACGCTGGAGCGACTCCACGCCGGTGCCGGCGACCAGATCGCGGTGCGCGCGGCGCGGCTCAACTGCCGGGCTGCTCGACGCTGGTACCGGTGGTGACGCGGTCTCCGCTGCAGGCGTTCGCGCGGCTGCATGCGCTCGCCGCGTCGGGTCGGGTCGCCGAGGACGAGCTGGGCCGGCCGCGACCCGAAGCCGCGCTGGCCGATGCGGCTGCAGCGACTGGCGCGGTGCTGCTCGCCGACCGACGCCAGCGCCGGCGATCGCGGTGGCCGGCAATCGCCCACGCCGAGGTGCGACGACTGGCCCGTTCGAGTCGAGCGAACGGCCTGGTGGCCCGGGCGTTCGAGCGGCTGGTCTCTGGTCTCGCGTGGCGTCGACCCGACCTCGTGGTGGTGCCGGAGGCCGGTCACCTCGCGCTCGAGCCGTCGTACCGTGCGGCGCTCGGTGCTTACGGCCGGCGGACGGCCGCGCCGGTCGCCAGGCCTGGCTGTTGCACGTCGGCCGCCGCACTGACCCGAGGCGTGGAGGCAAGCCCGCTCGCTGATCGAGCGCCCCTGCGCTGATCGTCAGGCGACCTCCGGTGATCGGCTTGTCGAGATCAAGCTCGCGGGAGTCCGGGGCGATATGGAGCGATTCGCTCGGAGGCTCGACGCGACACGCCGGTAGGCCTTCCGTTGGACGTCGAACGGCGTACAAAGGAACCACAACTCAAGACCCGCACATGAGCCCGGTACCCACGCGGTGACCCACCCTTCTTTGAGGGCAGTCGAATTCGGGACACTCCCGGGGCGACGTTTGAGGACTGCACGCCTGGTAGCCGGACGACTCATGTGTCAGCGGCGGCGCCTTCTCTGAGGGCGCCGCTCGCATGTGCCCACATCCCTTGCTGGCTTGAGCCGAATCAGCGTTCTGCGGTCGCGTTGACGACGGCGATCAGGTACGACGTGAGCGGCGGGCCGACAGACGACCGCTCCGGCCGCCGCGACGCCCGCACCGATCGCGACCGCCGCCAGCGTGCCCTTGCGCGGCTCGAACCGCACGCGCTTGCGCAGCTCCACCGGCTTGACGAAGTCGAGCACCGGCCAGCCGCGTTCGTTCGCAATCTTGCGCAGCGCCTTGTCGGGGTTGACGGCATACGGGTGCCCGACGATCTCGAGCATCGGGATGTCGGTCGACCGAGTCGGAGTAGGCGTAGGACGCCGTCGAGGTCGTAACCCTCGGCCTCGGCGAGCTCGTCGATCGCCGACGCCTTGTTGCCGGCATAGGCGTAGAACTCGATGTCGCCGGTGTAGCGGCCGTCCTCCTGCACCATCACGGTCGCGATCACCCGGTCGGCGCCGAGCATCTCTGCCGATCGGCTCGACCACCTCGGCGCCGGACGTCGACACGATCACGACGTCGTGGCCTTCGAGGTGGTGCTGCTCGATCAGACTGACGGCTTCGTCGTACACGAGCGGGTCGACGATGTGGTGCAGGGTCTCGGCGACGATGTCTTTGACGGTCTGCACGTGCCAGCCGGTGGCCTGCGTCGGAGAGGTAGCGCCGCATCCGCTCCATCTGGTCGTGGTCGGCGCCGCCGACGAGGTAGACGAACTGGGCATATCCGCTGCGCAGGACGGATCGGCGGTTGATCAGTCCGCCCTCGTAGAACGGCCGGCTGAAGGCGAGCGTGCTCGACTTCGCGATGATCGTCTTGTCGAGGTCGAAGAAGGCGGCCGGTCGGTCGCGTCGGGGACGTCACGGTGGCTCGCCTCCTTGGCTGCAGCCTGGGTCAGCGTCACGGTGCGAACGTCGTCGGGCTTCGAGGATACGAACGCTTCTCACCTGGCGCTTTGCGAGAACGCCCTGGACGGGTTGTAGAGTAGATGCCGCTCCAGCGGCAATCCCCCCTCGTCGCTGGACATCGGGTCCGATTCCATCCCCCCCGGAATCAGGGCCCCGGCGGCCCCCGGTACCCCCCCACCGGGGGCCGCCCCTTATTTGCGCCAACGAGTTGGGCGGCAGCCTCTTGGTGGCAGCCATTATGCACAGCCAGCAGAGGGGCTAGTCGTCGTCCACAGGGCTCGGTCGAGCCCTGGGTCACGGGGGACGTACGCCGGATGCTGGTCGCTATGGATCGACCCGGCAGCACCGGCCCGCCTCTCGTCGTCACCGCCGACGCCGACCTGCTCGCGGAGCTGATGCGGCTCTGCGCGGCGGCCTCGGTGACCCCCGTCGTCGTCTCCGATGCCGCCCGGGCTCGTGCGGACTGGTGGCGCGCCTCCTGCGTGCTCGTCGGCAGCGACCTGGCCGACGGGGTCGCCGGGCTCGGTAGCGGCAGGCGCGACGACGTTGTCTTGGTCACTGCGCGGCCGGAGTCGGCCGACCTCTGGAGACACGGTGTCGCGATTCATGCCGAGCATGTGGTGGTGCTGCCCGACGGAGAGAGGTGGCTGGTCGACAGGCTCGCCGACAGCGTCGACGAGCGACGTCCCCGGGCGCTGACGCTTGGCATAGTCGGTGGATGCGGAGGTGCCGGCGCGTCGACGCTCGCGGCCGCGCTCTCCCTGCGCGCCGCGCGTGAGGGCCACGACGTGCTACTCATCGATGCCGATCCGCTGGGCGGCGGAATTGAGCTCGTGCTCGGCTGCGAGGCCGCAAGTGGTCTCCGGTGGCCTGAGGTGGCGGCAACGCAGGGCCGGGTGCGGGCAACGGCCCTGCGCGAGGCGTTGCCCGAAGCCGAAGGAATCGCTGTGCTCTCGTGGGACCGGGCCGAGGTCACCGACGTAGAGCCGTCGACGATGCGCGCGATGGTGACCGCGGGTCAGCGCGGTGCCGATCTCGTGGTCGTGGATTTGCCCCGGAGGTTCGATGACGCCGTTGTCGAAGCGGTCGCCTTGTCTGACACGGTGCTGCTCGTCTGCACCGGCGACGTCCGGGCGGCGGCGAGCGCTGAGCGACAGCTTCAGAGGCTGCGCGTGTTGTGCGGCGATATCCGGCTGGTGGTGCGCCGATCTCATCGGTGGAGATGTGGATGCCGACGACTTCGCCGACAGCGTCGGTCTGCCACTGGCGGGAGTGGTAGCCAACCGACGAGGGATCAACCGCGCGGTCAACGAAGGTCTCGGGCCGCTGGTTCGCGGTCGATTCGCTGGGCAATGTGACCGACTCCTCGACGCCGTCGGGCTGAGCGCGTCGGGTCAGGCCGCATGACCGGCGTCGAGCCGGCGCTGCTCGACAGCATCCGTGGGCGCCTGGCCGAGGTCAGCGCCGAGCCGAGTCCCGCGGGGGTAGCTGATGCGTTGCGCAAGGAAGGCCGGCTTGTGGGGGACGCCGGTGTCCTCGAGGTCGTCGACGCCCTGCGGCGCGACACCGTTGGAGCCGGCCCGCTCGAGCCGCTGCTGCGCACCGACGGGGTCACCGACGTACTGGTCAACGGCCCGAGCAGGGTCTACATCGATGCGGGTCGTGGGCTGGAGCTGACCGACGTACGGTTTGGCGACGATGCGGCCGTGCGCAGGCTTGCGCAGCGGCTGGCCTCGTCGGCAGGGCGGCGGCTCGACGACGCGTCGCCGTTCGTCGACGCCCGGCTCCGTGACGGCACCCGGTTCCACGCCGTCCTGGCACCGTTGGCGAGGCCCGGCACCTGTCTGTCGTTGCGCGTCCCGGCCAGGCGAGTGATGACGCTCGATGAGCTCGTCGCGGCGGGCAGCATCCGACCGGCGACCGCCACGTTGTTGTTCGACATCGTGCGGTCGAGGCTGGCGTTCCTGGTCTCCGGCGGGACCGGAAGCGGCAAGACGACCATGCTGGCGGCACTGCTGTCGTGTGTCGCGGCTGATCAGCGGCTCGTCCTCGTCGAGGACGCCAGCGAGCTGAGACCCGACCTCCCGCACGTCGTCGCGATGGAAGCGCGGCAGGCGAACGTCGAGGGCGTCGGCGAGGTCCCGCTGCGCGCCCTGGTGCGGCAAGGGCTCCGGATGCGGCCAGATCGTCTCGTCGTCGGCGAGGTCCGAGGCTCTGAGGTCGTCGACCTGTTGGCTGCGCTGAACACCGGTCACGAGGGTGGTTGCGGCACGCTGCATGCCAACAGCGCGGCCGACGTCCCAGCCCGGGTCGAGGCCCTCGGCGTCGCGGCCGGGCTGCCGCGCGATGCCGTCCACTCCCAGCTCGCGTCGGCGATCCAGGCGGTGATCCATCTCCGCCGGCACCCAGATGGGATTCGCCGCGTCGATGAGATCGGCGTTGTACGTCGGAGCGAGCGCGGGCTGGTGGAGGTCGTGACCGCAGTGTCGTGTCCGGTCGGCGGCGAGCCACTGATGGGCCTCGGTGCCGACCAACTCGACCGGTTGCTCGCGGCGCGGGCAGACCCTTGACCGCAGCGCTGGCTGCCGCGCTGGCGGGCTGTTGCGTGTGGGCGGCGGCAGGTAGTGGGTGGCCGAGGCGGCGGCTGTCGCGGGCGCGTGCAGACTCGCGCCCGCGGATGCTGGCTCCGCGGGTCGCGGTCGCGATTGGCGCACTCGCGACTTGGCCGCGACTTGGTGGTTCGGCCGCACCAGCGGCGCGGGCATTGTCGTGGTGTCGCTCGCCGGCAGCCTGATTGTGCTGATGGGGCAACGGCTGGTCGAGGGTGCGACAAGCCGGCGGGTGCGCCGTCAACGTGCGTGCGCAGTGATCGAGTTCTGTGATGCGCTCGCTGCCGAGTTGCGGGCCGGACTGCCCGCGGTCGCGGCGATCGAGCGCGCGGTCGCAGTCTGGCCGGCGTGGTCAGCTGTCGCCACCGCGTCACGGCTAGGCGGAGATGTGGCGGGCACGCTGCGCGTGGCAGGTGCCGAGCCGGGTGCTGGGGGTCTGCGTGCCGTGGCGGCTGCGTGGCAGGTCGCCGAGTGTTCGGGTGCTGCACTCGCCGATGTGCTCGACCAGATCGGGGCCGGGTTGCGGAGCGACGAGGACGCCCGCTCCGAAGTGATCGCGTCGCTCGCTCCACCCCGCGCAACGGCCAAGATGCTTGCCGTCCTGCCGGTCTTCGGACTTGGCCTCGGGACGGCGATGGAGGCACGGCCGGTCGACTTCCTTCTCCGCACGACGGTCGGGCTCGGGTGCCTGGGTGGCGGGGTCGTTTTGGCTCTCGTCGGTCTGCTCTGGGTCGAACGGCTAGCCGACGCGGTGGAGGCATAGTGCTCATTGCGGCGGTCGCGGCCGCAGCAGCTGTCTGGTTGGCCGTTGCGGACAGCGCCGCCTCGCTCGCCCGGCTGCGCCTGGCTCCAGAAGTGAGGCCGCAACGGCGTGGCGTGAGCGAGACCAGCAGGTGGGTCGAGGATCCACGGTCACCGAGCTTTGCTCTGCGTCGCGGCGGCGGGCGCGCTCGGGTGGATGCTGGCCGGGCCGTGGGTCGCTGCCGTTGTGGCCCTCCCCGCGGGTTGGGGGCTGTCGTGGTGGTTGGGAAGGCTGGAGCCGCCGTCGGTGACACGCGACCGTGAGCTGACCGCCCGCGACCTGCCTGTCGCCGTCGACCTGCTCGCGGCCTGTGCGTACGTCGGCCGACCGCCCGAGCAGTCACTCGCGATCGTGGCCTCCGCAGTGGGCGGTCCCCTGGGTGCCCGGCTCGAGGCGGTCACCGCCCGGTTGGCCCTCGGTGCCGACCCGCACGGCGAGTGGCAGCGAGTCGCGGTAGATGAGGAGCTGGCGCCGCTGGCCCGCGCGATGCTCCGCAGTCTCGAATCGGGCGCGCCACTCGTCGACGGTCTGACCAGGCTGGCTGCGGACCGGCGCCGCGAACGACGTACGCAGGTAGAGATGCGTGCGCGCACGGTCGGTGTGAAGTCGGCGGGGCCTCTGGCCGCGTGCTTCCTGCCCGCGTTCATGTTGGTCGGCGTCGTCCCGACGATCGCCGGCGCGTTCACACATCTGCAGGGCTGACGATCCACAACCGAAGCGTCCACGTTTGTTGTCAACAGATCCACACCGCCTTATATGGCAGGGCTTTCAGCGTCGCTTGGCTGGTCGGACATCACCTGCACACCACCGTCTCGGCCTCCGGCCGGACGACTGAAAGGACATCGCCATGACACGAAGCGATCAACCAGCCACTGCTCACGCGCGCACAGAGGAGGGAATGAACACTGCTGAGTACGCCGTCGGCACCGTAGGGGCGTGCGGCTTCGCGACCCTCCTCTACCAGCTGCTCACGTCTGATTTCGGGGAGGACCTGCTCACCGAAATCTTCGAGCGGGTCACCAGCCTGCTGCCGTTCTGACCTCTGCACGGCTTGAGCGCCTGGAGCACGCCCTGCCACAGTCCCGAAGGAGTAGTAGATGCAGACACGTCTTCAGGTGTCGTCAGGGCGACGACACGACAGCAGCCGAGCAGATCGCGGGAGTGTCACCGCCGAGGCGGCCGTCGTGCTCCCGGTCATTGCCGCGTTCGTCCTCAGTCTCGTCTGGATGGTGGCGATAGGTCTGGCCCAGGTGCAGGTGGTCGATGCGGCCCGTGACGCTGCGCGATCCCTTGCCCGTGGTGACAGCGAGACCACTGCCATCGCTGCCGCTCGTGCCACCGCACCCCGCGGAGCGGACGTGACTGTGTCGTACGACGGCAGCCGCGTCAGCGTGGTCGTGTCAGCGTCAGAGACCGGCCCGGGATGGCTGCTCGCGCCCCTGCCTACGGTGACCGTGAGGTCAGAGTCGACGGTAGAGGTCGAGCGCGGTGTCGACGGACCGTCGTAGTGGCGCGTCCGCGGGCTTCGCGACTGTCTGGGCGGTGATCTGGACTACGGTCCTCGTCCTGGTCGGCTGGGTCTGCCTCCTAGTCGCGGGGCTGGTCGCCCGGCAGCACCAGCTCGATGGAGCGGCCGACCTGGTCGCGTTGTCGGCGGCCTCGCGGGCCCAGCGCGGCGGAGACGGCTGCGAAGCTGCGGCGGAGATCGCTGCCGCCAACCACGTGTCGCTGGTGACCTGCTGGGCCGATGGCATCGACGTCGTGGTCGAGGTCAGCGACAAGGTCGACCTGCCGTTCGGCATCAGCGGCAGGCTGGCGGGGCACGCACGTGCTGGACCGGAGCGGTAGCCGGCGCGTGCTCGCTACGTGCGGTCGCGCGGCGCGGTGTCGAACGACTCGTCTGCGTCGCGCGGAGGATGGTCGTGCCGGGTCTGCGTCGAGCCTGCGGTGCCGGTCCCGGGATCGTTCTCGTCGGGGCGGGACTTGCTGGCCGCGTCGGCGCGTGCCTTGAGCTCCTTGATGTCGGCGCGACGTCGTCGACTCCGCCGCAAGCCAGCAACCAGCACGAGGATTCCCACTACACCGAGAAGGAGGGTCAGGGCACCGGAAAGGAAGACGCCCGCGACACTGCTGTCGATCTCGAACCACTCGAGGTCGATCGTGGTGGGTTGGTCGCCTCGGGCCAGCGTGGCCACCACGATCACGGCGCAGACCAGCAGCATTAGCACGCCCAGAATCACCATCGGCGCTCACTCCTCTCGACCACAACCCCAGGGTCCCGGCGATCGGGATGGACCGCAACCGTAGCCACTTCAGGGCGTGCCAGCGAGCAGGGCGTCGAGCATCCGCACCGCGCCGCTCTTGTCCAGCGGGCTGTTCCCGTTGCCGCACTTCGGGGACTGCACGCACGACGGGCAGCCTTCGTCGCAGGTGCATGACGTGATGGCCTCGCGGGTGGCGGCTAGCCAGGTCGCGGCCTTGGCATAGCCCTGTTCGGCGAAGCCGGCACCGCCAGGGTGGCCGTCGTACACGAACACCGTGAGCAACCCGGTGTCCTCGTGCAGGGCCGTCGAGACGCCGCCGATGTCCCAGCGATCACAGGTGGCGAACAGTGGCAGCAGCCCGATCGACGCGTGCTCGGCGGCGTGCGCTGCCCCGGGGATGTCAGCGCTGCCGAGTCCCGCTGCCGCCAGCTGGTCGGGCGTCAAGGTCCACCAGACCGCCTTGGTGAGCAGCTCGCGGACGGGCAAGTCGAGAGGTTCCTCGCCCAGCACTTCGCCGGAGCCGACCCGCAGCTTCAGGAACGCCACGATCTGCGACGACACCTGGACGGACCCGAACGCAAGCGTCCCGTCGCCCCACGACGTCGCGACGTCGGTGTCCACGATCGTGATGTCGGTGACGTCGCGCGCCGTCGTTGAGTACTCCGGGTCTGCGAGGTCCACGAGTGCCACGCCCTCGTGGAGGTCGAAGTCGGAGACGAGGTAGGTCTGACCCATGTGCACGTACACCGCGCCACGATGCACGTTCGCGTGGGCAGAGCCGGCGTCGACCGTGCCGACGAGCCGGCCGGTTGCCCCCTCGACGATCCGTACGGGCGATCCACCGCTCGACCGGATGTCGGCGAGCTCGGCTGCGCGGTCTCGACGGGTCCAGAACCAGCCGCGGCTCCGTCGGCGCAGGTACCCAGCCTCGACCAGCGACGCGACGACGGCGGCCACGTCACCGGCGAAGAGCGGGAGGTCCTCGTCAGTGAGCGGCAGCTCCTGGGCGGCCGCACACAGGTGGGGCGCGACGACGTACGGGTTGCCCGGGTCGAAGACGGTCGCCTCGACCGGCGCACCGAGGAGCGCCTCGGGATGGGTGACGAGATAGGTGTCGAGCGGGTCGCCTCTTGCCACGAGAATCCCGAGCCCGCCTTGCCCTTCGCGTCCGGATCTGCCGACCTGCTGCCACATCGAGGCGCGGGTGCCCGGGAACCCGGCCATCACCACGGCATCGAGCCCGTCGATGTCGATGCCGAGCTCGAGCGCGTTCGTGCTGGCCACAGCCAGCAGCTCACCCGACTTCAGTTGGCGCTCCAGCTCGCGCCGGTCCTCCGGCAGGTAGCCGCCCCGGTACGGCGCCACGCGCTCCGCCAGCCCCGGGTCGACGTCGGCCAGGAGTTCGCGGGTGTGCAGCGCCAGTATCTCGGCCCCCCGCCGACTCCGCACGAACGCCAGCGTGCGGATGCCGTCGGCGACCAGGTCAGCCACCAGGTCGGCTGTCTCCGAGCCCGCCGAGCGGCGCACCGGAGCGCCGTGCTCGCCGGTCAGCGAGGTCAGGGGTGGTTCCCACAAGGCGAGCGCGGTGCGCCCCCGCGGCGACCCGTCTTCCGTCACCGCCATCACCGGTGCCCCGATCAGGCGCGTCGCGGTCACCTCGGGTTCCGCCGTCGTTGCCGACGCCAGCACGAAGACCGGGCTCGCGTCGTAATGGGCAGAAACTCTGCGCAGCCGCCGCAGGATCTGTGCCACATGCGAGCCGAAGACGCCCCGGTAGTAGTGGCACTCGTCGACCACGACGAACCTCAGCGACCCCCAGAACGGCGCCCAGCGCGCATGACGAGGCAGCATCGTCCGATGCAGCATGTCGGGGTTGGTCAGCACGTAGTTGGCGTGGCTGCGAGCCCAGTCGCGCTCCTCATGCGTCGAGTCGCCGTCGTACGTCGTCGAGCGCACTCCGGGCACTCCCAGTGCGGCCAGCGCCGCCTGCTGGTCCTGGGCGAGCGCCTTGGTCGGCGATAGGTACAGCACCGTGTCACCGCGGTCGCTGGGATCGTCGATGCTTGCCGCGATGGCCGACAGGGCAGGCAGCAGGTACGCCAGTGACTTGCCCGACGCCGTACCCGTCGAGACCACGGTGTGCTGGCCGTGCCAGGCCAGGTCGGCGGCTTGCTCCTGGTGGCTCCACGGTGCGACAACGCCCCGGTCGAGGTAGGCCGCGCTGACAGCAGGGTGGGTCCAGGCCGGCCAATTCGCGACCCGCGCCTGCCGCGCCTCCACCACCTCGAGGTGGGTGAGCCGGTCGCGACGCTGCCCCACGCCAGCGAGGCCGAGGGCGACTGCCTCGGGGTCAAAACCCGGTCGCCCGTCGCGCACCACAACGTCGTCACGGGCAGCCATCACAGCCTCATATCCTCGCATCCCGTTCTGACCGGTACTTGACGTGGTTGAATGCTGGGGCCAAGAGTTTGGACGTTGACGGTCATAAAGTGCGACAACAAGGAGCGACCGATGGACCTGTCATTGGACAACCGGGAGTCCGGTGAGCGCATGGTCGTCGATGTCGGCGGGGAGATTGATGTTTACACCGCGCCGAAGCTCCGCGAGCGGCTCGTCGGCCTCATCAACTCGGGCCATCACGACCTGATCGTCAACCTCGAAGGCGTGGACTTCCTCGACTCGACCGGTCTCGGTGTCCTGGTGGGCGCACTGAAGCGTGTACGTGCCCACGAAGGCAGCCTGGTGCTCGTCTGCACCCAGGAGCGGCTGCTCAAGATCTTCCGCATCACCGGGCTGGCCAAGGTCTTCCCGATCTTCGACTCGGTCGAGGCCGCCTCCCGGACCTGATGCCTTCGCGGTGTCCTGACCCGCCCCGCGCACTCATCCGTGCGGCGAAGTCGCTAGACTCCCCGCCGACTTGTCTGTGGTGACTGGCAGCACTGCCCGCCCACCGCGCGGTCACTCACTTCTCCGCACCACGCCAGCTGTATACGCAATGGGGCCGTAGGGCCCCGTGGAGGTACCGGATGTCACGGCTCAGCCTCGCCGCCGAAAGCGGCGCTGACCTGTCCCTGTCCGGCGGCAACACCACTCTTGTCGTCATCGTGCTCGTCATCGCCCTCGTGGCGCTGGCCATGGCCACGTTGTTCCGGCAGGAAGTGTTGGCCGCCCCCGATGGCACGGAAAAGATGCAGGTCATCGGCCAGGCGGTGCAAGAGGGAGCCCAAGCCTTCCTCGCCCGTCAGTTCAAGACGCTCGCTGTGTTCGCCGCGATCGCGTTCCTGGCGCTCTTCGTGCTGCCCGGCGACGCCAGCGTGCGGTTCGGCCGGTCGATCTTCTTCGTGGTGGGCGCCTCCTTCTCTGCCGCGATCGGCTACCTGGGGATGTCCCTGGCTGTGCGTGCGAACGTGCGGGTGGCGGCTGCCGCCCGTGACGAGGGCCGCGACCCTGCGATGCGTGTTGCGTTCAGGACCGGCGGGTTCGTGGGAATGCTGACAGTCGGCTTCGGCCTGCTTGGCGCCTCCCTCGTGGTGCTCATCTACAAGGGCGACGCGCCCGACGTACTCGAGGGCTTCGGCTTCGGCGCGGCGCTGTTGGCCATGTTCATGCGTGTTGGTGGCGGCATCTTCACCAAAGCCGCCGACGTCGGTGCCGACCTCGTCGGCAAGGTGGAGAAGAACATCCCCGAAGACGACCCGCGCAACGCCGCCACGATCGCCGACAACGTGGGCGACAACGTCGGCGACTGCGCCGGGATGGCTGCGGACCTCTTCGAGTCGTATGCCGTCATGCTCGTCGCGGCCCTGATCCTCGGCGGCGCAGCGTTCGGCGAAGACGGCCTGGTCTACCCGCTGATCGTCCCGGCGATCGGCGCCCTGACCGCCATCCTCGGCGTCTACCTGTGCAAGCCGAGACCCACCGAGGGCGGCCTGACGACGATCAACCGAGCTTTCTACGTCTCGGCAGCTGTGTCGGCCATTGTCTGCACGATCGCCGCGTTCTCCTACCTGCCGACGTCGTTCGCCGACCTCAACGGCGCGGTTGACGCGGACGGTAACCCCGCCCTCATCGCCACGGTCGCGGTGATCATCGGCATCGTGCTGGCCGCGCTGATCCTCGCGCTGACGGGCTACTTCACCGGCACGGAGTTCCGCCCGGTGAAGGACGTCGGCAAGACGGCCCTCACCGGCCCGGCAACCGTCATCTTGTCCGGTCTCTCCGTCGGTTTCGAGTCGGCGGTCTACACAGCCCTCGTGATCGGCGCCGCGGTCTACGGCGCGTTCCTGCTGGGTGGTGGCGTCGTGGTCGTGTCGCTGTTCGCAGTGGCACTCGCCGGCTGCGGCCTGCTGACGACCGTCGGTGTGATCGTCGCGATGGACACGTTCGGCCCCGTCTCCGACAACGCCCAGGGCATCGCGGAGATGTCAGGCGACGTCCACGGCGAAGGGTCGGCCATCCTGACCGAGCTCGACGCCGTCGGCAACACGACCAAAGCCATCACCAAGGGCATCGCGATCGCGACAGCCGTGTTGGCGGCAACGGCGCTGTTCGGCGCGTTCAGGGGCGAGATCACCGACGCGTTCCTCGACTCCGAAGCCACTGGGGCGGGGCTCACCGAAGCCGAGACGCTCAACTACGGCGGCGTCTTGAACGTGGCCGACCCCGCCAACCTCGTCGGCCTCCTCATCGGTGCCGCCGTCGTGTTCCTCTTCTCCGGCCTCGCGATCAGCGCCGTCGGACGTGCGGCTGGCGCAGTCGTTTTCGAGGTGCGTCGCCAGTTCCGCGAGATCCCCGGGATCATGGAGGGCACTGGTCGTCCCGAGTACGGCAAGGTCGTCGACATCTGCACGCGCGACTCCCTACGCGAGCTCGCGACGCCGGGCCTGCTCGCGATCCTGGCTCCGATCGCCGTCGGCTTCGGCCTCGGAGTCGGTCCCCTCGGCGCGTACCTCGCCGGAGCGATCGGCACCGGCACGCTGATGGCGGTCTTCCTCGCCAACTCAGGCGGCGCCTGGGACAACGCAAAGAAGCTGGTCGAGGACGGCGTCCACGGCGGCAAGGGCTCACTCGCCCACGAGGCAACGATCATCGGCGACACGGTGGGAGACCCGTTCAAGGACACCGCCGGCCCTGCGATCAACCCGCTGCTCAAGGTCATGAACCTCGTGTCGCTGCTGATCGCGCCGGCCATCGTCGGCATGAGTGTGGGCACGGACGAGAACAACCCGCTCCGCATCTTGATCGCAGTGGTGGCGGCCCTCGGCATCGCGACAGCGGTCTACATCTCCAAGCGGCGCCCGATCGCCATCGGGGAGACCAACGAGCAGCCGGCTCAGGTAACGCCTGCCTGACAGCAGAACCCTGAAAGGGCCCTCGACCCCTGCGGTCGCAGGGCCCTTTCGCCCTTCTGCTGGGCAGGAGGCCAGGCATTGCCGCACTAGGATCGGGTGCGGTTCGTCGCACCTGGACAACGAAGGAGGCTGATCCCGCTGGCACGCTCGGTCTCGCTGCACGTGGGTGTGGCCAAGACGGGGACGTCATACCTGCAACGCATCCTGTTCAGCAACAAGGAGAGGTTGCGAGCCGCAGGCCACCTCTACCCGGGCGACTCCCCGCACACCCACTTCCGGGCAGCGCTCGACCTGCGCGGTGGCAGCTTCAAGGGGCATTCGTACGACAAGGCGCGAGGCACCTGGCCACGCCTGGCAGATGAGGTCCGAGCGTTCGACGGCTCCGCGATCATCTCGCACGAGATGTTCGCCCGGACCGGCACCAACGGCCGTACCCGAGTCGTGTCAGACCTCGCGGTCGACGATCTCCAGGTCGTGATCACGGCTCGCGACCTCGGTCGGCAGATCCCGGCGGTCTGGCAGGAGAACGTCAAGAACCGCAGCGAGAACACGTACGCCGAGTACCTGCACGCGATCTTCGAGCAGCCGTCAGAATATGACGCCGAGGTGGCAGACGAGCTGGCCAACAGGTTCTGGCGCGCGCATGACCTGGCAGGCGTGGCCGCGCGCTGGGCCAAGCAGGTGACACCAGAGAACGTGACGATCGTGACCGTCCCACATGACGCCGACGACCCTGACGAGCTGTGGAACCGGTTCAGGGAGGCGTGCAGGCTGCCCGAGCTCGACTACGAGATCCCCCCGGGCCGGGAGAACAAGTCGCTAGGGTCCGCGGAGTCCGAGGTGCTCCGGCGGATGAACGCGAAGTTCCCTGAGCGCATGTCGTGGCCGCAATACGAGGCGTTGGTCAAGGGGAAGTTCGCCGTCAAGGTGCTAGCTGCCCACCGTGCTCACGGCCCGCTCGACGTACCGGCCGCGTGGCGCGAGCAGACGGTGGCGACCGCAGAGCGACAGATTGAGCGGCTATCACAGCAGGGCTACCGCGTCGTCGGCAACCTCGATGAGCTGCGTCCCCGCTTTACCGGCGCGGCGAACCGGTCACCGGACGACTTGAGCCAGGACGAGTTGCTCGACCTCACGGTCGAGCTCCTTGCGCGGGTGGCGGAGAAAACCCGGGGTCGGCAGGCGGTGCCTGAACGAGGGAAGACGAGTGCCTGGAGGCGAGTGGTGAGAAGGTTGCGGCGTGACTGAGCGGTTCTACCTGCACATAGGCGCGCCGAAAACCGGGACCACCTATCTCCAGCAAGTGCTCCACCGCAACCGACGCCAGCTGAAGGCGGCCGGTGTGCTGTACCCACGAAACCCAGGCGACGCGCACCACTCCGCGTTGTGGGATCTGCGCGGGGCGGGGGAGAAGCGGGACTACGGTCGCGACATCCGCGGCGACTGGGATCGATGTGTTCGCCTCGTCAGCAAGTGGGACGGCCCGACCGCTGTCATGTCGAGCGAGCTGTTCGTCTATGCCGACCGCGCCGAGTGCAAACGTGCGCTGACTGCCTTCGGGGACACCGAGGTCCACGTGATCTACACCGCCCGCGATCTGGTACGACAGGCGCCCGCGGTCTGGCAGGAACGGCTCAAGAACCAGCACACGCTCGGGTATGACGCGTTTCTCGCCGACGTGCTTGGACCCCGCAAGAGCGCCATGTCCAAAGGGTTCTGGAGCGCACAGGACGCCCCGACCGCGCTAAAGAGGTGGTCACAAGGCCTCCCTCCCGAGCAGGTCCACGTCGTCACGACTCCGCAGCCGGGAGCCGCGCCGAGCCTGCTCTGGGAGCGATTCGCCAGCGTCATCGGCGTCGACCCCGCGGCCTTCGACATCGACGTGCCGGTCGTCAACACGTCGATGAGCGTCACGGCGGCCGAGGTCCTGCGCCGATACAACATCCGCCACGGGAAGTCGATGGCTCACATCGACTACCGGCGGCTCGTCAAGACCGACCTGTTTCAAACCCTGACCGAGGTCGTGCACGACGACTCCAAGCTCACGTTGACCGCAGCGCAGGAGCGAGCTTTCATCGAGCAGGGCAAGGTCATTTCCGACGCGATCCGCGTCAGCGGGTATGACGTCGTGGGATCTCTCGATGAACTCGTCCCCACGCAGCCCGGCCGCGTGGCCAGCGCCAAACCGAGCAAGCGCCCCGATGACGTGAACGACCAGGAGGTCAACGCGGCCCTGTTCGACGTGGTCGACCAGTTGTTACGGGATGCCCGCAAGCAACGCGTCAAGAAGCCGGAGCCGGAGCACGATACGAACGGATCTACCGCTTGAGCCCGAGACGGCGGGCGACCCGGCCGACCCGGCCACGCACCTTCCAGTAGGCATCCGTGCCCCGGTCGCGCAGCGTGCGTCGGCGAGGTGGTGCCCCCCCGGCCTCGAGTTGGAGCTCCACGAGCCGCCGCCGCTGGCGCCCACTGTGCTGCAGGAGGCCGCTGGCGGCACGGATCGCGGCCGACGCCAGGTCCTGCTCGCTCAGGCCGGTCGGCGACACGTAGTCCTGATGCTCCGATCGCATCGGCATCAGCTCCTCGAGGTCGCCCACGATGTGGTAGCCGACGTCGGCCAGCTCACCGATGAGCCGTCGCGACCGCTGCTCCACCCACTCGATGCGACCGTCGGGCAGCACCAGCTTGGGCAGCTGGCCGCCGAGGATCTCCTCGGCCAGCACCTTGCGGACCAGGGGGTCGTAGTGCTCGTCGGCCATGCCCAGCACGTCGAAGTTCATCCGACGGACGAGCTCCGTCTCGGCAACACCCATCGACGTGTTGGACCGGGGGATGTCGGTGTCGTAGCGCGCTGCCTCGAGTCCCGTCGCCTCACAGAACCGCCTCCACAACGTGTCTGCCGGCGCCCCCTCGTGTGGCACCGTCACGACGTGGATCTGTGCGGGCGGCACAACGTCGGCCCAACGCTGGAGCACCAGCGTGGCGTCGTGCATGCCCCAGAAGAGCTCACCGAACGGCGCGGGCGCGGCAAGACCGTGCTCGATCAGGTCATCGACGAACTGCTCTAGCGTCACGGTGTGCTTGTGCTTGATGTGCTCTTGCCAGTCCGAGACCAGCTGCCGCGCCAAGTCCCGGGCTGTGAACACGACGTGCACCTCGGCCGGCTGCACTGACGCCAGACCCGTCGCGATGCGAGCCGGTTTGGTCCCGCCGAGCAGTTCGTTGGAGACGATGACGGTGTCGCCGGCCCAGTCGCGGGCACGGCTCGCGACCTCGCCCCACTCACCCCGGAACTTGCCCGGTCCGGCGCTGCCCCACCCGACACCGCGGAAGTCCTGCATCGACCGGAAGGACTGACCGGTGTCGGAGTAGGGGTACAGCACACCTTGCGTGGCCAGCACGTCCCGGTTCTTGAAGAGCACGTTCTGCAGGTACGTCGTTCCCGTCTTGGGCGCGCCCACGTGGAAGAAGACCCGCTTGGCCGGGTCGCTCGCGGGGCTGGTCATCGGTTCCCTCGGGGTCTCAGTGCGCGGATAAGGCGACGCGCCTCATGCCGCCCTTTCTCTGTCCGACTCGGGTCGGCGGTCAACACGGTCGCAAGCACTTCGACCGCCGCGTCGGCCACCCTGCCCGTCTTCAGTCCTTTCACCGGCCCGAACGCGTCGTCTGCAGGGATGAGGTCGTCAAGATCGCCGACGATGTCGTACCCAGCCTCCGCGAGCTGTCGGCGCACGGCGTCGGAGGTCTTGAGCACCTGATCGCGATGGCGGTTGGGGACGCGCAGCCGCTGACCGGCAGACCCGCGGTCGGCCAGCTGGTTGAACCGGTTCTTCACCAGCCGCTCGTAGTCCGGCCAGCTGAGGTCCTCGGGCAAGACCACGTTGAGCCGTCGCAGCACTTCTGCTTCAGAGGTGGCCAGTGACACGTTGGTGCGCGCGATGTTCATGTCGAACCCGTCGGCGTCGATGCCCAGCACTGCGCAGAACCGTTCCCACAACGCGTTGCTGTCGCCCGTTCGCTGCGGAAGGGTGACGACGTGGATGTGGTCGGCAGGTAGATGCTTGCCCCATCGCGCCAGCACCTCCACAGCATTCTGCGCACTCCAGAACCTGTGGTTCCCGCCGCCAGGCTGGTAGCTCAGCACGGCACGGAGGAAGCGGGGGTAGGTGCGCTTACGACGATTCTTGAGCGACTCCTGCCACACGGCTGGTATCTGCCGGGCGAGATCACGCGCACCGTAGATGACATGCACTTGCGCCGGTTGCAGCGATCTCAGCGCTGTCTGGATATGTTCGGTGGACGCTGCAGCCAACACCTCGTGGGAGATCACCACCGACCGCGTGTTGCACGCCATCGTCTTCTTCGCCAGCTCGTCCCAAGCGCCCTCAGTCGCAGGGTCGTCATACCCGCCGAACGACAGGCCGCGCAGGTCGAGCGCGGCGCGGAAGTGGTCGATCGGCCGACCTGGAAACGTCACTCCCTGCTCAGCAAGGCGTCTCTTGTTGCGCCACAAAGCCTCTTGCAGGTACGTCGTTCCCGTCTTCGGGGGACCGATGTGCAGATAAACGGTCGACGGGTGGCGGGGCACCCGCACATGTTAGTGCCCTGCCGTGCGCCCCTCGTCTGGTCGCAGTCTCCAGGCGCGCGCGCCGCTCGCGAACGAACGGCGCACCAGAGCCCCACTGATACCGTGAGGGCCGTTCTTCCGCCCAGATCCGAGGATTTACTTTGTCTGACACCGCCGAGGCTCCGTTGCGAACTGCCGAGGGCACGCCAACATCTGCCCGCAGCCTGCGCATCGTCCAGCGGACCATCATCCGCGTCGATCAAGAGCTCGACATCCGCCCGCTGTACGTCAATGGGTTGTCAGGTTTCGGTGGTGGTGAGAGCACCTCGCGGCAGTCAGGTGCCGGCGGCGACATCGAAGAGGACCGACCTGTCGGGCGCAAAGGGTCGAAGAAGAGTGAGTACGACGAGACCGCTACCGACGTAGTCGAGGGCCTGAGCGGGTTCGGCGAGATCACCGCGAAGGGCGCCGTCGCGAAGCCGGAGCATCGACTGACTTTCGGCACCTACTTCAACGCGTTCCCTGCCAGCTATTGGCGGCGTTGGACCAACCTGGAGACGGTGAAGCTCGTCGCCACCATCTCGGGGCACGGGACGCTGCTCGTCTATCGATCCACCGCCAAAGGTCATGTGCAGCGCGCCGACGCCGCAATCGTCAACACGTCCAAGCGGCTGAGGGTGGAGTTCGACCTGCCGCTCAAGCCGTTCATCGACGGCGGCTGGTACTGGTTCGACATCGAAGGGGGCGACAGCACGTTGACGCTCCACTCAGCTGAGTGGGGCTTCGAGACCGATGACGCCACGGTCGGGACCGTGTCGATCGGAATCACGACGTTCAACCGGCCAGACTTCTGTGTCGACCAACTCGTCAAGCTGGCCGAGCAACCCGCTGTCCTCGACCTCCTCGACGAGATCATCGTCGTCGACCAGGGCACCCAGAAGGTTGCCGACCATGAGCTCTACGCAAAGGCCGCTGCTGATCTCGGGCCTAAGCTGCGGCTGATCGAGCAGGGAAACCTCGGTGGTTCGGGCGGCTTCTCCCGGTCGATGGACGAGGCCGCGAGCAAGGGCAGCGCAGACTACGTCTTGCTGCTTGACGACGACGTGGTCTGCGAGCCTGAGGGCATCCTGAGGGCCGTCGCGTTCGCCGATCTGGCCAAGCACCCCACGATCGTGGGCGGGAACATGTTCAGCCTCTACGACCGCACGGTGATGCACGCCTATGGCGAGACGGTCGCCAAGTGGCGTTGGTTCTGGGGTCCCGCACCGAAGACTCGCCACAGCCACAACTTCGCCAAGCACGCGCTGAGGTCGACCAAGTGGCTGCACCGCCGAGTCGACGTCGACTACAACGGTTGGTGGATGTGCCTCATCCCTACCCAAGTCATCCGCGAAGTCGGCTTGGCGCTCCCCATGTTTATCAAGTGGGACGACGCAGAGTTCGGCCTGCGTGCGGGCGATTCCGGCTACTCAACAGTGACCCTGCCCGGTGTCGCCGTCTGGCACGTGCCGTGGCACGAGAAGGACGACACGATCGACTGGCAGGCCTACTTCCATCGCCGCAACCGGATCGTCGCGGCGCTCCTGCATTCGCCGTACGAGCGCGGCGGCAAGCTGGTGCGCGAGAGCTTCGAGACGCAGGTCAAGCATTTGGTGTCGATGCAGTACGCGCCGGCCGAGATGGGGCTGATGGCGATCGAGGACATCCTCGAGGGTCCGCAGCGCATGCACCGGGATATGCGTGAGCGGCTTGGCGAGCTCAACACGCTGCGTAAGGAGTACGACGACTCGATCGCCAAACCTGACCTTGACTTGTTCCCCAAGGCGCGTCGCAAGAAGCCACCGCGTCGGGGCAAGTCGCCGACCGCACCGACCGGGCTTGTCGGGCTGGGCAAGTCGATGGTGGTCGGCACCCTCCGACAGGTGCTGCCGGTGCGCGACCTGGCGAAGGAGCACCCGGAGGCCAACATTCCCCACATCGACCTCAAGTGGTGGCGGCTCGCACAGTTCGACTCGGCGCTCGTCTCGTCAGCCGACGGCACATCCGCCGCCTGGTACAAGCGGCATCCCGACAAGTTCCGCGACATCTTGTCTCGCTCCATCACGCTGCACACGCGGCTAGCGCGCGAATGGCCCCAGCTCGCCGAGCAGTACAAGCAAGCGCTGCCCGAGCTGACGTCTCCAAAGACGTGGCACGAGACCTTCGAGACCTCGGACGGCAAGCCGGACCTGTAGCCCGCCTTCAGCTCGGGGATCACTGGGGGTTGTACGGTCGCGCTACCGTTTCCTCGCAGTAACGACCGAACGACCGACACCTAGCACCCGACCGGACAGGAGCATCCCTCCGTGGCAGCTGAAGGACACAAGCTCGTCATCGTGGAGTCGCCTGCCAAGGCGCGCACGATCTCGGGCTTCCTCGGCCAGGGGTATGTCGTCGAGTCGTCGATCGGGCACATCAGGGACCTCCCCGACAAGGCCGCCGACATCCCGGCCAAGTACAAGGGCGAGTCATGGGCACGCCTCGGCGTCAACGTCGACGACGGCTTCACGCCGGTCTACGTCGTGCCCAGGGACAAGCGGCCGCAGATCGCCAAGCTCCGGTCGTTGCTCAAGGGCGCCGACGAGCTCTATCTCGCTACCGACGAAGACCGCGAAGGCGAGGCCATCGCGTGGCACCTGCTCGACGAGCTGAAGCCCACGGTGCCCGTACGCCGGATGGTGTTCCACGAGATCACCCCGCACGCGATCCAGGAGGCTGTTGCCAACCCGCGTGACATCAACGAGGACCTCGTCGAAGCCCAGGAGGCGCGCCGGATCCTCGACCGCCTCTACGGCTACGAGGTTTCGCCGGTGCTGTGGAAGAAGGTGATGAGCGGTACGTCGGCCGGACGCGTCCAGTCGGTGGCGATCCGGCTCGTCGTCGACCGCGAGCGGGAGCGGATCGCGTTCCGCGCAGCTTCCTACTGGGACCTCGAGGCGACGTTTGACGCCGGAGAGCACAAGACGCCGCAGACCTTCCCGGCCAAGCTGACGGCTGTCGACGGCATGCGGGTCGCGCAGGGTCGCGACTTCTCGTCGGTCGGGACGCTCAAGGAGGGCGCCGCGGTTGTCCACCTCGACGAGGCTCGCGCCAGCGCTCTTGCGGCCGGCCTCCGGGACCAGTCCTTCGCCGTACGCTCCGTGGAGTCCAAGCCCTATCGCCGCTCGCCGTACGCACCGTTCCGCACGACGACGATGCAGCAGGAGGCCTCGCGCAAGCTCGGCTACGGGGCGGCGCGCACGATGCAGGTGGCGCAGCGGCTCTACGAGAACGGCCACATCACCTATATGCGCACCGACTCGGTCACCCTGACCGGCACGGCGATCAACGCGGCGCGTGCTCAGGTCCGCGAGCTGTACGGCGCCGACTACCTGCCCGCGAAGCCCCGGAC
Source organism: uncultured Actinomycetota bacterium (assembly GCA_963811585.1). Taxonomy (GTDB): domain Bacteria; phylum Actinomycetota; class Actinomycetes; order Propionibacteriales; family Nocardioidaceae; genus JACDHG01. Next base: position 252,682 of record CAWERR010000008.1, read on the forward strand.
CTACCAGAGCAAGGTGAAGAACGCGCAGGAGGCCCACGAGGCGATCCGCCCGTCGGGCGAGAGCTTCCGTACGCCGGCCCAGACCGGGTTGAGCGGCGACGAGTTCCGGCTGTATGAGCTGATCTGGATGCGCACCGTGGCATCACAGATGAAGGATGCCGAGGGCCGATCGGTGTCGGTGCGGATCGGTGCCGGCGCGACCAGTGGCGAGGACTGCGAGTTCTCCGCGAGTGGCCGCGTGATCACGTTCCACGGATTCCTCAAGGCGTACGTCGAAGGGCACGACGACCCGGACGCCGACCGCGACGACCGCGAGACCCGGCTCCCCGACGTCGCGGAAGGCGACGCACTGACCGTGGCGGAGCTCGAGTCGGCCGGCCACGAGACGAGGCCGCCAGCCCGATACACCGAGGCCACCTTGGTGCGCGAGCTCGAGGAGCGCGAGATCGGGCGCCCGTCGACATACGCCTCGATCCTCGGGACGATCCTCAGCCGCGGTTACGTCTACAAGAAGGGCACGGCGCTGGTGCCGGCCTGGCTGGCGTTCGCCGTCGTGCGGTTGCTCGAGCGGCACTTCACACGTCTCGTCGACTACGGCTTCACCGCGGGGATGGAGGACATCCTCGACGAGGTGGCCGCCGGTCGCCGTGACTCCACGAGCGAGCTGGCGGAGTTCTACTTCGGGTCGGACAAGCAGGAAGGGCTCAAGAGCCTGGTCACGGGGCTCGGCGACATCGACGCCCGTGAGCTGTCGACGTTCCCCATCGACGAAGGGATCGTTCTCCGAGTCGGTCGCTACGGGCCATACGTCGAAGGCCCCGACGAGACGCGGGCCAACGTCCCCGAAGACCTGCCGCCGGACGAGCTGACACTTGAGAAGGCGAAGGAGCTGCTCGCCAACCCGTCGGGCGCCGAGCACGAGCTGGGGGAGGACCCCTCGACCGGCAACGTCGTGGTCGCGAAGAACGGCCGCTTCGGCCCCTACGTCACCGAAGTGCTGCCCGACACCGCTCCCAAGAACGCCAAGCCTCGGACGTCGAGCCTCTTCAAGACGATGTCGCTCGACACGATCACCCTCGACGAGGCGCTCAACCTGCTCAAGCTCCCACGAGTGGTGGGTGTCGAGCCGGCGTCCGGTGAGGAGATCACGGCGCAGAACGGCCGCTACGGTCCCTACCTGAAGAAGGGCACGGACTCGCGCTCGATTGACTCCGAGGAGCAGCTGCTCTCTATCACTCTCGATGAGGCGCAGGCCATCTACGCCCTGCCGAAGCAGCGCGGGCGTCAAGCGGCGTCCGCACCGTTGAAGGAGCTCGGGCCTGACCCCGCCAACGGGCAGCCCGTCGTGGTGAAGGACGGCAGGTTCGGCCCCTACGTCACCGACGGGGAGTTCAACGCGACGCTGCGCAAGGGCGACGAGGTAGACACGATCACGATCGAGCGGGCGGCGGAGCTGCTGGCCGACAAGCGTGCCAAGGGTCCTGCCCCCAAGAAGCGTGCAGCCAAGAAGACAGCCAAGAAGTCGACCGCCAAGAAGGCGCCAGCGAAGAAGCGCGCCGCCACCAAGTAGAGCCTTCTTGCGTCCGTGCCGGCGCGCGCTATCGCGGCCGCTCGCACGGACGTTGCGGGGTGAGCGACGCGGCTGGCTCACTAGGCTGACGAGGTGGCCGACGTCTCTCGCAGCAGCACCCCGCGCGGGGTCTTGTCGATCGTTGCGTTCAGGCGGCTGTGGATCGGCCTCGGCCTGTCCAGTCTCGGGGACTGGCTCGGTCTGCTTGCGTTGACGGCGATGGCCGGAGCACTCGCCCCCGACAGCTACGCCAAGCAGAACTTCGCCATCGCCACGGTGCTGTTCCTCCGCGTGGCGCCCGCTCTCGTGCTGGGTCCGTTCGCCGGGTATGTCGCCGACCGTCTCGACCGTCGCTGGACGCTCATCATCGGTGACGTCCTGCGTGGTGCCGTCTTCATCACGATCCCCATCGTCGGCACCCTCGAGTGGGTGTTCGTGGCCACAGTGATCATCGAGGCGATCACCCTCGTGTGGCTGCCTGCGAAGGACGCCACGATTCCCAACCTGGTGCCGCGGAGCAAGCTCGAGGCGGCCAACCAGGTCTCGATCGCGACGACGTACGCCTCAGCCCTGCCGGCGGCCGGCATCTTCATCGTGCTCTCGCTGGTCACCAAGGGCGTCCACTCATCCCTCGGCTGGCTCGACGATCCGGTCACGCTGTCGCTCTGCTTCAACGCGGCGTCGTTCATCGTCTCGGGGTTGGTGATCGCCACCCTGCACGACATACCCAAGGGATCGTCGATCGCGCCGGGTGAGCGCACCGGAGTGTTCGCGGTCATCAAGGACGGCTGGTCCTACGTCTTCGGCACCCCGGTCATCCGCGGCCTCGTCATCGGGATCACCGGCGCGTTTGCCGCCGGCGGCGTCGTCATTGGGCTCGCGAGGGTGTATGTCGGCGACCTCGGCGGAGGTGATCCCGGATATGGTCTGCTGTTCGGCGCGGTCTTTGCCGGGCTGGGGCTCGGGATGTGGCGTGGTCCGCGGTTCATTGCAGCCATGTCGCGACGGCGGCTGTTCGGCTTCTCCCTGACGGTGGCGGGTCTGATGCTGGCCGTGGTCGCGCTCGTCGCCAACCTGGCACTCGTCACGGTCGTCACGGTCGGGCTCGGCTTCTTCGCCGGCACGGCCTGGATCACGGGCTACACGCTGCTCGGCCTTGAGGTCGAGGACGCGTTGCGGGGGAGGACTTTCGCCTTTGTGCAAACGCTTGTGCGGCTGTCGCTGAGCCTGGTGCTTGCGCTGGCGCCGCTGGCCGCCGGTCTGATCGGCGAGCACCGGGTGTCGATCAAGGATGACGCCGTCCTCGACTACAACGGCGCGGCGATCACGATGTTCGTGTCAGCGGTGATCTTGGTGATCGTCGGTGTGCTCTCCTACCATCACATGAACGATCGACCGGGCACGAGCATCCGCAGTGAGCTGAGGCAGTCCTTGAAACGAGACACCAAGGTCTACACCAACCATGGCCTCTTCGTGGCGTTCGAGGGCGGCGAGGGGGCCGGGAAGTCTACCCAGGCACGGCTCCTGCATGACTGGCTCGTGGGCGACGGCTACGACGTCGTACTCACGCATGAGCCAGGCGACACGGCTGTCGGTAAGACGATCCGGACCATCGTCCTGTCACCCGAGACCGGAGCGCTCGACGACCGAGCCGAGGCACTGCTGTATGCCGCCGACAAGGCCGAGCACCTCGACAAGCTCGTGCGGCCGGCCCTGGCGCGTGGTGCGGTGGTGATCACCGACCGGTACGTCGACTCGACCCTCGCCTACCAAGGCGCCGGGCGTGACCTGGCGGCCGACGAGGTCGAGGAGATCGCTCGCTGGGCCACGGCCGACCTGCGGCCGCATCTCACCGTGCTGCTCGACGTCGCTCCTGAGCATGGCTTCGGCCGGTTCGACACCCACGACCGGCTGGAGGCTGAGCCGGTCGCTTTTCACGAGCGGGTGCGAGCATCCTTCCTGGCCCTTGCCGACGCCGACAAGGACCACTACCTGGTCGTCGACGCACACCTCGAGCGGGAGGCGATCGCGGCAGCCGTCCGCGAGCGCATGCACGAGCTGCTCCCGCTCGCTGATCGCCACCGCGTGGGCGACCTCACCGACGAGGTCGACGCATGACGGTGTGGGACGACCTAGTCGGACAGGACGACGTAGTCGCCCAGCTCGAGGCAGCCGTCGTCGGTGCCGGTCAGGCGTTGCAGGGCGAGCCGGGCGCGGCGATGACCCATGCCTGGCTGTTCACCGGACCACCTGGCTCCGGCCGGTCGAATGCCGCCCGAGCTTTCGCCGCTGCTTTGCAGTGTGAGCGAGGGGGGTGCGGTGAGTGCCTGGCCTGCCGCACGGCGCTCGCTGGGTCGCACGCAGACGTCACCTCGCTCGTCACCGAGAAGGCTCAGCTCACTCTCGACCCGACGAAGGAGGCGGTCCGGCTGGCCGCCCTCGCACCGGCCAACCGGCGGTGGCAGGTCATGATCGTCGAGGACGCCGACCGGCTCAACGACAACGCCGCCAACGCTCTGCTCAAGAGCATCGAGGAGCCACCGCCACGGACAGTCTGGCTGCTGTGCGCGCCAGCTGTCGAAGACGTGCTGCCGACGATCCGGTCGCGCTGCCGGGCACTGGTGCTCCGCACGCCGCCTACCGACGCCGTGGCGGCATACCTCACCAGGCGCGACCAGGTTCCCGACGCCTTGGCGACGTTCGCCGCTCGCGCCTCCCAGGGGCATATCGGCCGCGCACGCGCGCTCGCGCTCGACGAGGCCACCCGCAACCGACGCCGTGAAGTGCTGCAGATCCCCCGACAGCTCAGCGACCTCGGCTCGTGCCTCAACTCCGCCGCCAACATCGTCGACGCCGCCACCGAGGAGGCAAAGCCGCGCAGCGACACCCTCGACGCAAGCGAGCAGGCCGACCTCGACATGACGTACGGCGCCGGCACTCGCGGCATCAAGGCGACCGGTCTGGCCGCCGCCCAAAAGGCGCTCCAGGCTGACCAGCGGCAGCGGGCAAAGCGGTTCGTCAAGGACGCAATCGACCGGTCACTCCTCGACCTCGCGTCGTTCTATCGAGATGTCGTGTCGGTGCAGCTCGGGTCGTCGTCAGAGCTGGTCAACGAGGAGCACCGCCTCGACATCGACACGATGGCGCGCGCGACCACGGGCGAGGCGACCACGAGCCGGCTGATGGCGATCTTCGAGACCCGCGAGCTGCTGGAGGGCGAGATCGCCCCGCTACTCGCACTCGAGTCACTGATGATCTCGCTGCGCGGCGCTCCCGAAGTGTGAGGTCGGACCCTCAGGTCCAGCGTTGCCTGGCGGCCATCAAGACCCTGTGGACGTGTGGTGGGCCAGACCCGAGTGCGACGTACGCTGGGGTCCTCGTTGCTGCCCCAGGCTTAAGCATCATCGGTCACGCCCTCACGGAGGACTCCTTCTATGACTCATCGCCGTGTCACCCGCGGTGTGGCCGCGCTGGCGACCCTCGTGTTGGCTGCTGGGTGCAGCGCTGCGCAGAATGTCGCCGAAGAAGGCACGACGACGAGCGAAACCACCACAGGCCAGCTGCCGACCTCACCGACCGACAGCACACCAACCAGCGCCGATCCCGACGGGTTGCCGGAGGGTTTCGGCGACGGGCCCGAGGGCAGCGGCCTCGAGCGGTTCTACAACCAGGACGTCTCGTGGGAGAGCTGTGAAAGCGGTGAGTGCGCCGACATCTGGGTGCCACTCGATTACGACGACCCCGACGGCCAAGCGATCACGGTCAAGGCCAGCGCGGCAGCCAGCCGGAGACGAGTCACGGCGTCGAGGTTCGCTACTGATCAATCCGGGCGGGCCGGGCGGCTCCGGTATCGAGTACCTGGGGTATGCCGGTCTCGACACCAGCATCACCGACATCTACGACGTGGTCGGCTTCGACCCGCGCGGCGTCGCCTCCAGCACCCCCGTCGACTGTGTTGAGGACCAAGAACTCGACGCCTACGTCGCCTCCGACCCGACGCCCGACACCGACGCAGAGGTCCAGGAGCTCCTGGACATCTGGGCGGACTTCACCGAGGGCTGCGTAACCAACTCCGGCCCGTTGCTCGAGCATGTCTCGACGGTCGAAGTAGCCAAGGACATGGACATCATCAGGTCGGTCGTCGGCGATGACAAGCTGTCGTACTTCGGCTCCTCCTACGGCACCTACATCGGCTCTACGTATGCCGGCTTGTTCCCCGACAAGGTCGGACGCCTCGTGCTCGATGGGGCGATCGACCCGCTCGCCAAGCCACGGACCAAGGCCATCAACCAGGCGGCTGGATTCGATGTGGCGCTGACTGCCTACCTCGAGGACTGCGTCGCGCAAGGCGACTGCCCGCTCGGCGACTCGGTTGATGCGGCTCGCGACCAGTTGCTTCAGCTGTTCAAGGAAGTCGACGCGAACCCACTGCCAACGGCGAGCGGTCGCGAGGTGACCGAAGGGGTGGCGTTCCTCGGGGTCGTGCTGCCGCTCTACAGCCGCGACAGCTGGACCTACCTGACCACTGCGCTCGACGAGGCCCTCGACGGCAGCGGGGACACGCTGCTGTTGCTCGCGGACTCGTACACACAGCGTCAGCCGGACGGCAGCTATCCGAACAACTCACTCGAGGCTCAGCCGTCGGTCAACTGTCTCGACCATCCCGAAGATGCCACCATCGAAGAGATCCGAGCGGGCGGGTCGGACTTCATCGAGAAGGCACCTGTGTTCGGGCAAGCAGCGCAATGGTGGCCCACCACCTGCTCGTTCTGGCCAGCCGAGCCGACCGTGCAGCAGCCCGACTTCAGCGCGAAGGGAGCGCCGCCGATCCTCGTCGTCGGTACGACTCGAGACCCCGCGACACCGTACGAACAGGCGGTGAAGCTGGCCGACCTGCTCGAATCCGGCGTGCTCCTCAGCCGCGACGGTGATGGCCACCTGGCGTACGGCAAGGGCAACACCTGCATCGACGACGCGATCAACACGTTCCTCGCGGAGGGCGAGCCGCCCCCGACGGCCAGCAATGCTGACCCCTCCGTCGACTGGTCACGTATGCCGTGCCGACTGGTCACGTATGCCGTGTCGAGCTGGTCACGTATGCCGTGCCGAGTGGTCACGTATGCCTCCCGTGAGGACCGCATGCCGCGATGCGAGAGAGAATGAGGCATGAGCAACCTCGAAGCTGACGTCGAGATCGAGGACGGCGTAGGCGCCCACCAGCCGCTGACACCCGGCCTCGAAGTGCTGGAGCCGCGACCGGTACTGCTGGGGCCACGCCAGGAAGTCCGCCGAGTGCTGCCCAACCGCGACCGCCGGATGATCGGCGCGTGGTGCTTCGTCGACCACTACGGGCCCGCAGACATCACCCACGAAGCGGGGATGCGAGTGCCGCCCCATCCCCACACCGGCCTGCAGACCGTCAGCTGGTTGCTCGACGGCGAGATCCAGCACCGCGACAGCCTCGGCAGCGACGCGATCGTGGTGCCGGGCCAGCTCAACCTGATGACATCTGGCGCCGGGATCTGCGCACTCCGAGGAGTCGCCACCGGCGCACTCGCCGACCTTGCACGGGCTTCAGCTGTGGGTGGCGCTGCCCGACGACGCCCGGCACGCAGCGCACCCGGGACTTCACGCAGTACTCTGACCTTCCAGTGATCGACAGCGCGCCGGCCTTCGTGCCGTGGTGGTTGTCGGCACGTTCGAAGGGCGGGTGTCGCCGGCAACGACGTACACCCCACTGGTCGGCGTCGAGATCGGCGTCACCGGCGACGTCACCTGTCTCTCGAGCCGGAGTTCGAGTACGGCGTCCTCGCCATCGACCCTGGCGTTGTCGTCGAGGGCCGGGCTCTCGACGTCAGCGAGATCGCGTACGTCGGTGGAGGTCGTGACGTGCTCGACATCTCCGGCCGGGGCCGCGCGATGCTGCTCGGTGGTGAGCCGTTCGCCGAGGAGCTCGTGATGTGGTGGAACTTCATCGGCCGCACCCACGAGGAGATCGTGGAGTTCCGGCGGGTGTGGAACGACGGCGACGGCGACGAGCGACGTTCGGCGCCAGTGGCGTGGGCTTCGACGGCGACCGACTGCCCGCGCCGCCGATGCCCGGCACTCGGCTCAAGTCCCGTGGCCGCAGCCGCTGACTCTGATTTGGGAGCCGGTTGGCCACCTTGGTAACCTCTCCCGTCGGTCCGCGACCAGCGGTCCAGCGCCGCCTTAGCTCAGTCGGTAGAGCGTCTCACTCGTAATGAGAAGGTCGTCGGTTCGATTCCGACAGGCGGCTCTCATCGAAAACCGCCACCTTCCTGCGCGTATTCGACCCACGGGCGTCGGACAAGAAGCCCCTGCAGACACGCATGTTAGCCACCTCCTCAGCCATGTCGCGGTAGCGCCATGACCAGCGACCCGTCGTACCGTTGCGCATGGCGTTGAGCTCGGACTACAGCACCTTGAGGCAACGTCATTTCGCGCACGCGATGGCTCAGCTGCCCGCGCACGTCTCGCGTTTGGACTGGTCGGCGGAGCGGCTCGGCGCAGAGCGCGACGCCCAGCTGAGACGGCTCCTTGCTGTAGCGAAAGAGCGATCCGCCTGGCACCGGGACCGGCTGGCGGACATCGACGTGGAGGCGATCTCCGTAGCGCGGCTGGTCGAGCTGGCGCCGATGACGAAGGACGATCTGCTGAGCGAGTTCGGTGGCATCGTCACCGATTATCGGCTCACGCGGGCCGACGTTGATGCGCACCTGGAGCGGGTGACGACGGACGCCTACCTGCTCGACGAGCACCACGCCATCGCCTCCGGCGGCTCCAGCGGTCAGCGCGGAGTCTATGTCTACGACTGGGAGGGCTGGGCGACCTACTTCCTCAGCGTTGCCCGGTGGCACACCTACGACCGCGCGCATGATCCTGCCCTTGCGGCCGCGCCCGCAGTCGAGGGTTTGGTCGCCGCAGACAAGCCCTCGCATGGCTCCTCTGCCCAGGGCCAGACCTTCTCCAATCCTGAGCTGAGGATGGAGCGGATCCCGATCACCTTGCCGCTCACGGAAGTCGTGGCCCGGTTGAACGCGCTTCGCCCGACGACGATCCGCGGATATCCCTCCGCCCTGCACCAGCTCAGCTTTGAAGCCGAGGCCGGCCGGCTGCAGGTGGCACCACTGCGGATCCGCACCGTTGGCGAGGCTCTCCTGCCGGAGGTGCGCAACCGGTTGGAGCAGGTGTGGGGGGCGCAAGTCCACAGCCAGTGGATTGCGTCAGAGGCTGGCTGCTTGGGCTACTCGTGCTTGCGCGGGCGCGGGATGCATCTCAACGACGACCTAGTGCTTGTCGAGCCTGTGGACGAGGCCGGTATGCCGACACCACCTGGGGAGCCGTCCGCCAAGATCTACATCACCAACCTCTTCAACTATGTCCTCCCGTTGATCCGCTTCGAGGTCACCGACCAGATCACCGTCATCGACGAGCCGTGTCCCTGTGGGTCCGCGCTCACTTGGATCGAGGAAGTGCAAGGTCGGCTCGACGAGAGCTTCCACTACGCCAGCGGGCTTACCGTCCACCCGATCGTGCTCCGATCGCCGCTGGGCCGACAGTCGAGCATCGCGGACTACCAAGTGCATCAAACGCCCCGCGGTGTCGAGGTGATGCTGCGGCTCATCGGCGACGTCGACCTCGTGGCATTGCGCGCAGACATCGTGGGCGGGCTTACCCAAGTGGGTCTGACCGACCCGGACGTCGTCCTTACCCCTGTCGGTCACATCAACCGACAGGCGAGCGGAAAGCTCAAGCGGTTCGTGCCCGATGAGCCGACGGGAGCCGTCAGCGGCCCTGCCTAGCCTGGATTTGGCCATGCCGACAGGTACTCAGCACGGCAATCCATCAGTAAGAATGTGCCTGTGGACAGCCGTGTTGTCGTTCTTGGTAGTTGCGGTGCCTGGCCGGAGGCAGGCCGAGCATGCAGCGGGTACGTGCTCGAGCACGACGGCTACCGCATCGTCATGGACCTCGGTTATGGCACGCTCCCCAGGTTGTTGGCACTGCTCGACTCTTCAGTCGGCGATGGCGTGGATGCCGTGGTCATCACGCACAAGCATCCCGACCACATGGTTGACCTGCATGGGTTCTTCAGAGCGCGCTGGTTCGGGCGCCGCGATGCTCCCGCGATCCCCTTGTACGCCGCCGACGGGGTCATGGAATGCCTTGCTGCGTTGGAGGACGACGACACCGAGGCCCTCCACCTCGTCTTCGACCTCCATCCACTGCCGGCAGACACCTACCAGGTCGGCCCATTCCAGCTTCAGAGCAGTCCGCTGCCTCATTTCGTTCCTAACGCCGGCATTCGCCTGACGTCCCCCACGGTGACCATCGCGTACACCGGTGACACGGGGCCCGACCCAGCCCTTGCCGACCTTGGCAGGCACTCCGACCTGTTCATCGTCGAGGCCAGCGACCGGGACCAGCAACCACAGACTCCGCCGGCGCCCCCAGGACAGCGGCATCACCTGACCGCCCGCGACGCCGGAGACGCAGCCGCGGCCGCGGGAGCCCGTCGACTCCTCCTCTCTCATTTCTGGCCGGGGAACGACAGGGAACGGTCGGGCGCGTCAGCACGAGAGGTATACAGCGGAGAGGTCATCCTCGCGGACGAAGGGCTTGAACTCGCTCTGCGGTGAGAGACATTGGCCAGGGACGACCCGGCTTTACATGAGCCGGTCGACGGTAAAGACCCACCTGTCCCATGTGTTCAGCAAGCTGGGAGTCGCCAATCGCACCGAGTTGGCCACACTCGCCAGCGCGGAGTTGGCCGATGAGGGCTCATCCCGCTCGCGCTGAATTGGGAGTCGATCGCTCGCACTGCTGGCGCGGGCCCAGCACGCCAGACTTGACCGATTCCCCGACTGCGCGAGTGGGCTGGGCGAGAGGGCGCGCTAGGCCCGCAACCGCTGTTTACCCCTTTATGCGACAACCATTACATTGACCGCAGAAACTGCCATAGATCGTGCGAGAGGTCGGCGGCGCTTGCGTTTGTGTGCGCAGGGGACGGGTACGTCTACGACCCCAGCCCCCGCGCGAACAAGGAGAGCCATGACGACGCCCGGAAGCGATGAGACACCCGAGCAAACGCCGCCTGCTGACGATGCGCGCGAGCATCAAGAGGACTTCGCCGAAGGCGGGTATGACGAGAGGCAGCAGAGCGGGATGAGCGATCCGCACGACGAGAAACCAGCTGAGAACGATCCGCACAGCGAGACGTCCGGAGCGTCCGACGAGGACTAGCCTGCAACTGACCGCCGGGCCGCGGGCCTTGGTGCGTCAACGCATGCGGCGTACTTGGCGAAGTACCTCGTCGCCATACATGGCGATCATCGGTCGGTAGTTGGGGCCCATGTTGGAGACGTAGATCTCGTCGAAACCGGCCTCGACGTACGGCGCGAACGCCTCGACGTGTCGGTCGACATCTCTGCCGCAGACGACCGATTCCTTCGTCATCTCCTCGGTCACCAGTTGCGACGCTTGTTCGAAGTGTCGAGGTGAAGGGAGCACCTGGGCCAGCTCTCCGGGTACGCCGCTGTTGGCCCAGAGGCGGTGAGCGATCGCGACTCCTTCGTCAGTCGACTCGGCGTAGGAAACCTTGAAGCCGGCCTGCGCAGGCTTGTTCGCCCCGGCCGAATCGCGGAATCGTTGCACGAGTTCGCCATCTGGCGACGTACAGATGAAGCCGTCCCCGATCCGCGCAGCGACATCGGTTGCCATCGGCCCGAAGGCAGACACGTAGATCGGCGGTGGGGTCTCGAGCCGGGTGTAGATCCGTGCGGTGTCCACGGTGTAGTGGCGGCCGCGATGAGACACCACCTCGCCAGTCCAGAGTTCACGGATCAGCCCAACAGCCTCCTCAAGCATCTCCAGACGCACGGCAGCCGTTGGCCACGGCCCACCCAGGATGTGCTCGTTGAGGGCTTCGCCGCTCCCCACGCCGAGGATGAAGTTGCCCTCGAGCAAGACGGCAGTCGTCGCGGCCGCCTGCGCGATGATGGCGGGATTGATGCGGACGGTGGGGCAGGTGACCGCCGTCGTCACGGGCAGGGAGCAGTTCTGTGACAGCGCACCGATCAAGGACCAGACGAAGGGACTCTCCCCTTGGGCGTCGTTCCACGGGTGGTAGTGATCGCTGATCCACAAGGCATCGAAGCCGGCCTCCTCGGCAAGCCTGGCCTGCTCAAGCAGCTGGGAGGGCGTGAACTCCTCCGTGGAGAGGAAATAGCCGATACGCATGTGCAGCCAGTGCCCACTCGGCCCAGCCCGAAACTAGCGAGCGGGTGCCGGACAGAGGGAGCCCCGACCTCCCAGGGGGTAGGGGCCGGGGCCTCGCGAGGTCCATTCCGAGCAGGATCCGCGCGTGGCATGAGTCTGGTCTAACTGCCCCGCTTTAGGCAATGAGCGGGGAGTAATGCAACGACGACCCTCCGTCGAGGCTTCCGGCGTACAGTGAGAGTGGCTGAAGCAGTCGGCCTGAATTGACCACCCTGGGAGGGACGGCCGCTGCGTGCCTGATTCCGCGTCCATCCGCCACGCCGTCGAGGCGTTGGCGAAGCATGTTCAGCGACATCCCGACGTCGACCAGGCGTTGCAGATGATCACGAAGAGTGCCCTCGACACGATCCCAAGGTTCGACTACGTCAGCATCTCGGCTCGAAAGGGTGCCAGAGACCTGCAAACCCTAGCGCCAACGGATCCGATCGCCAGTCAGGTCGATCAGCTGCAGTACTCCATCTCGGAGGGGCCCTGCTACGAGGTCACGGACGGTCAACGGGTTCTGGTTGCGACCGACCTGGCCAACGATGCACGGTGGCCGATCTTCGGACCGAAGGCTGCGGAGTTGGGGGTCCGCGCCCAGTTGGCGGTGCTGATGGTCTCCGACGACCACCAGCGGTTGGCACTGAACTTCCACGCTGTCGAGGCTGGTGACTTCGGCGACAGCGTCGAACTGGCCAGCCTCTTCGCCTCGCACGCTGCGCTGGTGATGGGGTTCACCCGCACCGTTGCCTCGCTCGACGCCGCCGTGAAGAGCCGACAGGTCATCGGGCAGGCGATGGGGATCTTGATGGAGCGGTACGACATCGACGAGGATCGCGCCTTCAGTGTGCTGGTCCGGGTGTCGCAGGACAGCAACATCAAGCTGCGGGTGGTTGCCCAGGATCTGGTCGACCGGGTCAAACACCGGGCTGAGGGGCATGGCCCGAAGGCAAACGGGGCATAGGTCTTCTAGGGCAGCTGGCCTTCCGGAGGGTCACGCCGCCAAGGTCCCGGGGTTGAGATTGCCAGCCTCGGGGCCGTCCATGTGAGGGACTTGGGAGATGTGTGGCCAGTCGACGCGGGGTCTCGGCGCCTCCGGGGCCTAGCCCTGGCAACACCCCTGGGGTCGCCGCTGCTGGCCAACAACAAGGGCGCCTACTTTCTTAACCGTCCTTGCCTCGGGCCCGGTCGGACGTCCGGACGACCGCCTAGCCCTCAGGGAATCGTACAGAATCTACCCAGACTGATCTAGTGCCAGGCAACTGCCAGCCGCTGGTCAGCCGGACGAAGCGGATCAGCTGACGAACATCTCCAGAAAAAGGGGGCGACCAACCGTGTTCTTCTCTTGACGCAGCGTCACAACGCGAGCATGGTGTCTCCATCCTGTGGTGAGGCGCTGCACTCGGTGGTTGACAGTGAGCCGACGGCAGCCGACAAGGTGTGCTGACGTTCGGTATGGGGGAAGCTTCCTCGTGCGGTCAGGTGGCGAAGAACCCGCGGGACGCTGGTCGCAGCGCAAGGCTGCGGCCGTCGAGGGAGGACTAACTTCGTGCGCACACAATCCATTGCGCTATTAGCTGGTGCCGGCTTGATCGCCGCGGCACTGGCGCCGGTAGCCGCTGCGCCACAGCGCGGCAGCGACGGCGTCACACCTCACGAGCGGGCGGCGCTGTCGGCGGGCTTGCAGACCGCGGAAAAGGGCAACGCCAACAAGTCGCTCAAGCCGAGCGGGGCCAACCCCCAACTCGCTCTGGTTCCTGACCCCTCGGTCATCGACTACGCCGGCTGGAAGCGGTACCTCGCCGCTAAGGGCGAACAGCGTCAATCGCGGCTCGAGAACAAGATGACCGCGTTGGCGCCGCCTCTCGTGGTCGACGAGGACGAGCCCGCAGGCACCCGCGGCTCTAACGACAGTACGGCGACGGCGCAGCCAGTACCCGCTTTCGGGACGGCCGGCAACAAGAACCCGAGGGCGCGGGTCCTCGGTGAGCTCTCAAATCAGGAGGTCGTCTCTGACACCGTTCCCGCCAATACCGAGGATGACGGGTCGATCCCGTTGGCCGGAGACACTGGAATCACGGGGTCCGGGGAGGGCATCAACACCACAGCCACCATCGGTGACGGGCCACATGGCAGCGCCGGTAGCGACTCAGGTGACTTCGACTTCTACTCCTTGGATGCAGACGCGGGCGACTCGCTCACCGTCGACACCGACACCCCAGTAGGTCCGTTGGACACGGTGGTCGTGCTGTTCGACGACGCCGGCGAGATTGTGAACCTCAACGACGACTCCGACGGCTTCGACAGCCTGCTGACCCACACCTTTGAAGACGCCGGCACTTACTACGTGATGGTGACGGGCTTCCTCTCCCTGCCTGCTGATCCGTTCGACTCCGGCAGCGGTGACGGAGCTGACAGCGAAGGTCCTTACGACGTCGAGATCACCGTGGCGGAGGTGGACCTGGACTTCTACGCATTCAGGCTGCGCAAGGGTGACGTGCTGGGCGCCTCGGTCGAAGGATCAGCCACCAGCGTGACCGTCTATGACCCAGGCAGTGTCAACGTGCACGGGTCGACTCAGGACGCAACGTTCATCTACCCAAGTGACTCGCCGCTGCCCGGCGGCGGCAACGCGGTGACGGAACATATCGCCGACCAGGCTGGATGGCACTACCTCGGCGTGACAGGTGGCGACGGTGCTTACGACATCACGGTGGAGGGGTACCGACCGGGTCTCGAAAACAACCCGCCGGTGCAGACGCTGTTCCTCGACTTCGACGGAGCCCGCATCAACACGGGCGTATTCGGTGGTCCGGGCGTTCGCCAGCTCAGTCCGCTGCGCGCGTTCCTGGGTCGCTGGGGACTGACCAACGCGGATCTCAACCCACTGATCACTGCGATCGTGGCCGAGGTCCGGGAAAGCGTCAGGCAGGACATGCTGGCGAGTGGTCTGAACGACGACTTCAACATCAAGATCAAGAACAGCCGTGACCACGCTGACCCATGGGGCAAGAAGAACGTCAGCCGGATCATCGTGGGAGGCACGATCGAACAGTCGGGGGTCGACACGATCGGTATCGCCCAGTCGATCGACCCCGGCAACTTCGAAACCGAAGAGTCGGCGTTGGTGCTGCTCGACCTGTTGAGTGACCCGGCGGGACCGACGTACTCCTTGAACACGTATCTGACGCCGGCGAGTAACCGGGTCGGATTCGTCGGTCAGGCAGTCGGGAACGTGACAGCCCACGAGGGCGGCCACTTCTTCGGCAACTGGCATGTCGACCAGTTCAACGCTGAGGCCAACCTGATGGACCAGGGCGGCAACTTCCCGCTTCTGTACGGCGTGGGACCGGACAACATCGGCGGCAGCGCGGATGACCCGGATGTCGACTTCGGTGAGGACGAGTTCAACCCCAACGAGGGGTTCACTGGCACAGAAGACACGCTGAGCCGCCTGGCAGGTGTGCTGACCGAGTAGTCAGAACTCCTTAGCCATACGGCAAAATCTGTGGACGGGAGAGTCGGGAGCCAAGCGCTCCCGCCTCTCCCGTTCTGCGTCGTGGCCTTGACACTGCCGGACAGGCGTGGCAACGTCACGAGTGATGGAAGCGCTTACATTTCCCGATGCCCCCGTCGACTCAGATGTGAGTCAGGGCCAGCCGCGACCGTCCAGATCTGGTCCGGGCGCGACCATCTATCAGGTCGCCCAGCGAGCCGGAGTATCGATCGCAACGGTCTCTCGGGTGCTGCGCGGGAGTGCGCCGGTTGCGGCCCCGACCCGCGAGCGAGTGCTGTCGGCCGTAGCCGCCCTGCAGTTCACTCCGAGCCACTCCGCCCGGTCGCTGGCTGAGGGTAAGCAAGCGGCCAACGGCATCGTCTTCCCCGACCTGTCCGGTCCCTACTACGCCGAGGTCGTCCTGGGCTACGAGGAGGTTGCCGGGGAGATGGGGCGCAGCGTCCTGATCCTCTCGACCCATGGTCGCCAGGCCGCCCGCGCCATGGTCCTGGATCTTGCAGCGCGTGTTGACGGGCTGGTCGTGCTCGGCCGCACGGTCGACGACGATGTGCTCACCGAGCTTGTCGGCAGGGGCATGCCGCTCGTCTTGCTCGCGCGCGACCCGATCGCCGGGGCTGACGCTGTGAACGCGGAGAACGAGAAGAGTGCCCACGCTTTGGCTACGCACCTCACCCGCGACCATGGCTACACCTCCCTTGCATTCCTCGGCGATGTGGACGCGTCGTCGGACATCGCACGTCGATGGCTCGGCTTTCGGCGGGCGTTGAATGACGCCGAGGTCCCCGTGCCCGAGCGCCCGACTCCGTGCGCATTCGACGAGCAGAGCGGCCAACGGTGCGCCGAAGAGCTGCTCCGTGAGCAACGGCCGCAGGCACTGTTCTGTGCCAATGACGAGATGGCCCTTGGTGCGATCGCGGCAGCGGAGTCGCTGGGCTTGCGCGTCCCCGACGACCTGGCCGTCACCGGGTGGGATGACGTAATGGCCGCCCGTCACTCACGTCCAGGGCTGACGACCGTCAGGCAGCCGATGCGTGAGCTCGGTGCGCTGGCGGCGCGGAGACTGCACGAGCGACTTGCCGGGGGCCAGGAAGAACGACGCAACGAGGTGCTGCCAACGCAGCTCGTGCTGCGTGCCAGCTGTGGACACCACAACGAGGAGAACCCATGAGAGAGCTGAGCCAGTCACGACCCAACCCCGTCTCGCGACGCAACGTGCTGGTTGGGGGCCTCGCCGCGGTGGCCGGCGCCGCCATGGCCGGCCCTGCCCAAGGTGCAAGCCCAACCTTGGCCCTGCACAAACCCGGTCCGCTACCTCGTGGCGTCGACCGTGCCACGGTCATAACCTGGGCCGAGGACACCTGGCATTCGATGGAGGCGATGACCCACCCAGCGACCGGTCTGCCTGCAGACAACATCACCGGCGACCTGTCCACCCTGAGTGGTTACACCTCACCCACCAACATTGCTGGCCTGATGTGGTCTGCTGTCGCGGCTCGCGAGCTGCGAATCATCAGCCCGAGCCACTGCAGCCGGGTGGTGCGAAAGACCCTGCGAACGCTGGCGCGGATGGAGCACCACGAGCCCAGCGGCATGTACTACAACTGGTACGACGAGGCCACTGGCGAAGCACTGCGTGCCTGGCCAGGGTCCGGAGACACCATCTACCCCTTCGCCTCCAGTGTCGACAACGGCTGGCTCGGTGCCGCCCTCTGGGTCGTCCGCAACTCGGTGCCCGGTGCCGGCCCGCTTGCCGATCGGCTGTTCAAGCGGATGCGGTGGGACGCCTTCTACAACCCCGGCGCCGCTCGTCCGGGCGGGCTCATGCACGGCGGGTTCTTCCCGTTCGACCACAACCGAGGCGACCAGGTCTACCGAGGCAGCCACATCGACGCTCCCGACGTCTGGCTCACGCACCACCACTACGACACGATCGTCTCGGAGACCCGGATCACGTCATACCTCGCCATCATGAGGCGCCAAGCACCGGCGCAGCACTACTTTGCGCCCTGGCGAACCTTCCCCGCGAGCTGCGACTGGAGCTGGCACGAGAGCCAGCCGGTTGGCGTGACCCGCAACTACCTCGGCCTCGACGTCTATGAAGGCGCCTACACCTACCGTGGCATGCGGATCGTCCCGGGCTGGGGCGGCTCGATGTTCGAGGAGCTCATGCCGAACGTCTTCGTCCCCGAGGAGACCTGGGGCCCGCGCTCGTGGGGCAAGAACCATCCGCTGCATGTCCGCGCCCAGATCGAGCACGGCATGAACGAAGCTGACTACGGCTACTGGGGCTTCTCCCCGTCGAGCGATCCGTTCGCCGGCTACCGGGAGTACGGCGTCGACGCGCTGGGGCTCAACCCCGACGGGTACTTCTCCGACCGCGAAAGCACCAACTACGACCCTGGATTCGGCGACTGCCGCCCGGCGACCAACCCGACCCCCGACTACGGAGACGGTGTCGTCACCCCGCACGCCGCCTTCTTGGCGATGATGCACGAGCCCAAGCGGGCGTTCGACAACCTGTCGCGCATCGAGCTGGACCTCGGAGCGTACGGCGAGGGCGGCTTCTACGATGCTGTGGCCGTCGGCTCCGGGACAGTCGCCGAGCGCTATCTCGCACTGGACCAGGCGATGGTCATGGGAGCCATCGGCAACGTTCTCGGCCGCAATGTCCTGCAAAAGGCGTTCAGCACGAAGAAGGTCGAGGCCAAACTCCGGCCGATCATCGCCATGGAGCAGTTCGGTTCCGGCACTGGCCACTGACGCCGCCTGAGACGGCAGCAGGTCGGAGCAGCCGGCCGGAGTGAGCCAAGGTCGCTCCTGGGCTTGACCTAACCGTTCTTCCGGGGGAGGTCTAGGCCGGCTGCGGGGTCATTTGTCAGTGTCGGCGTAGCTGCCGCTGTCGCCCGTGGTCTCCGCGTCGACGTTGCGGTGTTCACGGCCGTCGGGTAGTTCCTCGTCGTCGTAGCTGCCCTTGGTCTGCGCGATGTCCTTGCGGTGTTCACGGCCGTCGGGTAGTTCCTCGTCGTCGTAGCTGCCCTTGGTCTCCGCGATGTCCTTGCGGTGTTCGTGGCCGTCGGGTAGTTCCTTGTCGTCGTAGTCGCCTTGGTCGGCGTCATCGTGTGGGGTCATGTCTCTACCATGCACCCGCGGCCCGCCACGCGCACTAGCGCGGGAGGATTGTCAGAAGTTGATCATGTGGCCGGAGACGCCGTGCACGGCCTCCTTGAGGGCCTCGCTCAGCGTCGGGTGCGCGTGGATGTTGCGCGAGACCTCGGTGGCGGTGAGGTCCCACTGCTGCGCGAGCGTCAGCTCGGGGAGCAGCTCGGTGACGTCGGGCCCGATCAGGTGGGCGCCGAGGAACTCGCCGTGCTCGGCATCGGCGACGATCTTGACGAAGCCGCCCGGGTCGCCGAGTCCGTGCGCCTTGCCGTTGGCGGTGAAGGGGAACTTCGACACCGTTCACGTCGTGGCCGAGCTCCTTCGCCTGCGCCTCGGTGTAGCCGAAGCTGGCGATCTGCGGCTGGCAGTACGTCGCTCGCGGCACCATGCGTAGTCGATCGCCATGGTCTCGGCGCCCGCGATCGTCTCGGCAGCGACGATGCCCATCGCCTCGGCGGTGTGGGCCAGCATCAGCTTGGCCGTGACGTCGCCGATCGCGAGGATGCTCGGCGACGTTGGTGCGCATGAACTCGTCGATCTCGATGGCGCCGCGATCGGTGAGCGCGACGCCGGTCTTGTCGAGACCGTAGCCCTCGACGCGGGGCGCGAACCCGATCGCCTGCAGGACCTTGTCGGCCTCGAGCGTCTGCTGCTCGTCGCCCTTGGTGACGGTGACCGAGACCTTGTCGCCGCTGTCGTCGATCGCGTCGACGCGGGTGGACGTGTGCACCTTGACGCCGAGCTTCTTGTAGCGCTTGGCGAGCTCGGCCGACACCTCTTCGTCCTCGAGCGGGACGAGCCGGTCGAGGTACTCGACGATCGTCACGTCGACGCCGTAGTTGGCGAGCACGTAGGCGAACTCGACGCCGATCGCGCCGGCCCCGGCGATGATGATCGAGCCGGGCAGCTCCTCGGTCATGATCTGCTCTTCGTAGGTGACCACTCGCTCGCTGAGCGACGTACCGGGAAGCAGCCGGGTCGTAGCGCCGGTCGCGAGGATGCAGTGGTCGAACGTCACAGACTCCTCGCCGCCGTCCCCAGCGCCACCTTGAGGGTGTTGGCGTCGGTGAACGTGCCCCAGCCCTCGAACTCGTTGATGTTGTTCTTCTTCATCAGGAAGTGCACGCCCTTGACGCGCCCGTCGGCGACCTTGCGGCTGCGCTGGTAGGCGGCTCCGTAATCGAAGGTCACGTCACCGGAGATGCCGAACGTCTTCGCGTCGGCGGTGAAGATGTGGGCGAGCTCGGCGTTACGTAGCAGCGCCTTGCTCGGGATGCACCCGACGTTGAGGCAGACGCCACCCCAGTACTTCTCCTCGATGATCGCTGTCTTGAGTGCCGAGCTGCGAGGCGCGGATCGCGGCGACGTACCCGCCCGGCCCGGCGCCCAGCACGACGACGTCGAAATGAGAGCTCATGCGGCCAGCCTATTCGGCCCAGAGCTCACGGCGTCTTTGTGGGGACCGCGCTGCCCACGCGGCGTTGTCCCTTGGCTTCCTTGCGCACGGCCACTGCCTCATGTCGCCAGAGCTTGATGCTGTAGATGAGCACGCCAAGCGCGATCAGGCCCGACAAGATGATGCTGCTGCCCGGTCGCCCAGCCGCCAAAGGGCACGCTCGGTCCTACCCGATCGGACCGATCGGCCCCACGGCGGGAATCGTCACGATGTGGGGGATCTCCGGGTAGATCCACATGAAAACGCCGAACGCGATGATCGAGCAGGCACCGAGCGTGGTCAGCAGGATCGTCGGGTATGTCGAGACGCTGACCTTGGCAACGTCGAAGGCCTTCTTCTTGACGGGCTCGACCCGGCGCTCGGCCCACGGGTACTCCTGGGACAAGACGATGAGACCGGACAACAGGATCAGCAGACCGGGTCCCGGCAAGGGCATTGCGATCACGCCGACGACGACCAGCAAGCCAACCGACGACGAGAATCCAGGCCTTCCTGACCGCCATCCCATCCCTCCACGGGCCACCGAACCGGTGACCCAGGTGCCGAAGCCTACCTGCTGTCTCGCCGGGGGTCGCGGTCGAGGTCGCCAACAGGGGCAAGATGGGCACACCCGAGCCACGTGACGACGCGACCAAGAGGTTTCCGGCATGACGCGATACGTGTATGACTTCAACGAAGGAAGCGCGTCACCAGAAGGACCTGCTCGGCGGCAAAGGGGCCAACCTCGCCGAGATGACCAACATCGGTCTGCCTGTGCCGCCCGGGTTCACCATCTCGACCGATGCCTGTCGGGTCGTACCTGGAGAGCGGCAGCGAGCCACGCCGAGCTCGCGGCGGAGATAGACGAGCACCTCGCCGGGCTCGAGAAGGAGATGAGGCGCCACCTGGGCCAGGCCGACGACCCGTTGCTGGTGTCCGTGCGGTCCGGCGCGAAGTTCTCGATGCCCGGAATGATGGAGACGGTCCTCAACATCGGCCTCAACGACGAGTCAGTCGAAGGGCTCACGAAGATCTCGGGCAGTGCGCGCTTCGCCTGGGACTCCTACCGGCGGCTGCTGTCGATGTTCGGGGCCACCGTGCTCGACGTGGAGCGTGCCAAGTTCGACGAGGCGCTCGAGGACCTCAAGCACACCCGGAAGGTCGAAACCGACGTCGAGCTGACGGCCGAGGACATCCAAGAGCTCGTTACGACGTACAAGAAGATCATCGCCGATGAGGCTGGGCGCGAGTTCCCGCAAGACCCGCGCGAACAGCTCGACCTCGCGGTGCTCGCCGTCTTCTCGTCGTGGAACACCGACCGGGCGAAGATCTACCGTCGCCAAGAGCACATCCCGGACGACCTCGGCACCGCTGTCAACATCTGCGCGATGGTCTTCGGCAACCTCGGCGACGACTCGTGGCACCGGCGTCTGTTTCACCCGCGACCCGGCCTCCGGCCACCAAGGCGTGTACGGCGACTACCTGCCCAACGCACAGGGCGAGGACGTCGTCTCGGGCATCCGCAACACGCTGCCGCTCACTGCGCTCGGTGACCGAGACAAGGCGTCGTACGACGAGCTGCTGCACATCATGGAGACGCTCGAGCGCCACTACAAAGACATGTGTGACATCGAGTTCACGGTCGAGCGAGGCAAGCTCTGGATGCTGCAGACCCGGGTCGGCAAGCGCACCGCAGGCGCTGCATTCCGGATCGCCATGCAGCTCGTCGACGAAGGCGTCATCGACCTGGACGAGGCGCTGCGCCGGGTGACCGGTGCGCAGCTGGCAAACCTGATGTTTCCCGCAGTTCGACAAGTCGCGGCGACCTGGATCTGATCGCAACGGGGATGGCGGCGAGCCCTGGTGCGGCGGTCGGCAAGGCTGCCTTCGACTCCGCGACGGCCGTGGCGTGGGCTACGAAGGGCGAGGACGTGATCTTGGTCCGTCGGGAGACGAACCCCGACGACCTGCGCGGGATGATCGCGGCGACAGGAGTGCTGACGAGTCGTGGCGGTAAGACGTCGCACGCTGCCGTTGTCGCCCGTGGCATGGGACGTACGTGCGTTGTCGGCGTCGAGGCGCTGCGTGTCGACATCAAGAAGCGCGAGTTCCGGACCTCCGACGGTGTCGAGATCAGCGAGGGCGACGTGCTCTCGATCGACGGTTCGACTGGCGAGGTGTTCGCGGGGTCCGTCCCTGTCACGGCCAGCGTCGTGGTGGAGGCCTTGCTCTCGACCGCCGAGACCTCCGGCGCACACGCCAAGAGTGCTGGCGAGGGTGAAGACGCCGAGCTGGTGCACGCGGTTCGTCGGTTGATGGATCATGCCGACAAGACCCGTCGGATGGGGGTGCGAGCCAACGCCGATGCGCCCGAGGATGCTCAACGGGCTCGCGACTTCGGCGCGGAGGGTATCGGGCTGTGCCGGACAGAGCACATGTTCCTGGGCGCGCGGCGCAAGATCGTCGAGCGGGTCATCTTGGCCCGGTCAGACGAGCAGCGCGACTCGTCGCTGGAGGAATTGCTTCCTCTGCAGCGCGATGACTTTCTCGGGATCTTCGAGGCGATGGACGGGCTGCCGGTCGTGGTGCGCCTGCTCGACCCGCCACTGCACGAGTTCCTGCCCGACCTGACCGAGCTGTCGGTGAAAGTCGCCGTCGCCGAGGCGATCGGGGAGCCAGACGAGGAGGCGGCTGCACTGCTCAAGGAGGTCCAGCGCCATGACGAGCAGAACCCCATGCTCGGCATGCGTGGTGTGCGGTTGGGCCTCACCGTGCCCGGCCTGTTCCTGCTGCAGGTACGGGCGATCGCCGAGGCTGCTGCCCAGCTGAAGAAGCGTGGGCTCGACCCGCATCCCGAGATCATGGTGCCGCTCGTTGCCGACGTCAGAGAGTTCGCGATCATCCGCGAGCAGGCCGAGGCGACGATCGCCGAGGTTGCCGAGGAGACCGGGCTCGAGCTCAGCTTCCCGATTGGCACGATGATCGAGCTGCCACGCGCGGCTCTGACTGCTCACGAGATCGCGCGGGAGGCGGAGTTCTTCTCGTTCGGCACCAACGACATGACGCAGACGACGTGGGGCTTCAGCCGCGACGACGTCGAGGCCGAGTTCTTCCCGCAGTACATCGCAGCAGGCATCTTCGGGATCAGCCCGTTCGAGTCCCTCGATGTCGATGGCGTGGGGCGGATCATCTCGGTGGCGGCCTGGGAGGGCAAGGAGACCAGGGGCGACCTTGTGCTTGGCGTCTGCGGAGAGCACGGTGGCGATCCGGCGTCGATCCACTTCTTCG
The DNA here is from genome assembly GCA_963811585.1 of uncultured Actinomycetota bacterium. Classification (GTDB taxonomy): domain Bacteria; phylum Actinomycetota; class Actinomycetes; order Propionibacteriales; family Nocardioidaceae; genus JACDHG01. Next base: position 275,932 of record CAWERR010000008.1, read on the forward strand.
ACAAGATCATGTTGGACTACGTGTCGTGTTCGCCCTACCGGGTGCCGGTCGCGCGACTCGAGTCAGCGCGCGCCACCCTGGAGGCAGCCGAGGGCACCGCCTGACGATCTTGGCGGGGTGATTCGAGGGTCAGGCTGCGCCGAGACGTCGGGTGCCGGTGTGGTCGACGAGCCAGTATCTGCCGTGGGGTGATCGCCACAGGTAGATGCCGGGGAAGGGTTGTTTGACTTGCCATCGGCTGTGGGTCTTGATCCGGTGGTGGCGTCGAGTCAGGGGTCCGAGTTTCCCGATCCCGGTTTGTCCGGGTGGTCCTCCGCCGCTTCCGTTGGTCGAGCTACTTCCGCCGGTCGAGCTTGTCGGGACCGAGGCGGTTCCGTTGGTCGAGCTTGTCGAGACCATGGGGATGTAGGGGATGGTGTGGTCGAGGTCCATCTCGCGGCTGGTGTTCGACGCGAAGGGGAAGACGTCGGCCGGCGTCATGAGGTGGACGGCTTCTCGCATCTGGTCGGGGATTTCGTAGGCGTCGACGGGTGCGATGCCGGCGAGGTCGAGGACGGGTTTGAGGGTGATGGTGCAGTCGCCGAGCCACCGTTTGGCTTGGTCAACGGTGACGGGTCCGATCCCTTCGACCCGTGCCACCCCGTCACCGGAGTCCAGCGATTCCTTGGTCAGGTGGACGTAGAGGACTGCTTTGGGTCGGGGGTCGACCTTGATGCTGACACCCCGCACGAACGCCGCCGGGTTCCCCCACCGCTGACGCGGTCGAGTCGGGCGCCGTGGGCGTCGGCGTCGTCGAGTCCGATACTGGAGGGCACATCGTCGGGTAGGTCGGAGTCGTCTCGGTTCCGCACCTCAGCGGCGGTGGTGGCGTAGAGGTCGAGGGCTTGTTGGGGGCTGGCGAGGATCCCGACGGCTTTGGCTCGGCGGAGGTTCTTGTTGCGGGTGTCGCCGAGCAGTCCGATGCTGTCGGCGATCCGGTCGATGCTGGCGTCGAAGAACTTCAGGTCGACGGCGTCGGCGCGGATGAACGCGGTCCCGGTCTCATGATCTTCCGACGGCTTCACCCACACCCCGTGCTGGGTCTGTCGAGCTTCGGCTTCGGCTGCGGCTCGCTCGGGGTCGGCGGCGGTGAGGGTGGCGTCGATCAGGTTCTCGATCCGGGTCCAGGTGAGCCGGTCGCCCCACCGGCTGACTTTGGCGTCGACGGCGGCCGCGGCGGCGGTGTCGTGGCTGCGGGTGGCTTGGGCGGTTTTGCGGCCGATCCACGGTTTCACTTCACCGGCACAGATCCGTGCCCACAGGTGGGGGAGGCGGTGGCGCAGGTCGAGGGCGTCGCTGATCAGGAGGTGCCCGGCCCAGGTGGAGACACCGAGGACGGCACCGAGTTCGGCTGCAGCGAATTCGGCCACCTGCGGGGTGCCTTCGCCGCCGACCTGGATGAGTCGTTCGGCACCGGGCAGCGCGAACCCTGTCCCTTGGAGGGTGCCGTGCACGTCGGCCCAGTGGGCGGCGATCTGAAGCATCTCGACGTCGGCGGCCTCTGAGCGGCGGCGGGCTTCTTCGGCGCGGGTGAGGGTTTGGTCGGCGTCGAGGGTGTCGACGTCTGCGGCGGTGGTGGTGGCGGTGTGCGTGTCGTGCATGGGAGTGAATCTATCGGTGACCGCCGACAGTTCTGAGGCTCAGAACCCCTTATTCACAAGGGTTTCCGAGACTTCTTGTTCTGTCGTTCCGCTGATCGAGCTTGTCGAGTCACCGGGGTCTCGACAAGCTCGACCGCCGGGTCTCGACAAGCTCGACCGCCGGAGGCGCGACCGCAGTCGCCTGCGTGTGGCAACCAACAGTGCGACTTCCGGCGTTGCTGCGCTCTTTCACCACAAGCGAAACCACCGGCGACCGATGGGTCTCGACAAGCTCGACTGACGGCGTCGCGGCGAGCTCGATCAGCGGCAGGGTCAGGGGATTGCGCGGTGGAGCCGGTAGAACGTCGGCCGCCACCCGAATGCGAGGAACGCCCTCGACGAGTCAAGGTTGGTGGCACGCCAGTCACAGATCACGTGATCGTGGCCGGCCTCGCGTGCCCACCGCAGCAGGTCGGCCGTGATCGCCCGGCCGACGCCGAGCCCGCGTCCACCCGCTTTGACGACGACGATGCCGATCGTGGCGGACCCGGCCGGCGCCCTCAGGTCCTGGCGGGGGTCTGCGGTGACCTCGCCGTACCCGAGGTGGTCGCCGTCGCGCTCGGCCACAACGGCATACACACCGTCCTGGTTGAGGAACTCGCGCTGTCCGTCTACTGCGGTGTCGTACGACGTCGGGGTGCGCCTGCTGAACACCGGGCTTGCCTGGAGGTGATCGTCGAGGTCGAGCTCTGCCTGGCCCGCGGTCGCCGCCTCGTCGGGGCCGATCCGGCGGATCTTCAGGGCGGGGTCGCCGGCAGCGGCTAGTGGCCGACTGGTCCGCAGCGCCCAGGTGTGCTGGACACCGAAGCTGGAGACAAACCACGGCCACAGCAGCTCCTCGACAGCCGGCACGTGCACGACGTGTTGGCGAAGGCCTGAGTCCACCCAATGCCGAGCGGCGTGGGCGTACAAGCTGCGGCTCGTCTCGGGGTCGGACGCGGCATGCCCGTCGAGGTCGACCCAGGCGTGACCGGTGAACCCGCCATCGGTCACGGGCGTGTAGACGAGGTACCCGATGACCTTGCCGTCCCGCCGCGCAACCCAGCCGGGTCGGGCTGCCTGCGCTCGAAGCGGCTCGCCTGCGCGAGCCTCGCTGAGCTCGGGCAGGACGGGGTCGGTGCTCCGGTGGCGCCGGTGCCGCTCGGCGAGCAGGCGCGCGGCAGCCTCGACGTGGTCGACAGACCAGTCGTCGAACCGCAGCGGTGGCACAGACATGGCGAGCACGGTAGCGCTGGCGCGTGTTCTTCGGCTCCTGATTTTCGGTGGCGTTAGCGATGCAGGAGGAAGTCCGTGATCCCGAAGCGGAGTCCACGTGCGTACACGTGCGACCGGTATGACGGCGACATGGTGTGCCGGGCGTCGCGCTGGTTGCGCATGTTCGCGAGCTCGACCATGACGATCGGGCGCTTGCTCCAGTTGAGCGTGCCGAGGTCGGCACGGACGGAAAGACCGCCGCCCCTGGTCGACGGCACGGCGCCGGCGCGGATGAGCCCGCGTTGGACGTGCAGCCCGTACCGGTGCGAGGCACGCGTGAAGTCTTCGCTCCTGCCGCGCTGGTGGGCGGGCGTGATCACGAAGAATCCGCGAACGCTTGAGTCGGCTCCGTCAGCATGGATCGAGACGACAGCGTCAGCGTTGACGCGGTTGCCTGCGCGTCCACGGGTGTCGATGCACGGACCCCAGTCGTCATACGAGTTGGTCGTGCGGGTCAGGTGGACGGTGGCGCCGCGACTGGTCAGCTGGCGTTTGAGCGCGAGCGACGTACGCCACGCGAACGTCGCCTCCGGGAAGCCGCTGTTCGTCGATGTGCCGCTCGTGTTGCAGGCCTTGTCGAACCCGCCGGCGTTGACGGACCGGGTGGTCTGGGCAGCGTGGCGCGAGTTGCCGAGCTGGTGGCCGGGATCGATCACGATGACCAAACCGCGCAGTTGGCCGCCGTGGGCGTGCTGCGTGGCGGAATCCTCATGCGAAACCGGCCGCGCTTGGCGCAGCTCGATCTGTCGGTATGACGTCAGGGCTGACGTAAAGACCCCCGACTGGTCGCCTGGGCGCACCTGTGCGCCACCGGCGGACGGCACGGCAACGACCACCGCGCACGCGGCGACCAGAGCAAGACGGGAGGGATGCATCACTTTCAGGGTAACCGGCAGTCCGCTCAGCGGAGGTCGGAGCGCACGGCCGGCAGCGAGCCGCGGTCTGCCGACAACCAGCAGTCCGCCGTCCGCTCACCGGAGGCCCAAGCAAGGGCGTTCTCGGGGTAGAACGCCGACACGCTGTGACCCTGCTTCAGGTGGCCGGCGGCATCGGCTGAAGCGTTGCATGCATTGGAGGCACGGGCGGCGACGTTGGCGGGGAACTTCTCATCGAGCGTTCCGACGGCGGGGGCGACGACCAGCTCCTGGGCGACATGGGGCTCGTCGCACGGCACGTAGACCTGGTCGGCCTGTGGGTCGAACGGTGCGCCCAGACATGCTTGGAAGTGGGCCGCTGCGCCCTTGCGTAGTACGCCTTCGAGCGACCTCGTGAGCGTTTGGTAGCCGGACTTCGCCTGAGTGGAGTTGCGGAGCAGCACGTCACACCGGTAGTAGGAGTCGTCCTGCGCGACCCACAGCCGCACGTCGAGCCGGGTGTTGAAGTCCTGGCCCAGGAAGTTCGCCTGCGCACGCCGACATGGCTCGAGAGTCTCGGCGTTGCCGGTGGGTGGGCCTTCGCTTACGTAGACCGCCTGCGCGAGATGCCGCTTCGTGCAACTGATCACCTGGTCGGAGCCGGGCGCGAGGCAGTCGCCGACTGCGACCTTCGCGGCAGGTGGGGGCGGCTCCTCGGCATCCGATGAGCATCCGATGAGACTCAGCAGTGTGGTCGCGAGCAGGAGACCCTGCCACTTGACCATCGTGGCTCCTCTAGGTGGTGCGTGTGGGCGGACTTGTAAGTCTAGTTTGTGGCGACTCGGAGGGCGGGAGGTGGCGACTCGCGGGATTAGGCGCTGGACAAGAGCCAGGGAAGCCCCGCCAGCGCCAGGCCGATCAGCACTATCAGCCAGTCGCCCCACCGCCACGGAGCGGGTTCGGCCCAGGTGCGATCGGTGGCGGTCGCGAACCCGCGCGCATCCATCGCCACTGCCATCGATCCGGTGCGTCGCAGTGACACGACGAGTAGGGAAAACGCGCTGCCAGCCGACTCGCGCAGCCGCTTGACGGGTCCGCCGCCGGACCCGAGGCCGCGCGAACGTCGCGCGCGCTGGATGATCCGCCACTCCTCCCCAAACGCGTCGAGCCGCTGCAGCACCGACGTGCACGCGACCACACCCCGCGCGGGCAGGTGCAGGCGCTGGGCTAGATGGTCGCCAAGCTCACTCGGCCTGATCAGCCCCAGCAGCAGGGCTCCCGGTATGACGATGTAGAGGATCCGGCAGGCGGCGGTGGCGGCTTCGGTCAGGTCACGTCCGGCGTAAAGATATGTCGTGACGGCGATCCCGGCCGCCGCCACGAGCCCGAACGCCATCCGCAGCACTGTCGCCCGGATGTCGCGGACGAGCCATCCGAGTGCGGCCACTTCGAACAGCAAGGCAATCGAGCCGACCGACGCAGTCTCAATTGCCAGCGCGCCTGCCACGGGCAGCAGGCTCGCCGCGAGCAGCGACAGCGGCCCGCGCGGCACCCACTGAGTAACAGCGCCCGTCATCGCGCCCGACCTGAATCCAGCGCGATCTCGTCGTCGGCAACGGCCGACACCGCCCGGCGGTCGTGGGTACTGACCGCCGCGCCGGCCCCGGCACGTCGAGCGGCTGTGACGGCACCGACGACCGCGGCCCACGTCGCGCGGTCCTGACCGACCGTCGGCTCATCGAGCAGTACGGCGAAGGGGCCATGCGCGAGTGCCGCCGCCACCATCAGCCGCCGCTGCTCGCCACCCGACAGGTGGTAGGGACTCGACGTCGTCAGCTGTGACAGCCCGAACAGGTCGAGTAACCCTTCGGCCCGAGCGCGCAAGCGCGCTGTGTCACGTCCCGTCGCCCTGCCGGCGGCGAGCACCTCATCAATGACCGTCTTCGTCACCACCCCGTGCTCAGGCACCTGTGGCACCCACGACAGGCGGGCCGCCAGGTCTGCACCCGACCAGCGCCAGGGCTCGGCGCCCTTGCGGGTGGCGAGTTCCGGGTGGGAGACGACCCGACCTGACGTCGGTCTGACCAGCCCGGCCAAGGTCGCCACCAACGTCGACTTGCCCGCACCGCTCGGCCCGGTGACCGCAAGTGTTTGACCTGCCGCCAGGTTGGCATCGACACCGTCGACCGCCACCGTCGGCGGCCTGCGCTGCCCACCCAAGCGGGCGCGCAGCTCAACCCGGACCTGCTCGGCGGCGACGAGTTGCTCAGGTCCAGTGGACCACGGGCCGACGAGGTCCGGGTCCACCGCGACAGGCTCGGGATCCGGCAGGCCCGGCACCCACACTCCTTGCTCGGCCAGCGCTGGCCCATCGGCAGCCAGGACCTCTAGCACGGGGCCGTCGGCCACGATGCGCCCCGAGGCATCGAGGACGACGAGCCGGTCGGCGAAGTCGAGCCACGGCTCGAGGTGGTGCTCGACCACGACGGTCGTGCAGCCGAGCCGCTCGACCTCACGCGCGGATCGCCGCCCGCACGGCCGCCGCGGCGGCATCGTCGAGCATCGAGGTCGGCTCGTCGAGCAGGAGCACCGGGGTGTCGAGGACGAGGCTGCCGGCCAGCGCGAGCCGCTGGGTCTCCCCGCCCGACAGGGCCGCGCGTCGAGATGGTCGACGTCGTACGGGAAGCTGCTCGCGCTCGAGCGCCGCCGCCACCTGCGGCCAGATCGCCGCTGCGCGGGACCCGCAGGTTCTCCAGCCCGAACGCGACGTCGCGCCCGACCGTCTCGGCGACGACGCGCGGCCTGCGGGTCCTGCAGCAGCAGGCCGACGTCGCCGGCGGCGCTGAGCGCACGTCGGCGCCGTCGACGAGTACCCGTCCCGTCAGGTCGCCGTGGTCGGCGGTCAGCAGCAGGCCGGCGAGGGCGCGGAGCAGGGTCGACTTGCCCGCGCCGCTGGGTCCCGCGAGCAGAACGCGCTGGCCGGCCGGGATGTCGAGGTCCAGCGCGTCGAAGACCGGCGTACGACGACGCGAGCGGTCGCCAGGTGAGCCCTCGGCATCGGACACCTCGGCGCCGGCCGACCGCGGCTACGTCAGGTGCGATGCCGTTCGGCTGCTTCGCGACCGGCCGGCAGCGCGTCGATCGCCCCGGTCGCGGCCAGCGCGCGGACCAGCAGCCAGCCACCGACGCCGGCGACGACGCGCGCCGGACAGCATGAAGCAGCCGACGTAGGCGAGCTTCCACGTCGTCGACATGCCCTGCCAGTAGGCGTTCCACTCGTAGAGGAACTCGAAGGAACGCTGCCAAGACGCCGCCGAGCATCGCGACCGGCCAGGTGAAGCGGCGGAACAGGAAGATCGCCAGCGCGATCTCGACGCCGAGGCCTTGGAGGCAGCCGGAGAGCAGCACGGTCGCCCAGCCCCACTCGTTGCCGATGATGCGCCGAGACCGCGGCCGCGAGGATCTCGGCGAAGAACGCGGCGCCCGGGCGGCGGACGACGAGACCGGCGACGACGCCGGCGATCAGCCAGGGCCCGCCGAGCAGGCCGATGACGGCGCCGAGAAGCCGGTGAGCGGCGTGCGTCAGCGCCGTGTACGCTGGATCCAGCCCCAGTAGGCGACGCCGAAGATGACGCCGATCAGGGCCGTCGTCATCAGGTCGATGGTGCGCCACGGGCCCGGTGGTCGGCCGACTGGACCGTCGCGGTTGGTGGTTTCTGGTAGTCATGGTGAGAACCTCCCAGGTCAGGGAGGGGAAGCAGACCGGTCTGTCTGCTCGAGACTCGACTACCTACGCCGGTGCTAACCGGATCAGGTTCGAGGGTCTGCGGATCTGCCGCACTCTCAGCGCTGTGTGCGCTCCCCTGTCGTTCGCTCCAGCCTAGCCCCGTAGGCCGTGGCGACGCGACTACGGCCTCCACGCGGATTCGCGGGCGCTCTGCACGATCGCGGCACTCGGCGGTTTACGATGGGTCGCGTCCGCGACGTCGTCGCGGGCGCTCCACGCCAGGATCGAGGGATGGGGTTGGTGGATGACGAAGCGGGCCTACGGCTTTGCCGTCGGGCTCGGCGTTGGCCGTCGGCATCTTGGCCTGGGTCGCGTCGTACCACTACAACCTGCCGCTGCGTGACCCTGACGGACTCGCCGGGCCGGCCTACGTCCGGCTCCCGCTGCATCGTCCTGCTCTTCTACCTGGCCGACGTCGTGCCGCGCGCGTTCTATCGCCAACCGCGGCTTCGGCAGCTTCTTCGCGTCGTCAAGGAGTACACCAAGGAGCGCTGGACCCGCAGCCGGATCGCGCTGGTCGTGGTCGGCCTGTCCAGCTTCTACGTCGTCTACGTCGCCTACCGCAACCTCAAGGGCTTCCTGCCCTTCGTCCGCGACGACAAGCTGTACGACCCGTGCTGAAGCGGCTCGACAAGGTGCTGATGTTCGACCACTACCCGGCCGATCGTCCTGCACACGCTGCTCGGCACCGGCATCTCCGCGCACGTGCTGTCGTTCGTCTACACGGCTTCCTGCTGTTCGTGCCGCTGAGCCTCGGCGCCGCCCTGGTCTGGTCGAAGAACGTCGCGACCGGCTTCTGGTACGTCACGGCGCTGTGCGTCAACTGGGTGCTCGGCGCGCTGAGCTACTACTGGGTGCCGTCGCTCGGCCCGTTCATGTCGAAGCCGTCGCTGTTCATCGACCTGCCCGACACCGGGGTGACCGGCCTGCAGAACGGCGCTGGCCAACGGGCGCAGCAAGCTATCTCGAGGACCCGCACGCCACCCAGTCGGTGCAGAGCGTGGCGGCGTTCGCGTCGCTGCACGTGTCGATCATCTTCACCGCTGCGCTGATCTGCCACTTCGTGATCCCCAACAAGTGGGTGCGCTGGGTGATGTGGGTCTTCTTCGTGCTGACCGCGATCTCGACGATCTACTTCGGCTGGCACTACCTGCTCGACGACGTCGCCGGCCTGGCGATCGGCTTGCATCGCGGTGTGGATCGGCGCCAAGACCACCGGGCACAGATGCGGGTGCAGCGCCATGTCGCGCTCGAGGGCGACGGCGTGATCGGCGTCTTCCCGCCTGGGTCCTCTGGCCGCAACGACCGCGAGGTCGAGCCCGCGCTTGTCGGGACGGGTTCTGGACTCCGCGGCGAAGCCGTTGCGCCGGAGGCGGCGAGCCGGAGGGCAAGGAGCCTGACCGTCGTACGACGCCGGACGTCGAGCCGCAGGACGGCACGCATGACCACGACAGTGCGAGCCCCGCCAGCGACAAACCCCCGACATGACGAAGCCCGACGAGCTCGTCCATCTCGAGGTCGCCGATCAGGTCGCCACGATCACGCTGGACTCGCCGGCCAACCGCAACGCGCTGTCGCGCCGGCTGGTCGCCGAGCTGACGGCACACCTGGAGCAGGCCGGCGTCCGACGACGTCCGGGTCGTCGTGCTCACCCACACCGGCACGACGTTCTGCGCCGGTGCGGACATGACCGAGGCGCTCGAGGACGGGATGGAGGAGGGGACGCGGGCGCTGCTTGCGCTGCTGCGCTCGTCGTGGCATTGCCCAAGCCGGTCGTCGCCGTCGTCCGTGGGCATGCCCGCGCCGGTGGAGTCGGCCTCGTCGGCGCCTGCGACGTCGCGCTGGTCAGCGACCAGTGCACGTTCGCCTTCAGCGAGTCCCTGCTCGGGTCTGGCGCCGGCGATCATCTCGCTGACGACGAGCAGCCGGCTCGGCGACAGGGACGCGGCGCGCAAGTACCTGACCGGTGCGACGTTCGACGGCGCCGAGGCGGCCCGCGGCGGCCTGGTCACCCAGGCCGTGCCCGCGGACGCGCTCGACGCAGCTGTTGCTCGCTGGTCGCGGAGCTGCGAAGGCGTCGCCGCAGGGACTGCGCGAGACCAAGCGGCTGCTCAACCAGCCGTTGCTCGACCGGATCGACGACCGAGGGCGAGGAGTTGGTCGCCCTGTCGGCCGAGCTGTTCGCCTCCGACGAGGCGCGCGAGGGCATGCGCGCGTTCCGCGAGCGGCGCCCCGCTCGCGTGGGCTGACTGAGCGACGCCGCCGGTCCACCCGATCTGGCGCTGGCCGGGTCGGGGTGGTTGGGTGATTCGCGTGCGGATGACGTCGAGCCGACCTTCCCCGCCGCAGGAGGAGACGACATGACGACGCGTGACAAGCCCTGGCCCACCGGAACTCCGTGCTGGGTCGACCTGCTGGTGGACGACATCGCCGCTGCACAGACGTTCTACGGCGACCTGTTCGGCTGGGAGTTCGAGGGGCCGGCGACGAGTCGCGCGGATACGTGATGGGCGAGATCGACGGCCAGCCCGTGGCCGGGATCGGTCCCCGCCCCGAGGGGCTCGACGTGCCGAGTGTCTGGACGACGTACCTCGCGACCGACGACGCCGACGACACCGCTCAGAGGATCACCGAGCAGGGCGGCAGCCTTCTCCTGCAGCCGTTCGACGTGTTTGACATCGGACGGATGGGGGTGGCCTTCGATCCCGGCGGTGCGGCCTTCGGGATCTGGGAGGCGAAATCCCACCTCGGCGCAGGCATCGTCAACGTCGCCGGGGCCCTGACCTGGAACGAGTGCATGACTCGTCACTACGACAGCTCGCTGGAGTTCTATCGCGACGTCTTCGGCTTCGAGTTCGACGACGTCGCCGGCGATGAGGGCATCCGTTACTCGCTTGTCACCGTCGACGGGGCCGCGGTCGCCGGGCTCGGCGAGCTGACCGACGATGTTCCCGAGGAGATCCCCGGACACTGGATGACGTTCTTCGCCGCCGACGACACGGACGCAGCCCTGGACAAGGCGGCCGGTCTCGGCGCGGTCGTCCGGGTTCCTGCGAGCGACACACCGTACGGCCGGATGGCCGTGCTCGAAGGCCCCCAGGGCGAGGTCTTCTCAGTGATCACCGTCGTCGACATCGGAGGTCTGCCCAACGGCGGCGGGAACCACCGGGCCTCATGACCTGAGCGGGCTCACCTGCCTGAACCGACTCTATGTACGCATACAGCCTCCACATCCTGGTGCGTGTCGCAGCTGACCGCCTGATCTGCTCCGTCAGGATGCCTCCGGCTAACTGAGTCCGAGCGCCGAGCGATGTGCCCCACCACCCCCGGCTGGGAAGCCCGCGCCGACGAGCTGGGGCCGACAGTCGCGCGATCAATGCGGCCGTAGACGTAATTGCTCATAGCGGTACAAAAAGTATCGGGTCAAAACTACAACGTTGTAATTCGTCAAGCCGACACGCCGTGGGGCGCAGTGTTTCTTTGGGAAAACTGTTCCCCCTGGGGCCAAAGGTGGCTACGGTCCAACTCGTAAGCGAAAGCCCGGCCGCCGGGGAAGGGCGGCCGGACTTTTTTCCGTCAGGCGAGAGGGACGACCGTGTCAGCGCGATTCCGGGCCAAGGTTGTGGCGCTGTCGGCCGCGTTGGTGGTCTCCGTGGCGCTCATCCCCGCAGCACACGCCGACCCCGATAATCCGGTGATCCCGAGCCGGCAGGCCGTCGAGGACGCCCAGCAGGCCGTCACCGACACCGAGCGCTCGGTCGCCGCCATCCAGGCCGACCTAGCCGCAGCCAACCAGCAGCTCGTCGACCTCGCGATCGTGGCTGAGCAGGCGTCCGAGGCGTACAACGGCGCGCTCATCCGTTGGCAGGATGCGAAGGAAGCGGCCAGGATCGCCCAGCAGAAGGCAGTGAACGCCGCCGCGCACCAAGAAGATGCCCGGTCGTCGCTCGTCACCTACATGGTGGAGGAGCAGGCTTCCGGCTCCCAGATGACCAACTTCAGCCTGGCGCTGACGTCGGACGGGCCGCACTCGCTCATCACTCAGATGTCCGCGTACGACGCCTCGACTCGTGGCCTCGACGCCAGCTATCAGAACTGGCAGGCAGCCGCCGAGCTGTCGAAGGTGTACCAGGCCAGCGCCGAAGACGCCTTGGATGTAGCGGCCAGCGCGAAGCAAGAGGCATCTGACGCGCGACGGGCCGCCGCCGATGCTGTGCAGGCACAGCAAGACGCCGTCATCATCATCGACGCACAGCGAGCCAGCCTGATGGCGGAGCTGGCCCGGGTGCAGAACATCTCCGTTGCCCTGGCAACTGAACGTCAAGAGGGTCTCGAGCAACGTCGACAGGCCCGCATCGCCGAGGAGCGCCGTCTCGAGCAGCTTGCGCAGGAGCGAGCCGAACGCCGCGAGGCGGCCAGGCTCGCGGACCTGCGGGAGCAACGACGTGAGAACGCCGCTGAGGCAGAGCGTCGGGAGCAGCGACGCGAGGATCGACGCGACGACAACGACAACGACAACCCCGGGCCCAACCCGCCGCCGCCACCTCCACCCCCGCCGCCGCCACCACCCCCGCCGCCTCCGCCGCCCCGACGCACGGCGGTGCCCGAGCCGCAATCAACTTCGCCTACGCGCAGCTCGGCGAGCCCTACGTCTGGGGAGCCGCAGGCCCCGACTCGTGGGACTGCTCCGGGCTGACGATGGGCGCCTGGGCGCAATGCCGGGGTCTAGCTGCCGCACTACTCCGTAGCGCAGTACGCCGCGACCACGCCGATCTCGTCGGCCAGCCTGCGTCCAGGCGACCTGATCTTCTGGGCGAGCAACTCCTCCGACCCGGGCACGATCTTCCACGTCGCGCTCTACATCGGCGGCGGCAACATGATCCACGCGCCCCGCACCGGTGTCCCGGTCAAGGTGCGAGAGCATCTGGTACTGGGAGAGCCCGGACTTCTTCGGCCGTCCCTGATCTAGTCAGTGCGCGCCGGCGCCGCTGCCGTGGTCGGCCGGGTTCGCGCCAGGCGCCGTGAAGAGCGTGCGGGACCCTTCGCCGTGCAGGTCGACGTGGCGCTGCTGCGACGCCCGGATCTCCGCCTCGGCCTCGACCCGGCCGACCCAGGTGGCGCCCTCGACCGACTTCCCGGGCTCCAGGTCCTTGTAGACCTCGAAGAAGTGCTGGATCTCGAGCCGGTCGAACTCGGCCAGGTGATGGATGTCGCGCAGGTGCTCCTGGCGCGGGTCGTCGGCGGGCACGCAGAGCACCTTGTCGTCGCCGCCCTTCTCGTCGGTCATCCGGAACATCCCGATCGCGCGGGCCGGATCAGGCAGCCGGGAAACGTCGGCTCCGGCAGCAGCACGAGGCGTCGAGCGGGTCGCCGTCGAGGCCGAGGGTGTCGTCGATGAAGCCGTAGTCGGCGGGGTACTGAGTCGCGGTGAACAGGGTGCGGTCGAGCCTGATCCGGCCGGTGACGTGGTCGACCTCGTACTTGTTGCGTTGCCCCTTGGGAATCTCGATCGTCACGTCGAAGTCCACGCTGCACATCCTCGTCGGTCGCGACTCCTGGTGGCGACGGAGTTCGGTCTGCCTCGCTAGTGTCCCCTACGTGAGCCTACGTTGTGCATGTCCCGACAGCCGGCGCAAGTACGTCGGGTCCGGGTCGGCGCGCCGCGACGACTCCGGCAGCGCTGATGCACACGCTTGGTGCCGGTCGTCGTGGTGCTCGTCTTGGCGGCAGGCTACGCCGCGTCTGACCGGTTCGATCCCGTCGCTCACCGACGACCGAGGACACGTGCCGTCGCTCACCATGGCCGAGCCGCTCGACACCTGGCGCCGGGGCTTGACCTTCCGACGAGCCCGCCGCTGCGCCCGCAGTGCTCGACCCCGAGCTGGCTCGCTGCACGCTCGGCGACCGCCCAGCTGCGTCCAGCAGCTGTTGGCGAAGGCGTCGACGTCCGGAAGCTCGGGCGGCACACGGTCGTCGAGGTCTGCCGACGTCTCGGCGAACCAGCCGCTGATCGTCGACCGGCGGATCCGCCACACGTGACGCCGGCGTCGACGCTGAAGCTGCTGACCTCGTGGCCGCGCTGGCCACTCGGGCCGCAGCACCGCTTCGCGACCCGGTCGTCACCGGGCGGAGTCCCGCGACCGGTCGTGCTGGTCGGCGGCGGCGACCCGCTGCTGACCGGACCGCCTGCCGACGCGGCCCGACGTCGTACCCGCGGCAGGCGACCCTGGCGCGCTCGCCCGGCAGACCGCCGACGCGCTTCGCGCCGACGGCGTCCGCAAGGTCGGGCTCGGGTACGACGCCTCGCTGTTCACCGGTCCGGCCGTCAACCCGCACTGGCAGCCCAGCTACATCCCGGAGTCGATCGTCAGCCCGATCAGCGCCTTGTGGGTCGACGAAGGGCGCAGCGTGCACGGCCTCGCGCAGCGGGTCACCGACCCCGCCGCGACCGCTGCCCAGCGGTTCGCCGACCTGCTCCAAGCGCGGGCATCGACGTCCGGCAGCGTCCAGACAGGCGACGCGCCCGCAACAACGCCGAACCGGTGGCGTCGGTCGAGTCGGCCCCGCTGGGCGCAGATCGTTCAGCACGTGCTCGAGATCAGTGACAACGAGGCGCGGAGGTGCTGCTGCGCCAGGCCGCGATCGCAGCTGGCCGGCCGGGCTCGTCCGCAGCTGGCGTCACGGCCGTCCAGGACACCCTCGCCGAGCTCGGCATCGACATGTCGCGGTTGCACGATGTACGACGGCAGCGGGCTGTCGCGCGACAACCGGGTCGCCGTCGCGACCCTCGTCCAGGTGCTCCAGGCGGCGGCGGACCCGGACCAACCCGCGCTGCGGGCCGTGGTGTCCACGCTGCCGGTCGCCGGCTTCTCCGGCAGCCTGGACTACCGCTTCGTCGCCGCCCGGCGGGCTTCGGTCGGTGCGGGCCAAGACGGGACCCTGACCGGCGTGCACGGTCTGGCGGGCTGGTGGCCACCGCAGACGGCGAGCCGCTTGTGTTTGCCGCCGTCGCCGACGAGGTGCCGGTCCGGCTCACCCTGGACGCCCGGGCACAGCTGGACCGGATCGCGGCAGCGCTCGCCACCTGCGGCTGCCTAACTGCCGAGCTGTCGTTAGTTGACCCGTCACTTAGTCCGTTGACCCGTCACTCGTGGTCCGTTGACCCGTCACTCGTGGTCCGTCGAGCCGTCAGTGGTGGTCACCTGTGTCGCCAGCGTCGCCCACCGCGTCGGTGCCCCGCAGGACGGTTACCAGCCGCGTCGTACGGTGGAGGTCGAGGTTTCCCGCCGTCGGCAGGTGCGGGTGCACACGAGAGGGGACGTGACGATGGACGAGCAGGAGACCGCGGACATGGTCGACTGGGACCTCGCGGTCACGACGGCCAAGCGGCTGATGCGGCCGAGCCCCGAGATCAGCCGCGACGAGGCCCGCGCAGGTCGTCGAGGACCTGCGCGCGGGCGCGGCCGACTCCGAGGGCCATGTCCGCGAGTTCACCGGGCTGCACGCCGAGGCCGCGACCGCGCCGGTCCTGGTGATCGACCGGGTCGGCTGGGTCGCAGGCCAACGCCGACGGGTTCCGGCAGGTGCTCCGTCCGCTCGATGGCGAAGATGCGCGAGAAGCGCGGCGCAGCCGAGCGGCGGTATGACGGCCGCGATCGGGTCGCGGGTCACCGGCCTCGAGGCGGGTGGCCTGCTGGCCTTCCTGTCCAACAAGGTGCTCGGCCAGTTCGACCCGTTCTGGAGCAGCGACGGCAGCCGGGTGGCCACGGCGGGCCGGCTGCTCGCTGGTGGCGCCCGAACATCGTCCACGTCGAGCGCGAGCTCGGCGTCGACCCGCGCGACTTCCGGCTCTGGGTCTGCCTGCACGAGGAGACCCACCGGGTGCAGTTCACCGCGGTGCCGTGGCTGCGCGAGCACCTGCTCGGCGAGATGACGGGCCTGCTCGAGAGCACCGACCTCGACCCGCAGAAGCTCGCCGTCGATGATGCGGGACGCGATCGAGCGGGTCGGCAAGCTGGTCAAGGGCGACAGCGAGCGTCTCGCTGCTCGACGTGCTGCAGACGCCGGAGCAGAAGGAGGTCGTCGAGCGGATCACCGCGGTGATGTCGCTGCTCGAGGGCCATGCCGACGTGGTGATGGACGGCGTCGGGCCCGTCGGTGATCCCGTCGGTCGACCAGATCCGCGGCCAAGTTCACCCAGCGTCGCGCCGGCGCCGGGCCGATGGACCAGATGGTGCGCCGGCTGCTCGGCTTCGACGCCAAGCTGCGGCAGTACCGCGACGGCGCGACGCTTCGTCCGCGGCGTGGTCGACAAGGTCGGCATGGACGGCTTCAACGCCGTCTGGGCCGAGCCCGACCAACCTGCCGGGCAAGGCCGAGATCGCCGACCCGGCGCTGTGGGTGCGCCGGGTCCACGGCTGAGAGCCGGCCGTGCCGGTCGTGACTCGGCCGGCTCGACCCGGCCGTCGCCGCACGTACGGCGGGCCGTTCGGACGAGTGCGCCGACCTCGAGCCCGGGAGCCGCGGTCGTCGTCGCGTGCTCCGGGGGCGCCGACTCGATGGCGCTCGCGGCTGCGGCGGTCTTCGAGGCCGGCAAGGCGGGCTGGCTGGTCGCGTGCCGCTGTCGTCGACCACGGGCTGCAGCCCGAGTCCGCGCGACGTCGCGCCGAGGTCGTCGACCGGCTGCGCGCGCTCGGCTGCGAGCGGGTCGACGTGTCGTCGCCGTCGACGGTCGGCACGGAGGGCGGACCGGAGGCCGCCGCCAGGGCGCCCGGTACGCCGCCCTGACCGAGTCTGCGGCCGACGCGACGACGCCATCGTGCTGCTCGGACACACCCTCGACGACCAGGCGGAGACGGTGCTGCTCGGGCTGGCCCGGGGAAGCGGCGCTGCGCTCGCTGGCCGGCATGGCTGCCGTCGCGCGGCCGGCTTCCGCCGGCCACTGCTCGGCTGCGACGCGCGGCGACACCGAGCAGGCCTGCCTGGTGCAGGGCTCGAGACCTGGGACGACCCGCACAACGACGACGCCGGTTCGCGCGGGTCCGGGTGCGGCGTGACGGTGCTGCCGCGTCCTCGAGGCCGAGCTCGGGCCCGGCGTGATCGACGCGCTGGCCCGGACGCGACCCGGCTCGCGCGCGACGACGCCGACGCGCTCGACGGCTGGGCCGCCGATCTGCGGGTGACGGCCGCGCGATCCGACGGCGGGCTCGACGTCGACGTGCTGGCGGCGAGCCCGCCTGCCGTCCGTCGCCGGGTGCTGCGTCAGGCGGCGCTGCGAGCGCGGGCTGTCCGCCGGCCGACCTGATCGCCGTAGCACCTCGACGCGGTCGACCGACTCCTGACCGACTGGCACGGGCAAGGACCGCATCGACCTGCCCGGCCACGTGCGTGGCCAGCCGCGACGAGGGGCTGCTGTGACGTGCCGCCGGCCCAGGGCTGTGGGAGGCTGAGCGAGCGCGCTGTGCCGTGGACGCTGACGTCGGTGACCGCCATCCCCCTGGAGCCGACCTGTGGACGAGCAGCCACGTCGAAGGCGACCTCGCCTCGATCCTGATCACCGAGGAGCGAGATCCAGGCTCGGCTCGCTGAGCTGGCCGCCGAGATCGAGGCGGACTACGAGGGCCGCGACCTGCTGCTCGTCGGCGTGCTCAAGGGCGCCGTGATGGTGATGGCCGACCTCGCCCGGTCGCTCGACCGGCACGTGTCGATGGACTGGATGGCGGTCTCGTCGTACGGCTCCGGCACGACGTCGTCCGGCGTCGTCCGCATCCTCAAGGACCTCGACACCGACATCACCGGCAAGCACGTGCTGATCGCCGAGGACATCATCGACACCGGGCTCACCTTGTCGTGGCTGGTCGTCGAACCTGAAGTCCCGCGGCCCCGCCTCGGTCGAGATCTGCACGCTGCTGCGCAAGCCCGACGCGCATGCAGATGGCGGTCGACGTGAAGTACGTCGGCTTCGACATCCCCAACGAGTTCGTCGTCGGCTACGGCCTCGACTACGCCGAGCAGTACCGCAACCTGCGCTCCATCGGCGACCCTCGCCCCGCACGTCTACTCGCTGAGCGGCGTCACGAGGACGCGCTCGACCTGGTGGAGCGGGGGCGCGAGCCGGCGAGACGGGCCGACTTGGTCGCACGATTTCCGGCGGTGTGCCCAGCGGATTTTGTCCGTAGGTGACAATAGAGGCTCGACATGTCACCTCGATCGGTAGGAGGAACGGGGCGTCTCAGCTCCGAGTACAAGCGTGAAGCGTTGGTTCCGTGGACCCTGGCTGTGGGTCGTCCTCTTTGCGATCGTCGTCCTCGTCGTCTTCGAGACGGTCTCGTCGCGCGGCGGCTACGAAGAGGTCAAGACCTCCAAGATGGTCAGCGACATCGACGACGGCGAGGTCAAGGAGCATCACCTTCGTCGACGGCGACCAGACGCATCCAGGCGACGACTCGACGACGGCACGAAGGTCCAGTCGCAGTGGCTCGGCCGACCAGGGCATCCAGCTGCTCGACAAGGTGCAGAAGCAGATCGACGACGGCAACATCGACGACGACCTACAACGTCGAGGTGCCCAAGCCGAGCCTGTTCTGGAGCTTCGTCACCGGCTTCTTCCCGGTCATCTTGATCATCTTGTTCTTCCTCTTCATGATGAACAGCATGCAAGGCGGCGGCGGACGCGTGATGCAGTTCGCCAAGTCCAAGGCCAAGATGGTCAGCAAGGACACCCCGAAGACCACGTTCGCCGACGTCGCCGGCGCGACGAGGCGATCGAGGAGCTCGGCGAGATCAAGGAGTTCCTCCAGCAGCCGGCCAAGTTCCAGGCCGTCGGCGCCAAGATCCCCAAGGGCGTGCTGCTCTACGGCCCGCCCGGAACCGGCAAGACGCTGCTCGCCCGCGCCGTCGCCGGCGAGGCGAGCGTCCCCTTCTACTCGATCTCCGGCTCCGACTTCGTCGAGATGTTCGTCGGTGTCGGTGCCTCGCGTGTCCGCGACCTGTTCGAGCAGGCCAAGGAGAACGCCCCGGCGATCGTCTTCATCGACGAGATCGACGCCGTCGGCCGACACCGCGGCGCCGGCATGGGCGGCGGGCACGACGAGCGCGAGCAGACCCTGAACCAGCTGCTCGTCGAGATGGACGGCTTCGACGTCCGCGGCGGCGTCATCTTGATCGCCGCCACCAACCGTCCCGACGTGCTCGACCCGGCCCTGCTGCGCCCCGGCCGCTTCGACCGGATGATCGGCGTCTCCGCTCCCAACATGGAGGGCCGCCACAAGATCCTGCAGGTCCACTCGCGCGGCAAGCCGATCGCGGCCGGCGTCGACCTGCTGGCGGTCGCGCGACGTACCCCGGGCTTCACCGGCGCCGACCTCGCCAACGTGCTCAACGAGGCCGCGCTGCTCACCGCTCGCCAGGACAAGAAGCTGATCGACGACCACCTGCTCGACGAGGCGATCGACCGCGTCAGCATGGGTCCGCAGCGCCACTCGCACCTGATGAGCGAGCAGGAGAAGCTGATGACGGCCTACCACGAGGGCGGCCACGCCCTCGTCGCGGCGGCGCTGCCCGGGCACCGACCCGGTCACCAAGATCACGATCCTGCCGCGCGGCCGCGCGCTCGGGTTACACCCAGGTGCTGCCCGAGGGCGACAAGTCGTCGATCTCGCGCAACGAGCTGCTCAACCAGCTGGCCTACGCCCTCGGCGGGCTGGCCGCCGAGCAGCTGATCTTCCACGACCCGACGACGGGCTCGTCCAACGACATCGAGAAGGCGACCAAGGTCGCCCGGGCGATGGTCACGAGCTACGGCATGAGCGAGCGGCTCGGCGCGGTGAAGCTCGGCGAGGACAACAGCGAGCCGTTCCTCGGCCGCGACTTCGGCCACACCCGCAACTACTCCGAGGAGATCGCGGCGATCATCGACGAGGAGATCAACAAGCTCCTCACGAACGCCCACCAGGAGGCGTTCGACATCCTCGTGCAGAACCGCGACGTCCTCGACACCCTCGTCACCGAGCTGCTCGAGAAGGAGACGATCGACCGCAAGGGTCTGGCCGACATCTTCTCCGAGATCCAGATGCGGCCGGAGCGGCCGGCCTGGACCGGCTCGGACACCCGGATCCCGTCGACCATCCCGCCGGTCGACGTCCCGGCCGGGCTCAACGGCCGGCCGGAGCCGGCGGCGAGATCACGGTGTCGCCGGGCACGGAGACCGCCCAGTCGCCGCTGCCCGGCGACCGGCGCCAACCGTCCGACCGGCCCGCCCGGCGTCGCCGCCGCCGTGGTCCGCCGCTCGGGCCGCCGATGGGCTCCTAGGACTGAGATGGCGATCGACCCGGTCAGACGCTGCCCGGCGACGGCGACGGTCCCTGACTTCGACCACGACGCGGGCCGAGGCCGCCGTCCGCGAGCTGCTGATCGCCATCGGCGAGGATCCCGACCGCGAGGGGCTGCAGGCCACGCCCGGGCCGGGTCGCCCGCGCGTACGCCGAGATGTTCGGCGGCCTGCGGATGACAGCCCGAGGACGTGCTGACCACGACGTTCGACCTCGGCCACGACGAGCTGGTCCTGGTCAAGGACATCGAGGTCTGGTCGACGTGCGAGCACCACCTGGTGCCGTTCTACGGCGTCGCCCACGTCGGCTACGTCCCGAGCACCGACGGCCGGATCACCGGTCTGTCGAAGCTGGCCCGGCTGGTCGACGTCTTCGCCCGGCGTCCGCAGGTCCAGGAGCGGCTGACCACGCAGGTCGCCGACTCGCTGATGGAGATCCTCAAGCCGCGCGGCGTGATCGCGGTCTTCGAGTGCGAGCACCTCTGCATGACGATGCGCGGCGTGCGCAAGCCCGGGTCCAAGACCGTCACCAGCGCCGTGCGCGGTCAGCTGCGCGATCCCGCCACCCGAGCCGAGGCGATGAGCCTCATCCTGGGTTAGCGCACACGTCGATGTTCGCCGCACCCGCTCAGGCCGTCGACGGCCTGCCGCAGCCCGGCGCGCTGCCTGGTGATGGGCATCGTCAACGTCACGCCGGACTCGTTCTCCGACGGCGGCCTGTACGCTTCGAGCCGGCCGCGGCGGTCGAGCACGGGCTGGCAGCTGCTCGCCGACGGCGCCGACCTCGTCGACGTCGGCGGCGAGTCGACCCGACCCGGAGCGGTGCGGCCGAGCGTGGACGAGGAGCTGGAGCGGGTCATCCCGGTCGTCGAGGACGCTGGCCGCGGCCGGGGGCCGTCGTCACGCATCGACACGATGCGGGCCGAGGTCGCTGCGCGCGCGATCGCGGCCGGCGCCAGTCGGGGTCAACGACGTCTCCGGTGGCTGGCCGACCCGGAGATGCTGCGCGATGGTCGCGAGCGCCGAGCGTGCCGTACATCTGCATGCACTGGCGCGGGCCACTCGACCACGATGGCAGAGCTCGGCGACGTACGACGACGTCGTCGCCGAGGTGTCGCGGCGAGCTCGCCGAGCCGGGTCGACGCGGCCCTGGCCGCCGGCATCGCCGCCGACCGCACTCGCCGTCGACCCTGGCCTCGGCTTCGCCAAGACCGCCGAGCACAACTGGGCGGTGCTGGCCGGCTTCGACCACGCTGACCGACCTCGGGCTACCCGGTCGTCGTCGGGGCGTCGCGCAAGGCGTTCCTCGGCAGCGCTGCTCGCCGATGCGCGACGGGTCCGCGTCCGCCGGCGGGCCGCGAGGACGCGACTGCGGCGATCTCGGTGATGGCTGCCGAGCGCGGGCGCCTGGTGCGTGCGGGTGCACGACGTGCGCGCGGTCGCTCGACGCGATCCTGGTCGCGCACGCGCTGGGCCAGGCGAGGGCGGCTGACGTGACGGACCGACCGCGACGACGTGCTGGCGGCGCACGCGGCGTTCTACGAGGCCTTCGAGCGCGCCGACTTCGACGCGATGCAGGCGATCTGGGCCGACGACGAGGGTGTGGTGTGCGTGCACCCGGCGACCGAGCCGATCCGCGGCCGCCGCGACGTGATGCGGTCGTGGATGGTGCTGATGGCCAATTCGCCGTACATCCAGTTCTTCCTGACCGACGTCGAGGCCGTGGTCGTCGGCGACGTCGCGTCGGTGACCTGCACCGAGAACGTGCTGTCGGCCAACGCCGACACCCCGGTCGGTGCCTTCGCCGGCGGACAGCGCCGCCGCGACCAATGTGTTCGGCGAACGCAGCGACGGCTGGCGGTTGTGGGTCCATCACGCCTCACCGGTACTGTCGAGCCCAGGACGACGCGCGCCGTACGAGGAGGACAGCCGCATGACGCAGCACCACGCAGCGCGGTCGCGACGACCGGCTTGGTCCTGCGCGGGTCTGCGTGCGCACGGTCACCACGGCGTGTTCGACTTCGAGCGCCGCGACGGGCAGGAGTTCATCGTCGATGTCGAGCTCGGTCTCGACACCCGGACGGCGGCAGCCGGCGACGACCTGTCCGCCACGGTCGCACTACGGCGAGCTGGCCGAGCAGGTTGCACGAAGCCGTCGCCACTGATCCAGTGGACCTGATCGAGACGCTGGCCCAGCGCCTCGCCGACGTCTGCCTCGCCGAGCCGCCCGTCGCCTGGGTCGAGGTCACCGTCCACAAGCCCGAAGCCCCGATCCGCGTGGCGTTCGACGACGTCAGCCTTACTATCCACCGGAGCCGAGATGACTGAGACGCCCAACCCGCACATCATCGACCCCGACACCCTGACCGGCGAGATGCGGCCGATCCGGCCGGCCGTGCTGTCGCTCGGCAGCAACGTCGGCGACCGGCTCGCCAACCTGCAGGGCGCGATCGACGCGCTCGCCGACACCCCTGAGGTCCACGTCGTCGCGGTGTCGTCGGTCTACGAGACCGCGCCGGTCGATGCGCCCGACGGGCTCGCCGGACTTCCTCAACGCGATCCTGATCGCCGACACGACGCTGTCGGTCGCGATGCTGCTCGACCGTGCGCAGGCCGTCGAGACCGCCTTCGGCCGCGAGCGCGGCGAGTCAAACGCGCCGCGCACCCTCGACGTCGACCTGATCGTCGTCGGCGACCGGCTGTCCGACACCGACGAGCTCGACGCTGCCGCACCCGCGTGCGCACGAGCGCGCGTTCGTGCTGGTGCCGTGGCACGAGGTCGACGCGCAGGCCGTGCATCCCCGGCCAGCGGCAAGATCGCCGACCTGCTGGCCGACGTCGACACCGTCGGGCGTCGTCCGTCGCGACGACCTCGAGCTCGAGGTCTGAGCCGCCGTGCGCGGCAGGACTGCAGCCGTGACGAGCCGTCCGGCGAGCGGAGAGCCGACCGGGACGATCGGCCCGACCCGCGTCGAACGGTGCTCGCGGCGTTCGTCGTCGGCGGCGCTGCTCGGCTTCGCCTCTGGTCCCGATCACCGAGCGCGGTCAGCGGCACGGCGCCCCGGATCGAGTGGACGTCGGTCGGGGTGCTGGTCGTGATCGCCGGCATGCTGTGCTGTCCTGGCGTTCATCACGCACCGGACCGTGCACCAGGAACGGCGCCGGATCGACCCTCGGCGGGCGGTCAACCTGCTGCTGCTGGCCAAGGCGGGCGCGCTGGTCGGGCCGTTCGTCGCAGGCGGCTATCTGGGTTTCGTCGCTGCACTTCGTCGACGATCTGGACGTCCCATTTCCCCGCGAAAGGGTCATTCGGGGCCTTGCGGCTGCTGTGACTGGTGTTGTTATTGTGATTTCTGGGCTTTTTCTTGAGCGCGCCTGCCGGGTTCCGAAGGATCCCGACGACTAGCATTCGGCCCATGTCAGGAAGCCGGCGTGTTCAGCGCAGCATCCGAGTCGTCGCTTGCCGCGCTGCTGGTGCTCTGCTGCCGTCGGCGTCGTCGCCGCGTGTCGCCGTCGACTGTCGGCGTCTGGTCGCGGCCGTCGGTGGCCGCCTGTCGCCGGCGTGGTCGCGTCGCGGATCATGTACACCGAGGTCATCCAGACCCGCGCGCGAGGCATGCGCGCGAGCGCGCGGCGCAGGCCAGGTCCTTCGGCGCGCGCCATGGCCAAGCAGGCCGAGCACACCGCAGTTCACCGCCGCGATGACGTGCCCGGCTCGCCGACAAGGACCGCACGATCACCGAGCTCGACGGCACCGTCCGGCTGGCCGAGCGTCGCGCCGACGACGCCGAGGCGCGGGTCAAGCGCGAGGCCAAGCGGGCCAACGACGCGCAGGCCCGGCTGTCGGAGCTGCTCGACGACGTGCTCGCCGCCCGCGACCGCAGTCGCTGAGTCGACGGCCGACGAGCGCAGCAGACCTGCCGACCATCGTCGACCTGCTGGCCTGGGAAGAGCGCGCCACCGAGGCGATCGTCGAGGACCTCCGCAAGGCAGGCCTGACGGACTCGGCCGCAGCCGACGCCTCGATCTGCGCAGGCGTCAGTGCAGCGGGCCAGTCGACGTCGACGCTCGACGACTCGAGCGCGCACGCCCTCCTCGTCGGCGTACGACCGAGCGGCGCAGCGCCTCGTGCAGCGTGTTCGGCGTGAGCACGCCGAGGAACTGGTCGCCGTCGAGCACGGCCACCCAGCCGGCGTCCCACTGCAGCATGGTGGCGAGCGCGTCCTTGAGCGACGCGTCGTGGTCGACCCAGGCGTCCATCCGCTCGGCCCGGTCGGCGACCGTGCCCGCGCCCGGATGCGTCGTCGGCGCCGATCCAGCCGCGCAGGTTCTGCCTGGTCGTCGAGCACGATCGCCCAGCGGGCCTCCTCGGCGTCCATCGCTGGCGTGCGGCTTCGGCCAGCGTGTCGGTGTCGTGCACGACCGGTGGGCGCTCGAGGTCGATCGAGCTCGATCGGCGTGACCGCCAGCCGGCGCAGACCCCGGTCGGCGCCGACGAACTCGGCCACGAACTCGTCGGCGGGCGCGCCGAGCACCCGGGCCGGGGTGTCGTACTGCGCCAGCCGGCCGCCCGGCTCGAAGACCGCGACCCGGTCGCCGAGCCGGACCGCCTCCTCGATGTCGTGGGTGACGAGGACGACGGTCTTGGCCAGCGTCGCCTGGATGTCGAGGAACTGGTCCTGCAGCCGAGCCGCGCACGACCGGGTCGACGGCGCCGAACGGCTCGTCCATCAGCAGCACGTCGGGGTCGGCGGCCAGCGCGCGCGCCACGCCGACCCGCTGGCGCTGGCCGCCGGACAGCTGGTGCGGGTAGCGGTCGGCGAACGTCGCCGGGCTCGAGGCCCATCGTGTCGAGCAGCTCGTCGACGCGGGCGTTGGTGCGCTTCTTGTCCCAGCCGAGCAGCTTGGGCACGGTGGCGACGTTGGCGCGGATGGTCTGGTGCGGGAACAGCCCGATCTGCTGGATGACGTAGCCGATCCGGCGGCGCAGCTGGACGGGTTGATCCGGGTGACGTCGTCGCCGTCGAGCTCGATCCGCCCGGTGGTGGGCTCGATCAGCCGGTTGATCATCTTCAGCGTCGTCGACTTGCCGCACCCGGACGGGCCGACGAGGGTGACCAGCTCGCCGCGCGGGACGTCGAGGTCGAGCTCCTGCACGGCGACCGTGCCGCCGGGGTAGGTCTTGCCGACGCCCTGCAGCCGGATCATGAAATCTTCGGTAGCGTCCACGTGTGACCTCTCCGCCGGTGGCTGACGAGCCGTCCTGTTACAGCCTGACAGTAAACGACTGGATCTGCGGACAGTACTGGAGCGATCGCGCTGACACACTCGTGGAGCAAACCCAGGAGCACATCTACCTCACCGTGGTCTCTGTCGCTATCGGTTCTTGGTGGCCGTCCCGATGGCGCTGCTGGCGCGTCGGTATCAACCGACTGGAACCATGGATCTCGGCGGCACCACCACCGTGATCTACACGATCCCGTCACTGGCGATGTTCTCGTTGCTGTTGCCCATCTGGACATCAGCATCACCACAGTCATCGTCGGCCTCGCCCTCTACTCGCTGACGATCCTGGTCCGCAACGTCTTGGCGGGCTCGTCGGTGCCGGACGAGGTCATCGAGTCCGCTCTCGGGATGGGGTACGGCCCCGGGCGGCTGTTGCTGAAGGTCGAGCTGCCGCTGGCCTGCCGGTCATCATGGCCGGACTGCGGGTCGCGACGGTGTCGACGGTCGCGCTCGCCACGGTCGGGGCGATCGTCGGCGTACGGCGGACTCGGGAACTTGTTGGCGACAGGGTTGCCGACCAGTTCAAGGCGCAGATCTTCGCCGCGAGCGTGTTGTGCGTCGCACTGGCCGTCGTGTTCGACCTCATCTTGCTGCTCATCGGGCGGCTCCTGACGCCGTGGCAGCGGGGACGCGCATGAACGGAGTCTGGGACTGGCTCACCGACGGCGCCAACTGGGAGGGGCCGGACGGCATACTTGCCCGACTGTCGGAGCAGCTGCTGGCTGACCGTCGTCAGCGTCTTGGTGGCGCTGGCGGTCTCCCTTCCGGTCGCGTGCTGGCTTGGACACCTCGGTCGCGGCGGTTTCCTCGCCATCAACATCTCCAACATCGGTCGGGCCATTCCGGTGTTCGCCGTCCTGCTGATCCTCAGCGTCGGCCCGATCGGCACAGCCGAGTTCGGGCCCTTCGGGCGGGCTGGGCTGGCAACGCTCATCGCGCTGGTGCTGTTCGCGCTGCCGCCGATCATCACCAACGCGTACGTCGGCATGCGCGAGGTCGACCGAGACCTCGTCGAGGCGGCGCGCGGGATGGGCATGACGGGCATGCAGGTGTTCTGGAGCATCGAGCTGCCGCTGGCCATGCCGGTGATCTTGACCGGCGTCCGGCTCGCCCTCGTGCAGGTCTGGGCGACCGCGACCATCGCGGCACTGGTGGCAGGACCAGGGCTCGGCAGGATCATCGAGAAGGGTTTTCGCTCCAACGACCAGCCGCAAGTCGTGGGTGGAGCAATCATCGTCGCAGCGCTGGCGCTGCTCTTGGAGTTGCTGTTGGTCGCGCTTGAACGCGTGGTTGACCCAACCCGTCGTGCCCAGAGGGTTACGACATCGCAACGGATCGCCGCCTCGGAGAATTCTCGGCTAGGTTGAACCCGAGCGGGCACGTGCAGTGCCTGACCGGACACGCGTCGAGACACTCGACGGGACACAGAAGGTGGGGTACCGACCATGTCAAGGTTCAAACACGCCGCAGTAGCGGCAGCGATCCTCCCGGTGTTGGCGCTGGCAGCCTGTGGTGGCGGCGAAGAGCTCGACGATGACGGGGACAACGGCGGAGGCGGCGCCGAAAAGGGCGAGATCACCATGTCGGGGCAGAACTTCCCCGAGATGCTGATCATGGGCGAGATGTACAAGGCCGTGCTCGAGAATGCCGGCTACACCGTGGACTTCAAGCCCGTCGGAGACCGCAAGCTCTACATCGAGCAGATCGGGTCGGGGAGCATCGACCTCGCGCCCGAGTACCTCTCGTCTGTGACCGACGCGCTCAATGTCGTTGCCAATGGCGCGGATGCCGAGTCTCCCGCGACGAGTGACGTGGACGAAACCCTGCAGGCGTTGACCGAACTCGCAGCTGCGCAAGGTGCAACGCCGCTCGAGCCCGCTCAGGCAACCGATCAGAACGCATTCTTCGTCACCAAGGAGTTCTCCGACGAGAACCAGGTGACCACCCTGACCCAGCTTGGAGAGCTCGGTGAGCCGATCGTTCTCGCCGCCAACTCCGACTGCCCAGAACGCGAGGACTGCGAGCTCGGACTCGAGAACACCTATGGGCTCAACATCACCGAGGTGCTCCCGCTCGGGTTCCAAACCACCGAGACGAAGGACGCGGTCACGGAGGGAGAGGCCGACCTCGGCCAGACCGGCACGACCGACGGATCTCTCGAGGAATTGGGCTTCGTCCTCCTCGAAGACGACAAAGGTCTCCAACACGCGGAGAACTTGGTTCCCTTGGTCAACACCGAATTCCTCGACGCCAACCCCGACGTGGCGGACCTGCTGAACGAGTTGTCAGCCACCTTGACAACCGAAGACCTCGCGGCGCTCAACCAAGACGTTGCGGTCAACCGCACGGAGCCGGCAGACGCGGCCGTGCAGTACCTGGAGGGCAAAGAGCTGCTCTGAACTGACACCCACTCCGGTACGGCGAGGCGTTGTCACCGTGTGAAAGAGTTTGCGCATGGCAGACGCGGACACATCGGCGAGCGCCCCCAAGTCGCTCCTGGTCGTCGCGGGTTCAGGACGCAGCGGCACGAGTCTGTTGGCGGGGTTGACTGGCCGACTCGGCTTCGCCATCCCGCAGCCGGAGCTCAACGCGAACGAGACCAACCCACGTGGCTTCGGAGAGCCACGCTGGGCGGTCGCCTTTCACAAGGACTTGCTGCGCTCGGTCGCAGTGACTCACGACGACGGCCGACCGCAGGCATGGACCTCGACCGCGCGGGTGGCCGAGCGTCAGGCGGCACGAAACACGCTCGGTGACTGGCTGGGTGAGCAGTTCGAACAAAGTGATCGAGTGGTGGTCAAGGATCCGCGGCTGGCCTGGTTCATCGATCTGTATGCAAACGTCGCCAAGGACCTGGAGATAGACCTCCGGATCGCGACGATGCTGCGGCACCCGGTCGAGACGGTGCGTAGCAAACAGCTCGCCTACGGTGGGCGAAGCGACGGCATCACGCGGATGGCGGCATGGGTCAACATGATGCTGCATGTCGAGCACGAGACGAGGGCCCTTCCCCGCGCTTGGATTCGGTACGACGACTTGCTGAAAGAGTGGCGCGCGACCCTGGCCGGCGCCGAGCAGCGCCTCGGTGTCGGGCTCGTCAGTGTTGCTACTGAGACGCAGCTAGCCGCCGCGGACGACCTCGTGGACCCCGACCTGAAGCGCTCGCCGGCCGACTGGTCGGAGCTCGCAGTGCCGGACGCGCTCCGCGAGTTGGCGGAGGAGACGTTTGTCGCGCTGAACTCCCTGGCCGTCCAGCCCGATGGGAGCGACGGTGTTCCGTCCACTGACCGCCTGGATGCCCTGCGGGAGGCGTATGCGGACTACTTCCACGGGGCTGAGGCAGTCGTGAAGTCGAGCCTCAATGCCGCCCGTGCCGCAGAGCGACGTCGGATCCAGCGCGAGATCGAATCGGAGCAGCAGGACCAGATGAAACAGGGAGGCCAGAGCGGACCGGGTGACGGCCGGACGGTCGCGGCCTCTCCACCGGTAGTGAGCCCTGGAGCAAGCTCTGGCATCAGGCGGGTCCGCGCGGGCATCAGGCGCCGCGTGAGCGCGATCGCCCGACGGAGTCGCGCATGACGGAAGCGCCGAAGAATCTCGCGGTACTGCTCGCCGGTGGGGTCGGCACACGTGTTGGCCTCGACATTCCCAAGCAGCTCATCAAGATCGCCGGCCGGACGATTCTCGAGCACACGTTGGCCATCCTCGACGCCCACCCGGATGTCGACGAGATCATTGTCATGATGGCGCCAGGACACCTCGACGCAGTCCGAGAGATCCTGGTCACCGGGGGCTATGCCAAGGTGACCCAGCTGCTCGAGGGCGACGAGACCCGTAACGGGACAACGCTGAAGGCCCTTGAGGCGCTCGGTGACGATGACGTCAAGGTGCTCTTCCACGAAGCCGTTCGACCACTCCTCAGCGCCAGGATCATTACCGAGTGCTTCGAGGCGCTGGACTCCTACGATGCGGTCGACGTGGCCATCCCGTCCGCTGACACGATCATCGAAGTGACGTCGGACAACACCATCCGCAACATCCCTCCACGGGCGTCATTACGCAGAGGTCAGACGCCGCAGGCTTTCCGGGCAGCAGTGATCAAGAGGGCCTATGAGCTCGCCGGTGAGGATCCCGACTTCACAGCGACGGACGACTGCACAGTCGTGCTGCGCTACCTGCCGGACGTGCCGATCTGGGTTGTGCACGGTGACGAGCGCAACATGAAGGTCACCGAGCCCATCGACGTCTACCTGGTCGACAAGCTGTTCCAGCTGGCCAGCCAGGACCTCCCGACTCCTCGCACCGACGAGCAGTATCGCGCCGCGCTCGCGGGTAAGACGCTGGTCGTGTTCGGCGGCAGCTACGGTATCGGCGCCGACATCGCAACCCTGGCGGAGGGGTTCGGGGCCAATGTGCACACGTTCAGCCGCTCCAGCACCCGCACGCACGTCGAGCGGCGCGACGACATCATCGCAGCAGTCACAAGCGTGCTGGACGAGCGCGGCAGCATTGACTTCGTCGTCAACGCGGCCGCCGTGCTGCCACGAGGGGACCTCGTCGGCACCTCCGAGGAGACGATCTACGCAGCCACGGAGATCAACTACGTGGCGCCCGTCCTGATTGCCCAGGAGCTCTTCTCGCACCTCCAGGCTAGCCGCGGCAGTTTGCTCTTCTTTACGTCCAGCTCCTACACGCGAGGGCGAGCCGGCTACAGCCTTTACACCTCAGCGAAGGCAGCCGTCGTCAATCTGACCCAGGCGCTCGCAGAGGAATGGGCGCCGTACCGCGTCAGTGTCAACTGCATCAACCCGGAGCGGACCGGGACGCCGATGAGGACGAAGGCGTTCGGCCAAGAGCCTGCCGACTCGCTTCTCGAGTCGAGGCTGGTCGCGCGAGCGTCCATCGACTTGCTGCTGTCGGAGAGCACCGGCCAGATCGTCGACCTGCGCAAGTTGGATCCGTTTGCGGCTGCCCTCGACCGGCCTGACGACAGCTTCGAGACGGCCGTCGAGGGTCTCACCCCAGAGACTCTCGATCCAATGGTCTGACTATCTGTTCGCTTGCACGTCGGCCGACCGCGATGCAGCACCCGACAGGCCTTACGAGCGGGCGGCAGTCAGCGCATAACCGGCGGCGACGACCGCCTCCTTGACGCGCGATTCGGCTACGGGCTGCTCGCTTGTCAGCCGCAGCCGTCCTTTCTCGAGATCGACAGCGATGTCGATGATGCCGGGGATCTTGCTGACCTCCTCGGTCACGGAGCTCACGCAGTGCCCGCACGTCATCCCTTCGACGGTGTAGGCGTTGTCGGTGGTCATGCGTTGGTGCCCTCCTCGGCGGCGGTGCGGTAGCTACTCGTGCGTTCCGGCTGCGGCTAGCATCGCCATATTACGATGAGATCGGCAGCACTCGATGGCGCCTCCATCGACGATGCGACGGCCTTACAAGCCGCCTCCTACCTGTTCCACAGGGGAAGGTGATGGGCGAGCACCCGCACGCGCACGGCCACCATGACCTGCGTGACCATCGTGGACGACTCGCGGCGGTACTGGCTATCACCAGTGCCGTGCTTGTGGTTGAGGTCATCGGGGCGATCGTCTCTGGAAGTCTTGCGCTCCTGGCGGACGCGGGTCACATGCTCACCGACGTCGCAGGCTTGACCCTCGCCTACTTTGCGGCCGTTCTTGCACGCCGCCCCAGCTCCGACGAACGTACCTGGGGGTATCGGCGTGCCGAGGTGCTTGCAGCGGCTGCCCAAGCTGCGGTGCTCTTGGCAGTGGGTGGCTTCATCCTCGTCGAGGGTGTCCGACGGCTGTTCAGCGCCCCCGAGGTCTCTTCGGGCGCAATGCTCCTCTTCGGCAGCATCGGTCTTGTCGGCAATGTCGTTTGCATCGCGATCTTGGTAGGCGGTCGTGGCGACAGCCTGAACACGAGGGCTGCATTCCTGGAGGTCGTGAACGACGCCTTGGGGTCGGCCGCGGTGCTGGTCGCGGCGGCCGTCATCGCCTTGACCGGTTGGCAACGCGCCGATGCAGTGGCGTCTCTTCTCATCGGGGCACTCATCATCCCGCGCACTCTCAAACTGCTCCGCGAGAGCGTGGATGTCCTGATGGAGTCAACCCCCAAAGGCCTCGACCTGGTCGAGGTGCGTCAACGCCTACTGCGAGTGCCTCATGTCCATGAGGTGCACGACCTACACGCAACTCAGGTGGCGAGCGGCCTACCGGTGCTGACAGCCCACGTTGTGGTGGACGACTCGTGCTTCTACGACGGGCACCTTGCCTCGATGCTCGACGTCGTGCAGCACTGCCTTGACTCCGACTTCTCGGTGGAGCACTCGACGATCCAGTTCGAAGCGATGAGCCACGCCGACCACGAGCACGAGACCCACGCCTGATTCGCACCGTCTACACGAGGAACCGGGCCTTGGGTTGCGAGGTTATCCCAGGGTCCCGCCGACCAGCTGGCCGAACCCATAGGTGGCGGCAGCGGCGAGGAAACCGACCAGGGTCTGGCGTATGCCGCCGTACCATGCTGGTCGCGCGGTCATCTTGGCCACGACGGCACCGGCAACGAACAACCCCAGGAGGCTGACAGCGCCGGCAGCCAGGATCGACTCGTAGCCGAGCAGGAAGGTGAGAAGAGGGATGACAGCGCCTACCGTGAACGCGAGGAAAGACGCCGAGGCCGCAAGGTACGGCGACGGCAGGTCGTCGGGGTCGACCCCCATCTCGTAGCGGACGTGAGTTCGCCACAGGGCATCGGGGTCGCTGCCCATCTCGGCTGCCGCCTGCTCGGCGGTCTTCTCGCTGAGGCCTTGCCCGATCAGGGTGCGCACGAGCTCGTCGTGTTCTTCCTCGGGGTTGACGGCGAGCTCTCGTTGCTCGGTGGCGATTTCGGCCCGCGTCAGCTCCTCCTGGGATGCCACTGAGACGTATTCACCGGCGGCCATGGAGCACGCGCCGGCGGCTAACCCGGCGAGGCCGGTCAACAGCACCGCAGAGCGGCCAGCGCCCCCACCGGCGACCCCGGCAACCAGAGCGAAGTTTGAGACGAGCCCGTCCATCGCACCGAAAACAGCGGGCCGAAGCCAGCCCCCGGACACGTCGCGGTGGTGGTGGTGCGCTTCGGCGGCCTGGGTGAGCGGGGGCTGTGTCTCAGCACCGGTCTGCCCCGGTGCGTCACTGCCGACGTCAATTCCAGCCATAGCTCAAGAATACTAAGAATACGAAGAGAGATCTAGTGAGGGAAGGCTCTCCTAAGCGGTCCATGGCTGATTCAAAAAGGCGGCAATAATGCCAAATGTAAATGACTTTGTTTTACCCCGCTAGTGCCTGTCTCATTGGATGACTTCACTTTGTGGTCAGCCGGCAGGTGGCGCATCTCCGCGCGGTACGAACACAGCATCGACCAACCGGGCTGACGCTCGGCCGTCCTCAAGGTCTAGGTAGTCCCTCCGGAACTGTTCGTATGCCGCCTTGTAGTCCCGAACGACACCGTCAAGGTCTAGGAGGGCGTCTGCGACTTCAGCCGTCGTCTTGAGAAGTGGGCCTGGCGCGGTGGGTTCGTAGTCGATGAGCCAGCCGCGACTTTCGCGATAGAGCTCCACGTCGGGAACGAGGAACAACATCGGCTTACCGGTCACCCCGAAGTCGAACCGCAGCGACGAGTAGTCCAGCACCGCTACGTCAGCAGCGAGGTAGAGGTCCGCAGGCTCCGGATAGTCCGTGACATCGAGGATGCGAGCGCCAGAGTGGGGTCGTTGTGGAGTCCGGGCGTTGAACGCGTGGCCTCGGATAAGAATCACGGTGGACTCACCGAGCTGCCGCGACAGAGCCTCGGTATCGAGGAAATCCACGATGGGAGCCGTGTGGTCGTCGACCGACAGGTAGTCGCGGAACGTCGGTGCGTACAAGACCACCTTTTGGTCCTCGCCGATCCCAAGATGCTCGCGCACGGAGGTGCGGATGTCAGGTGCCTCGGCGGAGACCAGGATGTCGTTGCGCGGGTAGCCGATCTCCAGCACCGGGCCGTCGTACCGGAAGTCGCGCGTCAGCAACGGTGTCGCGTACCGAGCAGGTGAGACGAGAAAGTCCCACTCGGCGGCGCGCTCGTCCATTGACCTGATTTTCGTGTCGCTGAATGCCATCCGGCCCCAATGGGGGGCGCCCATCACTTTGAACGGATATCCGTGAAACGTTTGGACGATGACCTGGCCGGGCGGTTTCTTGTGGAATGCCGGCTGATACATGTTCTCGATTAGGTATTTCGACGTTCGCAGTGCACGGAACCAGTCCGGGCTGTTCTTGACGACGGCAATGCCACCTTCTGGTACGACGACGGAGTGATCGCGGACGACCCAGCTGATGACGATGTCAGCACCGCGCCGACGCAGCTCGTCGTGCACGGCGGCGCCGTTGCATCCGGCGATCTCTCCGAAGTTGGTCTCGATCAGCACGCCATCGAGGCGCTCCGGGCTGACGTCGGCCCAGGTGCGCTCGAGCACGCCAGCCCGGTATCGCCCTCGCGACTCGGCGCCGATCGGGGTGATGAGGTTGGCTTGGAGCGCACCGTCGAAAGCTCGCACAAGCGTGAGGGCAAGAGCGCCATGCTCGAAGAACTTCGGCAGCGTGGACATCAGCTGCGAGCCGACAAGCACATTCCCGGCGATTTCTTCGCCCGTCGGGAGGCTCAGCAGGAACTCGACGGTGAAAGCCGTGGCCGGCAACGGGTGGGACCCGAAGCGCCCGACATCGTGGACGAGCGGGAGGACGGCTTCGAAAGCTCCGTCGTCTACAGCCACGACTGTCGACACCGAGGTTGTTCGCCGCGAATCGAAGCGAAGGGACAGCTGGCCCGACGTCGCCCCCGACACGTGGCCAATTATCAAAGCGTTGTTGTCCACTACCGTCATCTGATCGAACTCGACCGATGTCTGCCCCACTGACACGACGACGGCGCCTCGATGAGACTGCTTGACGACAAGCGTGGTCTCACCCTGTTTCCCGGTGACGCGGTCGATGCTGCCCGCCAGCGGTGTCACCAGCGCGACGGCGCCGCTCGCCAGTTTGGCCCGAAGGGACCAGACGGTGGCTGTTGCAGGCTCGCGCGGAGGCGTGGTCGGCACCGCGACGCTGAACTCGACGTCGCCTGACGCGGTGTCGGTGACGGGGGACGGATGGGCATGGCCGGTGTCTACGTCGACGAGGCGCAACGACTCGATCTTGTCGCCGTCTCCACGGAGCCGTCCCGACAGCGTCGCCCCGTCCAGGCGCAAGTCTTCCGCCGTGACACGCCGAGGCAGGTAGAGCAGCCGGTAGGTCCGCTCGTCCCCGAGGTCAGAGCGATGGACGAAGCCGCCATCATGCTGAAGCGGTGGTAGCTGACCCGCCGACCCGCCGGGGTGCACCGTTGTGACCGCGATCGTCCTGGACAACGGGCCCGTCTCGACGCGCACGTGGACAGACAGCGAGTCACCAGGACCCAGCGAACGCCGGGCAAGCATGTCGTGAACCGGGAGCTCGGCTGCGAAGGCGGCGCCGTCGTAGGAAGCCCAGGTGTCATCGGACGGAGGAAGTGGCGTGCGTTCGTCGGTCGCAGATGCCACCACCTCTCGCCTCTCTCCGGTCTTGTCGTCGACGAGGGCCAGCGTGATCTTGGTTTCCTCGTCGGCCAGGTCCACGAACTGGAAGAACGCCCACCCGTGCACGAGCAGGTCGCCCGCAGGAGTCCACTCCGCGCGGTCGAGGCGATGGACGAGGGGGATCTGTTCGACCGACTGTCGATATGCGTCAGCCGGGATGTCGAGGTCGTCCTCGTCGAAGGTAGGCAGCTTGAAAAGCAACCCTTCGGGCGTGAGCTCCGTCGGGACCTTCTGCAGCAGGTACCCGTTGGCCCAACGATAGAAGGAGAACTTGTCCCGCAAGCCACGCCGGACGAGCTCGACTGCGACCCGGTTGTGCGGTTCGACCTCGTGTAGGACGGCGTCCGAAGTCCCCTCAGTCAGTCGTGAGACCGCTGCCTGTATCTCCGCCCAGTACACGTCGTCGCTGACCGAACGGCTTCGCAGATACCAGTGAAAATGGCTGTTCCACAACGTCGCCAGCCAGGCGTCGTACACGCTGGCCGGAGCTTCGGTGGACAGGACGTCGTGGCTGATTTCCCAGGCGGCAATTCGGTCGCGAAGATCGCTCAGTGAGTGGGTCTGCTGGCTGATCGAGCTGAGGTCGCCGCGCTGCCGCCACAGATACGTGGTGGTCGTCAGGACATCGATAGCCTTCGCGCGGCAATACAACTGCGTGACGAGCGGTTGGTCCTCGTACGAGACACCCTCGCGAAACGACAGGCCGCTTTCCCGCCAGAAGGCTGCGCTGAACAACTTGCCGCAGCTGTAGTTGTTGCGAACGATGCCCGGCAGGTCGGTGACGGAGATGCCGAGACGATCGGTTCCGTGCAAGCTTTGAGCCCAGTCGGGACGCCAGCGTCGGTTTGCATTGAAGCGCACCAAGACACCCACGACGATGTCCGACCCGGTGTTCGCGGCCGCCGCGACCATCCGCGAGATGGCACGAGGCGGCAGTATGTCGTCGGAGTCAAGGAACGTCAGGTAGTCGCCGGTTGCACGCTCGACACCTGCGTTTCGGGCCGCCCCGAGGCCGGCGTTCGTCTGGCTGACAACCCGAATCCGGTCATCTTCGGCCGCATGCCGCTCGGCTATCGCCGCCGATCCGTCGGATGATCCATCGTCGATAACGAGGATCTCCAGATTTCGGTGGAACTGGTCTCGGATGCTGTCCAAGCACTCGTCGAGGTAGCTCTCGACGTTGTAGACGGGGACGATGACGCTGATCTTCAGCGAACCCGCAGCGTGCTCTGCTCGGTTCTGTCGGGCCGCTCCGACTCGCCGCCGGACGCCACGCAAGACGGCACGGGGGTTGGCCCGGGCCGCCGCTCGTTTCCACTTCGCATCGCTCATCGCGCGTGCCAGGCTACCCGCCACTGTGGTCGGGAGCATTGTCATCACCCGCGTGGGCAGGTGACCGCCCGCTGGGCACAATATCCGCGAGTATGCTGCGCTCCTGCGGGGACGAGATCGCGAGGAGAGCACGTGCCGGAGCTCGACCAACTGGGAGAGTACGACTTCGAGGCCACACTCGTACAAGAGGTTCCGCGGCGCTTCGTCCTGCTTACCGGTGCCGGTCGTAGCGGCACGAGCACGATGTCGGGAACGTTCAACTACCTAGGCCTGCACGTCCCGCGCCCCTTCCTTGGTGCCAACAAGTCGAACCCGCGGGGTTTCTTCGAGTCCCGGTGGGCGATCCAGTTCCATCGCAAGATCCTCGATCAGGCGAACGTCGACATGTTCGACGCACGGCCCGATGCGCAAGCGAAGGTCGCGGAGCATGTTCACTCGAGGCACGGCGACCTCATCCGCGACTGGCTGGGCGAGCAGGTCGGTCATGCCCCGCAGGTCGCGGTGAAGGATCCGCGGTCGGCATGGATGCCCACTTTGTGGGCGCAAGCCGCCGAGTCACTCCAGTTCCAGCCGGGATTCGTGATGATGCTCCGCCACCCTGCAGAGGTGGTGGGAAGTCGGGCGACGTACTACGCAAAGGGCGACGACGCGGATGTACGTCGGTACCAGGTCACGAATGTCGCGCGCTGGGTCAACGCGAACCTGATGAGCGAGCATGACACCAGGGGCAAGCCACGGGCGTTCGTCCGGTATGACGACCTCG
Organism: uncultured Actinomycetota bacterium; assembly: GCA_963811585.1. Lineage (GTDB taxonomy): Bacteria > Actinomycetota > Actinomycetes > Propionibacteriales > Nocardioidaceae > JACDHG01. The sequence continues at coordinate 312,858 of CAWERR010000008.1, forward strand.
TTAGCGACTGGCGCCCGGTAGTGCAGGCAGTCGGTGAGCAGCTGGATCTCACCTACAACGTGGACCTCACCGACATGCGTCCGCACGCCGTCGACACGTTCATCGACCCAGAGCTGAACCGCCACCCGCTCAACTGGGCGGATCTTGAGATCCCCGAAGGCCTGCAGGTGGTCGCGGAGGCGACCTGGCGGGAGTGTTCAGCGCTGGCAGACGATCCCGGCAACGCGGACGCACAGCGCCGGCTCGACGAGATCGCGGTCGACTACAACCGGCTGTTCCTCGACGCCGCTGCGATCTCGCACGACGTGGCAGCAGCCGGTGCGAGGGCTGCCCGGAAGAAGGCAGTTCGGGAGACCAAGGCACAGCTGGTGGATGAGCAACCAGCATCGAAGCCGCCTCCCGCGAGCCAGGTGGCGCGCCTACCTCGTGTCCGGAAGGTCGCGACACAGATCAGAGCAAAGGTGTCGAAGCTCCGTCGTGGGCGTTGACCGACCGCCATCGCGTCCGGCCGTGGCGGTGACTCACCGCGCCGTACCGGATGGTTTATCTTCGTAACGGACGATCTGAGCAGGGCACGGCTGCCGGGCTGCGGGTCTTCGTGCTCGCTGCGCGTAGGGTCGAGGCCGGTAAGCCACCAGTCGGAGGAAAAAGCGTTGGTAACACAATGACGAGCCCGCATGCGGGTCCGACGGCAGGCGTGCTCGACAGACGTGCGTTCGTGTACACGGTGGTCATCCCGGTGTACGAGAGCGAAGCGGTGGTGGGGGACTCCGTCGACCGCGTGGTCGAGGTCTTCGAGACGGCCGGGCTGTCGTACGAGATCATCCTCGTCAACGACGGCAGCCGCGACGGCAGCTGGGACGTCATCGCCGGGCGAGGCCCGCGACAACCCACACATCGTGGCGCTGAACCTGCTGCGCAACTACGGCCAGCACAACGCCAACCTCGCCGGTTTCCGTGAGGCGAAGGGCGACTACGTCATCACGATGGACGACGACCTGCAGAACCCTCCCGACCAGGTCCCGCTGCTCATCGACGAGGCGATGACGGGGCGCGACGTCGTCTTCGGTACGTTCGAGACGCAAGCAGGCGGCGGGCTATCGACGGCTCGGCAGCAAGGCGATCAGCATGATCAACCGTCGTGTCTTCGGCCAGCCAACGGACCTGGACGTCTCGAACTTCCGGATCATGCGGCGTGACGTCGTCGACCGGATCTGCGCGTCGCGCACGGCGTATCCCTACATCACCGGGCAGGCACTGCAGTACTCCAGCAACCGGTCCAACGTCACGGTGCGCCATGAGCCGCGTGCGGTCGGGAAGAGCCACTACAACCTGATCCGGATTGCTCGGCTCGTGCTGACGATTCTGTTCAGCTACTCGTCCTTCCCGCTGCGGCTGGCGGCCCTCGGCGGGTTCGTCGTGGCGGGTGTGAGCTTCGTGCTCGGATTCGGCTACCTGATCGGCGGGCATGTTCGCGGACACGGACCTCGAGGGCTGGACGACGCTGGTCGTGCTGCTGGCGGTGTTCAACGGTTTCACGATCGCGCTGCTGTCGATGCTCGGTGAGTACGTCGTTCGGACGCTGAACGCGGTCAGCGCCCACGAGACCTACCACGTGGTCGATCGGGTGCTCCGGGTTGACGCGGCACCTGCTCGTCATCGGTGGCCAGCGCTGCGGCACCACCGACCTTGGCGTCCTGCTCGACGCGCATCCCGACATCACGATGGCCCGGCCGACGCGCCCTGAGCCCAAGGTGTTCATGTCCGAGGAGCTCGCCGAGCGCGGGCTCGACTGGTACCACGACGACCTACTTCGCCCACGCCACCTCCGAGCAGCTGCTGCGGCGAGAAGAGCACCAGCTACATCGAGGATTCCGGAGGCAGCCACGCGGCGCGGCTGCGCGTGCTGGGCGAGCGCCGAGATCGTCGTACAGCTGCGCGACCCGGTGACGCGCGCTGTATCGAACTGGCGCTTCAGCACGACAGCACGGGCTGGAGGACCGCCCGCTCGAGCACGGCCCTTGAGGAGAACCTCGCCGGTCCCCGAGACTGGGACCCGGCGACGACGTCGGTCTCGCCGTTCGCCTACCTCGAGCGTGGACGGTACGTCGACTACCTGGCAGCCCTGGTTCGCCACGTTCCGGCAAGGCCGTGCATGTGCCGTTCCTGGAGGAGCTGGTCGCGCGACCGTCGTCGATCAGCGACCTGTACGCCGGCCTGGGTGTCGACGCTGCACTACCGGCCTGCTCAGGCTCAACGATTGGTCAACCAGAGCGACGGCACACCACCCCGACTCGGTGCGGAGCTCTGACGAGCTGCTGCGCGAGTACTTCCGCGACAGCGACGAGCAACTGCGCAACGGCTGGGCCGAGAGCTGCCGTGGCCGTGGATCACACTGGATCCGCGTGGGCGACGTAAGGTGTGCCGGTGTTCGGACACACGACAGACTCAGCAACGAAGGCCAGGCGACGATGCAGTGAGCCCAGCCCGATCCCGTTCAACCGCGCGGCCATCGAGGGCGACGAGCTGGCCTACATCCAGCGAGTCGCTCGAGGGCGGACACACCTCGTCCGGCGGCGCCGTTCAGCGTCAAGCGTCCGCGAGCGTGCTCAAGCAGGAGATCGGCGCCGCAGGAGGTGCTGCTGACGACCTCGTGCACGTCCGCCCTCGAGCTGTCGGCACTGCTGCTGGATCTCAAGCCCGGCGACACGGTCGATCGTGCCGTCGTTCACGTTCACCACGACTGCGCTGGCGTTCGTGCGCCAGGGCGCGCGGATCATCTTCTGCGACATCGAGCCGCGACGCTGGGGCTCGACCCGAAGCACCTCGAGACGCTGCTCGACGACACGGTCCGCGCGGTCGTCCCGGTCCACTACGCCGGCGTCGCCTGCGACATCGACGGGCATCCGCAAGGTGCTCGCCGACCGGCCTGACGTCGCGGTGATCGAGGACAACGCGCACGGACTTTTCGGTCGCTGGCACGGGCGAGCCGCTGGGCAGCCTCGGCCGGTTCGCCACCCAGAGCTTCCACGACACCAAGAACATCGTCTGCGGCGAGGGTGGGGCGCTTGCTGCTCAACGACGCCGCGACGTCGACCGGGCCCGGGTGCTCTACGACAAGGGCACCAACCGCAGGGCGTTCTTCCTCGGCCAGGTCGACAAGTACTCCTGGAAGGACATCGGCTCGTCGTTCGGCCTGTCCGACATGCTGGCGGCATACCTGCACGGCACAGCTGGAGCAGCGCGACGTCGATCCAGGCGCAAGCGGCGCGACGTCTTCGAGCGCTACGAGCGCGCTGCTCGCGCCGCACGGTCGACGAGCTCGGGGTTCCGGCTGCCCGTCGTTCCCGCGAGCACTGCGAGTCAGCCTACCACATGTTCTACGTGCTGCTGCCCGACCAACGCGACCCGCGACGCTGTGCTGCGAGCGGATGCGGGAGCAGGGCATCCAGCCGACGTTCCACTACGTGCCGCTGCACAGCTCCGATGCCGGGCGCCGGTTCGCGGCGCGGCTCAACCGAGTGCCCGGTGACCGACGACATCAGCGGTCGGCTGCTGCGGTTGCCGTTCTACAACAACCTGACGGCCGCCGACAGCGAGCGCGTGGTCGACAGCTTTCACTGTGCTCGCCGCGGCGCAGCCGGCGAGCCGTAGGTCTGAGACATGCACCAGATCCGCGCAGCCGGCTCGTCGTCTATCGAGCAACCCGAGTACTGGTGGTACCGGGCCCGGGCGCGACTGCTGCAGGCCGCGCTCGGGGACTACCTCGGCGAGCCAGCCGCTGGTGCTCGACGTCGGCAGCGCCGACGGACCGAGCGTCGGCTGGATGCGAGGCGACCACCGGCGGATCGCGATCGACCTCGACCCGCGCGGGCTTCGAGCCGGGCTGAAGGGGTGTGTGCGTCGGCGCTCGCGCTGCCGTTCCCCGATGCGACCTTCGATGTGGTCGGGGCATTCGACGTCGTCGAGCATTGTGAGCCCGAAGCCCAGGCGGTCGAGCGAGCTGGCCCGGGTGATCGACGCCCGGTGGGCGGCTGCTCGTGTCGGTGCCGGCTTACCAGTGGGCGTGGTCAGACCACGACGTGCGGGCTGGGCACTACCGCCGCTACACCGAAGCGCGACTGGTGCGCTGCGGTCGAGGCGGCGGGGTTCGTCGTACGCCGCTCGACCTATGCGTTCTTTGCCGGTCTTCCCGTTCTTCGCTGCCGAGCGGATCTGGCGCCGGCTCCGTAGGCGGTCGACGAGCCAAGACACCGGGCTCACGAAGGTGTCGTCGCGCATGGACCGGTTGCTGATGGGCTGTCGAGCATCGACAGCCGACTGCTGCGAGCGCACCACCTGCCCTTCGGGTCGTCGGTCTTCCTCGCAGCCGACAAACCCTTCGACGAAAGAGACCAGTCGTGAAAATCCTGGTGACAGGTGGCGCCGGTTTCATCGGCAGTCACTATGTGCGATCCGTGCTCGGCGATGCCTGGGGCGGCGTGACACCCGACAGCGTCACCGTGCATCGACAAGCCTCACCTACGCGGGCAACCTGGCCAACCTCGCGCCGGTCATCGACGACCCCCGGCTGAAGTTCGTCGAGGGCGACATCCTCGATCGAGGGCTCGTCGACGCCCTGATGGGTCAGGTCGACGCGGTGGTGCACTTCGCCGCTGAGAGTCATGTCGACCGCTCGATCCTCGGTGCCGCGGACTTCGTGATGACGAACGTCGTCGGGACCCAAACCCTGCTGGACTCGGCGTTGCAGCACGGCGTCGCAGCGTTCGTCCACGTGTCGACCGACGAGGTGTACGGATCGATCGACTCAGGCAGCTGGGACGAGCTGCAGCCGCTGGAGCCCAACTCGCCGTACTCCGCCTCCAAGGCCTCCAGTGACCTGATGGCGCGCTCCTACTTCCGCACCCACGGGCTCGGCGTCTGCGTGACCCGATGCTCCAACAACTACGGGCCCTACCAGTTCCCCGAGAAGGTCATCCCGCTCTTCGTCACGAACCTGATCGACGGCCAGACCGTTCCGTTGTACGGCGAAGGCGCCAACTCCCGCGACTGGTTGCACGTCGACGACCACTGCCGCGGCGTGCATCTGGTTCTCGAGGGCGGACGACCTGGCGAGGTCTACAACATCGGCGGCGGCACCGAGCTCACCAACCGTGAGCTCACGGACAAGCTGCTGGCCGCGTGCGGAGCTGGCTGGGAGCAGTGTTGTCAACGTCGAGGACCGCAAGGGACACGACCTGCGCTACTGCAGTCGCCATCGACAAGATCCAGAGCGAGCTCGGCTATCGACCCCGCATCGACTTCGAGCAGGGTCTCGCCGACACCATCCAGTGGTACGTCGACCACCGTGGCTGGTGGGAGCCGCTCAAGGTGCGGGCGCGGCTCAGCCGTTAGAGCCGCCGCTCTCCGAATCGCGGCGGGGCGAGCCTCCCAGCGGCCGGTAGGCCAGCTGCGGGTGGTCGAGCAGGTCGATCAGGTAGCTGCCGTAGCCACTCTTCAGCATGGTCTCGGCACGCTCGCGAAGCTCGTCATCGCTGAGGAACCCTTGCCGCCAGGCCACCTCCTCCGGTGAGCCGATCTTCAGGCCCTGTCGGTGCTCGACGGTCCGGATGAAGTTGCTGGCGTCGTTGAGTGAGTCGAAAGTTCCCGTGTCCAGCCACGCAGTCCCGCGAGCGAGCAGGTGGACGTGGAGCTCTTGCCTCTCGAGGTACACCTGGTTGATGTCGGTGATCTCGTACTCACCTCGGTCCGACGGTTTCAGGCCGCGGGCGATCTCGACCACGTTGTTGTCATAGAAGTACAGACCAGGCACTGCGTAGTTGCTGCGGGGCTTCGCAGGCTTCTCCTGAAGCGAGAGGGCCCGTCCGTCGGCGTAGAAGTCGACGACCCCGTAGTCCTGGGGGTTGTTGACCCAGTAGGCGAAGATCGCCGCACCGGCGAGGGTCGCGAAGCGCTTGAGCTGGAGCCCCAGACCCTGACCGTAGAAGATGTTGTCGCCAAGGACGAGCGCGCATCTCTCGTCGCCGATGAAGTCCGCGCCGATCGTGAAGGCCTGGGCCAACCCTTGAGGTTCTGGCTGGCGGGCGAACGTGATGTTGACGCCGAATCGCGAACCATCTCCGAGCAGTCGAGTGAACGCGTCTGCCTCGTGGGGCGTGGTGATGACGAGGATGTCGCGGATTCCGGCAAGCAACAACGTGGACAGGGGGTAGTAGATCATCGGCTTGTCATAGACCGGGATCAGCTGCTTGCTGCCGCCGAGCGTGATCGGATGCAACCGGCTACCGGTGCCACCGGCCAGGATTATTCCGCGCATGGGAGTCGAGTATTGCGGATCGGTCGGCGGACTGCCGACACCACTCATCGCTCAGGCGTGATGGAGGATCGACCGTCGAGGTCAGCAACCCGCATCCGGCTGCGACCCCGCTCCTCTTCCACCATGAGGACGACGAACGCCGCTGCCTGGGCCAACGCGAACGTCCAACAGGCGCGGTCAAGCGGCGCCAGGTCGGCGATCGTGAAGAATGCCGCGGCGACGAAGCAGCCCGTCAGCCAAGCGCGGGGAACGCCGGCCGATCGATCCAGTGCCAGAACGAGGACGGTGAGGACGAGGCCTCCCAGCGCCACCGCGCTCCCGATGGTCAGCAGCATCGCCTGGACGGATTCGAGGTGGACCTCGGAGCCGAACACCAGCCGCACGGCGGCCGGGCCGACGGTGATGCCGAGCGCGGCGGCAACGAGCACGGTGGCAGCGGTCAGGGAGATGATGAGGTTGCGCACGCGTTCGACGGTCGCTCGCCGCCCTTGCATCACGAAGGACGTGAACAGTCCGGTCAGCTGCGACACCAACCCGACGGCGAACGTGTACGGAGCCCGGAAGAGGGCGAGACCCGCGAACATCGCAGTGACCTCGACCGGCGTACCGCCTCCGAGTGCCAGCAACACGGGACCACCGGTGAGCACCAGCTGGGCGAGGAGCTGACCGGACGACGCACCCCCCAGGAACCGGAGCGGAGACGTCGCGCTCGCGTGGCCCTCTCGAGACCCGACGCGCAGTGAAGCAGGTCGCCCGATGACGATGACGTAGCCGGCCAGCAGGACGGCACCGTAGGCAACCGGATCCTTGACATCGCCAAGCATCAGCGCGGCAGCGCCGAGGCATCGAACGGCGTTGTCCGCGACGAGCATGTAGGCAACGCCGCCGAACTGGCGTCTTCCGGTCAGCGTGCCTCGGCCGACGCCCATGATCGCGGACCCTACGGTGACTCCCGCGACCATCGCGGGAAATGCCAGTCCGTCACGTTGGAAGAGCGCGTCGCGGGCAAGCCACGACAACGCACCAAACACCACGGCGGCGGCGAGCACGATGCCGCTCAGGTGTCGTAGCGAGGACCTGATGTCGTTCTCGTGTTGGTGGGCGCTCACACTCCGCGCAATCCAGTGCTGCACAGGGAAGGTGAGCGCGGCGGCGGCAAAGCTCCAGTAGGTCCACAGCACGGTCACCGGGGATGCCGCCTCAGCCCCGAGCCCGCGAGTTGTCATCGCGAAGAACGCGTACGCGAGCAGGCCGGTTGCTACCGATGCGACAGCGAGGGCCGACGTATCGCGAACCCTCAGACTCATTTGTCGATATCCCCTACCACGAAGAACATCGAGCCCAAGATCGCGACCATGTCCGCGACCACGCATCCGGGAAGCATCTGCGGCAGCACCGCCAGGTTGTTGAACGAGGCGGTCCTCAGCTTCAACCTCCAAGGTGTCTTCTCGCCGCGGGACACGAGGTAGTAGCCGTTGATTCCGAGTGGATTCTCGGTCCAGGCGTATGTGTGCCCCTCCGGCGCCTTGACGATCTTCGGCAGCCGTACGTTGATCGGGCCCTGCGGCAGCGCGCCGAGCTTGTCGAGGCACGCATCGGCGAGAGCGAGGGAGACATGAATCTCGTCCATGAGCAGCTGGAACCTGGCGTTGCAGTCGCCGGCGGTGCCGATGGGGATGCGGAGGACGCCGGCGGCGGCCAGCTCGTCATACGCGAGGTAGCTGTCGTCGCGACGGATGTCGAAGTCGACACCGGAAGCGCGGGCGATAGGTCCCGAGACGCCGAACTGGTCGATGAGGGCCGGCGTGAGGACCCCGACTCCGCGCGTGCGGGCGGTGAAGATCTCGTTGCCGAGGACCAGGTCCTCGATCTGGGGCAGCCGCGACCTGACGGCCCCCACGGCAGCTGACGCGCGACCGAGCCAGCCGGCTGGAATGTCTTCCTTGAGTCCACCGACGCGGTTGAACATGTAATGCATCCGGCCGCCCGAGATCTCCTCCATCACCTCTTGGATCGTCTCGCGCTCGCGGAACGCGTAGAAGATCGGCGTGATGGCACCGAGCTCGATGGGGTAGGAGCCAAGGAACATCAAGTGGTTGAGCACCCGGTTGAGCTCAGCGAGCAGCATCCGGGTCCAGGTGGCGCGAACCGGCACCTCCATTCCGAGCATCCGCTCGACCGCCAGGGCGACGCCGAGCTCGGACGAGAAGGCCGACAACCAGTCGTGGCGGTTGGCGAGCACGATGATCTGGCGGTAGTCGCGGACCTCGAACAGCTTCTCGACTCCGCGGTGCATGTAGCCGATGATCGGCTCGCACTCGACGATGCGCTCGCCGTCGAGGGTGAGGCGCAGACGCAGTACGCCGTGGGTTGCCGGATGCTGAGGCCCGATGTTGAGGACCATGTCCTGCGTCGCCAGCTCGCTGTCGGTCCCGCGGCCACCGCGTTCGTACCCGCGAAACGCCGATGCACCGGCACCGAGCCCGACGATCCGCTCCTCCGTCACGCTGTCATGCTCCCACGTAGGTCAGCGGAGCCCGCGGATGACCTTTGCGGGGTTCCCTACCGCCAGGACGCCGGCCGGCAGGTCTTTGGTGACGACGGCGCCGGCGCCGACGACGGTGTCGTCGCCGATCGTGACGCCAGGCAAGACGATGACCCCGCCGCCGAGCCAGACATTGTTGCCCAACGTGATCGGGGCGGCAGTCTCCCAGAGATCCTTGCGGCGCTGCGGATCGATCGGGTGGATGGGGGTCAGGAGCTGAACGTTGGGGCCGATCTGGCAGTGGTCGCCGATGGTGATGGTGGCGACGTCGGCGAGCTGGCAGCCGTAGTTGAGGAAGACGCCGCTGCCGATGCGGATGTTGGAGCCGTAGTCGACGTACACCGGTGCCCTGACCTCGACCTCGCTGCCCACCCGGCCCATGAGCTCGACGAGCAGCTCGCGTCGGGTCAGCGGGTCGGCGATGGGACTCGCGTTGTAGCGCTCCATCAGCGTCTGCCGCTCGCGCTGGATATCCATCACCGCGTCGTCGGTGATGTACCAGTCGCCTGCGGCCATGCGTTCGGTGTTGGTCGTCATGGGGCCGATGATAGGTGGCGGCTCTGCACCCACCAGAAGTCGCCGAGGCCTGGAGATCCGATCAGTTCGGCCTGCTCGCCGGCCACAACGAGCCCGGCGACGTACGCCGCTGGATCTGTCGAGGCCAACGCCAACTCCGGCCGGGCAGCCGTAACGCCGAGGCCACGCAGACTTTCCCGCTGCGTCGACAATGAGCCCGTGACGGCCGCCGCTAGGGCGTCCACGGCGACGTGGGCGGTCACATCGTGGCGCCCGTCGAGGTTGAGCGGCGTGTGGCGTCCCGCGCGGTATGACGCCAGGCTGCCCGCGTCAGGTCGCTCGCCCTTGGTGTGGCCGAAGTCGACGACCAATGCCACACCGGATCCGATTCGGCTGCAGACTCCCACCCACCACTCCTCGCGGGACCTGCCAACCTCAGCACGCTGACCTGGCTCGCTGACGGGCCACCAACGTTCGAGCCACGACGCAGTCTGGTCGTCGACGAGGTCGCCGAGTCGCTCGTCGTGGAAGCGGGGATGCACTTCGACAAACCGGATGTCACCGTGTCGGTCTAGCTCGACCACGTCGCACGGAATGTTGTCGAGCAGCTCGTTGGCGAGGACGAGACCGTCGAGCCGATCGGGGAGCTCGCTGCCCCACCTGACGGTTGCGGGGAGGGCAGCCGGCCGCGGCCTGATCTCGATGCCGGCGAGGCTCAGGGTCGCGTCGCGGGCGTGGAGCTGGGCGAGCAGCTCACCTCCACCCGCGCCGAGGTCAGTGACGCTGGTGAGTCCCTCGCGCTGCATCAGCACCAGGAGGGCATCGGCGAAGGTAGGGGAGGCGTGGACCGACGTACGGAAATGATCGGCCGGCTGTTGAGTGCGGTAGAAACCGTTCGGTCCGTAGAGAGCGAGATCCCACGCTTCACGCCAGGTCATCCAGCCGTCGGTCACGGTGAGAAACCCTAATACGCAGCGCTCGGGGCCGATGTGGGAAGTCTCGCGCGGGAGTTGGCTAGTCGCCGACAGTGCGCCGGAGTTGTTAGTGTCTGGGCTGTGCGCATCTCCGATTCCCACCGCTTCCTCTTCGTCCATCTCCAGAAGACCGGCGGAATTACGATGGAAAATGTGCTTGACCAGACTTTCTCTGACCTTCGATGGGAGTCCGGGCACCGCCACGACAGATTGAGCATGATCCTCGAGACGGAACCGGAGCTGAAGGACTACTACATCTTCGGTGTCGTCCGTAACCCCTGGGCGCGGCTCGTCTCATGGTGGTCGAATGTCCAAGACTTCCACGGGCGCGCGAAGGAAGGTCACAAAGGCGCGATTAGGAAATTTGAGAAATACCCAGCGTGGGCTCAGATTGTGACGTACGCCGACTTCGACACGTTCATCATGAAGGGACCTGACGACCTCGCGCGCCTGGGGACGCCGCAGATCAACTGGCTGGAGACCCCGGCGAGGCGTGCTGACTACATTGGCCGCACGGAGTCGCTCGACAAGGACATCCCCGCCATCCTCAGCCACTTAGGCGTGGAGGAGCCCGTCGAGCTACCGCACAAGAACAAGAGCAAGCACGGCTCTTACCGTGACTACTACACGCCGGCCGGCCGCGACCGTGTTGCGGAGCTCTACGCCCGCGATATCGAGGAGTTCGGCTACACGTTCTGAACTCCAGCCCGGAAGTGGCGTAGTCGCCCCCGCTAGGCTGCCCGCGATGCTGTCTCGACTCTTCAGGTCCCGAGACGTTGCCCCACGCTTGAGCGTCGTCGTCCCCGCATACAACGTCGAGGACTATCTGTCGGAGTGCCTCGACAGCCTGCTCGCCCAGGAGTTCACAGGCTTCGAGATCCTCGTCGTCGACGACGGGTCGACTGACCGGTCGGCCGAGATCGCATCTGACTACGCACGTCGAAACGCCACGATCCACCTTCTGCAGACGGACAACCATGGCCTGGGGGCTGCACGTAACATCGGCGCCAAGCACGTCTCGGGTGAGTTGCTCGCGTTCGTGGACTCCGACGACACGGTCCCGTCATACGCCTACGCGCTCATGGTCGCCGCCCTCGACGAGAGCGGGTCGGACCTGGTCGTCGGATCGGTACTGCAGCAGTTCGAGGCGACAGGGGAGCTGGTGGAGCCGGCCTTCCTGCGGGGGGTGCACGGAGAGCGCCGGCTGCGCACGACGGCGGACGACTTTCCCCAGGTAATTCACAACGTCTTTGCCTGGGACAAGATCTTCCGCCGGTCCTTCTGGGACAAGGAGCAGCTCTCTTTTCCTGAAGGCGTCCGCTACGAAGACCAGCCGACCATGGTCGAGGCATACCTGCGGGCGCGGGCAATCGACGTACTCCGCAGGCCGGTCTACCACTGGCGGGTCCGTGGTGACGACTCCTCGATCACGCAGCGCCGCCACGAGGTCGACGATCTGCGGGACCGCATCACGACGAAGGCGATGACGACGCAGATCGTGCGCTCGATCGGGTCGCCCACCGTCCTCGACTACTGGGCTCGAGCCGGCTTGCCCGGTGACCTACCGGTCTACCTGCAGGAGGTCCCGGGTTGTGACGACACGTACTGGGAGGTCCTGCGCGACGGGATCCGGCGGGTGTTCGACGGACTGCCACCCATCGAGGAGAGTCGCCTGCGGGTGGTGCACCGAGTGGCAGGCTGGCTCGTGTCGCAGGATCGGCGGGCCGACGCCGAGGAAGTGCTCGAATGGGCCGCGCAGCACCCGTCGGGCTTGCCGCTACGCGTCGAGGGTGACCACGTCGTTGCACTGCTGCCCCTAGCTGACAGACCTGGCACGGGCATTGCGCCGCAGCTGTTCTGGCTGGCCGAACCCGAGATGGAGTTCGACGCTCGTCTCGTCGACGTCCGCTGGGAAGGCACCACACTGGTCGTCGTGGGCTGGGCGATCATTCGGGGCGTGCCAACGAGCGGATCCGCGACAGAGGTTCGGGTCACGCTCCACCCCTTGGACGCTGACGGCCGTAGCGACATCCCGCTCGACGTGTCGCGATTCGAAGCACCGGAGGCCACCGCATGGGTCGCCCGCGACACGCAGGTGTACGACGACTCGGGCTTCGTGGCTCGCCTCGACCTGGCTAAGGCGCCTCCGGCGACGTACGCCGTGCACATCGAGATCGACGTGGCCGAGATCCGCCGCGCCGGCGGCTTCCTGAGCAAAGAGCCCGGGCTCGACCTCACCGCGCTGGCGGGTGCCGGCCCGGCCGACGTCACCTTCACACCAGCCGAGGGTCTGCGCGTCGTCTGCACGCCGTAAGGCCCTCGCGAAGGGCCGTTTCGTGGGGACTAGGGTGTCGTGAACGCCCGGTTCGGCGTCCATCCCACCCGGTATGAACGGAGCTTGACGTGGCACAGACCACCCGGGGACTTCGGTCTGTCCTCTCGATCCCCGTTGTTTACGAGACGTTCCAGCAGGTCGTGGGATCTCCGCGAGTCCGGCGCGAGCTCGTAGAGAAGTACGTCAAGCCGCGGCCGGGCCTTCGTGTCCTCGATGTCGGCTGTGGCCCTGGTGACCTCATCCAGAGCCTGCCCGGCGTCGCCTACACCGGCATCGACCTGAGCGAGGCATATATTGCGTCTGCCAAGCGCAGGTTCGGTCATCTCGGTCGCTACTACGCCAGTCGCGTCGACGACCTCGACCCGGTTGAGACCGGCTCGTTCGACGTCATCATCGCCAAGAGCCTGATCCATCACATCGACGAGGACGAAGCGCTCCACCTTTTCAAGGTCGCGAGCGACATCTTGGCTGAGGACGGGCGTCTCGTGACGCTCGACGCGGCGTACACGCCGGACATGTCGAAGGCGTCTCGCTTTGTCGTCAGCAGGGATCGTGGCCAGAGCATCCTGACCCCGGACGGCTACGAGCGGCTTGCTCGTCGGGCCTTCGAGAACGTCACCACGGCCGTGCATCACGACCTGCTCCGCATCCCCTACACCCACGTATTCATGTCGTGCTCGCAGCCCGTGCGGTGACTCTGCACACTTTGTCTGACAGTTCACCTGCCAATAGCTCGCCGCAGCCCTCGTTGTGAGATAGCACACGGCGGCATTTGATGTCGTCGCCCATTTCCGCCGCGTACTCTGTAGTTGTATCCAAAACGGATGCTCTGATCGCACGAACGTCTGGTACCCCGCATGGGGACTGGAACCGAAAGGCGAACACCATGGTCCAGTCGACCGACCGCTCTGCGCACACCCTGTCCATCGGTGTCATCGGCGCGGGTCGCGTCGGTGCCGTCCTTGCCGCGTCTCTGCGCGCTGCCGGTCATGAGATCGTCGCCGTCGCTGGTGAGTCCGACGCCTCACGGACGCGCATCGAGACACTCCTGCCCGGGGTTCACGTCGACAAGCCAACGGCGGTTGCGAAGGCGTCGGACCTCCTCCTCCTGACTGTCCCCGACGATGCTCTCGACAACGTCGTCCGCATGCTCGTCGCCTCGGGGGCGATCCGAGCTGGCCAGTACGTCGTGCACACAAGCGGCCGCCACGGCATCGACGTACTCGCACCGGCTATCGACATCGGCGCCCACGGGTTCGCCATGCACCCAGCGATGACCTTCACCGGCACGGATCTCGACCTGGAACGGCTGCAAGGGTGCGTGTTCGGAGTGACCGCCGACCCGGGAGAGCGCCCGCTGGCCGAACAGCTTGTCGCCGACCTTCGCGGGACGATCGTGTGGGTCGCAGAGGGCAACCGCACTCTTTACCACGCCGCGCTGGCCCACGGTGCCAACCACCTGGTCACGCTCGTCACCCAGGCGATGGACCTGCTTCGTGCCGCAGGGTCCGACGACCCTGCAGGCACGTTGCGCCCCCTGATGAGTGCGGCCCTCGACAATGCACTGGCCTATGGCGACGCGGCGCTCACCGGCCCGATCATGCGGGGCGACGTCGAGACGGTGCGCGCACACCTGCGATCTCTGAGGTCGCAGGAGGTGCCGCGTTCGACGCTCGAGTCGTACGTCGTGATGGGCCGAGCGACCGCCAACCACGCTGTGGCCGACGGCAGACTCGAGCCTCGCCGCGCCGCTGAGATGGTCGAGGCGCTCAACGACGCCCTGGCCGGCTTCGCTGTCTGAGATCACCATGGCCGCTGATGTCTCCACGTGGTCGAGGGTCGGCGGGGCGACCTCGCGCGCGCCCGAGGATGGAGCAACACCGCTCGTCGTCACGACACGCGACGGGCTGGGCGAAGCGCTGGGCCATCTCGCAGGTGGGCGTCATCGTGACCGCAGCACCGCGTTGGTCCCCACCATGGGAGCGCTGCACGCCGGTCACGCAGCACTGTTCGACCATGCTCGTGAGCGGGGTGATCTCGTCGTCACCTCAATCTTCGTCAACCCGCTGCAGTTCGGGCCGGGCGAGGATCTCGCTCGCTATCCGCGCGCGCTCGAAGCCGATCTTGCGCTCTGCGCCGAACACGGTGTCGACGTCGTCTTCGCACCCGATGCCAACGTGGTCTATCCCGGTGGCGAATCTCAGGTCACCGTCGACCCCGGTCCGATCGCCGACATCCTCGACGGTGCCAGCAGGCCGGGCCACTTCCGCGGGGTGCTGACGGTAGTCGCGAAGCTGTTCGGCCTCGTGCAGCCGGATGTCGCGGTCTTCGGGGAGAAGGACTACCAGCAGCTTGTGCTGATCCGGCGGATGGTCAGCGACTTGTGCCTCGCGATCGACGTCGTTGGCGCACCCACGGTGCGTGAGAGCGACGGGTTGGCGCTGAGCTCGCGCAACAGCTATCTCTCGCCCGAGCAGCGCCGCTCTGCGCTGGCGCTCAACCGGGCGCTGCAGGCCGGGGCGGCGGTAATGCGAGGCGGGCCCGACGACGTATTGGCCGCGGCGGAGCGGGAGCTGGCAGCAGAGCCTGGCGTGCTGCCCGACTACCTCGCACTGCGCGCCCTCGACCTGTCCGAGCCAGCGGAGACAGGGGACGCACGGCTTCTCGTCGCCGCCACTATCGGGACGACCCGGCTGATCGACAACATCGCCGTCACCCTGGGGAAGGTGTCGCCGTGATTCGCACCATGATGAAGTCGAAGATCCACCGCGCCACCGTGACAGAGGCAAATCTGAACTATGTCGGCTCGGTGACAGTAGACGCCGACCTGCTCGACGCGGCCGACCTGCTTCCCGGCGAGCTCGTGCACCTCGTCGACGTGACGAACGGCGCCCGCCTCGAGACCTACACGATCGCGGGGGACAGGGGCCGTGGCGTCATCGGCATCAACGGCGCCGCTGCGCACCTGGTGCACCCCGGCGACATCGTCATCCTGATTGGCTACGGCCAGTTCGAGGACGACGAGGCTCGCCAGCTCGTGCCATCGGTGGTCTTCGTCGACGCCGACAACGTGATCGTTGACATCGGTGGATCCGCTGCCGCGATCCCCGACTCGGCTGCGGCGGCGGGGCTGCTCGCGCCACCCGTCGCAATCCCGGCCGCTGTGATGGACGTACGGCCATGAGATTGCTCTGCATCGACATTCGCAACACCCACACGACGTTCGGGGTCTATGACGGCGACGAGCTCCTCGAGACGTGGCAGGTGTCGACCGACCCTCGTCGCACGGCCGACGAATGGGCGCTCCTGGTCATCGGGCTGGTCGAAGGCTGCTGCGCGGTGGGGAGTCTCGGCGGCGTCTGCGTCTCCTCGACGGTGCCTGTGGCGCTGCATGAAGTGCGCGCGATGCTCGCCAGCGACCTCGACGACGTCCACGCCGTCGTCGTAGGCCCCGGGGTGAAGAGCGGTCTCCCAGTCCTCGTGGACAATCCACGCGAGGTCGGGACCGACCGAGTGGCCAATGCGGTCGCGGCCGCGGCGCTTGTCGCGGGCCCGTGCATCGTGGTGGATTTCGAGACGGCGACGACGTTCGACGTGATCGATGCCGACGGTCGGTACGTCGGCGGAGCCATCGCGCCCGGAGTGGAGACGTCGGTGGCGGCGCTTCGCGCCGGCGGCGCCCAGTTGCGGCAGGTGGAGGTCGAGCGTCCACGCTCAGTCATCGCCAAGAACACGATCGAGGCCCTGCAGTCGGGGGCAGTCTTCGGGTTTGCGGGCCAGGTCGAGGGAATGGTGGCGCGCATGGTCGCCGAGCTCGAGCTTGCACCCGGCGACGTCGAGGTGATCGCCACCGGCAACCTCGCGTCGGCCGTCATCGCCTGAGTGTGAGGCGTTCACGCGACTCGAGCCGTCGCTCACGCTTGACGGCCTGCGACTGATCTTCGAGCGCAACCACTCCTGAGCCCCGCGCCCTCGCACCCCTCCTCGTCGGCGCAGCGGTCGGCGAGGCGTGAGAATCGGCGTATGCATTAGCCTCGGCTCCATGTCTGAGCCTTCCGACGATGCAGCGCAGCCGGCGCAGGTTGACGACCTGCCCGAGCAGATGCGGGTTCGCCGGGAGAAGCGCGACCGGCTGATCGAGGCAGGGGTCGACCCCTACCCGATCACCGTGCCGCGCACCCACACGCTGCGCCAGGTCGTCTCGGCGTACGACGCCGAGGCGCTCGGGCCCGACCACCACACCGGCGACCACGTTGCGGTCACCGGGCGGGTCATCTTCCTGCGCAACACCGGCAAGCTCTGCTTCGCGCGACTGCGCGAGGGCGACGGCACCGAGCTGCAGGCGATGTTCTCCCTCGCCGACGTCGGCGAGGAGTCGCTCGCCGACTTCAAGTCCTTCGTCGACATCGGCGACCTGATCGCTGTCCAGGGCGAGGTGATCACCAGCCGGCGCGGCGAGCTGTCCGTCCAGGGCGTCACCTGGCAGATGGCCGCGAAGACGCTGCGTCCGCTGCCCAACGAGCACCGACCGCTGTCGGACGAGGCGCGAGTGCGGCTGCGCTACGTCGACATGATCGTGCGGAACACCCGCGGTCGATGGTCCGCAGAAGGCTGCCGTGCTGAAGTCGTTGCGGGCGACCCTCGACAGCCGGGAGTTTGTCGAGGTCGAGACGCCGGTGCTCCAGCTGACGAACGGCGGCGCGGCCGCGCGTCCGTTCCGCACTCATCTCAATGCGTTCGACCAGGAGATGGTGCTGCGC
The DNA here is from genome assembly GCA_963811585.1 of uncultured Actinomycetota bacterium. Classification (GTDB taxonomy): domain Bacteria; phylum Actinomycetota; class Actinomycetes; order Propionibacteriales; family Nocardioidaceae; genus JACDHG01. The sequence continues at coordinate 330,304 of CAWERR010000008.1, forward strand.
ATTGCGCTCGAGCTCGACCTGAAGAGGGCGATGATCGGCGGGGTCGAGAACGTCTACGAGATCGGGCGCACATTCCGCAACGAAGGCATCGACTCGACCCACGCGGCCGAGTTCTCGATGCTCGAGGTGTACCAGGCCTACGGCGACTACGACACGATGGCCGAACTCGCCAAGGCACTGGTCGTGAATGCCGCCAGGGCGGTTGGCTCAACTGTGGTCCCGGCGCGCGACGGCAGCGAGATCGATCTCGAGGCTGAGTGGCGCCACGCCACGATCCTCGAGCTGGTCTCCGAGGCAGTTGGCGACGACATCACCCTGGAGACCCCGGTTGAGGCGCTGCGCAAGTACGCCGACAAGCATCGAGGTGAATCTGCAGCCGACTGATGGGCCGCGCGAGATCGTCGTCGAGCTGTTCGAAAAACTCGTCGAGCACACGTTGATCACGCCGACATTTGTCGAGACTATCCCGAGGCGGTGAGGCCGCTGGCGAAGCCGCACCGCACGTTGCCCGGGCTCGTTGAGGCTTTTGACATCATCATCAACGGCGTCGAGCTTGGCGCGGCCTATTCCGAGCTGAACGACCCGGTGATTCAACGCCAGCGACTGGTGGAGCAGTCCATGCTTGCGGCTGCCGGCGATCCGGAGGCGATGGAACTCGACGAGGAATTCCTGCGTGCGATGGAGTTCGGGATGCCGCCCGCCGGTGGGATGGGGATCGGGGTTGATCGGCTGGTCATGCTGCTGACCGGCGTCGGAATTCGCGAGACGATTCTGTTTCCGACCATGCGGCCGGAATAAGGCGTCAATTTCTTCGAATATGTGTTGTTCTCTCGCAATGTGATTGCCGCACTGTTAGCGTGGTGGTCAATCCCCTGGCCAAAGTACGAATTGAAGGGAGCCTTCCGTGGCTCAGCGTGTGCATATCGTGCTCGAAGATGATCTGGACGGCGACCGGCCGACGAGACGGTGACTTTCGGCCTCGACGGCGCCACCTACGAAATCGATCTTTCTGCCAAGAATGCCGCCAAGCTGCGTGACGCCCTCGCCAAGTATGTCGGCCCACGCCCGTAAAGCACCGCTCGCGGTCGACGCGTCGTGCGGTCGTCGCGGCTCGGCGGTGGCGAACGCCTCCGACGTCCGCGAATGGGCCCGCGCGAACGGCTACGACGTCTCCGACCGCGGCCGGGTCTCGGCCGAAGTCGGGCGGCCTACGAAGCCGCCAACTGAGCGGTACGCCAGACGCTCCACGGCCACCTCACTCGACGTTCGCAACTCGCGACGTAACTCGGACGTTCGCTGTCGGCGAAAACCGGCCCGCTGGCCTGCCCGGTACGGAACAACGGCGGCAGGCGCGCTGGTTGTCACCTGCAGCGCCAGTTGTTCACGCACTGCCTCGGCGGGCTTGTGTCGCGGACTAGCATGGTGGACAGCGCACGACCAAGGAGCGATGAGCATATGTTCGAGAGGTTTACCGACCGCGCGCGGCGCGTTGTCGTCTTGGCCCAAGAAGAGGCCAGGATGCTCAGCCACAACTACATCGGGACCGAACACATCCTCCTGGGCCTGATCCACGAGGGCGAGGGCGTCGCGGCCAAGGCGCTGGAGAGCCTCAACATCTCGCTGGAGGCGGTCCGCGCCCAGGTCGAGGAGATCATCGGCCAGGGCCAGCAGGCGCCGAGCGGACACATCCCGTTCACGCCGCGCGCCAAGAAGGTGCTCGAGCTCAGCCTGCGCGAGGCGCTGCAGCTCGGCCACAACTACATCGGCACCGAGCACATCCTGCTCGGCCTCATCCGCGAGGGCGAGGGCGTCGCCGCCCAGGTGCTGGTCAAGCTCGGCGCCGACCTCAACCGGGTCCGCCAGCAGGTCATCCAGCTGCTCTGCGGCTACCAGGGCAAGGAGACCGCCACCGCCGGCGCTCCCACCGAAGGTGCTCCGTCCTCGTCGCTGGTGCTCGACCAGTTCGGCCAGAACCTCACCCAGTCCGCCCGAGAGGGCAAGCTCGATCCGGTCATCGGCCGCGGCAAAGAGATCGAGCGCGTCATGCAGATCCTGTCGCGCCGCACCAAGAACAACCCGGTGCTGATCGGCGAGCCCGGCGTCGGCAAGACCACGATCGTCGCGGGCCTGGCCCAGAACATCGTCAAGGGCGACGTGCCCGAGACGCTCAAGGACAAGCAGATCTACACCCTCGACCTCGGCGCGCTGGTCGCCGGGTCGCGCTACCGCGGTGACTTCGAGGAGCGCCTCAAGAAGGTGCTCAAGGAGATCCGCACCCGCGGCGACATCGTGCTGTTCATCGACGAGATCCACACCCTGGTCGGTGCCGGCGCCGCCGAGGGCGCGATCGACGCGGCGAGCATCCTCAAGCCGATGCTGGCTCGCGGCGAGCTGCAGACCATCGGCGCGACCACGCTCGACGAGTACCGCAAGCACCTGGAGAAGGACGCCGCGCTCGAGCGCCGGTTCCAGCCGATCCAGGTCGCCGAGCCGTCGATCGCGCACACCATCGAGATGCTCAAGGGTCTGCGCGACCGCTACGAGGCGCACCACCGGGTCACCATCACCGACGAGGCGCTGGTGTCGGCGGCCACGCTGGCCGACCGCTACATCTCCGACCGGTTCCTGCCCGACAAGGCCATCGACCTGATCGACGAGGCCGGCTCGCGGCTGCGGATCCGCCGGATGACGGCGCCGCCGGACCTGCGCGAGTTCGACGAGAAGATCGCCGACGTGCGCCGCCAGAAGGAGGGCGCGATCGACGCGCAGGACTTCGAGCTCGCCGCATCGCTGCGCGACGAGGAGAAGAAGCTCATCGTCGCCAAGGCCGAGCGCGAGAAGCAGTGGAAGGCCGGCGACATGGACGTCGTCGCCGAGGTCGACGAGGAGCTGATCGCCGAGGTGCTCGCCACCGCGACCGGCATCCCGATCGTCAAGCTCAGCGAGGCCGAGTCCACCCGGCTGCTCAAGATGGAAGACGAGCTGCACAAGCGCGTCATCGGTCAGGACGAGGCGATCCGGGCGCTGTCGCGGGCGATCCGTCGTACCCGTGCCGGGCTCAAGGACCCGAAGCGTCCTGGTGGGTCGTTCATCTTCGCCGGCCCGTCCGGTGTCGGTAAGACCTGGCTGTCCAAGACGCTGGCGGAGTTCCTGTTCGGCGACGAGGACGCGCTGATCCAGCTCGACATGAGCGAGTTCTCCGAGAAGCACACGATCTCGCGGCTGTTCGGCTCGCCTCCCGGCTACGTCGGATACGAAGAGGGCGGCCAGCTCACCGAGAAGGTGCGCCGCAAGCCGTTCTCCGTCGTGCTGTTCGACGAGGTCGAGAAGGCCCACCCGGACATCTTCAACTCGCTGTTGCAGATCCTCGAGGAAGGTCGCCTGACCGACTCGCAGGGCCGGGTGATCGACTTCAAGAACACCGTCATCATCATGACGACCAACCTCGGCACCCGCGACATCGCCAAGGGCGTCAACCTCGGGTTCCAGCAGTCGAGCGACCAGCAGGGGTCCTACGACAAGATGAAGGCGAAGGTCTCCGAGGAGCTCAAGCAGCACTTCCGGCCGGAGTTCCTCAACCGTGTCGACGAGATCATCGTGTTCCCGCCGCTGACGCAGGACGAGATCATCTCGATGGTCGACTTCATGATCGACGCCGTCGAGATCCGGATGAAGGACCGCGACATGGCGCTGGAGCTGACCCAGGCGGCCAAGGAGCTGCTGGCCAAGCGCGGGTTCGACCCGGTGCTCGGTGCCCGGCCGCTGCGCCGGACGGTGCAGCGCGACATCGAGGACATGCTCGCCGAGAAGATGCTGTACGGCGAGGTCGGCCCTGGTCAGATCGTGCTGGTCGACGTCGAGGGCGAAGGCACCGACGCGCAGTTCACCTTCAAGGGGACCCCGAAGTCCGAGCTGCCCGACTCGCCACCGGTCGAAGAGGTTGTGCCACCGACGAACACCTGACCTGAGTCTCTGAGGGAAACACCGAGCCCGCCACGTGAAGACGTGGCGGGCTTTGTGTTGTGCAGCGAGGGGTGCTGTCCGTAGTTGACGGGTGGCCACCCTCCTGAGAAGGGGTGGTTAGCCCCCGGGCGTCAGCCGCAGTCAACGCGCGGCCAGCCACGGGAAGTGTTCGGTCAGCTCCATGGGCCGGAGCGGCTGAGTTTTCTACCTTCGAAGAGTCGGAAGGCCGGCAGCGGCAGACGGCATACCAATTCCCTTCGTTCGCAACTGAAAGGCAACACAATGTCTCGCATTCTTTACCGGATCGGCCACTTTGCCGGTCGTCACCCATGGCGCATTCTTGCGACGTGGGTGCTGTTGGCCGTCACGGCGTTCATGCTCAACGGCTCGATTGGCGGACAGCCCGACGAGAGCTTCCGCCTTCCGGGTGCGGAGTCTCAACGCGCGGCCGACGTCATCGAAGACCGCTTCCCGCAGGAGACGCTCTTCACGTCCAACGTGATCTTCCACGCCGAGGAGGGTCTCACCCAACCAGAGATCAAGGCAGCCGTGGCCGAGTCGGTCAGCCAGCTCGCAGACGGAAACAATGTCATCGGAGTGAGTGACCCCTTCGACCCCCGAAACCCAACCTTGAGTGAGGACGGGACGACGGCGTTCGCAACCGTCGCCTACGACAAGGAGAAGCTCGGGCCCGAGGAGTTCGAGCACGCCGAGGCTGCAACGCAGGCCGCACACGACGCCGGTATCCAGGTGGAGTACGACGGTGGGCTCGGCTACGCCAAAGGCGACGCTGAGCCAGGCAGCGAGAAGATCGGCATTCTGGTCGCCGTCATCGTGCTCGCCATCGCCTTCGGGTCACTCGTCGCGATGAGCTTGCCAATCATCGTGGCGCTGGTGGGAATCCTCATCGGTAGCAGCCTGATCGGCATCATGTCCGGCTTCATGGCCGTACCGCAGATCGCAAGCATCGTGGGCATGATGCTCGGCCTTGGTGTGGGGATCGACTACGCCCTGTTCATCTTGGCCAGGCACCGCCAAAACCTCGACTCCGGTATGTCGGTACCTATCGCTGTAGGGCGCGCCAACGCGACCGCCGGCTTGTCGGTCCTGTTTGCCGGCGTCACCGTGATCGTCGCTATCGCAGGCCTGCAGGTCTCCGGGATCCCGATGATGACGATGATGGGGTGGGCGTCGGCCGTAATGGTGGCCGTCACCATGGTTGCCGCTGTGACCCTGCTGCCCGCGCTTCTCGGGCTCGTGGGTCGACGCGTCAACAGCCTCCGCGTTCCGTTCATCAAGCAGAAGCCTGCCAACGACCCGCAAGCAAAGTCGGCGCGTTGGGCGGCAAAGGTTGTCGCGAAGCCGGTTCGCTACGGAGTCGTGGCTGCAGTCGTGCTCGGTGTGCTCGCTGCGCCGGTGTTCTCGATGCGACTCGCCTTCACCGACGCCGGGAACGACGCTCCGTCGTCCACCACCCGCAAGTCGTATGACCTGATCGCCGAAGGCTATGGCCCAGGCACCAACGGTCCTCTGCAAGTCGTCATCGACTCGCTGGGCTCAGCTGACGCTGGAACCGTGGTCCAGGATGTCACCGCTGCACTCGAGCAGACATCCGGAGTCGCCTCCGTCGAGCTGCCCGTGCTGAACAAGGAGAAGGACCTGGCGATCATCGGTGTCACACCGACGACGGCACCGCAGGACGCGGAGACGTCGCAGCTGTTGGAGAGACTCCGTGAGGAAGTCGTACCCGAAGCAGTCGGTGACTCAGGCGCCGACGTGATGGTCACTGGATCCACTGCGATCACTGACGACGTCTCGAGTCAGCTGCAGGAGCGGATGCTGTGGTTCCTCGGAGCAGTGATTGGTCTGTCGTTCATCGTGTTGATGATCGTCTTCCGATCGGTGCTGGTTCCGTTGAAGGCCGCGCTTCTCAACGTCCTCGGAGTCGGAGCGGCGTACGGCGTGCTCGTGGCCGTCTTCCAGTGGGGCTGGGGAGCAAGCTTGATCGGTGTGCACGACACGGTGCCGATCATGCCCATGGCACCGATGCTGATGTTCGCGATCCTGTTCGGTCTGTCGATGGACTACGAAGTGTTCCTGCTGAGCCGGGTCCGCGAGCGTTACTTGCGGCACCGTGACCCCAACAGGGCCATTGTCGAGGGCGTCGGTTCGACGGCCAAGGTGATCACCAGCGCCGCACTGATCATGATCAGCGTCTTCGGTGCGTTCATCTTGTCGACTGACGTCGTCACGAAGATGTTCGGTGTCGGACTGGCTGTTGCAGTCCTGCTGGACGTCACCTTGGTTCGGATGGTGCTTGTCCCAGCAGCGATGAGCTCTGCTCGGACACCGCGCCTGGTGGCTGCCGGCATGGCTCGACCGCCGGCCTCCCGGCCATCGACCTCGAAGGCTCGGAGCACGAAGCCGAGATCGACGAGCTCATCGAAACGACCCAGGAAGAGGTCCGCGAGCCGGTCCTCGTCTAACCCCCAACCCCGATGCGGCCGGTCGAAAGACCGGCCGCATCAGGGCATCCCTGACTACAGCTTCGGAGCCACCCACATGAGCACGACAGGAACGATGACCTTGGCGGGTACCCCGGCCGAACCCGAGAGGGGGCTGGCCACACGCAGTTGGGTGGGTAGCCCCCTGGCGGCCTCCGCCCCATCCGCGATGATTTCACCAGGAGGTTTGCCCGTGCCAGACGTACGAGTCTTGGTCGTCGACGATCAGGAGCCCTTCCGCCGCGCGATGGCCGCCGTCGCCGACGAGACAGACGGCTTCGTCGTCGTCGGCGCTGTGGCCTCTGGGGAAGAGTCGCTCAGCGCCGTGATCGAGCTACAACCCGACCTCGTCTTGATGGACGTGAACCTGCCTGGCATCGACGGCATCGAGGCGACCCGGCGTATCCGGTCGGACGCCAACCGGCCTGTGGTGTTCTTGCTCTCGACGTACGACGAGGATGAGTTCGACCACAGCGACTCTGGTGCAGCCTCCTATGTCCCGAAGGGTGGCTTCGGACCGGAGCGGCTCGTCGAGGAGTGGGCGGCTGCAACGTCGAACGGCCAGTGAGGGACCGCCAGCCTGCTCAACGCCAGGTCAGCTCGTTGCCTCGAGGAATGCAAGCACGGCCATCACGCGACGATTGACCTCGCCTTCCTGCACGAGGCCCAGTTTCTGGAAAACCGAGCCGATGTGCTTCTCGACAGCCCGCTCGCTCATGAACAACGTCGAGGCGATGGTTGCGTTGCTTCGCCCGGTCGCCATCGCCTCCAGCACCGACCGTTCCTTCTCGGTAAGACCGAGCAGTGGCGACCTTTCCTCGCTTGCCTTGCGTGCCATCAGTCCTTCGATCACCTTGGGATCGAGGGCAGACCCGCCCCGAGCGACCTCATGGAGCGCACGCACGAGCTCGTCAAGCTGGCTCACCCGTTCCTTCAGCAGGTATCCGAGGCCGCTGACGCCGTTCGCGAGCAGCTCGAACGCGTAGTCCTCCTCGACGTACTGCGAGAGCACGACCACGCCGATCGACGGGTAGGTGGCTCGGATCTCCTTCGCGGCATCGATGCCTTCGGTCGTGAAGGTAGGTGGCATCCGGATGTCGGTCAGCACGGCGTCTGGCTGGTGCGCCGCCACGGACTTGAGCAGTGACTGCGGATCAGCGAGGGTCTCAATCAGGTCGATGTCGTCGACCTCGGAGATCAGGGCCGCGACGCCTTCACGAACGAGGTAGTTGTCGTCAGCGAACACGACTCGCAGCGCCATGCATCTGAGACTAGCGGTGACTGCGCTCGTCCAGCCTGTGTGATCGAAGCGCTGAGCGCCGTCAGGGAAGGGCGAGACAGCCGTCCTCTCGGTCGACGATGAGCCCGTCGGCGACCAGAGACGCCAGGGCGCGGTCGCGTTGCTGGGCATCTGGCCAGACCCGGGTGACCGTGGCGGCGTCGACCGGCTCGTCGCTGTCTCGCACCGCCGCCAGGATGTGGCCGCGGCACTGCCGGTCGGTGCCGGCGTAGGTCTGCCCGGGGCGTCGAGGACCGTCGTACGCCGGGTATCCGGCGGCCCGCCACGTGCAGTCGTCCCGCAGCGGGCAGCCTCCGCAGCGGGGCGTCGCTGCGATGCAGACGAGGGCACCGAGCTCCATCAGGGCAACACTCCAGGTCGCGGCAGCTCCGGGGTCGTCCGGCAGCACCGACTCCGCCAGCGCTCGCTCCGCGACGGTGGTGCTGGTCGCGGCGAACTGTTGGCCGGCCAGCCAGCGGGCGATGACACGGCGGACGTTGGTGTCGAGGACCAGGCCGCGGCGACCGTACGCGAACGCGGCCACGGCAGCCGCGGTGTAGTCGCCGACACCCGGCAGCTCGCGCAGCTCGTCGTACGTCGTCGGCACATCCCCGTCGTGTCGCTCGTCGATCACAGTTGCCGCCGCGTGGAGGCGTAACGCGCGCCGGGGATACCCAAGACGTCCCCACATGCGGACCGCGTCTCCTGGCGGGTCAGCGGCGAGGGCAGTGGGGGTTGGCCAGCGACGCAGCCACGCGTCGTATGCAGGCAATACACGTGCGACCGGTGTCTGTTGCAGCATGACTTCGCTGACGAGCACAGGCCAGCCGCCGACGCCCGGTTCCCGCCACGGCAGGGCACGCTGGTTGTCGTCATACCAGTCCAGAACCGCGTTGCGCGAAAGGGAATCAGGCATGTCACGGCGATGATGCCACGATTCTGGCAATCACCGGGTTAGCGTGACTGCATGAGCACGGTGATGCGGCCATCGGGTCCGTTGCCGCCCCAGGTCTACTGGCTCCGGCGGCTGATGCTCTTGGGTGTAGTCGTGGTCGTGACCGCAGTGTTGTGGTGGCTGATCTCCGGGTCGGTCGGCGCCGACGGATCTCCGGCCTCGGACGCCGCCCCGAAGACGCCACGTTCGACTGGTTCCGCGCCGGATTCCACAGCTACCTCACCACCGCCGGCCACGACTGAGCCGCCCGCCACCACCCAGACCACACCGCCGAAGAACACGCCACGCTCCCCGAACGCGACCACGTCATCCAAGCCAGACAAGCAAGACGAGCCAAATAAGACTCCGCTTGCCGAACCGAATGGGGACTGCAGTCCTGACGGCGTCAACATGACGATCGACGTTGCCGATGTGAAGTCTGGTCGCAGCAACACGGCGACGTTCCTGCTCACCAGCACCGACACGCCCGCGTGCACCTTGGCTGTGACGGCGGGCAAGCTGGTGGTCAAGGTGACCTCCGGCGACGACACGGTTTGGTCCAGTGACGACTGCCCCGACGCACTCCTCGCGAAGCAGCTCGTCGTCCGCGCGGACCCGCCGTCGAGCTACCAGTTCAAGTGGAACGGCGCTCGGTCTTCGGAGGGCTGCCAGCTCGACGACACACCACTCGAGCCGGGTGGCTACTGGGTCGAGGCCGCACTCATCGGGGGAGAGCCCCACAAGGCCTTCTTCGACATCACCTGACAACTCCTTGCGTCCGTGCGAGGGGTCGCGATAGCGACCCGCTGCACGGACGCTGTGGGCGAGTCAGACGTAGCGCTCGAGGATGCTCGACTCGGCGAGCCGAGACAGGCCTTCGCGCACTGACCTGGCGCGTGTGTCGCCGACCCCGTCGACGGCTTGCAGGTCGTCGATGCTCGCCGCCAGCAGCTTCTGCAGGGTGCCGAAGTGGTCGACTAGGCGCTCGACGACTGCACCGGGAAGCCGCGGCACCTTGGCCAGCAGTCGGTAGCCGCGTGGGCTGACTGCGCTGTCGAGGCTCTCGGGACCCCCGAGGCCCAGCGGGCGGACGATCGTTGCGATGTCGAGCAGCTCGGTGGCCGTCAACGCGTCGATGTCGGCGCTGACTTCGTCGGCCGTGCGTGCCCTGCGCCCAGTCGGCAGGTAGTCGCGGATCACGAGCTCACGGTCGTCGTCGACACCGGCCACCAGCTCATCGAGCTGCAGGGACAGCAGTCGGCCGTCGGTGCCGAGCTCGAGCACGTAGTCCTCGATCTCGTTGGCGATCCGGAGCACCATCTCCAGCCGCTGCGCCACCGATGCGACATCGCGGACCGTGACGAGGTCCTCGATCTCGAGCGCCGACAGGGTGCCGGAGACCTCGTCGAGCCTGAACTTGTAGCGCTCGAGGGTGGCAAGGGCCTGGTTGGCGCGAGACAGGATCGAGCCGGTGTCCTCGAGAACGTAGCGAGTGTCGCCGACGTACAAGGCGATGATGTGCATCGACTGCGACACCGAGATGACCGGGAACGCCGGTCTGCTGGGCGACCCGGTCGGCGGTGCGGTGGCGGGTGCCGGTCTCCTGCAGTTGCGATGGTCGAGTCGGGCATCAGGTGAACGCCGGCGCGCATGATCCGGGTCGCGTCGCGGTCGCAGACGATCGCGCCATCCATCTTGGCCAGCTCGCGCAGCGCGGTGGGGGTGAAGTCGACGTCGAGGGTGAAGCCGCCGGTGCAGATCGACTCGACGACCTTGTCGTTGCCGAGCACGACGAGCGCACCGGTGCGTCCGCGCAGCACGCGCTCGAGACCTTCGCGCAGGGTCGTGCCCGGCGCTACGGCCGCGAGAGTCGCCCGCAGCCGCGCATCCGGGTGAGTGGCTTGTCGCCCGCTGCACAGGTTTGACCCCCTTGCCCAGTTGGATACGCGCCAAGTGTAGGGGCAGGCAGGCATCTACCGAGACGAGTGGCGCTGCGCGCCACCCCAGAAGTTGCCGCCGCGATCCGTGCTGCCACTAGGGCGCGCGCAGGTCGGCGGGGAGCCGGAGGTTTCCTTCGCCCACGACACCGAGCACTGCGAGCGCCCGGAACAGGTCGGGGCACTCGGCGACTGTAGCTCCCCTGGTCACTCGGTGCGGCGGCCTCCGCGATGCTGTCCGCGCGGCACGACGGCGCGGGTGAAACCGAGCCGAGCGGCCTCGGACAGTCGCTGGCCGATGCTTGGCACCCGTCGTAGCTCGCCGGCCAGGCCGACCTCGCCGATGACGACGGTGGTGGCCGGCACCGGCAGGTTGGTCGCTGCGCTGGCAATGGCGACTGCAACCGCGAGGTCGGACGACGGGCCGCGTAGCGCCGCGCCGCCGACCGTCGAGGCGTAGATGTCATGCTGGCGTCAGCTGGACCCCGACCCGGCGGTCGAGGACGGCGAGCAGCATGGCCAGCCGCGAAGACTCGAGCCCGCTGACCGCGCGTCGCGGGTTGGTGCCATTGCCTGGCGTGACGAGCGCCTGGACCTCGCTGATCAGCGGCCGCCGTCCTTCGAGCGTGACGGTGAGGCAGGTGCCGGAGATCGGCTCGGTGTGACGCGAGACGAAGAGCCCAGTCGGATCGGCGACCTCGACGATGCCGTCGTCGGACAGGTCGAAGCAGCCGATCTCGTCGACGGGTCCGAACCGGTTCTTGACCGCCCGCAGCACGCGCAGCCGGGAGTTGCGCTCGCCCTCGAACTGCAGCACCACATCGACGATGTGCTCCAGCGCTCGCGGACCTGCGATCGGAGCCGTCCTTGGTGACGTGTCCGACGAGCAGCGTCGGCAGGTTGCGGTCCTTGGCGATCCGCACCAGCGCAGCCGTGACGGCGCGGACCTGCGTGATACCTCCGGCGGCACCGTCGATGTCTGCGCTCGCGATGGTCTGGATGGAGTCGATGACCAGCAGATCGGGCCGACTGCGTCGATGTGGCCGAGCGACAGCCGACAGGTCGACCTCGGCGGCGAGGTAGAGAGTGTCTTCGAGTGCGCCGGTGCGCTCCGCCCGCATCCGCACCTGCGCTGCCGACTCCTCGCCCGAGACGTAGAGCACCCGCTGGCCGCGTCGCGCCGCCTTGGCGGCCACCTCGAGCAGCAGGGTGGACTTGCCGACGCCGGGCTCGCCGGCCAGCAGGAGCACCGCGCCGGGAACGATCCCGCCACCGAGGACGCGGTCGAGCTCGGCCACGCCGCTGCTCTGCGCCGCCGCGGTCTCGCCCTGCACCTGCGCGATCGGCACAGCCGGGCTACTGACCGGCCCCGCGACCACTCGTGCGACTCGCGGTGCGCCGATCTCCTCGACTGCGCCCCAGGCCTGGCACTCGCCGCAGCGGCCGACCCACTTCACCGAGGTCCAGCCGCACTCGCCGCAGCGGTAGGTCGTGGTGGCGCGCTTCGAAGGCTGTCGAGGCATGACGACGGACGCTAGGCGACGCTGACCGACAGTCCCTGCCGGGACATGCCCAGCGACCGCAGGATCAGTAGCGGCGGACGCGAGACGACGGCGTAGTCGACCTCGGTCCCCTCGTGCTCGTCGAGAAACGCATCGGCGAGGTCGGACGAGAACTCGATCCGCACCACGGACTCGAAGTCGGCCCGCGACTTGAAGCCCCAGCCGATGTCGCGAGCGAGGCGTCTCCCAGCCATGGCGGCCGAAGAACGCGTCGACGGCGCCTGCGTCGTGGCCGGGCAGCGCACGCCGGAACCAGCGCCCGAAGGTGCTACGGCTGGCGTCGTTGTCGATGACGAACGCCGCTCCGCCGCGCCGCATCACCCGGTCCAGCTCGCGCAGCCCCGGCTCGCAGCCCGGACCGAAGAAGTACGCCCACCGGGCGTGGGCGACGTCGACGCTCCGGTCGGCGACCGGGCAGCCGCTGCGCCGACCCGGTGCCGTACGTCGATGCGGGGCGAACCGTGAACGTCGTCGACGTGCCCTGGCGGCCAAGTCCGGATGCGGCTCGACACCGATGACCTGCGCGGCCTCCGCGGCGAAGCGGGGGAGGTGGAAGCCGGTGCCGCAGCCGATGTCGAGGATGGCCGCGCCGGCCCACGGCCGGATCGACTGCATCTCGCGTCGATGATGCCGTCCGGGTCGACGGCCTTGTTCTCGATCTCGTAGACGGCCGGGTAATTCCAGATGTTGGGGCTGGGGATAGCCCCGTCACTGTCGCACTCACGGGACTACGTGAGGCAGTTGCTCAGATGCGGACGACGCCGTCCGGGGTGGTGAAGGTCGCCGCGACGATGCCCGGGGTGCCGTTCGGCGCGACCCACTCGACGTCGAACGTGCCGAGCGCGGTGCTCATACGGGCGTGTCGAGCCATGCGACCGACGCGGTTGCGGGTCTGCCGGCGATCTCGACGCGGGCGAGCTCGACATCGCCGCTGGCGCCCGACCGACGGATGCTGCTCGGGCGGCTCTCCCATTGCACGAAGAACGGCAGCTGAGGGTCGGACTGCAAGCCCTTGACGCCGAGCTGCCGCCAGCGCAGCTCGACACCGTCCGGACGGTGCCGGTTGCCAGGCACTGACTCGCGTTCGAAGTCGGCGTCTCGACGGCCGCGATGTCGTCGACCGCGACGACCCAGCCGAGCCAACCGCCGCCGGCCTCGGAGCGGGCGCGCACCGCCTGGCCGAACGGGGCCTTGTCGGAGGCGGGATGGTCGAGCACCTCGACGACCTCGAGGTACTGTCCGTCGGTCAGCGGGAGCACCATGTTGCGTGTGCCGAACCGAGGGTGGACGCCCCGTCGATGAAACTTCTCGCCGAGCAGCTCCGACAGCCGCTCGGTGGTGCTGACGAGACCGTCGGGTCCGGCTGCGAACGGAGATGTGGTCGAGGTGCATGGCAGCTCATTGTGGACGCCCTCGGTAGCCGGCCGGTCGGCGGGGTCGCGAGGTACGCCTGGTGATCAGGCGCGGCGTGATCGAAAGGCGACAGCGCGGTCGGCCGACGTTGCCGCGACCCTGGGGAGCGGTCGAGCGCCCTTCCGGGCAGCCACCGCGGGGTCGCCGGGTGCATCGTGGCAGCGGTGGCGGCGCGCTGAACTCCTCGCAATGATCGACGAGGACGTCGTACGCCGGCTGTCCCATCATCTCGACGAGCTCCGGCTGCGTACGACAGGAAGACGGGCTCGGTGGCGACGTGCGCCTCGGTGTTGCCCGAGCAGTACCAGTCGAGGTCGTGGCCGCCTTCGCCCCAGCCACGGCGGTCGTACTCGCGTGATCGTGACCTCGGTGTACGACGTCTTGTCGCCACGCTCGACCTCGCGGAACGAGCCGGCGGATCGGGCAGCTGCCAGCAGACGTTCGGCTTCGTCTCGAGCGGGTGGTCGGTCGTTGCGCAGCGCCCAGCCGTGCAACGCGCAGCCCTCGCCGCCGGCGAAGCCGGGACGGTTCAAGAAGATGCAGCCGCCGTCGATGCACGGCGGTCTTGCGGTCGCCCTCGTCGTCGGTCTCGATCCAGGCGCTCTTCTTGCGTGGCCGACGTCGTAGAACTGCCAGTCGTCAGCGGTGAGCAGCTTGACGAACTTCTTGACGCGCTTCTCGTCCGCCTTGTCGGAGAAGTGGGCGCCGAGCGTGCAGCAGCCGTCGTCCGGCCGGTCGGCGTAGATGCCCTGGCAGCCGGAGCCGAAGATGCACGTCCAGCGCGAGGTCAGCCAAGTGAGGTCGCACTTGTAGCGCTGGGTCTCGTCGCGCGGGGTCGTCGAACTCGACCCAGGCACGGGGGAAGTCGAGGGAAACTTCAGGCACGCAGGCAGCCTATGCGTTGACTCGCGGGCGCACTGCGGCGCGTGCACACTCGCAATGGCAGGCGTCAGCGCATCCTGCCCGTTAGCCTAGAAACCAATGAGACAGGCAGTGCTCGACGTCGGGTCCAACACCGCGCACCTGCTCGTCGTTGATGCCTACAGGGGAGCTCCGCCGCTCCCTGCCTCGTCCATGAAGAAGCCGCTACGGCTGGCCGAACACATCACCCAGGGTGGCGCGCTGTCCGACGAAGGCGTCGACGCACTCGTCGGCTTCATCCGCGAGGCGCTTACAGAGGCGGAGGACCAGCGGCTGCGAGGCGGTAACGGCCTTCGCGACCTCGGCAATTCGCGAGGCCACCAACAGCGACGAGGTGCTCGAGCTCGTCCAGGAACGAACCGGGTCGAGCTCGCGGTCCTCGACGGCGCGGACGAGGCGCGGTTGACGTTCCTCGCGGTCCGACGGTGGTTCGGGTGGTCGTCGGGGCGGCTGGCTGTGTTCGACATCGGTGGCGGCTCGCTCGAGATCGCCGCGGGCAATGACGAGCGACCTGACGTCGCCCAGTCGTTCGAGCTCGGCGCCGGGCGGCTGAGCCGGCAATGGCTCCCGGCCGACGACGTACCCTCCGCGGAGGCTGTGAGGGCGATGCGCAAGTACGTCCGGGCCGAGATCGCTCGCGACGCCGGGCCCCTATTGCGAGGCGGGGTTGGCGACCACACGGTGGCGACGTCGAAGACGTTCCGCTCTCTCGCGCGAGTGTGCGGGGCTGCCTCCTCGGAAGGTGGTCCCCATGTGCGTCGTGTGATGCGGCGCAACGACCTCAAGGGCTGGCTCCCGAAGATCGCTGTTATGTCGAACGTCGAGCGGGCCGCGCTGCCTGGCGTCTCCGGCGCAACGGGCGCACCAGACTGGTGGCCGGCGGCGTCGTCGCCGAAGCCGTGATGGACCTGTTCGACATCGAGTCGCTCGAGATCTGTCCATGGGCGCTGCGCGAGGGCGTCATTCTTGAAAAGCTCGACCTCCTCTGACGCCGGCTACACCCGCTCCTGGACCGGCCGCTTTGTGCACGGCCCTCAGGGCTGCGTCACCCAGCGCCCTTAGGCTTGACGGGTGACCGAACGTCGAAGCGCGGCTGAGCCAAGTGCCGTCCATGTGCCTGAGGCACGTGTCGCGTTGTCATCTGCTTCGGTCTATCCGGAGTCGACGGCCAGCGCGTTCGAGCTGGCCGGCCGCCTCGGCTACGACGCCGTCGAGGTGATGGTCGGGATCGACCCGGTCAGCCAGGACGTCGATGCCATCGAGCACCTCGCGACTACCACGAGATGCCCGTGTGCGCGATCCACGCACCCTGCCTGCTCATCACCCAGCGGGTGTGGGGGACTGAGCCGTGGGAGAAGCTGCGACGCAGCGCCGAGATGGCGTCAGCGGATCGGCGCCGACACCGTCGTCGTGCATCCGCCGTTTCGCTGGCAGCGCGACTATGCCAGGGACTTCATCGAGGGGATCTCCGAGCTCGAGCGATGACACCGGGATCGCCTTCGCGGTGGAGAACATGTATCCGTGGCGGGCGTCCGCAGCGAGAGCTCCAGGCATACGCCCCGGGCTGGAACCCGGTCGACCAGGACTATGCCAATGTCACCATCGACCTGTCCCACAGCTCGACCGCCGGTAGCGACCCGCTCCAGATGGTGAAGGAGCTCGGGCCACGGCTGCGACACCTCCACCTCGCCGACGGCTCTGGCTCGGCCAAGGACGAGCACCTCATCCCCGGCCGCGGCAACCAGCCCTGCGTCGAAGTGCTCGAACTGCTGGCGCACCAGGGGTTCGAGGGCAGCGTGGTCATCGAGGTCAACACGCGCAAGTCGCCGACGCGGGTAGCACGGCAGGCTGATCTTGCTGAGTCGCTGGCGTTCACCCGGCTGCACCTCGCGACCCGCGCCCCGGACTTTGCCGCGGTGGCGCCGGCGGAAGGTGAAGCGCCGACCGACGTACGTCGGAGGCGTCGTCGTGGCTGACCCGACCTCGGCCAAGGTGCGCTCGGGTCGGCGGCCCGGGAGTCCCGACACGCGTGCTGTTGTGCTCGCGGCCGCGAAGTCCGAGTTCGCCGTCAAGGGTTTTGACCGGACGACGATCCGTGGCATCGCATCGGTGGCCGGGGTCGACGCGGCCCTGGTGCACCACTACTTCGGTTCGAAGGACGACCTCTTCCTTGCGGCCATGCAGATCCCGTTCGACCCACGCGAGGTCATCCCGCGCCTTGCCGCCGACAGTGTCGACCACCTTGGCGAAGGGCTTGCGACGCTGTTCTTGGACGTGTGGGAGGTGGAGGAGAACCGGCTGCCGTTGCTGGCCATGTTCCGCGCCGCCATGAGTAACGAAGAGGCGGCGACGCTGTTGCGTAACGGGATGGCGCGGATCGTGCTCGGCGCACTCTCGCAGCTGCTCGACGTGCCGGATGCGCAGCTGCGTGCCCAGCTCGTCGCATCGCAGCTGCTCGGGCTCGCGCTGGCTCGGTATGTGCTGGCGCTCGAGCCGCTCGCCTCGACGCCCGCTGCCGACGTGATCGCGGCCATCGGGCCCACCCTGC
The DNA here is from genome assembly GCA_963811585.1 of uncultured Actinomycetota bacterium. Classification (GTDB taxonomy): domain Bacteria; phylum Actinomycetota; class Actinomycetes; order Propionibacteriales; family Nocardioidaceae; genus JACDHG01. The sequence goes on from CAWERR010000008.1 coordinate 347,365, forward strand.
AGCGCTACATCGACGGCGTCGACTGACCGAGAGTCGGAGGCCGGCGAAGCCCCGGTGATCGGCGAAGCCCCCGGTGATCGAGCTTGTCGAGATCCGGGTCCTGACAGGCTCGACCGGCGGAGCGGTGGGGTCTCGACAAGCTCGACCGCCGGAGTGAGCTGACCAACGAACATCGTGGTGCGCGTCACTGTCGTCTGGCCACAAAATGGGGTTGACGACAACGACTGCTTCGGCAATAATTCAACGCATGATGAATTCACAGACAGCCATCGAAATCAGTGGCCTGCGGGTGATCCGGGGCGGGCGGCAGGTACTGCCGGATCTGACGGCGGCTATCCCGCACGGTCAGGTCACGGGGCTCCTGGGCCCGTCCGGCTGCGGCAAGACCACCCTCATGCGCAGCATCGTCGGCGTGCAGAAGGTCGCGTCCGGATCAGTGCGGGTGCTCGGCGAACCGGCCGGCAGCTCACAGTTGCGGCGCCGAGTCGGTTACGTGACCCAGGCACCGAGCGTGTACGACGACCTCACGGTCCGAGAGAACCTGGTGTTCTTCGCAGCCGTGCTCGGCGTCTCGAAGGCGGGCATCGACCGCGCGGTCGAGGCTGTCGGTTTGGGGTCGCACGCCGACAGCCTCACCGGCAGGCTGTCCGGCGGCCAGCGGTCGCGGGCATCGCTGGCCGTTGCCTTGCTCAGTGAGCCCGATGTCCTCGTGCTCGACGAGCCAACCGTCGGGCTCGACCCGGTGTTGCGCCGGCAGCTCTGGGGCACGTTTGCGGAGCTCGCGAGCGCAGGCGCGGCGATCATCGTCTCCAGCCACGTGATGGACGAGGCCGAGCGTTGTGACCGGCTCTTGCTCATGCGAGAGGGTGAAATCATCGCCGACGACGAGCCGGCCGCCCTGCTCGCAGCCACTGGTAGTTCCGATATCGAGGGTGCGTTCTTGTCCCTCGTCGACGAGGAGGCCACCTCATGAATCCGCTGATCACACTCGCCGTCGCTCGCCGAGTGCTGACCCAGCTGCGACGTGACCACCGCACGGTGGCGATGATGCTCCTGCTTCCGTGTCTGCTCTTGACGCTGATCTGGTGGATGTTCGATCGCGACGACGACATCTTCAACCAGCTCGGCCCACCGCTGCTGGCGATGTTCCCCTTCATCGTGATGTTCCTCGTCACGTCGGTGACGACGCTGCGCGAGCGATCCTCCGGCACCTTGGAGCGGTTGCTCTCGATGCCGATGGCCAAGCTCGACCTGCTGCTCGGGTATGCGTTCGCCTTCGCCGTCGTAGCCCTTGTCCAGGCTCTGCTTGCCGTCTCGCTGACCGTTGGCCTGCTCGGCCTCGACGTAGCGGGGCCGGTATGGGCGCTGGCCCTCGTGGCTGTTGTCGACGCCGTGCTCGGGACGGCACTGGGGCTGTTCGTGTCGGCATTCGCTGAGACCGAGTTCCAGGCTGTGCAGTTCATGCCAGCGGTCGTGATCCCGCAGATCCTGCTGTGTGGCCTGTTCGTGCCGAGGTCAGCGTTGCCTGACGTGCTCGAAGGCGTGTCTAACGTGCTGCCCCTGAGCTATGCCGTCGACGCCATGCAGGGGGTGCAGCAACTCAGCTCGCTCGACAGTGACTTCGCGGCCGACCTGCTGGTGATCAGCATGTTCGTGGTGGCTGCCATCACCCTCGGGGCGGCAACGCTGCGACGACGTACCGCGTGAGGGGGATTGGTCAGGTCTCGTCGATGTCGGCGATCAGGTCGCCTTCGGTCACCACGTCGCCTTCACTGACCCCGATCTCTGTGACCGTGCCCGACACTTCGGAGTGCACGGGGATCTCCATCTTCATGGACTCCAAGATGACGAGCGTCGACTCCGGGGTGATCTTGTCACCGGCGTGCGCGACGACCTTGAGCACGTTGGCAACGAGTTCGGCGTTGACCTGATGACCCATGGCAGTCCTCTCGTCGTACGTCGGGCCGGAGCCCAGCGACGATCCTAGTGTCGCCGGGGAGTCATGAGGGGGCGACGGGCCTCCGGCAGACCACAACCGTCGACTCAGGTGACTCCGCAGCGCCTGGCACCACCGCGTACCCTGTGGTGCGCGTCAGCCATCGGCGGGCCGTCATCGTGACGGACATCGCTCCGGTGGCGCTGGTCGAGGAGGATCCGGGTTGCTGCGCCGTCCGCTGCTCTTGTTGTCTCGAAGCGACAACGTCAAGCGCCTAGTCAGCTCGATGCCGGTGTCGAGTGGGATCGTGGCGCGTTTCGTCGCCGGTGACACCGTCGAGGAGGCCGTCGAGACCACGGGCCAGCTCGAGGCTGACGGCCTGCTCGTCACCCTCGACTTCCTCGGCGAGGACACGCTCGACAGAGCCCAGGCGGATGCCACCGTGGCGGCATACCGTGACCTGCTCAGCCAGCTGGCCGATGCCGGTATGACGAAGGGCGCCGAGGTGTCGGTCAAGCTGTCGGCCGTCGGCCAGGCGCTGCCCGGCGACGGCGAGCGCATCGCGCTGGACAATGCCCGCGTGATCGCCCAGGCCGCGGCCAACGCCGGGACAACCGTCACGCTCGACATGGAGGACCACACCACCACCGACTCGACGCTGGGCATCCTGCGCGACCTGCGCCAGGACTACCCGACCGACAGGCGCAGTGGTGCAGGCCTATCTGCAGACGCACTGAGGCTGACTGCCGCGACCTGGCCTACCAGGGCTCGCGGGTGCGGCTCTGCAAGGGCGCCTACAAGGAGCCCGAGTCCGTGGCCTTCCAGGAGCAAGCGCGAGGTCAACCTGTCCTACGTCCGGTGCCTCCGGGCGCTGATGGAAGGTGACGGCTACCCGATGATCGCCTCGCACGACCCCAGGCTGATCGAGATCGCCGGGGCGCTGGCCACCCGCAACCAGCGCCCGCAAAGCAGCTACGAGTACCAGATGCTGTTCGGCATCAGGCCAGACGAGCAGAAGCGACTGGCTGCCGCTGGAGAGCAGGTGCGCGTGTACGTGCCTTACGGGGACCAGTGGTACGGCTATCTCATGAGACGTCTCGCCGAGCGACCGGCCAACCTGACATTCTTCGCTCGATCTCTTATGACGAAGAGCTAGCGACGGTCCGCAGCACCTCGACCTGATCGGAGAACGACATGACGGTGGCGATCCTTGGCGCCGGAGTGATGGGTGAGACCGTGGTCTCCGGCCTGCTCAGGGCGGGTCGTGACCCGGGCACCCTCCTGGTGTCAGAGCGGCGTCCGGAGCGCGTCGACGAGCTGCGCCGGCGGTATGCCGTCGAGGTGGTCACGAACCTCGATGCCGCCGCCCGCGCGGGCACCCTGGTGCTCGTCGTCAAGCCTCAAGACATGCCCGACCTGCTCGACGAGATCGCGCCGGTGGTGCGCCCCGAACAGCTGATCGTGTCGCTCGCCGCAGGCATCACCACGGCCACGATCGAGGGCCGACTCCCTGCGGGGGTGGCAGTGGTCCGGGTCATGCCGAACACGCCGGCGCTGGTCGACGAAGGGATGGCGGCGATCTCGCCTGGAGCACATTGCGACGAGGCTCACCTGGTTGAGGCGGAGGAGCTGCTGCGGGCGACGGGCAAAGTGCTCCGAGTGCCGGAGAAGCAGCTCGACGCTGTCACGGCGGTCTCGGGCTCCGGGCCGGCATACCTCTTCTTCGTGGTCGAGGCCATGATCGAGGCCGGCGTCCACCTCGGCCTCCCGCGCACCACGGCGACCGAGCTCGTCGTGCAGACGATGGTGGGGTCGGCCCTGATGCTCCGCGAGACCGGCGAGCATCCGACGGTGCTGCGCGAGCGCGTCACGTCGCCGGGCGGAACCACGGCCGCCGCCGTACGCGAGCTCGAGGACCACAAGGTGCGGGCGGCGTTCATGACCGCCCTTGCCAGTGCTGCTCGACGGTCGCGGGAGCTGGCCAGCGGCGCCGAGTCATGAGCCTGAGCCCCACGGCGGCGACCGCGGGGACAACCCGGAGGAGCGCCAGCACGGCCGCCGACGAACAACGTCGCGTCGGCCTTCGCCGGATGCGACAGGTGGCGGTCGGCCTCCTCCTACTTGCTGCGGTCGTGTATGTCGTCACGCTCGATCGTGAGGGGCCCTGGCCCTATGTCCACGCGGCCTCGGAAGCGGCGATGGTCGGAGCTGTCGCCGACTGGTTCGCGGTGACGGCGCTGTTTCGCCATCCCCTCGGCCTGCCGATTCCACACACCGCGATCATCCCGAACCGCAAGGATGCCCTGGCCCGCAGCCTGCAGGAGTTCGTGACCGACAACTTCCTCGCCGAGGACGTGGTGCGTGCCCGGGTCGCGGCTGCCGGCGTCTCCCTCCGGGTCGGGGCCTGGCTGTCGGAGCCGGAACACTGCGCCCGGATCGTGGAGGAGGGTGCGTCGCTCGCGCACACGGCGCTGAAGACGGTGCGCGATGACGACGTCAGGGCCCTGCTCGCGTCGGAGTTGATCCCTCGGCTGGCCGACGAGCAGTTGAGCCAGGTCGCCGGCCGGCTGCTCGGTGACATCGTCGGCGAGGGAGCGCATCGGGGCCTGGTGGACCTCGTCTTCGGCGAGTCACACCGGTGGCTCGTCGCCAACCCGGAGAAGTTCGCCGACGCGCTGCGCACCCGAGCGCCCTGGTGGACGCCGGAGTGGGTCGACGATCGCGTGACCGCGCGCGTCCACGCTGAGCTGGTCGCATGGGTCGCCGACGTCCGAGACAACCCGCACCACGAGGCACGTGAGGCACTCGACGCGCTGCTACGCCAGCTCGCCAATGACCTCCAGAACGACCAGGCCACCATCGAGAACGCTGAGCGGCTGAAAGCGCGCCTGCTGGCACAACCGCAGGTTCTCGACACGGCTATGTCGCTCTGGCAGGCACTGCGTCGGGTTTTGCAAGAGTCGCTCGCGTCGCCCGACAGTGCCGTCCGGACTCGGGCGAGGGAGGCGCTCGGCGAGTACGGCGCTCGGCTGCTCAGCGACGCTGACCTGCGGGCACGCTGGGACCGTCACGCGTCGGACGCCGCTGCCTTCCTGGTCGAGCGGTACGGTGCCGAGCTCACCACCGTCATCACCGACACGATCGACCGGTGGGACGGGCGGGAGGCCGCCAGGCGCATCGAGCTGCATGTCGGCCGCGACCTGCAGTTCATCCGGATCAACGGCACGGTGGTCGGTGGTCTTGCCGGGGTGCTCATCTACAGCCTGACCCAGCTGCTCTGAGTGCTGTGGCAGCCCACGTGTGCCGCCCGGGCTAGGCTCGCGGCCATGACCGGCTCGGCAGGCGTCGTCTTCGACGAGTCCTTGACGGCATACGACTTCGGGCCTGGCCATCCGCTCGCCCCCATCCGCGTCGACCTCACCATGCGCCTTGCCCGCGCCCTCGGCGTGCTCGACCTCCCCGCCGTCACGATGTATGACGCCCCGACCGCCGACGAGGAGCAGCTCGGGCTCGTCCACAGCGCCGAGTACATCGCGGCGGTGCAGCGCGCAAGCACAGACCCCACGTTGACCGATCCGCGCCACGGACTCGGCACCGCCGACAACCCGACGTTCGCCGGGATGCACGAGGCCTCGGCGCACGTCGCCGGCGCTACCCTCGAGGCCGCCCGGCTGGTGTGGACCGGCGAACAGCTTCACGCCGTCAGCATCAGCGGCGGTCTGCACCATGCGCTGGCCGACTCGGCGAGCGGCTTCTGCATCTACAACGACCCGGCGATCGCGATCCAGTGGCTGCTCGACCAGGGGGCCCAGCGGGTCGCCTACGTCGATATCGACGTCCACCACGGTGACGGCGTCCAGGCAGCGTTCTACACCGACCCGCGGGTGCTGACGATCAGCCTCCACGAGACACCGCTCACCCTGTTCCCGGGCACGGGCGATGCGGCCGAGAGCGGCGGTCGCGGGGCGGAGGGCTCGTCTGTCAATGTCGCGCTCCCACCGGGCACCGGTGACGACGGCTGGCTCCGCGGGTTCCACGCCGTCGTACCGCCGTTGTTGCGCGAGTTCGAGCCCGAGGTCCTCGTCTCACAGCACGGCTGCGACTCGCACATGGACGACCCGCTCGCACACCTGATGCTCAGCGTGGACGGCCAGCGCGCGGCGCACCTGGCCCTGCACGAGTTGGCACACGAGGTGGCGGGCGGTCGATGGCTCGCCACCGGGGGTGGCGGCTACGACCTCACGTCGGTGGTGCCGCGGACCTGGACCCACCTGCTGGCGATCGCCGGCGGCGCCCCGATCGACCCTCAGACGCCGACCCCGCAGGCGTGGCGTGAATACGTCGAGGCGGTGTGTGGACAGACCGCGCCCACTCTGATGACGGATGGCCGGGATGCGCGGTATGTCGACTGGGCCCAAGGGTTCAACCCTGACGTCTGGGTCGATCGGCTCATCCAGCAAGCCAGGCTCGAAATCTTCCCGTACCACGGGATCGACCCCACTTACTGACCCGAAATAGGCCCCGAGCACCGGTGCTACTCCACCCAAGGGCGAGTGGGATTTGTGCGGGCTTGGCAAGCGACACGCCGTTAGGATCCCCCATTTGTCGCTCTTTTCGGCACCACTTTGGCAACTCCGCTTCCCCATGTGCACCAATAGCCACTACTCTCACGCTACGCGCGGGCGTTCAATCTTTGGTGGGGAAGCCAAAGAGCCTCCGTGCCGGAAGTTGGTGCGTGATGGCCTCAAGCTCGTCCGGAGATGGACTCTCCGAGGTCAAGTTCCTCACCGTGGCCGAGGTGGCCACGGCAATGAGGGTTTCCAAAATGACGGTCTACCGACTGGTGCATGCAGGCGATCTGCCGGCTGTCCGGGTAGGACGCTCGTTCCGAGTGCCGCAAGAAGCTGTCAACGAGTACCTGCGCAAGTCGTACTTCCAAGCTGGCTGATCAGCGTCGGCCGGTCGAGCCCTTCGAGACGTGATCTCGGCAAGCTCGATCACCGGCACGGCAAGACACGAAGAGCAAAGAAGGCGGATACCCCCGAGATGGGGTACCCGCCTTCTTCTGTGGGGCGACGGTGGTGCAGTGGGGCGACGTTGTGGGGGGTAGGGACTAGGGGAGGCGGCCCGGCTCAGGGGCGACCGAAGTCGACGCAGCCGATCCAGCTACGGTCGGCTTTCTGCTTGGCGCTGACACCTGCCAGCCGGAAACTGCGGCTCAGCATGATGTCGCGGTGTCCAGGGGAGCGCATCCACATCCCCACCATGGCGCGGGGTGAGACGGTGCCCATGGCCAAAATCTCGCCTGCACTCGACTGCGAACAGTCGCGCATGATCCGGCCGAGATCTTGGTGGTAGAACTTCTTGCTGACGACGAGGTGGCGTGCCCACCTCTCGGCGAATCCGTCGATGCAGGCGCGGTGGTTGACCGCCCGGATGCCGCGGTTGTGCCGAGCCTGGTTGATCCAGTGGCTGAGCCGACGCTCGTAGGTCGCCGGGGCCATGTTCTTGATCCCGCTGTTGTTCGCCATTGCGGCGGCTGCGAATGAGGTGGAGGCAACGCTCGCGGCTGCGAGTGAGCCGCCTTCGCTGACGGAAGCGGTGGCTGCTGTGGTCGGGATGGTGAGCGCAAGTGCAGCGGTCGCGGCGACGACACCGCCACGGCGCAGACCGCGCAGTGACGAGCTCCAGGAGCGGATGGCCGGCTGGCTCATCGCGGCTTGGCGTGACATTTTCTGAGTTCCCTTCGAGGGATAGAAGCGGCCGGGCTGTTTCCCCGGCCGGACTCCGAGTGTTGCGCGATAGTTGCAGAGAGTGCAAGGGGAACTACCGAGAGTGACCCTGAGCCGGTCGATATGGTCGATATCACGGGAAAGTCCACCCGAACGTCCTGGCCCGTTCGGCGGAGCGCTCCATCGGCTCATCGGTGTCGGAGCTCACGGAGCGTGGTCTTGGCTGTTGGTAAGGCACCACGACGCGGACGGGTAGGCTAAGGCGGTCGCGCTCCGGCGCGGGCACAACTCCGACTCGCAGGGTGGCAGACCACCCACCAGACAGCATCGCCCGAAAGGTAGACCGTGGGCTCAGTTATCAAGAAGCGTCGCAAGCGAATGGCGAAGAAGAAGCATCGCAAGCTACTCAAGAAGACGCGCATCCAGCGCCGCCGCCAAGGCAAGTAAGCCGTTGCGTCAGTCTCACCACGGTGCCGCCCGCGGTCTGCGCACCGTTTGGACACACTCCTCCGGCACGGACTCCTAGCACCCATGGGTCGTGTCGTCCTCGTCACCGGTGTCTGCCGAGATCTCGGCGGGCGCTTCGCGCGCCTGATCAGCGGCGACCCAGGCGTTGACAGGGTCATTGGGGTCGACGTCGTCCCGCCACGCCACGACCTCGGTGACGTCCGCTTCGTGCGGGCCGACATCCGCAACCCGGTGATCGCCAAGGTCATCGCGGCAGAGGAGGTCGACACCGTCGTGCACCTCGGCGTCATCGCCACGCCGCGGGGAGCCGGCGGGCGCGCGTCGATGAAGGAAATCAACGTCATCGGGACCATGCAGCTGCTCGCCGCCTGCCAGCAGGCGCCCGGCATAGAGCGACTGGTGGTGAAGTCGTCAGCAGGTGTCTACGGCTCGTCGGCAAAGGACCCCGCGATGTTCAGCGAGGACATGGCGCCGCGTCGGATGCCACGGTCAGGCTTCGGTAAGGACTCCGTCGAGGTCGAGGGGTACGTCCGTGGGTTCGCCCGTCGCCGCCCAGACGTGAGCGTCACGATGCTGCGCTGTGCCAACCTCCTCGGCCCCCAGATCGAGACGGCCCTGACCCGTTACTTCTCGCTGCCCGTCATACCGACGGTGATGGGCTTCGACGCGCGGCTGCAGTTCTGCCACGAGGAGGACGCCCTGGCCGCACTGCACCATGCGGCGCGGGCAGACGTGCCGGGCACGTTCAACGTCGCCGGCGACGGGGTTCTCATGCTCTCGCAAGCCGTGCGTCGTCTTGGCCGCCCCAGCGTGCCGGTGCCAGGCTTCGCCATCGGCACTCTCGGTGCAGTGGTGCCGTCGGCTCGGCAGGCAGACCTCTCGGCAGAGCAAGCAGCGTTCCTCACCCATGGCCGCGTCATCGATACGACGATGATGCGCGAGCTGCTCGGCTTCACACCACGAGCGACCACTGCGTCGGCCTTCGGCGAGTTCGCCCAGCGCCTCCGGCCCGGAGCATTGGCCCCCGAGCGGATGGAAGGGTTGGAGCACCAAGTCGCTTCTTTCCTCGCCAAGGTGGTCCCGAATGCCCGACGCTGAGGTCATCCCCATCGGTGGGAGAGGGCGACCAGGTCGCGGGTCGAGCACATCTCCGTCCGCAGCCGCCCGCGCGCTCGCGCCCAAGCCTCCGGCAGCCAGGAAGCAGCCTGGGGCGACGAAGGCGAAGGCGAAGACCGCCGAGCCGAAGCCACGCCAGCGCGCAACGCCAGTTGCAGCCGCTGCTCCCGACGAGTCGGCATACCGAGCTGAAGACATCGCCGACGCGGTCCGCGACGCGGCGCACGAGGCGTTCGGCGGCGGTGGCTGGGAGCAGCAGCTCGCACAGGTCCTGGCGTTCGTCAGGCGCCGCCTGACCGGTGACTACGAGGTCGACGAGTTCGGGTTCGACATTGACGTCACCGAGAAGTTCCTGATGACGGCACTGCGGCCGCTGGCGGAGAAGTGGTTCCGCATCGAGGTGGTCGGTATCGAGAACATCCCGAGCGAGGGCGGTGCCCTGGTGGTGTCCAACCACTCGGGCACGATCCCGGTCGACGGGCTGATGACGGCTCTCATCACGCATGACCATGCCGGGCGGTTCCTGCGACTGCTCGGGGCTGACCTGGTGTTCCGGCTCCCGTTCGTCGGAGAGCTCGCCCGCAAGGGCGGCGCGACCCTGGCGAGCAACGAGGATGCCGAGCGGATGCTGGCGCGCGGCGAGCTCGTCGGGGTCTGGCCGGAGGGCTTCAAGGGGATCGGGAAGCCGTTCTCGGAGAGGTACAAGCTCCAGCGGTTCGGCCGCGGCGGCTTCGTGTCCGCAGCGCTGCGCACCGGGGTTCCGATCGTGCCGTGCTCCGTGGTCGGAGCGGAGGAGATCTATCCCCTCGTCGGCAACGTGCCGGCTCTGGCTCGGCTGCTGGGGGTGCCCTACATCCCGATCACGCCGTTCTTCCCGTGGCTCGGTCCGCTCGGGATGGTGCCACTCCCGTCGAAGTGGCTGATCGAGTTCGGCGAGCCCATCCGCACCGACTCCTACCCAGACGGTGCTGGCGACGACCCGATGCTCGTCTTCAATGTCACCGACCAGGTGCGGGAGACTATTCAGCAGACGTTGTACTCGCTGTTGATCCGCCGGCGCAGCGTGTTCTCCTGAGCGGCGCACGTCCAGAGCCGCGCTGAGCGTGGACCGGACGTCAGGGCAGCGGCAGATCGGGAAGCGAATCGGTCACGTCGTCGATGACGTCGGGGACCGTGGGTATGTCGGGGAGGACGTCGGTCGGCAACGGTACCGACGGGACACCGGTCGGCACACCTCCCGACGGCTCAGGTAGCTCGGGCTGAGTGGTCTGTACGTCGGTGGGCGCTGGCTGCTCGGTCGGCTGTTGCGACGTACCCGGTGTGGCGACCGCTCCCGGCGGGATCGAGATGGTCGCCCCAGGCTCAGTCGTCGCGGTGCCGGGCTGGGACTGGGTTGGATTCGGCTCGTCGCTCGATCCCGTGCTCGTCGCGGGGTCAGTTGGCGAGGCTGTCGGCTGCTGGAGAGGCGAGGAGCTCAGGGCCTCGGTTTCTTCGATCAGGGTCACCATGGCCGACGAAAGCGTCAGTGGGATCAGCGCACTGCAGGTCGGGCAGGCACCACGCGCAGTCGCGTCGAGCGCGGTGAGGCTCTCGGCCGCGGTGGCCAGATCGTCGTGGAGCTGGGTGGGCAGTGTCTGCATCATGTCGTCGAGTCGGCCGGCAGACTCGTCGGTGAAAGTCCGCAGGTCAGGGATGCTCGTCTGGCTGTCGTCGACCTGGTAGGCGTCGATGAGGTCGTTGCCGCCATCGTCTGCGGCTGTCGTGAAGTCGTCGAGCGCCTTGTCGATAAATGTCGGAGTCGTGGGGTCGTCGGATCGAGTCATCGCCAGCTCCTCGATCTCGGACAACCGGGTGTCCGCCTGCTCGAGGTAGTGGTCGCCGCGGCTCTCGGACGACCTGGCCGCGGAGACCTCCAGGCGCTCGATCCCGCGCTTGAGGGGGTAGAGGGCGTCGCCCGGGAGAGCCGACTGGCTCGCAGCGGCCACGCCGACTCCGCTGCCGACCACGATGCACACGCTCGCAGCGATCGAGACCGCACGCCGGCGCCGGTTTGCGGCCGGGTCGACCGGGAAGAGCGGCACGATCTTGCGGTCTTCGTCGCGGTCGGCGAGCGCCAGAGCACTGGGAGCCTCGGCCATCAGCCGGGCGCGCAGGTCGGACGAGAAGTCCGCACGAAGGCTGGGCGGGTCGAGGTCACCGAGCTGCTGGACGATGTCGAGGAACGCACGAGTCTCCGCAGGTACGTCGGCCGAGAGCTGACCGCTCTCCACCGCCGCTGCGAAGTCGTCGGCGCGTCGCCGCGCAGACACGTATCCCCTCATCGTTTCTGCCTTCTCGTCGTGCCCTGCGAAAGGCGAACTGCCTCCACCGTGCAAAACGAGGCAACCCGGGCAGAGGGGTTACGGCCGGCGACGAGGAGTTTCGGGGGATTCTCATCGCACGCCCTCCGGCATCAGCTTCGCCAGATTCCGGACCGCCCGGAGCTGGAGCTGCTTGATGGCTCCCTCGCTCCGGCCGAGGGCCTTGGCCGTCTCCGCGATCGACTGGCCGGACAGGAACCGCAGCACCAGGCACTCCTGCTGCTCGGCCGGCAGCGCCGTCAGCGCCTCGCGCAAGATCTCGTTGGTGAGAGAGGTGATCACCTCGTCTTCGGGCCCTTCGGCCACCCCTTCATGACCGGTGAAGTCGTCCGTGCTCGTCTCCAGCCGGGTGCGGCCCGCCTTGTAGTGGTCGACGACAAGGTTGCGCGCGATGGTCATGAGCCAGGCCCCGAAGTCCTTGCCCTGCCACTGGAAGCTCGCCATCGAGCGTAAGGCTCGGAAGAACGTCTCACTGACGAGGTCCTCGGCGATTGCCTGGCTGCTCACCCGGTAGTACACAAAGCGGTAGACCGGCTGGGTTGTAGTGGTCGTACAAGGCACCGAACGCCTCGGCATCGCCCTCGCGGGCGAGGTCGACGAGGGCGGCGAGCCTGCTGGCCTCGGGAGTGTCGTTGGGCGGGCCCTGGGAGCCGCTGCTTGATCGGCTGCCTCCAGAGGCGGAGGTGGCCGTGGCGAACATCCGGTCGTTGATCAGGACATCGGCGACCACGCAGCGCAGGGCGGCATACGACAACCCGCCCTGGTTGCGCGACATAACACTCCCTCTGCCGGCGAGCAGGAGCCGGACCGAACCCTGATCGTACGCCGGGCTCGGTGCGAATGTGAACGGTTGCCAGCACTGCCACAATTCCGCAAAAGCGCCCTCAACCGGCACTTTTGGACATACCAAACGCAGATTCAGCGGGCTTTTCGGCGCAGCGAGATCGCGGCACCAATGCCTCCGGCCGCGGCTCCTGCCACTGCCGCGGTGACCAGGCCGAACCGGGCAGCCTTTCGCCCCGTCCGGTAGTCCCGGATGCGCCAGTCATGCCGGCGGGCGTGGTCGCGCAGCCGGCCGTCTGGGTTGATCGCGCAGGCCTCGCCGACCATCGACAGCATCGGCAGGTCGTTGTAGGAGTCGGAGTACGCCGCGCAGCGGGTCAGGTCGAGGCCTTCCTGCGCGGAGAGTGCCTCCACCGCGGCAGCCTTGGCGTCTCCATGGAGCAGTTCGCCGACCAGCTTGCCGGTGTAGACGCCATCGACATGCTCGGCGACGGTGCCGAGGGCGCCGGTCAGGCCGAGGCGGTAGGCGATGATCTTCGCGATCTCAACCGGGGCTGCGGTCACCAGCCACACCCGCTGGCCCTGGTCGAGGTGCATCTGCGCGAGGGCACGGGTGCCGGGCCAGATGCGGTGCGCCATCGCCTCCTCGAAGATCTCCTCGCCCAGCGACTCGAGCTCCTCGACGGTGTGCCCGGCGATGAACGAGAGGGCTGACTCGCGGGCGTTGATCACCGCCTCGGGATCCTCCAGGCCGATCAGCCGGAAGTAGGCCTGGTCCCAGGCCGCCCGCACGATCTCCTTCGTGGTGAAGAACTTGCGCCGATGCAACCCTCTGGCGAAGTAGAACAGCGAGGCACCCTGCATCACGGTGTTGTCGACATCGAAGAAGGCAGCGGCCGTGGGGTCCGGGGGAGTCGTGAGCGATGCCTCGACCTCGGCAGTTGCCGCCGCCGCCTCACCTGCCAGCACCGACCGCGAGCGAAGTCGCGCGGTGGGATCACCGGGGCGAGGCTGGTTCACACGACCACACTAGTGAGCAGCGAAAGAGCGAGGCGGTGCCGTCGGTCGAGGTGCTTCCGTCCGTCGAGCCGCCATCCGCCGGTCGAGCTACTTCCGTCGGTCGAGCTTGTCGAGACCAGGGGATCTCGACAAGCTCGATCACCGGGGCGGCTCGACCCCGGAGGCTGTCCAGCGCTTATGCGAGACTCGCGAAGTGAAGATCGCGATCCCAGCCACGAACGTCGCGGACCTGCTGCGGAGCAGGGCCAGCCAGGTGGGAGACAAGATCGCTCTCGTCGACGGCGACCGGCGACTGAGCTGGGCCGAGCTCGACGCGCAGGTCGACGGACTCGCCCGCGGGTTTGCCGCCCTCGGACTCGTCGCCGGGCACCGGATCGCATTTGGGCTGTCCAACAGCATCGAGTTCATTGCCACGTATCTGGCCACCGTGCGCGGCGGCATGGTCGCCGTACCCCTCAACCCCACGTCGACGACCGGTGAGGTGGTGCGGATGCTCGCCGACAGCGGCGCGCGAGTCTGCGTGTGTGACGGCGACACGGTCGCCTCCGTGCGGTCCGCGGTCGCCGGGATCGCCGATGCGCTCGACGCGCCGGTAAGCGATTCCCTGACCGCGATCGCACCGCAGATCGTGGTGGCAGGAGCCCCCGTTCTTGACGGCGAGACGGCGTACGACGACGTGGCCATCGCGGGCGATCCCGTCCCCTCGCCGCGAGACCGCGAGGCGTTGGCCGTCCTGCTCTACACGTCCGGGACGAGCGGCCGACCGCGCGCCGCAATGCTGAGCCACCGAGCGCTGATCGCGAACATCGACCAGGCGTCGCAGACCAAGCCTCCGCCGGTCGTCCGTGACGATGTCGTGCTCGGGGTACTCCCGCTGTTTCATGTCTACGGCCTCAATGCGGTGCTCGGTCAGGTGCTCCTGCAGGGCGCCACGCTCGTGATCGGGCGACGGTTCGACGCGGATGAGACATTGCGGCTCGTCGCGGCCGAGCAGGTCACGGTGGTGCCGGTCGCGCCTCCCGTGATCGCTGTCTGGGTCAAGAGGGACGACGTGAGCGAAAAGCTGGCCTCGGTGCGCACACTGCTCTCTGGTGCTGCTCCGCTGGCCGAGGACCTGGTCAAAGAGTTCGAGTCGCGCACTGGCATCCCGGTCGAGCAGGGGTACGGCCTCACCGAGGCCGCCCCCATCGTCACCTCGACGATCGGCAGCCCGGTGCACAAGCCGGGCTCGGCAGGCCGGGCACTGCCGGGTGTCGAGCTCCGCGTGGTCGACACGGCCGGCGGCGACGCCGCCCCAGATGACTCGGGGGAAGTCCTCGTCCGGGGCGACAACGTGTTCAGCGGCTACTGGCCGGACGGCAGCGACGCACCTGAAGAGGACGGCTGGCTGTCGACGGGCGACATCGGCTTCCTCGACTCAGACGGCGACCTCTACATGGTCGACCGAGCCAAGGAGATCGTGATCGTTTCCGGCTTCAACGTCTACCCGTCTGAGGTGGAGGACGTCGTCTACGAGGTCGAGGGCGTCCGAGAGTGTGCCGTCATCGGTGTGGCCGACGACGCCACCGGCGAGGCGGTGCACGCGTACGTCGTTCCCGCCGAGGGGGTCATGGCCGACTCCCTGCCCGAGGCTGTGTTGGCCCACTGCCAGGTGCGGCTGGCCCGCTTCAAAGTGCCCGTCACCGTCGAGGTGGTGCAGGAGCTGCCGCACTCTGCGACCGGGAAGGTGGCCAAGGGCCGGCTTCGCGCGGAGCAGCAACGCCGGTCGATGGGGCTTGCGTGAGCGCTCAGTCGACCCCGAGAGTGCGTCTGCTCTCGAAGCCGGAATGTCACCTGTGCGACGACGCCCGGGTGATCATCGACCAAGTCTGCGCCGAGCTGGGCGAGAGCTTCGAGGAGCAGGACATCACCGAACACGCCGACTTGATGAGCCGCTACGCCGAACAGATCCCGGTAACGTTCGTCGACGGCACCCAGCATGACTTCTGGCGGGTGGACGCGTCGCGGCTGCGCGCGGCCCTCGCCCGCTGAGCCGGGTCGGACGACATACGGTCGATGCCGCGTGGTAGTGACATGGATCACCGGCGTCTGGAGGGGACCTCCTGACGATTTTGTTCTCGCGTTCACAAACTCCTACAGTGGTGCCACGCACCGGCTTGCAGCAGCGCCTCGACGGTCGAAGCACCTGCACTGCGCCGGAGCCCAGGAGCACAGTGACCACCTCAGCACGTAGCCGGAAGACCGGTCGGGCTCGGGTCGACCGCGGGGAGCGCGGCATCCCCGAGGCGACCGTCGCCCGGCTGCCTGTCTACCTCCGGGCGCTGACCTCCCTGGCCGACAGCGAGGTGGCCACGGCAAGCAGCGAGGACCTCGCCGCTGCGGCTGGTGTCAACTCCGCCAAGCTCCGCAAGGACCTGTCGTATCTCGGCACCTACGGGACCCGCGGGGTGGGGTATGACGTCAACTACCTGCGCTACCAGATCGCTCGTGAGATCGGGCTGACCCAGGACTGGGCCGTCGTCATCGTCGGCATCGGAAACCTCGGCCACGCTCTCGCCAACTACTCAGGCTTCGCCTCGCGTGGCTTCCAGGTGGCTGCTCTGCTCGACTCCGACCCAGCGAGGGTGGGCGAGGCGGTGGGCGACCTGAAGATCGCGTCGCTTGACGACCTCGACGAGATCGTCCGCGAGAACGCCGTCGCCATCGGAGTGATCGCGACGCCTGCCGAGGCTGCACAAGGTGTCTGCGACCGACTCGTGGCGGCGGGCGTCAGCAGCGTGCTGAACTTCGCGCCGGCTGTGCTCACCGTCCCTGAGCACGTCGACGTACGCAAGGTCGACCTGTCGATCGAGCTGCAGATCCTCGCTTACCATGAGCAGCGCAAAGCGCACGGCCTGGGCGCGCTCGAGGCGGGTGCCCTATGAGCGTCCTTGTCGTCGGTGCCTCCCACCGCAGTGCGCCTGTCGACGTGCTCGAGCAGCTCGCCGTCGACACTGACGGCGCAGGCAAGCTCCGACGGGCCGCGGCCGAGACCGAACACGTCAACGAGGCTGTGGTCATCGCCACCTGCAATCGCGTCGAGGTCTACACCGAGGTCGACCGCTTCCATGGCAGCGTCGACGACCTCACCGCTCTGCTGGTTCAACACGCCGACCTGTCCGCCGAGGCGGTCACCGCGTCCCTGTATGTGCACTACGACGAGGCCGCGGTGGCCCATCTGTTCTCCGTCGCCGCCGGGCTCGACTCGATGGTTGTCGGAGAGAGCCAGGTCCTCGGCCAGACGCGTGCGGCACTCCGGGCTGGGCAGGATGCCGGCACGGTCGGCACTTCGCTCAACGCGTTGTTCCAGCAAGGCCTAAGGGTCGGCAAGCGCGCTCATGCCGAGACCGGAATCGACCGCGCCGGGCAGTCGCTGGTGTCGGTCGCGCTCGAGGATGCTGCCGAAGTCGTCGGATCTCTCGAGGGACTGCGAGTCTTCGTTCTTGGCGCGGGCTCGATGGCGACGCTTGCCGCCACGTCGGCACGGCGCGCGGGTGCCGGTGCGATCGTCGTGTCCTCACGCACCCCGGCAGCGGCGCAGCGACTGGCCAACTCGGTGGGTGGATCCGCGGCAGGCCTGGCCGACCTGGCTTCCGAGATTGCCGCCGCTGACCTGGTCATGACGTGCACCGGAGCCACAGGTGCGGTCATCAGCGCCGACATCATGGCGCAGGCCAGCACCGAGCGAACGGCGGGCACACCACTGGTCATCGTCGACCTGGCTCTGCCTCACGACGTCGAGCCCGCGTGTCGCGCAGCTCCCAGGCGTCACCGTGATCGGCCTCGAGGCTTTGGCATCGTCCGTGCACAACGGCACGGCGGTCGAGGACGTTGCCGCGGTGCGCGCCATCGTGGCCGAAGAAGTGACCGCGTTCGTCGCGGCCCGCGACGCCGCACGGGTGGCTCCGACGCTGGTGGCTCTGCGCACGATGGCCACCGACGTGGTCGCGGCTGAGCTCGAGCGTCTGTGGGGGCGCCTCGAGGACCTCACACCCGCGCAGCGCGACGAGGTCGCCCGCACGGTCCGCCGGGTCGCGGACAAGCTTCTCCACGAGCCGTCGGTGCGGATCAAGCAGTTCGCCGGCCGCAGCCCCGAGTCGTCGTACGCCGACGCGCTCGCTGAGCTGTTCGCCCTCGACTCCGCGCGGGTCGAAGCAGTGACCAAGCCGGGTGAGACGCCGTGACCACACTGCGGATCGGCACCCGCGCCAGCGCGTTGGCGCGAGCACAGAGCTCCCTCGTCGCCCGTCGCCTCGAGGAGGCGCTCGGCGTCACCGTCACGCTCGTCGACATACACAGCGCCGGTGATCGATCGAGTGCACCACTCGTCGAGATCGGTGGCCAAGGCGTCTTCGTCGGCGCGGGTCGAGACGCGCTCGTCGACGGTCGCGTCGACCTGGTCGTGCACTCCTTGAAGGATCTACCGACGACGTTGGACCCACGACTCACGCTGGCCGCTGTGCCGGAGCGCGGCGACCCACGCGACGCCCTGGTTGCCCGCGATGGCTTGACGCTCGGCGAGCTTCCAGCCGGCTCGATCATCGGCACGGGATCGCCGCGCCGTGCGGCCCAGCTGCATGCGCTCGGCCTGGGACTCGAGGTGGTGCCGATCCGTGGCAACGTCGACACCCGCGTCGGCAAGGTGGCGGCCGGCGAGATTGACGGTGTCATCGTGGCGCGGGCCGGACTCGCACGCCTTGGTCGCGAGGCAGAGATCACCGAGAACATCGACCCCATTCAGATGCTTCCGGCTCCTGGACAGGGAGCGCTGGCAGTGGAGGTAGCTGCGAGTGCCGATGTCCTCGCCCGTGAAATCGCGGACGCGCTCGATCATGCAGCGACTCGGATCGCGACGACCGCCGAACGCGCGCTGCTGCGTGCGCTCGAAGCCGGTTGCAGCGCACCGGTCGGCGCACTAGCCGAGGTCGCCGAAGGTGACGACGGACTCGAGGTGTGGCTGCGCGGTGTCGTGGCCGCACCCGACGGTAGTCATCTCGTGCGGCTCTCCGGCTCGGGAGATGTTGACGATGCCGAAGGAGTTGGACGCCGATTGGCCGAAGAGATGCTCGCGGAAGGTGCCGCCGGACTGATGCAGGAACAAGCCTCATGAAGCGCCCCACAGCGACCACGAGATCAGGCAACACTCAACCCACGAAGAGCAAGACGGTGAAGAAGACAATGGCCAAGACCGCCGCCGCGAAGACGTCGAGCCGTTCAGCCACGGCACGCGTCGATCCGCCCGTGTCCGTACCCCGCCCCGCCGGCACTGTGTCGTTCGTCGGCACCGGGCCAGGCGACCCGGGCCTCCTGACGCTGCGAGCGGCAGACCTGATCCGGTCTGCCGACATCGTCGTCACCGAGAGCCCCGAGCACCTGGCGCTGCTGCAGAACTTGCTGTGCGAGCGCTTCGACGAGATCACGATCGTCGACGGCGGATATGGCGAAGACGGGCAACGACTTACGCACGCGTCGCGGGGCAAGCTTGTGGTCAAGCACGCCAAGGCCGCCGGTGCCACGGTGCGGCTGCTGTCGGGTGATCCGTGGATGTATGCCACCGGTGCCGAGGAAGCTGCCGCCTGCGCCAAGGCCGGCGTTGCTTTCGAGATCGTGCCTGGGGTCAGCTCCGTGACGGCCGTGCCGGCATACGCCGGGGTCCCTCTCACGACGCGTACGTCGCGCGAGGTCACCGTGCTCAACGTCGCCGAGTCGAAGATCGACTGGGCGCAGCACGCCGGAGCTCAGACGCTAGTGCTGTTGTCGGCCGTCAAGGGCATCGCCGACATCGCCAAGTCGTTGCAGGCGGCCGGTCGCGACGCGGAGACCCCCGTAGCGATGACGTCGGTCGGCACGACAACTGAGCAGCGCACGGTCGTGTCGACCCTGGCCGAGATCGCTGCGGACGTGCGGTCCGCACGACTGGCGGCACCCGCGGTGACGGTCGTTGGCGACGTCGTGCTGATGCGTGAGGCACTGTCGTGGTTCGAGACCAAGCCGTTGTTCGGCTGGCGGATCCTGGTGCCACGCACCAAGGAGCAGGCAGGCGAGCTGTCGCGCAAGCTGCGTTCCTTTGGCGGCGTGCCGGAGGAAGTGCCGACCATCTCAGTCGAGCCGCCACGCAACCCGCTGCAGATGGACAAGGCCGTGCGTGGTCTCGTCGAAGGCCGTTACGAGTGGATCGTGTTCACGTCGGTCAACGCCGTGCGGGCGGTCCGCGAGAAGTTCGACGAGTACGGCCTCGACGCCCGGGCCTTCAGCGGGCTCAAGGTCGCCGCGGTGGGCGAGAAGACCGCCGAAGCGATCGCAGCCTGGGGAATCCGAGCCGACCTGCTGCCGTCAGGCGAGCAGTCGGCGCACGGACTTCTTGAGGACTGGCCGCCGTACGACGACCTGCTCGACCCGATCAACCGGGTCTTCTTGCCGCGGGCCGACATCGCGACCGAGAACCTCGTCGCCGGTCTGCACGAGCTGGGCTGGGAGGTCGACGACGTGACCGCCTACCGCACAGTGCGCGCAGCCCCGCCACCCGCCCCGACCCGCGATGCCATCAAGTCCGGCAAGTTCGACGCGGTGGTGTTCACGTCGTCTTCGACGGTGCGCAACCTGGTAGGGATCGCGGGCAAGCCGCACGTCTCGACCGTGATCGCTGCGATCGGTCCGGCGACTGCGAAGACGTGCGAGGAGCACGGCTTGCGCGTCGACGTACTCGCACCCAAGCCTTCGGTCGAGGACGTAGCGGAGGCGTTGGCGGACTTCGGTGCCATCCGACGGCTGGAGCTGATCCAGGCCGGCGAGCCCGTCACGAAGCCGTCCGAGCGACGTCCGCCCGGACGCCGTCGCGCGACCTGAGCTGGCGTTGCTGATGGCTGGTTTCCCTGACGCGCGTCCCCGTCGCTTACGCCGTACGCCGGCGTTGCGGCGGCTCGTCGCGGAGACGACGCTGGCGCCTCGCCAGCTAGTGCTCCCGATGTTCGTGGCAGAAGGCATCTCCGAGCCACGGCCGATCAGCACCATGCCCGGCGTGGTGCAGCACTCTCGCGACTCTCTGCTCAAGGCAGCGGTCGAAGCTGTCGAGGCCGGTGTCGGCGGCATCATGCTGTTCGGCGTTCCGGCGAGCAAGGACGCGACGGGGAGCGCGGGCATCGACTCGAGTGGGATCTTGAACGTCGTCATCGCCGATGTGGTCGCCGAAGTCGGTGACTCCACCGTCGTGATGGCCGACCTCTGTCTCGACGAGTTCACCGACCATGGCCACTGTGGGGTGCTTGCCGCCGACGGGAGCGTCGACAACGACGCGACTCTCGAGCAGTACGCAGCGATGGCTGTCGCGCAGGCAACGGCAGGGGTGCATGTCGTCGGGCCTAGCGGAATGATGGACGGCCAGGTGGGCGCGATCCGGGAGGCGCTCGACGAGGCCGGACATGACCAGGCGGCGATCCTCGCTTACTCCGCGAAGTACGCCTCCGCGTTCTTCGCCCCGTTCCGTGAGGCGGTTTCGTCAACGCTGCAAGGCGATCGACGTACCTATCAGCAAGACCCGGCCAACGGCCGCGAGGCGATCCGTGAGGTCTCCCTCGATCTGGCTGAGGGCGCCGACATGGTGATGGTCAAACCGGCATTGGGCTATCTCGACGTGCTCAGCGAGGTAGCGGCATTGTCAGACGTACCCGTCGCTGCCTACAACGTGTCGGGGGAGTACTCCATGGTCGAGGCCGCTGCTGCGGCTGGGTATCTCGACCGGGAGGCGGCGGTGCTGGAGACGCTGACGTCAATCCGGCGCGCGGGTGCCGACATCGTGCTGACCTACTGGGCGACTGAAGCGTCAGGCTGGCTCACCCGCTAACCCTTGCGTCCGTGCAGCTGGTCGCTGGGGCGCGCGCTAGTACGGACGTTAGTCGCAGGGGATGCCCGGCAGTGGGACGCAGGGGACGTCCACGGGAGGGATCAGACCGTCGAGGCCCAACCGGGCGAGAACCTGGGGCAAGGTGCCCGACAGGAGCTGCGCGGCGGCTGCATTCGTCTCGCCGACCAGCCGTTGACCGCAACCGCGGATCATGGGCTGCGTCGGGCTTCCCGGCAGGTTGGCGGCGCAGTACTGGGTGGCCTCGGCGAGCGTCTCGAGCCTCTGGACGACCGGGTCGGGATCGGGGACGTTCGGCGCCGGGTTGTCAGGGTTCTGGCCGTCCGGCGGGTCGGGATTCGGGTTGTCGGGCTGGTCGGGTGGATCAGAGTCGTCGGGGTTGTTTGGAGTGTTGGGGTTGCCGCCGTTGCCCGTTGGGGGGTCCGAGCCCGGCGAGCCCGGGTTGTTGTTGCCGGGTTGGTTCGCGGGCTTGCGTGGCTTGTCGCGGCCAGGCTTGGCTGGTTTGTCGCTGGGCTTGGTCGCCGGGATGAACTCGTTGTTGGGCAGCCCGTCGGCAACCGTGGTGAAGTCACCGTCAAGGTAGGCGGCCATGATCGACAGGACCAGGTCGACGTACTCGTCGGAGTGGTTGTAGCTGAACACGGCCGACCGCTGACCCTCGGGGGTCGACAGGTTCTGCTCACCAGCGCACAGGTAGACCGCTGCGGCGAGGGCAGCGTCGTCGATGTCCTGCGGGTCGCGCACACCGTCGGCGTCGCCGTCGACGCCCACGATCTCCCAGGTGCCGGGGATGAACTGCATCGGCCCGACTGCGCGGTCGTAGGTGGTGTCGTTGTCGTACTTTCCGCCGTCGCTGTCGGTGATGAGCGCCGTGTTGTTGGTGCCGTCGAGTGGAATTCCGAAGATGCCTGGCTCGGTCTTGCCGTCCATGCCGAGGACGTTGCCGCCGTACCGACCGTGGTCTGACTCGACCCGGCCGATCGCGGCAATGAGTGCCCACGAGATGTGGCAGCTCGCGTCAGCCTTGGCGAGCACGGCTTCTGCGGTGCGGTATGCCGCCATGGCCGCGGCTGGGATGCCGTTGACCGACTCCGATGACGGACGGCTCGGGTTTGCGGGGTCGCGCTTCACGGTGGGTGCGAGGCCGTTGTCGTCCGGATCGACCGACTTCGGCTGGGTGTAGCTGGCGGGCTGGTCGAACGATGTGGCGGGAACGGCCGGGACCCCGGGGTCCTGAATTGGCGCATCGGCGGTCGCGGTGTTCGGGGAGCCGAGGCTCGCCGTCCACGCTCCAGCCAGGAGTGCCAGCGGCACAAGGGGGATGGCTTTCTGCCAGCGGGGGATCCTGCCACGCTCGGGACGGCCCGTGCCATCTTGCATCGTGTGGATCACCTCTCCGCTTCCCTCCACCCGGCCCGGCGAACCGGCGGGTCCTACTTTTGCTAACGAGGGACCTCCCTTCCAGGTTACGGGGATCTGGGCCGTTGCGCCGACCTGATGGACGAAGAGCCCAGACATACGTGGGCAAGCTGGTAGCGGGTGGTCCGGGCCGAGTGGTTCCGTCAGCTACCACTCAGCGACAATGGTGCGGTGACCTCCCTGGACACCGCCGCCGCGCGGTCGTACGCCGCGTCTGTGGAGCTGTTCGACCGTGCCCTCGAGGTCACCCCGGGAGGGGTCAACAGCCCGGTCCGCGCGTTCGGCGCGGTCGGAGGCACGCCACGGTTCATGGCACGTGGTGAGGGCCCATATCTGTACGACGTCGACGGCCGCGAGTACGTCGACCTGGTCTGCTCGTGGGGCCCGCTGATCCTCGGCCACGCCCACCCCGAGGTCGTCGACGCCGTCCAACGCGCCGTCTCCCTCGGTACGTCATTCGGGACGCCTGCCGTGCCGGAGGTCGAGCTCGGCGAGGAGATCGTGGCCCGCACCCCGGTCGAGCAGGTGCGACTCGTCTCGTCGGGCACTGAAGCGACCATGTCGGCGATCCGGCTGGCCCGCGGGTTCACCGGCCGCGATCTCGTCGTGAAGTTCGCCGGTTGCTACCACGGCCACTCCGACGGGTTGCTCGCCGCGGCCGGCTCGGGCGTCGCGACGTTCGGCCTGCCGAGCAGCCCTGGCGTGCCGCAGGCGACGGTCGCCTCGACGATCGTGCTGCCCTACAACGACGAGGCTGCGGTGGTCGAGGCCTTCGCGGCATACGCCGACCAGATCGCCTGCGTCATCACCGAGGCTGCGTGCGGCAACATGGGCGCCGTCGCCCCTGTCCCCGGCTTCAACGCGGCGCTGAGCCGGCTGTGCCGAGAGCACGGCGCGCTGTTCGTCAGCGACGAGGTGATGACCGGCTTCCGCGTCTCCCGGTCCGGCTACTGGGGACTCGACGGCGCGGTCGAGGGCTGGACCCCCGATCTGATGACGTTCGGCAAGGTAATGGGCGGGGGTTTTCCGGCCGCTGCGTTCGGAGGGCGGCGCGACGTGATGGACCAGCTCGCACCGGCTGGCCCCGTCTACCAAGGCGGGACGCTATCGGGCAACCCGATCGCCACGACTGCCGGGCTGACCACCTTGCGGCTGGCCACCGACGACGTCTACACGCACCTCGACACGGTCGCCGCGACGGTTGCTGGTCTCGTGACCGATGCGCTCGGCGCCGCTGGGGTGGCCCACGTCGTACAGGCGGCCGGGAACCTTTTCAGTGCCTTCTTCGTCGATCCAGCAGCCGTGGTCGATGTCTCAGGGGTCGCGGCGGTGCGCAACTTCGACCAGGCCCGTGGGCAGGAGCTCTATCGGTTCAAGGCGTTCTTCCACGCCATGCTCGAGGCCGGGATCTACCTGCCACCCAGCGCGTTCGAGGCCTGGTTCGTCAGCGCCGCGCACGACGACCAAGCGATCGACAAGATCGCCGCCGCACTGCCGAAGGCTGCCGCAGCAGCGGCTGCCGCCCGACCAGAAGGAAACTCATGACGGTTCCGACTCCCGATGCCGCGTCGACGACCGTCGTCCACCTGCTGCGTCACGGCGAGGTCGACAACCCTCGGGGGATCCTCTACGGCCGGATGCCGGACTTTCACCTGAGCGGCCTTGGCAAGCAGATGGCCGAGCGCGTCGCCAAGACACTCGCCGGTCGCGACGTGACCCATCTGGTGTCGTCTCCGATGGAGCGGGCGCAGGAGACCGCACAGCCGTCCGCCGAGGCCTTCGGGCTCGACATCGTGACCGACGACCGCGTGATCGAAGCGGCCAACACGTTCGAGGGTCAGGCATTCGGCGTCGGCGACGGCGCGCTCCGCAAACCGTCGACCTGGAAGCACCTCTACAACCCGTTTCGGCCGTCGTGGGGAGAGCCCTACAAGGACATCGTCGTCCGGATGCTCGCGGCCATGCACGACGCCCGCGAGGCAGCGGCCGGCCACGAGGCGCTGATCGTGTCCCACCAGCTGCCTGTCTGGATCGTCCGGTCGTACGTCGAGGGTCGCCGACTCTTCCACGATCCGCGCAAGCGCCAGTGCAGCCTCGCCAGCCTGACGACGTTCACGTATGACGGCGACCGCGTGGTGTCCGTGGCCTACTCCGAGCCCGCGGCCGACCTCGTGCCCGTCCGCGCCGAGAAGAAGTTCACGGCCGGGGCTTAGCGCGTGCTCCGTGGTTGGGCAGCCGTCCTCACAGTCGCTGCACTGGCCAGCGGGTGTACGTCGTCGGCGTCCTCCAGCACGGGTGACAAGGGCTACATCACCGGTGAGGGCGCCGTGACGACGATCGCCGAGGCGGACCGGCAGGACGCGCCTGATCTCCGGAGCGAGCAGCTCGGCGGTGGCGGTGAGCTCGCCCTCGACGACTACGCCGGCAGTGTCGTGGTGCTCAACATCTGGGCATCGTGGTGTGGGCCATGCCGCGCCGAAGCCCCCGACCTGGTGGAGGCCGCGGAGGCGGCGCCCGACGTACAGTTCCTCGGCCTCAACGTGCGCGATCAGGAGTCTGCGGCTGAGGCATTCGTCCGCGAGAAGGACGTCCCCTATCCCAGTCTGGTGAGCCAAGACGGATCGTTGATGCTCGAGTTCTACGGGCTGCTCAACCTCGCGTCGCTCCCGTCGACTCTGGTGATCGACGCCGAGGGTCGGTTGGCCGCGCTGGTGCTCGGCACGGTCGATGCCAGCACGCTCGGCAAGCTCGTCGATGACGTCGGGCGGGAAGCTTGAGCGCGGTGGACAGCGGTTTGCCGGTTGCCTCCATCGGCTCGTGGTTCGCGGACACTGCCCTCGACGGGCCGATGCTGCTCGCGATACCTGTGGCCCTGATCGCTGGTCTCGTGTCGTTCTTCTCGCCGTGCGTGCTGCCCCTGCTGCCCGGCTATCTTTCCTACGTGACCGGGCTGTCCGCCGCCGACATCGTCGCCAACGGCAGCACTGGCCTGCGCAGCCGAATGGTGACCGGCACGCTGCTGTTCATCCTTGGCTTCTCGTTCGTGTTCGTAGCGGTGGGCGGAGCCTTCGGTCAGATCGGCTACTGGCTGATCGACCACCAGGCGACGTTGATGCAGGTCCTCGGCGTGCTCACGATCGGGCTCGGCCTCGTGTTTGCCGGGGTGGTGCCGTGGTTTCAGCGCGATGTTCGGATCCACGCCGTGCCTGCGGTCGGGCTCGGGGCTGCACCTCTGCTCGGTGTCCTGTTCGGGCTCGGCTGGACGCCCTGCATCGGGCCGACTCTCGCGGCCGTGCTGTCGCTGTCGGGTCTTGGCGGATCACCCACCAGGGGTGCCTTCCTGGCGTTCGTGTACTGCCTGGGGCTTGGCATCCCGTTCCTCGTTGCTGCCGTGTCGTACCGGAAGATGATGGTGACTGTCGGCTGGGTGCGGCGGCATCAGATCGCGGTGATGCGGTTCGGCGGCGCAATGCTGGTCGTTGTCGGCATGCTCCTGGTCACTGGTGTCTGGAACTCTGTGATCATCGACATCAAGACCTGGGTGGGTGGTTTTGAGACCGCCATCTGACACTCGCGAGCTGGAGGCCGACGAGCCGGCGGAGCAAGGCGGGCTCGACCGTCCGTCTGGTCACGTCGACGCCCGGCCGGAGACTGACGGCTCAGCGGGGCGCGGCGGTGCTGCGCCGGCGCTGCGGCCGGTCGAGTTCGCCCGATGGATCTGGCGGCAGCTCACGTCGATGCGCACAGCGCTGATCTTGCTGTTCCTGTTGGCGGTGGCGGCCATCCCGGGCTCGCTGATCCCACAGCAGCGGGTGGATCCGTCGGCCGTCTTCTTGTTCAAGGACCGGCATCCCACCCTGACCCCGATCTTCGAGCGACTGTCGATGTTCGACGTCTACAGCTCGATCTGGTTCAGCGCCATCTACCTGCTGCTGATGGTGTCGTTGGTGGGCTGCATCATCCCTCGACTGTTCGTGTACGCGCGGGCGGTGCGGCAGCGTCCACCGAAGGCGCCCCGCAACCTGGCCCGCCTGTCGGCATACGACACCTGGACGACAGACGAGAAGGCGGCCGATGTCGCCGAGCGTGCGCGCGCCTTGTTGGCCTCGCAGCGGCGGCGGGTCGATGTCGTCGTCGTATCAGGGGCAGGCGACGGGGAGAGTGCTGGCGAGGTGGTTGTCAACGCGGAGAAGGGCTACCTGCGTGAGGCCGGCAACCTGCTCTTCCACTGCGCACTCGTCGTGGTGCTGGTCGGAGTTGCCGTCACCGGGTTGTTCGGGTTCAAGGGCTCTGCGGCAGTGGTCGCCGGGGAGGGTTTCTCCAACACGCTGCTGCAGTACGACGAGTTCACGCCCGGCGCTCGCTTCGACGACTCCGAGCTGGCGCCGTTCAGTTTCACCGTAGAGGACTTCCACGTGCGGTGGGAGCGAGAGGGCGCCGGGGCTGGCACGCCGCTGACGTTCAGCGCCGACCTGGCGGTGACCGACGAGCCCGGGGCGACGCCGCGCGACTACCGGCTGCGCGTCAACCACCCACTCGAGATCGGCGGTACGTCGGTCTACCTCGTCGGTCATGGCTACGCGCCTCGCGTCACCGTGCGCGACGGGAACGGCAACGTGGCCTACTCGGGGCCGGTCGTGTTCTTGCCGCAGGACGGTTCGTTCGTTTCGTTCGGCGTGATCAAGGCGCCCGACGCGTCGCCCGTGCAGCTGGGATTCGAGGGCTACTTCTTCCCGACCGCCAGCCTGTGTGACGGCCAGCCGTGCTCGACATTCCCCGACGCGGACAACCCAGTGCTGTCCCTCTTGGCCTACCAAGGGGATCTCGGGGTCGACAGCGGCGAGCCGCAGTCGGTCTACGTGCTCGACAAGGACGACCTCACACCGTTCACGACGCCGGGAGGCAATCCCCGTGCGCTGCTGTTGCACCCTGGCGAAGAGATCAAGCTCAATGGCGGAGCGGGATCGATCACGTTCGACGGCTACGACCGCTGGGTGCGGCTGCAGATCAACAAGGCGCCGGGCAAGGTCGTGCCGCTAGTGGGCGTGCTCGCCGCGATCGTCGGCCTGCTCGCCACGTTGTTCATCCGACCGCGGCGGACCTGGGTGCGGGTGCGCGCTCAGGGCGGCGGTAGCGTGGTCGAGGTCGCGGCGCTCGACCGGGTGTCGGCTGGTGATCCAGCCGCTCACGTTGCCGATGTCGCCTCGTCGTTGCGAGGGGCAACGCCGTCGACTGGCGGTGGTGATCCCGGTCAGGGCGGTAAGCCCGGTGGGCCCGGTCAGCAGGAGGACACACGGTGACGGAGACGCTCGCGACGCTCAGCAACAACATGTTGTACTCGGCCACGGTCGTCTATGCACTCGCCATGCTGGCGCACATTGCCGAGTGGGCGATGGCGCGCGGACTGCCTGCCGACGCAGGCTTGGGCGAACGACGTAGGGCGATGGTGCAGCGCGGCTCCGCTGACGCGGCCACGTCCGAGCACGGCTCAACGATGAGGTCGGCCGGTGCTCAGGGACCCGTCGCGACCGTTGGCGGCGATCAGACCCTGGCTGCCGAACGAGTCGCAGCCGATGTCGAGCGCAGTGACCGCTTCGGGCGGATCGGGTTCGCGTTGACTGTGCTCGGTCTGCTGCTGCACACGGTCGGGGTTGTCAGTCGGGGGATCGCTGCCGAACGGGTGCCCTGGGGCAGCATGTACGAGTTCGCGATCACTGGCGCGCTGGCGGTCGCAGCGGCATACGTCTTGCTGGTCAGGCGTTACCGGGTGCGCTGGCTCGGGCTGCTCGTCACCGCGTTCCTCGTCACCGTGCTGGGGATCGCGGTCATCGTGCTCTATCGGCCGGTCGCTCCACTCGTGCCGGCGTTGCACTCCTACTGGCTCGCGATCCACGTGTCTGCGGCCGCCATTGCCGGCGGGGCGTTCACGGTCGGTGCACTGGCATCGGTGCTCTACCTGCTGCGCAGTCGGCTGGAGGCGAAGGCAGTGGCTGACCCTGCGTTGCCGCGCACCGGCTTCTTGTGGCGGGCTCCGTCAGCGGCCGACATCGACCGGGTGTCGTATCGGGTGCATGCGTTCGCGTTCCCGCTGTGGACGTTCGCCGTCCTGGCGGGTGCGATCTGGGCGGAGTATGCGTGGGGCCGCTATTGGGGCTGGGACCCCAAGGAGGTCTGGGCTTTCATCACCTGGGTCGTGTATGCCGCCTACCTGCATGCGCGGGCGACGGCTGGCTGGCAGGGGCGCGCAGCGGCCTACGTTGCGCTGTTCGGGTTCGCGACGTTCATCTTCAACTTCGTCGGCATCAACCTCTTCGGCTCAGGTCTCCACTCCTACTCCGGCATGTAAGCCCGCCACGCTCCTTGGCAGTGGCCGACTTCGGGCGAGCCCGAGCTGGCATCAGGTCGGCCACTTCGAGCAGACCTGCCCACGCTTCATGGCAGTGGCCGACTTCGGGCGAGTCCGAGCTGGCATCAGGTCGGCCACTTCGAGCAGACCAGCCCGCGTCTCTTGGCAGTGGCCGACGTGGCGTGGGCTCTGGCCGGCCCGAGGTCGGCCACTTCGAGCAGACCAGCCCACTTCGAGCGGGACGAGTAGAGCTAAGCCAGTTGCGGCTTGTCATCCTCGGGTGGTGGCGGCTGCTTGCGCGGGGGTGGCTTGCGCAGGCTACGCAGGAAGTCGGGGTCGTCGTCGGGAGCGACCACGCGAGGTCGCGGCTTCGGCGGAGTGCGGACGACCTTGCTGCCGTTCGGGCGACCAAGCGTCAACCAGCCGATGGGACCTGCCAACGGCACCAGCACGATGAGCCCCCATCCCCAGCGGGGAAGCTGCCGCACCTGCCGCGGATCGGACTGCGAGATCTCGATCCATGCGTAGATGTGCAGCACGATGACCAGGATGATGGGAAGGAACCTCATCGCAGCTCAACCTCCTCGACACGGCACGCTAAGGAATTGGTGCTCATCACTCAGAGTAGACCTGCCCCCCAAACCCTGTCGGGTGTTTCACTGGCCGGCCCAGGCGACCCCCCGAGCTCGCGCGGAGCAACTGCCGTCGCCGCAGACCACGAGCACTGGCTAAGGTGCGGTCCGTGACCGCCCTTCTGCCCGTGACCGTCGCGGATGTCGAGGCGGCGGCCCGCCGGATCGCCGGCGCCGTACGTCGGACGCCGTTGCTTCCTTCCCAGCTCGGGACTGCCGCATCGCCGCTGTGGTTGAAGGCCGAGTGCCTGCAGCTCGGCGGCTCGTTCAAGCTGCGCGGAGCGACCAACGCCGTCGCACAGCTCACCGACGAGCAACGAGCGCGGGGCATCATCACCCACTCGTCCGGCAATCACGCGCAGGCTGTCGCGCGGGCCGCGCGCGATGCCGGCATCCGGGCAACGATCGTGATGCCCCGCGGGACTCCCGCGATCAAGCGGCAGGCAACGCGCGCGCTGGGGGCCGAGATCGTCGATGTCGAGATATCGCAACGGGCGTCGGTCATGGAGGAGATCCAAGCGAAAACCAGAGCGGTGTTCGTGTCACCGTTCGACGACGCCGCCGTCATTGCCGGGCAGGGCACGATCGGCCTCGAGATCCTCGAGGATCTACCGGAGGTGGCAGCCGTCTACGTCCCCGTCAGCGGGGGCGGTCTGATCAGCGGGATCGCTACCGCACTCAAGGCATCCCGTCCGCACCTGCGAGTGATCGGTGTCGAGCCTGAGCTCGCCGGCGATCTCGCCGAGGGTTTCGCGGCAGGCCGCCGGGTCATCTGGGACACCGCCGACACGGGGCGGACCATCGCCGACGGGCTGCGGGTGCCGAGCGTCGGTGTGACGACGTGGCCGATCATCAGAGAGCTCGTCGACGATGTGGTGACGGTGAGCGAAGACGCGATCCGCGCCGCACTGCGCGCCGTCATCCTCGGCGCCAAACTCGTGTGCGAGCCCAGCGGTGCGGTCTCGGTCGCGGGCCATCTCGCGTACGCCGACCGATCGCCTGGACCGGCCGTTGCGGTGCTCTCGGGCGGCAATGTCGAGCCGTCGCTGCTGGCCGACATTCTGGCCGAGCGGCATGGGTAGGCTGACCGCGCCGTGAAGACCTTCGCCCTCTACACCCTCGCTCGGCTGCTGCTGTTCCTTGCCGCGTACGGCTTGCTGTGGCTGGTGTTTGCGCAGTGGGTCGAGTGGAACTCCATCACGGCACTCGGCCTTGCGCTCATTGCGATGGTGATCTCGTCGGCCGTTGCGCTGGTCGTGCTGCGCTCGCTCCGCGACGACCTCGCCGTACAGGTGGCGGCCCGCGCCGAGCGAGCCAAGGCGGCATACGAGGAACGCAGGCAGGCTGAGGACGACTGACGCTCCACCTCAGCGGGCGGCGGCCGCCACGACGTAGCCGGCGAGGATCCCAACGGCGTAGACGAGCTCGGTGAGGCCGGTGTCACGCAGCACCGGGATCAGCGCGGCTCCCGTGGCCCCGCGCCTCACGGCGGCCTGAGCGCGGATCGACAGCGGCAGCGACAGAGCCGCGAGTGCCAGCCACCACGTGGTTGTGGCAGCCGCGACGACCACGAACGCGTACGCCGCTGCGTGCAGGCCGGCGTACACCTCACGTGAGGCCTGGTCGCCGAGCTTGACCGCGAGGGTGCGCTTGCCTGCAGTGATGTCGGTGGGGATGTCGCGCAGGTTGTTGGCCACCAGGATCGCCACGGCCAGCGAACCAACGCCGCAGCCCACCCAGACGACACTGGCGGAGATCTCCTCGACCTGCACGTACGTCGTGCCCACGACGGCCACGAGCCCGAAGAACACGAAGGCGCTCGCCTCTCCGAGCCCCCGATAGCCGTACGGCCGGCGGCCGCCGGTGTAGTACCACGCGGCCACGATCGCGACTGCGCCGACCGCGACCAACCACCACGCGGTGGTCAGCGCGAGGACCAACCCCGCGGCGGCGGCGACGCCGAACGCCGCGAACGCGGCGGCCTTCACCTGACCGGGCGGTGCTGCCCCCGACCCCACCAACCGCATCGGGCCGACGCGTCCCTCGTCAGTGCCCCGCACGCCGTCGGAGTAGTCGTTGGCGTAGTTGACGCCCACCTGCAGGCTCACCGACACGACGAGGGCGAGCAGCGCCTTCCACCAGACAAACGACTCGGCGTAGACGGCTGCACCCGTGCCCGCAAGGACGGGGGAGATCGCAGCGGGGAGCGTGCGTGGGCGGGCGCCCTCGACCCATCGCGTGCTGGTGGCCATGACGGCGGTCAGTCTCCCATCTGCCCCTCGTGGCCCAAGGATCGGTAGGGGAGGTGGGCCATAGGGTGGCGGATATGGCCGAGGACAGCGGGGGACCGACGCACCACGACCGTGACGGGGCAAGCCTGCGTCCGGTGGCTGGCCACCCGCGCGATGTCGAACGGCTGCTGTGGTCGTGGCTCACGGAGCCGGGGGCCAGCACAGGGTCAGAGTGCAGCACAGTCGCGGTCGCCACCTCCGGGTCGACCGGGAAACCAAAGTCGGTAGCCCTGTCGGCGCGGGCGATCCGGGCCTCCGCAACCGCCTCACTGGCGCGGCTCGGCGGTCCCGGGCAGTGGGTGCTGGCGCTCCCCGCAGACCACGTCGCGGGCTTGCAGGTGCTCGCCCGGTCGGTCCTCGCCGACAAGTCGCCAGTGCTCCTGGACGACCACCCTGACCTTCCGTCGGCAAGTGCGGCTCTGACCGGCGCCCGGCGATACCTGGCGATCGTCCCGACCCAGCTGCACCGCTGGCTGGCCGTGGACTCGCACGTCGAAGCGCTGGCGTCGTACGACGCTGTGCTGCTCGGCGGTGGCGCCGCCCGGCCGGCGCTGCTTGAGGAGGCGCGTTCGCGCGGGATCTGCCTGGTGACGACGTACGGGATGAGCGAGACCGGCGGCGGCTGCGTCTACGACGGCGTGGCGTTGGACGGAGTTGCGATCGCGCTCGGCAATGCGGGGGAGATCCGGATCGCCGGGCCGACCCTGTTTGACGGGTATGTCGGCGAGCCTGACTTGACTGCCGACGTGCTGCGTGACGGCTGGCTGCAGACCCAGGACCTGGGGCGGTTCGACGTGGACGGGCGGCTCGAGGTGCTAGGCCGGGTCGACGACGTGGTCGTCAGCGGTGGCGTCAACGTTGCGTTGCCGGCGGTCGAAAGCCGACTGGCAGAGCTGCCAGGGCGCGCTGACTGGGCGGTGGTGGCGGTCGCCGACGTGGAGTGGGGCTCCCGCGTCGTCGCCGTGGTTTCGACTGGTGGCGCGGCGTTGACGAGTCGGGCAGATTCTGGCGAGAGCCGTCATGCGCCGGACCTGCCTGCTGTCCGCGACTTCGTCGCCGAAGAGTTGCCGAGGGAGTGGGCGCCGCGGTCGTTGGTCGAGGTCGAGCGGTTGCCGCGGCTGAGGTCGGGCAAGGTCGATCGGCAGGCGCTGGTCCGCCACGTCGAGGCCCTCGATGGCTGACGTCAGCGCTGCGTCCGGCGAGGGCACGGTCGGACTAGGCGCCGCCGGTCGGATAAACCCGGAGTTGCGGTACGACGTGTTCTCGGTGCCGATGAACGTCCGGTTCCGCCAGGTCGAGCACCGCGAGGGTGTCGTCATCCGCGGGCCGGTGGGGGCGGGTGAGTTCAGCCCGTTCTGGGACTACGACGTCGCCGAGTCAGCGCCGTGGCTCGCCGCCGCGCTGGAGGCGGCCCAGGTCGGATTTCCCAGTCCCGTAAGGGATGTCGTGCCCGTCAACTGCACCGTCCCGGCCGTCGACCCACAACGCGCGGCCGCGATTGTCCTTGCTCCGCACGGGTGCCGCACTGCCAAGGTCAAGGTCGCCGAGCCGGGCCAGTCGCTGGCCGACGACGTCGCTCGAGTCGGCGCGGTCAGGGATGCGCTCGGACACGACGGGCGAGTACGAGTCGACGCCAACGGCGGCTGGTCGGTATCGGAGGCGGTGATGGCGCTCGGCGAGCTTGCCCAGTTCGACCTCGAGTACGCCGAGCAGCCTGTCGCCAGCCTCGAGGAGCTTGCCGAGCTGAGGCGCCGCGTCGACATACCGATCGCGGCCGACGAGTCCATCCGTCGCGGCGACGACCCGCTGCGGGTCAAGCGGCTCGGCGCCGCAGACATCGCCGTGCTCAAAGTGCAGCCACTCGGTGGCGTGCGCGCATGTCTGCGACTTGCCGAGCAGATCGACATGCCCGTGGTCGTGTCGAGCGCGCTCGAGACGTCGGTCGGCATTGCGGCCGGCGTGGCCCTGGCGGCTGCCCTCCCCGAGCTGCCCTACGCCTGCGGGCTCGCGACGACGTCGATGCTGTCCGCCGACCTGGTGGCCGAGCCGCTGACGCCGACCGCTGGAGTCCTCCAGGTGCGAGCCGTTGAGCCGTCGGCGGAACTGCTCGACGCCGCACGCGCTGATGCGGCCACGACGCAGCGGTGGCTGGACCGTCTCGCCGCGTGCGATCGTGTGCTGCAGAATCTGGCGAGATGAACGCTTCGTCGACGGTCGCTACTGCGGTGGTGGCTGCCTTGCGTCACGGCGGAGTGCGCGATGTCGTGCTGGCGCCAGGCTCACGCTCAGCCGCACTGGCCGTCGCCTTGCACGAGGCGGACGCCGTCGGTCTGCTCCGGCTGCACGTGCGCGTCGATGAACGCACCGCGGGCTTCCTCGCGCTCGGGCTCGCCAAGGGCGCGCATGGGCCGGCCGCGGTCGTCACCACATCCGGCACCGCGGTCGCCAACCTCCACCCGGCAGTGTTGGAGGCATCGCACGCGGGCGAGCGTCTCATCGTGCTGTCGGCCGATCGACCCGCCGGGCTGCGCGGCACTGGTGCCAACCAGACACCGGCGCACCAGGCGCGCATGTTCGGGAAGTCGGTTCCGTCGTACGACATCGCACCGGGCGACGACGTTGCGGCGACGGACGCGATTGCCGACGGTGTACGTCACCGGGGGCCTACGCACGTCAACCTCCAGTTCAGCGAGCCAATGCTGCCTGACGAGCTGCCGCTGGGACTGTCCGGCGACGGCTGGGAAGAAGTCACCAGCGATCCCGTACGTCGCCATGCGTCCGACGCCGAAGCCATCACGCTGGCGCCCGGACCGCGGACCGTGGTGGTCGCTGGGGACGACGCCGGGCCGCCCGCCAGGATGCTGGCACAGGCCGGCAACTGGCCGCTGCTGGCTGAGCCGACGTCGGGTGCTCGCACCGGCACGCATGCCCTGCGGGCGTACCGGTTGCTGCTGGGCTCGGAGCTCGAGCGGCAGGTGGAGAGAGTCGTCGTGGCAGGCCACCCAACGCTGTCGCGTCCGGTCACGCGCCTGATCTCCCGGTCCGACATTGAGGTGATCTCGGTCCGGTCGCGCGGCGGTGTGTGCACCGATCCCGGCCGAGTCGCGCGACACCTCGACGTGATGCCACGCGTCGACTCTGCGGACGACGACGACTGGGTGGCTGCGTGGAGATCCGCCGACCAGCACATCTCGGAGCAGCTGGATTCCCTTGCGGCGCAGGGCGGAGATGCCGCGCCGCTTCAGGTCGCCGCCGCGGTCGGCGCCGCTGTCGTGGACCGCGGGCTGCTCGTCGTCGGATCGTCGCAGCCGGTGCGTGATCTCGACCTGATGGGGCCGGTCTACAACGTGGGCGGTCGTCGGCTGATCATCGGCAACCGTGGCCTCTCGGGCATCGACGGCACAGTCTCGACGGCCATCGGCGCCGCCCTCGGCCGGACCTCTCCGCGGGCATTGGCGTATGTCGGCGACGTGACCTTCCTGCACGACATGGGCGGCCTCGTGCTGGGGCCCCACGAGCCCCGCCCTGACCTCACGATCGTGGTCGCGAACGACGACGGCGGCGCGATCTTCGCGACCCTCGAACAGGGCGGGGATGCATATGCCGGGTCGTTCGAGCGGGTGTTCGGCACGCCGCACGGTGTCGACCTGCGTGCGCTGTGTGAGGCGACCCAGACGACGTACACCCGGGTGGACGACACGGCTGCTCTCGGCGCGGCTCTGGAACAGGATGTGCACGGGATCAGGGTGGTCGAGGTCCCCATCCCTCGCGCCAACCGCCGCAGCCTGAACGAGCGCCTCACCCACCTCACCTAACCGCCGAATCGCCAGCTTCGGCCCCTCGACTCGCCAGATCTGGTTGGCTCGCAGCGATGCCGAGTGCGCAAAAACGATCAAGTGCAGGAACGCCGGCGTCATGGAGTGTTGAGACATGAGCACCGGCGCCGACACCTTCGTGACGTTCGTCGACATGCTTGCGTCGAACCTCGACGACCATGAGGCGCGCGGTTCCGACCTCGCGGCCCGCGCTTACCTGTCCCGGTTCCACTTCGACCGGATCGTCAGCGCTGCCGCAGGCGAGACGCCCGCGAAGTTCAGGCGGCGGGTGCTCCTCGAGCGGTCGGCATACCGGCTCGTCACCACTGACACAGGTGTTCTCGACATCGCCGTGGAGGCGGGCTACTCGTCGAACGAGGCGTTCACCCGAGCGTTCCAGCGCGCGTACGGCGCTGGGCCGTCTCAGTGGCGCCGCCGGCCGCACAGCCACATCCAGCTCGACTGCCCGAACGGCGTCCACTTCCATCCACCTGGCGGCCTGCGGCTGCCTGCAAGAACAGAGGTAACGTCCATGGATCTCATGGTCAGAATGGTCGAACACCATGTGTGGCTGGTCGGCGAGATCGTCGACCGCGCCGCCCGGCTCACCGACGAGCAGCTCGACGAGCCGATCGAGGTGTCCGTCGACGACGGCTCCGACGTCGACTCGCTGCGGTCGCTGTTGTCGCGGCTCATCGGACAGATGGACATGTGGAACTCAGCACTCGCCAACCGTGCGTACGACTTCGGCATCGAGACACACGAGAGCATCGACTCGATGCAGGCCAGGTTCGCTGAGGCCGGGCCGACGTACCTCGGGCACGTCCGCGACGTGAGCGAGCAGGGTCGACTCGACGAGACGTTCATCGACGCGATCTGCGAACCGGCTCACGTCTTCACCTACGGCGGCATGATCGCCCACGTGCTGACGTTCGCGGCATACCGGCGCACCCTTGCCGTGCAGGCGCTCGACGCGGCGGGCGTCGGCGACCTCGGATTTGGCGACCCGATGAAGTGGGTCGAACAACCCGCCTGACCTGGGGCGCAACCTCTCCTGACCCAGGACGAGCCCGCTTCGACGGTTGGGTCTCTCCCGGTGCCGTATGCCATGATCTCCGGGTTGCCTGGACGAGGAGAGCAGATGCCAATGCGCCACGGGGTCGTGGCGGTGCTGGCCGCGTTGATCGTTGCGTCGTGTGCCTCAGCTGCGGATGTCAAGTCCACCGGTGCACCCGTGCAGAGTCCCGCAGCGACATCACCGACGACGAGCCCGCACGACTCGGAGACTCCCACCGAGCCGGCTGCGACGTCCGAGCCTCCCACGACTCCGCCGACGTCACAGGAGACCCCCGAGCGGCTGGTACTGCCTAACACGGTGGGCGAGATCAGCGTCTTCCTGACTCCGTCGCGCAACATCGGCTGCCAGATCAGCGCGGGCTTGGTGCGTTGCGACATCCTCGAGCACACGTACGGCGACCCGCGCAAACCTGCAGACTGCACGGGCGACTACGGCCAGAGCCTGGCAGTCGACACCAAGGGGATCGGGCAGTTCGTCTGTGTGTCAGACACGGTGATCATGCGGACGGCCCCGGTGCTCCAGTACGGCAGCTCCACGAGCGTCGGCGACTTCGGTTGCACCAGCAGACAGACCGGCATCACCTGCTACAACCTGCTGACTGAGCACGGCTTCGAGTTGTCACAGGCATCCCCCGCGCTCTTCTGACACGCCGACGCCCAACGCCGACACACGTGCCGAGAAGTCCACGTCAGGCTGCGCGGGATTTGTGTCGGCCGCGCGACTTTGAAACGGTGGAAGGGTCAGAAACCCAACGACGGAAAGAGTTCTCCATGCTCACCCTGACCGAGAACGCCGCCGACGTGGTCAAGACGATCACCGCTCAGGCGACTGAGTCCGACGAGGCCGGCATCCGCATCAGCCATCAGGAGTCCGTCCCGGGCTCCCTGGGCCTCACCGCGGTCGAATCGCCTCAACCGGGCGACCAGGTGCTTGAAGACCATGGCGCCCGCATCTTCCTCGACACGGCCGCCGCCGAAGCGCTCGACCGCGAGGTCCTCGACGCCGTTGTCGACGAGGCTGGGTCGGTGCAGTTCGGCATCAGCAGCCAGCCACCTACCGACTGACCCCCGACGACTCCCAGCCCGCCTCCGCACAGGGGGCGGGCTTCGTCGTTCAGGCAGTCAGCGCGTCGCGCACCGGGACGAACTTCGCGGCGGCCTCGGCGAGCTCCGCCTCCGGGTCTGAGTCGGCGACGATGCCGCAGCCCGCGAACAGGCGGACCCGTCGGCCGTCGAACTCCGCCGACCTCAGCGCGATCGCCCACTCCCCGTCACCTGCCGCGTCCATCCATCCGGTCGGCCCGGCGTAGCGGCCTCGGTCCATCTGCTCCAGCTCGGCAATCAGCGACACGGCAACTTCGGTGGGAGTCCCCCCGACCGCCGCACTCGGATGGAGTGCTGCGGCCAACCCGAGCGAGCTCGTCTGGTCGTCGAGCACGCCTGTCACGTCGGTTGCCAGGTGCATCACGTTGGGGAGGTGGAGGACGAAGGGGCTCTCCGGCACGTTCATGCTGAGGCAGTACGGGGCCAGCGCGTCCGCCACGGAGCGCACTGCGAACTCGTGCTCCTCGAGGTCCTTCGACGAGCGGGCCAGGGTGGCGGCGAGTGCGAGGTCGTGGGCGTCGTCGCCGGTACGTCGGATGGTCCCGGCCAGCACGCGGCTCGTCACGAGACCGCGTTCACGACGTACGAGCATCTCCGGGGTGGCCCCGAACAGGCCGTCGACGTGGAATGTCCAGCACGACGGGTACAGCGCCGCCAGCCGCGCAAGCGGGGCTCGGACGTCGAGTGGTGCCTCGAGCTCGGCGACGAGATCGCGTGCCAGCACGACCTTGTCGAGCGCGCCCGACCGGATACGCCGCACTGCCTCGGCGACGACGAGCTCCCACGCTGCCCCACTCATCGCGCCGTCGCTGAACGCGACCCCCTGCGGAGCGGCCGGCGGCCCGGGGGTGGCCACGGTCTGGGTGGCCGCGAGGGCGCCGCGGGAAATGGTCGTCACCCAGGTGAGTTTGCCGCGCCGCCCCACCACCACTTCGGGCACCACCAGGACAGAACTGCCCGGGTGGTCGGCGTAGGCGAACGAGCCGAAACAGAGCAAGCCAGTCCCCGGTGCATCGGCCTCATCGCGGACGACGCAGTGCTCGGCGATCTCGCGCCACCAGCGGATCGCGGCCGTGAACCGGTCAGGACCGGAGGACTCGTAGCGCGCGACCTCTCCCCACGCGACGAGACCCTCGTCCCGATGGATCCACGACATGGGCGATTCAGCGGGCAGCAACGAGAGCAGGGGCCCAGGATCGTCGATGACGACCGTGCGAGCGACGAGCGGCGTCTCGTCCGGAGAACGCGAGGCCAGGGTCGTCACGATCACCAAGCCTAGGGGCTCGTGCTCGGCGACGCCGTGCGAGGCTTCCACTATGAGCCGAGCGAGTCTGGACAAGCAGCCGCACGAGGTGGCGGCAATGTTCGACGATGTGGCAGAGCGGTATGACGTCACCAACGACGTACTCTCGCTCGGCCAGGACCGACGGTGGCGGCGAGCCGTCGTGTCGGCTGTCGACGCCCGGGCGGGTGAACGCGTGCTCGACTTGGCGGCCGGCACGGGTACGAGCACCGTCCCGTTCGTCCGGTCGGGGGCAGCGGCTGTGCCGTGCGACTTCTCCATCGGGATGCTGAAGGTCGGCAAGCGGGAGCGGCCCCGGCTGCCGTTCGTCGCGGGCGACGCCCTGCGGCTGCCATTTGGCGACGAGACGTTCGACGCGGTCACGATCTCGTTCGGGTTGCGCAACGTGAGCGACTACCGCCTCGGCCTGACGGAGATGCTGCGGGTCACGAGACCCGGAGGGCGGCTCGTCGTGTGCGAGTTCAGCCAGCCGACGTACGCCCCGTTCCGCACCGTGTATGCCGAGTACCTCATGAAGGCGTTGCCCACCGTGGCCAGGCGGGTCTCGTCGAGCCCGGACTCCTACGTCTACCTGGCCGAGTCCATCCAGGCGTGGCCCGACCAGCAGGCACTCGCCACCGCGATCGGCCAGTCAGGTTGGCAGTCCGTGGAGTGGCGCAACCTGTCGGGGGGCATCGTCGCCCTCCACCGCGCTGTGCGATGAGAGCCGCCGTCGGGACAGCGGATGCGCAGACTCGTGCTGATCGGTGGGCCGGCCAGGCGCGGCCACAAGGCATCCCGGTCATCGACGCCCTGCCGTTCGACTCCCTACTAACCCGCACCCGCGCAAAGATCTGACCGTCAGGAAGCCACGTGAGCTGGGTCCGTCGGGCACAATCACGGGCATGAGCATCGACCCGGAGATCTCGGCCTTCGTCGCCGCACACAAGCTCGGCACGCTCGCGACCATCAAGAGGGACGGGCGCCCCCAGCTGTCGAACGTCAACTACACGTACGACGAAGCAACCGGCATCGTCCGGATGTCGCTCACCGGCGAGCGCGCCAAGGTCGCGAACCTCCGCCGGGATCCGCGTGCCTCACTGCTCGTACAGGCCAGCGGTGGTTGGACCTACGTCGTGGTCGAGGGTGACGCCACCTTGACCGCGTCCGCGACCGAGCCAGACGACGCGGTCAACGACGAGCTCGTGGAGGTCTACCGTCTCGCCGCCGGCAAGGAGCACCCCGACTGGGACGAGTACCGCGCGGCGATGATCGCGGACAAGCGGCTGGTCGGCCGCATCCAGGTCACCCACGGGTACGGTCTGCCGTCCCGCGGTTGACGGACCGCCGCGGCGGCGGGCGGCCCAGACCCCCGTGACGTCTTCCGACACACGGCGGCAGACGTCACGTCGTACGCCGGTTTTCGCGACGTCTTCCGACACACGGCGGCAGACGTCGCGCCGTGCCGGCCTAGTGGCCGCACTTTGGTCACGGATGCGTGCCGTATATCGGTGGTGCGCGCCTTGGGGTGACGGCCTAGACTGACGCCTCAGCGCTCGTGAACGTTTTCACTAGTTCACGAAATCCGGTATGACGATCAGGTCCGAGGGAGTCGCCGTGACGAAGCCCCCCGCGAGCGAGCGGCAGGCCGACGTCATCGTGGTCGGAGCGGGGCCCGGTGGCTCGACCGCGGCGGCGTACCTGGCGCAGGCGGGCCTCGACGTACTCCTGCTCGAGAAGACGGCGTTCCCGCGGGAGAAGGTCTGCGGTGACGGGCTGACCCCCCGCGCGGTCCGACAACTGGTCCGGATGGGCATCGATCTCGACGAGCCAGGGTGGATCAAGAACCAAGGCCTGCGCATCGTAGGCGGCGGCCACCGCCTCGAGATGCCGTGGCCCGACCTGGCCAGCTACCCGAGCCACGGGCTGGTGCGCACCCGGCTCGACTTCGACGACATCCTGGCGCGCAACGCCCAGAAGTGCGGTGCGCGCCTGCACGAGCGCACCGCCGTCACCGGGCCCATCGTCGACGAGACCAGCGGCCGCATCGTCGGCGTCAACGCCAAGTCGGTGGACGTCGACGACTCCGCGGCAGCGAGCGGTAGTGGCCGCGACGAAGTCGCCTACCGCGCGCCGGTCGTCATCGCGGCAGACGGCACCTCCACCCGCCTCAGCCTTGCGGTGGGCCGCAAGAAGCGCGACGACCGCCCGCTGGGCGTGGCAGTCCGCACCTATTACACGAGCCCTCGCCACGACGACGACTGGCTCGAGTCGTGGTTGGAGATGTGGGACGGCGAGCCGGGCAAGAGCTCGCTGCTTCCGGGCTACGGCTGGATCTTCGGCGTTGGCGACGGCACCGTCAACGTCGGCCTCGGCATCCTCAACACGTCGGTGGCGTTCCAGCACGTCGACTACAAGG
This sequence comes from uncultured Actinomycetota bacterium, assembly GCA_963811585.1. GTDB lineage: Bacteria > Actinomycetota > Actinomycetes > Propionibacteriales > Nocardioidaceae > JACDHG01. The sequence goes on from CAWERR010000008.1 coordinate 389,062, forward strand.
CCCTGCTCCGGCGCTGGCTCGACCACACGCCCGAAGAATGGGGCTTCCGCGAGCACAACCGCACCCAGCCGGTCCGGGGTGCCGCCTTGCCGATGGGCTTCAACCGCAAACCCCATTACGCCAACGGCATGCTGCTCGTCGGTGACGCAGGCGGGATGGTCAACCCGTTCAACGGCGAAGGCATCGCCTACGCGATGGAGTCCGGCGAGATGGCGGCCGACATCGTCACCCAGGCACTCAGTCGTACGACGGCGGCAGGCCACGAGCGGGCGCTCCAGGGCTACGTGACCGCGCTCGACCAGCGATACGGCGGCTACTACACGCTCGGCCGCCTGTTCGTGAAGGCGATCGGGCACCCGCAGGTCATGCGCCTCGCCACCCAGCACGGCCTGCATCACCCCACCTTGATGCGCTTCACGTTGAAGCTGCTCGCCAACCTGACCGACCCGCGAGAGGGAGACGCAATGGACCGCATCATCAACGGCTTGTCGAAGGTCGCTCCGGCGGCCTGAGGAGGGCGCCTCTAGGATGCTGAGACCGATGAGACCGAACCGCTCGACCACGCAAGCCACGCAAGAGGGGAGCACCTCCCGGTGAATCCGTACATCCCCATCCTGGGGCTCGGTGTTCTCGCAGCGCTCTTCGCGGTGGGCTCGGTCGCCGCCAGCGCCCTCATCGGTCCGAAGCGCTACAACCGGGCCAAGCTCGACTCCTACGAGTGCGGCATCCAGCCGACGCCGCAACCTGCCGGTGGCGGCAAGTTCCCGGTCAAGTACTACATCACCGCCATGCTCTTCATCGTCTTCGACATCGAGATCATCTTCTTGTTCCCGTGGGCGGTCTACTTCGACTCCATGAAGCTGTTCGGGCTCATCGAGATGGCCCTGTTCATCGGCACGGTCTTCGTCGCGTACGCCTATGTATGGCGCCGCGGCGGCCTGGAGTGGGACTGACTATGAGCGAGCGCAGCGAGCGAGTGATCCAACGCGGTCTTTGCCCGTGTCGGCCTGAAGCGAAGAGAGGACCGACGTGGGCATAGAAGAGAAGCTGCCGTCCGGCGTACTCCTCACGAGCGTCGAAGGGCTCGCCGGATACTTTCGCAAGGCTTCGCTGTGGCCGGCGACGTTCGGCCTTGCGTGCTGTGCCATCGAGATGATGACGTCGGGCGGTCCCCGCTACGACCTGGCCAGGTTCGGCATGGAGGTGTTCCGCGCCTCGCCGCGGCAGGCCGACCTGATGATCGTCGCGGGCCGGGTCAGCCAGAAGATGGCACCGGTGCTGCGTCAGATCTACGACCAGATGGCCAACCCCAAGTATGTCCTCGCCATGGGTGTCTGCGCCAGCAGTGGAGGGATGTTCAACAACTACGCGATCGTGCAGGGGGTCGACCACGTCGTCCCCGTCGACATGTACCTCCCTGGCTGCCCGCCGCGCCCGGAGATGCTCATCGACGCGATTCTCAAGCTGCACGACGACATCCAGCACGCCAAGCTCGGCAAGAACCGCGTCGCCGAGATCGCGGCCGAGGAGAAGGTCGCCCTCGAGTCAGCACCGACGTCCGACATGACAGGACTCCTGCGGTGAGCGACGACAAGCCAGACCAGGTGCCACCGGCCGGCCAGCCACAGGCCGGGCCCGAGAAACCGGTCGGAGAGCGCTCACTCGACGACAAGCCGTCCGACGAGAAGTCGATCGCCGACAAGTCACAGCACGACGCATCGATCGTGCTCAGCGACGACCCGGGCGCGCTGCCCAAGCAAGACCTCGACGTCGTCGACGTACGCCACGGCATGTTCGGAATCAGCGGCACGGGCGACACGTCTGGCTATGGCGGTCTCGTCCGTCCCGTGGCGATCCCCGGCGCGACCGGACGGCCGTACGGCGGCTGGTTCGACGCCGCTGCCGACCGCCTCGTCGCAGTGTTGCCCGACGAGGCCTCCGACGCCGTTACCAAGGTCATCGTCCATTGCGGCGAGCTGACGGTGCACGTCAGTCGCCACCACCTCGTGGAGGTGATGACCCACCTGCGCAACGATGCCGAGCTCCGCTTCGAGTTCTGCAGTGGCGTCAGTGGCGTGCACTACCCCCATGAGAGCGGCGCCGAGCTGCACGCCGTCTACCACCTGCTGTCGATGACGCACAACCGTCGGCTCCGCGTCGAGGTGACCTGTCCCGACGCCGACCCCCACATTCCGTCCGTCGTCAGCGTCTACCCGACCAACGACTGGCACGAACGAGAGACCTACGACTTTTTCGGCATCGTCTTCGACGGACATCCCGCACTGACCCGCATCCAGATGCCGGACGACTGGCCCGGCCACCCTCAGCGCAAGGACTACCCGCTAGGCGGCATCCCGGTTGAGTACAAGGGCGCCACCGTGCCGCCGCCCGACCAGCGGAGGTCATACAACTGATGACTGACACCGTTCACACCGACCCCTACGCCACCGAGCAGGCGACCACAGCCGGCAAGGTCTTCACCGTCACCGGCCAGGACTGGGACTCCGTCGTGTCCGGCGTCGACCTCGAGGCCGAGGAGCGCGTCGTCGTCAACATGGGCCCGCAGCATCCGTCGACCCATGGCGTGCTCCGGCTCATCCTCGAGCTCGATGGTGAGATCGTCACGGAGTGCCGGTGCGGGATCGGCTATCTGCACACCGGCATCGAGAAGAACATGGAGTACCGCAACTGGACGCAGGGCGTGACGTTCTGCACCCGGATGGACTACCTCTCCCCGTTCTACAACGAAGCTGCGTTCTGCATGGGTGTCGAGCGGCTCCTCGACATCGAGGCCGACGTCCCCGAGAAGGCCCAGGTGATGCGGGTCCTGCTGATGGAGCTCAACCGCATCTCGTCACACCTCGTCGCGATCGCGACCGGCGGCATGGAGATCGGCGCGCTGACAGTGATGACGATCGGCTTCCGTGAGCGCGAGCTCGTCCTCGACGTCTTCGAGCTCATCACCGGGCTGCGGATGAACCACGGCTTCATCCGGCCCGGCGGAATCGCCCAGGACCTGCCGCCCGGTGCACTCGAGAAGGTCGACGAGTTCCTCGGCCTGATGAAGAAGCGGCTGCCCGAGTATGCCGCCCTGTGCAACGCCAACCCGATCTTCAAGGCCCGGCTCGTCGACGTCGGCTACCTCGACCTGGCCGGCTGCCTCGCGCTCGGCATCACCGGACCGCCGTTGCGCTCGACCGGCTACGACTGGGACCTGCGCAAGAAGCAGCCCTACTGCGGCTACGAGACCTACGACTTCGACGTCGTCACGTGGGACACCGCCGACGCATACGGCCGGTTCCGCATCAGGCTCGACGAGATGTGGGAGTCGCTGCGCATCGTCGAGCAGTGCGCCGAGAGACTTCAGGGCATGGAGGGCAAGCCGGTCATGATCGGCGACAAGAAGATCGGGTGGCCGGCGCAGCTCGCCGTGGGTTCCGACGGGATGGGCAACTCTCTCGACCACATCCGCCACATCATGGGCGAGTCGATGGAAGCCCTGATCCACCACTTCAAGCTCGTCACCGAGGGATTCCGCGTCCCCACCGGTCAGGCGTATTCCGCCGTGGAGTCACCGCGCGGCGAGCTCGCCTGCCATCTCGTCTCCGACGGCGGCACGAGGCCCTACCGAGCCCACTTCCGCGACCCGTCCTTCGTCAACCTGCAGGCCGTGCCGGCAATGGCCGAGGGCGGGCAGGTCGCTGACGTCATCGTCGCCGTAGCCAGCCTCGACCCGGTGATGGGTGGGGTGGACAGGTGAGCCTGACGCCCGACACCATCGACGAGCTGCGCGAGATCGCTGCACGCTACCCGCAGAGCCGGTCTGCCCTGCTGCCGATGCTGCATCTGGTCCAGAGCGTTGAGGGTTGCGTGACGTCCGAGGGTATCGAGACCTGCGCCGAGCTCCTCGACGTCAGCGCAGCGGAGGTCTCGGGCGTGGCGACGTTCTACACGATGTACAAGCGGCGGCCGGTCGGCGACTACCACGTCGGGGTGTGCACCAACACGCTGTGTGCCGTGATGGGTGGCGACATCATCTTCGAGCGTCTCAAAGACCACCTCGGCGTGGGCAACGACGAGACCACCGACGACGGCAAGATCACGCTCGAGCATGTCGAGTGCAACGCGGCCTGTGACTATGCCCCGGTCGTGATGGTCAACTGGGAGTTCTTCGACAACCAGACCCCTGAGTCCGCGGTCGCCCTTGTCAACGAGCTGACCGAGGGCAACGAGGTCCAAGCTACCCGCGGCGCTCGCGTCTGCACGTGGCGCGAGGCGGAGCGGGTGCTCGCGGGATTTCCCGACGACCGGGCCGACGAGGGCCCGGCTGCCGGACCCGCCACCCTCGTCGGGTTGGAGCTGGCGCGCGAGCGTGGCTGGCGGGCCCCGCCTGGCCAGACCCAGGCAGCGACGGCGTCTCAGCCAAGCTCGTCAACAGGTGCGGCGGAGCAGTCCGACACGTCGCGCGCTGAGTCGGAGACGAAGGTCGACCAGTCGGCCGCCGACACGGCCGACAGCGCCAAGCCGTCGAGCGCCGGCCAGGGTGCGCTCTTCGGTGACGACGACAGCAGCAACGGCGAGTCAGCCGATCGGAAGGGCAGCTGATGACTGACATGCTCACCCCGGTCCTGTCTGACAACTGGGACGCCGAGCGAGCCTGGACGCTGGCGTCGTACGAACAGCAAGGCGGTTATGAACCGCTCAAGCAGGCGCTGACCCAGAAGCAGGACGACATCATCGAGCTAGTCAAGGCGTCCGGCCTGCGCGGCCGAGGCGGAGCGGGGTTCCCGACCGGCATGAAGTGGGGGTTCATCCCGCAGGCCGACGAAAAGCCGCACTACCTGGTCGTCAACGCCGACGAGTCGGAGCCGGGCACCTGCAAGGACATCCCGTTGATGCTCGCGAGCCCGCACACGCTCGTCGAAGGCGTCATCATCTCGTCGTATGCCATCCGCGCCAGTCACGCGTTCATCTACGTGCGCGGAGAAGTGCTGCACGTCGTACGCCGGTTGCAGCGGGCGGTGCAGGAGGCCTATCTCGCCGGCCACCTCGGCAAGGATATCCACGGCTCTGGCTACGACCTCGAGCTCATCGTGCACGCCGGGGCCGGCGCCTACATCTGCGGCGAGGAGACGGCGCTCCTCGACTCGCTCGAGGGCCGTCGCGGTCAACCACGGCTTCGTCCGCCGTTCCCCGCGGTCGCCGGTCTCTACGCCTGCCCCACCGTCATCAACAACGTCGAGTCGATCGCCTCGGTGCCGTGCATCGTGGCGAACGGTCCCGACTGGTTCGCGAGCATGGGCACCGAGAAGAGCAAGGGAATGACGCTCTACTCCTTGTCGGGTCACGTGACGAGTCCCGGCCAGTACGAAGCACCGCTGGGGATCACCCTGCGTGAGCTTCTCGACCTCGCCGGCGGTGTCCGCAACGGGCACGAGCTCAAGTTCTGGACGCCGGGCGGCTCGTCCACGCCGTTCTTGACGGCTGAGCACCTCGACGTGCCGCTCGACTACGAAGGCGTGGCCGCAGCCGGCTCGATGCTCGGCACGAAGGCGCTGCAGATCTTCGACGAGACGACCTGCATCGTGCGGGCGGTGCTGCGCTGGACCGAGTTCTACAAGCACGAGTCGTGCGGCAAGTGCACTCCGTGCCGTGAGGGCACGTGGTGGCTGGTGCAGACGCTCGACCGGCTCGAGCGCGGGCAGGGGAGCGAAGCCGACCTCGAGACCCTGCTCGACCTGTCGGACAACATCTTGGGTCGGGCGTTCTGCGCGCTCGGTGACGGTGCCACCGCACCGATCATCTCGTCGATCCAGTACTTCCGTGACGACTACCTCGAGCACCTGCGCGCCGGCAGCTGCCCGTTCGACCGCGAGGCTGCCACCTTGTTCGCCGCCGGAGTGGGCGTATGACCCTTCAACAGAACGGATCCGGCGGGCAGGCCACCCAGCAGGTGACGAAGACGGTCACCTTGACCATCGACGACGTCGAGGTCACGGTTCCCGAGGGCACGTTGGTGATCCGGGCCGCCGAGCAGATGGGCATCCAGATCCCCAGGTTCTGCGACCACCCGCTGCTCGACCCTGTCGGTGCGTGCCGGCAGTGCCTCGTCGACATACCTGACGCCGGCAACGGCAGGGCGATTCCGAAGCCCCAGGCCTCGTGCACCCTGACTGTCGCTCCCGGCATGGTGGTGCGCACCCAACACTCCAGCCCGGTCGCTGACAAGGCTCAGCAGGGCGTGATGGAGATGCTGCTGATCAACCACCCGCTCGACTGCCCCGTCTGCGACAAGGGCGGTGAGTGTCCGTTGCAGAACCAGGCGCTGTCCAACGGTCGGGGCGAGTCACGTTTCATCGAGACCAAGCGGACGTTCGTCAAGCCCATCAACATCTCCGCGCAGGTGCTCCTCGACCGCGAGCGCTGTGTGCTGTGCGCGCGCTGCACCCGCTTCAGCGAGCAGATCGCTGGTGACGCGTTCATCGAGATGCTCGACCGCGGAGCGCTTCAGCAGGTCGGCATCTACGAGAAGGAGCCGTTCGAGTCCTACTTCTCTGGTAACACGGTGCAGATCTGCCCCGTCGGTGCGTTGACGTCGGCGGCGTACCGGTTCCGATCACGTCCGTTCGACTTGGTCTCGACCCCGTCGGTCTGCGAGCACTGCGCGGCAGGGTGTGCGCTGCGCACTGACCATCGACGAGGCAAGGTCACCCGCCGCCTCGCCGGAAACGACCCCCAGGTCAACGAGGAGTGGAACTGCGACAAGGGACGGTTCGGCTTCGTCTCCGACCGGGGCGAGGACCGGATCACCCGTCCGCTCGTGCGTGACGAAGACAGCGGAGACATGCGTCCTGCTTCGTGGCCGGAGGCGTTTGCCGTCGCCGCGCGGGGGCTCGCGGCAGCCGACGGAGCCGTGGGAGTGCTTCCGGGTGGGCGGCTGACGGCTGAAGACGCCTACTCGTATGGCAAGTTCACGCGGGCCGTGCTCGGCACTAACGACATCGACTTCCGGGCCCGGCCTCACTCTGGCGAAGAGGCCGACTTCTTGGCGGCTCACATCGCAACGCAGCCGATGGTGACGTATGCCGAGCTCGAGCATGCGAACGCTGTCGTGCTCGTCGCGTTCGAGCCCGAGGACGAGTCCCCGATCGTGTTCCTGCGGCTGCGCAAGGCAGTCCGAGGTCATCGGACCCGAGTCGTGGCTGTCAGCTCGCATACGACGCGCGGGCTCGAGAAGCTGCAAGGACGACTGGTCAAGGCCCGCCCCGGTGCGGAGACAGCGGCGGTGGAGTCGCTCGCAAGCGATCCCCTCCTGGCGCTCGACGGCGGTGGGGTCATCCTCGTCGGCGAGCGCGCCGCGACCACGCCAGGCCTGCTGAGCGCCGTGGCGTCGCTGGCGACGTCCACCGGCGCGCGGCTCGCCTGGGTTCCTCGCCGTGCGGGTGAGCGTGGCGCCCTGGAGACAGGACTGCTGCCGCGGCTGCTGCCCGGTGGCCGCCCGGTCATCGACGCGGGCGCTCGCGTTGACCTCGGCGCGGCCTGGGGACGGACGGTCCCCACCCGCGAAGGCCGCGACACGACCGGCATCCTCGAGGCCGCAGCAACGGGCGAGCTCAAGGCGCTCGTGGTCGGAGGCGTCGAGCTCGACGACCTCGCAGACCCGATTGCCGCACAGGCTGCGATAGACAACGTCGACTTCTTGGTGAGCCTCGAGATTCGACGGTCCGCCGTCACGAATGCCGCCGACGTGGTCCTTCCGGTTGCCCCAGTCGCCGAGAAGGCCGGCTCCTTCGTCAACTGGGAGGGGCGGATGCGACCGTTCCGGCGCGTCCTCGACTCGACCTCGCTCACCGACACGCGGGTGCTTGCCGGGATCGCCGACGAGCTGGAGCTCCCGCTCGGCTTCCGGACGATCGAGGAGGCCCGCGGGGAGATGCAGGAGATCGGTCCCTGGGATGGCCACCGAGCCGAGCTGATTCCGGTCGGGCAGCATGACACCCCCGACGACATACCGGAGGGACACGTCCTCGTCTCGACCTGGCGTCCGCTGATCGACGACTCCAGGTCGGTGGACGGCGAGCCCTACCTGCAGGCGACCGGTCGCGCGCCCGTGGCGGTCGTGAGCGCGGTCCGGCTTGATCGACTCGGTGCCGACCCGGGAGACTCGGTCACCGTGTCCACGGAACGCGGCCATCTCACCCTCCCGGTGGCCGTCGGCGACATCGACGACGACGTCGTGTGGCTGCCTACAAACTCCAGTGGCAACAACCTGGCCAGGAGGCTCGGTGTCGGAGCCGGCTCCATCGTCAAGATCCGGGGAGGTGACGCGTGATTGGCTCGCCGCTTGAAGTGACGGTCGGTGATGTCCCCGGCGTCTACGTCGCCGTCGTCGACGACCTTTCTGCGTTCGGCCACGATCCCTGGTGGGTCATCCTCATCAAGGTCGTCCTGGCGTTCGTCATCCTGCTTGTCTTCACCCTGTTCAACATCTGGCTCGAGCGTCGAGTTGTTGCGCGCATGCAGCACCGCATCGGGCCGAACGTCCACGGCCCGTTCGGGCTGCTCCAGAGCCTCGCGGACGGCGTCAAGCTGATGCTGAAGGAGGACATAGTCCCGAAGTCGGCCGACAAGGCCGTGTTCATCCTGGCCCCACTGCTGGCTGCGATCCCCGCCTTCATGGCAGTCGCGGTCATCCCCTTCGGACCTGTCGCCGACGTGCCGTTCAGTGACGTGGAGACGCCGCTGCAGCTGACCGACCTGCCCGTCGGAGTCCTCTACATCTTGGCTGTCGCCTCCGTGGGGGTCTACGGAATCGTGTTGGCCGGCTGGTCGAGCGGCTCGACGTACTCCCTGCTGGGAGCGCTCCGTTCGTCGGCACAGGTGATCTCCTACGAAGTCGCGATGGGCCTGTCGCTCGTCGCGGTCTTCTTGTACGCCGGCTCGATGTCCACGTCGGGGATCGTCGAAGCGCAGCAGGACCTCTGGTACGGGTTGATCCTGGCGCCGTCGTTTGCCATCTACATGATCTCCATGGTTGGCGAGACCAACCGGGCGCCGTTCGACCTCCCCGAGGCCGAGGGCGAGCTCGTCGGTGGCTTCCACACGGAGTACTCCTCGATCAAGTTCGCCTTCTTCTTCCTCGCCGAGTACATCAACATGGTGACGGTCGCGATGCTCGCCACCACGATGTTCCTCGGTGGATGGCGCGCTCCATGGCCGTTGTCGTTGTGGGAGGGCGCCAACGAGGGCTACTGGCCGGTGCTGTGGTTCCTGTCCAAGGTGATGATCTTCGTCTTCGTGTTCATCTGGCTGCGCGGCACCCTGCCACGGCTGCGCTACGACCAGTTCATGAAGTTCGGCTGGAAGGTCCTGATCCCGCTGTCGCTGCTGTGGATCATCGCGGTCGGTGCGATCCGCGCGCTCAGCCTGGAGGAGCCGATCGACCGCCGCTACCTCTTGATCGGTGTGGCGGTCGCGGTCGTACTCTTCGTGGTGCTCGGCTTCTTCGGCGAGGACAAGCCCGATGAAGAGGAAGAGGTGTCTCCCGTCAGGCACGACGAGATCGAGGGTGGCTACCCTGTGCCCTCGATGACCCCGTTGCCCGAAGAGGAGAACATTCGTGGCTAGCTTGAAGGAACAGTTCTGGGACCCGGTCGCGGGCTTCGGCGTGACGTTCCGGACCATGTTCAAGAAGGTCGTCACCGAGCAGTACCCCTTCGAGAAGAAGCCGACCGCGCCGCGATTCCATGGCCGGCACCAGCTCAACCGCTGGCCGGACGGCCTCGAGAAATGCATTGGCTGCGAACTGTGCGCCTGGGCCTGCCCGGCCGACGCGATCTACGTCGAAGGCGCTGACAACAGCGACGAAGCCCGCTTCTCGCCCGGGGAGCGTTACGGCAGCGTCTATCAGATCAACTACCTGCGCTGCATCCTGTGCGGCCTGTGCATCGAGGCGTGCCCGACGCGGGCGTTGACGATGACGAACGAGTACGAGCTCGCAGACAACAACCGGGCCGATCTGATCTACGAGAAGACCGACCTCCTCGCGCCGCTGCTCCCCGGCATGGAGAAGCCCCCGCACCCCATGCGTCTCGGCACCAATGAGGGCGACTACTACCGCGGCCTCGGAGCCAACCGCGACACCGGTGACGGCGAGGTCCCGGCATGATCGCCTTTTGGATCCTCGCGCCGATCATGATGGTCTGCGCGATCGGGATGGTGATGGCCCGCAAGGCTGTCCACTCCGCGCTGATGCTGGCCGTGATCATGATCGGCCTTGCCGTGCTGTATGCCGCGCAGGACGCACCGTTCCTTTTCGTCGTACAGATCATCGTCTACACGGGAGCAGTGCTGATGCTGTTCCTGTTCGTGCTCATGCTGGTCGGAGTCGACTCGTCGGACTCGCTCGTCGAGACCCTGCGCGGCCAGCGGGTCGCTGCGATCCTCGTCGGAGTGCTCTTCACCGTGCTACTGGCGGCCGCCATCGCCCAAACGACGTTCGGCACCGTGGTCGGGATGGACGAGGCCAACGTTGACGGCAATGTCAACGGCATCGCTGCCGTGCTCTTCAGCAAGTACGTCTTCGCATTCGAGGTGACGAGCGCGTTGCTGATCACAGCCGCCCTTGGAGCGATGGTGCTGGCGCATCGGGAGCGGCTGACCCCCAAGCCGACACAGCGCGACCTGGTGGGCCAACGCATGCGGGACTACGCGACGACGGGAGCCCACCCCGGCCCGCTGCCGAACCCCGGGACGTTCGCGCGTCACAACTCGGTCGACACCCCGGCGCTGCTCCCGGACGGGACGCCCTCGGAGCTGTCGATCTCCCGTGTCATGCGCGCGCGTGGCACGGTCCGCGACGTGGGCGAGGGCACTGCCGCGTCCGGTGTGATCCAGCCTGGCTCCGACGACCGACAGATCGAGGAGGGCGACCGATGAGCACGACGCCCTTCCTGGTGCTTGCCGCGATGCTGTTCGGTGTCGGGGCGATCGGCGTCCTTGTTCGCCGCAACGCGATCGTCGTGTTCATGTGCGTCGAGCTGATGCTCAACGCTTGCAACCTGACGTTGGTTACCTTCGCGCGGCAGCATGGCAACCTCGACGGCCAGATCGCCGCCTTCTTCGTGATGGTGGTCGCCGCAGCCGAGGTCGTCGTCGGGCTGGCCATCATCATGACCATCTTCCGGACGCGACGCTCGGCCTCGGTCGACGACGCCAGCCTCCTGAAGTACTAGCGGGGTGTGATGGAACTCCTGTCCCTGATCATCGTGATCCCTGCGCTCAGCGCCGCTGTGCTGCTGCTCGGTGGCCGACTGGCCGACTCGTGGGGTCATCTGCTCGGCACAGCGGCGCCGCTGGTCTCGTTCGTACTCGGGCTCGTCGCGTTCAGCCGGCTGTCAGGAGACGACGGTGAGGCTCTGACCGAGCACGTGTTCACCTGGATCGACGTGGCCCAGTTCCAGGTCGAGTTCGACCTCCTCTTCGACCCGCTGTCGGCGTTGTTCGTGCTGCTCATCACCGGTGTCGGCGGCCTCATCCACATCTACTCGATCGGTTACATGGAGCACGACGTACGTCGTCGGCGCTTCTTCGGCTACCTCAACCTGTTCATCGCCGCCATGTTGTTGCTCGTGCTGGCCGACGACTACCTGGCCCTCTTCCTGGGTTGGGAAGGCGTCGGCCTGGCGTCATACCTGTTGATCGGCTTCTGGCAACACAAGGACACCGCTGCCGTCGCCGCCAAGAAAGCCTTCGTCGTCAACCGGGTTGGCGACCTCGGGCTGGCGATCGCGATCATGCTCATGTTCGCCACCTTCGGGACCACGTCCTTCGCCGGCGTTGAGGAAGGCATGGCGCAGGTCAGCGAAGGCACTGCTACGGCGTTGGGACTTCTGCTCCTGCTCGGCGCATGCGGGAAGTCAGCCCAGGTGCCGTTGCAGAGCTGGCTCCTTGACGCGATGGAAGGCCCGACCCCGGTGTCGGCGCTCATCCACGCGGCGACGATGGTCACGGCCGGGGTCTACCTGGTCACAAGGTCGAACTTCGTCTACGAGCACACCGAAACAGCGCAGACGGCCGTGGTCATCGTGGGACTGGTCACGCTCCTGTGGGGCGCGATCATCGGGTGCGCCAAGGACGACATCAAGAAGGTCCTGGCGGGATCGACCATGAGTCAGATCGGCTACATGATGCTCGCCGCCGGCATCGGCCCAGCCGGGTATGCCTTCGCGATCTTCCACCTCCTGACCCACGGAGCCTTCAAGGCCAACATGTTCCTCGGCGCAGGCTCGGTCATGCACGCCATGAATGACGAGGTCGACATGCGCCGCTACGGGGCTCTGCGCGCCGTCATGCCGATCACGTTCCTCACCTTTGCCTGCGGCTACCTGGCGATCATCGGGTTCCCCGGCTTCTCCGGGTTCTGGTCGAAGGACAAGATCATCGAAGCTGCGTTCGGCGAGAACGTCTTCATCGGCATCGGTGCCCTCCTCGGCGCCGGGATCACCGCGTTCTACATGACCCGGCTGATGATCATGACGTTCGTCAGCGAGAAGCGCTGGGCGAAAGACGCCCATCCGCACGAGTCCTCACTCGTGATGACGGTGCCGCTGATGGTCTTGGCTGTCCTGTCCGTCGGTGGCGGTGTGCTACTGCTCAACGACTGGATCGGTGAGTGGCTAGAGCCGGTCTTCGGCCCCGAGGAGCATCATGACCTCCCCTTGCCGGTCTTCGGCATCACCGCGCTTGTGTTCGCCGTCATCGTCCTCGGGATCGCCATCGCCTTCTACGTGTTCGCTCGTGACAAGATCCCTGTTCTCGCCCCGCCGCGTGTCTCCCCGCTGACCAAGGCGGCGCGTTCCGACCTGTACGGCGACGCCTTCAACGAGGCGGCCTTCATGCGACCGGGGCAGTACCTCACCAGGTCGATGGTCTATGCCGACAACCGCGGCGTCGACGGGGCAGTCAACGGCCTCGCAGCGCTCGTCGGGGGCACCTCGGGCCGAGTCCGCCGCTGGCAGAGCGGGTTCGTCCGGTCGTATGCGCTCTCCATGCTCGTCGGGTCAGCCCTGCTCGTCATCGCTGTATTGGCGGTGACGCTCGCATGACCGGAAGTGAGATGACCATTCCCTGGCTCACGATCCTCATGGCGCTGCCGCTGCTGGGGGCGGGTGCGGTCCTCGCGACTCCCAAGGGGACAGTGCTGCCGAAGCAGGTGGCGCTGGGCTTCTCGCTGCTCGTGTTTGCCGTCTCTGTCGTCGTGGCCGCGCAGTTCGAGGTGGACGGCGGCTTCCAGTTCGTCGAACAACACAACTGGATCGAGACGTTCGGGGCCAGCTATGCAGTCGGGGTCGACGGGCTCGGACTCGTGCTCGTGCTGTTGACGACGATCCTGACGCCGGTCGTGATCCTCGCATCGTGGGATGACGCTGACGGCGGCCGGTGGAGCGCCAACGCCTTCTTTGCCTGGATGCTTGCCCTCCAGGGACTCTCGATCGGGGTCTTCTGCGCTACCGACGTCTTCTTGTTCTACGTCTTCTTCGAGGCGACGCTGATCCCGATCTACTTCCTGATCGGGGGTTTCGGCGGTGCCCGACGGTCGTATGCCGCCGTGAAGTTCTTGCTTTACAGCCTGTTCGGCGGCCTGCTGATGCTCGCCTCGGTCGTCGGCCTGTACGTCGTCACGGCCGACAGCGAGACGGGACCGTCATACCTACTCGAAGATCTGATGAGCGCCGACATCGGGACCACGACGGGTCGCTGGCTGTTCCTCGGCTTCTTCATCGCGTTCGCCGTCAAGGCGCCGATGTGGCCGGTGCACACGTGGCTGCCGGACGCCGCGAGCGAGGGCACGCCCGGCACGTCGGTCCTTCTTGTCAGCGTCCTCGACAAGATCGGCACCTTCGGGATGATGCGCTTCTGCCTCAACATCTTCCCCGAGGCGTCGCGTTGGGCGACTCCGGTGGTGATCACGCTGGCCGTCATCTCGATCCTGTACGGCGCGCTGCTGGCGATCGGGCAGCAGGACATCCGCCGGCTCATCGCCTACACGTCGGTGTCCCACTTCGGTTTCATCGTCCTCGGGATCTTTGCGATGACGAGCCAGGGGCAGGCCGGATCGGCGCTCTACATGTTCAACCACGGGCTCTCGACCGGGGCGTTGTTCCTCGTGACCGGTTTCCTGATCAGCAGACGCGGATCGAAGATGATCGACGACTACGGCGGTGTCGAGAAGGTCGCGCCGGTGTTGGCAGGGACGTTCCTGCTGGCGGGGTTGTCGAGCCTGTCGCTGCCCGGCCTGTCGCCTTTCGTCAGCGAGTTCCTCGTCCTTGCAGGCACGTTCACGGTGTCGGTCACAGCGGCCGTGTTCGCAGCGCTCGGCATCGTGCTGGCGGCGGTCTACATCCTGTACATGTACCAGCGCACGATGACCGGTCCGGTGCGGGAGTCGACGAAGGACCTCCCGGACCTGAAGGTTCGCGAAGTCGCGGCCCTCGCGCCGCTGCTGGTGCTGATCGTCGTGTTGGGCTTCTTCCCGAAGCCAGTGCTCGATGCCGTCAACCCGACGGTCGACTCGCTGCTCGAGCAGGTCGGTCTCGAAGATCCAGAGCCCACCGTCGCCGCCGATGAGGAGGGGTCGTAGTGGTCCTGGCCATCCAGACATTCGACTCGCCTGAGATCGCGTACGGCAAGCTCTCGCCGCTGTTGATCGTGTTCGGTGTCGCGATCGCGGGCGTGCTCGTCGAGGCGTTCGCGCCACGCGAGCGTCGCTACGCGATCCAGACGGTGCTGGCGTTGGCCGGTCTGGTCGTGGCCTTCATCGCGACAACCCTGGTTGCTGCCGACATGCCCAGCAACAACGACGGCACCTCCCTCGGCACGATCGAGGCGATGGGCGCGATCGCCGTGGACGGCCCCTCGCTGTTCATCTGGGGACTGCTACTCATCTTCTCGCTGATCAGCGTGCTGCTGTTCGCCGAACGCCATCTGGAGGGCGGCATCACTGCTTTCGCTGGCTCGGCTGCAGCCCTTCCCGGCACGCAGGCAGAGCGCGAAGCGTCATCCAGGGGCGTCGAGCACACTGAGGTCTTCCCGCTGGTGATGTTCGCGATCGGCGGCATGATGCTGTTCCCGGCGTCCAACGACCTTCTGACGATGTTCGTGGCGCTCGAGGTGTTCTCGCTGCCGCTCTACCTGCTGTGCGGGCTCGCCCGAAGACGGCGCCTCATCAGCCAGGAAGCCGCCCTGAAGTACTTCCTCCTCGGTGCCTTCTCGTCGGCGTTCTTCCTCTACGGCATCGCGCTCGTCTACGGGTTCGCGGGCACGTTCGAGCTGGCAAAGATCGACGCAGCGGTCTCGGCGAGTGTTGGTGCTGACGGCTTGCTGCTGACAGGTATGGCGTTGCTGGCCGTCGGGCTGCTCTTCAAGGTCAGCGCCGCACCGTTCCATGCCTGGACCCCCGACGTCTACCAGGGTGCCCCGACTGCAGTCACTGCGTTCATGGCCGCGTGCACGAAGGTGGCTGCCTTCGGCGCGCTGCTCCGCGTGTTCTACGTCGGGCTCGGCGGCGCCCGGTGGGACTGGCAGCCGCTGATGTGGATTGTTGCCGCGCTCACCATGGCGGTCGGCTCGATCATCGCGATCACGCAGACCGACATCAAGCGGATGCTGGCGTACTCGTCGATCGCGCACGCCGGCTTCCTGATCACAGGTTTCGTCGGCGCCCAGCAGGGGATCAGTATTGCTGGACAGGAGATCAGCAGCCTGCAGGCAGTCCTCTTCTACCTGGTTGCCTACGGGTTCACGACGATCGGAGCGTTCGCGGTCATCACGGTGGTGCGTGACGCCGGCGGCGAGTCCACCCATCTCGCGCGCTGGGCCGGGCTCGGCAAGGAGGCTCCGGTGGTCGCCGGGGTGTTCGCGTTCTTCCTGCTCGCTTTCGCGGGGATTCCGCTGACCAGTGGCTTCACCGGAAAGTGGGCGGTGTTCACCTCCGCTTGGTCTGGCGGTGCCTGGCCGTTGGTCGTGGTGGCCGTGCTGATGAGCCTGGTGGCCGCGTTCTTCTACGTGCGGGTCATCGTCGTCATGTTCTTCTCCGACCCGGTCGGTGACGGACCCACGGTGGCAGTCCCCAGCATCTTGACCAACGTAGCGATTACGATCGGTGCCGCCATGACGCTGCTCCTGGGTGTGCTGCCGCAGCCGGTGTTCGACCTGGCTCGGCACGCGGGTGAGTTCATCCGCTGATGGCCGTCCACGCGTCTCCGACTCTCGGGTTGCCGATCGTCGACCCTGACCTAGAGTCGCGGATCCGGCAGAGGCTGAACGAGATCGAGAAGGAGCTCGCGGCTGCCGTCGCCTCCGACATCGACTTCATCAACGAGGCGTCGCATCATCTGCTCGAGGCCGGAGGCAAGCGGTTCCGCCCCTTGCTGTGCGTGCTCGCCTCGGAGTTCGGCGACCGCAATGCGCCGGGCGTCGTGCCTGCCGCCCTCGTCGTGGAGCTCACCCACCTCGCCACCCTCTACCACGATGACGTCATGGACGAGGCTGAGTTGCGTCGTGGGGCACCGAGTGCCAACGCCCGTTGGGACAACTCGATCGCGATCCTCACTGGCGACTACCTGTTCGCGCAGGCTTCAGACATCGTCGCCGGGCTAGGTCCCGAGGCGGTGCGGATCCAGGCGCAAACGTTCGGCCGGCTGGTGCAGGGGCAGATTCGGGAGACAGTGGGCCCGCGAGACGGCGACGATGCGCTGCGCCACTACCTGTCCGTCGTGGCCGACAAGACCGGCTCGCTGATCGCGACCTCCGCGCGGTTCGGCGCCAAGCTCGCCGGAGTCAGCGCGGAGCTCGAGGAGACCCTGACGTCGTTCGGTGAGCAGATCGGTACGGCATTCCAGCTGTCTGACGACATCATCGACATCGCGAGCGAGTCGACCGACCTCGGCAAGGCGGCCGGGACGGACCTCCGTGAGGGGATCCCGACGCTGCCGACGCTTTTCGCGCGCCAGTCCGGTGATGCCGCGGACGCGCGGCTGCTCGAGTTGCTGTCTGCACCACTGACCGACGAGACACTGCACGCGGAGGCGCTCATGTTGCTGCGCGGAAACCGGGCCATGGCGCAGGCACGCGACGAGGTCGAGCGGCGTACGCAGGTGGCGCGTGACTTGCTGCGGTCCGTTCCCGATATCCCTGCACGCGCCGCTCTGCACGGCCTCTGTGACTTGGTCACCACGCGGACGTCCTGACTCGCCGTATTGCATGCCCTGGCCGCCGCCCCGGCAGCGGACATCGATTCGATCCACTAGGTTGCATCTCCATGAAGTCAGCCCGCCAGGTCCTCGTCGGCATCACTGCGACCGCGCTGCTCGGCCTTCCCGGCATCGCACCAGCCACCTCGGCCGTTCCGCCCGAGGCGTCGGGGGTCACGGCGGCCGGATCGAGGTACAACACCTCGATCCGCTTCCTCGACTTCGACCACACCCGGACCTACGCAAGCCGCACCATGGTGCGCGGGCAAGTGGTGGCTTACGTGAACGGCAACCGTGGTGCGGTCAAGGGCAAGAAGGTCTTGCTCTATCGGAAGATCCACGGGTCGCCGGGGTGGAAGCGCATCGCTCGGGGCTACACCAGCCAGACCACCAGGCCGACCTTCCGGTTCACACCGCGGTCGAGAGCTAACGCCACCTATCTCGTGCGATTCCCTGGCAACACCCAACTGCAGCGATCGCAAGACACCACGGTCGTGCTCGTACACCGGCTGCTGAACGCACAGATGGAGGATCGGACCGGGCGCTTCCACGGACGGGTGGTCCCACGGTGGGCAAACCGGGCGATCTACCTCGAGAAGCGTCAGTGCGCGAGCTGCTCCTGGCAGCGGGTGCGGACCGGCCGCACGGGCGACGTCGGTCGGTGGTCGTTCCGGGTCAGCGCTCCGGCCAACGGCCGCTGGTGGTGGCGAGCCGCCGTGCCGGCATCGACGCGCTACATCTGGTCGTACAGCGGCATCTACACCACTCAGCGGGGCTGACGTGACGTCAGTCGACAGTCCACGGGTCGCGGCCGGCTAGGAGCGTTGCCAGGTCGCCCTCGCCACCGGCCCGCGCGCCCTGGATCTGCTCGCGGACCTGGTCGTCGTACGTCGGACGGTCGACCTGGCGGAAGATACCGATCGGGACGTGCGCCATCGTGCCGTCATCGAGCCTGGAGATCTCGAACGCCTGGGACGGGTTGTCTGCGTGAGCGTCGTGGATCCACTCACGCTCGCCGATCGTGACCTTCTCGCCATGCTGCAGCCGCACCAGTCGGGCCTCGGCCTCCTCCTTGTCCTTGAGGACGTCAAAGGCGCCGTCGTTGAAGATCGGGCAGTTCTGGTAGATCTCGATCAGCGCTGTGCCGCGGTGGGCCACGGCCTTCTTGAGCACCTCGGTGAGGTGGTTGCGGTCGGAGTCGAGGGTGCGGGCCACGAATGTTGCCTCGGAGCCCAAGGCGAGCGAGATCGGGTTGAACGGAAAGTCCACCGAGCCTGCGGGTGTCGACTTCGTGATCTTGCCGGGCTCGGACGTGGGCGAGTACTGCCCTTTCGTCAGACCGTAGATGCGGTTGTTGAAGAGCAGGATCGTCATGTTGACGTTGCGACGCATCGCGTGGATCAGGTGGTTGCCGCCGATAGACAAGGCGTCACCGTCACCGGTCACGACCCAGACGTTGAGGTCCGCGCGCGCTGTGGCGAGCCCGGTTGCGATCGCAGGAGCCCGGCCGTGGATGGAGTGCAGGCCGTAGGTGTCGAGGTAGTACGGGAACCGTGACGAGCAGCCGATGCCTGACACGAACACGATGTTCTCGCGCTTCAGCCCGAGCGTTGGCAGAAACCCTTGGACCGCGGCCAAGATGATGTAGTCGCCGCAGCCCGGACACCACCGCACCTCCTGGTCGGAGGTGAACTCCTTGCGGTTCTGCTCGGCGTCGGACGCGGGAACGTCGCGCAGCCCAGTCAGCGTCAGGTCGGTCATGAACTCATTTCCTTCAGCATGGTGGCGAAGACGTCCTCGAGCTCGCCTGCGGTGAACGGAAGGCCGCGCACCTGGTTGTAGCCGACGATGTCGACGAGGTACTTCGCCCGGAGCAGCAAGGCAAGCTGTCCGAGGTTCATCTCGGGCACCATCACCTTGTCGTAGCGACGCAGCACGTCGCCGAGGTTATGGGGGAACGGGTTGAGGTGACGCAGGTGGGCCTGGGCGATCTTCTCGCCCCGCTGGCGAATCCGCCGACAGCCGGCGCCGATCGGCCCGTATGTCGAGCCCCACCCGAGCACGAGCAGCTCGGCGTCGCCGGTGGGGTCGTCGACCTCGACCGGCTCGATGGTGTCAGCGATCCGGTCGACCTTCGCCTGTCGGGTCCTGACCATCAGGTCGTGATTGGCCGGCTCGTAGCTGATGTTGCCGTGGCCGTCGGCCTTCTCGAGGCCACCGATCCTGTGCTCGAGCCCCGGCGTACCGGGAATCGCCCACGGCCTCGCCAGGGTCTGAGGGTCGCGCTGGTAGGCCCAGAACTCGCGATCACCGGACTCGGTCTCGTGGTTGGGGTCGGTGGCGAAGTCAGGGTCGATCAGCGGCAGCGAGTCGACGTCGGGCAGCTCCCACGGCTCGGAGCCGTTCGCGAGGTAGCCGTCTGACAACAGCATCACCGGCGTGCGGTAGGTGACGGCGATCCGCACTGCCTCCAGCGCGGCGTCGAAGCAGTCGCCCGGCGACTGCGGTGCGACGATGGGCACCGGTGCCTCGCCGTTGCGGCCGAACATCGCTTGCAGGAGGTCGGCCTGCTCGGTCTTGGTCGGCAGGCCGGTGGACGGACCGCCTCGTTGCACGTCGACGACGACCAGCGGGAGCTCCAGCGAAATCGCGAGTCCGATCGTCTCGCTCTTCAAGGCGATGCCCGGCCCGGAGGTGGTGGTCACGCCGAGTGCACCGCCGTACGACGCGCCGAGCGCCGCACCGATCCCGGCGATCTCGTCTTCGGCCTGGAAGGTCATCACGCCGAACTGCTTGTGCTTGCTGAGCTCGTGGAGGATGTCGGACGCAGGAGTGATCGGGTAGGCCCCGAGAAAGACCGGCAAACCGGAGCGGACGCCCGCGGCCACGAGGCCGTAGCTGAGCGCCAGGTTGCCGCTGATGTTGCGGTAGGTGCCCTTCCGCATCGGCGCGGGCTTGATCTCGTAGGAGACCGCAAACGACTCAGTCGTCTCACCGAAGTTCCAGCCGGTGCTGAATGCGGCAAGGTTGGCGTCGCGGATCGCGGGCTTGCCGGCGAACCGCTGCGCGAGGAACGCGCGCGTGGACTCGACGGGGCGGCCGTACAGCCAGGACAGCAAACCCAGGGAGAACATGTTCTTCGCCCGGGAGGCGTCTTTGCGGCTGAGACCGAACTCCTTCACGGCCTCGACAGTGAGCGCGGTCAGGTCAAACGCGTGCACCTGGTAGAGGTCGAGGGAGCCGTCCTCGAGAGGGTTCTCGTCGTACCCGGCCTTGGAGAGGTTGCGGCTGGTGAACTCGTGGGTGTCGACGATGATCGTCGCGCCCGCCTTCAGGTCGGAAACGTTGGCGCGCAGCGCCGCCGGATTCATCGCGACAAGCACGTGGGGGGTGTCACCGGGCGTCAGGATGTCGTGGTCAGCGAAGTGCAGCTGAAACGACGAGACGCCGGGCAGCGTGCCGGCGGGGGCACGAATCTCGGCAGGAAAGTTGGGAAGGGTCGAGAGATCGTTACCGAAGCTGGCGGTTTCCTGCGTGAACCGGTCTCCGGTGAGTTGCATTCCGTCGCCAGAGTCTCCGGCAAACCGGATGACGACTTGTTCGAGCTGTTCGACCTGTTTGGTCACGAAGCTCCATCTCCTGCGGGTCTCATCTGCTGTTTTGTTAGTTGTTGAACTGTTCGGTTGTTCAAGTCTACGACTTGGGGCTTGCCGTTTTGCGCCGCATCTCGCTAACTGAAGGAGGAATAACTAGGCGTCACATTTTCGACACGCCGACCGGGGCATAACGGACAAAGCCTAGTTTGGATGGCGACGGCGTACGTCGGTGGGAGCATGTTCACAGCCGCCGGAATCTGAGGAGTGTTTGCGGTATTCCTCACGGCGACAGGTCGACGTAGCTCCGAAGGAGATCCCATGTCCGATTCAGCACCACCCCCACCTCCGCCGTCGGACCCCGACGGACAGCCCCCGCCGCCGTCTGGGAGCCCGGCCGGGACCCCGCCACCCGCATCCGGTCCGGCTGGCGCCCCGCCGCCCGGAGCGACCGGCCCGACCGGCACTCCACCACCCGCGCACCAGGGCCAAGCGCGTCCGTCCGGCGGCGCCATCAGTGGTGACCAGCTGAAGAGCACCCTCCAGAGCGCCCACAAGTACGACCTCGGCATTGTCGCTGCGGGGCTGCTCGCGTTCCTGTTCTCGCTGTTCCCGTACTACACCGTGAGCGTTGATGGGTCCGGCGGCTTCGGCCTCTCCGACTCTGCGAGCGCCTGGCACGGATTCTTTGGGTGGTTTGCAACGCTGTTGGCGATTGCCGCCGTCGTCCTTCTGGTGCTTCACGTACTTGGCATCAGATTGCCGGTCCCTGCACGCTTGAGCGTGCTGGCCTTGTTCGGGGCCGCATTGCTGTGCACACTCATCGCGTTCTTCGTGACACCTGGAGGGGATGGCTGTGGAGGCGTTGAAGCGTGCGAAGACGTCGTCAACTTCGGTCGGGGCTTCGGATACTGGGCGAGCCTGATCGTGATCGCCGTCGGCCTCGCGCTGTCGTTCATGCGCAAGGACAGCACCGACTAATCGTCTGACGATGCACGTGAGGGCCCGGCGCAGCTTCTGCGTCGGGCCCTCCTCGCTGCACTACGCTGCCTCGACATGAGCACCTACGCCCCGGGCGATCCGTCGCAGCCCTACTCGCAGCAGCCGCCCGGAGGTCAACCGCCAGGCTGGCCACCCGGGGGGCCACCACCGCCTGGAGGACAACTACCTGTTGGTCCGCCTGGCGGTCACCCCGCCAACGAGCAGTTCTACCTGTCCAGCATGGGCGGCGAGATTGGGCCGTACGGGTGGGGCGACATGCAGCTGATGGCGAAGAACCAACAGTTGAGGCCCGACATGATGGTGCGCAGGGCAAGTGGAGGGGTCTGGTTTCTCGCCAAGGACATCCCTGGGGTGTTCTCCGACAAAGAGTGGCTGATCGCGGCGCTGCTCGCGGCGTTCTTGGGCACCTTCGGTGTCGACCGGTTCTACCTGGGCTACACCGGCCTCGGCATTGCGAAGCTGCTCACCTGCGGGGGCCTAGGCATCTGGGCCCTGATCGACTTCATCCTGATCCTCCTTCGCAAGGTGCCAGATGCTCAGGGCATCCCGCTTCGCTGACGTCGCCTCGGCGGCCTACACGCCACGCGCAGGCCCGTCGACGGCCGCAGTAGCCGTCGTCGGCCTCGCAGCGGTAGTGGTGGCTGCCGTGTCACACCCGGCGGCAGTCGAAGCCGGTCCCACGGTGTGCCCCCTCCGCGCGCTGACGGGACTCCCGTGTCCCGGTTGCGGTCTCACCCGCTCGTGGGTCTGGTTGCTGCATGGCGAGCCAGGGCAGGCGATGGCGGCCAACCCCTTCGGTGTGGTGGCGTTGCTGCTCGCCGTCGTTGTCATCGTCGGCTCAGCTATCGCACTCGCGCGCCGGCGCCCCCTCCCACCTCTCGGACGCTTCTTTCCGGCGAGAGTGTGGGTCCCGATCACCGTCGCCTGGGTCGCGTTTGGTCTCGGGCGGGTGGTCTGGGTGGCGCTCGGGCAGCCGTCGTAGTTTCGGCTGCGGATCGCCGAGGGGCTGGCGGGCGCGACGAGTCCCGGCCAGGGCAGTAGTTTGTCTGGCATGGCTTCGGGCTATGACGACTATCTGGCGACCTATGCGCCAGTCGCGGTCCTCTTCGTGGTCGGCCTGGGCCTTGTCGCCTCGATGCTCGCCGGGAACAGTTTGCTCCGACCGACGCGTCCGACCAGCCAGAAGCTCCTGACGTACGAGTGCGGTGTAGATCCGGTCGGCGAGGGCTGGGCACAGGTGCACGTGCGGTACTACATCTTCGCCTACCTGTACGTCGTGTTCGCCGTCGACGCGGTGTTCCTCTTCCCGTGGGCGACTGTCTTCGAGCAGCTCGGCTGGGTGACCGTGGTGGAGATGGGAATCTTCGTCGGCGTGCTCGCGGTGGGGCTGGCGTACGCGTGGCGCAAAGGGGTGCTGGCGTGGACCTGAGCACGCCACCGGTCGGGCACACCGTCGACCTGCCCGTGCCCCGGATCGGCGCACTGCAGCGGATCGCTCCGCAGCCTGCGCGCTATCTCCTCAACTGGGGTCGCAGCTATTCGCTGTGGGTGTTCAACTTCGGGCTCGCGTGCTGTGCGATCGAGTTCATCGCCACGTCGATGGCGCGTCACGACTTCATCCGGCTCGGGGTGATCCCGTTCGCGCCAGGACCGCGTCAGGCCGACCTGATGGTCGTGTCGGGCACGGTCAGCGACAAGATGGCGCCCGCTGTCCAGCGCCTCTACGAGCAGATGCCCGATCCGAAGTATGTGATCTCGTTCGGCTCCTGCGCCAACTCCGGCGGGCCCTACTGGGACTCCTACTGCGTCACGAAGGGTGTCGACCAGATCATCCCCGTTGATGTCTACGTGCCCGGCTGCCCGCCACGTCCGGAGTCGCTCCTGCAGGGCATCGTCAAGTTGCAGGAGAAGATCGCCGGCGAGTCGCTCGTCGACAGGTATGACAACCCGGCTGCCGAGCGTCGCTCTCTCGTTTCGCGGCTCACCAGACCCCTACTCGGCCCACCGGACCCGTCGTGACGTGGGCCGAGCGGGTGAGCGCGGCCTTCACCGCCGAGCCGGACACCGAATCCACCCCGTTGACGGTGGACGTCCCGGCCGACGAATGGCTGGCTGCCGTCACCGCGGCCCGCGACCACCTCGGCTGCAACTTCTTCGACTTCCTGTCCGCGGTCGACAACGAGCCGGAGGGGTTCACGGTCGTGGCACACGTCGCCGCACGGCGAGCCGGTGGCGTCGACGCGCTGCTGCTGCGTACTGCCGTCCCGGCGGACAATCCGGTCCTGTCGTGCGTGTGTGCCGTGTATGCCGGCGCCGGCTGGCACGAGCGCGAGACCCACGAGATGTTCGGCATCGGCTTCGACGGCCACGAGCACCTCGACCCGCTGCTGCTGCCGGACGGCTTCGAGGGTCATCCGCTGCGTAAGTCTTTCGTGTTGGCGTCCCGGGTGGCGAAGCCGTGGCCCGGCGCCAAGGAGCCAGGTGAGTCCGAAGGTGAGGCGGCTCCGAGCCGCCGACGTACCCGTCCGCCTGGCGTCCCCGACCCCGAGCAGTGGGGTCCGAGCGCGTGATCGACTGGTGGGATCTGACGCTGCGGTTGATCGTCGTACTCATTGCGTTCCTCGTGCTGCCCCTGCTCGTCGGGCAGACCGAGCACAAGGTGATGGCACACATGCAGTCGCGGGTCGGGCCGATGTACGCCGGGGGGTTCCACGGCTGGGCGCAGCTCCTGGCGGACGGCGTCAAGTTCGTACAGAAGGAAGAGATCGTTCCGACGGCCGCGGACCGGCCGATCTTCAGGCTGGCCCCGGTCGTCGCGTAGCTGCCCTACCTCGTGGTGCTGGTCGCGTTGCCACTCGCGCCGACCGCTGCTGGGCAGTCAGCTCGACCCGGGACTGTTCTTCGTGCTGGCCGTGCTCAGCGTTGGCGTCCTCGGTGCCTTGATGGCCGGTTGGTCGAGTGCGAACAAGTTCTCGCTCCTGGGCGGGCTACGGGTCGCGGGACAGCTGATGGCATACGAGCTGCCGTTCGTCCTGGCAGCGGCTTCGGCGGCGATGGCGGCAGGAACCCTGTCGTTAGTGGGCATCGCGGTGGCATGGACGCCCTGGTGGCTGCTGTGGCAGCTGCCTGCACTTGTCGTCTTCTTCATCGCGGGACTTGCCGAGCTGGCGCGGCCGCCGTTCGACATGCCGGTCGCCGATGCCGAGATCATCTTCGGTCCCTACACGGAGTACTCCGGGCTCCGGTTTGCGTTGTTCCTGCTCGCGGAGTACGCCGGGATCGTCGTGCTGGCTGCCCTCACGACCGTGCTGTTCCTGGGCGGGTGGCAAGGACCGTTCGACGACCAGCTCGGCTGGCTGTGGACGCTGCTGAAGATCGGGGCGATCTCGTTCCTGGTGATCTGGCTGCGGGTGGCCTATCCGCGGCTGCGTGCCGACCAGCTGCAGAAGCTCGCCTGGACTGGACTCGTGCCAATTGCGCTGCTGCAGCTGGTCATCACCTCGGTCGGCGTGGTGGCGACATGACGGCGCAGGCGCAGCGACGTACGGCTGGGACACGAACAGAGCGAAGGGAGCACCACCGATGAGTTGGGGCCGCGGACTGCTGACGGGCCTCCGGGTCACTTTGGGCAACCTCACCAGGCGATCGGTGACCGCGCACTACCCGGACGCGCTGCCCGAGCTGCCGCCGAGGTCGCGGGGCGTGATCGCCCTGATGGAGGAGAACTGCACGGTCTGCATGCTCTGCGCCCGCGAGTGCCCGGCCTGGTGCATCTACATCGACTCGCACAAGGAGTCCGTGCCACCGGCGACCGAGGGCGGCCGCGAGCGCAGCCGCAACATGCTCGACCGCTTCGCGATCGACTTCTCGCTCTGCATGTACTGCAGCATCTGCATCGAGGTCTGCCCGTTCGATGCGTTGCACTGGTCGCCGGAGTTCGAGTATGCCGAGGGCGATATTCGCAGCCTGACTCACGAGAAGGACAAGCTGCAGGAATGGATGTGGACCGTCCCGCCGCCTGCTGCCCTCGACCCGGCGTCGGCGCCTCCGAAGGAGATCGCGACTGCCGAGAAGGCCGCCGCCCGGCTTCGCGCGGCCGAGGCTGACGCACCCGCTGACGTCCGTGCCGGCGAGCGCTCCGACGACCCCTCGCACGGACGCAAGGGGGAGGGGGACTGGTGGCGGCCGTCGAAGTGATCTTCCTGCTGCTCGGCGCCCTCGCGGTGGGCTCCGCGGTCCTCGTCGCCGTGAGCGGCAACCTCGTGCACTGCGCACTCTGGCTGGTGGTGACCTTGGGTGCACTCGCTGGCTGCTATCTGCTGCTCGCGGCGGAGTTCGTCGCCTGGGTGCAGGTCCTCATCTACATGGGCGCGGTCGTCGTGCTGCTGTTGTTCGCGTTGATGCTCACGCGCGCACCCACGGGGGCGATGCCCGACCTCACCGGCAGACATCGTGGCGTAGCGGTCGTAGCGGCACTCGTGACCACGGGCGTGCTGATCACGACATTCGTGGTTGGCTTCGGGGAGGCGCGGATCGACATACGCGACGGCGACATCGGTGACGCATCGGCGCTCGGTGCCACGTTATTCGGTTCGTGGGTGCTCGCGTTCGAGGTGTTGAGTGTGCTGCTGCTCGCGGCCCTTGTCGGTGCCATCGTGCTGTCCCGTCGACGCGATGAGGCAGCTGGCTAGTGCCCATCCTCTTCCCGCTCGTCGTGTCGTCGATGCTGTTCGGCATCGGCGTGTACGTCGTGATGGCTCGTCGGCACGCCGTGCTCGTCTTGATGGGCGTCGAGCTGATGCTCAACGCGGTCAACCTCAACCTGGTTGCGTTCGATGCCTGGTGGCACGACGCCATCGACTCCGGTCAGGTGCTGGCACTGTTCGTCATCGCGGTGGCGGCGGCCGAGATCGGGCTGGGGCTTGCGATCGTGCTGCTGGTGTTCCGCATCCACCAGCACATCAACGTCGACGAGCTGCGCGAGCTGGCCGACCGCGACGAGGTGGCATCGTCGTGATCGCCTTCCTCGTCATCCTCGCTCCGCTGCTGGCAGCCGTTGTCACTGTGGCTATTGGGCACCGCGACGAGAGGGCCACACCGGCGCTCGGGGTCGCCGGCACGGCTGTTGCGTGGCTGGCGGCTGTTGTCGTCGGGATCCAGCAGTGGGGCGACGCGGCCGCGGACGAGGTTGGCGGCGGGCAGGTGGAGACGGGTGACCTGCCGATCACCGTTGTGCTCCGCGTCGACCAGCTCAGCGCGTCGATGCTGGTCCTCGCGACGACCGTGGCACTGCTTGTGCAGGTCTACTCGATCGCCTACCTACGTGGCGATCCACGCTATCCGTCATACGCCGCCGTCGTCTCGTTGTTCACGGCGGCGATGGCACTGGTGGTCACTGCGGACGACGTCTTCGTGCTGCTCATCGGCTGGGAGGTGATGGGTGCGTGCTCCTACATCCTCATCAGCCATCACTGGGAGCTCGGCCCGGCGCGAGACGGGGCCGTGAAGGCTTTCCTGATGACACGGCTCGGCGACGTCGGTCTGCTGTTCGGGTTCTTCGTGGTTGGCGAGGCGGCCGGCACGTACCGGGTCAGCGGCATCGTCGAGCAAGCCGCATCGAGCAGCATCGACACAGGAACTGCGACCTGGGCATGTCTGCTCATCCTGTGCGGCGTGGTCGGCAAGTCGGCCCAGTTCCCCTTGCACAGCTGGCTGCCGGACGCCATGCCCGGCCCGACGCCGATCAGTGCCCTGATCCACGCGGCGACGATGGTCGCCGCCGGAGTGTTCCTGGTGGCCAGGCTGCTGCCACTATTCGAGCTCTCGACGGTGGCGACCACTGTGCTCGCACTCATCTCAGTGGTGTCGATGCTCGGCGCCGCACTCTTCGCTCTTGCTGCCGACGACCTCAAGCGGGTGCTCGCCTGGTCGACTGTCTCGCAGCTTGCGTTGATGTTTGCGGCGTTGTCTCTGGGCGGGTACGCCGCCGGCGTGACCCATCTGCTGTCGCACGGCGCCTACAAGGCACTCCTCTTCCTGGCGGCAGGCTCCGTCATCCATGCTGTCGGCACCCAGCGGATTGACGAGATGGGAGGGCTGCGGCACGCGATGCCGGCCACCTTCGTGACGATGACGATCGGCTTCGCCGCCTTGGCCGGATTCCCGCCTCTGGTCGGGTTCTTCTCCAAGGACGCCGTCCTGGGGATCGCTGCCGACGAGGCGCTGCACGGGCGTGCCGTGCTCGGGTGGGTCGTGCTCGTTGCCGGCCTCGCCACGACCGTGCTCACGGCGGCGTACGCGACTCGGGCGTGGCTGCTGGTGTTCTTCGGTCCTCGGCGAAGCCCCGGTGTTGCTCCTGTTGCCGAGTCACCAGGTCTGATGGTCGCGCCGCTGGGCGTGCTGGCCGCCGCGTCGGTGGTGGGCGGGTGGGCCGTCCTCGACGTCGGCTACCTCGGCGTCGAGGCTGACCGACTGCACGTCAGCGTGCTCGTCGCGAGCATCGTGATCGTGCTCGTCACGTCTGCCTTCGTGGCTGCGGAGTGGGCCAGGATGCAGCAGCGCGACCCGATGTTGCTCGGACGGCTGCGACCCGCCTTCGCGCGTGAGCTGGGCTACGACCCCTTGATCCAGTGGCTTGTCGTGAGACCGACGGCGTGGGCCAGCCGAGTCACCGCAGTCAACGAGACCGAGGTCATCGACGCCTATGTGCGCGGCACCGACACCGGCGCGCAATGGGGGGCTCGGCTGCTGCGGTGGCTGCATGACGGTGACGTCCAGCGCTACCTCACCGCCATTGTGGTCGGAGCGGTCGCGGTGGCACTCCTGGTCGGAGTCGTGCAGTGATCGGTGGGCTGGAACTGCTGGTCGGCTTGCCGCTTGCCGGTGCGCTCGTCGTGCTGTTGCTGGCCGACCGTGACCAGCTGGCGGTGCAGGTAGGTCTTGGGGTCGGGACCATCACGCTGGGGCTGTCGATCTGGCCGTGGGTTGCGGCGGTGACTACCTCGTCGACGTACGCGGTCGAGAGCGACGCGCGATGGATCGCTCCGCTCGACGTGCGTTGGCATCTCGGTGTCGATGCGCTCTCTGCGCCGCTGGTCGTCATGACGACCGTGCTGACCTGGTGCTGCCTGGTGGCGTTGCTGCGTCGCGCGCCATCCTACGGGTTCCGGCCCGGGCTGGTGGCGCTGGTGCTCGTCATCGAGGCGGGCAGCATCGGGACGTTCACGGCTCTGGACCTGGTTCTGTTCTTCGTCTTCTTCGAGCTGGTGCTGATCCCGATGTGGTTCGTGATCGCCGAGTGGGGAGACGAGCACGACCCGGTGGGCAGACGGCAGGCAGCGTCACGCTTTCTGGTTGTCACCGTCACTGGGTCGGCAATCATGCTGCTTGGCTTCTTGCTGGTCCATGCCGAGACCGGCACGTTCGATCTCGTCGCCCTTCGCTCCTCCGCGGCCGACATCGACACCAACACCCAGGTGGTGATCGCGGTCCTCTTCGTCGTCGGGCTCGGCGCCAAGGTGCCGATGTGGCCGTTGCACTTCTGGCTGCCCGATGCGCACAGCAAGGCACCGACGGTCGGATCCGTGCTCCTCGCAGGGGTGCTGCTGAAGCTCGGAACGTATGGCCTCTTGCGTTTCCTGTATGACGTGGTGCCTGCCGGCGCTGAGCGGGTCGCGCCGTATCTCGGTGGTCTCGGTGTGGTGGGCATCATCTACGGCGCGCTGGCCTGCCTCGCCCAGCGCGACCTCAAACGACTGATCGCGTACTCGAGCGTGGGCCACATGGGCTTTGTGCTGCTGGCAATCTCGACGATGACACAGGCGGGCGCGCTGGCTGCGAACTACGCGAACGTGGCACACGGCGTGATCACCGGCCTGCTGTTCTTCGTCGTCGGCGCGGTCAAGGACCGCGTGGGCACGGCCGACCTCGAGACGATCGGGCGGGCCCTCTATGCCCGGGCGCCACACCTGGCGGCCGTGTTCTCCTTCGCCGCCCTGGCGAGCCTTGGGCTGCCCGGCCTTGGCGGCTTCTGGGGCGAGATGCTGGCCATGCGGGCCGCCTACGCGCCCGACCCTGCGCTGCCTCAGACGACCTACCTGGTGTTCATGGTGGTCGCCGGCATCGGCGCGGTGTTGACCACGTTGTACTTCGTCGTCGCGATCCGGCGCGTGTGTCAGGGCATTGCTGAGCAGAACGCAGTCCCCGATGTGACCGACGACGAGTGGGTGGCGTGGAGCCCTCTTGTCGCGCTGACCGTGGTGCTCGGGCTCGTGCCGGTGCTGATGTTGTGGTCCGCCTCATCCGGGTTGACGGCAGGTGGGCCATGACTCAGGCCATCGACTGGTTCGCCATCGCGGCACCGCTGTGCTTGGTCGGCGGCGCTCTGGTTGCGCTGCTCGGCGATGCGTTCGTGCCGCGGTGGTCGATGTGGCTGCCTGCGGCGGCATCGATCGGGGCGCTGGGGGCCGCACTCGGGTTCACGCTCGCATTGCGCGACGAGGCCGGGGATGGGGCGCGGGTCGCCTTCTGTCTGCCGGGCGAGCCGGGCCAACCGGCTGCCTGCTCGTGGGTCGTCGACTCGACGACGACGGTGTGGTGGATCGTCATCGTGGGTGCGACGGCGCTGGTCGTCCTCATGCTGCGGCAGGGCGTCACCTCAGGCGACATACCGCCGGGGGAGCTGCATTTCCTGCTGCTGTGCAGTGCAACGGGTGCACTTGTCGTCGCGGCCTCCGGTGACTTGATCACGCTGCTCATCGGGATGGAGACCGTCTCCCTGCCGGCGTTCGCGCTCGTCGGGCTGCGTCGACGTGACCGGCACGGTGCCGAGGCCGCGCTGAAGTTCTTCATCGCGTCTGTGGTGGCCACGGCCTTCACGCTGCTGGGGATCTCGATGGTCTACGGCGCCTCAGGCTCGGTAGCAGCTGGGCCGGTCGCTGCCACCGCGGCGGCAGGCGGCGACCTGGCTGCCGTGTTGGCCATGGGGATGGTCCTGACCGTCATCGGGCTTGCCTTCAAGGTGGCTGCCGTGCCGTTCCAGGCGTGGGTGCCTGACACGTATGTCGGAGCGCCGATCCCTGTCGCTGCCTACCTTTCCGTCGTCAGCAAGGCGGCTGGTCTTGCCGGGATAGTCGTCGTGCTGTTCCGCTTCTTCGGCCCGCTCGTCGACACCTGGAGCCCCATCGTCGCCGTCGTCGCGGCAGCCACCATGACTCTTGGCAACCTGGCCGCGCTCCGGCAACGGCACGCGGTCCGGCTGCTGGCCTGGTCGTCCGTCGCGCAGGCCGGCTACCTGCTCGTCCCGATCGCGGCCGGCGGCAGCGAGGTCGACGTCGCCGCACTCCAGGCGTACGTCGCGATGTACGCCATCGTCAACCTCAGCGCCTTCGGGGTAGCGGCAGCCGCCGGAGCATGGGGCGCTGTCACGGTGGACGATTTCACCGGACTGGTGCGGACCCACCCATGGCTGGGTGCCGGTCTGGGGTTTGCACTGCTGTGTCTCGCTGGCCTGCCACCCGGCGTGGTGGGGCTCGTGGCCAAGGTCGTGATCTTCACTAGCGCGGTCGAGGGAGACCTGATGTGGCTCGCCATCGTGATGGCAGTCAACGTAGCCATCGGGCTTGTGTACTACCTCCGTTTCCTGGTCGCTCTGCTGCAGCCCGTCCCTGAAGGGTCCGTCGAAGCGGGGGAGGGTGATGTGCCGTCCGGTGCGGGCGTCGTGGTGGTCCGGCCGCCCGACGTACCCTGGTCGACCGAATTCGCGGTCGGCGTGACCTTGGCCGCGGCAGTGGTCCTGTCGGTGTTCCCGGGAGTCTTGTTCGGCCCCATCTTTGGCTGAGTGGACGGGTGGTGTGAGCCGCCCTACGGGGCGTCGAGGAGGACGCGGCGCAGGATCCAGATCTGTCCCTTCATGTCGTCGGGGCAGCTTCCACTGAGCCATGCGACCGCCAGCTTGGGCGAGTCAGTTGCCATGAATGGGCTGTCGATCAGAGACGGTCGCCAGGTCGCGCTATCCCCGGCTTCGCACCCGTAGCCGCCATCGACGTCGATCCGGAGCTCGCCGTCCTCCAACGAGTACCGACCCTCTTCGCCTGGCTCGACGTCGAGCAAGGCCAGACCCTCCGGGTCTGCGACGAACGAACCGTCGCGCCCGAAGCGCCAGACCAAGATGTCGACCGCGCTCTGGTCGCCGAAGGCCTGCTCAAGCACCCAGACGCCGCCCACCAGATCCTGTAGGCGAGGCACCAGCTGGGGCGAACACCTGACCGCGAGGTACTCCAGGAAGCTCTGATCCGCTCCAGTCGGCAGCGGGATCTCTTGCTCGCGTTGACCCTCAGGAGTGCGTACGGTCAGGCGCAGCGACCCCAACGTCCGGGGTGATTCGTAGGCGCAGCCCGCCGGCGCCGCGAACCGCACAGACCTCCAGACACCGGGCAGCAACGTGGCCTGCTCGACCGCCTCCAGATCACTGTCGATGTTGTCGAAGCGCAACCCGCTGACCTTGACGGTCTCGTCACCGCCGTTGTGCAGCAGGACCGCGAATGCTGGCCCGGTCACGTCTGGCAATGACACCTGCTCGATGACGCCGGCGATCACCGTCGGCTCAGATGCTGGCGGGTCTGCATCGTCACCCACCACTGCAGCGCCAACAAGCCCGCCGATCAGCAACCCAGCGGCAAGCCCCACCGACAGCATGAAGAGCCTGGATCGGCTGAGCCGCCAGGGCGACCCTGCCGGTTCTTTTGGCTCCGGCGGCTCGAAGGACACCTCCTCGTGGCGCCCGGCATCTGGGTTCCATCCGCTCACACGCTCAGCGTAATCCCGAGGACCCGATCACTCCCGCCCATCGAAATCCCGACAAGCTGGCCTTGAGCTCGGCCACCGTCGTCCCCTGCACAGATGGCGTTCTCGTGAGCGGAGTCTAGGGCTCGGCCACGCCCACCGGCGGCATCTTTTGTGAAACCCAACCGTCAAGCCCCCGTGGCGCACCCCGTGCAGGTCAGCGGTAATTCGTGAACTGCACGGCGAAGTCGTAGTCCTGGGCTTTGACGAGGGCGATGACGTCCTGGAGGTCATCACGCTTCTTGCTCGTCACGCGCAGTTCGTCACCCTGCACCTGCACCTTGACACCCTTGGGGCCTTCGTCGCGGATCAGCTTGGAGACCTTCTTTGCCTGCTCCTGGCTGATGCCCTCCTTCAGGTCGATGTCGATCTTGACGTCCTTGCCCGACGACCGGGGCTCGCCGATCTCGAGGATCTTGAGCGACTGGTGCCGCTTGATCAGCTTCTCCTTCAGCACCTCGACGGCCGCCTTGGCCCGCTCGTCGGCGTTCGCGGTGACCAGGATCGAGGCTTCCCCATGCCACTCCACGTGGGCGCCGGTGTTCTTGAAGTCGAATCGTTGGGAGAGTTCCTTGGCCGTCTGGTTCACCGCATTGTCGACCTCTTGACGGTCGAGTTTGCTCACGATGTCGAATGACGAGTCGCCTGCCATGACGTGGTCCCTCCTTGTCGCGTGCGCCATCACCGGGCGCTGTGTTGCTCAGCCTAGGGTGTGCAGACGCGTCCCAGCAGGTGGGCTATCGTGGTCGCTCGCCGTACCGCCCCGGCCAGCCGGGGCCCGCGGTATTCATGGCAGGTTGCCCGAGTGGCCAAAGGGAGCAGACTGTAAATCTGCCGGCGTACGCCTACGCAGGTTCGAACCCTGCACCTGCCACCATCGGCGCCCGGTCCCCCGAGGAGCGGGCGCCGACTTACCTCGTCCCCGCCTTCCCGAAGTGGCCGACTTCGTGACGGACTGAGCACTCCTGAGGTCGGCCACTGGGGCTCATCCGGCGTTGACCGCGTCGCGCCACGCCAGCAGGTCGCGCAGTCGCGCCAGGTCGTAATCAGGCCCGCTTGCGCTGATCGTGAACAGCCTGGTGCCGACGTCATACAGCTCCTCTGCCCGACTTGCCACGTCCACGATGCCCGGGATGCTGGCCGACCTCTCGATCTCCCCGGCGTCGCGGCCCCTCTTGGCGCACCACCCGTCGAGAACCGCGTGCTTGTGTGCAATGGCCTCACCGTCGCCGAACCCGTGCCAGATGTCGGCGTACTGAGCCACGAAGCGCAGCGTCTTCTTCTCTCCTCCGCCCCCGATCATGACCGGGAGGTCTCGAGTGGGCGCAGGGTTGAGCAGGCCCAGTCGCTTCTTGATCCGCGGCAGCGACTCACCCAAATCGTCGAGTCGGCTGCCGGCGGTGCCGAACTCGTACCCGTAGCTGTCGTAGTCCTTCTCGAACCACCCGGAGCCGATCCCCAAGATCAGTCGGCCGCCGCTGACGTGATCGACGGTCCGGGCCATGTCGGCGAGCAGCTCGGGGTTGCGGTAGCTGTTGCACGTCACCAGCGCACCGATCTCGACACGCTCGGTTGCCTCGGCCCAGGCGCCGAGCATGGTCCAGCACTCGAAGTGCAGGCCCTCGGGCTCGCCGCGCAACGGAAAGAAGTGGTCCCAGTTGAAGATGATGTCGACGCCGATCTCCTCGGCTTCGGCGACGGTCCGTCGGATGGCGGCGTAGTGGGCGTGCTGTTGCTGCAGCTGGAGTGCCACGCGAGCCGGTCGAGCGGCGTAAGGACGACCGCCGGAGAAATCGGAACTCATACCCTCGACGCTAGTCTTGGCCGCCAAGCGTGACCGGCGCGAGAACGGTGCCTGGGAGCGCGAGGCTCGATTACCGCTCCGCTGCTGCTGCTGTGTATTCTCATACGTCGCTTGCCCCTTTAGCTCAGTCGGTAGAGCGTCTCCATGGTAAGGAGAAGGTCTACGGTTCGATTCCGTAAAGGGGCTCTGGAATCGGTAGCTCACCTGACGTGTTTCAGGTGGGGGCCCGAGACCGGCGGCGGGGTAGCTCAGGTGGTCAGAGCACACGGCTCATAATCGTGGTGTCGCGGGTTCGAGTCCCGCCCCCGCTACCAGCACCGCCGAGCACCCGTACGACGCTAGGCACCACCGAGCACCACCAGCACAACCGCCGCAACACAACAGAGCGAGGCATCCGTGGCCAGCAAGAGCAGCGACATCCGCCCCAAGATCACAATGGCGTGCACCGAGTGCAAAGAGCGCAACTACATCACGCGCAAGAACCGGCGAAACGACCCCGACCGGCTCGAGCTGAAGAAGTACTGCCCTCGTTGCCGCACCCATCGGGCCCACCGAGAGACCCGCTGATCCCAACGACTCGTCCGACCGGCGGCGCCGCTCAGACCCGCCGCACGTGGTCGCACGATCGTGGGAGACCGCATGCCGCTAGACCCAAGCCTCGCTGGCCGCACGTTCGCTCCGACGCCGGCATACTCCGTGAGCCGAGAGAAGATCGCCGAGTTCACCGCGGCGATCGGCGCCGACCCCATCGACGGCGGCGACACCGCCCCGCTGACCTTCCCCATCGTCATCGCGTTCAGCGCCATGACCGCGTTGATGACCGATCCTGACGTCGGGATAGAGCTCCACAACATCGTCCATGGCGACCAGAGGTTCGAGCAGACCCGTCCCATCAGGGCTGGGGACGAGCTGACGGCAACGCTTACCGTCGACACCCTCCGAGCCGCTGCCGGCATGGACATGATCGGCACCCGCACCGAGATCGCGACGGCCGACGGAGAGCCAGTCGCCACCGCGTTCGCAACCCTCGTCCACCGTGCCGGTGAGTCATGAGCTGGGAAGCCGGCCAGGTGCTCGACCAGCAGACGTACGTCGTCACCCGAGGTGACCTCGTCCGGTACGCCGGCGCCTCCGGCGACTTCAACCCGATCCACTGGAGCGACCGCGTCGCCACGTCAGTCGGGTTGCCGGGAGTGATCGCACACGGCATGTACACGCTTGCCCTCGCAGGTCGCGCGGTGACTACGTGGGTCGATGATCCAGCCAGAGTCATAACGCTGGGAGCACGCTTCACCAAGCCCGTGCCAGTGCCCGACGACGACGCCGGCACCGAGGTGTCTGTCGCCGGCTTCGTCAAGAGCGTCGACGACGGCATCGCGACCTTCGATCTCACCGTGACGAACGCCGACCAGAAGGTTCTCGGGATGGCCAAGGCAACGGTTCGGTGCTGAGCCGTCCCGGCGAGCGGCTGGCCCACTGGACCACGTTGCGGCTCGGCGGCCCGGCGGCGAGCTTTGTCGACGCCACCAGCCGTGACGAGCTCTACGAGGCGGTTGCCGCCGCCGACAGTCGTGACGAGCGTGTCCTGGTGCTTGGCGGGGGCAGCAACCTCGTCATCGCCGACGCGGGCTTCGACGGGTTAGTCGCGCGGGTTGCCACCGCCGGCGTCCAGGTTGGGGGAGACGCCTGCGGAGGCGTCGAGGTCATCGTCGACGCGGGCGAGAACTGGGACGCGTTCGTGACCCGTGCGGTGCAGGAGGACTGGATCGGTGTAGAGGCGCTGGCCGGCATACCTGGAACCGTGGGAGCGGTGCCGATCCAGAATGTCGGCGCCTACGGCCAGGAAGTGGCCGAGACGATCGCCTCTGTGCATGTCTTCGACCGGGTTGAGCGGCGTCCTCGCACCTTCTTCGCGGCTGACTGTGGATTCGGATACCGCACGAGCGTGTTCAAGCAAGACCCGGACCGGTACGTCGTCGGCACGGTCACGTTCCAGTTCCGCCCCGGCTCGCTCGGCGCCCCGATCCGGTACGCCGAGCTTGCCCGCACCCTTGGCGTGGAGGTGGGGCAGCGGGCCACCTCGGCCGACGTACGCGAAGCCGTCCTCGGGCTGCGTCGCCGCAAGGGGATGGTGCTCGACGAGAGCGACCACGACACGTGGAGCACGGGATCCTTCTTCACCAACCCCTTCGTGAGTCCTCAGCAGCTCCCCGACGCCGCGCCGTCGTGGGAGCAGCCGGACGGCACCGTGAAGACGAGCGCTGCCTGGCTGATCGAGCACAGCGGGTTCGCCAAGGGCCATGGCAAGGGCAACGTCCGCGTGTCGTCCAAGCACACGCTGGCCCTGACGAACCGGGGCGGCGGCTCGACAGACGCCGTGGTGGCGCTGGCGCGTGAGCTCCGTGACGGCGTTCGAGCGAGGTTCGGTATCGACCTGCACCCCGAGCCGGTGCTCGTCGGCTGCGAGCTCTAACCAAACCCGTCCGGTCAGGCCGACAGCCATGCGTCGACGTCTGCCAGCAACCCCTGTCGTACGTCGGAGGGCGCCGCCGAACCGCGCACCGACATTCGCGCCAGCTCCGCGAGCTCGGCGTCCGTGAACCCGTGGACGTGGCGCGCCGACTCGTACTGGTCGAGCAGCCGCGAGCCGAACAACAGCGGGTCGTCGGCGCCGAGCGCGATCGGCACGCCGGCCTCGAACAAGGCGCGCACCGGCACCGCTTCCGCCGTCGGATAGACGCCGAGCGCGACGTTTGACGCGGGACAGATCTCGAGGGTGATCCCGGCGTCCGCCAGGTGCGCCACGAGTTGTGGGTCCTCGACAGACCGCACGCCGTGGCCGATGCGTACGGCGCCGAGCCCGTCGAGGCACGACCACACGCTGTCGGGTCCAGACAGCTCGCCGCCGTGAGGCGTCGCCAGCAACCCGGCGCGGTCGGCGATCTCGAAGGCCTTCGCAAAGGCCAGAGCCTCACCCCGGCGTTCGTCGTTCGACAGGCCGAACCCGACGACACCTCGGCCGGCGTACTGCGCCGCCAGCCTGGCAAGCGTCCGCGCGTCGAGCGGGTGCCGAGTCCGGTTCGCCGCGATCACGATCGCGACATGAACTCCCGTGGCTTGTCTGGCTGCCGCTGCTGCATCGAGGACAAGCTCCGTGAACGCGGTGATCCCGCCGAACCCAGCGGCATACCCGCTCGGGTCGACCTGGATCTCGAGCCAGCGAGACCCCTCAGCGGCTTCGTCCTCGGCCGCCTCGCGCAGCAGCCGTCGCACCGCTGTCTCGGTCCGCAGCACCGACCGGGCGATGTCGTACAGACGCTGGAACCGGAACCAGCCCTTCTCGTCGGCCGCAGACAGTTTCGGCGGCCAGTCGTCCGTGAGCGCATCAGGCAGGACGACCCCCGGCTCCTCGGCGAGCTCCACCACAGTCGCATGCCGCATGGACCCCGTGAAGTGAAGGTGGAGATGGGCCTTCGGAAGACTGGCGAGTGGTTTGAGGGTCGGCGGTCGGGTGGTCACGCGTCAGGCGAGCAACCGCTGGATTCGGCCGACACCTTCGGCGAGATCGTCGTCGCCAAGGGCGTAGGACAGCCGTAGGTAGCCAGGAGCTGCCGAACGCCTCGCCTGGAACGACTGCGACCTCGGCCTGCTCAAGAATGATCTCGGCGAGCTCGCCGGACGACGACGCGGTCCGGCCACCGATGTCTCGCCCAAGGGCGCCCGCAACCGACGGGAACGCATAGAACGCTCCCTGCGGCTCGGGGCAGGTGAAGCCGTTGACGTCGTTCAGCATCGCACCATGGTGTGCCGCCGCCGGTCGAAGGCCGTGCGCATTTCTCGACAGCACTCAGGTCGCCGGCCACGGCCGCGATCGCGGCACGCTGCGCCACGTTGGAGACGTTGGAGGTCGCGTGCGACTGCAGGTTGGTGGCGGCCTTGATGACGTCGGGCGGCCCGATCATCCAACCCACTCGCCAACCGGTCATGGCGTACGTCTTCGCTACTCCGTTGACCACCACGGCTGTGTCGGCGAGCTCTGGCACCTCGACCACGATGGAGCTGTGGCGGGCATCGCCGTACGTCAGGTGCTCGTATATCTCGTCCGTGACGACCCAGATGCCGTTGTCGTGCGCCCAGCGGCCGATCTCGCGCACCTGCTCGGGCGGGAAGACGGCGCCGGTGGGGTTCGACGGTGAGCAGAAAAGGAGTGCCTTCGTCGCGGCGTCCGAGCAGCCTCGAGCTGCTCCACCGTGACCAGGTAGCCCTGGTTCTCGTCGGCGAACACGTCGACCGGGACACCGCCGGCGAGCTTGATCGCCTCGGGGTATGTCGTCCAGTACGGCGCCGGCAGCAACACCTGGTCGCCAGGATCGAGCAGCGTGGCGAACGTCTCGTACACCGCCTGCTTGCCGCCATTGGTCACCAGGACCTGGCTCGCTTCGACCTGGAATCCGGAGTCGCGCGCGGTCTTGGTGGCGATGGCCCGCTTCAGATCGGGCAGCCCGCCCGCCGGGGTGTAGCGGTGGTTGGCCGGGTCCTTCGCGGCCGCGATCGCGGCATCGACGATGTAGTCGGGGGTCGGGAAGTCGGGCTCACCGGCGCCAAAGCCGATGACCGGGCGGCCCGACGCCTTGAGTGCCTTGGCCTTGGCGTCGACGGCGAGCGTGGCAGACTCGGCAATGCTCCCGATCCGCTGCGACACGCGTCGGGGCCCCGCGGGACACTGGCGTGTTCAGTCATGGGTTCATCGTCG
This sequence comes from uncultured Actinomycetota bacterium, assembly GCA_963811585.1. Taxonomy (GTDB): domain Bacteria; phylum Actinomycetota; class Actinomycetes; order Propionibacteriales; family Nocardioidaceae; genus JACDHG01. The sequence continues at coordinate 428,308 of CAWERR010000008.1, forward strand.
CATCCCGGTTGCAGGGTCAGTGCCCGGGTCCGCGGGTCGGGCAAGGACCCATTTGTTCGGTTCGACCAAGCAGGCCCGACCCCGTACACTCGGTTTCTTGGTGGCCTTTACACCCTTGTTTGTCGCGCCCTCAGCCAGGTGTGTGACGCACATCGAGCACAGGTGCACCGGAGGGCAGTGGCTCAATTGGCAGAGCACCGGTCTCCAAAACCGGCGGTTGGGGGTTCGAGTCCCTCCTGCCCTGCGAAGCACCACCACGAATCAGTAGAGAGGAGGTAGCGATCGGTGACAGAAACTCGCTCCCGAGCTCATCGAGCAACCGGCAGCCGAGTAGCCCCGGCCGCACCAGCTTGCCCCTGTTCTTCCGTCAGGTCATCGCCGAGCTGCGCAAGGTCATCTGGCCGACGCGCGACCAGCTGGTCACCTACTTCCTGGTCGTCTTGGTCTTTGTGCTGTTCATGATCGCGTTCGTGTCACTGTTGGACTATGCGTTCAACATGGCGTCGTTCAAGATCTTCGGCTGAGGCGCCCGCCCGCCGGTCGTCTCGAGATAAGTCTGTGAGTGACCCCGAAGTGACCGAGCAATCCGTGTCAGAAACCGTGTCCGAGGATACGGCGGCTGCCGCTGACGAGTCCGTCGACGAGACGGCCGCCGAGCAGGTTCCCTCCGCAGCCGCAGCCGCGGACGAGTCGACTAGCGACACGGTCGCCGACTCCGCCGAGGCTGGAGGTGACCCGGCTGACGCTAGCCTCGCCGATGCCGAGGTTGAGCCCGTGGTCGCCGATCTGGCCGGCACCGACGTCGACGTTGACCGACCGAAACTGGCACCGAGCTGAAGCGACGCCGATCTTGCTCTCACCGACTCCGTCGCCGATATCGACCAGACCGACGCAGGCGCCGAAGCCGACGTTGACGTCGCGCTGGCCGACCCCGTCGCTGACCTGGCCGGCACCGCGCCGCGTCGCTGACGAGGCCGCGGTCGAGCCTGTCGATGCCGTAGCCGCGGAAGAAGAGGCTGTCGTCGACCCGCTGGAGGAGTTCCGCGAGGCGCTGCGGGCCAAGGCTGGTGACTGGTACGTCATCCACACGTACTCAGGCATGGAGAACCGGGTCAAGACCAACCTCGAGAACCGCATCTCCTCCCTCAACATGGAGGACTTCATCCACGAGGTCCATGTGCCGCAGGAGGAAGTCTCCGAGATCAAGAACGGTCAGCGCCGCATCGTGCGCCGCACCGTGCTGCCGGGCTACGTCCTGGTCCGGATGGACCTCACCGACGAGTCCTGGTCGGCCGTTCGGCATACCCCGTCTGTGACAGGGTTCGTCGGCCACAGCCACCAGCCGGTGCCGCTCAGCCTCGACGAGGTCGAGGCGATGCTTGCGCCGGCCATCGTCGAGGAGCGAAGGCATCGCCGCAGCAGAAGCAGGCGCAGAAGGTCGAGTTCACGGACTTCTACGCAGGTGACTCCGTGATGGTCGTCGACGGACCGTTCGCGACGCTCCACGCCACCATCACCGAGATCAACGTCGACGCCCAGCGCGTCAAGGCGCTCGTCGAGATCTTCGGCCGCGAGACACCTGTCGAGCTGAGCTTCAGTCAGATCCAGAAAGTCTGAGGCGGCGCGTGCGCCGACTCAGATTTCTGGTTGGCCGAAGTCAGCTTCTGCGAGGCAGAGCGGCCCACCACCACAACCTGAAGATCGATCAATAGCTCACGAGAAACAACCAAGAGAACCCAAGGACCCATGCCCCCCAAGAAGAAGAAGATCGCAGCGCTCGTCAAGGTGCAGCTGCAGGCCGGTGCGGCAACTCCTGCTCCGCCCGTCGGTACCGCCCTCGGTCCGCACGGCGTGAACATCATGGAGTTCTGCAAGGCCTACAACTCAGCCACCGAAGCGATGCGTGGCAACGTCGTCCCCGTCGAGATCACCATCTTCGAGGACCGGTCGTTCACCTTCATCACCAAGACGCCCCCGGCGGCCGAGCTGATCAAGAAGGCTGCCGGTCTGCAGAAGGGCTCCTCCGTGCCACATAAGGACAAGGTTGGCCGGATCAACCGCGACCAGGTCCGTGAGATCGCGACGACGAAGATGCCCGACCTGAACGCCAACGACGTCGATGCCGCGATGAAGATCGTCGAGGGCACAGCCCGCTCGATGGGAATCACGGTCGTCGGCTAACGTCGATCGCGTACGACGTCACACCGCAGTCAACCGTTCAACCGCTCAACCGGCAACACGTGGCAGGGCCGCGCTGGCCCATCCGACCACACCTGGTGGCTCACGAAAGGAAACCAGCTCATGCAGCGCAGCAAGGCCTACAGGGCCGCCTCAGACCAGATCGACCCCGACAAGCTCTACGCCCCGCGCGACGCGGTGAAGCTCACCCAGACGGGCGGCGCACGGAAGTTCGACCCCACGATCGACGTGGCGATGCGCCTCGGGGTCGACCCCCGCAAGGCCGACCAGATGGTCCGCGGCACCGTCAACCTTCCCCACGGGACCGGCAAGACGGCTCGCGTGCTCGTGTTCGCAAGCGGCGACAAGGCTGAAGACGCCCGGACCGCGGGAGCCGACCATGTCGGTGGCGACGAGCTCATCGACAAGGTCAACGGCGGCTGGCTCGACTTCGACGCAGTCGTGGCCACACCCGACATGATGGGCAAGGTCGGTCGACTCGGACGTGTCCTCGGCCCCCGCGGGCTGATGCCGAACCCCAAGACCGGCACGGTGACCCCTGATGTCACGAAGGCTGTCAACGACATCAAGGGCGGCAAGATCGAGTTCCGCGTTGACCGGCATGCCAACCTGCACTTCATCATCGGCAAGGCGTCATTCGCGACTGAGAAGCTGGTCGAGAACTACGCCGCAGCGCTCGACGAGGTGCTCAGGCTCAAGCCCGCGAGCTCCAAGGGCCGCTACCTGCGCAAGGTCACCATGTCGGCCACGATGGGCCCGGGAGTCCAGGTCGATCCCAACCGCACACGCAACCTCCTTGCCGCCGAACAGGGCGAGGACTGACAGTTCCCCACGTACGCTGGACTCCTTGGGGAGTTTCCCTGACGATCTCGAGGGGTTACAGAATGACGATGCGACGGCTGGCAGTATCCCTGGTAGCGACCGGCCTGTTGGTCGGCCTGGCCGGCTGTGGCGGCGATAGCAACGACGCAAGCACCGACGCCTCCAACACGTCGGCGCCCGACGGTGCTGCCCTCCTCACCAAGGAGACCTTCGCGCAGGAAGTCGTCGCCGGACAGACGAGTGCGGGTTCCGCGCACATCGAGGCAACCGTTGAGATGGCGTCCGAGTCGTTCGAGATGTCAGGCGATGTTGCCGGGCTGGGCGACGCCGACGCGATGGAGATGGACGCGACGGCCACCGTGCAGAGCGTGAAGATGCGCCTGCTGATCGTCGAGAAGGTGCTCTACATCGAGGGGGAGCAGTTCGCGCCGGAGGGGAAGAAGTGGCTCAGCATCGACCTCACCGACCCCAGCAACCCGATCAGCCAGATCTTCGACGCCGCCAACCCCGCCAACTTCACCGCGTACCTCGAGGGCATCACCGACCTCAAGGACAAGGGTGCTGCCACGGTCGACGGTGTCGAGACACGGCACTACAGCATCACCGTCGACACGGCTGAGATGCTCAAGTCCCACCCGATGTTCAAGGGCCAGGACGCGTCAACGCTTGGGTTGCCTGCCGAGCTGACCAGCGATGTGTACGTCGACAGCAACAACCGTCTTGTCCAGCTCAAGGTCACGATGGGCGGCTCCGGCAGCTTCGAAGTCCACTTCAGCGACTACGGCAAGGATGTGTCGGTCGAGGCGCCGGACCCCAGCACGGTGGGCGAGTTCAGCCTCTGACGACCGCCGGCCTGCATCGCCGCCACGGGCATCCGGCTGGTGCCGTGCAGCCGATTTGGTGCGGTGGCGCCGCGCGTCGTACGCTGTGACCACCGAAGACCGTCGGTCGTTGGTCTGCTAGTTGAGACCAACCGAAGGCCCCGCCCAGCGGGCGACCCACGCAGGAGTGATTGTCGATATCGGCCCCGCCGATCCTCGCCTCATGCGCCTGCATGGGGCGTTTTTTCGTCACCGCAGCTGGGCGGGTGACCGTAGGTCTCGGCGTTCGATGTCTTTCCTGGAAGGAGATCCATGGCGCGGCCAGACAAGGCAGCAGCCGTCGCGGAGCTGCGGACGAGTTCCGTAGCTCTGGCGGAGCGGTGCTGACTGATTATCGCGGGCTCACCGTGAAGCAGCTGCAGGAACTGCGGCGAGCTCTCGGTGAGAACGTCAACTATGCCGTGGTGAAGAACACGCTCACCAAGATCGCGGCCAAGGAGGCGGGTGTCGAAGGATTCGACGACCTGCTGGTCGGCCCGTCTGCGATCGCCTTCATCAAGGGCGACCCGGTGGAGGCAGCCAAGAGCCTGCGTGACTTCGCCAAGGCCAACTCACCTCTCGTCATCAAGGGCGGCGTCCTCGACGGCAAGCCGCTGACCGTCGACGAGATCTCCAAGATCGCTGACCTCGAGTCGCGCGAGGTTCTCCTCGGCAAGCTCGCAGGTGCGCTCCTGGCATCGCTCAGCAACGCCGTCTACCTGCTCAACGCCCCGCTGTCGCAGGCCGCACGTCTTGTCGGTGCCTTGCAGGCGAAGGCCGAGCAGGACCCGTCGTCCTCGCGGCCGACGCCGGTGAGCCGGCGACGTCTGTCGAGGACACTGCGGCGCCCGCAGCTGAGGAGTCCGCGCTGAGGAGTCCACGCCTGACGAGTCGCAGCCGAGGAGTCCGCACCTGACCGAGTCCGCAGCTGAGGAGTCCGCGGCGGACAGCACCGAAACCGACGCCGCTGCGGTGGCCGACGAGCCGACGGCTGCCGAGGACCGACACAGAATCCGAGGCCGCGGAGCCACCCGAGAGCTGACAGTTCACCCGACCATCCCGAAACCGACCGGCGGACACCCGCAGGTCTGCAAGCTCGGAAAAGGAACCCATCATGGCGAAGCTCACCACCGACGAGCTCCTCGACGCGTTCAAGGAGATGACCCTCCTCGAGCTCAGCGAGTTCGTGAAGCAGTTCGAAGAAACCTTCGGCGTGACGGCAGCGGCCCCCGTGGCCGCGGCCGTTGCGCGGTGCCCCCGCTGGCGCCGCCGGAGAGGCAGCCCCCGAGGAGCAGGACGAGTTCGACGTCGTCCTCGAGGCGGCCGGTGACAAGAAGATCCAGGTCATCAAGGAGGTGCGCACGCTGACCAGCCTCGGCCTCAAGGAGGCCAAGGACCTCGTGGAGGGCGCCCCCAAGCCCATCCTGGAGAAGGTCGCGAAGGATGCTGCCGAGAAGGCCAAGGAGTCGCTCGAGGCCGCAGGCGCCACCGTCTCCGTCAAGTAACCCCCGCGCGTCGTCGATCCGACGACGCTGCACTGCATTGCACAGGCGGCCGTCCCGGTTGGGATGGCCGCCTGTGTACGCAGAAGGTCGGAAATCGTGCATTATCGATGCTAGTGACGATGGCGGACGTTTCTACCCGCGCGTAACCTCTGCAACCACCCGTCGTTGTTCCATGGAGGCGCAGTCAGGGAGGCCCGCACGTGGGAGTGGAGATCAAAGTCGAGGGGCTGACCAAGTCCTTCGGCAAGGAGCTCATCTGGGGCGACGTCTCGTTGACCGTCCCTGCTGGGGAGATCTCGTGATGCTCGGTCCGTCGGGCACGGGCAAGTCGGTGTTCCTGAAGACGATCGTCGGACTCCTCAAACCTGACCGCGGCCACATCCACATCGCCGGCGTCGATATCGCGACCTGCAGCGAGAAGGATCTCTACCAGGTGCGGAAGCTGTTCGGCGTGCTGTTCCAAGACGGCGCGATGTTCGGCTCGATGACCCTCTTCGACAATGTCGCGTTCCCTCTCCGTGAGCACACCAAGAAGTCGGAGAGCGAGATCCGTCAGATCGTGATGGAGAAGATGGAGCTTGTCGGGCTCGTCGGTGCGGAGGACAAGCTTCCCGGCGAGATCTCCGGCGGGTATGCGCAAGCGTGCGGGCCTCGCGCGCGCTCTGGTGCTCGACCCCGAGATCGTTCTCTTCGACGAGCCAGACTCGGGCCTCGACCCGGTGCGCACGGCGTTCCTGAACCAGCTCATCGTCGATCTCAACGCGCAGATCGAGGCGACGATGCTCATCGTCACCCACGACATCAACACCGCGCGGACCGTGCCCGACAACATCGGGCTGCTCTACCACCGGCACCTGGCGATGTTCGGTCCCCGCGAGATGCTGCTTCGAGTGAAGAGCCCGTAGTCCGGCAGTTCCTCAACGCGCAGCGGGTCGGTCCTATCGGTATGTCGGAGGAGAAGGACGCCGACGAGCTGGCCGCCGAAGAAGGCGAAGAGCTGCCACCGCTGCCGGCGATCCCGCTGCAGCTCGAGCCGTCTGACGGCAGCACCCGCCCGACCCAGCGCGAGCCCGGAGCCTGGTGCCGCGACAACGGCGTCACGCCGCCACCAGGCTCGTTCGACCCCGGCATGGTGATGGCTCCATGAGCAGTGCACCCTCTCGCTCGGTCGGGCCGCGGGACCGCTGCGCGCCAGCGGCAACCTGTTCGCGTTCGGCCTGGATGTCGGCGCGCGACTGTTCCGCCGGCCGTTCCAGATGCGGGAGTTCATCCAGCAGGCGTGGTTCATCGCCTCGGTGACGATCATTCCGGCGGCGCTGGTCGCCATTCCGTTCGGTGCCGTGATCGCGCTGCAGGTCGGCGGACTGATCAAGCAGTTCGGTGCACAGAGCTTCACTGGGTCGGCGGCCGTCCTCGCCGTCGTCCGCGAGGCGGGCCCGATCGCCACGTCCTTGCTGATCGCCGGCGCGGGTGGCTCGGCGATCTGCGCGGACCTCGGTGCCCGCAAGATCCGTGAAGAGCTCGACGCCATGATGGTGCTCGGCATCGACCCGATCCAGCGGCTCGTGGTGCCGCGCGTCCTCGCCTGCATGCTGGTCTCGGTGTTCCTGAACGGACTGGTCAGCGTCGTCGGCGTCATCGGCGGCTATTTGTTCAACGTGGTGCTCCAAGGAGGCACTCCGGGCGCGTATCTCGCGTCGTTTACGGCCTTAGCCCAGTTACCCGACCTGTGGCAAGGGATGGCCAAGGCCCTTGTCTTCGGTCTGATCGCCGCCATCGTCGCGTGCTACAAGGGGATGAACGCCGGCGGTGGGCCCAAGGGCGTCGGCGATGCGGTCAACGAGTCCGTCGTCATCACGTTCATGTTGCTGTTCCTCGTCAACTTCGTGATGAGCGCGATCTACTTCCAGCTCGTTCCACCAAAGGGGGGTTAGCGTGGCTGACGTCCGCAACATCTACCGGCGCCCGCTCTCCGCGCTCGACAACCTCGGGAACGAGCTGGCGTTCTACGTCAAGGCACTCGCCTGGACTCCGCGCACGATCTGGCGCTACCCCAAGGAGATCCTGCGGCTGCTGTCGGAGGTCACCCTCGGCTCGGGTGCGCTCGCCGTCATCGGGGGCACCGTCGGCGTCATCACCGCGCTGGCGTTCTTCACCGGCACCGAGGTCGGTCTGCAGGGATACGCCGCACTCAACCAGATCGGCACGGCCCTTTTCTCCGGTTTCGTGTCGGCCTACTTCAACACCCGCGAGATCGCCCCGCTCGTCGCGGGCATCGCGCTCGCCGCGACGGTCGGATGCGGCTTCACCGCCCAGCTCGGCGCGATGCGGATCAGCGAGGAGATCGACGCCCTCGAGGTGATGGCGATCCCGTCGCTGCCGTTCCTCGTGACGACCCGCATCATCGCCGGGCTGATCGCGGTCATCCCGCTGTACATCGTCGGCCTGCTATCGTCGTACTTCGCCACCCGGCTGGTGGTGACGACGTTCTTCGGGCAGAGCACCGGCACGTACGACCACTACTTCAACCTGTTCTTACCGCCCGGCGACGTGCTGTGGTCGTTCGGCAAGGTGCTGATCTTCGCGGTCGTCGTCATCTTGATCCACTGCTACCACGGCTACCACGCCTCGGGCGGCCCCGCCGGTGTCGGCGTCGCGGTCGGCCGCGCCGTCCGCACGTCGCATCGTCGCGATCAACGTCATCGACCTGCTGCTCTCGATGGCGATCTGGGGCACCACCACGACGGTGAGGTTGGCGGGGTAGCCATGACCACAGGACCGTTGAATCTCGACCCCAGCACCCGGGTAGCGCAGGTGGCACTGCGATGAACGCTCTGGCGCGCAACCGCATCTTCGGTGTGGCCTTCGTCCTCCTGGTCATCGGCGGCGCCGGCTCACCTACGCCGTCTTCAACAAGACGTTCGTGGACTCCGTCGATGTGCAGGTCGAGACCTCGCGAGTCGGGCTGCAGCTCCCCAAGCACGCCGACGTCAAGCTCCGCGGCGTCATCGTGGGCGAGGTGCGAGACATCCGGGTCGAGGGCGACGGCGCGGTCTTGGATCTGGCGTTGAACCCGCCGACGTGGACCTGATTCCGGCAAACGTCACGGCGCGGATCCTGCCGAAGACGCTGTTCGGTGAGAAGTACGTCGAGCTCGAGATCCCGGCTGAGCCGTCGTCGTCGCACATCGCCGCCGGAGACGTGATCACCGAGACGGTCGTGCCGATCGAGGTCGAGACGGTGTTCGCCGACGCCTATCCGTTGTTGACCGCGGTGCAGCCGGCGCAGCTGGCCTACACGCTGAACGCGTTGGCGACGGCGCTCGAGGGCCGCGGCGACGACGCTGGGCGACAACCTGGTGCGGCTGAACGACTATCTGAAGAAGTTCAACCCGTTGTTCCCATCGCCTGATCGAGAACTTGCGGTTGCTGCGACCAGGTCTCCGACCTCTATCGGCGACGTGCTGCCCGACCTGGCGATGACGCTGGACAACACGGTGGTCACCGGCAACACGGTGGTCGAGAAGCAGCGAGCAGCTGGCGGCGCTCTTCGACGACGTGACGGGCATGTCGTCGACGACGCGCGACTTCCTGCAGGCCAACGGCGACAACATCATCAGGTTGGGGAAGGTGTCGCTGCCGACGCTTGAGGTGCTGGCGAAGTACGCGCCGGAGTACCCGTGCCTGACCCAGGGCCTGGTCAACTGGATCCCGCGGATGGAGTCGGTCTACCGCGACCACATCTTCCACATCAACCTCGAGATGATCCCGCAGCAGCCGACCGGCTACTGGCCCGCCGACGACCCGGAGTACGGCGCGAAGAACGGCCCGCACTGCGAGACGTTGCCCAACCCGCCGTACTCCCAGGCCAACCCCGGCCCGCAGCCGGCGCCAGGCGTCGTCGACGACGGCGTCGAGAGCGGCCACGGGAAGAACCGCACACCGGTCAGGTATGACATGACGTCGGGGTTCGCGGGGACGGAAGGCGAGCAGCAGGTGGTCAGTGCGCTCGCGGCACCAGTGCTCCGCACCGCGGCCTCGGAGGTCCCGGACATCGCCACGTTGCTGCTCGGACCGATCACGCGGGGAACGGAGGTGACCTTGCGATGAAGGGTCTCGATGCCAAGACCGCCAGCGACGCCGTCAAGCTGATGGTCTTCATGGTCGTCACGTCGCTGGCGACCGGCGATGCTGGTCGGTCACGATCGGCAACCTCTCGTTCGGCGAAGACCGACGAGTACAAGGCGGTCTTCACCGACGTCACCGGCCTCAACAAGGGCGACGACGTCCGGATCGCCGGCGTGCGCGTCGGCACCGTCAGCGAGCATCGACGATCTACGAGCGCAAGCACGCGATGGTGACGTTCGACGTCGACTCGGACTCCGCGCTCAACCAGGGCACCAACGCGACGATCCGCTACCGCAACCTGGTCGGCCAGCGCTACATCGCGCTGACGCCAGGGCACCGGGCTCGACAGCGAGCCTCGCCGGCGGCGACACATCCCGCTCGAGCGCACGCTCCCGCGCTCGACCTGACCGTGCTGTTCAACGGCTTCAAGCCGCTGTTCGCCGCGCTGTCGCCCGACGACGTCAACAAGCTCTCCTACGAGATCATCCAGGTCTTCCAGGGCGAGGGCGGCACCGTCGAGAGCCTGCTGCAGTCGACAGCCTCGGTGACCAACGCGCTTCGCCGACCGCGACAAGGTCATCGGCGAGCTGATCACGAACCTCAACGACGTGCTCGTGATCCTGGGCGACCGCGACGACCAGCTGTCCGACCTGATCGTCCAGCTGCAGCAGTTCGTCTCCGGGCTGAAGGACGACCGGGAGGCGATCTTCGGCTCGCTCGACGACATCTCGGACCTCGCCGTGCAGACGGCCGACCTCGTCGAGCGACGCCCGACCCGCCCTGACCCGAGACATCGGCCAGCTCCGCCGGGTGGTCGCGCACCCTCGACGACAACAGCCCGAGATCGACCGGGCGCTGCAGATCCTGCCGATCAAGCTGCAGAAGATCGGGCGGACCGCGTCGTACGGCTCGTGGTTCAACTTCTACCTCTGCAACTTCAAGGGCCAGGATCAAGGTCCCCGGGCCGCGCAGACGACGGCTGACGATCCCGATCGACTTCGACACCAACTCGGCGAGGTGTGACCTCGGATGACGCCGTTCCGCGAACGCAACCCCGTCACGATCGGCGCGGCCGGGCTGGTGGTCGATCGCGCTGCTCATGCTGGCGCGCCTTCCGGGCCGAAGACCTGCCGCTGATCGGCGGCGGCGACGTCTACTACGCCGAGTTCAGCGAGGCCGGTGGGCTCAAGATCAACGACGAGGTCCGGGTCGCCGGCGTCCGCGTCGGCCAGGTCGAGGACATCACGCTCGACGAGGGCCACGTGCTGGTGGAGTTCCGGATCGACAGGGACACCGAGCTCGGCGACGACACCGGCGCCTCGATCCGCGTCAAGACGCTGCTCGGCGCGATGTACCTCGCCCTCGAGCCGGCCGGCGCCGGCGAGCTCGAGCCCGACGACGACCGATCCCGCTCGCCCGGACCGCGTCGCCGTACGACGTCGTGGAGGCGTTCAGCGGCCTGGCCAAGACCGAGCAGCGGATCGACACCGACCAGCTCGCCGACGTCGCTCGAACACCCTCGCCGACCTGTTCCGCGACACCCCCGACGAGGTGCGGGCGTCGCTGACCGGGCTGTCGCGGCTGAGCCGCAACCTCGCCGCCCGCGACGAGCAGCTCAAGACCCTGCTGACCAACGCCGCCAAGCTGTCTCGAAGGTGCTCGCCGACCGCAACGACGAACCTCGAGACGCTGTTCGAGGACGGCGACGTGCTGCTGCAGGCGCTGTACGACCGCCGCGACGCGGTCCACGACCTGCTCGTCGCGACGGTCAACGCTCTCGCAGGCAGCTCACCGGGCTGGTCGAGGACACCCGCGCCGACCTGCAAGCCGGCGCTCGACCACCTCGACAACGTGGTCGACCTGCTCAACGCGGCGCCAGGACCAGCTCGACGACAGCCTGCGGCTGATGGCGCCGTTCTACCGGGTCTTCGCCAACACCCTCGGCACCGGCCCGTGGTTCGACACGTTCATCCAGAACCTGCCGCCGGTGCCCGCCTGACCGGGGCGGGAGGGAACTGACATGGCAGACGACGCAAGACCTCCGTGCTCGACCGCGCTGGTCGCCGTCCCGCAAGCTGCTGGTCGGCGTCCTGCTCGTCGCCGTGCTGGCGGCGCTGCTGTGGACGATGCGTCCGGCGCCCGGCGATGAACGAGCTGACGGCGTACTTCCCGCGCACCGTCGCGCTCTACCCGGGCTCGGAGGTCAGGATCCTCGGCGTGTCAGGTCGGCCAGGTCGACGCGGTCGAGCCCGAGGGCGACCGGGTCAAGGTCACGATGACCTACGAGGCCGGTACGACGTCCCCGCCGACGCCAAGGCCGTCATCATCTCGCCGGCGATCGTCGGCGACCGCTTCGTGCAGCTGACGCCGGCGTACGTCGTCCGGCCCGACGCTCGCGGACGGCGCGGTGCTCGACGCTCGACCGCACCGCGGTGCCGGTCGAGCTCGACGCGATCTACCAGAGCCTCGACGACCTGAGCGTCGCGCTCGGGCCGAACGGCGCCAACCGGGACGGCGCGCTCGACGACCTGATCGGTGTCTCGGCCGACAACCTCGACGGCAACGGCACCAAGATCCGACCAGACCCTGCACGACGTCGGCAATGCTGACCGGCACGCTGTCGAACAACAAGGACGAGCTGTTCACACGGTCGACCAGCTGGACCGGTTCGTCGGCGATGCTGGCCGCGCAACGACCAGACGATCCGCGCCTTCAACAAGGACCTGGCCAAGGTCGCCGGCGTGCTCGCGGGCGAGCGCGACGACCTGGCAGCCGCGCTCGACAACCTCGGCGTCGCGCTCGGCTCGGTGTCCGAGTTCGTCGAGGAGAACAAGGAGGCCCTGCGGGCGAACATCGACGGCCTCACCAAGGTCACGCGGGTGCTGGTCAAGCAGCGCGACGCGCTGAAGGAGACGCTCGACGTCGCGCCACTCGCGCTCAACAACCTGTTCCTCGCCTACAACCCGAGAGCGGGCACGCTCGACCAGCGCAGCAACATCGGCGAGAACATCAACCAGCTGACCAACGACCCGGCCCTGGTGCTCTGCGCGATCGTCGCGCAGGGCGGCAACCCGCGCCGAAGCCTGCGATGCGATCAAGCGAGCTGTTCGACACGCTGCCGATCACAAGGCCTCAATCGTGGCGCCCCGTTCACGTACAAGCAGATCGGGCCTGTCGAGGTCGAGCACATCGACCCGACGCTCGGCGGACTCTTCGAGGGTGACCAGTGATGCGCCGATCGCTTCGTGCCCTCGTGGTCTCTCTCGTCGGCATGCTCACGCTCACAGCGTGCGACTTCTCCGTCTATGACCTGCCGCTGCCCGGCGGTGCCGACGTCGGAGACAACTCGTATGCCGTCAAGGTCGAGTTCCGCGACGTACTCGACCTGGTGCCGCAGTCGGCGGTGAAGGTCGACGACGTCACGGTCGGCAAGGTCGACGACATCACCCTCGACGGCTACACCGCCGTCGTGACGGTGCGGCTCAACGGCGAGGTCGAGCTGCCGGAGAACGCCTGGGCCACCATCCGGCAGACCAGCCTGCTCGGCGAGAAGTTCGTCTCGCTCGGCGCCGCCGGACGGACGAGGCGCCGACGGGCGAGCTGGCCGACGGCGACACGATCCCGCTGTCGCGCAGCGGCCGCAACCCCGAGGTCGAGGAGGTGCTCGGCGCGCTGTCGCTGCTGCTCAACGGCGGTGGCGTGGCGCAGCTCAAGACGATCTCGCAGGAGCTCAACAACGCGCTCGACCGGCAACGAGTCGGAGATCCGCAGCGTCTTGGGCGAGCTCGACACGTTCATGGGGCAGATCGACAAGAACAAGGAAGCCATCGTCGCGGCCATGCGGTCGGTCAACAAGCTAGCCATCGAGGTCAAGGCGCAGGAAGCAGCGATCATCAGACACGCTCGACGACCTGCCTGCGGCCCTCGAGGTGCTCGACGAGCAGCGCACCGGTCTGGTGAGGATGCTGCGCGGACTCCAGCGGCTGAGCCCGGTCGCGATCCGGGTGATCAGGGCCAGCAAGGCCGACGCCATCGCCAACCTTCGCGCGCTCGACCCGATCCTGACCCAGCTGGCCAACGCCGGTGACGCGATCCCGAAGTCGCTCCAGGTCTTCTGACCTACCCGTTCGTCGACGCCGCGGTGGGCGAGGACGCCGACCGAGGCACGCAACCTCCACCAGGGCGACTACACCAACCTGAGCGCACAGCTCGACCTCGACCTCGACAACCTCCCGGAGGTGCCAGGCCTCCCTGACCCCTGCGATAACGTGCCGGACCTGCCGATCTGCGATCCGCCGCCACTTCCGGACCCCTGCGACGCGTCGATCAGCTGCCGCTGCCGGCCACGTGCCCGACGCTGCCGACCAACCCGACCGATCTGCCGACGTTGCCGACCCTGCCGACGCTGCCGACGCTGCCGACGGATCTGCCCACGACGGAGATCTGTCAACGGCTGGGAATCCCGTGCGAGGTCATCCGCCGCTGTCTGAACCACCCCGAGCGCCCCCGGTGTGAGGAGATCCTGAGAGACGTATGCGAGCGCCGACCCAACTCTGACCTGTGCGAAGCCCTGTCCGACGCGGTCTGCTCAGTGGTCAACGTGCCCGGGATCTGCGACGTGATCGACCTGCCTGGGGGAGGCGGGGCACCGCAACCCCCGCAGTTGTGTGGACCGCCGCTCAATCTGTGCCGACCACCACCTCGGGAGTTCGATAGTCGTCGCACGCGCGCCGGGTATGACGAGGATCTCGCGTTGCTGCTGATGCAAGGGGTCCTGTTACGGAAAGGACGAGCCGATGATCACCCGCACCACGAAGATCCAGCTGCTCGTCTTCGTCTTGATCACCCTGATCGGGGTGTCGTACGTCGGAGCGCGATACGCCCAGCTCGACCGCCTCTTCTATGACGACACCTACACCGTCTCCGCCGACCTGGGCGAGTCCGGCGGGATCTTCGTCGGTGCCGAGGTGACCTACCGCGGTGTCCCGGTCGGCCGAGTCGAAGACATGCGGTTGTCCGACAGCGGTGTCTTCGTCGACCTCGGCATCGACAACGAGGAGGCGAAGATCCCGGCCGACGTCGTCGCGGTCGTGGCGAACCGGTCAGCCCTGGGTGAGCAGTACGTCGACCTGCAGCCCCAGAGCGCCGGGTCGCCGTACCTGGAGAACAACTCCCAGATCGCTCGTGAAGACACGCAGACCCCGATCGCTGCCACCACGTTGCTCGTCGACCTCGACGAGCTCGTCAACTCCGTCAACAAGTCGGATCTCCGCACGGTGATCTCCGAGCTGGGTCAGGCATTCGAAGGTGCCGGACCCGACATCGGCCAGATCATCGACACGAGCAACTCCTTCATCGACACGGCCGCGGCTAACTTCGACGTCACCAAGAGCTTGATCATGAAGGCCAACATCGCAATGCAGACACAGCTCGACAGTGCGTCGTCGATCCGATCCTTCACCCGTGACCTGCGGCTGTTCTCCGACACCCTCGTCGAGAGCGACCAGGACCTGCGCAACGTGATCGACCGAGGCAGCGCCGCGGCCCGTGACGTGCGCTCGATCATCGAGGACAACGAGCGCGACCTCGCCGAGCTGATCAACAACCTGATCACCACCGGCGAGATCACCGCAGCGCGCCTCGACGGCATCGAGCAGGTACTGGTGCTCTACCCCTACGTCGTCGAGGGTGGCTTCACCGTGATCGCCAAGGACCCGCTGACCGGGCTCTACGACGCTCACTTCGGCCTGGTGCTGACCGAGCATCCCGCCGTCTGCCACCAGGGATACAACACCCCGCAACGAGAGCCGGAGGACCGTCGAAGACCGCCCGATGAACACGGACGCCCGGTGCACCGAGCCCCAGGCGCAGAGCAATGCCCGCGGCGCCCAGAACGCTCCCGGCGTACAACCGCACGCCGGTGGTCGCCAAGTACGATCCCGTCACCGGGTCGTTGACGCCGGCCAAGCACGACCCCCGCGCTGACATCGTGTCTGACGGTGGCCAGCACGCCCTACTGGGAGAGGACTCGTGGCAGTGGCTGCTTCTCGGCCCGCTGGCGACAGCGGACAGATGAGCGACGAGAACGGGTCTGACGACGTCCACTCTGGTGCGATCCGCACGGCGGTGGTGGGCTGACTCCTCAAGTGCGACTCGTGCTCGCCGTGGTCCTCGCGTGCGCCCTCATCGCGGCGATAGCGGTCGGGGTGATCGTCGTCACCCGGTATGCCGAGGACGACGGTGAGGCTGACCAGGCCACCGCATCGGCGGGGACTGGCGGCGGAGGAGCAGGCTCGCAAGGACGTGCAAGCGGCCGTCTCCTCCTTCGTGGCGAACATGAACAGCTACTCGGTGAACGACATCGACGACTACCGGGAACGCGTGACGCCTCTGCTCACCGAGAGCTTCGCCCAGTCGTTCGACCTCGCCCTCCAGCAGATCGTCGACCAGGTCAAGGCCACTGACATGACGTCGGAGGGTGAAATACTCGCCACGGCGGTCAGCTCGATCGACCGCGACAATGCGACGGCTTTGGTCATCGCCGACGCTCACGTCGCCTCAGCGCTCGGCGAACGGCTTCGGCACTTCCGCTGGAAGGTCTCCCTGGTCAAGCAAGGCGACGAGTGGCTCGTCGACGACTTCAAGGCCGTCGAGTGAGGCGATCAGCATGAGCGACCAGAACCCGAACCGACGCAAGATCGCCGGCGAGCGCTCCCGACGGCCCACCGAAATCGATCCAACGACGGGTGAGCCTGCAGTTGATCCGCCCAAACGTCAGCGTCGTCAACGTCGTGATCGATATGCCGAGGCCTTGGCTCATCCTTCGGGTGAAGCGCCCTCGAAGTCTCGTCAGATTGACGTTCCGAACTGGGTCCTCGTGGTCCTCGCGGTGCTGCTCGCTGCCGTCGTCACTGTCGATGTCGTCTTCGCGGTGAAGGACGCCCAGGAGGACGAGCTCGCAGAGACCCGCGAGCGATTCGCTGACGTCGGCCTACAACACTGCCCCGGCGCAGGCAGAGGAGGCCGCGACCCAGATCCTCGGCTACGACTACAAGACACTCGGTTCAAGACTCCGACGAGGCGAAGGCCTACATGACCCCGTCGTACGCGGACGACGTTCCAGAAGACGGTCGACGGCCTGCTGACGGCGCCCGCGGAGCAGGTGCGGGCCCACGTCGAGGCGAACGTGATGGCGTCGGGTGTCGCGTCAGCCGAGGCGAACGAGGTCGAGATCGTGCTCTTCATCGACCAGACGAGCACGACGTTGGCCAACGACCGACCGCAGACGTCGCTGAACCGGGTCGTGTTCACGATGGTCAAGAGTGGCGACCGATGGCTGGTCGACGACATCACCGCGCTATGACGAAGATGGGCAAGGGGCGCGTTCTGCCGGAGATCGTTGACCCCTCAACGTGGCCATGAATGCTTGACTCCGGGCCTTGCTCGCGGGATGCTCGGCGCAGTTCCGATCGCGAACCTGGCGAAGTGCGGGCTTCGGTCCGTCGGCCCGGTTCGACAGCAGTCGGCCCATGGGGTAAACTGCTTCTTTGCGCTGCCTTCCGCTCACCTTCGACCCGGTCTCGGGTGGCCTCTGGCATGCGCCTACAGTTGTGTCCGCGAGCCTTCGGAAGGACCACTCTTGGCCGCCTCGCGCAACGCCAGGTAACAACAGTTCATCTAGCCGTGACCAGCAGCGGAGTCGACACCGGTCGCGTGTCGTTCGCCAAGATCGCAGAACCCATCGAGGTTCCCGATCTGCTGGCCCTCCAAGCCGACAGCTTCGACTGGCTCATCGGCAGCGAGCGATGGCAGAGCCAGGCTCGAGCAGGACCCGACCTCGAGGGACGCGAAGGCGTCTCCAGGAGGTCGGGTCTCGAGGAGATCTTCGAGGAGATCTCCCCGATCGAGGACTTCTCGGGCACGATGAGCCTGTCGTTCCGCGATCACCGCTTCGAGCCAGCCCAAGAACACCGTCGAGGAGTGCAAGGAGCGCGACTTCACGTACGCCGCGCCGCTCTTCGTCACCGCCGAGTTCATGAACAACGAGACCGGCGAGATCAAGAGCCAGACCGTGTTCATGGGTGACTTCCCGCTGATGACCGACAAGGGCACGTTCATCGTCAACGGCACCGAGCGTGTCGTCGTCTCCCAGCTCGTCCGCTCGCCGGGCGTCTACTTCGAGCGCAGCATCGACAAGACCTCCGACAAGGACATCTTCACGCGCGAAGATGATCCCGTCCCGCGGTGCCTGGCTGGAGTTCGAGATCGACAAGCGCGACATGGTCGGGGTCCGCCTCGACCGCAAGCGCAAGCAGAACGTCACCGTGCTGCTCAAGGCGCTCGGCTGGACCGAGGCGCAGATCCTCGAGGAGTTCGGCGAGTTCGAGTCGATCCGGCTCACCCTGGAGAAGGACCACACGTCCGGTCAGGACGACGCGCTTGCTCGACATCTACCGCAAGCTGCGTCCCGGCGAACCGCCGACGCGCGAGGCCGCGCAGACGCTGCTCGAGAACTACTACTTCAACCCGAAGCGCTACGACCTCGCCAAGGTCGGCCGCTACAAGATCAACAAGAAGCTCGGCCAGGACGAGGCGTTCGACCAGCAGACGCTGACCGATGGACGACATCGTCGCCGCGATCCGCTACATCGTCGCGCTGCACGACGGCCGCGAAGAGATGAACTCGCCGCGTGGACAGGTCGTCGTCGAGTAGGACGACATCGACCACTTCGGCAACCGCCGTCTGCGCACGGTCGGTGAGCTCATCCAGAACCAGCTCCGCACGGGCCTTGCCCGGATGGAGCGGGTTGTCCGCGAGCGGATGACGACCCAGGACGTCGAGGCGATCACGCCGCAGACCCTGATCAACATCCGCCCGGTCGTCGCGGCGCTGAAGGAGTTCTTCGGCACGTCGCAGCTGAGCCAGTTCATGGACCAGATCAACCCCCTCGCGGGTCTGACGCACAAGCGCCGACTGTCGGCGCTCGGACCTGGTGGCCTGTCGCGAGAGCGCGCAGGCTTCGAGGTCCGCGACGTGCACCCGTCTCGCACTACGGCCGGATGTGCCCGATCGAAACTCCCGAAGGTCCCAACATCGGGTTGATCGGCTCTTTGTCGACATTCGGGCGCGTCAACGCGTTCGGGTTCGTCGAGACGCCCTACCGCAAGGTCGTCAAGGGCGTCGGTCACCGACCAGATCGACTACCTGACTGCCGACGAGGAAGACCGCGTCGTCATCGCCCAGGCCAACGCGCCTCTTACCTCGAAGTTCCTGTTCGAGGAGGAGCGGGTGCTGGTGCGCACGCGCCGCGGTGAGGTCGACTACGTGCCAGGCAGCGCCGTCGACTACATGGACGTCTCGCCACGCCAGATGGTGTCGGTCGCGACCGCCCTGATCCCCTTCCTCGAGCACGACGACGCCAACCGGGCGCTCATGGGCTCCAACATGCAGCGTCAGGCCGTCCCGCTCATCCGTGCCGAGGCGCCGCTCGTCGGTACCGGCATGGAGTACCGCGCCGCCGTCGACGCCGGAGACGTCCTGGTCGCCAAGGCGGCCGGTGTCGTCACCGAGGTCTCGGCCGACTCGGTCGAGGTCATGGAGGACGACGGTCGCTACGAGACCTATCGGCTCGCCAAGTTCCGCCGCTCCAACCAAGGCACCTGCGTCAACCAGCGACCCACCGTGGCCGAGGGCGACCGGGTCGAGGTTGGCAGGCCGATCGCCGACGGGCCGAGCACCGACAAGGCCGAGATGGCCCTCGGGCGCAACCTGTTGGTCGCCTACATGCCGTGGGAAGGCCACAACTACGAAGACGCGATCATCCTCAGCCAGCGACTGGTGCAGGAAGACGTCCTCACCTCGATCCACATCGAGGAGCACGAGGTCGACGCCCGCGACACCAAGCTTGGCCCTGAGGAGATCACCCGGGACATCCCGAACGTCTCCGACGAGATGCTTGCCGACCTCGACGAGCGAGGCATCATCCGGATCGGGGCCGAAGTTGTCCCAGGCGACATCCTGGTCGGCAAGGTCACGCCCAAGGGTGAGACCGAGCTGACCCCCGAGGAGCGTCTGCTCCGGGCGATCTTCGGTGAGAAGGCGCGCGAGGTGCGCGACACTTCGCTGAAGGTCAAGCACGGCGAGAGCGGCATCGTCATCGGTGTCCGCGTCTTCGATCGTGAAGAAGACGACGAGCTGCCCCCCGGCGTCAACCAGCTCATCCGCGTCTACGTCGCGCAGAAGCGCAAGATCTCCGACGGCGACAAGCTCGCCGGCCGCCACGGCAACAAGGGCGTCATCTCGAAGATCCTGCCGGCTGAGGACATGCCGTTCCTCGAGGACGGCACCGCCGTCGACATCATCCTCAACCCGCTCGGTGTGCCAGGCCGGATGAACATCGGCCAGGTGCTGGAGGCTCACCTCGGGTGGGTTGCCAAGAACGGCTGGGAGGTCGAAGGCAATGCTGCCGACTGGCAGAAGCGCCTCGGCGAGATCGGTCTGAGCAAGGCGCCGCCGAACACCAACGTCGCCACACCGGTGTTCGACGGTGCACGCGAGGACGAGATCTCCGGACTGCTCGCCTCCACCCGCCCCAACCGCGATGGAGACCGGCTGGTCGGCGGCGACGGCAAGGCCAAGCTGTATCGACGGACGCACCGGCGAGCCCTTCCCGGCACCTGTCTCCGTCGGCTACACCTACATCATCAAGCTCAACCACCTGGTCGATGACAAGATCCACGCACGCTCGACGGGGCCGTACTCGATGATCACCCAGCAGCCACTCGGTGGTAAGGCCCAGTTCGGTGGTCAGCGTTTCGGCGAGATGGAGGTGTGGGCGCTCGAGGCCTACGGCGCTGCCTACGCGCTGCAGGAGCTGCTCACCATCAAGTCCGATGACATCCTCGGCCGCGTGAAGGTCTACGAAGCCATCGTCAAGGGCGAGAACATCCCCGAGCCGGGCATCCCCGAGTCGTTCAAGGTGCTCGTCAAGGAGATGCAGTCGCTGTGCCTCAACGTCGAGGTGCTGTCCAGCGACGGCGTCGCCATGGACATGCGCGACACCGACGAGGACGTCTTCCGTGCGGCTGAGGAGCTGGGAATCGACCTGGCTCGCCGGCCAAATGAGGGTGTCAGTTCGGTCGAAGAAGTCTGATGGGCGCGCCTGCGTGCCGATCAGGCTTCTGAGTGGGCCGAAGCGAACTTGTTCGCGAGGCAGACCAGGGTCACCACGACCCCGCCCACAGCGAGAACCAAGACAGACGGTCTAACAACAGCATCACCCGCAGCAACATAAGACGAAGGAACAGTCTTGCTGGACGTTAACTTCTTCGACGAGCTTCGGATCGGCCTGGCCACTGCGGACGACATCCGTCAGTGGAGCCACGGCGAGGTCAAGAAGCCCGAAACTATCAACTACCGCACCCTCAAGCCCGAGCGCGACGGACTCTTCTGCGAGAAGATCTTCGGCCCCACGCGCGACTGGGAGTGCTACTGCGGTAAGTACAAGCGCGTCCGCTTCAAGGGCATCATCTGTGAGCGCTGTGGCGTCGAAGTCACGCCGATCGAAGGTGCGTCGCGAGCGGATGGGCCACATCGAGCTCGCCGCCCCTGTCACTCACATCTGGTACTTCAAGGGTGTGCCGAGCAGGCTCGGCTACCTCCTCGACCTCGCACCCAAGGACCTCGAGAAGGTCATCTACTTCGCGGCCTACATGATCACCGCGGTCGACGACGACGCTCGTCACAAGGACCTGCCGTCGCTCGAGGCGAAGATCGACATCGAGCGCAAGCAGCTTGAGCAGCGTCGTGACTCCGACGTCGCCAACCGGATGGGTAAGCTCGAAGAAGACCTCGGTGCACTCGAGGCCGAGGGCGCCAAGGCCGACGCCAAGCGCAAGGTCAAGGAAGGTGCCGAGCGCGAGCTCAAGCAGATCCGCGACCGCGCCCAGCGTGAGATCGACCGGGTCGACGAAGTGTGGAGCTCGTTCCGCACGCTCAAGGTCCAGGACCTGATGGGCGACGAGATCCTCTACCGGGAGATGAAGTTCCGCTTCGGCAAGTACTTCGAAGGCTCGATGGGTGCTGAGGCGATCCAGAAGCGCCTCCAGTCCTTCGACCTCACCGCCGAGTCCGAGTCGCTCCGCGAGACGATCCGCACCGGCAAGGGCCAGCGCAAGACCCGTGCGCTCAAGCGGCTGAAGGTCGTGTCGGCGTTCATGACGACGACCAACAGCCCTGAGGGCATGGTCCTCGACTGCGTCCCGGTCATCCCGCCGGACCTGCGCCCGATGGTGCAGCTCGACGGTGGCCGCTTCGCCACGTCTGACCTCAACGACCTCTACCGCCGCGTCATCAACCGCAACAACCGGTTGAAGAGACTGCTCGACCTCGGTGCGCCCGAGATCATCGTTAACAACGAGAAGCGGATGCTCCAAGAAGCCGTCGACTCGCTGTTCGACAACGGCCGACGCGGTCGACCTGTCACCGGTCCGGGCAACCGGCCGCTCAAGTCGCTGTCCGACATGCTCAAGGGTAAGCAGGGCCGCTTCCGACAGAACCTGCTCGGCAAGCGCGTCGACTACTCCGGCCGCTCAGTCATCGTGGTCGGCCCGCAGCTCAAGCTGCACCAGTGCGGTCTGCCGAAGCAGATGGCGCTGGAGCTCTTCAAGCCGTTCGTGATGAAGCGCCTGGTCGACCTCAACCACGCGCAGAACATCAAGAGCGCCAAGCGCATGGTCGAGCGCAGCCGTCCGGTTGTCTGGGACGTCCTCGAAGAGGTCATCACCGAGCACCCGGTGCTGCTCAACCGCGCGCCCACCCTGCACCGTCTCGGCATCCAGGCGTTCGAGCCCCAGCTGATCGAGGGCAAGGCCATCCAGATCCACCCGCTCGTCTGCTCGGCGTTCAACGCCGACTTCGACGGCGACCAGATGGCGGTGCACCTGCCGCTGTCGGCCGAGGCACAGGCCGAGGCGCGCATCCTGATGCTGTCGACCAACAACATCTTGAAGCCGGCCGACGGTCGCCCCGTGACGATGCCGACGCAGGACATGATCATCGGCATCTACTTCCTCACCCTCGACCGCGACGACTACGTGGGCGAGGGACGTGCGTTCGCGCTCCGTGTCCGAGGCATTGATGGCGTTCGACCGCAAGGAGATCGAGCTGCAGAGCAAGATCAAGCTGCGGTTCGCCGACGTCGTACCGCCGCTCGGCTACGACACACCCGAGGACTGGGAGCCGGGCCAGCCGACTGACGCTCGAGACCACGCTTGGTCGCGCCATCTTCAACGAGGCGCTGCCGGCCGACTACGCCTACGTCAACGGCGAGGTCGGCAAGAAGCAGCTCGGCGTGATCGTCAACGACCTGGCCGAGCGCTACACCAAGGTCGAGGTTGCGACGGCGCTCGACGCCCTCAAGGACACCGGCTTCTACTGGGCCACCCGTTCGGGCGTCACGATCTCCATCGAGGACGTCGTCACGCCGCCCGAGAAGCCCGAGATCATGGCGATCTACGAGAAGCTCAGGCCGCGAAGGTCCAGCAGCAGTACGAGCGGGGCCTGATCACCGACGAGGAGCGTCGCCAGGAGCTCATCGAGATCTGGAACACCGCCACGATCGAGGTCGCGAAGGCGATGGAGGCGACGTTCGAGAAGACCAACCCGATCTACATGATCGTCAACTCGGGCGCTCGCGGAAACATGACTCAGGTCCGCCAGATCGCCGGTATGCGTGGTCTGGTGGCCAACCCGAAGGGCGAGATCATCCCGCGCCCGATCAAGGCGAACTTCCGCGAGGGTCTGTCGGTGCTCGAGTACTTCATCTCGACGCACGGCGCCCGCAAGGGTCTCGCCGACACCGCGCTGCGGACGGCCGACTCCGGCTACCTCACGCGTCGTCTCGTCGACGTGTCGCAGGACGTCATCATCCGTGAGGACGACTGCGGCACCGAGCGTGGCCTGAGCAAGGTCATCGGCGTCAAGCTCGACGACGGTCGCGTCGTCAAGGACGAGTACGTCGAGACCTCCGCCTACGCCCGCAACCTGGCCGTCGACGTCGAGCACCCCGAGACCGGCGACGTGCTGGCCAAGGGTGGCGACGACATCGGCGACGTGCTCATCAACAAGCTCGTCGAGGCCGGCATCCACGAGGTCAAGGTGCGCTCGGTCCTCACCTGCGACGCGAAGACCGGTACCTGCGCCAAGTGCTACGGCCGTTCGCTCGCGACCGGCAAGCTCGTCGACATCGGAGAGGCGGTCGGCATCATCGCGGCCCAGTCGATCGGTGAGCCCGGCACGCAGTTGACCATGCGTACGTTCCACACCGGTGGCGTGGCGTCGGCAGACGACATCACTGAAGGTCTGCCGCGTGTGGTCGAGCTGTTCGAGGCCCGCCAGCCCAAGGGCAAGGCGCCGATCTCGGAGTCTGCCGGTCGCGTCCGCATCGAGGACACCGACAAGACCCGCAAGATCGTCGTCGTCCCCGACGACGGTTCCGAGGAGCTGGCCTTCCCGGTCAGCAAGCGCGCCCGGCTCTGCTGCGTCGAGGACGGCGCGCACGTCGAGGTCGGTCAGCAGATGACGGTCGGTAAGGCCGACCCGCAGAGACGTGCTGCGCGTCCTCGGCCCGCGCAAGACCCAGGAGCACCTGGTCGACCAGGTGCAGGAGGTCTACCGCCGTCAGGCGGTGGCCATCCACGACAAGCACATCGAGATCATCATCCGGCAGATGCTGCGTCGGATCACGGTGATCGAGAGCGGCGACTCCGACCTGCTGCCCGGCGAGCTGGTCGAGCGGATCCGGTTCGAGACCGAGAACCGTCGCGTCGTCGCCGAAGGCGGCACACCTGCGTCGGGTCGTCCGGTGCTGATGGGCATCACCAAGGCGTCGCTGGCCACCGAGTCGTGGCTGTCGGCGGCGTCCTTCCAGGAGACGACGCGGGTGCTCACCGACGCTGCGATCCACGGCAAGTCCGACTCGCTGCTCGGCCTGAAGGAGAACGTCATCCTGGGCAAGCTCATCCCGGCCGGCACCGGCCTGGAGCGTTACCGCAACATCCGGGTCGAGCCCACCGAAGAGGCTCGGGCCCAGGCATACTCGATCGACTACGACACCTACGACTACGACTTCGGTCAGTCGGCGGGTCAGTCGGTCGCGCTGGACGACTTCGACTTCGGCTCCTACCAGAGCTGACGCGAGCGGTTCAAGCACACAGCTGACGAGAGGCGGCCACCCCGACTGGTCGTGGCCCGCCTTTCGCTGTGTCTGATCGCGACGTGCGCAGTGCAGAGGATTCATGCCGTGACGGATGACGCTGCGGTCGCTGAGACCCCGCGACCCCGAGAAGCCGCTGCGCCCGATCGATTCCGCAGCGCAGCCGCCGCGGCGGACGCGCTGGCTCCCCGGGGCGAACCGCGACCTCCTGCCGACGCCCTGCGCGGGCTTGTCGACGCGGCGGCCGACGAGACTGACCTCGAGATGGGACAGGTACGGCGACGGGGGGCCGGTCGCGGCGGTCGAGCAGGAGGTTGCCGAGCTGCTCGGTAAGCCGGCTGCCGCGATGTTCCCGAGCGGCACGATGGCGCAGCAGTGCATGCTCCGGGTGTGGAGCAGACCGCGCCGGTTCACGACGGGTGGCGATGCCGGCGCAGTCGCATCTGCTGCATCACGAGCTCGACGGCCCGCGGCTTCTGCACGGATTCCAGTTCGAGCTGCTGAGCGACGGACCTCGAGTCCCGACGGTTGCTGACGTCGACGCAACATCCCGGGCAAGCTCGGTGCCTGCCTGCTGGAGCTCCCGCTTCGCGATGCCGGCTACCTGCTGCCGACGTGGGACGAGCTGACCGCGTTCTCGACGGCCTGCCGCGAGGGGCGTCGCGCTGCACTTCGACGGCGCCCGGGTCTGGGAGTCGGCGCCGTACCTCGGTCACTCGCTGGCCGAGATCGCCGACCTGGCTGACTCTGTCTACGTCTCGTTCTACAAGGGTTTGCGCGGGCTTGCGGGTGCCGCCCTTGCTGGGCCAACGGACGCCATCGACGAGGCGCTCCAGTGGCGGCAGCGCATGGGCGGCACGGTGTTCACGATGCTGCCCTATGCCGTCGCTGCGCTGCGTGGCCTGCGCGACGAGCTGCCACAGATGCCGGCGTACCACGATCGAGCGGTCGCTTTGGCCACCGCATTCCAGGCGGCGGGGATTGAGGTGTTCCCGCAGCCGCCGCATACGAACGCCTTTCGGATCCTGGTGGACGACGACCACGACGCGATCATCGACCGTCTGACCAAGTTCATGGAGACGGACGGAATTTCGGTGAGTCCCCCTTGGGGGCACTCCGACGTGCCTGGTTGGTCGTGGACCGAGTTCACCGTCGGGCCGGCGACGCTCGAGTGGTCGATCGAGGAGGCCGTCGAGGTTCTGTCGAGGGCCCTCGGTCGAGGAGACGCTTCCTAGACCTTCCCGGCCGCTACCCTCATCGCCATGAGCTACCCGCAGGGGCATGCAGACCCTCTTTTCGAGTCCTTGAACCCTCTCGTCAAACGGGGTTCCTTGAGCCCTGCACAGGCCGACGAGGTCTACCGCGCTGTCAGCGATGGACGCCGAGAAACCGGCACGCCGGCCAAGGAAACGGTCGCCACCGGCTGGCATCGGCCGCGACTGCTGGCCGCTGTGTGCGTCTTGGGCGTCGGCCTGATGTTCGCCGCTGTGTGGATGGCCTCGATCACGGCCGACGGGGGAGGCGCAGGTGCGGGCGGTGCTTCCGACGACTTCAACTGGAAGTCGTTCGTCGTCATGGGGGTCGTCAGCGTGCTGCTCGCGGCGGCAGCAGCCGCGAGCTATGTCCTGCTTGCAGCCAGTACGACGGCCAGACTGGTCACGTCGGTGCTCGCGGCCATCGCGTTGCTGTCTCTGGTCGTGACCGTCGTCTCGACATGGGACGCTGATGCTCTCGTCTACCTGGGCGGCCTCGCGCTTCTGCTCGGCGGTGTTGGCGGGTACTGGTTCGTGCGCGGAGAGGCGCTGATCGGCGTCGCCATCCTCGGCGGGGTCGTGCTGCTGGGACAGCTGCTCTCGGACACGATCGACGGCTCCGACCCCGGCTCCGGCACGGTCTTGACGGTGGGCATGATCTTTCTCGCCTACGGTCTCGTTGTCGCGGCCGCGGGGTGGCGATTCTCCTGTCGGACAGTGGCGGCGATGCTCGGACTCGGTCTCGCGCTCGTGGCGATGTGGCTGACCGTGGTGGTCATCGGGCTTAGCGCGGTCTACCTGGGCATCAGTGCGGAGTTCGGCGCCGGACCGCAGAGTGGCGGTCGCGACGACGTCCGCACCGATGCGCGCATTGCCATGGTGCTCGGGCTCCTCGTGGCCGTCGGCCTCGTCCTCGCGTACGTCTACACGACGTACCCGGGCTATCTCGTGCTTGCGTTCCTGGGCGCGGCCTTGCTGCCGAGTACGACAGCCGGAGTCACCATGTCGGAGCATCCGATTCGATGGGCTACCGCGTTCGCCGTGATCGGTGCTGCCGCGGCAGCGGTCCCGCTCGCCATGTTCCTGCGCGCCGCTCGACCTCAGCCGTCGTACCCACCGCATCCAGGCCCGCCTCCACCCGGCTATCCGCAGCACGGGTAGGGCGCCTCCTTGAGCGAAACCGCGGTCCCGCACCAGCGGCTGGCCGCTCGTGCTGTGATTCGCCGCGGTGGTCAGGTGCTGCTCGCGCGCATCTCCGGTGCCGGATACGGCACGGCCGGCACGTGGACGCTTCCTGGTGGCGGGGTCGACCACGGTGAGCATCCGGAGGTGTCGCTTCGACGCGAAGTGCTCGAGGAGACAGGTCTCGACATCGACGTTGGGCAGATCCTCGGCGTCTACTCCCGGCGGTTCACCGGGCTTTCGCCCCTCGGGGTGCTGGAGGACTTCCACGGCATCCACCTGGTGTACGCCGCGACCATCACCTCAGCCAGCGACGCCCCACGGGTGATCGAGGTCGATGGCACCACCGACGATGTCGCCTGGATGGAGCTCGACGACATCAGGCAAGGACAACACGTCGAGATCTCTGACGTGGTGCGGTTTGCGCTGGATCTCGAGAGCCAGTGACACTCGCTCAGCCGCTCGACCACTGCCTCTGCTCTTGAATCATTCTCGGAGACCAGTAATGTTGATTACATGATTACTTCGTCAGACCATCAGACCGTCAGCGCCTGGTTCGCCGGCCGGCTTCCCGATGCCTGGACCGCGCGGGCGCCGTCGATCACCGTCGACCGCGAGGAGATCACGGTGGTCGTCGAGGTCGACCCAGTGACGCTCGGTGATGATGCCGGGGATGCTGAGCGCGCAGAGGCTGACTCGGGCCGGATCTCCGGTTGGCGCGAGCAGACGCGGGATGAGCGAATCGGCATTGCCCGCGAGGCAGAGGCGCGCTTCGAGCGAAAGGTGTCCTGGGGAGTGACGATCGGCGATCGTTCGGCACTGTTCACCCACCTGGCCGTTCCGGTGATGACGCGGCTGCGTCAGCCCCAACGCCAGGTCCTCGACACCCTCGTCGAGTCGGGCGTCGCCCGGTCCCGGGCAGACGCCCTGAGCTGGTGCGTCCGGCTCGTCGGTCAGCACAGTGAGGAGTGGCTGAGCGAGCTGCGCGGCGCGATGGAGAAGGTCGAGGCTGTCCGCGAGCGCGGCCCTGCCTGACGCGGTCGGTGTCACCTCGGTCGTCGACGGCTGCAACGACCCTCGCACGCCGCAGGAACAGCCCACCTGCACGCTCCCTGGCGCCCGCCTGCGGTCGTTTTGACCCTGCCCGCGGCAGCCGGTAATCTTGAACACTGTGCCTGGGCGATCCAGGTCCTCTCGTGTGCCCCTCAAGCCACGAGGTCTGTGCATGACCATCACCACTGCTAGGCGGTTGTCCGGCAACGGGTGACCGACGTGAGGGCGACACGCCCGAGTGCGGGGGTCGCGACGCAGGCGCCCCACAGCGCAGAACCCACTGCACAGTGCAGCCGACAGGAAAGAGAACTACGCGGTGCCCACCATCCAACAGCTCGTCCGCAAGGGCCGCCAGGACAAGGTGTCGAAGACGAAGACGCCCGCCCTGAAGGGATCTCCTCAGCGACGCGGCGTGTGCACACGCGTTTACACGACCACGCCGAAGAAGCCGAACTCTGCCCTCCGCAAAGTCGCCAGGGTGCGCTTGACCAGCGGCATCGAGGTCACGGCATACATCCCTGGCGTGGGTCACAACCTGCAGGAGCACTCGATTGTGCTGGTGCGTGGTGGTCGCGTGAAGGACCTCCCCGGTGTGCGCTACAAGATCATTCGCGGCTCACTCGACACCCAGGGTGTCAAGAACCGTAAGCAGGCTCGTAGCCGTTACGGCGCGAAGAAGGAGAAGAGCTAATGCCTCGCAAGGGCCCGGCCCCGAAGCGTCCGGTCGAGATCGATCCGGTCTACGGCAGCCAGCTGGTGACCCAGCTGATTAACAAGGTGCTCGTCGACGGCAAGAAGCAGGTTGCCGAGCGCATCGTGCATACCGCACTCGAGGGCTGCCGCGAGAAGACCGCGACCGACCCCGTGCTGACGCTCAAGCGTGCGCTCGACAACGTCAAGCCGACCCTCGAGGTGCGCAGCCGCCGAGTCGGCGGCGCCACCTACCAGGTGCCAGTCGAAGTCCGCGCCAGCCGCTCCACCACCCTCGCGCTGCGCTGGCTCGTCCAGTACTCACAGGCCCGCCGCGAGAAGACCATGTCCGAGCGTCTGATGAACGAACTGCTGGATGCGTCGAACGGTCTCGGAGCAGCAGTCAAGAGACGCGAGGACACGCACAAGATGGCCGAGTCGAACAAGGCCTTCGCGCATTACCGCTGGTGACAATCCGATGCCGAGGCGTCCACTGACCCCAGCGTCCCCACAGAGCTGTATGCCAGCTAAGGCGTCTCGCATTTTGCATCGTTGTCTCCACCCACCCATAGACCGTTAGGGAATCGTCCACCGTGGCAACCACCATCACTACCGACCTCGGCCGAGTGCGCAACATCGGCATCATGGCGCACATCGATGCTGGCAAGACCACAACGACCGAGCGGATCCTCTTCTACACCGGCATCAACTACAAGATCGGTGAGGTCCATGAGGGCGCGGCCACCATGGACTGGATGGAGCAGGAGCAAGAGCGCGGCATCACGATCACCTCGGCCGCGACGACGTGCATCTGGCAAGACCACACGATCAACATCATCGACACGCCCGGACACGTCGACTTCACCATCGAGGTCGAGCGTTCGCTGCGCGTGCTGGACGGTGCAGTCGCGGTGTTCGACGGCGTGGCCGGCGTCGAGCCGCAGTCGGAGACAGTATGGCGCCAGGCCAACCGCTACCGCGTTCCGCGCCTCTGCTTCGTCAACAAGCTGGACCGCACCGGCGCAGAGTTCCACCGCTGCGTGGAGATGATCGAGTCGCGTCTCGGCGCCATCCCGCTCGTGCTACAGATCCCGATCGGGACCGAGGCCGACTTCATCGGCGTTGTCGACCTGGTCACGATGCGCGCACTTACCTGGCGTGGCGACACTGCCAAAGGTGAGGACTACGCCGATGAAGAGATCCCCGCGACGCACACCGAGGCTGCTCGGGAGTGGCGCGACCGCCTGCTGGAGACCATCGCCGAAGCCGACGACGAGATGATGGAGCTCTACCTCGAGGGTGAGGAGCCGACAGACGAGGCGCTGAAGGCCGCAATCCGTCGCGCGACTGTCGCCGACAAGCTGACTCCCGTCCTGACCGGTTCGGCATTCAAGAACAAGGGTGTTCAGCCCTTGCTCGACGCTGTCGTCGCCTACCTCCCGTCCCCGCTCGACATCGCCTCGGTCGAAGGCCACGACATCAAGGACGAGGAGATCGTCGTCGAGCGCCAACCCAACGAGGACGAGCCTTTCTCGGCGTTGGCCTTCAAGATCATGGCCGACCCGCACCTCGGCAAGCTGACCTACCTGCGCGTCTACTCGGGTCGTCTCGACACTGGCACCACCGTCCTGAACCCCACGAAGGGCAGGAAGGAACGGATCGGCAAGATTTACCGGATGCACGCCAACAAGCGTGAAGAGATCGCGTCGGTCGGCGCTGGTCACATCGTGGCCGTGATGGGCCTCAAGGACACCACCACAGGTGAGACGTTGTGCGACCAGGCTCAGCCGGTCGTGCTCGAGTCGATGACCTTCCCGGCCCCGGTGATCCACGTCGCAGTCGAGCCGAAGTCGAAGGGCGACCAGGAGAAGCTTGGGACTGCGATCCAGCGACTCTCCGAAGAGGATCCGACCTTCCAGGTCCGGACCGACGAGGAGACGGGTCAGACGATCATTGCCGGCATGGGCGAGCTGCACCTCGAGGTGCTGGTCGACCGGATGCGCCGCGAGTTCCGGGTCGAGGCGAACGTGGGCAAGCCCCAGGTCGCCTACCGCGAGACGATCCGCAAGGCTGTGCAGAAGGTCGACTACGTCCACAAGAAGCAGACGGGTGGGTCTGGCCAGTTCGCCAAGGTCATCATCGACATGGAGCCGACCGGTGGCGACGGCGACGGCGGCTATGAGTTCGTCAACGCCGTCACGGGTGGTCGCATCCCGCGCGAGTACATCCCGCCGGTCGACGAAGGTATCCAGGAGGCCATGGAGTTCGGTGTCCTCGCCGGCTACCCGATGGTCGACATCAAGGTGACACTCCAAGACGGTGCCTACCATGACGTCGACTCTTCGGAGATGGCGTTCAAGATGGCCGGCCGGATGGTCTTCAAGGAGGCGGCCCGCCTCGCAAACCCGGTGCTGCTCGAGCCGATGATGGCCGTCGAGGTCACCACGCCCGAGGCCTACATGGGTGAAGTGATCGGCGACCTCAACTCCCGTCGAGGACACATCCAGGCAATGGAGGAGGGCCTTGGCGGCGCCAAGCTGGTGACCGCTCTGGTTCCGCTCTCCGAGATGTTTGGATACGTTGGTGACCTGCGGTCGAAGACACAAGGTCGCGCGTCATACTCCATGCAGTTCGACTCGTACGCCGAGGTTCCCAGGAGCGTCGCCGACGAGATCATTCAGAAGGTCCGCGGCGAGTAGCCAGTAGGGTACTCCCCGGCGTACACGTAACGAGTCAAGTCCTATCTAGGAGGAAGTCCAAGTGGCGAAGGCCAAATTCGAGCGGACCAAACCGCACGTGAACATCGGCACCATCGGCCACATCGACCACGGGAAGACCACTCTGACCGCGGCGATCTCGAAGGTGCTGCACGACAAGTTCCCGACGCTGAACCCCCAGTTCGCCTTTGACGACATCGACAAGGCACCTGAGGAGAAGCAGCGCGGTATCACGATCTCGATCGCTCACATCGAGTACCAGACCGAGGCACGTCACTACGCGCACGTCGACTGCCCCGGTCACGCCGACTACATCAAGAACATGATCACCGGTGCGGCGCAGATGGACGGCGCGATCCTCGTGGTCGCGGCAACCGACGGCCCGATGCCGCAGACCCGCGAGCACGTGCTGCTTGCCCGTCAGGTCGGCGTCCCTGCGATCGTCGTCGCGCTCAACAAGTGCGACATGGTCGAGGACGAGGAGCTCGTGGAGCTCGTCGAGCTCGAGGTTCGTGAGCTGCTGTCCGAGTACGAGTACGCCGGCGACGACATCCCCGTCGTACGGGTTGCTGCCTTCCCGGCGCTGAACGGCGACGAGAAGTGGAGCGAGTCGATCGTCGAGCTGATGACTGCGGTCGACGAGCACATCCCGCAGCCTGAGCGTGACACCGAGAAGCCGTTCCTGATGCCGGTCGAGGACGTCTTCACCATCACCGGCCGCGGCACCGTCATCACCGGCCGCATCGAGCGCGGGATCGTGAAGATCAACGAGACCGTCGACATCATCGGTATCCGCGACGAGAAGCAGACCTCGACCGTTACCGGCATCGAGATGTTCCGCAAGCTGCTCGACACTGGTGAGGCTGGCGAGAACGTCGGACTGCTCTTGCGAGGCACCAAGCGCGAAGACGTCGAGCGCGGCATGGTCGTGATCAAGCCTGGCTCCACCACGCCACACACCAACTTCGACGCGAACGTCTACATCTTGTCGAAGGAGGAGGGTGGCCGGCACACGCCGTTCTTCAACAACTACCGGCCGCAGTTCTACTTCCGCACAACGGATGTGACCGGCGTGGTGACCCTCCCCGAGGGCACCGAGATGGTCATGCCCGGTGACAACACCGAGATGTCCGTCGAGCTGATCCAGCCGATCGCGATGGAAGACGGTCTCCGCTTCGCCATCCGCGAGGGTGGCCGCACGGTGGGTGCTGGTCGCGTCACCAACATCAGTAAGTGAGCCCAGCTCAGGTCTAGTGACCAGCTGAGTCGAGAAGCCCTCCGCACCTGGTGCGGGGGGCTTTCTCTTGCGACCGGCCAGCGGACGGTGATCGAGCCTGTCGAGATCCCATCCGTGGGCAGCTCCGCGCCACGAATGGTTGAATC
Source organism: uncultured Actinomycetota bacterium (assembly GCA_963811585.1). Taxonomy (GTDB): domain Bacteria; phylum Actinomycetota; class Actinomycetes; order Propionibacteriales; family Nocardioidaceae; genus JACDHG01. Next base: position 461,314 of record CAWERR010000008.1, read on the forward strand.
CGTCCATGACCAAGAGCGATGGCGGATCCGGCTCACAGAGGCGCCGCGACGAGCCCGAGGCGGCGCGCCTGGACCGCAACTACGGCGAGCTGCTGCAGGAGATGCGGGTCCTCCAGGCCGGCGTGCAGATCCTCTTCGCGTTCTTGTTGACGTTGGCGTTCCAGGCCAGCTTCGCCAAGGTGACCGACTTCCAGCGCAACACCTATCTCGTCGCGCTCATCGCGGCGGCATTGGCGACCGCCTGCATCATCGGTCCGGTGCCTTTCCACCGGGTCGTTTTCCGCCGTGGCATGAAGGCCGACCTGATCAAGGCCGCAACCCGCTATGTCACCGCAGGGTTGGCGGCTCTCTTCGTCTCCATCGCCGGGGCGGTTCTGCTCGTACTCGACGTACTTTTGTCTCGGACCGTCGCGGTCGTCGTCACGGCAATGCTGTCAGCCGTCTTCGTGGTCCTGTGGGTGGTGATCCCCTACATCGCGCGTGCCGGCGAGGTCGACGACGACAAGGACGAGCCCGGCGCCTGAGGTCTATCCGGGACGGCCCGATTTGGCAGCGGCAGGGGGCGTCTGGCAGACTATCTGGGTTGCTCAGGCGGGGTCGCCGGGGCGTGCCGAGTATCGCTCACGAGATGTGAGGCGGTCGGTAGCGCCGAACCGGAGTCACCGCCAGGACGGGTTCCCCCAAGGGTTCCCGGTCTTACAACTCCCAGGACCACGACCGATCCGAGATCGGTGTGCCATGTGCTCAGCACGCGACACGCCCGACCGCGGGGGTCGGAAGACTGGGCTGGGCGTCCAGCTGGGCGACCACGACCATCAGCGTACGAGTAGAAGGACGAAGCGAGAGCATGGCGGGACAAAAGATCCGCATCCGGCTCAAGGCCTATGACCACGAGGTCATCGACTCGTCGGCGCGCAAGATCGTCGACACGGTGACGCGTACTGGTGCAAAGGTCGCGGGCCCGGTGCCGCTCCCCACGGAGAAGAACGTGTTCTGCGTGATCCGCTCGCCGCACAAGTACAAGGACAGCCGCGAGCACTTCGAGATGCGCACCCACAAGCGTCTCATCGACATCATTGACCCGACGCCCAAGACGGTCGACTCGCTCATGCGGCTCGAACTACCGGCAGGCGTCGACATCGAGATCAAGCTCTGAGGACCAGACACCCATGAGCACTGTGCGAAACGTCCGAGGTCTGCTGGGCACCAAGCTCGGCATGACCCAGCTCTGGGACGAGAACAACCGCGTCGTCCCCGTCACCGTGATCGAGGCTGCCTCGAACGTCGTGACCCAGGTCCGTGCGGCCGACACAGACGGCTACAGCGCCGTCCAGCTCGGCTTCGGCGAGGTCAAGGCGTCCAAGGTCACCAAGCCGATGGCAGGTCACTTCGAGAAGGCCGGCGTGACTCCTCGCCGCCACCTCGTCGAGATCCGGACGGCCGACGCCGCCGACTACAGCCTCGGCCAGGAGCTCGGCGCAGACCACCTCGTCGCCGGCGAGAAGATCGATGTGACCGGCACTAGCAAGGGCAAGGGCTTCTCCGGTGTGATGAAGCGTCACGGCTTCGCGGGCGTCTCCGCGTCGCACGGCTCTCACCGCAACCACCGCAAGCCCGGCTCCATCGGTGGTTGCGCCACTCCGGGTCGCGTCTTCAAGGGAATGCGGATGGCCGGCCGAATGGGCTCCGACACCGTGACCACCCAGAACCTCACCGTCCACGCGGTCGACGTCGACAGGGGACTGATCCTCGTCAAGGGCGCTATCCCCGGCCCTCGCGGCACCGTCGTCCTGCTCCGCACCGCAGCCAAGGCGAAGGGAGCTGACCAGTGACCACGATCGACATCCTCGATGCCGAGGGCAGCAAGTCCGGCACCGTCGACCTGCCAGCCGAGGTCTTCGACACCCAGGTCAACATCCCGTTGATCCACCAGGTCGTCGTCGCTCAGCTCGCGGCGGCCCGGCAAGGCACCCACGACACAAAGACCCGCGCCGAAGTCGCCGGCGGCGGTCGCAAGCCCTACCGCCAGAAGGGGACCGGCCGCGCCCGCCAGGGCTCGATCCGTGCGCCTCAGTTTGCAGGCGGTGGCGTCGTACACGGCCCCACACCGCGCGACTATTCCCAGCGCACGCCCAAGAAGATGAAGGCAGCCGCACTGCGCGGCGCCCTCTCTGACCGGGCGCGCGAGGGCCGCGTGCATGTCATCGAGAGCCTCGTGACCGGCGAGGCGCCGTCCACCCGATCAGCTCTTTCACTGCTGGCCAAGGTGACCGAGCGCCCTCGCGCCCTCGTCGTGCTCGAGCGCGGTGACGACGTCGCGTGGCTGAGTCTTCGCAACGCGCAGGACGTGCACGCCCTGACTGCAGACCAGCTCAACACCTACGACGTGCTCCTGAGCGACGACGTGATCTTCACCAAGGGCGCTTACGACACGTTCCTTCAAGGCCCTTCGACCGGCAAGTCCGTCAAGGCTGTGGCCACGGCGTCCGAAGCCGAGGCTGTAACCGAGAAGCCCAAGGCGAAGAAGGCCGGGCCAGCCGCCAAGAAGGCCGAGCCAGCGGCTAAGCCGGCCAAGGCAGAGCCGAAGCCGGCCAAGGCTGCCACGAAGACGGCCGACGCCACGACCGAAGCTGGGCCGTACGGCGAAGGCTCCGCCGAGCCACTCGAGAGTGGTGAAGCGCCCGAGGGCTTTGCCATCAAGGGCAACAAGACCTCAATGAAGTACCACCAGCCCGACGGCCGCTGGTACGAGCAGACCGAAGCCGAGGTCTGGTTCGCATCAACGGAGGCCGCCGAGAAGGCTGGCTTCCTCCAAGCAGGCTCCAAGGCGTCGGTCGAGGCCAGCGCTGCCGAGGAGGAGGGCAAGTGAGCAACCTCTACAAGGACCATCGCGATGTCTTGCTTGCCCCCGTCGTGAGCGAGAAGTCTTACGCGCTGCTGGACCAGAACAAGTACACGTTCCTGGTTCACCCCGACTCGAACAAGACCGAGATCAAGATTGCCGTTGAGAAGGTCTTCAACGTCAAGGTCACCAGCGTCAACACCATCAACCGTCCGGGAAAGCGTCGTCGCACCCGCTTCGGTTGGGGCAGCCGTCCCGACACCAAGCGCGCCATCGTCAGCCTTGCTGAAGGTCAGCGCATCGACATCTTCGGAGGTCCGGTCTCCTGACCGGGCTCGACTACGAGGACTGAGAACTCATGGGTATCCGCAAGTACAAGCCGACGACGCCGGGCCGTCGCGGCTCCAGCGTCGCCGACTTCGCCGAGGTGACTCGCTCGACCCCCGAGAAGTCCCTGGTCGTCCCCCTCCCGAAGAAGGGCGGCCGAAACAACCAGGGCCGGATCACGACGCGCCACCAAGGCGGCGGTCACAAACGCGCCTACCGCATCATCGACTTCCGTCGCTACGACAAGGACGGCGTGCCGGCCAAGGTCGCGCACATCGAGTACGACCCCAACCGCACCGCCCGCATCGCACTCCTGCACTACGCCGACGGCGAGAAGCGCTACATCATCGCGCCGACCGGCCTCAAGCAGGGCATGCAGGTCGAGAACGGCACCAAGGCCGACATCAAGCCAGGCAACAACCTGCCGCTGCGCAACATCCCGGTCGGTACCACCGTGCACGCGATTGAGATGCGTCCCGGCGGCGGCGCCAAGATCGGCCGTTCGGCGGGTGTGTCAGTGCAGCTCGTCGCCCGCGAAGGCGGCCGCGCCCAGCTGCGGATGCCGTCGGGTGAGATGCGATACGTCGACGTACGCTGCCGCGCCACCATCGGCTCCGTCGGCAACGCCGAGCAGTCCAACATCAACTGGGGCAAGGCCGGCCGGATGCGTTGGAAGGGCAAGCGCCCCAGCGTCCGTGGTGTCGCCATGAACCCGGTCGACCACCCGCACGGCGGTGGCGAGGGAAAGACCTCCGGTGGTCGCCACCCGGTTTCGCCTTGGGGCCAGGCCGAAGGCCGCACGCGCAAGCGCAAGGCCAGTGACCAGTTGATCGTCCGTCGCCGCAAGTCCGGCAAGCGCTGAGAAGGGCCTGACCTATGCCACGAAGCCTCAAGAAGGGCCCGTTCGTCGACGACCACCTGCAGAAGAAGGTGGACGTCCAAAACGACAAGGGCACCAAGAACGTCATCAAGACGTGGTCGCGTCGCTCGATGATCGTGCCGGCCATGATCGGCCACACGATCGCCGTGCACGACGGACGCAAGCACGTCCCGGTGTTCGTCACCGATTCCATGGTGGGTCACAAGCTGGGCGAGTTCGCCCCGACCCGGACCTTCCGTGGACACGAGAAGGACGACCGCAAGGCACGCCGCCGCTGATGCTGACCCGCATTGTCGAGAGCAGACTTCAAAGAGAGTTGACTGAGAGATGAGTGCTACCGAGCGCAGGCGCATCAGCGCCCGACGCGACAGCCTGCTGGGCGAACAGCCCGGGGCATTCGCTGTTGCGCGGTTCGTCCGGGTGACCCCGATGAAGGCCCGCCGTGTCGTTGACATGGTGCGTGGGGCCCAGGTCGACGATGCCCTGGCCACCCTCCGGTTCGCACCGCAGGCTGCGGCGGAGACCGTCTACAAGACCCTCGAAAGCGCCGTCGCCAACGCGACAACGACCGAGGACCTCGAGCGCAACACTCTCGTCGTGTCAAAGGCGCTCGTCGACGTCGGACCGACGATGAAGCGGTTCCGTCCGCGAGCGCAGGGTCGTGCGACGCGCATCCTCAAGCGCACCAGCCACATCACGCTTGTCGTGCAGCCCGCCGACTCAGTCACCACCACTGGAACCGGAGGTTCCCGCTAATGGGCCAGAAGGTCAACCCGCACGGCTTCCGCCTCGGTATCTCCACCGACCACAAGAGCCGCTGGTACGCCGACAAGCTCTACAAGTCATACGTTGGCGAAGACGTCGCGATCCGCAAGCTCCTCACCAAGGGCATGGACCGCGCCGGCATCAGCCGTGTCGAGATCGAGCGCACCCGCGACCGTGTCTCGGTGACGATCTACACCGCCCGTCCGGGCATCGTGATCGGTCGCCGTGGCGCTGAGGCCGACCGCATCCGCGAGAACCTCGAGAAGCTCACCGGCAAGCAGGTGAAGCTCAACATCCGTGAGGTCCTCAACCCAGAGATCGACGCTCAGCTCGTCGCCCAGGGGGTCGCGGAGCAGCTGTCGAGCCGGGTCGCCTACCGGCGCGCGATGCGCAAGGCGATGCAGACGTCGATGCGTTCCGGTGCCAAGGGCATCAAGATCCAGTGCTCGGGCCGTCTCGGCGGCGCTGAGATGTCGCGCTCCGACTTCTATCGCGAGGGTCGCGTTCCGCTCCACACGCTGCGCGCTGATGTCGATTACGGCTTCTACGAAGCCAAGACGACCTTCGGTCGCATCGGCGTCAAGGTGTGGATCTTCAAGGGCGAGGTTGCGGGGACCCGCGCTGAGCGGGAGGCCCAGGCAGCCCAGCTCGCTGCTGCCGGCAACCGCAACCGTCCCAGCAGCCGTGGCCGCCGTCCCGACCGTCCCGAGCGTTCCGAGCGCCGTCCCGATGCCGCTCCTGCGACCGAGGCCGCTCCGACCGAAGCCCCGGCCGCTGCGCCGGCCGACACCCCTGCGAAGGAGGGCTGAGCAATGCTGATCCCGCGTCGGGTCAAACACCGCAAGCAACACCACCCCAAGCGCACCGGCATGGCCAAGGGTGGCACCAAGCTCGCCTTCGGCGACTTCGGTATCCAAGCGGTTGAGGGCAGCTACGTCACCAACCGCCAGATCGAGTCCGCCCGGATCGCCATGACCCGTCACATCAAGCGTGGTGGAAAGGTCTGGATCAACATCTACCCGGACCGCCCGTTGACGAAGAAGCCAGCGGAGACGCGGATGGGCTCTGGTAAGGGGTCCCCTGAGTGGTGGATCGCCAACGTCAAGCCTGGTCGCGTGATGTTCGAGTTGGCTGGCGTGCCGGAGAACATCGCCCGAGAGGCGCTCGACCGCGCAATCCACAAACTGCCAATGAAGTGTCGTTTCGTGAGCCGTGAAGCAGGTGAGTTCTGATGAGTGCAACCACCACCGCATCCGAGTTGCGCCACCTCGACAACGACTCTCTCGAGGAGAGGCTGCGTGAGTCGAAGGAAGAGCTGTTCAACCTGCGCTTCCAGGCCGCCACCGGTCAGCTGGAGTCGCACGGTCGGCTGCGTCACGTGAAGCGAGACATCGCTCGGGTCTACACGATCCTGCGTGAGCGCGAGCTCGGCATCACCGTGGCAGCCAGCGTCGACACCGTCAGCGACACCTCTGAGGATGACGAGGCCACCACATGAGCGACACGACACCGAACCAAGGGAGCACCGTGAGCGAGACCGCTGCGATCGAGCGCAACCGGCGCAAGGGCCGCGAGGGCCTCGTCGTCAGCGACAAGATGGACAAGACGATCGTCGTGTCCGTCGAGGACCGCGTGAAGCACGCCCTCTACGGCAAGGTCCTGCGTCGTACCCGCAAGCTGAAGGCACACGACGAGACCAACCAGTGTGGGGTCGGTGACCGGGTCTTGATCATGGAGACGCGTCCGCTGTCCGCTACCAAGCGCTGGCGTGTCGTCGAGGTACTCGAGAAGGCCAAGTAATCAACGAAGATTCCGAGCGCCAGCGAGCATTCATCGTTGGAGCAAAGAGAAGCCGGGCGGCAGCGTCGCCCGACACAGAAGTCAGTGGAGATATCCGATGATCCAGCAGGAGTCGCGACTCAAAGTCGCCGACAACACCGGTGCCAAGCAGATCTTGTGCATCCGCGTGCTCGGCGGCTCTGGTCGGCGCTACGCCGGTATCGGCGACGTCATCGTCGCCACCGTCAAGGACGCCATCCCGGGCGGCAACGTCAAGAAGGGCGAAGTCGTCAGGGCTGTGATCGTGCGTACCGTCAAGGAACGCCGGCGCCCCGACGGCTCCTACATCCGCTTCGACGAGAACGCCGCGGTGATCCTGCGTCAAGACGGGGAGCCGCGCGGAACGCGCATCTTCGGTCCTGTGGGCCGCGAACTGCGCGAGAAGAAGTTCATGCGGATCATCTCGCTCGCCCCGGAGGTGCTGTAAGCCATGGCTCGAAACCTGACCATCAAGAAGGGTGACGTCGTACGCGTCATCGCCGGCAAGGACAAGGGCGCCGAGGGCAAGGTCATCGCCGTCCTGTCTGAGCATGACCGCGTGATCGTCGAGGGTGTCAACCGCGTGAAGCGGCACACCAAGCTCGTCAACCAGGGCGGCCGCGCTGGCACGACCGGCGGCATCATCACGCAGGAGGCAGCCATCCACGTCTCCAACGTGATGCTGATGACCGAGGTCAAGGGCAAGAAGGTCCCGACCAGGGTCGGAGCCAAGCGCGTCGAGGTAGAGAAGACCCGCCCCGACGGTACGAAGTACAGCGCACACCGCAGTGTGCGCGTCGCCACCAAGAATGGCGAGGAGATCTGATGACCACCGAGACCACCGAGTCGATGACGACGCCAACCTCAGCTGAGCCCAGCAAGGAACGCACCGTCAACGTGCCCCCGAGGTTCAAGACGCGCTACCGCGACGAGATCCTGCCGGCGCTCAAGGAAGAGTTCGGCTTCGCGAACGTCATGCAGGTCCCCGGTCTGACGAAGATCGTCGTCAACATGGGTGTTGGTGAGGCTGCTCGCGACTCCAAGCTGATCGAGGGAGCCGTCAAGGACCTCACGATCATCACCGGTCAGAAGCCTCAGGTGACCAAGGCCCGCAAGTCGATCGCCCAGTTCAAGCTGCGTGAGGGTATGCCGATCGGCGCCCACGTCACCTTGCGTGGTGACCGGATGTGGGAGTTCCTCGACCGGCTGCTGACCCTGGCGCTGCCCCGTATCCGTGACTTCCGGGGTTTGTCGCCTCGGCAGTTCGACGGCAAGGGCAACTACACGTTCGGCTTGACCGAGCAGGTCATGTTCCACGAGATCAACCCCGACAAGGTCGACCGCCAGCGGGGCATGGACATCACGATCGTGACGACCGCGACCAACAACAAGGAGGGGCACTCGCTCCTCAAGCACCTCGGATTCCCCTTCACGGAGTGATGAATATGCAGAGCAAGGAGAACTGATGGCCAAGACAGGACTTGTCGTCAAGGCGGCACGTAAACCCAAGTTCAAGGTTCGCGGTTACACCCGCTGCCAACGGTGCGGGCGGCCCAAGTCGGTCTACCGCAAGTTCGGGCTCTGCCGAGTGTGCCTCCGTGAGATGGCACACCGGGGCGAGCTCCCTGGCATCACCAAGAGCAGCTGGTAAGACCATCACCACCCGAATCGCTGAAGGTCGGACTCCGAAACCACAGCAGAAAGCAGGCCTCAGGCCATGACGATGACAGACCCGATCGCCGACATGCTCACGCGTGTGCGTAACGGCAACCAGGCGTACCACGACACGGTCAGCATGCCCTACAGCAAGCTGAAGTCCGGCGTCGCAGAAATCCTCCAGCAGGAGGGTTATATCGGCTCCTGGAAGGTGCAGGAGCCGACTGACTCGAGCAATGCCGTTGGCAAGCTGCTGGTGATCGACCTCAAGTACGGCCCCAACCGTGAGCGGTCCATCGCCGGAGTACGCCGTATCAGCAAGCCGGGCCTGCGCGTGTACGCGAAGTCCACCGGCCTGCCCAAGGTCCTGGGCGGTCTCGGTGTCGCGATCATCTCCACGTCAACCGGCCTGCTAACCGACCGCCAGGCTAAGCAGAAGGGCGTGGGTGGGGAAGTCCTCGCCTACGTCTGGTAGCCGAGACCGTTCGAAGGAGGAAGACATATGTCGCGTATTGGCAAGCTCCCCATCACGGTCCCATCCGGAGTGGATGTCGCCATCGAGGGTCAACTGGTGACCGTCAACGGCCCCAAGGGCACGTTGAAGCACCAGGTCCGCGAGCCCATCAAGGTCGCCAAGGCCGACGACGGTTCGGTTGAAGTGGCACGACCCAACGACGAGCGCGAAAGCAAGTCCTTACACGGACTGTCGCGCACTCTGATCGCCAACATGGTGACCGGCGTGACCGACGGCTATGAGAAGAAGCTCGAAATCGTGGGCGTTGGCTACCGCGTGGTTCCCAAGGGGCCCACGACGCTGGAGTTCTCGCTCGGCTACAGCCACTCGATCACGGTCAACGCGCCCGAAGGCATCTCGTTCACCGTCGACGGGCCGACCAGGCTCGCGGTGCAGGGCATCGACAAGCAGGCTGTCGGCGAGGTCGCCGCGAAGATCCGCAAGCTCCGCAAGCCCGAGCCGTACAAGGGCAAGGGCATTCGTTACGCCGGCGAGCAGATCCGCCGCAAGGTCGGAAAGGCTGGTAAGTGATGACTATCGCTCTCAAGGTGCGCAAGCACACCGCTGCGAAGACCGCGTCCCGGGCTCGCCGCCAGGTGCGCGGTCGCAAGAAGCTCCATGGCTCGGCCGATCGGCCACGCCTGATCGTGACCAGGTCCAGCCGGCACCTGTACGTACAGGTCGTCGACGACCTGGCCGGCAAGACGTTGGCAGCGGCCAGCACCATGGAGGCCGACCTGCGCTCGCTCGACGGTGACAAGTCCGCCAAGGCCAAGAAGGTCGGCGAGTTGGTTGCCGAGCGGGCCAAGGCGGCGGGTGTCGAGACGGTCGTCTTCGACCGAGCCGGCAACAAGTACCACGGGCGGGTGGCCGCCCTGGCAGATGGCGCCCGCGAAGGTGGCCTGGCCTTCTGAGGCCCGACCAAACGACGTACTGACGTAACAGAGAGAAGGTAGTTCGAATGAGCGGACCCCAGCGCCGCAGTGGCGGTGCCGGATCCGGCAGCCGCGGTCGCGACGATCGTCGCGGCTCGGCAGCGGAGAAGACCGCCTACATCGAGCGCGTCGTGGCGACGAACCGTGTCGCCAAGGTCGTGAAGGGTGGTCGACGCTTCAGCTTCACCGCCCTGGTGGTCGTCGGCGACGGCGACGGCAGCGTCGGTGTGGGCTACGGCAAGGCCAAGGAGTTCCCGGCAGCGATCGCCAAGGGCGTCGAAGAGGCCAAGAAGTCCATGTTCAAGGTGCCCCGCAGCCAGGGCACGATCCCACACCCCGTGCAGGGTGAGAAGTCTGCCGGGGTTGTCATGCTGCGCCCGGCCGCACCTGGTACCGGTGTCATCGCAGGTGGCCCGGTGCGTGCGGTCCTCGAGTGCGCGGGCATCCACGACGTGCTCAGCAAGTCGCTCGGCTCGTCCAACGCGCTCAACATCGTCGGTGCGACGGTGGCAGCGTTGCGGATGCTGAAGACGCCAGAGATGATCGCCGCCCAGCGCGGACTCACGGTCGAGCAGGTGGCTCCTGCCGCTCTGCTCAAGGCTCGGGCGGAGGTGGCGGAGTGATGGGTCGGCTCAAGGTCCAACAGACACGGTCGCCGATCGGCCGGAAGAAGAACCAGCGCGAAACCCTGCGCAGCCTCGGTCTGAAGCGCATCGGCGACATCGTCGTCAAAGAAGACCGCCCCGAGATCCGTGGCATGCTCGCCACGGTTCCGCACCTCATCGCAGTCGAGGAGGTTGACTGATATGACGCTCAAACTTCACCATCTGCGTCCAGCACCCGGCGCCAAGACCGCCAAGACCCGCGTTGGCCGCGGTGAGGGCAGCAAGGGCAAAACCGCTGGTCGCGGCACCAAGGGAACCAAGGCGCGCTACCAGGTTTCGGCCAGGTTCGAGGGTGGTCAGATGCCGCTCCACATGCGGCTGCCCAAGCTCAGGGGCTTCACGAACGCGTTCCGCGTCGAGTACCAGGTCGTCAACCTCACCCGGTTGGGCGAGCTGTTCCCCGACGGCGGCGACGTTTCCCCTGCTGACCTGGTGGCAAAAGGTGCCGTGCGGGACAACTCGCCCGTCAAGGTGCTCGGCGGCGGCGAGATCAGCGTGGCTGTGAACGTCACCGCTCACAAGTTCTCGGCCTCGGCGAAGGACAAGATTGCGGCCGCAGGCGGGACGACGACCGAGATCTGAGTTGGTAGCACTCACCGCCTGGTTTGTGCTCGACTGTTATTGTCCGAAGGACCGCGGCCAGTCGTGGCAGCGCACCCTCGACATGACACGAACGAATCTCCCGGCCGGGGGATCGCAGGGAGGACCTGGTGCTAAGCGCCTTCGTCAACGCGTTCCGGACGCCGGACCTGCGACGCAAGTTGCTGTTCGTGCTGCTGATCGTCGTCCTGTTCCGGCTCGGCTCGACGATTCCGGCGCCGGGCGTCGACTTCGTCAAGGTCCGCGAGGGACTCGACTCGGTCGGCAACGAGGGCATCTACGGCCTCATCAACCTGTTCTCCGGCGGCGCACTGCTCAAGCTGACGATCTTCGCGCTCGGCATCATGCCGTACATCACCGCGAGCATCATCCTGCAGCTGTTGACGGTCGTGATTCCACGACTCGAGACGCTCAAGAAGGAAGGTCAGGCGGGTACGGCCAAGATCACCCAGTACACCCGCTATCTGACTCTCGGCCTGGCGATTTTGCAGTCCACAGGCATCGTTGCTCTCGCCCGCAGCGGACAGATCTTCCAAGGCTCCAGCAACCAGGGCTCGCTGCTCATCAACGACAAGCTGTCGACGATGCTGATCATGGTGATCACGATGACTGCGGGCACGGCGATGATCATGTGGTTCGGTGAGCTGATCACCGAGCGGGGCATCGGCAACGGGATGTCGATCCTGATCTTCGTGTCGATCGTGTCGTCGTTCCCGGCTGCGCTGTGGGGCATCAAGAAGAGCCACGGCTGGGACATCTTCGCCGTCGTCGTCGCGATCGGGCTGGTCATCGTGGCTGCCGTCATCTTCATCGAGCAGGCCCAGCGCCGGATCCCGGTGCAGTATGCCCGGCGGATGGTCGGGCGGAAGATGTTCGGTGGCACTTCGACGTACATCCCACTCAAGGTCAACCAAGCCGGCGTCATCCCCGTCATCTTCGGCAGCAGCCTGCTCTACCTGCCCGCACTCGCCACGCAGTTCAACCCGACCGCGTCGTGGTCCACGTGGGTGAACAAGTACTTCGTCCAGGGTGACCACCCGTACTACATGATCTTGTACTTCCTGCTGATCGTGTTCTTCACGTACTTCTACGTGGCGATCACGTTCAACCCGACCGAGGTCGCGGACAACATGAAGAAGTATGGCGGCTTCGTTCCCGGCATCAGGGCCGGCAAGCCCACCGAGGAGTATCTCGCGTATGTCCTCTCGCGGATCACGTTCCCCGGAGCCATGTACCTCGGCCTGGTCGCCCTGATCCCGCTGATCGCGCTCGTCGTGGTCAACGCGAACCAAAACTTCCCCTTCGGTGGCACGTCACTGCTGATCATGGTCGGTGTCGGTCTCGACACCGTGAAACAGATCGAGAGCCAGTTGCAGCAGCGGCATTACGAGGGGTTCCTTCGCTAATGCGGGTCGTGTTGGTGGGGGCACCCGGCGCGGGAAAGGGGACGCAGGCCAAGTTCATCGCGCAGCACTACGACATCCCTCCCATCTCGACGGGTGACATCTTCCGGGCCAACATCGTGCAGCAGACAGACCTCGGCAAGAAGGCCCGGAACTACATGGACGCCGGCGACCTGGTGCCCGACGAGATCACGATCGGGATCGTGCGCGACCGGATCGCACAGCCCGACACCGCCAACGGGTTCCTGCTCGACGGCTTCCCGCGCACCGAGGCACAGGCCGAGGCGCTCAGCACGATCCTCGACGAGCTCGGTACGCCACTCGATGCCGTCCTGGAGCTGCAGATCGAAGACGACGAGGTCGTCCGGCGGCTATCTGGTCGTCGTACGTGCCGCAGCTGTGGCCACGTCTGGCACGTCGAGTTCGACCCGCCGAGCGAAGAACGCGTCTGCGACGAGTGCGGCGGCAAGCTGTTCCAACGCGACGACGACCTCCCCGAGACCATCCGGCGTCGGCTTGAGGTCTACGCCAACCAGACTGCCCCCCTTGTGGGGTTCTACAGCGACCTAGGGTTGCTGCGTTCCATCACCGCGCAGGGCAATGTCGACGACATCACCAAGCGCGCCATCGAGGCCCTCGAGCAGTCGACGAGCGATTGACCGTGTTCCGCGATCGGAGCCTGGAGATCAAGAGGCCGGACCAGATCAGCCTCATGCGTGAGGCAGGACTGGTGGTCGCCGAGACGCTCGAGCTGCTGCGCGAGGCGGTCACGCCGGGCATCACCACCGGTGAGCTCGACGTGATTGCCGAGGCACACATCCGCTCCCGCGGTGCCACCCCGAACTTCCTCGGCTACCACGGCTTCCCAGCGACGATCTGTACGTCGGTCAACCATCAGGTCGTGCACGGGATCCCTGGCGCGCAGGAACTGCGTGACGGTGACCTGATCTCGATCGACTGCGGCGCCATCGTCGACGGATGGCATGGCGACGCGGCGATCACCGTCGGCGTCGGCGAGGTAGGGCCCAAGCTCGACGAACTGATCCGGGTGTGTGACGAAGCGCTCTGGCGAGGACTTGCCGCCGCGGCCCTCGGTGGCCGCGTCACTGACATCTCGCACGCGATCGAGTCGTATGTCCGCTCACAAGGCGACTACGGTGTCGTCGAGGACTACGTCGGCCATGGCATCGGCTCGGCGATGCACATGCCGCCGAGCGTGCCCAACTTCGGTCGACCCGGAAAGGGCCCCAAGCTCGTCGAAGGCCTCGCGCTCGCGGTCGAACCGATGATCACGCTCGGCACGATCGAGACCGAGGTCCTCGACGACGAGTGGACGGTCGTCACTGCCGACGGCTCGTGGTCGGCACACAGCGAGCACTCGTTCACGTTGACGCCCGCCGGCACGCTCGTGCTCACCGCGCTCGACGGCGGTGCGTCGCGGCTCGCCGAGCTCGGGGTTGCCTGCGCCGCGCGCTGAACGGCCCCCCTAACACCATCCAGAACACCTGCCCCACAGGTGACAGCAGTCGCACATCGGGTGGCGGGCTTCCACGACCCTCGGTAAGGTGCTGGATTGTCAACAAGAATACGATCTTGCACCGGATCGACCTGAGGAGTCCCATGGGGTCTACGCACACCTCCGACCCGACCACAGCCGCACCAGAGCCCACCACACCTGTGCTCCGCCGCGCGATCGGCGCGTCAGCCATCGGAAATGCCACCGAGTGGTTCGACTACGGCATCTACGCGTACGGCGTCACTTACATCTCGGCGGCGCTGTTCCCGGGTGACACCGAGGACGCGACGCTGTTCGCGCTCGCGACGTTTGCCATCTCCTTCCTGGTGCGGCCGTTTGGTGGCCTGTTCTGGGGTCCGATGGGTGACCGGATCGGACGCAAGGCCGTGCTCGCCATGACGATCCTGATGATGGCGGGGGCCACGCTCGGCGTCGGCTTGATTCCGTCATACGACGACATCGGGTTCTGGGCGCCGACGTTGCTGATCCTCCTGCGGATGATCCAGGGGTTCTCGACCGGAGGGGAGTACGGCGGAGCGGCGACGTTCATGGCCGAGTACTCGCCCGACAACAAGCGTGGCTTCTACGGCAGCTTCCTGGAGTTCGGGACGCTCGCGGGGTTCTCCCTCGGTGCCTTCCTGATGTTGGGGTTCTCGTGGATGCTGACTGACGCAGAGATGGAGTCGTGGGGATGGCGGTTGCCGTTCCTCGTTGCCGCACCTCTCGGTCTGATCGGGATGTACCTGCGCAACAAGATGGAGGACACGCCAGTCTTCCGTGAGCTGGAGGCAGCCGGCCAGAAGGAGGAGGACACCACCACTCAGTTCAAGGACCTGCTGATCGGCTACTGGAAACCGCTGGTGATCCTGGCCGGCCTCGTCGTTGCCCTGAACGTCGTCAACTACACGCTGCTGAGCTACATGCCGACGTACCTCGAGTCCGAGATCGGGCTCAGCGCCGACGATGCGCTGATCGTGCCGCTCGTCGGCATGCTGTGCATGATGCTGTTCCTGCCGATGGCAGGAGCCTTGTCGGACCGGGTTGGCCGCAAGCCCATGTGGTGGTTCTCGCTCACGGGTCTGTTCGTCATGGTGGTCCCGATGTACCTGTTGATGGCCACGAACCTCGCAGGTGCGATCATCGGGTTCGCCGTGCTCGGCCTCCTGTACGTCCCGCAGCTGGCGACGATCTCCGCAACGTTCCCGGCGATGTTCCCCACCCATGTGCGGTACGCCGGAATGGCGATCGCGTACAACGTGTCGACATCGTTGTTCGGAGGGACGGCCCCGGCCGTCAACGACTGGCTGATCGACCGCACCGGCAACAATCTGGTGCCTGCCTACTACATGATGGCGGCGTGTGTGGTTGGCCTGGCGGCGATGATCTACTGCACCGAGACGGCTCGCCGCTCCATCCGCGGCAGGGAGATTCCGGGCTCGGACGAGGCGCTCGCCGAGGAGACAGCCGGGGCAAGAGCCTAGGCCCGGCCTAGCCCCTGGTCAGGACGTCACGGCGGTGACTGCGTCGGACCAGATGGCCGCGGCTTCGTCGACCTGCTCGGTCTGCACGACCAGAGCGGGGATGAACCGCACCACCTGTCCCCACGCCCCGCACGTCAGCAGCAGCAGGCCACGCCGGACGGCTTCTTGCTGAGCGGCGGCCGCAGTGACGCCGTCGGGGTTGCCGTCGGCATCGCGGAACTCGTTGCCGAGCATCAGCCCCAGACCGCGTACGTCGGAGATCTGGTCATGCTGTGCGGCGACCTTCTCGAGGGCTGACCTGAGCTCGGCGCCGCGCTCGGTGGCGTTCGCGAGGAGGTGCTCGTCGTTGATGACGTCGAGGGTGGCGATCGCGGCCGCGCACGCGACGGCGTTGGCGCCGTACGTGCCTCCTTGCGAGCCCGGCCAGGCCTTGGCCATCAGCTCCGATGACGCGGCGATGCCCGACAGCGGGAAACCGGAGGCGAGTCCCTTGGCCGTGATGAGTATGTCGGCAGCGATGTCGAAGTGCTCACCACCCCAGAACTTCCCGGTGCGGCCCCAGCCGGTCTGCACCTCGTCGACGACGAGCAGGATGCCGTGCCGGTCGGCACGCTCGCGAAGGCCGGCGAAGAAGCGGGTGTTGCCGGGAACGTAGCCGCCCTCGCCGAGTACGGGCTCGACCAGCAGGGCGGCGGTGTCGGCAGGACTGCTGACCGTCTGGAACACGTAGTCGAGCTGCTTGAGGGCGAAGTCGGTGGCCTCGTCGACCGACCAGCCGAAATGCGTCGGGTCGGGGAACGGGGCCAGGTGGACTCCCGCCATCATCGGGCTGAAGCCTGAGCGGAACTTCGTGCCGGAGGTCGTCAACGAGGCCGCAGCAACGGTCCGGCCGTGGAAGCCGCCGTGGAACGCGATGATGTTCGGGCGGCCGGTCGCCTGACGGCTCAGCCGGACAGCCGCCTCAACCGCCTCCGACCCCGAGTTGGAGAAGAACACCCGATCGAGCCCTGCCGGTAGCACCTCGCCGAGTCGCTCAATGAGCGTCAGCAGGGGCCGATGCAGGACGGTCGTGTACTGGGCGTGGATGAGGGTCTGCACCTGGCGGGTCGCCGCCTCGACGACCCGGGGATGGCAGTGGCCCGTGCTCGTGACACCAATGCCGGCGGTGAAGTCGAGGTAGCGGCGGTCCTCCTCGTCGTACAGGAACACGCCCTCTCCGCGGGCGGCGACGACGTTGGTGGCTTGCTTGAGGACTTGCGAAAGTTCGGCCACGAGATCCCCTCGGGTAGATTGTCTACAATCTAGCCTACAACTCTCGTCGGCCAGTCTGCAGCGCTGGTTTACGCATCGTAGGCTGCCAGCGAGAGTCTCGGATCTGCCGACTGAGGAGGACCCATGACCGCGAGCATCGCCGACGTCGTCAACCGTGTGCCGAAGCAGCTGATGATCAACGGCAAGTGGGTCGATGCGACTGGGGGAGCGACGCTGGACGTCCTCGACCCGTCCACCGGAGACGTGCTGTGTGCGGTGGCGGACGCCACACCTGCTGACGGAATGAAGGCTCTCGAAGCGGCCGCCGCGGCGCAGCCCGAGTTCGCGGGACTCTCGCCCCGAGAGCGGGCGGACATCTTGACGCGCGCGTTCGACCTGATCCACGAGCGCATCGATGACCTGGCGCTGTTGATGACGCTCGAGATGGGCAAGCCGGTGGCCGAGGCCAAAGGGGAGATCGCGTACGCCGCCGACTTCCTGCGGCACTTCGCCGGCGAGGCGGTGCGCATCAGCGGCGGCTACCAGGTCGCACCGGCCGGCGGCGCCAGGTTCCTCGTGACGCGGCAGCCGGTGGGGCCATGCCTGCTCATCACGCCGTGGAACTTCCCGCTTGCCATGGGCACCCGGAAGATCGGACCTGCCATCGCGGCCGGCTGTACGAGTGTCATCAAGCCCGCGCACCAGACGCCGCTGTCGATGCTGGCGTTCGTCGACATACTCCGCGAAGCAGGGGTGCCGGACGGCGCCGTGAACGTCGTGACCACGATTCACTCCGGTGGCGTGATGGAGCCGTTGATCCGCTCCGGGCTGGCGCGCAAGCTGTCGTTTACCGGGTCCACCAAGGTGGGCAAAATCCTGCTCGAACAGAGCGCCGAGCAGGTGCTGCGCACGTCGATGGAGCTCGGGGGGAACGCCCCGTTCCTGGTCTTCGAGGACGCTGACGTCGACGAGGCCGTCGACGGTGCCGTCGCGGCCAAGATGCGCAATATGGGGGAGGCCTGCACAGCGGCCAACCGGATCCTCGTGCATGCAGACGTCATCGACGAGTTCGGCGAGAAGCTGGCGAAGAAGATGGCTGCCATGCCGGTCGGACGCGGCACCGAGGAAGGGGTCAAGGTCGGTCCCCTGATCGACGACGCGGCTCAGCAGAAGGTTGCCGAGCTCGTGGCCGACGCGGTCGAGCAGGGCGCCCGAGTCCTCACGGGTGGCGAGACGCCGACGGGTGGCGGCTACTTCTACCCGCCCACCGTGCTGACCGGGGTCCCGCGCACCGCGAAGATGGCCAAGGAGGAGATCTTCGGGCCGGTGGCGCCGTTGACGTCATTCGCCACCGAAGCCGAGGCGATAGAGTCTGCCAACGACACCGAGTTCGGGCTGGTCGCCTACGTCTTCACCAACGACCTGCGTCGTGCGCTGCGCGTCGCGGAGGCACTCGAAACCGGGATGGTGGGGCTCAACCAGGGAGTGGTGTCCAACCCGGCCGCGCCGTTCGGCGGCGTCAAGCAGTCGGGACTCGGGCGTGAGGGTGGGTTCACTGGCATCGACGAGTTCCTCGAGGTCAAGTACGTCGGCATCGCCCTGGCCTGACCTTTGCCGGAAGTGGACGACGTGATGCAGGTTTCGCCGTTCATGTTGTCGGCCACTTGCTTGAGGACGACTGCCACCTTGCAGGAGTGGACGACGTGGTGTGGGTGGCGACCCGCGTCCTGTCGGCCACTTGAGTTGGGGGTCGCGGGTGGACCTTGAGGAGTTGCGCCTGGCTGTCTATCGGTCGTTTGCGGCCGAAGGTCGACCGCCCGACGTGGGACAACTCTCCGTGGAGATCGGGCTCGACGCCGACGCCGTAACACAAGGGCTGAAGCAGCTAGCTGAGGCGCGCCACCTCGTGCTCGACGACCACGACCAGATCGTGATGGCGCATCCGTTCGCCGCCATCCCGCTGGGATTCGCGGTGATGGGGGTCAACACCCTGTGGTGGGGCGGATGTGCGTGGGATTCCTTCGCTGTGCCGCACCTGCTGCCCGACGAGGGCGAAGTCCTGGTGTCGACCCGCTGCCCCGGCTGCTCGCGCCCCCTTGCTTGGAGCGTCGGTCACGAGGAGCCACCGCCGGGAGACGAGGTCGCACACTTCCTGGTGCCCGCTGTCCGGATCTGGGACGACGTGGTCCACAGCTGCAGGAACCAGCGGATCTTCTGCTCGACAGGCTGTGTCGATGGCTGGCTCAGCGAGAACGGGTTCAGCCGCGGTTACGTGATGGACCTGCCGACGCTCTGGCGCTTGGCGGCGCACTGGTACGACGGCCGGCTGGAGCGCGGGTACGTCCGCCGCGAACCCAACGAAGCCGCCGACTATCTAGCGAGCGTGGGACTGTCCGGACCATTCTGGGGACTGTAGGGCGGCGCACACCTCCGAAGTGGCCGACATGGTGTTGATGGTGGCCCGCCTGTTGTCGGCCACTTGCTGAGGTGGCTGCCGCCAATGCCGGAACTGGCTGACGTGGTGTGGGTGGTGGCCAGCGTTGTGTCGGCCACTTCGGGAAGGGGACGCGGAAGGGCTAGTCGGTAACGCCCTGGGCTGGGACTCCGGTGGCGAGCCTGACCACCGCGTCGTCCATGTGGGCGACCAGCAGCCGGTCGGTGAGCTCGGGGTCGCCGGCCGCGAACCCATCGGCGATGGCGCGGTGCTCCTCGACCCGGTCGTCGACGTGGGCGTAGGTCTGCTCGAGCGCGTGGATGCACATCTGCGTCTCGGTGAGCAGCGTCTTGTGCATGCGGACCAGACGCGGGCTCCGGGCAAGTGCGACGAGCAGCTGATGGAACGCGATGTCGGCATTGCTGACCCCGACTGCGTCTCCGTGGGCCGCTGCAGCCGCCATCTGGTCGATGACCTCGCCCAGCTGCTTGCCGGCGTCAGTGGGATCGCCCGCGAAGATCTGGGTGGCGGCGGCACGCTCGACAGCGCCCCGGGCGACGTACATGTCACGAACGTTCTCGGCGGTCATCTCGATCACGAAGACCCCGCGGTTGCGGATCGCGACGAGGAGCCCTTCCTGCGTGAGCCGCTGCATGCCCTCGCGGAGCGGGCCGCGGCTGACCCCGAGCTGCCGCGCGAGCTCCGCTTCGCCGAGCTGCATGCCGGCGCGAAGCTCGCCGTGGCTGATGGCCTGCCGGAGCTTGTCGGCGATGATGCTGGGCGTCGACTCTCGTACGAGCGGTTCGATGTGGCGGGGCGTGGTCATGAACGCACCCCCGCCGACTCCGACGGCGTGGCGTGACCCGACCGGAAAAGCGTGCCCAGTCCCTCAATGCGGGGCACGTCGCCGAGCAGTCGCAGGCCCTCCCAGACCGTGACCTGGTTGGCAGTCAAGACGGGGATGCCCGCCGCGGCTTCCAGGTCGTCGAGCCAGGCGAGCGAGTGCATAGCCGTGTCGGGCACCAGAAGAGCCTGCGCACGCGTGGTGTCGACGCTGCGCGCCATCGCGACCACCTCGTCGTGGTCGAGCAACCCGACATCCTTGGCGGTGTCGATTCCGTGGCTACCCATTGCGGAGACGCCGACGCCACCCGCGCGAAGGAAGGTCACGAAGTGCTCCGCGACATCGTGTGGGTACGACGCCGCGACCGCCACCGTGTCGAAACCCAGCGCGTGCACGGCGTTGACGAACGCGATCGAGGTGGAAGACGCCGGAAGGCCGAGCACGTCGGCGACTCCGTCGGCCTGGCGGCGGGCGCCTTCCCAGCCGAACACGAAGCTCCCCGAAGTGCAGGCCCACATCACCGAGTCCGGCTGATGGCTGCGCAACTCGGCGGCGCCGGCTGCGAGCCGGGCCACGCTACCGAGGTCGAGGAGCGCGTCCACTCGGTGCGCGTCTTCCCCGACGGACGTGTGCACGAGCGGCAGTCGAACGCTGCCGTCGAGACGGGACTCGAGTGTCGTGTAGTCGTCTGCTGCCTCGAAGCCGGGATACAGCAGCCCGACGGTGGCGGTCTTCGTCATACAACCCCCATGAGTGCCTGATGGGTGGATTGTTGACAATATTACATAGGCGCCACGGACAACAGCAGCCACGAGCGGTGTGAGCCCTCGGTAGCGTGACCGCGAGAGCGAGGAGTCGATGGATGGGTGATCCGGGCTACGACGTCGTGGCTCTCACCGAGCAGCTGCGGGGGCAGTTGCGCGGCACCGTCTCGCGTGACGCTGCCATGGTGGCGCTCTACACCACTGATGCGTCGAACTACCGCGCCGTGCCCGAACTCGTGGTGGTGCCCGCGGACGTTGACGACCTGGCAGCAGCCGCCACCCTGACCGCAGCTGCGGGTGCCCCGGTCACGTTGCGCGGCGGTGGTACTTCGATGGCCGGCAACTCGATCGGCGGTGTTGTCATCGACGGCTCCCGCCACCTCCACCACATCCTGGACCTTGACGCCGAGGCGCAGACCGCTGTGGTGGAGCCCGGCGTGGTGCTCACCGACCTGCTCAAGGCCGCGGCCGTTCACGGATTGACGTTCGCTGCTGACCCGTCGTCGGCCAGCCGGGCAACGCTCGGCGGCATGATCGCCAACAACGCCTGCGGTGCCCACTCGGTCGCGTGGGGGACCACGGCGGATGTCGTACGCAGCCTCGACGTCGTCCTCGCTGACGGCACTTCGCTCACTGTGGACACGCCATCGCCGGACGCCGACGCGGCATCGCGGCGGGCAGGCCTCGAGGCTCGTTCGGGGCGCGAGGGCGAGCTGCATCGGGCTCTCTTCGCCATTGTTGACGAGCACGCGCTGATGATCGAGCGGCAGTTCGGGACGTTCTCGCGGCAGATTTCCGGCTACGCACTGCGTCGGCTGCTGCCCGAGCACGGCCATGACGTCGCGCGGCTCCTCTGCGGCAGCGAAGGCACCCTCGCGACGACGCTGCGCGCAACCGTCGCGCTCACGCCGCTGCCGAGGGCGAGAGCCCTTCTGGTGTTGGGTTTTCCCGACTCGATCACGGCAGCAGACAGCGTGCTGCACGTCCTCCCGCACGACCCGCTCACGATGGAGTCGATCAACGCTGCGTTGGTCGGCATGCTGCCCGAGCAGGTACGTCGTCAGGCAGCCGCGGCGGGGCTGCCGGCCGGGCAGGCTTGGCTCCTCGTCGAGGTGGCCGGTAACGATGTCGCAGCTGCTGCCGGCCGGGCCAACGCGATCGTCAGCGACTTGGCCGACTCCGGGCTGCAGGTGACGGCCGCGATTGTCACCGAGCCGGGTGCCCAGGCGGTGCTGTGGCGGTGCCGCCGTGACGCGGCGGGTCTCGCCACGCGGCGGGCAGACGGCGCCGAGGCCTGGGGTGGCTGGGAGGACGCGGCCGTTCCGCCCGCGCGGCTCAGCTCCTACCTTCGCGCGCTCGACGAACTGCTGGCCCGTCACGGGCTGACCGGGTCGACGTACGGCCACTTCGGCGAGGGCTGCATGCACATGCGGATGGACTTCGACCTGTTGAGCGAGCCGGGGGTGGCCCAGTACCGGTCGTTCGTCGAGCAGGCCTGTGACCTGGTCGTGTCGCTCGGCGGCTCGGTCTCCGGCGAACACGGCGACGGCCGGGCCCGCTCGGAACTGCTGCTGAAGATGTACGGCGCCGAGGCGGTGGGGGTGCTGGCCGAGGTGAAGCGGGTGTTCGACCCTGCCGGTGTGATGAACCCGCACATGATCGTCGACCCGGTCCCGCTCGACCGCTCCATGCGGCATACCGGCCCGGCGCGGGGACGCGACTTGCTGACGGTGTTCTCCTACCCCGACGACGGCGGCAGCTTCGCGCAGGCCCAGCGGCGCTGTGTCGGCGTTGGGAAGTGTCGGCAGTCGTCCGGTGGGGTGATGTGCCCCAGCTACCAAGTGACCCGCGAGGAGCAGCACTCGACGCGCGGACGCGCGCATCTGCTGTGGGAGATGCTGGAGGGCGAGGTTGTCACCGACGGGTGGCGCTCGACCGAAGTGCTCGATGCGCTCGACCTGTGCCTGTCGTGCAAGGGATGCCTATCCGACTGCCCGGTCAATGTGGACATGGCGACCTACAAGGCAGAGTTCATCCATCAGCACTATCGGCGCCGGCCGTGGGCGCGACCGCGATCGCACTGGTCGATGGGGTGGCTTCCGGTCTGGGCTCGTCTCGCGTCGAAAGTGCCCCGGTTGACGAACCGGGTCACCCAATCGCGGGCGAACGCCGCGCTCAAGCGCGCGGGTGGCATCGCTGTCGAGCGCGACCTCCCGGCGTTCGCCGCTGAGCCCTTCACGAGCTGGTTCGCTGCTCTGCCGGTCCCGGCGGCGACTGCCGGGACGACCCAGCGGGTGGTGCTGTGGCCGGACACGTTCACCAACTACCTGGCCCCGGAGGTCGGTCGTAGCGCTGTGCGGGTGCTTGAGGCCGCAGGACTCGAGGTGGTCGTGCCCGAGGGACCGGTGTGCTGCGGTCTCACCTGGATCTCGACTGGGCAGCTTGACAAGGCTAAGCGGGTGCTGGGCCGTGCCATCGACACGCTCGAGCCGTACGTCGAGGAGGGGCTCCCCGTGGTCGGCCTCGAGCCGAGCTGCACGGCGGTGTTCCGGCACGACGCGACCGGCCTGTTCGGCGAGGGGGGGCTGGGCGGGGCGGCAGGGCGCGTCGCCCGGTCGACGTACACCCTGGCGGAGACGCTGGCGAGGTTCGCACCCGACTGGAAACCGCCAGCCGTCGACGGCGAGGCGCTCGTGCAGGTGCATTGCCACCAGCATTCGGTGATGGGCTTCGGGCCTGACTCGGCCCTGATGACGGCTGCAGGGATGTCGGCGATCGTCCCTGACTCAGGCTGTTGTGGGCTCGCCGGCAACTTCGGGTTCGAGCAGGGCCATTACGACGTGTCGCAGGCAGCTGGGGAGCGGGTGCTGCTGCCGGCCGTGCGCGAAGCTGCGGCCGACACGGCTGTGATCGCGGACGGTTTCAGCTGCCGCACGCAGATCGGGCAGGGCACTGACCGCACCGCGCGGCACCTGGCCGAGGTGCTCGCCGCCGCCCTGGACCGCTGATCTTCCGTTGCGTCCGTGCAGCCGCGCGCTATCGCGACCGGAGCTACGGACGTTGTGGCTAGCTGAGGAGACGGAGCGCGAGCAGGGCGTAGGCCTTGGCCGCGACGAGCAGCTCGTCGATCCCGACCGACTCGTCCGCACGATGCGCCTGGGTGACGACCGACCCCGGGCCGAGCACGACGACCGGGACACCGGCGTCACGCGCGACGTACCCGCCGTCGCAGGCCGCACTCCAGCCGCCCAACGGCAGCCGCGGGCCGCCGGCCGCCTGCACAGCACCGTCGGCGACCGCGACAAACGGGTGGTCCGCCGGTGTCTCGAATCCCGGCATCGCCATCGGCATCCGTACGTCGACGCCCAGCCCGCGAGAGCCGAGCTCAAGCATGGCTATCCGCTCCCGCACCTCCTCGAGCACCGAATCGGCGTCCTCGCTGGGCAGCAGCCGCCGGTCGGCCGACACCATGCACTCGGCCGCCACGATCGATGTGCCCGTGCCGCCTTGCACCTGGCCGACACTCCACATCGCTGGTCCGACCAGAGGATGAGGGTCGCTCGCCAGCTGGCCATGCCATCGTTCCAGCTCAGCGATGACCTCGGCGGCGCCGTAGATGGCGTTCGCGCCCGCGCTCGGGTCGCCGGAGTGTGCGGCCCGGCCCGTGACTCTCACCTCGACGTACGCATCTCCACGAGCAGCGATGATCGTCTGCAAATCCGTCGGCTCGGCCACGACACAGCCGGCGTACGACGAGCGGTCGTCGGCCGCCAGGTAGTGCCTGATGCCAAGGCCCAGATCCTCCTCGTCGACTGTGGCGGCGAGGGACACGGGTCCTGCTAGCTCGACGCCCGAACGCCGCAACGCGTCCATCGCCACGACGCAGCCGGCCAGGCCGCCGAGCATGTCGGTGGACCCGCGACCCCAGACCCGCCCGTCGCGCACGAGACCTCCTCGCGGATCGACCGTCCACCCGTCGCCCACGGGCACCACATCCGTGTGTCCGAGCATCAGCAGGCCCGGTGCGGCACCGCGCAGAAGGGTCGCAGTCAGGTTCGGCCGCATCGGCGCGACCTCGGTCAGCTCGACCGCAAGGCCACGGTCGCTGCACGCCGCGGCGAGGACCTCTGCCTTGGCCGATTCGGCACCAGGGGGGTTCTCGCCGGGCGCGCGGATCAGCGCCTGGGTCAGCTCGACGACCTCGCCGACATCGATCAGGTCGAGGACCGCCTGCTCCGCCTTGCCGACGTCGTCATTCGGCGAGCGCGACTCAGCCACTCGACCCGTCCGCGACCAGCCGGTCGACCGCGCGTCGCAGGCGGGCGATGCCTTCGGCCGTCCGCTTCGGCGCCGTGGACGCGAAGCACAGCCGCAGCGCGTCATGGAAGCGGCCGGCCGGCGAGAAGGCAGGACCGGGGATGAACGCGACGCCCTCGGCCAGCGCAACCTCGAACAGCGACTGAGTGTCGACGCCGCACTCGAGCGTGACCCAAAGGAAAAAGCCGCCTTCCGGGTCGGTCCAGTGCGCGATGTCGCCGAAATGCTCTTCGAGGGACCGCTGCATGGCGATCTTGCGCTCGCGGTATGCCGTCCGCTGCGTCACCAGATGGTCGGTGAGGTGGCCGCCGGCGAGGAAGCCGGTCACGAGACGCTGCCCGGGCAGGTTCGTGCAGGTGTCCATCGCCTGTTTCGCGTTGATCAGCAGCGGCTGCAGCTCCGGTGCTGTGTCGACCCAACCGACCCGCAGGCCGGGCGCGAGGATCTTGGAGAACGTCCGCACGGAGAACACCAGCGGGTCGCCACCGCCCAGCTCACGCAGCGTCGGCAGGGGGTCGCCCTCGAATCGCAGCAGGCCGTACGGGTCGTCGTCGATGACGATCGATCCCCACTCGCGGGCCAGCTCCAGCAGTGCGTGCCGACGCTCGAGCGACATGGTCGCCCCGGAAGGGTTCTGGAACGTCGGGATCGTGTAGATCGCCTTCGGCAAGCGACCGGCCTGCGCGATCAGCCCCGGGAGCGCTTCGACGACAAGGCCGTGCTCGTCGACCGGCACCTCGAGGAGCTCCGCGCCGTACGAGAGAGCCGTCGCGCTGCCGTTCGTGTATGTCGGCGACTCGACCACGACGAGGTCGCCCGGATCGACAAACAGCTTGCAGCAGAGGTCGAGGCCCTGCATGCCGCCCGCGGTGATAGTGAGGCGGTCGGGCGTCGTCTCGTCACCCGTGCCGGCGAGCGTGGCGAGCAACGCCTCCCGCAGCGGCGGGTCGCCCTCGGTCGCCGCGTAGTCGAACGCATCGGGCGAGTGCGGCCCGAGGTACTCCTGCGCCACCTGGGAAAGGACCGCCGACGGCACCGCATCCGCAGCCGGGCTGCCCATCGCGAACCGCACGATGTCATGCTTCTGCTTGTGCAGCAGCGACGTGCTCGAGTCGATCACCGAGCCGACGAGGTCACTCGCCCGGGCGGCGAGGGGCAGAGTGAGGCTGGTGGGGCTCATGTGCTCACTTTCTGGTGAGGTCGTGGGGCAGGTCGGTGAAGCGCTCGGCGCCGTCATCGGCGACGGCACCGGCTCGGACAGCTCGTACCCCCAGCCGTCCATCCACATGCCGAGGATCACGTGGAACGCCATGCCGGCGTGCAGGTTGGTCTTCTCGGCCGGCCGCAGGCTGACCGTCCGCTCGCCCCAGTCGGGGGGATAGCCGATGCCGATCGAGTAGCCGATGCGCGACTCCTTGGTCAGGCCGTGCCGGCGTGATGACCGGGTTGAACCCGCGTGCAGCTCGCCGCCGGTGATACCCGGGCGCGATCGCCGCCAGCAGCAGCGGCCATGCCTTCGGCGATCACGGCCGCCGGTCGCGGGCCAGCCGCGGCGGCGGTCCCGAGCATGACCGTTCGGGCCAGCGGGGCGTGGTAGCGCGGTAGGCGCCGGCCAGTTCGATGGTGGTCGCCTCGCCGGCCAGGAACGGCCGCTCGGACCAGGTGAGATGGGGCGTGCCGGCGGCCGACCCGGTCGGCAGCATCGGCGTGATCGCCGGGTAGTCGCCGCCGAATCGGCGCGTGCCGGCGGCCTGCGCGGCCATGATCTCCGCCGCCGACGTCGCACTGCCGCCGGCCCGGCCGGACCGCGTCCAGCGCCGCCCGCATGGCCTGCTCGGCGATCAGCCCGGCCCGGCGATCAGCAGCCGTCCTGCTCGTACTCGGACTTGATCAGCCGCGACCCAGTTGACCAGCTCGCCGCTGTCCACCAGACGAGCCCGGCGGTCCGGCGGCCAGCGCCAGGTAGCCGCGGACCGAGAAGAAGTGGGCGTCGCCCTCGACGCGCGACCGTCGCGCCCGGCCCGAGCAGCCCCCGCTCGGGACCCGCGCGGGCGATCCAGTCGAACGGGTGGACGTCGCGGCCGGTGCACCAGGGCCTCGGGGTAGCCCTCGCACCCGGTCCGGGTCGACGGTGCCGGTCGAGGTCGCGCCGTTGGCGTCCATCGCGCGCAGGAAGCACCGAGGCTCGCCGGTCGGCCGGCACGATCGAGGCACTGCGGCATGTAGAACGACCAGGCGTCGTAGCCGGTCAGGTAGTAGATGTTGGCCGGGTCGGTGACCACAAGGCGCGGCCAGCGAGCCGGCCCGCCATCGCGGCCTGGACCCGGGCCAGACCGCTGCGGCGTACTCGGTCCGGCCGGCGCCACCGGTCCGATCACCGGTCGATCACGCCTCGGCCAGACGCGCTGGCCGGGACCGACCGGGCAGCCGCCCGGTCAGGCGCAGGGCGGCCCACATCGTGGCCTGGTTGGCAGAGATCACCGGCTTGCCGAGCTCGGCCTCGAGCGGCCGCGATCAGGTCGTAGGTGCGCAGGTTGGTGCACGAGACCACGATCGCGTCGGCGGCCGGGGCGTCGGCGCCGGCGGATCAGCTCGGCCGCTCGGCCGTACGGGACCGGCCAGATCGCCCGCGTCCAGCCCGAGCAGCGCGCGCCACCGACCGCGAACCCGGCCTCGGTCGAGGAACTCCCGAGCCGCGCGGTGATCGCCCGTCGTACGGGGTCGCGATGCCACACCGGTGCGACCCAGCCGGGCAGCGCCGCCAGCAGGGCCCCGCTGCGTGGTCACCGGTGCGGCGCGCCGGCGCCGCGCATCGCCGCGACCAGATCACGTCTCACCGGCCGAGCCCGTGGACGAAGCTGCCGGAGGTGCACGCGTAAGCGTCGCGACCGGCGTGACCGGGGGCCAGTCCCGGGCGGCCGGCGTGATCACCGGTCTGGTCGCGATCAGCTCCGGCCTGCTCGACCGTGACCGCCGCGGCACGCGGCGGTCCGGGTGACGTGCAGCGTCACGTCCGGCGGGGTCCAGCGCCAGAGCTCGCGGTCGAGGGCCATGTCGTACGGGACCACCACGCCGATGCCGGTCTGGGTGACGGGCAGCGCTGGTCACCCGCCAGTCCTGCCGGGCCTTGCACAGATTGTTGACAATCAGACGCATTGCTACCCGCGGCCGGTGCTCCGAGCCGATCACCGGACGGTCATCGCGGTGCTGGTCGGGCCCGAACGGGCCCGTGCATCGCCGGTGCTGTGATCCCCGGTGGGGTCTCGGGCGGTGCCTCGCGGCTTCCGGCCGAGTCGAGGTGCGGCACGCCGACGGCCCTGGCCGACGCGGTCGACGGCGCCGACGCCGCTCTTCCTGTGGGACTTCTTCTCCACCGCCCTGCGCGACGTGTGGCCGCGGGCGGCTCGGTCTGCGCTGGGTGCACGTCGCCGCGGCGGGGGTGGACACGTTGCTGTTCGACGAGCTGGTCGACTCCGAGTGGTGGTCACCAACGCCCGTGGCGTGTTCGACCGACCGATCGCCGAGTTCGTGCTGGCCTCGATCCTGGCCCAGGTCAAGGCGTCCGCGCCAGATCCGGGACCAGCAGCGGGAGCGGCTCTGGCGGCACGAGGAGACGCGGTGCCTGGCCGGCAGGGGCGCTGATCGTCGGCGCCGGCGCGATCGGCCGGGCGACGGCTCGGCTGCTGCGGCGGCTGGGTGTGAGCGTCCGCGGCGCGGGCCGGACTGCCCGGAGCGGCGACCTGACTTCGGCGAGGTGTTGCGAGCGACAGCCTGGCCGACGCGGTCGGCGGGTCGACCACGTCGTGGTTGCGTCGCGCCGCTGACCGAGCAGACCCGCGGGCTGCGTCGGCGCCGCGGTCCTCGCCGCCATGAAGCCGACGGCACATCTGGTCAACGTCGGCCGCGGCCCGATCGTCGACGAGGACGCCCTGTGGCCGCGCTCCGCGAGGGCCGGATCGCCGCGGCCTCGCTCGACGTGTTCGCGGCCGAGCCGCTGCCCACCGACAGCCCGCTGTGGATCGCTGCCGGTGGCGATCACCGCGCACATGTCGGGCGATGTCGCCGGGTGGCGTACGTCACTGGCACGTCAGTTCGTCGACAATGCGCATCGTTGGCTGGCCGGGCGGCCACTAGCCAACGTGGTCGACAAGCGTCTTGGTTTTGTCACCTCGGTTGGTGCGCAGGAGTCGGCATGAGCGACCTGTCCCTTGCACCGGTGGTGCACCTCGCCAAAGGCTTCGCCGACGGGTCGATCTCCCCAGTGGAGGCGACCCTCGCCGCGCTCGACGCGATCGATCGGTATCGACGCCGACGGTCAACGCGTTCGTACTGGTCGACCACGAGGGCGCGCTCGCCGCGGCGAAGGCGTCGGAGCAGCGGTGGCGCGAGGGTAGTCCGCTCGGCGCCTACGACGGTGTGCCCACGTCGATCAAGGACATCCTGCTGACCGAGGGGTGGCCCACGCTGCGTGGGACGCACCTGATCGACGAGAGCGGTCCGTGGCCGGAGGACGCACCCTCGGTCGCCCGCCTGCGGGAGGCCGGCGTCGTGATGATCGGCAAGACCACGACGCCCGAGTTCGCCTGGAAGGGTGTCACCGACTCGGCTCGCCACGGTGTCACCGGCAACCCCTGGGGCCCGGAGCTGACCTCGGGTGGCTCCAGCGGCGGGTCCGCCACTGCGGTCGGGCTGGGCATGGGCGCGTGGTCGGTGGGCACCGACGGTGGCGGGTCGGTCCGGATCCCGGCGGCGTTCACCGGCACGGTGGCGCTCAAGCCGACGTACGGGTTGGTGCCGGTCTACCCACCGAGCCCCTTCGGCACCTTGTCCCATGTCGGCCCGATGACGCGCTCCGTCGCCGACGCGGCCGCCATGCTCGACCTGCTCACCGGCTTCGACCCGCGCGACTGGTCGGCCATGCCAACTCCCAGCAGCTCGTTCGTGGGCGGGCTCGACGGTGGCGTTGAGGGCCTGCGCATCGCGTTCTCCCCCAACTCTTGGCTATGTCCGCAACGACCCTGATGTCGACAGCGCCGTCCGGGCCGCTGTCGAGGTGCTGGCGCCGCTGGCGCCCTCGTCGACGAGATCGACCCCGGCTTCACAGACCCAGTGGAGGCGTTCGAGGTGCTGTGGTTCACCGGCGCCGCGAAGGTGGTTGCGGCATACGGCGATGATGCGATCGACCGGATTGACCCTGGGCTGCGTGCTGGCATCGAGAGCCACGCGGATGCCACCGCATCGGACTTCCTCGACGCCACAGGGGTGCGGGTTGACCTCGGGATGCGGATGGGTGCTCTGCACGAGACCCACGACCTGCTGCTTATGCCGACGATGCCGATCCCGGCGTTCGCGGCCGGGCAGGACGCTGCCCGACGGCTGGCCCTCGCAGCAGTGGACCAGCTGGACGCCGTACACCTACCCGTTCAACATGACGCAGCAGCCGGCTCTCAGCGTGCCTTGCGGCTTCACCTCCGCGGGTCTGCCGGTCGGCCTACAGGTCGTCGGCCGGCGCCACGACGATGCCGTGGTGCTGCGGGCAGGTCGAGCCTACGAAGCACGTACGACATGGGGCGAGTCCCTGCCCCGCCTCATCTCGCAGCCGCGACCAGAAGCCTGACCCGACCCAAGGAGGCCGCCCGAGCATGGCCCGCTACATCAGCGTGACCCTCGAGTCCCGCAACGTCCGCTGCCTCGCCCGGCTGCTCGACGACGAGGCGCCGCGCACGGCCTCGGCGGTCTGGAACGCGCTGCCGCAGTCGGGTCAGGTGTTCCACGGGAAGTACGCACGCAACGAGATCTACAACCTGGTGCCTGCGTTCGCCGACGTCGAGCCGGGCAAGGAGAACATCACGGTGACGCCGATCCCGGGCGACCTGTGCTACTTCTCGTTCGACTCCGACGACCTGGGCAACCCGTCATACGGATATGAGGCGACGCAGGAGCAGACCCGGCTGGCGCGCGTCGTCGACCTGGCGCTGTTCTACGGACGCAACAACCTGCTGATCAACGGTGACCAAGGCTGGATTCCCGGCAACGTGTTCGGCACGGTCGTCGAAGGGCTCGACGAGATGGCGGCCGCCTGCCAGGACATCTGGATGGGCGGCGCCAGAGGCGAGACGCTGACGTTCGACCGAGCCGAGACCCCTACCCCGAGCCCCGTTGACCCGTTACTCGAGGCCCGTTGACGGGGGACGGACCACGAGTGACGGGTCAACGGACCAAGGCTGACGGGTCAACAGGCCAAAGCTGACGGGTCAACGGACCAAAGCTGGCAGGTCAGCGGGCGCAGCGGTGCGATTTCTCTATTCGCCGGTCTTGCACGTAAACTGGTGCGTCGGCCCATCCATGGGCCCGCTTCGCTGTGTCCTGCGGCTGCCCCGCCAGGGGAAGGGATAGCGAGCGGTCTCCCGGGCCTCGCCTCGTCAGGGGCATCCATGACACCACATTGCTACAGATTGCGGAGGATATGCCGAAGAAGGAAGGGGTCATCGAGATTGAGGGCACCGTCGTCGAGGCGCTCCCGAACGCCATGTTCAGGGTCGAGCTCAACAACGGACATAAGGTCCTCGCTCACATCAGCGGCAAAATGCGCCAGCACTACATCCGGATCCTTCCTGAGGACCGGGTTGTCGTGGAGCTGTCGCCGTACGACCTCACCCGCGGACGCATTGTCTATCGCTACAAGTAACCCGTAGCAATCCCCACCAGCCGTCAACCCGTCACGCCACACCGCTTGCGGTAGTGCGTGACCCACATGGAGAGCTCGATGAAGGTCAACCCGAGCGTCAAGAAGATCTGTGACAAGTGCAAGGTGATCCGTCGCAACGGACGGGTCATGGTGATCTGCGAAAACCCGCGCCACAAGCAGCGGCAGGGTTGAGCAACCACCGTGCAACACATCAGTGTGACCGCTCGTCGTCACCGCCTCGTCCAGGACGAGGTATGACGATGTTGCCCCCGGACCGAAGGCCGGGGCCCTGCCAGATCGAGGGAGAGATCCCTCGAGAGGCGGGCAGGGACGCGGCACGCCATACACCTTCGACAACGGAAAGGTACACCGCCTGATGGCACGCCTCGTTGGTGTCGACCTACCGCGCGACAAGCGCGTTGAGGTCGCACTCACCTACATTTTCGGAATCGGCACGACTCGTGCACACGAGCTGCTCGACGCGACCGGGGTCAGCCCCGACCTGCGCGTCCACCAGCTCGGCGACGAGGAGCTGGTCAAGCTCCGGGACTACATCGAAGCCAACTTCCAGGTCGAAGGTGACCTGCGCCGTACGACGACGGCCGACATCCGCCGCAAGGTCGAGATCGGCAGCTACCAGGGACGCCGCCACCGCCAGGGCCTCCCGGTCCGCGGTCAGCGCACCAAGACGAACGCTCGCACCCGCAAGGGACCCAAGCGCACCGTCGCCGGCAAGAAGAAGGTGACCAAGTGATGCGCGCATCTGATGCGTCCTGCGTCTCGCGTCCCGCACCTAGCACCAGCCACCTCACACCCAGGAGTTCGTGAATATGCCTCCCAAGGGCCGACAGGCCGCCGGCGCCAAGAAGGTTCGCCGCAAGGAGAAGAAGAACGTTGCTGCGGGCCAGGCCCACATCAAGAGCACGTTCAACAACACCATCATCACTATCACCGACCCCAACGGGGCCGTGATCTCGTGGGCGAGTGCCGGGACCGTCGGATTCAAGGGCTCGCGCAAGTCCACCCCGTTCGCCGCGCAGATGGCCGCCGAGGCCGCTGGTCGCCGGGCGATGGACCACGGCATGAAGAAGATCGACGTCTTCGTCAAAGGCCCGGGATCGGGACGTGAGACGGCGATTCGGTCACTGGGTGCCGTCGGCCTCGAGGTCGGCACCATCCAAGACGTCACGCCCAGCCCGCACAACGGCTGCCGCCCGCCCAAGCGCCCGCGCGTCTGACCCCCGACCGAGTTAGGAGACTGATTTCTGATGGCCCGTTACACCGGACCCATGACGAAGAAGTCGCGCCGCCTGGGGGTCGACCTCATCGGTGGAGATGCGGCTTATGAACGCCGACCGTACCCACCCGGCCAGCATGGCCGTGGCAGGATCCGCGAGTCGGAGTACCGCAACCAGTTGATGGAGAAGCAGAAGGCGCGCTACACGTACGGCGTCCTCGAGAAGCAGTTCCGCAACTACTACAAGGAAGCAAGCCGTCGCCCCGGCAAGACCGGCGACAACCTGCTTCAGATGCTCGAGGTCCGCCTCGACAACGTGATCTACCGGGCCGGCTTCGCGCGGACACGTCGTCACGCGCGCCAGCTTGTCAACCACGGCCACTTCACGGTCAACGGCCACAAGGTCGACATCCCGTCATACCAAGTGGCGGCTCACGACGTCATCGACGTCCGTGAGAAGTCCGTGGAGATGACGCCCTTCATCGTGGCTCGCGAGACCCACGGCGAGCGGATCGTGCCGCCGTGGCTCGAGGTCATCTCGAACAAGATGCGCGTGCTCGTGCATCAGCTCCCGGTGCGTCAGCAGATTGACGTCCCGGTGCAAGAACAGCTCATCGTGGAGTACTACTCCAAGAAGTAAGCAAACGAGCGACACCAAGAAGTAAGCAACACACCTATCCGAAAATCTGCGTCCTCATATTGCGGGGGGTGCAGGAAGGAAAATCACCGTGCTTATCGCCCAGCGTCCGTCCCTGGCCGAAGATGTCGTCAACGACCATCGCTCGCGCTTCTCCATCGAGCCGCTCGAGCCTGGTTTTGGCTACACCCTCGGTAACTCACTTCGCCGCACCTTGCTGTCGTCGATCCCCGGCGCCGCCGTCACCTCTATCCGCGTCGACGGCGTGCTGCACGAGTTCTCGACCATCCCGGGTGTCCGCGAGGACGTCACCGAGGTCATCTTGAACCTCAAGCAGCTTGTCGTCTCCTCCGAGCACGACGAGCCCGTCACCATGTACCTGCGCAAGCAGGGCCCCGGTGAGATCACCGCCGCCGACATCGCGCCGCCGGCCGGAGTCGAGGTCCACAACCCCGAGCTCGTGCTCGCCACGCTGAACGACAAGGGCAAGCTCGACATGGAGCTTGTCGTCGAGCGTGGCCGTGGCTACGTCTCCGCCGTACAGAACAAGAGCGCCGACGCCGAGATCGGCCGGATGCCGGTCGACTCGATCTATTCGCCGGTGCTCAAGGTGACCTACAAGGTCGAGGCCACCCGTGTCGAGCAGCGCACCGACTTCGACCGCCTGATCATCGACGTCGAGACCAAGCCGTCGATGAACCCTCGCGACGCGCTCGCGTCAGCCGGCAAGACGCTCGTTGAGCTGTTCGGTCTGGCCCGCGAGCTCAACGTCGAGGCCGAGGGCATCGACATCGGCCCGTCGCCGGTCGACGAGCAACTGGCCGCCGACCTGGCGCTGCCGGTGGAGGACCTCAACCTCACCGTTCGGTCCTACAACTGCCTCAAGCGCGAGGGCATCCACACCGTGGGCGAGCTTCTCTCGCGTAGCGAGCAGGACCTGCTCGACATCCGCAACTTCGGCTCGAAGTCGATCGACGAAGTGAAGGCGAAGCTCGCCGAGATGGGTCTCTCGCTCAAGGACAGCGCGCCTGGCTTCGACCCCAGCACGGTGATCGACAGCTACGACGATGACGACACGAGCTTCGTTGAGGATGAGCAGTACTGAGCTCGGCTCCATCCAGGTAACAGCTATCCGGGTACCTGATACGGCTCGGAAGAGGAGATGACATGCCAATCCCCAAGAAGGGTCCCCGCCTCGGCGGCAGCCCGTCGCACCAGAAGGCGATTCTCGCCAACCTGGCCACAAGCCTGTTCGAGCATGGCGCGATCACGACTACAGAAGCCAAGGCACGAGTGCTGCGCCCGTATGCCGAACGGCTGATCACGAAGGCCAAGCGCGGCGACCTCCACAACCGTCGCCAGGTGGCTATCTGTCATCCGAGACAAGACGACCGTGCACGTGCTCTTCACCGAGATTGGCCCGCGGTATGCCGAGCGACCCGGCGGCTACACCCGTATCACCAAGCTCGGTCCCCGCAAGGGTGACAGCGCGCCGATGGCCGTGATCGAGCTCGTCGAGGCGGAGTTCACCGCGAAGACTCGCGCGACCAAGTCGCGGGGCGCAGCGACCGGCACCACCGCGCCCCCTGTCGAGGCCGAGGACACTTCGACGGACGAGGCAACGACCGAAGAGGTTGCGTCCGACGAGGTTGCGTCCGACGAGGTGACCACGAACGAGGCGGCCACGGACGAGGCAGCGACTGATCAGGTCGAGGCTCAAGAGGCCGTCGCCGAGCAGGAGCCCGCCGGTGAGACCGTCGAGGCTCCCGCCGACGAGGCAGCGACGGACGAGGCAGCGACGGACGAGGCAGCCGCCGACGAGGCAGCGACCGACGAAGCCGAGGACGACACCAAGTAGCAGACCCAGTGAGCAGCACCTGACAGGCCCGCTCTCCCTTTCGGGGGGCGGGCCTTCGTCATACCCCACCTGCGCCGGGGCGTCCAGCGGATGGCGCGATAACAGGTTGACTTCAAGTCCACCTGACCCCGCAGACTCGTGCGGTGACCATCGAGCGCAAGGAAGTCGCTTCGCGGCGCAGCCTGTGGCTGCCACGTCTCGATGGGCTGCCCCGCCCGTTCTGGTATCTGTGGGCGGGGACGCTCCTCAACCGGCTCGGTACCTTCGTGGCGCCGTTCATGGCGCTCTACCTCACCGACGAGCAAGGGTTCTCTGTCGCCCGCGCGGGATTCGTGTTGACGTTGTTCGGCCTCGGCTCGGCGCTCAGCCAACCGCTAGGTGGCGCACTCGCAGACCAGATCGGCCGCAGAAACACCATGGTCGCCGGCCTGTCGAGTGCGGCAGTGGCGCTGGTCGTCCTCGGCGCCGCCGACACAGTCGTCACGCTGGCGGTGTCGTGCTTTGTCTACGGCCTGTGTCTGGACTTGTACCGACCGGCTTCGGCTGCGGCCATTGTCGATCTGGTGTCCGTCGCCGACCGTCCGCGGGCCTTCGCGTTGCAGTTCTGGGCGATCAACCTGGGTTTCTCGATCGCGACGCCGCTGGGTGGATTCCTCGCCTCCCGCGACTACTGGCTGTTGTTCGTGCTCGACGCAGCGGCCAGCCTGCTGTTTGCGCTCCTGGTGCTGCGTGGAGTGCCCGAGAGTCGCCCGGAGGTCACCGGGGACCAGGGTCACTTCGTCGATGTCGTGCGCGACAAGCTCATGGTGGCCCTGGTCTTCGCCGTTATGCTCCAAGCGGTTGTCTACATGCAGGCCTACCTGACGCTGCCGTTGGCCTTCGCGGCCGACGGCCTTGGGCCGGCGTCATACGGCCTCGCTATCAGCCTCAACGGCGTCCTGATCGTGGTGTTGCAGCCGATTCTGATCGGTCTGCTAGTCGGCTTCCGCGGTGGTCCACTGCTCTTCTGCGCGATGAGCATCCAGGGCGTGGGGTTCGGGTTGACGGCGCTTGCCGACGGCATGGCTGGCCACATTGTCGCGATCGTTGTCTGGACGCTGGGTGAGGTGCTCGCGGCGGGCCTGCTGGGTGCGCTGGTCGCCGCGCTTGCGCCGGTGCGGCTGCGGGGGCGCTATATGGGTGCCTTTGGACTGGCGTTCGGGCTCGCCGCGTTCCTCGCGCCGGCGGTCGGGACTCAAGTGCTCGAACATCTCGGAGAAGGCGCGCTTTGGGGCGGAGCCTTGGCAGCCTCCGTGATCGCCGGTGTCATGCTCTGGTTGATCAGCGCGGCTGCAGCGCAGCGGTCGCCGGAGTCATGACCCCAACAGGCTGGCGAGGGGTACGTCGACGTCGGTGAGGCGGTCGACGTCGACTGCCTTTCCGGACAGGATCAGCGCCTTGATGTCGTCGACCACGTCCCAGACGTTGACGTTCATCCCTGCCAAAACATGGTCGCTGTCATCGAGCCAGAACGCGATGAACTCGCGGCTGGCAAGGTCGCCGCGAATCACCACGCGCGCGTAGCTCCCGGGTGGCGCGTGCCCGACGTACTCCATTCCGAGGTTGTACTGGTCGGTGAAGAAGTACGGCAGCTCGGTGTACGACGTCTGGTCGTCCAGTATGGAGGCCGCCGCGGCGGCTGGCTGGTTGAGCGCGTTGGCCCAGTGCTCGACCCTGACTCGACCGACGACGGGGTGGTCGTGGTTGGCAATGTCGCCGACCGCCCAGATGGACGCGTCGCTCGAACGCAAGCCCGCATCGACGAGGACACCGTTGTCGAGGTCGAGGCCGGCGCTCTCAGCCAGCGCGAGGTTGGGCTGGGCGCCGATGCCGACGAGCACGGCGTCGGCTGCGATGTGCGTGCCGTCGGCCAGTTGCACCCCGGTGGCAACGCTGTCCTTGGCCGTGATCTCGGCGACCTTTGCCCCAAGGTGGAAGGTCACGCCGTGCTCCTTGTGCAGGTCGAGGAAAACCTGGGCCAGCTCGGGGCCGAGCGCGCCGACGAGCGGCAGGTCGGCCGCTTCGATGACGGTGACCTCAACGCCTTTCTGGCGGGCGTTGGCCGTAACCTCCAGCCCGATCCAGCCACCACCAATCACCGCGAGCCGTCCACCCTCGGCGATCGCCTGCGCGATTGTGTCGGACTCCTCGACACGGCGCAGGGACAGCACTCCATGCGCGCCGGCACCCGGCAGCGGCAGTGCGCGGGCGCGGGAGCCCGTCGCAAGCAGGAGCTTGTCGTAGGGAAGCTGGCGGCCGTCGACGAGCGTGACGACCTGAGCCGCGGCGTCGACCGCGGTGGCTGAGACGCCCAGGATCAGCGAGATGTGCTGGTCGGCGTACCACTGCTCGTCATGGACTTCGAACTCGGCGCGGTCGGTGGTGCCGGCGAGGTAACCCTTCGACAGTGGCGGGCGCTCGTAGGGCAGGTGCTGCTCGTCGCCGACCAGCGTGAGCTCGCCACTGAAGCCCCGCTCCCGGAGCGCCTCGGCCGCCTTGGCCCCGGCGAGCCCTCCACCGACGATGACGATGCGGTTGGTTGTCGTCATGATGACTTCCTCTCGGGTACGGCGCTGGACCTGCTCGTGTGAGCCAACCTGGTCACGACATGACGCCGGTCAGCGCCAAGAACTCCTGGCGGCATCGCGAGTCTGACCTGATCAGGCCGTGCAGGGAAGAGGTCACTGTGTTGGAGCCTGCTGCCAAGGCGCCGCGCAGCGACATACAGCTGTGCTCCGCCTCGATCACGACGCCGACCCCCTTCGGCGCAAGCTGCTCGTTGAGCCAGTCGGCCACCTGTTTGGTCAGGCGCTCCTGCACCTGTGGGCGGCTCGAGAAGTGTTCGACGACGCGGGCAAACTTGCTCAGGCCGAGGATGCGTTCGCCCGGGAGGTAGCCGATATGCGCGACGCCCACGAACGCAAGCAGGTGGTGCTCGCAGACGGATCGGAACGGGATCGACCGCGACACGACGAGCTCGTCGTAATCCTCGTCGTTGGGGAACGTCGTCAGGTCGAACGGACGCGGATCGAACATCTCGGCGTAGGCATTGGCCATCCGTCGCGGTGTGCCGGCCATCGACTCCGAGTCGGTGGGGATCCCGAGCGCGTGCAGAAACGATCGAGCGGCCGCTTCGGCTGCCGCGAGGTCGACGCCGATTCCCGGGGTGTCGATCGACCGGAGCCGGTCTTGGCGTGGGTGTCGCCCCCGCGGCGCGCTCGCATGGGTCGGCCTTGGCTGCGCAAGCTCGATCGTCATCGTCGCCTCTTCTCGAAGTGGATAGTTTCACTAATGAAGACTAGTCTTATTCATGCCGCCGAGTCAATCACGGTGTGTGGCAGGCGCTGGCAGACGATTCGGAGTCTTTCATCGACGAAATATCCGGCGGTACGACGCTAAGGTGTGGTCATGGTAGGTGAACAGCAGGCCCGGCGTGCGATCGGTGCTGTGGCCGCGCTCGACGACTCCGTGCGCAGCCAGCTGTATGCCTGCGTGCGCCGGTCAGGCCACCCAGTGACGCGGGAGGAAGCCGCCGAAGCGGTCGGGATCTCACGCAAGCTGGCCGCCTTCCATCTCGACAAGCTAGTCATCGCCGGGTTGCTGACGTCGAGCATTTCGCGAGGCAAGACGCACCGGGTCGGGCGCACGCCCAAGGTGTACGAGCCGGTTGCAGACGCGGTGCAGGTGAGCGTGCCGGCCCGTTCTCACGACCAGCTCGCGACCATCCTGATCGACGCAGCCGTCGCCCAGCGCGATGACGAGAGCGCGGCCGAGGCGCGGCGCCGACTGAGCACCGAACAGGGGAAGGCCGTCGCCGACTTGGTCGACAAGGGCGAGATCCGCGGTCGCCTCGGTGCCGAGCGCGCTCTCACCCTGGTGGAGTCGGTGCTCGACGAGCGCGGTTACGAGCCCTACCGGCCGGCCACCGACCGCCTACGTCTGCGTAACTGCCCCTTCCACCCATTGGCCGAGCGCGCTCCTGAGCTCGTGTGCGGCCTCAACGAAGCATTTATGGGCGGGCTGCTCGACGGTCTTGGCGCCGATCGCCTCGACGCCGTGCTCTCGCCGGCCGAAGGCGAATGCTGCGTCGAGCTCAGGCGTCGTACCTGAACTGAGTAAGGCCAGCGTCGCGAGCTACCACCATGGGGGCTTGATGGCGAGCACCGGGCATCGGGCCTCGAGCAACACCCTCTGCGCCACGCTGCCCATGAGCATCTTGCCCACAGGTGTGCGGTGCCGTAGGCCGATCACCAGCAACTCGGCCTTTACCTCGATGACGATTTGCAGCAGCGATTCTGCGACGTCGCTGGCGACGGTCTGGCGCACCTCGTGGTCGATGTCGAGACCGGCCAGCCGGGTGTGGACACTCGACATCGCCTCCTTGTTGGCGAACTTCTTGTCGATCAGTGCGTCGCCCTTGGAGCTGTTGACGACCAGGAGCCGTTGACCTCGCAGGCGCGCTTCCTTGATGCCTGCGTCGAGGGCGGCATCGCCGTACTGGTTGGGCACATAGCCCACAACGACGGTCATGACGAGATCATCTCTCTATCGCGCGAAGGAGGTTCTGACTTGTCCGGTCCGCGTACAAGTCTGAGGGCGAGCGGTGACACGAGGGCCAGCGCGATGACGATGTAGATGAAGACCGCAAGGCCTTCGTTGAAGAGCCCGGACACGTCGCCATTCGACAGGTCCAGCGCCTCGCGCATCTTCGCCTCCATCAGCGGGCCGAGGATGACGCCGAGGATCAACGGGAGAACGGGGATGCCGAACCTGCGGATCGCGTAGCCGACCAGCCCGAACACGAGGAGCAGGGCGAGGTCGAACGCCGACTGGCTGACGCTGTAGGCACCGAGCGACGCGAAGAAGAGGATGCCGGCATACAGCTGCGGTCGCGGAATCTGCAGCAGTCGCGCCCACAGCGGAGCGAGGGGCAGGTTCAGCACGAGGAGCAGGGTGTTGCCGATCAGCAGGCTGGCGAGCAAGGTCCACACAAGGTCGGCCTCGCTGCCGAGCAGCTCGGGACCAGGCTGGATGCCGTAGCTCTGCATCGCCACCAAGATGATCGACGCCGTCGCTGTGACGGGCAGACCGAGGGCAAGCAAGGGGACGAACGTGCCCGCAGCGGACGCGTTGTTGGCGGCTTCCGGCCCGGCCACGCCCTCGATAGCGCCGCGCCCAAACTCGCCCTTCTTGCCGGCCAGTCGTCGCTCCAGGACGTAGGACAAGAAGGTCGGGGTCTCGGCGCCGCCAGCGGGGACAGCGCCGAACGGAAACCCGAGGGCTGTGCCGCGTAGCCACGGCTTCCAAGATCGTCCCCAGTCTTCGCGGCCCATGAACGGGCGCCCCACCGGGATCACCTCGACCGGACGCCGACGCAGATGTGCGGCAACCCAGAGCGCCTCGCCGACCGCGAAGATGCCCACCGCTACGACCACGATGTCGATGCCGTCTGCGAGCTGGACCTGATCGAGGATCAGTCGCGGCTGCCCGGTCGACACATCCTGGCCGATGAGTCCGATGGTGAGTCCCATGAACAGCCCCAGGAAGCCCCGGAGCTTCGAGGTGCCGAGGACGCTTGTGACGAGCACGAGCGACAACAAGATGATCGCGAAGTACGACGGCGCGCCAATCTTGACCGCCTGCTCGGCCAGTGCCGGCGCAAAGAACACGACCAACAGCGTGCCGATCGTGCCCGCGACGAACGAGCCGATCGCCGCGGTCGACAGGGCTTGCGCGGCACGGCCATTCCTCGCCATCTTGTTGCCTTCGATCGCGGTCATCACTGACGAGGACTCGCCTGGCGTGTTGAGCAGGATTGAGGTCGTCGACCCGCCGTACATGCCGCCGTAGTAGATGCCCGCGAACATGATGAACGCCTGGGTGGGCTCGAGACCGTAGGTGACGGGAAGCAGCAGCGCGAGGGCCATGGCAGGCCCGATGCCGGGCAGTACGCCCACGAGGGTGCCGAGCAGGACACCGATGGCGGCGTACAGCAGGTTCTCGGGTGTGAGCGCCTCCTGGAGGCCGCCCCACAGCAGTTCGAGGCTGTCCATTACAAGATCCCGTCCAGGATGCCTGGCGTGAGCTGGACGTTGAGCACCGACCAGAAGAAGTACCAGCTTCCGACGGACATCACGGCGCCGACGATCACGTCACGAAGCACCGTCTTGCTTCCCAGCGACCATGCGCAGCCGGCGAAAAGGATCGCACCTGTGATGGCCCAGCCGAGCAGGTTGACGGTGGCGATGTTGAACGCGAAGAAGCCGACCAGCTTGGCGATCGTCAGCCAATCCGGCTTGGTGGTCAGGTCGATGTCTTCGCCGCTCTCAGCCTCAGGTCGGTCGCCGCGTGAGGTGGCGATGGCGAGGATCACGGAGAGAACGACCAGCACACCGCCGATTGCGTAGGGGAACACTCGAGGCCCGATGGGATCGCCGAAGCCGACGTTGAGGGTGCTGGCGTCGTAGATCGTGTAGAGGCCGACGACTCCGAGCACCGCAGCAAGGCCGTACTGGGCCTTGTCGATCGGCTGGCTGTCGGTCTCGGCCGGTTCGGATCGTGTCGTCGTCATACCAATCCCAGCTCCTCCAAGGTGCCCGTGACTCGTTCGTCCTGTGCGATCAGGAACTCCTCGAACTCGTCGCCGGTGATGAACTCGTCGGTCCAGCCGTACGTCTCCAGCGTCTTCTGCCACTCGGGTGAGTCGTGCATCTCCTGCAGGTACCCGATCAGCTCGTCGCGGCGATCGTCGGAGATGTCCGGAGGTGCCAGCACTCCTCGCCAGTTGAGGAAGACGAGGTCGATGTCGGACTCGGTCAGTGTCGGTACGTCGGCAAGGATCTCTTGGGGTTGACGTTCTTCGCCGGACACGGCGAGGACACGCAGCTCTCCGGCCTCGATCTGCCCGGTGAACTCAGCGAGCCCGGAGAAGCCGACCTGGATCTTCTCGCCCAGCAACGCGCTCGTCAGCGGGCCGCCACCGTCGTAGGCCACATAGTTGACGGTGTTCGGGTCGATGTCGACGGCCGCGGCGAGCTGCATGGGGAACAAGTGGTCGGGGCCGCCCGGAGATGACCCACCGCCGACGACCATGTCGTTGGGATTGTCATGCCAGGCTT
Source organism: uncultured Actinomycetota bacterium (assembly GCA_963811585.1). Taxonomy (GTDB): domain Bacteria; phylum Actinomycetota; class Actinomycetes; order Propionibacteriales; family Nocardioidaceae; genus JACDHG01. Next base: position 503,903 of record CAWERR010000008.1, read on the forward strand.
GGACGAAGTCGTCGACGGTCTCAAAGGGCGAGTTGCCGGGGACGAGGATCCCCTCAGGCTCGGTGATGAGCTGCGCGAGCGGTGTGGCATCGTGCAGCTTGTACTCGTTGCCGAAGGAGTACAGCGACCCAACGACGCCGAGGCCCGCCGTCATCATGGTGTGCTCGTCGCCCTTCTTGCCCATCAGCTCGGTCATCGCCGCCGAACCGCCGGCGCCGATGATGTTGGACACCTGGAAGCTGCCGCCGGTGATGTCCAGGTCCTCCATCACGTCGACTGCCGCGCGACCCGTCTGGTCGTAGCCACCGCCAGGGCTGTTGGGGATCATCATCTTGAGGTCGCGGCTGTCATCTCCGCGGGTGACGCCGCAGGCGTTGAGTAGCGCTGCGACGAAGAGAACGCAGAGCAGCGCTCGTCCGGATCGTCTCGTCATGGCGGGGTGCCTCCGCTAACACTTGACGGTTGTGGGCCTCATCTTGCTCTAGTCGCGATCATCATGCACGTGCGGTGGGCTCGCGTGTCGAGAGGCGGCCAGCCTGACTTGGGGCGCGTGCCGGGTCCGTAGAAACGCCGCGGCCGATCACCCGCGACAATGGCGTCCATGTCATCGATGCCGGCTTCAGGTCTGATGCGGCTGCGCCTCGATGTCTCGTATGACGGCACGGGGTTCTCGGGCTGGGCCGACCAGCCCGGTCTTCGAACAGTGCAGGGGACGATCGAGCATGCACTCGCGACCGTGTTGCGTCTCCCGGCTGGCGGTGGTGAGAGCAGCGCCGGTCGCCTGACTGTTGCTGGACGCACCGACGCAGGCGTCCATGCCCGCGGCCAGGTGTGCCACGTGGATGTCGCGCCGGAAGCGTCGGCTGAGGTCCGCGGGGATCTCGCCCGGTTGGTGTGGCGGCTCTCGCGGCTGCTGCCCGCCGACGTACGGGTGAAGTCGATCGTGCCGGCGCCAGAGGGGTTCGACGCGCGGTTCTCGGCCACGTGGCGGCGCTACGCCTTCCGCATCTGCGACGCACCGGTGTCGGCGGACCCGTTGCACCGCCACCACGTCCTCGACTGGCGCCGGCGGCTCGATGAGGGCGCGATGAACGCGGCGGCCGAGCAGCTCACAGGAATGCACGACTTCGCGGCGTACTGCAAGCGGCGCGAGGGTGCGACAACGATCAGGACGTTGCGGGAGCTGGCGTGGTCGCGGGAGGGTGACGTGCTCACCGGCAGGGTGATCGCCGACGCGTTCTGCCACCACATGGTGCGGTCGCTGGTGGGGGCGCTGATCGCCGTCGGGGAGGGGCGGCAACAGGTCGAATGGCCGGCGCAGGTGCTCGCAGCAGGTGTGCGCCACCCTGAGGTGCTTGTCGTACCGCCTCAAGGACTGACCCTCGAGGAGGTGGGTTACCCCGACGATGCGGAGCTCGCCGCCCGGGCAGCCGAATCCCGTACGAAACGCGCCCCAACCTGAGCGCAGCCGCGTCGAGTGGTCACGTATGCCGCGTCGAGTGGTCACGTATGCCGCGTCGAGTGGTCAGGTATGCGGTCTCGACTGGTCACGTTTGCCGGGTCGACTGGTCACGTTTGCCGCGCCGAGTGGTCACGTTTGCCGCGCCGAGTGGTCACGTTTGCCGGGTCGACTGGTCAGGTATGCCGTTGGTCGAGCTTGTCGAGGCCTAGATCTCGACAAGCTCGATCACCGAAGACCTGCGCAGGCTGCGGCGAGGTATGTGACACCATGCGCCGATGGGTGAGCAGTACTTCTCGGCAGACCCAAGCTCCATCGACAAGCGTCAACCCATATCCGTGTCCGTATGGGGTCGCGACCTGGAGCTGGAGACCGCGTCCGGCGTCTTCGCCAGGGGGCGCCTCGACATCGGGACTGCTGTGCTGTTTCGCGAGACCGAGCCGCCCACCAAGGCAGGCACCTATCTCGACCTCGGCTGTGGGTACGGCGTGATCGCGTGCGCGCTCGCGACCGTTCAACCGTCGGCGACTGTCTGGGCTGTCGACGTCAACGAACGCGCGGTGCAATTGTGTGCCGACAATGCGGCGTCACTTGGCGTGGGGGATCGCGTGCAAGCGGCATTGCCGACCGACGTACCACCCGATGTGCAGTTCGACGAGATCTGGTCGAACCCGCCGATCCGCGTCGGCAAGCAGGCGCTGCACGAGCTGCTCTTGACCTGGCTGCCTCGCCTCGCGGCCAACGGCCGAGCGATGCTCGTCGTGGGCAAGAACCTCGGCGCCGACTCGCTGCAGCGTTGGTTCGTCGACCAGGGCTATGCCTGCGAACGCATGGCGTCCGCGAAAGGCTTCCGGGTGCTCCACGTCAGCCGCCCCTGACGCCAACCCGGCTCATGGGACGAGCAGAACTTCGGGAGCAACTGCAACAGAGCGGCTCGCTGTGGCGTTGGTTGTGCATGGATGGGGTGGTGGCAGCCGACGACGTAGACGTCGCTGACCCCGCGGACATGGGGGACGGCGACGGCTTCGACGCCTGGGTCAGCGCCCGCGTCGGTGCGCTGCTGCGGTTCGCCTACTTGGTGACGGGCAGCCAAGAAGCAGCCGAAGAGTCCGTCCAAACGGCCCTGACCAAGGCATGTGAGCAGTGGCCACGGGTGTCTCGAATGGACGACCGCGATGCCTACGTGCGCAGGATGATCGTCAACGCCCATGTGTCCTGGTGGCGGAAGTTTCGCCGTCGTGAGGTCCCGGTGGCGTTGGTGCGACCGACCCGCGGCCAAGGCGACGCGGCCAGACCTGACCACGCCGGTGGGCTGTCGGATGCCGAGGCGGTTTGGCAGCTCTGCGCGACGCTGCCGCCCAACCAGCGGGCGAGCGTCGTGCTCCGCTTTTACGAGGACCTCAGCTACCGAGAGATCGCCGCGATCCTCCAGTGCCCCGAAGCGACCGTGCGATCCCACGTCCACCGCGCCTTAGCCGCCATGCGGACGACCCTCGAGCAGGAGAAAAGCGATGACTGAGCACCGAGACGACGATCTCGAAGCGATCATGCGAGCAGGGCTGCAGGGCAAGGCCGAAGAGGTCGAGAACCACGGCGGGTATGCCGCCCGGGCTCGAGCCGGTGCACGCACCCGGCGACGTACCCGCATCGGGTTGGTCGCGGCCGCGACCGCTGCTGTCATCGTGGCGGGAGTGGTCGCCACCGACCTCGTGGATGACCCAGGTGTCGAGAAGGCTCCCGTCGCGGGCCCGACCAACACCGGGCAGAACAGCACAGATCCAACGTCGGATCCCCAGGTCCCGGCCAACTGGCGCGTCGAGTCCTACCGTGGCGTGCAGCTCCGAGTGCCCCCGGACTGGGGCTGGGGAGGAGCGCCCAGACGAGACTACGACGGCAATGGCGTGATCTTCTGCGGCCAGGGCGCGCACGCGTATCCCGGCGCCGACGGCGAGACCCGCTTCGATGAACAGAGCGCCAGGCCGTACGTCGGCCGGGCGGACTACACGTTGAGTGACCTCTGCACTAGTTACAAGGGCGCCGACAGTGGTGCTTACTGGCCCGACGAGAGTGGTGACTGGCCTGTCGACGGGCCCTCGTATCCCTGGGTCTGGTTCGGGGCATCGGTCGACGTCGGCGCCGTCGAGCTTTCCAACGAGTTCGTCCAGCGGACGGTCGAAGTAGCTGGGGTGCGCGTGACTGTGGGGGACGACGATGCAGACGAGCTCGCCTTGATCCTGGCTTCGCTCGAGCCCGTGGCGGTCGACGCCAACGGGTGTGACACAGCGACGCGCCCCATCTCGCAACTCCCACCAGCAGGCATCGTGGGCTTTCCGGAAGCGTTCAGGATCGACTTCGGCGAGGTGGAGTCTGCCTCGGTATGCGCCTACCGCCGCGAGGACTCAGGTCCCGACGTCTTTCTCGGCTACTCGACCACGATCTCTGCTGCCGCGGCGAGGGACATCGTTGACACATTGGAACAGGGTCCGTTCGGGCACGATCGATGCGCGGTGCCGGACGGGACCATTGCGGATCTCGTTCAGCTCCGCTTCCACAGTGAGACCGCAGACGTCGACGTGCAGGTGCGTCTCGGCTGCGTCGGGTACTTCACCGAGCAGGGAATCGTTGAGGTCACGCGGGCGAACGCCATGCCCTGGATCGTCGACGCCATCGGGCTGTACGTCTCGGACGGCTCAGCCGGCAAGGGACTGACCGGACTGTTCCACCCGATCCCGGGCTGACGGGCACCGTGTGCTGGCCTGGGTCATACGGGCTCAGGCCAGAGCCCCGGTTGCGGCGATGACGGCGACCCCGATCGCAGCCACGGCCATGCTCGTGAAGAACGCCGCCTCCGAGCGTGGCCGCCGACGTACGACGACCAGGCCGCCACCAGCCAACCCAACGGCCGCGACGAGCGCAGCAACAGCCCATGGCAGCGGCGGATCCGCACCGACGACGGCGATCGTCGCGGCCGCCACAGCGCATGCTGAGGCCACGATGGCGGACGTCGCGCGACCGAGGCGGTGCGGCAGACCTTGCACGGCGGTGGCCTCGTCTTCGTCGAGGTCGGGCAGCACGTTGCCGAAGTGCGCTGCCACCCCGATCAGGCCACCGGCCACGAGCGCCCAACCAGGAGGCCACGCGGGGTCCTCGAGAGCCAGCGTGGCCACCGCTGGCAACGCGCCGAAGGAGACGAAGAACGGCACCGGCGACACGGCCGTTGACTTGAGCCCGAGGTTGTAGACCCAGCCGCCGGACACCACGCAAAACTGTACGACGCCTGCCCGCCACCCAAGCGCGAGCGAGGCCGCCGTCGTCACGACAAGGGCCACCGCCGTTGCAGCGACGACCGTCCGGGAGGAAAGCGCCCCGGTGGCCAGCGGCTTGTCGGCCCGGCCGGTGGCGATGTCACGACGTACGTCGATCAGGTCGTTCGACCAGCCGATTGACAGCTGGCCGGTGAGCACCGCCACGGCCGCGACCACGACGTCAGCCAGCTCGTTGCCCGCGGACGCCACCAACACTGTCGCCATCGCTGTGACCGCGACCGTCGGGATCGGATGGCACGACAACAGCAGCCCGCGTACGACGGACTCGCCGGGAGCGCCCATCGCACCATGATGCAGCCAACTCGATACTCGACTGATGCAACCCACGGCGGTGCGACATGCGTCTTCATGTTGACCGACAGTGGTCATTCATCGAGGGGGGTACACCATGAACACACTCAAACATCGCCGAGTCGCACGGCTGAGCCTGATCGTCGCAGCGACGATCGCCAGCAGCGGCCTCGCGACCGCCGGCGCTGCGACAACGCCGGACGCGGACTCCGCCGCCGCGGTGACGAGGCTCGATCCCGGCTCGCTCGAGCGCGGCGCCGACCCGAGCTTGCCGTACTTGGTCAACGACCAGATCCGCGATGGAGACATCCGTATCAACGTCGCCAGCCAGCCGAATCACCTCAGCCTGTGGGAGACCGCCGGGGGCTACCTGCTGCTCGACCAGCTGTTCTCGACCGGCCAGATGCGGCTGACGGCCTACGACCGCGACGGTGAAAGCCGGGTGATCGCCAGCGGCGAAATCCTCGACGTCGTGGTCTCCGAAGACAAACGTCGCATCGCCGTCGTCGACGACCTCAACGGCGGGCTCGGGCCCTTTGCCGTCAAGGTCGTCAACCCGACCACCGGAAATGAGTTCGGGGCGCGCCACTTCGGTTATGCCGACGCCATTGCCCTCGACGGCGAGCGGGTGTTCCTCAACCGGCGCGACGGTGGCGACATCGTTAGCGGCACCTGGAAGTACGAGACCAATGTCGTCAAGACCCTGGCGCAGCGTCAACTGCTCGACGCCGACCTGCGTCAGCGGATCCTGGTGTTCGCGGGGATCGGAAGCGGGGGCGGCGAGGGCTGCGCTCGAGTGACGTGGATGGGCGAGTCTCAAGCCCTGTGGCGCGCCTGCCAGTTCGAGCCCGTTGACTGGTCGCGCGACGGCCGGCACGCTCTCGCAACCTGGGACTACTTCGACATGGCCGGCACAGACCGCTGGCTCACCGTCGATGGCCGCAACGGCGAGCGGACAGGCCGTGTCAGCGGTCGACTCGACTGGATCGCGGTGTGGGAGTCCAACAATCGGTTCCTGACCATCGCGCAAGGCGACGACGGGCAGACGGCCATCGTGCGCTGCACCGTCGGCGGAGCATGCGAGCGAGCCAGCCGCACCTGGGACCGTCCGGTGGTCCCGGATCTGTATTACAACGCACCACCGGTCCTGATCGCAGAGAACTGACGGACCGCACACGCGATGGCGCCACTGCAAGTCAGTGGCGCCATCCGCATGTTTGACCCGGATCAGCACGCCGGTGAGCGAGCCCACCCAGGAGGGGGAAGACTTGAGGGACTCACCCAGCTCCTGAGGAGACGCCGCCATGAGCACTGAAGTCGATGTCGTCGTTGTCGGGCTAGGCCCGGGCGGAGAGGCCGTCGCCACCCAGCTAGCCCAGGCCGGCCTGGAGGTGGTCGGCGTCGACAAGCATCTGGTCGGGGGCGAATGTCCTTACTACGGGTGCATTCCGAGCAAGATGATGATTCGTGCGGCCAACGTGCTGGAGGAGGGTCGCCGCGTCCCCGACCTCGCCGGCGCCAGCTCCGTGACGCCAGACTGGTCACCTGTGGCCACGCGGATCGCCGAGGAAGCTACCGCCCACTGGGATGACCAGATCGCTGTCGAGCGGCTGGAGAGGGCGGGCGCAAGTTTCGTTCGTGGAGTTGGCCGGCTCGATGGCGCCGCCACCGTCGTTGTAGGCGGCGAGTCGTTCGTCGCGCGCAGGGGCGTCGTGCTCAACCCCGGAACCGCACCCGCCATACCCCAGATCGACGGGCTGGCAGAGACGCCGTACTGGACGAACCGCGACGCCGTTCAGCTCACCGAGCTTCCCGGCTCATTGATCGTCGTCGGCGGTGGCCCAATCGGGCTGGAGCTGGGGCAGGCGTTCTCCCGGTTCGGGGTCGACGTGACTGTCCTTGAGCGGGCTCCCCGGATCCTCAACCCCGAGGAGCCCGAGGCGAGCAAGCTGCTCGGCGACGTGTTCGCACGCGAGGGCATCCAGGTGCTCGCCGACGTCTCCATCTCAGAGATCTCGTACGACGACGGGCATTTCGCGGTCACCCTCGACGACCAGACCCTGACGGCGGACAAGCTACTCGTCGGGGCCGGCCGGACGCCCAACTTTGCTGACCTGGGCCTCGACACGGTGGGCCTCGACCCGGCCGCCAGGTCTCTCGACACCGACGAGCGGCTCAGGGTCGGCGAGGGTCTGTGGGCGCTCGGCGACATCACCGGCAAGGGGGCGTTCACGCATGTGTCGATGTACCAGGCCGCGATCGTCGTGCGCGCCATCCTCGACCCGGACGGCGGCGGTCCCTGGGCCGACTACCGAGCCGTGCCGCGGGTGACGTTCACCGACCCGGAGGTCGGCTCTGTAGGTATGTCGGAGCGGCAGGCACGCGACGCAGGTCTGCAGGTGCGCGTCGGGACAACCGACTTGGCCTCGTCGACTCGCGGCTGGATTCACAAGGCGGGCAACGATGGGTTCATCAAGCTGATCGAGGACGCCGGGCGCGGCGTGCTCGTCGGTGCTTGTGTCGCCGGCCCGTCCGGCGGCGAGATGCTCTCTGCACTGGTGGTCGCCGTGCACGGCGAGGTTCCGACCGGGCGGCTGCGCTCGATGATCTACGCGTATCCGACGTTCCACCGAGCGATCGAGCAAGCCGTCAAGGCGCTCGACTGAGGCGTCAAACGTGATGGACCCGGTCCAGTCCGTGGACCAGCGCGCGACGCAGGACCCAGCGCTCCGCAGAAACACCTCGCCGACCCTTGTCAGGGCAGTGAAACGGGGCCTAGGGTCCCGTGCAGGCTGCGATCTGAGGAGACCCACATGTCCATGTCTGACGTCCCCAACCCTCTCGCCGGCTCACTGGCATCCAGCCGCCGACAGTTCCTCGCGCGAGTCGCTGGCGTGGCCGGTCTGGCAGCGGTCGCCACTCTGCCGGCCGACAGAGCCGCCGGTGTCGTGCGGCCCGGTGGCGACAACCCCTTCACCCTAGGCATCGCCTCCGGTGATCCCACTCCCGATGGTGTGGTGCTGTGGACGAGGCTCGCGCCGGATATGTTCGCCCCCCACGGCGGTATGCCTGCCGTGCCCGTCGGTGTCGACTGGAAGATCGCGACCAACCACGGGATGACGCAGGGAGTGCGTTCGGGACGGGCACTCGCAACGCCGGAGCTGGCCCACTCGGTGCACGTCGAGCTCACGGGGCTACAGCCCGGCCGGCACTACTTCTACCAGTTCCGCTACGGCAAGCACCGGTCCCCAGTCGGCCGCACCAAGACCGCGCCGGCCCGCGGCGAGCGGCTTCAGCACCTCAGCTTCGCCTTCGCCTCCTGCCAGGCATGGGACTACGGCTACTACTCGGCGTACAAGCACCTCGCCCGCGAAGACCTTGACCTGGTCGTGCACCTCGGTGACTACGTCTACGAAGGCGGCATCGATGCCAATGGTGGGTATCGGCATACGCCTGTTCCTCACCCAGCGCGACCTGCCCCACGGAATCTGCGCCAGTGGCGCAACCGGTACGCGCTCACCAAGTCGGACCCGGACCTGCAGCGAGCGCACAGCCAGTTCCCATGGATCGTGACCTGGGACGACCACGAGGTGCAGAACGACTACGCCAGCGACGACTCACAGTACGAAGGCGACATCAGCGCCCTGCGTGCCGCGGCATACCAGGCGTACTACGAGCACCAGCCCCTGCGGGCACGCTCGATCCCGCGCGGTGAGAGCCTGCGGCTCTACCGGCGGCTGAGCTTCGGCAACCTGGCCAAGTTCCACGTCCTCGACGGACGGCAGTACCGGTCCATCCCGCCGTGCGGATGGGGTGAGGCTCCGGCCTGCGATGCGGCATACAATCCGGCGGTCTCGATGCTCGGGCAGCCGCAGGAGCAGTGGCTCGAGGAAGGGCTGGGAGAGTCAAACGCTCGCTGGGACGTGCTGGCCAACAACGTGATGATGTCTCGGCTCGACCACGACGGGCCGGCCGGAACTACGTTGTGGCACGACGCCTGGGACGGCTTCCCGGCAGCGCGGAACCGCATCACCGAACAGTTCGTCGAGGCTGACGTACGCAACCCGATCCTGATCACGGGCGACTGGCACTCGACGTTCGTCAACGACATTCATCGCGACTTCGACGTGCCGGACTCCCCGACGGTCGCGACGGAGTTCGTCGGTACGTCGATCTCGACCAACGGCGACGACATCGTCTACGGGCCCTACTACGGGCCGATGGTGCAGTTCAACCCGCACATCAAGTTCTTTGACGGCGACCGTCGTGGCTACGTGCGCTGCGAAGTCACACCAGACCTGTGGCGCACCGACCTGCGGATGGTCGAGTCGGTACTGACGCCCAATTCCCCTGACTACACGTATGCGTCCTTCATCGTCGAGGACGGGCAGCCAGGCGCCCAGCAGATCGCTGGGCCTCCTACCGCTGTCGCGCCACGTCGAGGTGCGGGCTCGAGCCTCACTCCGGCCGCCATCGCTGAGCGTCACTAGCAGCGTCAGTAGTTGGGCCCGACCGGCCGGCTGACGGGCCGGGTCGGGCTAATCGGGGTGCGGCAGATGCCCCCAGTGGTCGATCATGGCGGGTGTGGGCCATGTCGACATCTCCGGAATCCGGTTCGAGCTACCCGATGGTCGGGTACTGCTCGACGACGTCTCGTTCCGGGTCGGCGAGGGCGCGAAGGTCGCGTTGGTCGGTGCCAACGGGGCCGGCAAGACGACGCTGCTCAAGATCATCACTGGTGATCTCACGGCGCACGCCGGTGGGGTGAGCCGCTCGGGCGGGCTCGGCGTGATGCGCCAGATGGTCACCCAAGGCAACGAAGGGCTGACCGTCCACGACCTGCTGCTGTCCGTGGCTCCACCACGCGTCCGACAAGCGGCGGCTGCCGTCGAGGCAGCCGAGCTGAAGATGATGGACGCCGAGGACGAGAAGTCGCAGATGCACTATGCAGCGACGCTGGCCGAGTGGGCTGATGCCGGCGGCTACGACATCGAGGTCCTGTGGGACGTCTGCACGATGGCCGCGCTCGGAGTCGACTACGACCGGTGCAAGTACCGCGATCTCAAGACGCTCAGCGGTGGCGAGCAGAAGCGGCTCGTCCTTGAAGCGTTGCTGCGCGGCCCTGACGAGGTGCTGCTGCTCGACGAGCCCGACAACTTCCTCGACGTGCCCAGCAAGCTCTGGTTGGAGGAGCGGATGCGCGAGTCGCCGAAGACACTGCTCTACGTCAGCCACGACCGCGAGCTGATGAACAACACCGCGACCCGGGTCGTGACGGTCGAGCTCGGAGCCGCAGGCAACACCGTGTGGGTGCATCCCGGCGGCTTTGCGACGTACCACGAGGCCAGACGAGCCCGGTTCGCACGCCTGGAAGAGCTGCGTCGACGCTGGGATGAGGAGCACGCCAAGCTGCGCGCCTTGATGCTGATGTACAAGCAGAAGGCGGCGTACAACGACGGCATGGCCTCGCGCTATCAGGCTGCGGTGACGCGGCTGCGCATGTTCGAGGACAAAGGGCCTCCCGAGAACCAGCCGCTCGAGCAGAACGTCAAGATGCGGCTCAAGGGCGGCCGCACCGGCAAGCGGGCCGTCATCTGCGAAAAGCTCGAGCTGACTGGTCTGATGACGGCGTTCGACCTCGAGGTCTGGTACGGCGAGCGGGTGGCAGTGCTGGGCTCCAACGGCTCCGGGAAGTCGCACTACCTGCGGCTGCTGGCGGCTGGCGGCTCCGACCCCGACGTCGAGCATCGGCCGGTCAGCGAGGTGCCGATCAAGCCGGTCGAGCACACGGGCCGAGCACGGCTCGGGGCCCGGGTGCGGCCGGGCTGGTTCGTGCAGACCCACGAACATCCGGAGCTGATCGGCCGGACGCTCTTGGAGATCCTGCACCGTGGCGACGACCATCGAGCCGGTATGCCGCGTGAGCAGGCCGCGCGAGCCCTCGACCGCTACGAGCTGGCGTACGCCTCGGAGCAGAAGTTCGAGTCACTCTCTGGCGGTCAGCAGGCGCGACTGCAGATCCTGTTGCTGGAGCTCTCGGGTGCGACACTGCTGCTGCTCGACGAGCCGACCGACAACCTCGACGTCGAGTCCGCCGAGGCGCTGGAGGAGGGGCTGGAGACATTCGAGGGCACGGTGTTGGCGGTCACCCACGACCGCTGGTTCGCCCGGGGCTTCGACCGTTTCCTCGTGTTCGGTGCCGACGGGTCCGTCTACGAGTCCGACGAGCCGGTCTGGGACGAGGGCCGAGTGCAGCGCGCCCGCTGATCCCTTAAGCCGAGGGGAGTGGGGTGACGGCCAGGTCGGTGAAGACGGCGTGTGTGTCCACCACCCGTAGGCCCACCGAGCCGCGCGGATAGTCGTCGTCGTGGACGTCGACTCGCGCGCTGCCCGACGTCACTTCGATATGGTCGCCGACTGCTCGCACGTCGACGCGATGCTTGGCTCCCGGAGCGATGTCCAGCGGCGCTTCGGAGAGCGGGGTCCAGCTTTGCCCGTCGGTCTTTCCTACGACCAGGGCGTGCCGATCCAGCGCGATGCCGGCGAAGTACCCCCGCTGGGCGTCGTGGCCTACGGCTGCCCCGGTCGTACGAAAGAGCAGCCCCGCTGCCCGGTTGCCCGCGACGAACTCGAAATCGGCCGAGACCTCGAGGTCGGTGTAGGCGCCGTCGCGCAGGACGGCTTTCTCGCCGCTGCGGTAGTCGTTGACGGGTGCCGCAGGGGCCCGGCCGAGGTGGAGGCCATCGTCGCCTGCGTCAATGAACTGATGGTGGCCGTAGTAGTCGAAGTCATCGACCGACCCGGCGTCGCCGAGTCGCCAGGTCCGCGAGTCGCTGACGTGCCGTTGCGGCGTGCCCGCAGGGACGGCCAGAGGGCTGCCGGCAGCCATAGGGGCACCGAACTGAGGCATGCCGTCGTCGTCCCAGCTGAACGGCTGGGCGAACAATGCACGGCGCCAGTCCGGCTGACGGTCGCGCTTGGCGTGGAAGACGTGCCACCACTGGGAGCCGTCGACAGAGGTCACGAAGCCGCTGTGTCCGACGCCGTACGTCGCCGCCGTCGACTCGAAGATCGGCCGATCGTTCTTGCGCCACGAAGCCGGGTCGAGCGGGTCATCGCCGACGAGCTCGAGGATGCCTTCCTTGTACGTCGGCAGCCACGACGACGCGCAGGAGTAGATCACGAAGGTGCGGCCATCTCGCGTCAAGACCTGCGGCGCCTCGTTCAGCCCTCGCGACCGTGCGCGCTCCTCGATGCGCTCCCAGACATGGTCGTCGTTGGCGCACAACCGGACTCGTGGGCCGGCCAGCTCGACGGGTGATGCCATCGGCGCGATGTAGAGGTGCTGACTGTCCTCTCCCGGTGCAGGCCAGCCAGACCAGACGGCATACCGCTGCTGCCGGTGCTCCAGCACTGTGAGGTCGATGGCCCACACATTCTCAGCCCCAGCCCCGGTGCTGTCGCCGGTCAGCAAAGGCCCGTGCAGTGTGTAGGGACCGAGGACGTCGTCGGTGCTGGCAGCCAGGACGTACGTCAGGTGGTTGGCGTTTTCGCCGTCCGACGCCGCGAAGTAGAGATACCAGCGATCGTCGAAGCGGAAGAGCTCCGGTGCCCAGACCTGTTGTGAGCAAGGCCCTTCAGCATCGGCAAGCCAGACGACGTGCTTGGTCCCGAGGCTCGTCAGTCGGTCCGAGACCCAGATTGCGACGCCAACGTTGCCCTCGCTCTGGCACCAGAGGTAGCGATCGCCGTCGCGGACGACGCAGGGATCCGCCCCCTCGGCGATCGGGTTGACGAAGTGCCCCTCGTCGAGCGGGCCTGGCGTCGCGACCTGGCCCTGGCCCGGCGGATCCTCGGCGCGTTGCGCACCGCGCCGCACACCTGCCGCGCGTAGGAGCCGCCCGGCCGTGCTCCGGGCCCGGCGGAGTACCACCGCGTCAGCGGCTCCAGCGGTCCGAAGCGGACACGAAGTCGAGCTGGCGCTCGCCGGTGTAGATCTGCTTGGGCCGGGCGATCTTCTGGTCGGAGTCCTGCGTGAGCTCCAGCCACTGCGCCAGCCAGCCCGACGTACGCGGGATGGCAAACAGCACGGTGAACATCTCTGGCGGGAAGCTCAGCGCTTCGTAGATGAGGCCCGAGTAGAAGTCGACGTTCGGGTAGAGCTTGCGGGAGACGAAGTACTCGTCCTCCAACGCGATCTTCTCGAGCTCGACGGCGATCTTGAGAAGCGGGTTGACCCCGGTGACCGCGAAGACGTCGTCGCAGGCCTTCTTGATGATGGTGGCCCTCGGGTCGTAGTTCTTGTAGACGCGGTGGCCGAAACCCATCAGCCGCTCTTTGCCGTTCTTCACCCCGTCGATGAAGTCGGGCACCTGGTCGACTGAGCCGATGCGCCGCAGCATCTTGAGAACGGCCTCGTTGGCGCCGCCGTGCAGGGGACCGAAGAGGGCCGCGATACCCGCCGAGATCGAGGAGTACGGGTCGACCTGGGAGGACCCCACCGAGCGCACGGCGTTCGTCGAGCAGTTCTGCTCATGGTCGGCGTGCAGGATGAACAGCACTTCGAGGGCGCGGATCAGTCGCTCGTCGGCCTCGAACTTCTGCTCGCTCATCTTGAACAGCATCGAGAGGAAGTTGGCGGCATAACCGAGGTCGTTGTCGGGGTAGATGTAGGGCTTGCCCTGTGCATGCCGGAACGCCCACGCTCCGAGCGTCGGCATCTTCGCGATCAGCCGCACGATCTGCATCTGGCGGATGTTGTGGTCGGAGATGTTGCGCGACTCGGGATAGAACGTCGACAGGGCGCCGACGGAAGCGAGCAGCATGCCCATCGGGTGGGCGTCGTACCGGAAGCCCTCCATGAAGCTCTTGACGTTCTCGTGGACGAACGTGTGGAACGTGATCTGGTGCTCCCACGCGTCGAACTGATGCTTGGTCGGCAGCTCGCCGTGGACGAGGAGGTACGCGACCTCGAGGTAGCTGGCCTTCTCCGCCAACTGCTCGATGGGATAGCCGCGGTACTCGAGGATGCCCTTGTCTCCGTCGATGTAGGTGATCGACGACCGACAGGACGCGGTGTTGACGAAGCCGGGGTCGTAGACCGCGATACCCGGCTGCTCATCATCCGACCGGATCTTGGCCAGGTCGGAGGCCCGCACGGTTCCGTCTGTGATGGGCAGGTCGTACTCGGCGCCGGTCCGGTTGTCCCGGACGGTCAGCGAGGAGCCCGCTCTGTCGTCTTTTGACGCAGTGCCGGCGGAGGCGGTCTCGGTAGACACGTCGGCTCTCCTTGGGGTCAGGGCCCGGGTCTCAGGCCGGCCGCGCGGGCGTAGGGTCTGGTGGAACCCCGAGTCCGGCGTGCGGAGCGCATCGCGGCGTACGACGTACCGTGATGTGCAGTACCCAACCTAAGCCCCGATCGGGGGGACGCAACAATCGGGGACCAGCGGCTGAACACCGGTCGCGCCACGTTTTGACCCACATGGAGCCAGCCAGGTATTCTGGGCGGTCGTTGTGCCGATGAGGCCCGGCACCGCTGTCGCGGTGAAAAGCGGCACGGTCAGCGAGCCACGACATCGCCACTCTCGAACCCATTGGCCAAGGCAACATCGATAATTGGTCACCGAAACCGAACGAAGGTCAACGACCGTGCGCACGTACAGCCCGAAGCCCGGCGACATCACGCGTGAGTGGCATGTCATCGACGCCACCGACGTCGTGCTGGGACGCCTTGCAGTCGAGTGCGCAACGCTGTTGCGCGGCAAGCACAAGCCGACGTTCGCGCCGCACGTCGACGGCGGAGACTTCGTGATCGTGGTCAACGCCGAGAAGATTTCGCTCTCGGGCAGCAAGCGTGAGACGAAACTGGCGTACCACCACTCCGGTTACCCCGGTGGCCTGTCGTCGAGAGCGTACGGCGATCTCCTGGACAAGGATCCGCGGAAGGCCGTCGAGAAGGCCGTCTGGGGCATGCTGCCGAAGAACCGGCTCAGTCGCCAGCTGCTCAAGAAGCTCAAGGTGTACGCCGGCCCGAACCATCCGCACCAGGCGCAGCTGCCCCACGAGTTCCAGATCACCCAGGTCGCCCAGTGATGAGCCCAGTGATTGGCCCAGTGATGAGCCCAGCGACCATTGTGCAGAAATATGCCGTGCACATAGAAGAAGTGAGGAACATCCGTGGCTGAGACCACTGACACCGCCGCCGACACTGGCGTCATCGACCCTGATTCCACCGGCGACGAGAGTCTGGACGCGCCCAGCGAGTACACCACGGAGAGCGTTCCGACCTCCGACGTGCCCGCGCGAGTCGCCAACATCGCCCCCGCCGCGGCCACCGGCCGCCGCAAGGAAGCCGTCGCCCGGGTGCGCATCGTCCCCGGCTCAGGCAGCTGGACCGTCAACGGCCGCGCCCTCGACGAGTACTTCCCCAACAAGCTGCACCAGCAGCTGGTCAACGAGCCCTTCGTGCTCACCGGCCTCGTCGACCAGTACGACGTGCTCGCCCGGATCCATGGTGGTGGTGCGAGCGGCCAGGCCGGCGCGCTGCGCCTCGGCGTATCCCGAGCACTCAACGAGACCGACGTGGAGGCAAACCGCCCTACCCTCAAGAAGGCCGGCATGCTGACCCGCGACGCGCGCATCAAGGAGCGGAAGAAGGCCGGGCTCAAGAAGGCCCGTAAGGCGCCCCAGTACAGCAAGCGCTGACCGAAGCCGCGCTCGTGTCCCGACTCTTCGGAACTGACGGAGTGCGCGGGGTCGCCAACCGCGACCTCACAGCGGAGCTGGTCCTCGACCTGTCGGTCGCAGCGGCGCATGTGCTCGGCTCCGCCGGTGTCCCTCCCCATCAGGGAGCAGGGCGCCGGCCGGTTGCCGTGGTGGGGCGAGACCCACGCGCCAGCGGCGAGTTCCTCGAGGCAGTCGTGGTGGGGGCGCTCGCGTCAGCTGGCGTCGACGTACGTCGCGTTGGAGTGCTACCGACGCCAGGCGTCGCCTACCTGACAGCGGCCACAGATGCCGATTTCGGGGTGATGATCTCCGCGTCTCACAATCCGATGCCTGACAACGGCATCAAGTTCTTCGCCAGTGGCGGTCTCAAGCTGGATGACACGGTTGAAGATGCGATCGAAGCCGAGATGGGCATACGCGCGTGGCGACCCCACGGCGCGGAGGTCGGACGGGTCACCGACGAGATCGACCCGGGGGCGCGGTATGTCGCACACCTGACCTCGACGGTGTCGACGTCGCTCGCCGGACTCAAGATCGTCGTGGACTGCGCGGAAGGCGCAGCCGCGTCGACTGCCCCGGCCGCGTTCGCGCAGGCGGGGGCAGACGTGATCGCCATCCACGACCAGCCTGACGGCCTCAACATCAACGACGGATGCGGCTCGACCCACCTGGCCTCGCTGCAGCGGGCCGTCGTCGAGCATGGCGCCGATGCCGGCTTCGCACTCGACGGTGACGCTGATCGCTGCCTCGCGGTCGATGCTGCAGGCCTCGTCGTCGATGGTGACCAGCTGCTCGCCATCCTGGCCCTGGCCGAGCGCGATGCCGGCGCACTGCCACACAACACCGTCGTCGCCACCGTGATGAGCAACCTGGGCTTCGTCACCGCCCTGACCCGAGCCGGTGTCACCGTCATCCAGGCCAACGTCGGCGACCGCTACGTGCTCGAGGAGATGCGGGTGGGCGGATACGCCCTGGGTGGGGAGCAGTCGGGCCACGTCATCATGAGCGCCTACGCGACCACCGGCGACGGCGTACTCGCCGCTCTCCACGTTGCTGCCCGGATGGCCTCGACCGGCCAGTCACTCGCCGAGCTGGCAAGCGTGATGACCAAGTATCCGCAAATCCTCATCAACGTCCCTCATGTCGACAAGGCCCGCACCCACAGCGACGTCGCTGTGACCGCAGCCCTGAGGGAGGCCGAGGCCGAGCTCGGCACCTCCGGGCGGGTGCTGTTGCGGCCATCGGGCACGGAGCCGCTCATCCGCGTGATGGTCGAGGCCGAGCGAGCCGAGCAGGCTGAGTCCGTCGCCCAGCGGCTCGCCGACGTCATCAAGGTGTCGCTCGCGCTCTGACACTGCCGAGTTACGCCGGCGAAGCGAACGGTTGGCGAATCACTGCTCAGGTAGGCGTTGCTCGAGACCGTCGAGGATGAGATCGAGCCCGAACTCGTACTCGTCGCCGTAGTCGTAACCGGGTTGGAGAACATGCTCGGTGGTCAAGCGGGCCAGGTGTGGGTACTCCTTCACGGGGAAGTACTGGAGGAAGGCCTTCGCGAGCTCCGAGGTCTCTTCGGGGGTGCCGAAATCGAGACTCTTTTCCTGCTGTGCGAACCCGTAGATGTAGCTGTCGAGGGCTGCGAACGCGTGTGCTGCCAGGTCGATAGGGAACTCGGCGTCAAGAAGGCATCCGATGACGGCGTCGTGGTGGCGCAAGGTTGCGGGTCCGGGGTTTCGGCGTGTTTGCATCAGCCCGATCGCCCAAGGATGTCGATTCAGCACAGTCCGCATCGAGATCGCCCGCTGCCGCATGGCGACTTTCCAGCTTCGTTCGTCGGCAGCCAGCTCGATCTCGCTGAAGACCACGTCGATCATTCCGTCAAGGAGGTCGTCCTTGTTGGAGACGTGGTTGTACAGCGACATGGTTCCGCCGCCGAGGTGTTGGCTGAGCTTGCGCATGCTGAGTGATTCGATGCCGCCCTCGTCCGCCAGGTCGATGGCGGCGCGAAGCAGGAGCGCCCTGTTCCACGGTGCCCGAGGCCCGCTCGGGACGTCCAGTTCCTCAACCATCCTTGCCCTCCACTGCTGGCGGCTCACGGGCTCTGCCCTTGACATGCGTACACCGTACGTCTAACGTACACCGTACGCGTACATCGTACGTGGAAGTGGATGAGAAGCCAAGCTCGGCTGCTCGACACACCAGCACGCCTGTGAAGGGCCAACCGCCATGACGAATCGGACCGAGCACTTGCCTGTAGAGCGAATCCCGAGCGACCCGCCGCCAGCAGCTCGGCGTTCGTCTGCCCAACGGTCCATCCGCAGTGCGAGCCTCACCGCCGGTGTCGCAATCTTGCTCATGTCTGTCGCCGCGATCTTCGGCAATGTCATGGTCATAGACGGGCTCGTCACCGAGGGCGATGCGGCACAAACGGCCGCCGACATCAATGCTTCCGCCGGCTTGTTCCGGCTCGGAATCGTCAGCCTGACCGTCGTCGTTGCTCTTGACGTCGTGGTCGCATGGGCTCTCTACCGGGTGTTCAGTCCCGTGAGCGCGAGCCTTTCGATGCTGGCGGCGGCGCTGCGGTTGGTGTACTCAGCCATCTTCATGGTGGCCATAGGCCAGCTCCTCGGTGTGGTTCGCCTGCTCAGCGACGAGGGCAACCGTGCGGTGCTCGGTGCAGACCAGGTAGACGTCCAAGCCATGCAGGGGATGACTGCCTTCAAAGACATTTGGTATGTCGGTCTGGTCCTCTTCGGCCTCCACCTGCTCCTGCTCGGCTACCTTGCCTACCGATCCGGCTACATCCCCCGCGTCGCTGGGTGCTCTCCTCGTCATTGCCGGCCTCGGCTATGTCACCGACAGCTTCGGCGCCGTGCTCTCTAAGGGCTCCTGGACCGACATCAGCGCATTCACGTTCCTCGGCGAGTTTCTACTGGCCCTCTGGCTCGTGATCCGGGCCCGCCGCGTCGCCGTCGGCGCCGCGGAGCTCGAGGCTTCGCCAGCCTCCAGCTGACAGGGGAGGGTCGGGCTACTGGTAGGCGTCGGACTGGATGGAGTACAGCTCCGAGTACGCCCCACCGTCGCGCATCAGCTCGTCATGAGTGCCGACCTGGGCGACGGTCGCCCCCTGCAGGACGACGATCAGGTCGGCCATCCGCACCGTGCTGAACCGGTGAGAAACCAAGATCGTGATGCCGCCGTTGGAGCCGGCTCGCGCTGCGGCGGCATACCGGGAGAACAGCTCGTGCTCGGTCTCGGCATCGAGGGCCGCGGTCGGCTCGTCGAGGATGAGCAGCAGGGGGTCGTGGCGCATGAAGCCCCTCGCAAGTGCCAGCTTCTGCCATTGCCCGAAGCTGACGTCGACTCCCTCGGGCCAGGTCGGGCCGAGCTGGGTATCGAGGCCAGACTCGAGGCGGTCGACGACGTCGGTGGCCCCGGCCTTGCCGACGGCGCCGCGAACGGCCGCGTCGTCGTCGATCGCGGCCAGATCGCCGAGGCCGACACTCGTGCGGGCTGCGAACTCGAACCGGTAGAAGTCCTGGAACGCCCCCGCCACCTTGGTGCGCCACGCGTCGGACGAGATGGCTGACAGTCGTTGCCCGTCGACCAAGACCTCCCCACTGGTCGGCTCGTACATCTTGCAGAGGAGCTTGACGAGGGTCGACTTGCCGGCGCCGTTCTCGCCCACGATCGCCACCACGCACCCGGCTGGCAGCTCAACGGTGACGTCGTCCAGAACCAGCGTGTCAGTGCCGGGGTAGGCGAACGACACCTGCTCCAGCCGGATCCCACTGCCGAGCGAGTCAGGCGGCAGCTGGTCCGCGTGCTCGGCAAGCGCCGCGGCATAGTCCTCGAGCCACGCGAGCCGGCGGGACCCGTCGAGCCAGATCCCGCGCAGGAACCCGATCTCCGACATGGTGGCGGCGACGTACGCCGACAGGCGACCTCCGGCTGCGAGCACCAGGAGCACCTGACCAGACGTGCCGTCGATCCCCGCTGCCACGAACACCACCGAGCCGACGAACCCCACGCCGAACACCGCCCAAGCAAGGGCATGCCATGCTGCGCTCACCCAACGTGCGGCCGAGACCTTGGTGTACCACCGTTCCCATTCCTCGCGGCGACGGCGGACGAGCTGCGGACCGATGCCGGTGACGCGAACCTCCTTGCCGGCCGCAGCTGTGGTGGCGGTGGTGAAGAGATGTGTTGCCAACCGCTGGTGCTCGGCCGCGCGCTCCTCGACCGCACGCTCGACACCGGGACGCCATGACGCCGTGACGACTGTGGGTGCGGCGAACACCAGGAGCAGCGCCAGGGCGGGGTGGATCGACATGAGCAGCGCCACCGTCAGGCCAAGCCGGACGATCCAACCGCAGGTGGAGAACAACGACAGGTACATGTGGTCGAGCACGAAGACCTGCGTGCGCAGCACCGCCAGCCGGTCGAGGAAGTCTCGCCGCTCGTGGTGCTCGATCGTCGACACCGACGCCTGTAGCTGCGCGACGTGCGTTTCGAGCGCGATCGTGACCTTGTCGCGGAAACGGCGAGTCACGCGAGTCGCGACCACCCGCATCAGCCACGTCAAGGTGACCGAGATGGCCATGCCCGTCGCCGCCAGAGTCACCAGCCGGGCGTCATCGTCAACGACTCCGTCGGCAAGCAGCTTGAGCCACAAGGCCAACAGTGCGTCGGGCACTGCTGCCACCAATGACATCGTGAGGGCGAAGACGAGCAGACCTGGCTCGTGTGAGTAGCCGAGCTTGCACAGCCGCCACATCGACGCGAGGGCAGGAGGGACGTCAGGTGAGGACGTCATAGTCCACTCCCTCCTCGTCGGTCGTCGCCTCGAAGCGACTGGCCTGCAGCTCGAACATCGTGCGGTAGCGGCCGTTCGCCGCGATCAGCTCGTCGTGGCTGCCGAGCTCGATCACGCGGCCGTGCTCGAGGACGGCGATCCGGTCCGCATGGCGAACTGTCGAGAAGCGGTGCGAGATGAGGATCGTGGTCACGTCGCGGGTGGCTTGGAGGATCTTGTCGAAGATCGCCGCCTCACCTCGTACGTCGAGCTGGGCGGTCGGCTCGTCCAGCAGGACAAGGCCCGAGCCTCGTCGTACGGCGCACAGGGCGCGAGCCAGCGCGACCCGCTGCCACTGGCCGCCCGACAGGTCGGTCCCTCCCTCGTAGCCCTTGGCCAACGGGGTGTCGAGATCGGCGATCTCGTCGGCGCCGGCATCGCGCAGTGCCGCGAGGATGTCCTCGTCTGGCGCGCCTTCGGGCGCAACGTTGTCGCGCAGCGGCAGGTCGAAACGGACGAAGTCTTGGAAGACGGCGGTCACCTGTGATCGCCACGAGTCGATGTCGATGTCGCGAAGGTCGACACCATCGACCTCGATGGCGCCCGAGTCGGGGTCGTAGAGCCGGCAGAGTAGCTTCGCCAGCGTCGTCTTACCGGCGCCGTTCTGCCCGACGATCGCGAGCGACGACCCAGCTGGAACTGTGAGATCGAGGCCGTCGTAGATGGGGCGGTGCGACCTCGGGTAGGTGAAGCGGAGGCCGCGGACGCGGAGCTCATGGCGTGGAGCCCTGGCCTCAGCAACTCGATCGCCCGACGAGAGCGCGCCCACAGGTGCCATCGCCTGTCGGAGCTTGAGCACGGCGGCGACGGGGGCTGAGGTGCCGTCGATCACCCAGTTCAGCCCACCGAAGGCAAGGGCGCTGACGCCGATGGCCACTTGGGCGTAGACGACGACGCGACCGAGCGAGAGGTCGCCCGACGTCGCGGCCGAGCCCAACGCCCAGAACACGACAACGTTGGCGACAGCGACGATCAGCAAGCACAACCAGACGGACTTCTGGCGCAGCCGGGTCGCTTCGTACTGAAGCTCGAACAGTCGCCGACGGCGGGCTCGGAAGCGGTCGATCGTCCACTGTTGCAGGCCGAACAGGCGCAGCTCTTTGGCTGGAGGCGGGTCCACGGCCAACTGGTAGGCGTAGTCGGCATGGCGTTGAGCCGACCTGACCTCGGTGGTGTTGCGGTCCTTCCAGATCGAGCTCTCCCGCAGCAGCCAGTGCGTGCTCGCCCAGGCTCCACCGAGCAGCAGCGGTGCCCACCAGGCGAACCCCACCAGCACGACGGCGGCCGCCGCGCCGCTGACGAGCTCGACCAGGCCGCCAGCGAGGAAGCCCATGCTGATGTACATGGGCGGACCCGTGATACCGAGGTCGAAGTCGCGAGCGGTGGTGAGATCGTCGGCGAGCTCGGGGTCCTCCAGGTGACCGATCCCCGGCGGCGCGACGCAGCTCGTGGCCAGCTCGTCGTTGAGCCAGGCCGAGAGCCGTCCCCCGAGCGTCACGCTCAGCACTTCGTGCAACGGTGCGATCACTTGGAGCAGGAGGAAGGTCAGACCCATCGCTGCCAGGGGCAGTGTGAGGGACCCATCGTCTTGTACGGCGGCGACCAGGACACCCGTCGTGACCGCGAACACAGAGGGGAGCACGCCGCGTGCAAGCAGCGCCGCCCACCAGCAAAACGCCAGCACCGGATCGGCCTTGGGCAAGCTGGCGAACAGCAGCCACTCAGGCCGTTGGCGGAAGGCCTTCACCCCGCCCGACGGAGTCACGGGTGCTGGCCGCGCTGAAGGCGTGGCGTGACGAACCGTTGGTGCACGGGCCAATCATGGCAGTCCGGTCGGCTGACTACGCTGAGTGCCATGTGGGTGGGCGAGATCGATGTGCACGACGACGACCTCGTCAAGAGGTTCTGGGAGGCCGGGCGGCTTGGCGATGTCCACGAGCGCGAGTACTCGACGTACTGGTCGCTGCAAGAGGCCGCCGTGGCGTTCCGTGCCGAGGGCCAGTCTTCCGAGCAGCACGCCGTCGCGGCCATGGAGGACGGTGAGGTCCTCGGCGCGTGCCAGGTGGTGCTGCCGATGCTCGACAACCGGCATCTCGCCTACGCCGAGCCACTGGTGCCGCCTGCGCATCGAGGCCGCGGTGTCGGCAGCGCCTTGCTGCAGGCCGCCCTGGAGCTCGTCAGGTCAGCCGGCCGCACGACTGTTGTCTCCGAGGCCAACCTGCCTCTCGACGGGTCCGACACCGTCGGCTCTGCCTGGGCGGAGCGACGAGGGTTCCGGCAGGCGATCGTCGAAGTCCATCGGGTGCTCGAAATTCCCCTCTCCAAACAGCGCCTCGGCGAGCTCGCTGACGACTGTGCGCCGCACCATGAGGGATACCGGCTCGTGACGTTCGGCGACACGGTGCCGGACGAGCACCTGGAAGGCTTTTGCACGCTCCAGATCGCGTTCAACGAGGAGGCGCCCGGCGGCGACCTCGACATCGAGGCCGAGCACTGGGACGAGGACAGAGTTCGCAAGGGTGAGGCGCGGATGCGCGATCAGGGTCGACACCTCGAGCGGACAGTCGTCCTTGCCCCCGACGGTGAGTTGGTTGCGCTCACCGAGCTGATGGCGACCGACCATTTGCCGGAGCTTGCGTATCAGAGCGGCACGCTCGTGCTGTCGCATCACCGTGGGCGGCGACTTGGCATGGCATCGAAGGTCGCCAACCTGCGTTCCTTCCAAGCGCGGTTCCCGGATGTGAGGACCGTGCACTCCTGGAATGCCGAGGAGAACGGCCCCATGGTGGCGATCAACGAAACCCTCGGGTTCCGGCCCGTGGAGCGGTTGGCGGAGATGCAGCTCAAGTTGACCGACGTACCGACGACCGGCACAGGCGGGTCGTAGTACCCACCGGCGCAGGTGCCTCCTCAGTCGTAGTACCAGCGGACAATGGCGGACCGCCCATCGCAGCACCGACTCTTGAACACGTCGGAGCTCTACGCGAAAAGGTGCGATGGGCCCGCGGTACCAGGAGGACATCATGACCAAACTCAGCAGGCTCAACCTCGTCTCGAGCACCGCAGTGCTCACCTCGATCCTTGCGTTGTCGACCGCGAGCATCTCGCCCGCGCTTGCCAATGACCGCGATGTGATCCGCGAGGGATCGTGCTCGGGCGCCACGGATTGGAAGCTGAAGGGCAGTCCCGAGAACGGCCGAATCGAGGTGGAGGGCGAGGTGGACAGCAACCGCAATGGTCAGCGATGGAACTGGCGCATTGTCCACAACGGGAACGTCGCAGCCCGGGGAACCTCGACCACCCACGCGCCCAGTGGCTCGTTCGAGGCCCGTCGGGTTGTCTCCAACGCCGCTGGCAAGGACGGCCTCGCCTTCCGGGCCCGCAACGCCGCCTCCGGCGAGGTCTGCCGGGGATTCCTCAGGTTCTGACGGATCCCGGACGGAAGACCCTGATTCAGCCCCAACTCAACGGAGCAACGCGATGAGCACACCGGAAATGAGCCCAGGCTGAGCAAGAAGGGCCTCGTGGCGCCGATGCCAGACACCCACGCGCGGCATACTGAGGGACCCGACCTCGGAGCGTTCTCGATGCCTGTACTCACCGGACCGGGGCGGTCCCCCTCCGGAGGGACCGCCTCGGCTGGTGGTTGGCGCAGCATCGTGTCAAACCCTGTGGTCCAGTTCTTCACGGCCGGCGCTGTCGCCCTCATCCTGATCTTGGTCGGGTCCGGGTGGCTGAGCGAACGGGCCGCCACCGACGAGGCGATCATTGACACTCGGTCGACCGCAGAGCTGCTCGCGCACTCAGTGATCCAGCCCACCCTGACCCGCGGGGTCGTCGAAGGCGATGCCGCGGCTATGGAGGAGTTCGACCGCCAGATGCGGGAGCGGGTGTTGGTAGGCAACCTGATCCGGATCAAGATCTGGTCTGCCGACGGACGGATCGTCTATTCGGACGAAGGGCGGTTGATCGGTGAGCAGTTCGACCTCGCTGCCGACGAGATCGACATCCTGCGCAATGGCGGCAGCGCGGCCGAGGTGTCCGACCTCGCCGAGCCAGAGAACCGCTTCGAGCCGGACTCCGGCCGGCTGCTCGAGGTTTACACGAAGGTGACTACCCCGGATGGGGAGCCGCTGCTGTTCGAGGCGTACTTCTCGTGGGGCATCGTCGCGAGCGGAAGCAGTCAGGTGCTCGATGCGTTCCGCCCGATCACCATCATTGGGCTGCTCGTCTTCCTGGCCCTGACAGGACCGCTCGTCTGGGTGCTGGCACGACGGCTCGACGCGGCTGCGGCAGCCCGCGAGCGACTGCTCGTAGCCGCGGTGGCCGCGTCCGACATCGAGCGGCGGCGGATTGCCCGCGATCTCCACGACGGCGTCGTCCAGAACCTCGCGGGTACGTCGTTCGCCCTGTCGGCGGCTGCCCGTGAGGAGAAGGACCGACCGGCACTCGAGGAGCATCTGGAGCAGCTCGCCTCCGGCGTACGCCACAGCCTGCGCTCCCTGCGGTCACTGCTCGTCGAGATCTACCCGCCCGAGCTGCGCACCGAAGGCCTGGCGGCGGCCCTGGACGACTTGGTGGCTCCGACGGTTGCGGCAGGAGTCACCGTCGACGTGGACGTGGTTGACACGAGCAGCCTCCCGCACGAGGACGTGGCGTTGATCTGGCGCGTGGCCCAGGAGGCGGTGCGAAACGCCCAGCGGCACGGCAAACCTGAGCGCATCGGCATCACCGTGACACAAACGGCGGATTCGTCGGTGCTCGAGGTCGTCGACGACGGGGCGGGTTTCGACCCACAGGTCGCGCCGGCTTCGGGGCATCTCGGCCTACGCTCGCTGCGGGATCTCGTCCGCGACGTCGGTGCCACCCTGACGGTGACGTCGCGCGTGGGGGCCGGGACCCAAGTCAGGCTGGAGGTGCCGAGCCGGTGATGACACCGTGATCAGGATCGTGCTCGCCGACGACCATCCGCTGGTGCGTCGTGGGTTGGAGCAGTTGCTGGCCGGGAACCCGGAGATCGAAGTCGTCGGCACGGCGGCGGACGGCGCCGAAGCGGTTGAGATGGTGCAGGCGACCAAGCCCGACGTCGTACTGATGGATCTGCAGATGCCGGTGCTCGACGGCGTCGAGGCAACCCGGAAGATCGTGGCGGCGGACGACTCCGTGCAGGTTGTCGTGTTGACGTCGTTCTCAGACACGGAGCGGATCGTGGCCGCGTTGGATGCCGGCGCTGTGGGCTACCTGCTCAAGGACACCGGCCCGGAGGACCTGCTGAGTGGTGTCCGGGCAGCCGCCCGAGGCGAGTCGCCTCTCCACCCCAAGGCCGCCCGGCAGCTACTTACCGCACGGACCCATCGACCGGACACGACCGTCGAACTGACGCCACGGGAGACCGAGGTGCTCGGCCTCGTCCGCCAAGGTCTCGCCAACAAGCAGATCGCCCGTCGACTCGGCATCAGCGAACGGACGGTCAAGGCGCACCTGACGTCGACGTTCCACCGGATCGGGGTGCTGGACCGGACCCAGGCAGCACTCTGGGCTGAGCGCAACGGCATCGGGTAGGACGCCACCTCGCTGCCGGCCGCGGCTGGTGGCAGCCACTCACAAAGTGCGGAAGTACTCTCCGATACGACCGACCGGCACGAAGCCCATGAGGTCGTTGACGGCGATCATCGGCGCGTTGCTTTCGGCGTTCCAGGTGTGCAGGATCGTCCGGTCGGGGTGCATGTGCCTGGACGATGCGGAGGTTGCGGACCTTGGTGGCGATGCCGAGCCGGTGGCCGCGGTGGTCACGGCGCACGAGAGTGTCCTACTGGAAGATGTTGCGCGGATCGTGCGCCGGGACGATGAGCTGTGTGTGCGCGACCGGGACGCCGTCGCGGTCGAACGCGACGGTGGTGTAGAGCACGCGCCCCTGGGCATCGAGCGACTCGACCCGAGCGGCGAGTGTCGCCGGCGTGTCGCTGCCCTTCTCGAACTCGAGCTGTCCGGAGGGCGCGTCGACGAGGATGTACTCGAGAGGATGCTGTAGTCGGCGAGGATCTCCTCTGGCGGAAGCCCGACGAAGTCTCTGAGCTCGTAGTCGCGATGCGCCGGCGCGGCGTCGGCAGCCAACCGGTCCAGCAGGGCGCCGTCGACCGGAAGCTCCAGCACCCGGTGTACGTCGGCCTGCGAGAAGGCGAAGCCGTGCTCGGCGGCGAACCGGCGGTCGGGGTGGGTCTCGTCCGCGCCGAGCGGGAAGTCGACTCTGTCATCAGCGTCGACCTACCCCAGTCGCGCGCCAAAGCGATCAAGAACTCCGCCATCCGCGTGCCGTGACCGCGTCGCCGATCGGCTGGTGTGACGTGCACCAAGCCCCACGCCTTTTCGAGGTTGTCCTGCGTCGGACGCTCGACGAAATCCTGCCACCACGGCTCGCGCCGTCGACAAAACCGAGGAATGCCTCGAGGTAGTCTGAGGGCTCTGTGTTACGCAGATTTCTCGCGGTGCTCCTCGAGCGTAGCGGCGTCGGGTAGGGGTTGTCGACACATCTCCGCTTCGCGGCTGATCTGCGTCAACGCTTCGACGTCAACTGCTGGTCATGGCTGGACCGACGGATTTCCACGGGTTCAAGGTAAGGGCTCGACGACGTACGTCGTCAACGGGTTAACGCCTGCTCGACCTCACGTAGGGTCGAGCTTGCGTTGACCATTCGACCAGCAGCTCGATCGGCTCGAAGCCCATCGTCTCGTTGATCGCGACCATCGGTGCGTTGGTCTTCGGCGTTGGTCGTGACGATCTGCGGTGCGGTCGGGGTTGTCCTGCTGCATGGCGCGCAGGTTGGCAGCCTTCACCGCCATGCCGAGCCGGTGGCCGCGATGGTCGCGACGAACCAGCGTGCCCCACTGGAAGACGTTCGACGATCGTCGTCGGACGAGGCGTGGCGAGCGTGGACTGAGCGACGGCCTCCGCCGGACGCGATCGCGACGGTCTCGTAGACCGTCCGGCCCATCTCCTAGAGCTTGTCCTGCCGGTCTTGAGGCCTCGGCCGTCAGCGCCTCCGCCTCGAAGTCGAGGTCGCCGGTCGGGGCGTCGAGGGCCAGCTGGTTGTGGAGATGGCAGAAGGACTCGACCAGCTCGTCGGGGATCTCGTTGACGAAGGTCTCGATCCGGTAGTCCTCGTGATGCGGCGCGGAGTCGTCGATCCAGTGCTGGATGTGCTCGTCGGCGACGGGGAGGTCGAGGACGGCGGCACCTCGACGTTGGCGAGGGCGAAGCCGCGCTTCTCTGCGAACTGGCGGTAGGGGTGGTCGTCGCGGGCGGCGAACGGCGAGGTTGCATCTCGGTCATCAACCGGGTGCGTCCCGCGCTCGGGCGAGGCCTCGACGAGGTGGTCGAGCAGCGCCGATCCCGACGCCCCGGTGGCGGTTCTCAGGCGGCACGGCGACGTCGACGAACGCCAGGCGAGTGTTGTCGAGCAGCGGCAGCATCATGAACGGCCACCGACCATCTCGGCGTCCGGCGCCGCCGTCCTCGTACGGCGGCGTACGCGTCCACTCCTCGGTCGCTCGGCTCCTGCGGCTGGCGGACCATGACGGTGGCCTCGCGCTCGGACCAGATACGGCATTCCCTCACGCTCGTACAGGCTCCGCCGCCCGCGTGATGCGCGTAGAAGCGCTTCATCGCGCGTCGTCGTCAGACGTCGATCTTCCGGAAATCCACACTTGAGAGTACGACGAAGTAGGCGGCATCGCGACCCGTATTTCTGCGGAAAAAGCACGCGGTGAGGGTCAGAGCTTGCGCAGGCGGACGTAGCGCACGGAGTGGTCGGCGTCCTTGCGCAGCACCAGGGTGGCCCGGCCGCGCGTCGGCTTGATGTTGCTGTCGAGGTTGGGGCCGTTGATCGCGTCCCAGATCCGCTCGCGCCTGGTCGACTGCCTCGCTCCTCGCTGAGGTGGGCGTAACGCTGGAAGTACGACGCCGGGTCGCGGAACGCCGTCTCGCGCAGCCGCAGGAACCGCTCGGTGTACCAGCGCCGGATGTCGTGGGTGGCGGCGTCGACGTACACCGAGAAGTCGAAGAAGTCGCGCACGGCGAGGCCGATCCGCCCGTCGGCGGTGACGCGTGCCGGCTGCAGCACGTTGAGGCCCTCGATCAGCACGATGTCGGGGCGTTGTGCAGGGTGAGTCGCTCGTCAGGCATCACGTCGTACTCCAGGTGGGAGTAGACCGGCGCGCTGACCTCTTCCTTGCCGGACTTGATGTCGATCACGAACCTGCAGCAGGGCCCGTCGGTCGTACGACTCGGGGAAGCCCTTGCGGTTGAGCAGGCCGCGTGCGCTCGAGCTCGGCGTTCGGGTAGAGGAAGCCGTCGGTGGTGACCAGCGCGACGTTCGGGTGCTCCGGCCAGTGCGCGAGCAGCTCGCGCAGCAGCCGCGCGGTGGTCGACTTGCCGACCGCGACCGATCCCGCGATGCCGATGACGAACGGCGTGCGGTCCGGCTGACGATCGCCGAGGAAGGACTCGGTGTCGCGGTGCAGCGCGCCGACGTGCCGGACGTACAGGCTCAGCAGCCGGGAGAGCGGCAGGTAGACGTCGGAGACC
Organism: uncultured Actinomycetota bacterium; assembly: GCA_963811585.1. Taxonomy (GTDB): domain Bacteria; phylum Actinomycetota; class Actinomycetes; order Propionibacteriales; family Nocardioidaceae; genus JACDHG01. The sequence goes on from CAWERR010000008.1 coordinate 533,139, forward strand.
TCACCGAGGTCGAGCTCGTCGCCGAGACCGCGCAGTCGCTCGACCTCCTCGGCCGAGAGCGGCAGCGGCATCGACTCGGCCAGTGCCGCCCACGCCGCCCGGTCGAGCTCGACGTAGGGCGACGCGTCCTCCGAGGCGCCATGGCGCGCCATTGTCGCGTACGCCGTTGTGCGGCACTCGTGCGCGGCGACCGTCGGAGGCGGCATAGCTGCCGTCATTGCGTAGGTAGGCTGAGCGCCATGTGCGGAATCGTGGGGTACGTCGGCGACAAGTCCGCGCTGGACGTGGTCATCGACGGCCTGCGGCGGCTCGAGTACCGCGGCTACGACTCGGCCGGCGTGGCGCTGGTCGCCGGCGGGGAGCTCTCAGCCGAGAAGCGGGCCGGCAAGCTCGCCAACCTCGACAAGGCCCTGGCCGACGGACGAGCCTGCCACAGTCCACGACGGGCATCGGCCACACCCGGTGGGCCACCCACGGCGCCCCGAACGACCGCAACGCCCACCCGCACCTCGGGCGGAGCGGCCGGGTCGCGGTCGTGCACAACGGCATCATCGAGAACTTCGCCGCGCTGCGCTCCGAGCTCGAGGCGGGCCGGCCACGAGCTCGCTCTCCGACACCGACACCGAGGTGGCGGCGCACCTGATCGAGAGCGAGGTTGCCGGCGGGGCCGATCTGACGACCGCGATGCAGCAGCGTGTGCCGCCGGCTCGAGGGCGCGTTCACGCTGGTCGCGACGTCAGTGCCGACAGCCCGACACGCGTGGTCGCCGCCCGCCGCAACTCGCCGCTCGTCGTCGGGCTCGGCGAGGGCGAGAACTTCCTCGCCTCCGACGTCGCGGCGTTCATCGAGCACACCCGCGAGGCGATGGAGCTCGGCCAGGACCAGGTCGTCACGATCACCCGCGACGGTGTCCGAGGTCACCGACTTCCACGGCAAGCCGGCCGACGGCAAGGCGTTCCACGTCGACTGGGACATCGCCGCGGCCGAGAAGGCCGGCTACGACTACTTCATGCTCAAGGAGATCGCCGAGCAGCCGCAGGCGATCGCCGACACGCCTGCTCGGCCGGTTCACCGACGACGGGCGGCTCGCAGCTCGACGAGATGCGGCTCTCCGACGACGAGCTGCGCGCGATCGACAAGATCATCATCATCGCGTGCGGCACCGCGTTCCACGCCGGACTGGTGGCGAAGTACGCGATCGAGCACTGGACCCGGATCCCCTGCGAGGTCGAGCTGGCGTCGGAGTTCCGCTACCGCGACCCGATCATCGACCGCGACACGATGGTGATCGCGATCAGCCAGAGCGGCGAGACGATGGACACCCTGATGGCGCTGCGGCACGCCCGCGAGCAGCGGGCCAAGGTGCTGGCGATCTCCAACACCAACGGCTCGACGATCCCGCGCGAGTCCGACGCCGTGCTCTACACCCACGCCGGGCCCGGAGATCGCGGTCGCGTCGACGAAGGCGTTCCTGACCCAGATCGTCGCCTGCCACCTGATCGCGCTCTACCTCGCGCAGGTGCGCGGCACCAAGTACGGCGACGAGATCGGCGAGATCATGCACCAGCTCGAGCAGATGCCCGAGGCGGTCCGCGAAGGTGCTCGACACCGTCGAGCCGGTGCGGCAGCTGGCGCGCGAGCTCGGCGACGCCAAGTCGGTGCTGTTCCTCGGGCGCCACGTCGGCTACCCCGTGGCGCTCGAGGGTGCGCTCAAGCTCAAGGAGCTCGCCTACATGCATGCCGAGGGGTTCGCCGCCGGTGAGCTCAAGCACGGCCCGATCGCGCTGATCGAGGAGGGCATGCCGGTCTTCGTGGTCGTGCCGCCCAAGGGCCGCGGCCTGCTGCACGACAAGATGGTCAGCAACATCCAGGAGATCCGGGCCCGAGGCGCGCGCACCATCGTGCTGGCCGAGCGAGGGCGACGAGGCGGTGCGTCCGTACGCCGACGAGCTGATCAGCCTGCCGACCGTCCCGACCCTGCTGCAGCCGCTGGTCGCGACCGTGCCGCTGCAGGTGTTCTCGTGCGAGATGGCGACCGTCGGGGTCACGACGTCGACCAGCCGCGCAACCTCGCCAAGTCGGTCACGGTCGAGTAGATGCGGCCGTGATCGTCGGAGTCGGCATCGACGTCGTCGACGTCGACCGGTTCGGCGCAGACGCTCGAGCGCACACCGGCGATGCGCGACCGGCTGTTCACCGCGCATCGAGCTGACCGGCCGCTGGCCTCGCTGGCCGCCCGGTTCGCCGCCAAGGAGGCGCTGGCCAAGGCGCTGGGGGCACCGGCGGGCTGCACTGGATCGACGCCGAGGTGCGGACCGACGAGACCGGGCGCCCGTCGCTGCGTGCTGACCGGCACGGTGGCTCCCGGGCGGCCGAGCTCGGCGTCGGCACGCGTCCACGTCTCGCTGTCCCACGACGCCGGGATCGCGTCGCGCCGTCGTCGTCCTGGAGGACTGATGCCGGCATGCGCTCGCACACGCCGTCGAGCAGGTCCGCGCCGCCGAGGCGGCTCTGATGGCGACCGTGCCGACGGCGCCTTGATGCAGCGGGCGGCGACCGGGCTGGCCACGGTCTGCGCGCGACTACTCGGGTCGACGGTCTACGGCGCGCGCGTCGCTGCTGTCTGGCCGGGTCGGGCGACAACGGCGGCGACGCGCTGTGTGCCGGCGCGCTGCTGGCCCGCCGGGGGGCGCAGGTCGATGCACGTCCTGCTCGGCTCGCAGCGCTCACGAGGGTGGGCTCGCCGCGCTGCGGCGGGCAGGCGGCCGGGTCGTCGAGCGACACGTCGGCGACGCTACGACCTCGTGCTCGACGGCATCGTCGGCATCGGCGGCCGGCCGGGCCTCCGCGACGAAGCAGCGGCCGTGGTTGCCGACTGGCGGAGCTCGATGCGCCGGTCGTCGGCGGTCGACGTACCGAGCGGCATCGAGGTCGACACCGGCCGGGTCGACGGGCCGCACGTCGAGGCCGCGGTGACGGTGACGTTCGGGACGCCACAAGATCGGGCACCTCGTCGACCCTGCGGCGCTCGGCGCTGCGGGAGTCGTCGAGCTGTCGACATCGGGCTGGCGCCGTACCTGGGCGAGCCGGTGGTCGAGGCTGCTGCAGGCCGACGACGTACGCCGGCTGCTGCCGGTGCCCGTCACCTGACGGCGCACAAGTACTCGCGTGGCGTGCTCGGCGTGGTGGCCGGCTCGGCGCAGTACACCGGCGCCGGGGTGCTCGTCGTCTCGGCCGCCGTGGCGACGGGCTGGCCGGGATGGTGCGCTACGAGGGCGCGAGCGAGGACCTGATCCGAGCGGCGCACCCCGAGGTCGTGATCGGCGCCGGACAGGTGCAGGCCTGGGTGGTCGGCTCGGGGCATCGGCCGCGGGCTCGCGTCGCAGGTCGCCTCGGTGCTCGCCGAGCGGCTGCCGACCGTCGTCGACGCCGACGGCCTGCGCCACCTGCCGCCGCGAGTCGGCGAGCGCCGACCGTGCTGACGCCGCACGCCGGCGAGCTGGCCGACATGCTCGACGTGCCGCGCGCCGAGGTCGAGGCGACGATGCTCGCGTGCGGCGCAGGCGGCGGCCTGAGCGTGGACGCCGTCGTACTGCTCAAGGGTGCGCGCTCCGTGATCGCCGCACCGGACGGGCGGGTGCGGGTCAACACGACGGGTGTCCCGTGGCTGGCGACGGCTGGCTCCGGCGACGTCCTGTCCGGAGTCATCGGACGCTCTGCTCGCCGCCGGGCTCGACTCGTTCGACGCCGCCTCGGTCGGGGCCTGGCTGCACGGCGCGGCCGCGACCATGGCCTCGGCCGGCGGCGCCGATCAGTGCGAGCGACGTCGTCCGCGCCCTTCCGGTCGTGGTCCGTCAGACCGTCAACGGCAGCGTGGCCTGACTGAGTCTTCGCTCCACGCCGCCGCGGGCGGCCCCGGGAAAACAGGGTCAAATCGGAACCGAACACAGGCCCGAGCGCGTCGCACAGCGAAAGCATCCCCGACGCAAGGACCTGTCATGAACTCGAACCCCACCGTCAGTGTGCGCAGCCTGCTGGCAGCTCTGATCATCCTGATCGCACTGACAATGGCGTACGCCGTCGGGGTTCGGTCGGACGGCGGCGAGTCGGCCGCTGCGAGCACCCGCCCGGTCGCGGCTGAGGCCGAGGGCACTGCACCTGAGCCCAGCATCGTCATGACCGGGAAAGGCGAAGTCACGGCCGTCCCCGACCGAACTCGCCTTCGACGTGGCCGTGACAGTCGACCCGGTCCGACGTCTCTAGCGCCCTCAAGCGTGCCAACACCCTGACGCGCGCCATCATCCGGGCTCTGCAGGACCTTGGCATCGCCAGGCGCGACCTGAAGACCACCGGGCTGTCGATCAACCCCGTCTACGACTACACCGGACAGCGGCTCCGTGCTGGTGGATCACCGGTACCACGCGAACGGTTCGGCGTCCTGGTTCGGGACTCTCGAAGGTGGGCGGTCAGGCGATCACCGCTGGCGGCCCAGACCGGAGGCAACGACGTCCGGATCAGTGGCGTCAAGCTCCAGGTCGGCGACCAGGAAGCGCTGCTTGCGCAGGCCCGCGCCGACGCGGTCGACGAGGCCGCTGGCCAAAGCCGAGCAGTACGCCGACGCGCAGGCACGAGCCTGGGCTCCGTGGTGTCGGTCCGCGAGGTCACGGCGAGGCGACCCGTATTCCAAGCCTTCCGCTCGTCGGACTACGCCGAGCTCTCCAGGCGCATCGGCGTCGGTCCCGATCCGGGCCGGTTCGCAGTCGAGGCGAGGGTGACGGTCGCCGATCGTCTGGTCGCTCGGCTGACCCAGCGCCGACACCGCGCCGCCCGCCGCTGGTGGGCGGCGGAGGCCCGACCTTTGACACAATGGCTGGCGAGATGACTGCCGTTGCCGCAGGACGAGACGACCCGCGTGGTCCGCCGCGGGCCGAGGCAGTCGTCGACCTCGACGCGATCAGCGCCAACGTCGCCGCGCTTGCGCAGCACGTCGGCGGCCGCGACGCTGATGGCGGTCGTCAAGGCTGACGGCTACGGCCACGGCATCGTCGAGTCGGCGCGTGCGGCCCGCGCCGGCGGGGCAGACTGGCTCGGGGTGGCGCTGCTCGACGAGGCGCTCCAGCTGCGCGCGGCCGGTGACACCGGCCCGATCCTGTCCTGGCTGGCGGTCCCCGGGGAGCGGTACGACGAGGCGGTCGGCTGCCGGCGTCGAGCTGTCGGCGTACTCCGTCGACCAGCTCGACGAGATCGCCGCGGCGGCCCGGCAGGCCGGGCAGACCCGCCGCGCGTCCAGCTCGAAGCTCGACTCCGGGCTCGGTCGCGGTGGCGCGCACCCCGACGACTGGGCAGCGCTGGTCGACGACGGCCACTGGCGCTGCGCGACCAGGGCAGCCGTCGAGGTCACCGGCGTCTGGTCGCACCTGGCGTGCTCCGACGAGCCCGGGCACCCGTCGATCGCCGCGCAGACGGCGGAGTTCGAGGACGGCGTCGGCTACGCCGTCGACGCCGGACTCGAGCCGCAGCACGTCCACCTCGCCAACTCCGGCGGCGTGCTGGCCAGTCCCGAGACGTGGTTCTCGATGGTGCGGCCGGGCATCGCGATCTACGGCGTCTCGCCGTTCGCCGACGGCACGCAGCCCGGTGCCGCTGCGGCCCGGCGATGACACTGCGCGTCCCGGCTCGCGCTGGTCAAGCAGGTGCACGCCGGGCAAGGCGTGTCCTACGGCCACACGTACGTCACCGACCGCCGACGACCCGGCTGGCCTGGTCCCGCTCGGGTACGGCGACGGCATCCCGCGCCACGCCTCGAGCCGGGCCGGTGCAGATCAACGGCCGACGTCACCGGATCGCCGGGCGGGTCTGCATGGACCAGTTCGTGGTCGACCTCGGCGAGGCGCCCGCCGCGGCCGGTGACGAGGCGGTGATCTTCGGCGACGCGCCGACGGGGCGAGCCGACCGCGCACGACTGGGCGGACGCAGCCGACACGATCGGCTACGAGATCGTCACCCGGATCGGCGGCGGGTGCCCCGCACGCTACGTCGGAGAGCTCGCCGAGCGCGGCGTGAGACTGACGCGGTGAGTCGAGCCAGCATGCCAGGAAGTACGCCGGCATCGCCGGCGCCGCCGATCGGCGTGCGTCGCCGCCGGAGCCGCGGCGGGCATCCTGGCCGAGCGCAAGCTCGTCGCGCGGCGGCGGGCCGGCCGCAGAAGCCGTTCGGGTCGCTGCGCGGCGACGGCACACGGTGGTCGCCGACGACGGGCTCGAGCTGTACGCCGAGGTCGACGAGCCAGCCCGCACCGCGAGACCGGCCCAGGCACCACCGACCGTCTGTCTTCGTCCACGGCTACGCCCTCAACCTCGACTGCTGGCACTTCCAGCGCGCTGGCGCATGCGCGGCCGGACACCGGATGGTGTTCTACGACCAGCGCTCGCACGGCCGGTCGGGCCGGTCGCGCGCCGAGCACTCCACCATCGACCAGCTCGGTCGCGACCTGGCCACCGTGCTCGACCAGCTCGGTCCCCGACGGCCCGGTCGTGCTGTCGGCCACTCGATGGGCGGGATGACGATCATGGCGCTGGCCGAGCAGCACCCGGAGTGGTTCGGGACCGGGTCGTCGGCGTCGGCCTTGATCGCCACCAGCGCCGGTGGCTCAGGCGTCGACGCTCGGGCTGCCCGGGCTGCCCGGGCAGGTTGCTGCACCGGATGGCGCCGGCGGTGGTCGCGACGCTGGCGCGGGCGCCGCGGCTGGTCGAGCGCGGCCGACGGGTGGGCTCCGACATCGGATTCGTGCTCACCCGCCGGCTGGCGTTCGGCACGCAGGTGCCGCAGGAGTACGTCGACTTCACCGACGAGATGCTCGCGGCCACGCCGTTCGACGTGGTCGCGGAGTTCTTCCCGGGCTTCGACAGTCACGACAAGTACGCCGCGCTGGCGGCCCTCTGGATCGGTGCCGACGGTGGTCGATCTGCGGCGGCCGCGACGCGATCACGCCCGTCGAGCACAGCCAGCCGGCTCGCTCGAGCCGATCGCCCAGCGCTGAGCTGGTCGAGATCCCTGGAGCCGGGCCACATGGTGATGCTGGAGTGTCCACGACGAGGTCACGAAGGCAATCGAGCAGCGCTCGTTCGAGCCGCTGCCATGACTGACTAGCCGTGAGTGATCTCCGGGTCGTACGAGGCGACGCGCCGACGACGCCGAGCGGTGCGCGACGTGATCCATGCCGGCTTCTCGGCCACGGCCACGGCTCGACCCGCCGAGCACCGCGCCGTCGGAGACGATCGAGCTCGGTTGCCGCGGCAATCGGCAGCGCATGGCGGGCTGCTCTGCCGTGTGGACGGCGAGCCTGCCGGTGCCCTGCTGTTCGACGACGCCGGCTACGGCGCTGGCGATGCGCGGGTCAGCGTGGTACCCGCACTTCCAGGCGCGCGGCGTGGCGTCGCGCATGGTCGGGGTGGCCGAGGAGGTCGCGGCCGGTCGGGGCTACGACGACATATAGCTGGCGGCGCGAACCGAGCTGCCCGCCACGGTGGTGTTCTGGGAGCGCCGCGGGCTACCCGAGATCGCGCGCAGCGGCACCACCTCGCGCTCGGCAAGGCGCTGCCGCTCGAGGTCGGTGCTGCCCGCTGCCGACGACACGCAGCGCGTTCGGCGCGGCCTCGCCGGCATGTGCCGCGCCGCGGCGACCTGGTGCTCCTGACGGGCGAGCTCGGCGCGGGCAAGACGACGCTCACCCAGGGCATCGGTGCCGGCCTCGGAGTGCGGGGCGACGTCACGTCGCCGACGTTCGTGATCGCCCGGGTGCATCCGTCGCTGTCGAGGGCCGGCGCTGGTGCATGTGGACGCCTACCGGCTCGGCGACGAGGCCGAGCTCGACGACCTCGACCTCGACGCTTCGTCGACGACGCCGTGACGGTGGTCGAGTGGGGCGAGGGGATCGCCGAGGCGCTCTCCGAGCACCGGCTTCGGTGACGTCGCACGCTCGCACGGCGAGCAGCCCAACGGCGCGACCGTCACCGTCACACCGGCGGGATCGCGTTGGCCGGCACCGGCGTCACGGCTGCGCTGCCGGAGTCGGCGCGCTCCGCTCGGTGTCGAGCCCGGGTCTCAGCTGTCCGGTCGACGCTGCTCGCCATCCGGCATGCGCTCTGACCTGCTTCCAGCGCTGCGCCATAGGCTGGGCGCGAGCCATGCTGCTCGCGTTCGACACCGCCACCCAGGCCGTCACCGTCGCCCTGCACGACGGGACGCGACGTCGTCGCGGAGTCGACGGTCGTCGACGCGCTGCGCCACGGTGAGCTGCTCGCGCCCGGCATCCAGCGAGTGCTCGCCGGCGGCCGGCGTCACGCCGCGCGACCTGACCCGGATCGCCGTCGGCGTCGGGCCCGGCCCGTTCACCGGGCTTCGGGTCGGGATCGTCACCGCGCGCACGATGGCGCGCCGTGCTCGGCATCCCGGTCGTCGGCGTCTGCACGCTCGACGTCGTCGCCGCGGCGCGGTCAGCGGCGAGCCCGAGGGCTTCCTGCGTGGCCACCGACGCGCGCCGCAAGGAGGTCTACTGGGCGCCGTACGACGGCGCCGCCGAGCGCACCGCACCGACCGGCACGTCGACCGTCCGGACGCCGTCGCGTACGACAGGACCGGTCGCCGGTCGTGGCGCCATGCTCTATCCCGAGGCGTTCCCGCACGCGATCGCCCGGAGTACCCGAGCGCCGCCGACCTGGCCCGCGTCGTCGCCTCGCGGGCTCGGTCGAGCTGCTGCCGCCCGAGCCGCTGTACCTGCGGCGACCCGACGCGGCCGAGCCCGGCCCGCGCAAGCGCGTCTGTGAGACCGTCGATCCGCGCCGCCCGCGCACGACGACCTCGACGCCGTCGCTGGTGCTCGAGTCGAGGCTGCCTTCGGGACGCAGGCCTGGTCGCCGCGCAGCTGGTCGAGGACAGAGTTCGACGAGCGTGGGCGAGAGCCGGTTCAGCCTGCGTCGCCGAGGCACCCAGCGAGCCGACCGGCGTGCTGCAGCCTCGTCGGCTACGCCGATCGGGTCGATACGTCGGGACGTGGCCGACATCTCAGCGGGTCGCCGTGCTACCCCGCACCGCCGCGCCGCGGCTCGGCGTCGGCATGCTGCGTAGCTGATCGAGTCGTGGCCGAAGCCGCGGTCCTCGCGGCTGTGACCGGGCATGCTCGAGGTCGCCGCCGACAACGCCGCGGCCATCGAGCTGTACGCGGAGCGACGGTTTCGAGAGATCGACCGCAGGGCCCGCTACTACCCCGGCGACGTCGACGCATCGTGATGATGCGGCTCCTGCTGCTCCCGGCTCGCGAGCCAGGAATGGACGTGACTGAGCGAACCGCTGGTGCTCGGGATCGAGACCTCGTGCGACGAGACCGGCGTCGGGCTCGTCCGCGGGCAACGACGCTGCTGGCCGACGCGGTGGCGTCGAGTGTCGACGAGCATGCGCGGTTCGGCGGCGTCGTGCCCGAGGTGGCGAGTCGTGCGCACCTCGAGGCGATGGTGCCGACGATCGAGCGGGCCTGCGCGACGCCGGTGTCGCGTCTGGCCGACGTCGACGCGCATCGCCGTCACGTCCGGGCCCGGGCTGGCCGGCGCGCTGCTGGTGGGTGTCGCCGCCGCGAAGGCGCTGGCGCTCACGCTCGGCAAGCCGCTGTACGGCGTCAACCACCTCTCCGCGCACGTCGCCGTCGACCAGCTCGAGCACGGTCCGCTGCCCGAGCCGTGCGTCGCCCTGCTGGTCAGCGGTGGACACTCGAGCCTGCTGCTCGTCGAGGACGTCACGGCCGGCGTCGAGCCGCTCGGCGCCACCATGGACGACGCGGCCGGGGAGGCGTTCGACAAGGTCGCCCGGCTGCTCGGCCTGCCGTTCCCCGGCGGCCCGCACATCGACCGGGCTGCGCGCGAGGGCGGGACGGTCACGATCGACTTCCCGCGCGGGCTGACCGGCGGCCGCGACATGGAGCGGCACCGCTTCGACTTCTCGTTCAGTGGGCTGAAGACCGCGGTGGCGCGCTGGGTCGAGGCGCGCGAGCGGTCGGGCGAGCCGGTGCCGGTCGCCGACGTGGCTGCGTCGTTCCAGGAGGCGGTGTGCGACGTCCTCACCCGCAAGGCGATCGACGCGTGTGCGCGTCGGGCGCGGAGCACCTCGTCATCGGCGGCGGGGTGGCGGCCAACTCACGGCTGCGGGCAGCTGGCCGAGGAGCGGGCCGCCGAGCACGGGATCGCCGTGCGCGTGCCGCGGCCCGGCCTGTGCACCGACAACGGCGCGATGGTGGCGGCGCTGGGCTCGGAGCTGGTACGCCGCGGGCGGACCGCGTCGGCGCTCGACTTCGGCGCCGACTCGTCGCATGCCGATCACCACCGTCGTCGCCTGACCGCTCGCAGCGTCAGCGTGGGTTCGGCCGGCGTAGCGGGTGGCATGGCGCAGGGCGTAGGCGGTGAGCTGGTAGGGCGCGACAGCGAGTCGGGGTCGCAGGGTCGACAGCTGGCGTCGGTCGCCAGCTCGCACGTCGCCGTCGATCGAGCAGCGCACGATGGCCGCCTTGCCGTCGTTGCGACAGTGACGATGTCAGACGCGCGTCGCCCTCGAACGTGGCGCGGCCGAACGTCCCGTGCGGTGGTGAACTGCTGCAGCACCGCGCCGGTCGCTGGCGTCGAGCACGGCGAGCCGGCGGGGCCGAAACCTTCGGTAGTCGGGCGATCGCGCAAGACGCGGCTGCCGTCGGCTGAGAACTCCAACGGGCGCCAGTCGCAGGTGCTCCACAGCTCGCCGACGCGTCGACGCGTTGACGACAGCTGCGGCACGTGTAGCCGTTCGGGCCTGTCATTCGGCCGTGCGGCCGCCGATCAGATCCAGCTGCGGGCTGACCGCGGTGGCGAAGCGACGTCGGGCCACGGGTGCTCGACTTGCGCGGCTCGGCGGCGAGTCATGTCCGACGCGCCGACCACGACGGATGCCTGTCGTTCTCCGGCCGTTGAACACGACGTCACGCCGTCATGGACGCCCAGCACCTGGCTGACCGTCAGCGTCGACTCGGCGTACTACGCGGCACCGGACGTCCGTGAGCGAGTCGGTGTCGCCAGCACTTGACGCCGGCGCGCTAGATGGTTGACGGCTCGTCGACGCTCGCTGCTCGACCCACGCCGATGGTGCCGTCGGAGTCGACCACCGGGCCGCAGTCGCCTGGTGCCCGCGGTAGAACGCAGGCCCGTCCGTGCCGTAGTCGGCGACGAGTCCGTCGGCCGAGTACCGACCCGACGCCTCGCCGACCGGGGCGCGTCCGTCGCCGGGTGAGGCCGTCGCAGCGACAGCTCACGTGCTGGACCGTCGGCGTCGACGAACGTGCTGCCCTCGATGTACGGCACCTCGGGTCGTCGCCCGCGCCAGGTCGGCCAAGGACACGTCGATGGCCTCGGGCGGCGGCCTGCGTATGCCCATCGGTCGACGGTTGCTCCGCGTCTTCGGCCGGCGTCGCGGTCGTGGTCGCGCGGAGCTGGTCCCGATGACGTGGGCGCCGACCGGTACGGCGACGCGGCCACGGCCAGCGACGGCGGCGCCGACGCCGATCCGCCGCCGCTCGCGGATCCGGCGCGCCTGCTTGCAGGGCGCCCGCGGCGAGGTCGACGCGCGGGGCGTCGTCGGCTTGGCGCTGCAGAGCGGCTCGCGCGGAGGCTGACGTCGTCGTCGGTGCGTCGGTCATGACTCACCTCCCAGCAGGCCAGGGTCGGCCGTCAACCTCGGCCGCATCGCGGCGATGCCCGCGACGTCTGGCTCTTCACGTTGCCGACCGAGCAGCCGAGGACCGCGGCGGTGTCGGCCTCGCTGAGGTCCTCGTAGTAGCGCAGCACGACGGCTGCGCGCTGCTTGGGCGGGAGGGTCTGGACGACCTGCCACATCGCGTCGCGGCTGGCGGTATCGGGGTTGTGGCGCCCGGTCGTCGGCAGCTCGATCGGTCGAGCGCTCGTTGCGCTTCCAGGCGCGCCGCCACATGCTGGTGTTCTCGTTGACGATGATCCGGCGGACGTAGGCGTCGAGGGCGCCGCGATCGCGGAGCCGGTCCCAGGTCAGGTAGGTCTTGGCGAGCGCGGTCTGCACGAGATCCTCGGCGGTGTGGTGGTCGGAGGTCAGCAGGTAGGCGAACCGCACCAGCGCCTGCTGGCGCGCCTGCGACGTACTCGACGAAGTCCGCCTCTGCCGCGTCGGCGGCGGGGTCGGGGTCACAGCGGCCAAGCCTAAGGCGCGTCACGGGGGCAGCCGTCGCAGCGCTCATGGCCGTACCTCCTTCGCCCCCACGACGCATCGAGCGGCCCAAAAGGTTGCTTCCCCGAGCGCCGACTGGTCAGGTTTGCCGTGCCGAGTGGTCACGTATGCCGTGTCGAGTGGTCAGGTTTGCCGTGTCGACTGGTCAGGTTTGCCGTGCCGACTGGTCAGGTTTGCCCGTGAGCAGCAGAAGTGACCAGTCGAGGGTGCATACGTGACCAGTCGAGGGTGCATACGTGACCAGTCGAGGGTGCATACGTGACCAGTCGAGGGTGCATATGTGACCAGTGGGCGGTGCATATGTGACCAGTCGGCGTGGGGTCAGGGGAGTGGGTCGACCAAGAGCACCACAGCGGCTGTGGGGGTTCGGGTCACGATGAGGGTGGCGGGATTGCTTCCGGTCAGCGCGAGCCTTTTGCGCAGCGCCTCGGGGGTGACCTCGACTCCGCGCTTCTTGATCGTCAGCGGGCCGATGTCGCGCTCGCGCAGGGCGGCTCGCAGCAGCTTCTCCCGGAACGGCAGCACCGCCCGACGGCGTACGCCCGGGCAAACGGCGTGCGCACCTCGCGGTCGGACGAGACGTACGCGAGGTGCGGGTCGAGCAGCCAGCCGTCGACCGCTGCGAACGCCGTCACCAGATGCGCGCGGACCACGGCGTCGTCGGGCTCGTAGACGAACCGGCCGACTGCCCGCACGGCGGGCACAGCACTGGGAGGCGCCGGGTCGGCGTCGGTCGAGCTGTCAGCCGACGCCGTCGGACCGCAGCACGGTCGCCCGCCGGCGTAGTCGACGGGCCGCCTCGACCACAGCGCCGCCTCGCGCAGCTGCCCGTCGAGGCTGACCCACTCGGCCTCGACGCCGTCGGGGACGAGCTCGTGCGGGAGCCCGGCGCCAGCTTGACGACGGCCGTCGCCGGCGAGCAGCTCCTCGACGAACGACCACGGTGGCGAGTAGGCCGCCGGGTCGAAGACTCGGCCAGGCGGCCCGCGCCGGGCCGGATCGGCGAACACGATGTCGTGCTCGTCCCGTGGCTGCTCGTCGGCCACGGCGCTCGAACACCCTGCCCGCGCGGTCCAGGGCAGTCAGGTTCGCCTGCGCGACCGCCGCCGTGAGCGGATCGAGCTCGACGCCGCGCACGCGAGTGCCGGTGCGGGCGAAGGCGAGCAGGTCCGCGCCGATCCCGCACCCGAGGTCGAGCACCGACGATGCCCCGGCGCGACCACCCGGCCGGCCCGGTGGGCGGCGACCGGTCGCGGTGGCCTGCTCGAGCCCCGCCGGCGTGAAGAACAGCCGCTCGGCGTCGGCGCCCGAACTTGGCGCGCGCCCGCGTCGCAGGGCCACCTGGGTCATCGCCGCCGCGACGTACGCAGGGTCGTGCGAGGCGCGCAACCGGCGCCCGACGGAGAGCTCGGCTGCGCCGTCGGATGCCGCCTCGACCTCGGCGAGCAGAGCCTGGCCGGCCGTGCTGCGCAAGAACTCGAAGGTCGCGCATCCACTCGTGCATGCTCGCAGACCCTGCCGAGACAGGCGGCGATCCCCACGTCGAGCCCGGTGACTGGCACTCGGCTTGACCGAGTGCTAACCGCGGTCTAGATTCGGTGTTGGCACTCTCGACCTGAGTGTGCCAACCGCGAGAGAGTCACGACCACCCGCGACGGCGTGACCTGATCGCATCCATCAATCCATGTTCATGCAACACTCCATCATCTCATCGAAGTGAAAGGTGAGGTCAGCACGTGTCTGTCAGCATCAAGCCGCTCGAAGACCGCATTCTCGTCCGCACGCTCGAAGCCGAGCAGACCACGGCCTCCGGCCTGGTCATCCCCGACACCGCCAAGGAGAAGCCCCAGGAGGGCGAAGTCCTCTCGGTGGGTCCGGGACGCATCGACGACAGCGGCAACCGGGTCCCCCTCGACATCTCCGTGGGCGACACCGTCATCTACAGCAAGTACGGCGGCACCGAGGTCAAGTACTCGGGCGAGGAGTACCTCATCCTCTCCGCGCGCGACGTCCTCGCCGTCGTCACCAAGTAGGTCATCCACCAACGCCAGCGCCCCGGCGGTCCGTACGTTCCGTCCGGTCACCGGGGCTCTGCCGTCCTCCGAGTTGTCAGACACCCGGCGCCGCTGCCAGCGGGCCACGATGTCTGACAAGTCGGCCGAGAGACGCATGAAGGAAACCAATGCCGAAGATTCTGGAGTTCGACGAGCACGCTCGTAGAGCCCTCGAGCGGGGCGTCGACGCCCTCGCCAACACCGTCAAGGTGACGCTCGGCCCCAAGGGCCGCTACGTCGTCCTCGACAAGAAGTGGGGCGCCCCCACCATCACCAACGACGGCGTCACCGTCGCCCGCGAGGTCGAGCTCGACGACCCGTTCGAGAACCTCGGCGCCCAGCTCGCCAAGGAAGTCGCCACCAAGACCAACGACGTCGCCGGCGACGGCACCACGACCGCCACCGTGATCGCCCAGGCGCTGGTCCACGAAGGCCTGCGCGCCGTCGCCGCCGGCGCCAACCCGATGGACCTCAAGCGCGGCATCGACAAGGCCGTCGAGGCCGTCAACGACGCGCTCGGCGAGGCCGCCCGCGAGGTCGACTCGACCGAGGACATGGCCCACGTCGCCACCATCTCCGCCCGCGACTCGCTGATCGGCGAGCTGATCGCGCAGGCGTTCGACAAGGTCGGCAAGGACGGCGTCATCACCGTCGAGGAGTCCAACACGCTGGGCACCGAGCTCGAGTTCACCGAGGGCATGCAGTTCGACAAGGGCTACATCTCGCCGTACTTCGTCACCGACGCCGAGCGGATGGAGACGGTCCTCGACGACCCGTACATCCTGATCAACCAGGGCAAGATCTCCTCGATCAGCGACCTGCTGCCGATCCTGGAGAAGGTCGTCCAGGCCGGCAAGCCGCTGTTCATCATCGCCGAGGACATCGACGGCGAGGCGCTGTCGACGCTGGTCGTCAACAAGATCCGCGGCACCTTCAACGCCGCCGCCGTCAAGGCTCCGGCCTTCGGTGACCGCCGCAAGGCGATGCTGCAGGACATCGCCGTCCTCACCGGCGCCCAGGTCGTGTCGGCCGACGTCGGCCTCAAGCTCGACCAGGTCGGCCTCGAGGTGCTCGGCACCGCCCGTCGCGTCGTCATCACCAAGGACAACACCACGATCGTCGACGGCAACGGCGACACGCGCCGAGGTCGCCGGCCGGGTCAACCAGATCAAGGCCGAGATCGACAACACCGACTCCGACTGGGACCGCGAGAAGCTCCAGGAGCGCCTCGCCAAGCTCGCCGGCGGCGTCTGCGTCGTCAAGGTCGGCGCCGCGACCGAGGTCGAGCTCAAGGAGAAGAAGCACCGGATCGAGGACGCCGTCTCGGCGACGCGCGCCGCGATCGAGGAAGGCATCGTCGCCGGTGGCGGCTCTGCCCTCGTGCACGCTGCCGCGGTGCTCAACGACGGCCTCGGACTCGACCGGCGACGAGGCGACCGGCGTCCGGATCGTGCGCCGCTCGGTCGACGAGCCGCTGCGCTGGATCGCCGAGAACGGTGGCGACGAGGGCTACGTCGTCGTCGCCAAGGTCCGCGAGGCCGGCGTCGGCAACGGCTTCAACGCCGCGACCGGCGAGTACGGCGACCTGGTCGCCCAGGGCGTGCTCGACCCGGTCAAGGTGACCGTTCGGCGCTGACCAACGCCGCGTCGATCGCCGGCATGCTGCTCACCACCGAGACCCTGGTGGTGGAGAAGCCCGAGCCGAGCCCGAGTCCGAGCGGTGGCCACGGTCACGGCCACGGCCACGGCCACTGAGTCACTGATCTGACGTCGGCCTGATCGACCGTCAGGGCTCGGCACCGAGCCGTCTGCGCTCGGTGCCGCGGCCGATCGTTCGTGCTGCATCAGACTGCGGTAACTGAGCGGACGGTCCGACGTCGAGATCAGCATGCAGGCATCGCTTGGCAACGAAATCCGTGACGATTCGCCGGGACGCTCGCACCGCGACCGGCGTGCCAGTCTTAGCCCGTGACGATTCGGGGGTCGAACGCGACCAGGTGTCGGCACCGCTCGCATCCGATCTGAGCAGCCTCGCGATGGCGGCCCAGCTCGGCGGCAAGAGCGAGGTCGAGGCCCTGCTCGAGCGCGTCCGGCTCATCGCGCACCGCTACACCCGGGCCCGGCTCGGCGGCTACCCCGGCGGTCCGCAGCTCTGTGACGACGTCGCCCAGGACGATCTGCCTCGCCGTGCTCGCGGCGCTGCCGCGCTATCGCGACCGCAGCCGGCCGTTCGAGGCGTTCGTGCACGGCGTCGCGTCGCGCAAGGTCGCCGACGCGCAGCGGGCGCTGGCCCGCCACCCCGCTGCCCACCGACGAGTTCCCCGACGAGGTCGACGACGACGCCGACGCCCGAGGACCGCGCCGTCCGGGCCAGCGAGGTCGAGTCTGGCCACGTCGCTGCTCGCCAGCTGCCCGAGAAGCTGCGCCGAGGTGATGGTGCTGCGGGTCGGCGCCGGGCTGTCGGCCGAGGAGACCGGCGCTGCTCTGGGGATGACGGCCGGCGCGGTCCGGGTCGCCCAGCACCGCGCGCTGACCAAGATGCGACAGCTCGCCCAGACGCGAGCAGGAGGTGAGCTCATGACTGACGACGCTTGCTGCAACTCGCCGCGACCGACGCGCTGCTCGACCGCGCTGGCCAGCGACGGCGACGCCGTCCGACCGGCGACCCGGTCCTCGACGCGCTGGCTGGCTGGGTCGCCGAGATCACGTCGCACCCGGTGCCCGAGGTCGCGGATCGGCAGCTGCCGGCAGTCGCCGTGCACGCGACGACCGCGCACGCACCGCAGCCTGGCGGGTCGCCGCGACGGCGATCGTGCGTGACCGCGATGTCGTCGTCCGGCATCGCCGCCGCCGCACGGGTGACCCGCTCGCGCCGTTCAACTACGTCGCCAAGCACGCTCGGACGACCTCGCGCCACGTCGACCGCGGAGACCGACCAGAGCTCGGCGGTCGCCGGCGACCGGCGATCGAGCCAGCTCGCGCCAGCCAGAGCGCTCGCGCCGGCTCTCGACGGCAGGCGCTGCCGACGGCTCTGCCCAGCCGACGATCGGCCTGCCGGACCGCGACCGAGAGCCCGCGTACGACGTCGCCGCCGAGCCGCCGACCGCTGAGCTACGTCTGACCAGGATCCTGCCGACGTACGACCCGACGATGCGGCCGGCGTGACAGCCCGACGGCGACACTGACGCGGACCAGACCGTCCCGGCACGACTGACGAAGCCGAGCGCCGATCGCCGACCCCGTCGTCGAGCCCGCCGGCGACGAGACGCCGCCCGACGCCGACGCCCCCGATCCCGACGACGACGCCGGCAGACGGACAGCCGACCAGCCAGCCGCGACGACCCCAGCGACCCGCCGCCCGACACGGAGCCCCAGCCTGAACCCGAGCCCGAGCCTGAACCCGCAGCCCGAGCCGGCTCCGTCAGACCGACCCGTCGACCGGACCCGCAGACCGACCCACCGGCAGCGACCCGATGCCGGACGCCTGGCCGCGATGCCAGCGCGAAGACGCCGCCGCCCAGTGACGCCGCGACGACCACCGACTGGCCGACGGCATCGCCGGCTCGGCGCGGAGCGGCGAAGGTCGACCGCGGCACCGCCGCCGTACGATAGGCCCATGATCTCAGACGCCGGCCGGGGTGCCCGACAAGTTCGCGACGCTGGGCCTGACGTTCGACGACGTCCTGCTGCTGCCCGGTGAGACCGACGTGGTCCCCGAGCGAGATCGACACCACGACGCGGCTGACCCGCGACCTCGAGCATCAAGGTTCCGCTGCTCTCGAGTGCGATGGACACCGTCACCGAGTCCCGGATGGCGATCGCGATGGCCCGCCAGGGCGGCCTCGGCGTCCTGCACCGCAACCTGTCGGTCGAGGACCAGGCCTACCAGGTCGACCTGGTGAAGCGGACCCAGACCGGCATCATCTCCAAGCCCGTCACGATCGGCCCGGACGGCACGCTCGAGGAGCTCGACCAGATCTGCGGCCAGTACCGCGTCTCCGGTCTGCCGGTCGTCGACGACGACGACCGGCTGCTCGGCATCATCACCAACCGCGACCTGCGCTTCGTCCCGGTCGCCG
Source organism: uncultured Actinomycetota bacterium (assembly GCA_963811585.1). Classification (GTDB taxonomy): domain Bacteria; phylum Actinomycetota; class Actinomycetes; order Propionibacteriales; family Nocardioidaceae; genus JACDHG01. The sequence goes on from CAWERR010000008.1 coordinate 551,542, forward strand.
AGTGGGCGACCACCAAGGTCGACGAAGTGATGACGCCGATGCCGCTCATCACCGGCCCCGAGGGCATCAGCTCGCGACGAGGCGACCGCGCTGCTGCGCAAGCACAAGCGCGAGCGGCTGCCGCTCGTCGACGACGAGGGCCGGCTCGGTCGGGCTCGATCACGGTCAAGGACTTCGTGAAGTCCGAGCAGTTCCCGCACGCCACGCAAGGACGCCGACGGCCGGCTGCATGGTCGGCGCCGCGATCGGCTACTTCGGCGATGCCTGGGAGCGGGCCACGACGCTGGTCGAGGCCGGCGTCGACGTGCTCGTCGCCGACACCGCGCACGGCCACGTCCGCCTGCTGCTCGACATGGTGCGCCGGCTCAAGACCGACCCGGCGACCAGGCACGTGCAGGTGATCGGCGGCAACGTCGCCACCCGCGCCGGCGCGCAGGCGTTCGTCGACGCCGGCGTCGACGCGGTCAAGGTCGGCGTCGGGCCCGGCTCGATCTGCACCACGCGGATCGTCGCCGGCGTCGGCGTGCCCCAGGTGACGGCGATCTACGACGCGTGCGCTGGCCTGCAAGCCGGCCGGCGTCCCCGTCATCGGCGACGGCGGGCTGCAGTACTCCGGCGACATCGCCAAGGCGATCGTCGCCGGCGCCGACTCGGTGATGGTCGGCTCGCTGCTGGCCGGCTGCGAGGAGAGCCCGGGCGACCTGGTCTTCGTCAACGGCAAGCAGTTCAAGACCTACCGCGGGATGGGCTCGCTGGGCGCGATGGCGTCGCGTGGCAAGAAGTCGTACTCCAAGGACCGCTACTTCCAGGCCGAGGTCGAGAGCGACGACATGATCGTGCCCGAGGGCATCGAGGGCCAGGTCGCCTACCGCGGCCCGCTGTCGGCGGTCGCGCACCAGATGATCGGCGGCCTGCGCCAGTCGATGTTCTACGTCGGCGCCCGCACGATCCCGGAGCTGCAGGAGCGCGGCCAGTTCATCCGGATCACGTCGGCGGGCCTCAAGGAGTCGCACCCGCACGACATCGCAGATGACCGTCGAGGCCCCCAACTACTCCGGCCGCTGAGCCGCCAGCCGCGGCCGATACGCAGCAGGAGCGGTGCACATGGACATCGAGATCGGCCGGGCCAAGCGCGGCCGCCGCGCCTACTCCTTCGACGACATCGCGATCGTGCCGAGCCGGCGTACCCGTGACCCCGAAGAGGTGTCGGTCGCCTGGCAGATCGACGCCTACCGGTTCGAGATCCCGGTGCTGGCCGCGCCGATGGACTCGGTGATGTCGCCCGACACGGCGATCGCGTTCGGCAAGGCCGGCGGCCTCGGCGTGCTCGACCTCGAGGGCCTGTGGACCCGCTACGACGACCCGGTGCCGCTGCTGCAGGAGGTCGCCGAGCTGCAGGGTCACGATGCGACCCGGCGGCTGCAGGAGATCTACGCCGAGCCGATCATGCCCGACCTGATGGTCGCAGCGGGTCAAGGAGATGCGCGACTCCGGCGATCACCGTCGCCGGGCGCGCTGTCGCCGCAGCGGACCAAGGAGCACGCCCAGTCGGTGATCGCGGCCGGGCTCGACCTGTTCGTCATCCGCGGCACGACGGTCTCGGCCGAGCACGTCTCGGGCCAGGCCGAGCCGCTCAACCTCAAGCAGTTCATCTACGAGCTCGACGTGCCCGTCATCGTCGGCGGCTGCGCGACCCACCAGGCGGCGCTGCACCTGATGCGGACCGGGCGCGGCCGGCGTGCTCGTCGGCTTCGGCGGCGGCGCGGCGCACACGACCCGTACCGTGCTCGGGGCTGTCGGTGCCGATGGCGACCGCGGTCGCCGACGTCGCGGCGGCGCGGCGCGACTACCTCGACGAGTCGGGCGGTCGCTACGTGCACGTGATCGCCGACGGCTCGATCGGCAAGCAGCGGCGACATCGCCAAGGCGATCGCCTGCGGCGCCGACGCGGTGATGATCGGCTCGCCGCTGGCCCGGGCCAAGGAGGCGCCCGGGCGAGGCTTCCACTGGGGTGCCGAGGCGCGGCACGCCGTCGTTGCCGCGCGGCGAGCGGGTCGAGATCGGCACCGTCGGCACGCTCGACCAGATCCTGCACGGGCCGTCGCTCGTCTCCGACGGCACGATGAACCTGGTCGGCGCCCTCAAGCGCTCGATGGCCACCACCGGCTACACCGAGCTCAAGGAGTTCCAGCGCGTCGAGGTCATCGTCCAGTGACGCCGATGTGGCAGATGGCCGCAGTCGACGGGATCGCCATGGCTGCCAGCTCGAAGCCGCTGCGGGTGGCTGCGGTCCAGGCGGAGTCGGTCGCCGGCGACGTCGAGCGCAACGTCGCGACCGCGGCCGCTGGGTGGAGAAGGCTGCCGCGCGAGGGTGCGCGGCTCGTCGTGCTGCCGGAGCTGTTCATCCCGGGCTACGACCCGGAGACCCTTGCGCAGCAGGCCGGACCGGGTCGACGTGACGCCGACGACCGCTCGGCTCGCACCGCTCGCCGAGGCCGCGCGAGACGCCGGCGTTGACGCGTCGTGGTCGGCGCATCGGTGCGCGGCGCCGGACGGCGCCAGATCCCTTGCCCTGTTGGGTTCTCGCCCCGGGGCACGTCCGACGGCGTACGCCAAGCAGCACCTCTGGGACGCCGAGCGCGGCATCTTCACGCCGGCGACGCACGGCGCGACCGTCGTGCTCGACGGCTGGCCGCTCGGGCTGGGCATCTGCTACGACGGCTGCTTCCCCGAGCACGCGCGGGCCGCGACCGACGACGGTGCGCTCGCCTACGTCTGCCCGTCGGCGTACGTCGTCGGCAGCGAGCACCGGCGCGACCTCTACTACGCCGCCCGGGCGATCGACAACGGCATCTACTGGTGATGGCCGGGCTGGTCGGGCGGTGCGGCGACCTCGAGTTCAGCGGCGGCACGGCGATCTACGACCCGCAGGGCCGAGCCGTCGCCCGCGTCGAGTCGGGCGAGGGGATGGCGTCGCCGACCTCGACCGCGCCGCGATCGACGAGGCGCGACGGATCAACCCGTACGAGCGCGACCGCGTCGACGACCGAGTGCCGGACCGGGTCGGTCCTTACGCTTGGCTAGACATCTACGGTCGTGACGGCTGTGTAACGCTTCGGACGGCCGCAAGACATGACGGGACATGAGCGACTACGACTTCAGCAACCTGCGCGCCCTCTTCATCAACTGCACCCTCAAGCGGTCACCGGAGCGAAGCAACACCCAGGGCCTGGTCGACATCAGTGCGAACATCATGCGCAAGCACGGTGTGCGAGGTCGAGGTGCATGCGAGCCGTTGACCACGACATCGCGACCGGTGTCTGCCCCGACATGACCGAGCACGGTTGGGAGACGCGACGAGTGGCCGTCGATCCAGGAGCAGGTGATGGCCTCCAACATCCTGGTCGATCGCCGGGCCGATCTGGCTCGGCGACAACTCCAGCATCACCAAGCAGGTCATCGAGCGGCTGTACGCGAGCGTCGGGCGAAACTCAACGAGCAGGGCCAGTGGGACTACTACGGCCGGGTCGGCGGAGCGCTCATCACCGGCAACGAGGACGGCATCAAGCACTGCGCGCATGAACATCCTCTACTCCTCCAGCACATCGGCTACACGATTCCGCCGCAGGCCGACGCCGGCTGGATCGGCGAGGCCGGGCCAGGGCCGTCGTACCTCGACCAGGGCTCAGGTGGGCCCGAGAACGAGTTCACCAACCGCAACACGACCTTCATGACCTGGAACCTCATGCACCTCGCGAACATGCTCGACCAGGCCGGCGGCATCCCGGCGTACGGCAACCAGCGACGGAGTGGGAAGCCGGCGCGCGGTTCGACTTCGAGAACCCCGAGTACCGCTGACGCCAGCTCCGTATCAGCTGTTGCTGACGAGCACGTACCGTTCGTCGTCGAGCGGACCGCCCCAAAGCACGGGGTTCGTGAGCTGGCGCACCGAAGCGGTCGCCCGGTGGCGAAGCACGAGCGCCTCACACTCGGCGGCGGTGATGCCGGAGCCGGTCGACCAGCTGCCCTCGACCAGGATCAGGCGGCCTTCGGGTCGGAGCAGGTCGACCCATCGCTGCATCGCTGCATCGGGGTCGGGCAGTGCCCAGACCACATGCCTGGCGAGCACGACGTCACACGAACCCGCGTCGAACGGAGGGAATGACGCATCGCCCTGGGCGAACTCGGCTGTCGCCCCCGCTGCTGCCGCCTTGGCGGCCGCCGCCTCGACCATACGGTCGGAGAGGTCGACGCCGCGGACGTCGTAGCCGGCCGCGGCGAGCAGGACCGACAAGCTGCCGGTGCCGCAGCCAAGGTCGACAACCTGCGCCGGAGCCGGCGGCAGGAGCGGCATCAGCATCGCCCGCCAAGCCTCGCGCGTGTCGTGATCGCGAAGCCCGTGGTCGGGCTCCTCGTCGAACGTCGAGGCCTGTGAATCCCAGAAGTCGCGCACCGAGTTCTCCATCGAAGACATTGTGCCGGGCCGACCTTTGGCGCGGCGGCGCAGGGCAGGCGGTACGTTCGGCGACATGGCACTGACCCGATCCGACGCTGAGGCAGCTGGACCGGGAAGACTCGCTGGCGCACTTTCGTGATCGCTTCGTCATCGACGACCGGCACTGATCTACCTCGACGGCAACTCGCTCGGCAGATGCCGAAGGCCACCCGTGACCGGGTCCGTGAGGTGCTCGACGACGACTGGGGGGGAACTTGATCCGGTCGTGGGATGACCGCTGGATCGACCTTCCCCGCCAGATCGGAGACCTGATCGGGCACCGGCTGTTCGGCGCTGATCGCGCGGGTGAGACGGTGGTCGGCGATCCACCACCGTGTCGCTCTACAAGGCGATGTCGGCTGCACTCGACGCCCAGCCCGATCGGCACTCGATCGTCATCGAGCGCGACAACTTCCCGACCGATAGCTATCTCGTCGAGTCCCTCGCGCAGCAACGCGATCTGAAGATCCGGTGGATCGACGAGGCTGGTCCGAGCGGCATCGACGCTCGACGTCATACGGCCGTGCTGGACGAGGATGTCGCGGTCGTTGTCCTCTGCCACGTCGACTACCGGTCGTCCGCGCTGGTCGACATGGCGAGCTGCACCCGCGCAGCGCACGACGTCGGTGCGCTCACCGTCTGGGACCTCTGCCACTCGGTCGGGACGAGTGCCGATCGACCTGACCGGCGACGATGCCGACATCGCCGTCGGCTGCACCTACAAGTACCTCAACGGCGGGCCTGGCTCACCGGCGTTCACCTATGTCCGCGCGCGAGCTGCAGCCGCGAGCTGTCGCAGCCGATCTGGGGATGGTGGGGGCGGGCTGCACATGTTCGACATGGACCAGGGCTACCAGCCGAAGGGCGACATCCGCGCGTGGCTGGCGGGCACGCCGAGCGTGCTGTCGCTGTGCGGCCATCGAGCCGAGCGTCGCAGATGATCGTGGAGGCCAGGATGCCGGCGATGCGGCGCAAGTCCGAGGCGCTGATGGCTCTGGCGGTGGCACTGTACGACGAGCTGGCTCGCCCCGGCCGGCAACGGCCTGCACACCCGCGCGACCCGGCCCGACGCGGATCACACCTGACCGTTACCCACCCTAATGCGCTTATTACGACGCGTGAGCTGATCCCGAGGGGCATCATTCCCGATTTTCGTCGTCCCGACGGAATCCGTCTCGGTATGGCCCCGTTGACGACGAGATTCGTGGATGTCTACGACGCATGCGCGCAAATGGCGACCCTGGGAGCCCTGATCGACGGAATCATCCGTTGATCTTGCAGGCCCCACCTCTTGACGCAACAAGGTGGGTAGGGGAGTCTCCGGGAGGCTCTCGTGTGACCCTCGTCACAGTCTGTCGCGAGCCTCCGTGTGCCGACAACGACGTCGACACCACCTTCAGGGAGGTAGTTCGTGAAACGCATCATCACCCTCGGAGCGATCGCAGCCGTTACCGCTGCTGGTCTCTCCGCCACCCCCACGCAGGCCGCTCCGTCACCCTCGGATGCTGCCCCGCGTGCCGCCACCACCAAGTCCGACCCGTCCTTCACGCCCGCCGAGCGCGCCTCGACGCTGCGTGACGCACGTCAGGATGCCGCCAAGACCGCGCGGACACTGCAGCTGCCGTCGAGCCAGGCCCTGCGCCCAACCGACGCGATCGCCGACACCAACGGAGCCATGCACATCCGCTACGACCGCACCTACCGCGGCCTGCGCGTCATCGGTGGCGACCTGGTCGTCCACCAGACCAAGAGCGGCGCCGTCGAAGGCGTCGACGCCGCCTCGCATCCAAGATCGCTCTGCGACCATCAAGCCCGCCGTCGCGGCACCGCGCTACGCCACCCTGGTGGTCTTCGCCGCCAACCACCGCCCGGTGCTGGCCTGGGAGACACGCCGCGAAGGCGTCGCACCCAACGGCGACCCGATCGACAGGCTCACCTACACCGACGCCCGCACGGGCACGCAAGCTCGCCACGTGGAACCAGATCGCGCACGCCGACGGACGGGCAACTCGCTGTACTCCGGCCCCGTGCCGTTGTCCACGGTGCTGTCCGGCTCGACGTACCAGCTCACCGACGCGACCCGCGGCAACAGCTAGCATCTACGACGCCAACAACTCCACGAGCACGTCACGCGGCACGCTGTTCACCGACGCCGACAACGTGTGGGGCAACGGCACGACGTCGTCGCGTCAGTCGGCGGCGGTCGACGCGGCATACGGCGCGGCGCAACACGTGGGACTTCTACAAGAACACGTTCGGCCGCAACGGCATCAAGAACAACGGCGTCGCGGCCTACAGCCGTGTCCACTACGGCAACAACTACGAGAACGCCTTCTGGGACGACTCGTGCTTCTGCATGACGTACGGCGATGGCGGCTCGACGTTCACCGCTCGTCTCCCTCGACGTCGCCGGCCACGAGATGAGCCACGGCGTCACGTCCAACACGGCGGGTCTCATCTACAGCGGAGAGTGCGGGGGTCTCAACGAGGCCGACGTCCGACATCTTCGGCACCATGGTCGAGTTCACCGGCGAACAACGGCGCACGACCCGGGTGACTACTACATCGGCGAAGAGATCGCCGAGACGGCACCTACCTGCGGCGGATGGACAACCCCAACCTCGACGGCGGCAGCTGCCAACTGCTGGTCGTCCGGCGTGGGCAACCTCGACGTGCACTACTCGTCCGGCGTGGGCAACCACTTCTTCTACCTGCTGGCCGAGGGCTCGGGCGCCAAGACCATCGGAGGTCGCTCGCACAACAGCCCGACGTGCAACGGCTCGACGGTCACCGGCATCGGCCGCGACGTCGCCGTCGAGGATCTGGTATCGCGCACTGACGACGTACATGACGTCGACGACCAACTACACGCGGCGCGCGCGACGCCACGATCAAGGCGGCCAAGGACCTGTACGGCGCGACCTCGACGCAGTGCACCGCAGTCGTCAACGCGTGGAACGCAGTCTCGGTGCCGGTCGGAACGCGAGTCTTGCGGCGGTACCACGCCGCCACCGACCGGCAACCTGCTGCTCAACCCGGGCTTCGAGTCCGGCAACGTCAACTGGACCGCGAGCAGCGGCGTGATCGCGACCGGCGGCACAGCCGCCGCGACCGGGGCTTACATCGCCTGGCTGGACGGGTACGGCACGACCCACACCGACACGCTGTCGCAGACGGTCGCGATCCCGGCAGGCAAGTCCGCGGCGTCGCTGTCGTTCTACCTGAACGTCACGAGCGGCGAGACAACGACCACGACGGCATACGACACGTTGCGGGTGCAGGTGATCAGCGGAGGCACGACGACGTACCCTGGCGACGTACTCCAACGCCAACAAGGGCACGGCGTACGTCCTGCGCACGGTCAACCTGAACAGCTACATCGGCCAGACCGTCACGATCAAGTTCCTGGGCGTGGAGGACTCCTCCTGGCCACGAGCTTCCGCATCGACGACACGTCGTTGGCCACCTCGTAAGCGAGAGCCACCGCGTAGGGGCGCCACCCGTTGACGGGGGTGGCGCCCTTTTCGTTTGTCCGGTTGCCGCAGCCACGGGGGCGCGTGTCAGACTGTCCGGCCATGTCGGTCGGGAGGGTGAGAAGCGTCGATGAACTGGGAGACAGGCGTGTACGGCCTGGCGGCTGGGTTCCTCATCGCGGTTGTCACTGCGCCGGTGGGCGTTTCGGGTGCGGTCTTCCTGCTGCCCGTCCAGCTGAGCGTGCTGATGCTGCCACTCGGGATCTGGCTGCTCGTGCAGCGCCGCAAGCCCGAAGAGAATGACGCGTTCGCCGCGTCGGTGGTCGGCGCGGTCACGTACTTCGGCCTGTCGTTCACCACGACAGGAGACATCGCTCCCGAGTGGGCGCTCGGCCTGATGTGCGGTCTCGGAGGGCTGGTCGGCGGCTATGTCGGCGCCCACCTGCAGCCGCGAGTCCCGGCCCAGGCCCTGCGCCGACTGCTCGGGGCTCTCGCGGCGGGCCTCGCCGTGCTGTACGCCGTCCAGGCGTTCCGCATGGTGGGCTGACACCGCGCTTGCTACTGGCGGGTAGCCAGTCGGAGGCGCGGCGACGTACGCTCAGCCTATGAGCTCGCACCAGAGACCTCAGACCGACAGTCCAGCCGACCCCGAGCACGATCGGACGGCGACCTATGCCCTCGATCCTGCGCTCGTACGTCGGCTGGCCGCCCGCATCGTCTCGTCGACCGGCACGACGCAGACGTCGACCGCACCGTTCACCGGCCAGCCGGTGGCTGCACTGCCGCTGTCGAGCCCCGACGACGTTGCCCAGGCAACCGAACGCGCGCGGGACGCCCAGCGGTCCTGGGTGCAGGTGCCGCTCGATGACCGTGCCGAGGTGCTGCTCAGGTTCCACGACCTTGTACTCGAGCGGCAAGACGCCATCCTCGACATGATCCAGTGGGAGTCTGGGAAGTCGCGCAAGCACGCGTTCGAGGAAGTCGGGCATGCGGCGGTGACCGCCCGCTATTACGCCCGCACGGCGGCACGCCACCTCTCACCCAGCCGCAGGCTCGGGCTCTATCCCGGCTTCACCCGAGTCGATCTCAACCGGGTTCCGAAGGGCGTCGTCGGCATCATCTCGCCATGGAACTACCCGTTCAGCATGGCCATCTGCGACGGGCTACCCGCTGTGCTGGCTGGCAACGCCGTGGTGCACAAGCCCGACTCGCAGACACCCGTCACAGCGCTGCTCGGCATCGAGCTCCTCATTGAGGCGGGTATGCCGGCCGACCTGTGGCAGCCTGTGTATGGCGCCGGGTCCGTCGTCGGCAGCGCGATCATCGACAACACCGACTTCGTCTGCTTCACGGGCTCCACCCGCACCGGCCGGGTCGTGGCCACCCGAGCCGCAGACCGACTGATCGGCGCTTCCCTCGAGCTGGGAGGCAAGAACCCGATGCTGGTGCTCAGAGACGCTGACCTCGACCGCGCCGCCGAGGGAGCCGTCCGAGCCTGCTTCTCGTCCGCCGGGCAGCTCTGCGTCTCGATGGAACGGATGTATGTCGCCGACCAGATCTTCGAGCCCTTCATGCGGAGGTTCGTGGCTCGCACAACGGCGATGACCCTCTCGTCGGCGTTCGACTACTCCGGCGACCTTGGTTCGCTGATCTCACCCGCCCAGCTCGAGACCGTGACCCGGCACGTTGACGACGCTCGCGACAAGGGAGCGACTGTCGTCACCGGCGGACAGGCGCGTCCAGACGTCGGGCCGCTGTTCTACGAGCCGACGATCCTCACCGGTGTGCGGCCGGGCATGACGTGCTTCGGTGACGAGACCTTCGGACCGGTCGTGGCGGTCTATCGGTTCGCCGACGAGCGCGACGCGATCGACCGAGCCAACGACGGCGAGTTCGGCCTCAACGGCAGCGTCTACACCCGTGACGCCGCGCGAGGCCGGGCGATCGCGAGCCAGATCCGGTGCGGGACGGTCAACGTCAATGAGGGATACAGCCCATCCTTCGGCTCGATCGACTCGCCGATGGGTGGCATGCGCCAGTCAGGCCTCGGCCGCAGACAGGGCCCTGAGGGCATTCACCGATACACGGATGTGCAGACGGTGGCCACTCAGCGGCTGCTGCCGATGCGCCCCGTGCTGGGCATGTCGGAGCAGACCTATGCCAAGGCCCTGACCGCGACGCTGCGGCTGCTGAAGAGGTCCCGTCGACCGTGACGTTCGACTATGACGTGCTCGTCGTCGGATCGGGCTTCGGCGGGTCGGTGACAGCGCTGCGGTTGACCGAGAAGGGCTACCGCGTGGGAGTTATCGAGGCGGGCGCCCGCTTCGACGAGGCGTCCTACCCGAAGAACTCGTGGGACCTGAAGCGGTTCCTGTTCGCGCCAGAGATCGGGTGCTACGGCATCCAGCGCATCAATGTGCTCAACGACTGCTTGATCCTGTCGGGCGCAGGTGTCGGCGGCGGGTCTCTCAACTACGCCAACACGTTGTACGAGCCGCTCGACGCGTTCTACCGCGATCCGTCGTGGAGCCACATCACGAACTGGCGCGACGAACTGGCGCCGTTCTACGACCAGGCGAAGCGGATGCTGGGCGTTGTCGAGAACCCCACGATGACACCGAGCGACGTTGTGATGCAGCAGGTCGCCGAAGAGATGGGGGTGGGGGAGACGTTCCACCCGACGCCGGTCGGGGTGTTCTTCGGATCGCCGGGTCAGACCGTTGCGGATCCCTACTTCGGCGGTGTCGGCCCCGACCGCGCCGGCTGCATCGAGTGTGGCGAGTGCATGACCGGCTGCCGACATCATGCGAAGAACACGCTGACGAAGAACTACCTGTTCCTCGCCGAGCAGGCAGGCACAGTCGTGCACCCACTCACGACGGTGACGGAGGTGCGTCCGCTCTCGGGCGGCGGATATCGGGTGTCCACCCGCCCCACCGGAGCGAGGTCGCGCAGCAGGCGCGCCGGTCGCCGGTTTACTGCCGAGCAGGTGGTGTTCGCTGCCTCGGCGCTCGGGACGCAGAAGCTCCTCCATGCGATGCGAGACCGAGGTGTGCTGCCGCACGTCTCGCCACGGCTGGGGTCACTCACCCGCACGAACTCCGAGTCGATCCTCGGCGCGATTGCCTCGGGTCGCGACGTGGACTACAGCCGGGGCGTGGCGATCACGTCGTCGTTCCATCCCGACGAGCAGACGCACATCGAGCCGGTGCGCTATGGCCAAGGCAGCAATTCCATGAGCCTGCTGCAAACCGTGCTCACTGACGGCGACGGCGACAGCGAGCGGTGGAAAGTGTGGCTGAAGGAGATGTGGCGCCAGCGTCGGACGATCCGCGGCAGGTACGACTTCAAGCACTGGTCGGAGCGCACCGTGATCGCGCTGGTCATGCAGACGCGCGACAACTCGATCACGACCTACACCCGCCCCACGGTTTCGGGACGGCGAAAGCTCACGTCCAAGCAGGGCCATGGCGAACCAAACCCGACCTGGATCCCCGCAGCCAACCGGGCAGTCGGGATCATGGCGCGCATCGTGAAGGGGACCGCGGGCGGCTCGCTCGGTGAACCGTTCAGCCGGCCGCTCACGGCCCACTTCATCGGTGGCTGCACGATCGGCGACTCCGCCGAGTCAGGCGTCGTCGACGCCTACCACCGCGTCTACGGTCAACCAGGACTGCATGTCGTTGACGGCTCGGCGATCTCGGCCAACCTGGGCGTCAACCCGTCGCTGACCATCACTGCACAGGCGGAGCGGGCGATGGCGATGTGGCCCAACCGTGGCGACGATGATCCCCGGCCTGCACCCGGTGCGGCCTACCGTCGCATCTCGCCCGTCGCGCCGATGCGCCCGGTCGTGCCGGAGCGGGCACCCGGCGCGCTACGTCTCCCGATCGTCTCCGTTACCTGAGCCAGGGCAGGACTCACCGCCCTCAGGAGAACAGGTAGCGCGCCACCACACCGGTGAACAACGAGACCACCAGGGCCATGACGGCCAGAATCACCAGGTCACGTTGTGTCAGTGAGCGCTTCTTCATCGCACCTCCTCATGGTCTGCCTCCGGCTGAATGGCGTCTCATGACAACAGGTAGTCCGCCAGCCCCCAGGTGGCCAGCGACACCACGAGCATTGCCACGAACAGGATGACGAGTTCGCGATTGGTCAGGCTTCGCTTAGCCATGCGCGTAGCCTGCTCACCAGTCCAGGAAGTGGGCGAAGGCCCACATGACACCGCACCCGACGGATCCGGAAGCGAATGTCACTGCGGCACCGGGAACAGCACCGAAGGCACCTAACGTGCCTGCTGTCGCAAGGGCGGCAGCCTCACATGCCAGGAACTCCTTACCTGGCCTGCCGATGGAGAACGAATCGGCGGGTGCCTGTGGCTTGCAGACCATGTGATAGCGCGGTTGGCCGGCGTAGGGGATCCACTGAATCGCACAGTCGGCCTCGCTCCGATAGCGGCTCCAGGCCTGGGAGGCGTGCCTTGCCGCGCTCAGCGGTCGTGCGCTTCTGGGGCACATCGACGTCGGCTTGCCGTCGCCGGACGAGGCTCTGCTCCCGCCGCTCACCGACGAGTCGCGACAGAGGGCTCGATACTCGCGGACATAGGTGGGCCGGATCTTCTTCCTGGCCCGGTCGGTCCAACGGGTGTAGCCCAGCCGGCCCGCCTTGAACGCACGAACGTATCGGTGGGTCAGAATTCTGAGACAGCTCTGCCGGTGATGGCGGCACCAGCGTGTCGGCGTGGCGATCCTTCGGTGTGGCTGGATCAGCCGTCGCGGGGCAGCGCGGCGCTGGACCCCCTCCAGCTGAGCTGAGGTGGTGGCGGGTGCCTGAGGAGTGGTCGCCGTTCGCTCAGGTGTCGTGGGCGGGACCGGCCTGGGCACCGCGGTTGCCGTGCCCGGCCAGGCCGGCGTCAGTAGGGCGGCGGCAACGGCGAGGATGACGGCCTTCTTGCCGAGAACAAAGGGTGGTGAGTGCATGTGATCCCCCGGGGTGTGCGTTGAAGGTGCGGATCGGGCCTTGACCCCCTGGGAGTGCGTCGGGAGGCCAACGGCCCGGATGGACCCCCATGGCAGCACGGCGCGAGGACGCGGCGTGCTCGGCGAATCCAAGCTGTGGAGGGCCGAGATGCGATGTCGTCCTGTGGAGGGGGGCGAAAGTCGCGAGCTCGCTGTGTGGGCGCGGCTTCATTGCATCCTGCTGATTGCACGCTGAAGGGCTCCGAGACGTGGCTCAGGGCCCGGTCGAGGAGGGAGGGATGACCGGGCCCTGAGACGTCCGGCGGCTTGCACGCCGGAGAGCGGGGATGCGCCCATGGGCAGCGGATCCCACCTGCTCCACGGGGGTCAACGAGGCGGCCGTGGCAGCGTTACGGCCGGGTCCGGAAGTTTCTGCACCCGTGGATAGACTGTCCGCGCCTGCCGGCAGGCGGGCGACCGCCGAACCTAAGGGGCCGCGCGTTGAGCACCGACCACGACCTGGTGATCGTCGTCGACTTCGGGGCGCAGTACGCACAGTTGATCGCGCGCCGCGTGCGCGAGGCACACGTCTACTCCGAGATCGTCCCGCACACGATGTCCACGGAAGAGATCTTGGCGCGTCGCCCGAAGGCGATCATTCTGAGCGGTGGGCCGTCGTCCGTCTACGCTCCCGGAGCACCCCTGCTCGATGAGGCGCTCTTCGACGCGGGCGTGCCCGTGTTCGGGATCTGTTACGGATTTCAGGCGATGGCGGTGGCCCTCGGGGGTAGCGTCCTCCGAACGGGGGCGTCGGAGTTCGGCCGCACTCTCGTCAACATCGCTGAGGCCGGCACCCTGCTCACAGGCGTCGACTCAGGACACCGAGTGTGGATGAGCCACACCGACTCGGTGCTCGTGGCGCCACTGGGGTTCACCACGCTGGCGTCGACGCCGGGAGCTTCGATCGCCGCCTTCGAGTCGCTCGACCGCCGAGCGGCTGGTGTGCAGTGGCACCCCGAGGTCATGCACACGGAGCACGGACAGCAGGTGCTCGAACGGTTCCTCTTCGACATCGCCGGTTGCCGGCCGACCTGGACGATGGTCAACGTCGTCGAAGACCAGGTCGAGTCAATCCGCCAACAGGTCGGCGACAAGCAGGTCATCTGCGCGCTGTCGGGCGGGGTCGACTCGGCCGTTGCAGCGGCGTTGGTGCAGCGCGCGATCGGCGAGCAGCTCATCTGCGTGTTCGTCGACCACGGACTGTTGCGCAAGGGCGAGGCGGAGCAGGTCGAGCGCGACTACGTCGCCGCTACCGGGGTGAAGCTTCGAGTCGTCGATGCTGCGAAGACATTCCTGATGGCGCTCGACGGTGTCAGCGACCCGGAGCAGAAGCGGATGATCATCGGGCGCGAGTTCATCCGCTGTTTCGAGGGCGCTGAGCGCGACATCGTGGCCGAGGCGGGCGGTGTCGGCAGCGGCTCCGTCGAGTTCCTCGTGCAGGGCACCCTCTACCCCGACGTGGTCGAGTCGGGCGGCGGCGCTGGCGCATCCAGCATCAAGTCCCACCACAATGTGGGCGGGTTGCCTGACGATCTGCAGTTCAAGCTGATCGAGCCGTTGCGCACGCTGTTCAAGGACGAGGTACGTCGCGTGGGCGTCGAGCTCGGCCTGCCGCGAGAGATTGTCTACCGGCACCCGTTCCCCGGGCCGGGTCTCGCGATCCGCATCGTGGGTGCGGTCACCGAAGACCGGCTGGCGACACTGCGTGAGGCGGACGCGATTGCCCGCGAAGAGGTCACGAACGCAGGACTCGACTCCGTCATCTGGCAGTTCCCCGTCGTGCTGCTCGCCGACATACGCTCCGTCGGAGTGCAAGGTGACGTCCGCACCTATGGCCACCCCATCGTGCTGCGTCCCGTCTCGTCTGAAGACGCGATGACCGCTGACTGGTCGCGCCTCCCGTATGACGTGATCGAGCGCATCTCGACCCGGATCACCAACGAGATCCCCGAGGTCAATCGCGTGACCCTCGACGTTACGAGCAAGCCCCCCGGCACCATCGAGTGGGAGTAAGCCGACCCTTTCTGCGAAGTGGCCGACTTGGTGGTGGCTCAGGCGGGCGTCAGTTCGGCCACTTCGGGGTGTGGTCAGACGTCGGCCAGGTCGCTGCGCAGTTGGGTAACCACTGGCCGCGGCGCCGTGTCGACGGCTAGCCGGAAGACGTCGGGACGGTGGTAGTGGCCGACCGGGTCGAACAGCCGTCGCGCCGAGCGCACCGCGGTGAGGTCAAGCTCGGCAAACAGGATGGTCTCCTCGTGCCGAGCGGGGCCGGCAAGGATCTCCCCATTGGGGCCGACGATCACCGTGTTGCCGGGCTCGACCCACTCGGGATCATCCGGATCTGTCCGGCCACACGCGCTCCCGGTCGGGGAAGTCGGCTGGGATCTGGTCGACACGCACGCACGGATTCACGCCGATCACGTAGCAGCGGGCTTCTCGGGCGATGTGTCGCATGGTCGCGACCCAGCCATCACCCGTCGCCAGCGTCGGCGCCACCCACACGTCGACACCCTGCGAGTAGAGGAAGAACCTCGCCAGCGGCATGTAGTTCTCCCAGCAGATCAGCCCACCGATGCGCCCGAACGGGCGTCTGGTACGTGTCGAGCGTCGAGCCGTCACCCATTCCCCACACCGTGCGCTCTGAACCGGTCGGCATCAGTTTGCGATGCTTTCCGAGGAGATTGCCATCGGGGTCGAAGTACAGCAACGTGTTGTAGATCGTGCTGCCCGTCGGCTCGCGTTCGTTGACCCCGATCACGAGATAAGCGCCAGCATCCCGAGCCGCTGCCCCGAGTCGCTCGGTGGTGTCGCTCGGTACGACGACGGCCTGGTCGGCGAGCATCGCGAACCACTGCTCGTCACCGTCCCAGATCGGCGTCGCGTCGATCCAGATCGGCGTGCCGGGCAGGAAGGCCTCGGGGAAGACGACCAGGTCTGCCGCCCGCGCCTTTGCTCTCGGACAGCAAGGCCTCGACTTTGTCGAGCGTGGCCGTGCGATCCATCAGCACATAGGACGCCTGCACCGCCGCAACTGTGATCGTCGTCATCTCTCCGCCCTCCTGGCCCGACGATACCGCTCGAGGAGGCGAGCGTGACGCGTCAGTTGGCGGCTATCGAGGAACGGCAGCAGCAACATGGCGACGATGGTGAGCCAGCCGGATGCGAAAGCAAGGCTCGTCAACACGTCGCTGAGGTGATGGGCTCCTTCATACATCCGGCTGAGGACCACCAAAGGCGGGACCAGGAGCAAGGGAGCCACCCATCGACGCGCAGACCACGCGTAGGTCCACACCAAGATGATGATCAGGCCCCACAGCGCCGTCGCCGTCCCGACGTGTCCCGACGGAAAGCTATGCATCGGGATGCAGGCCAGGGTCGAGGATCTTCACCGGTGGCCGTGGCCTCTCCACCGCCGTGGCAGCAAGGATGTAGATCCCTCCGACGCCGGCAGCGCTCAGGGCCACAAACAGCGCGGGCCGGATACTCCGCTGCCATGCCCAAAGTCCCAGTGCGATGAGCGGAGCCAGCACCATCTCGGTGCGGGTGTCGCCTAGCAGGCTGACGTACTCGGCGGCCTGGTTGAGAGTTGACGTGCGCTCTCCCGCGGTCCATTCAGCCAAGTCCTTGTCAGCAGCGCCGACTGAGTCACTTGAGCGGACCCGTGATGATCTGACCGAGACCGACCACGAGTCCGAGCAGGAGCGCCCACGCGAGCAGCAGAATCCCCAGCAGCCTTGCCCATCCCCTGCTAGTGCTGGGACGTGACCTGGTGACAGCGGTGTCTGAGGACATGCTCGCCAGTGTGGTTCCATCTCCTCGTAGCCGCACCCCGACGACGCCGGTTCGCATTGCCATCGCCGGTCTGCGCGCAAGGACTCGATCACCCCGTGGCATCCTCAGGGAGACTGGCATCGAGAGAGCGGAGGTTTCCCAACGTGACGACGCCACCGAGCGAGGGTCAGATCCGGATCTTCCTGCTCGACGACCACGAGATCGTTCGCCGAGGGCTCCGCGACCTGTTCGAGGCCGAGGACGACTTCGTGGTGGTGGGCGAGTCAGGCTCAGCGGTCGAGGCGCAGAGCCGCATCCCCGCGCTGCGCCCGCACGTTGCCGTGCTCGACGGGAGGCTCCCGGATGGCAGTGGTGTCGAGGTATGCCGGAGCATCCGGTCCGTCGATCCGACCATCCAGGCCTTGATCCTGACCTCGTATGACGATGACGAGGCCCTGTTCGCGGCCATCATGGCCGGCGCGGCGGGATACGTGCTCAAGCAGATCGGCAGCACCGACCTGGTTGATGCAGTCAGGCGGGTTGCCGCGGGTCAGTCGTTGCTCGACCCGGCCGTTACTCGTCGGGTGCTCGAGCGGCTCCGCTCCGGGGCCGGTGACGAGCCGGACGAGCTGGCTGAGCTCACCGCCCAAGAGCGCAAGATCCTCGAGCTGATCGCGGAGGGCCTGACCAACCGGCAGATTGCCGAGCGCATCTTCCTGGCAGAGAAGACCGTGAAGAACTACGTGTCGAGCATCTTGATGAAGCTGGGGCTCGAGCGACGTACGCAGGCTGCGGTGTTGGCCGCGAAGCTGCTGCGGTGACGCTCAGCAGGGATGCCTGGCTCAGGTGAGGCTGAGTGCCGCTGCTTCCTCCCAAAGCTCGTCTCGCACCGAGGGGTGCGCGGCGTGCTCGATGAGATGACGCGCCTGGGCTCGCTGGTCGTGGCCGAAGATCTCAGCCACCCCCTGTTCGGTGACCACAGTTGACATCTGGCTCGACGTGACGGGCTCGTCGACGAGGGGCACGATCGTGGACGTGTCCGCGCGTGGGTGCCAGGAGCGCAGGGCGATCAGAGCCTGCCCACCGGGTGCGTGCAGGGCTCCGACGACGAAGTCGGTCTGGCCGCCGGTGCCGGAGTAGATGCGCCGACCGATCCGGGAGGCGTTCGCCTGGGCGAACAGGTCGACCTGCAGCGCGGTGTTGACACTCACCATCAGCCGGTTCGTCTTGATCAACGCGGGGTCGTTGGTCTTCTCGGTGCGCAGCATCCGGACGCGAGGGTTGCCATCAACCCATGCGTACAGCTCGGGGGAGCCGAACAGGAACGAGGCTGTCACCGGCGTGGACTGGTCGAGAGCTCCGGCTTGCTCCAAGGTCAAGACACCGTCGCTGAACATCTCCGTCCACACCGCCAGACCGCGACGGGCAATGAGCCCGAGCATCGTCGCGTCCGGTACCGCACCGATTCCGGTCTGGATGGTCGAGCCGTCAGCAACTCGCTCGGCGACGAGCTCACCGATGTGCATCGCGGCGTCGTCGATGGCGATGGTGGGTGGAGACGCGAGCGGCTGCTCTGCCTCGATCGCCAGATCGACGTGATCGATGGGGATGACCGAGTCGCCGAACGTGTAAGGCATGTGCGGGTTGAGCTGGGCCACCACTAGGCCCCCTCGCCGCCGCGCCTCTTCGATGGCGGCCGGCAGGATGTTCACCTCGGTGCCGAGTGACACCGCCCCGTCACGCGGCAAGGAGGTGTGGATGAGGACCACGTCAGGCGGCATACGAGTGGCGAACAGCTGGGGCACGAGCGAAAGCCGGCAGGGAACGTAGCTCAGTCGAGGGCTTCGTCGCATCCCCGGACCGACGAACGACGTCTCGAGCTCAACACCCTCGCGGTCTGGCACCCCCGACTGCGCGTGGAGCATGTTCAGCCGAAACTTGGGCAGCGACCTCTCGAGGATCTCCAGGAGGAGCCAGGGGGTGGCGTGGTTGCCGGAGCAGATGACTCGTGGTGTGCCCCGCAGCGCCGACAGGGCCGCGGCCAGGGCGTGCTCAGAGACGATCTGCACAGGGTCCCTCCGTCTTCGCGAATCGAGTCCAAGCTCTCCAGTCGGAGCGTAACCGCGTTTCGATGCCGGCTCATGACGCCACTGCTCGGCCGGTGATCCGGTGGGGCGTGATCTGGATGAACATCTGTCGTGATCCCGGCGCCCACGGCGTGAGGTCTCTGAGCAACGAACCACTGATCTCGTCGGCGTCGTCGACGGGCGCCGCCTGGCCCACCACCAGCACACTCCAACCACGCCACATCTCGGGTTCGAGCTCGTCGATTTCGAAGGCCGCCACGTCCCAGGCATGTCCCGCGAGCAGCGTGTAGGGCGCGGTTCGGAAGACAATGGTCTCGTCCGCCAGGATGAAGTTGACGGGGAGGATGACAGGGCCATCTGGGGTGCACACCGCGACGCGGCCGACTCCGCCCTTGCGCAGGTGGACCATGCACTCGTGGTCGCTCAGCTCACGGAAGACCGCCGTGGGTCGTTCGTTATCCCCTCGCATCACGAGCTCCTTCTCTTGGTTGGGGCTTGGTGTTCAGCACCGGTGCCGGTACGACGACGACCGGACAACTCGCATTGCGCACGCAGTAGTCGCTGACGGAACCCAGCGACGAACGCCGCAACTGGCCACGCGTGGAGGCTCCAACGACGAGGTACGCCGCATCCTTGGCGACCTTCAGCAACACATTGCCTGCGTCGCCCTCGACAACCTGGCGCGACACCACCGGCCGTGCATCAACTTCGGTCAGGGTTTGCGCGACTGCCTTGTCCTGGATCTGCTGCGCCAGCTGACGCGCCTGCTCGGAAAGAGCGGTACCAGCTCCGTTGCCGTCCGCCCGCGACCAGGTCCAGGCAGTGATGACCTCGACTGCGCTTCCGCGCCGCGCGGCCTCATGCATGGCAAAGGCGAGTGCCGCCCTGCTGCCGGAGGTCTCGTCGACACCGACGACGACGCCTTGAGCCCGGATGCCGGTCATGAGTCCCCCTTGACGAGTGTGGAGCCAACTTCTTGATTCGGCCCATGTCGCAATGCTGGCCCGCGCGGTGCTTTTGAGACAGAGCCGAGCGGCCCTGACCAGACGGGACTTGTGACCCGTCAGCTAGGGACGTCCGACCGCTGTGCGACCTCACCCCCAGGCAGCAGAGTCGAAGCAGACGGAGCAAGAAGCTCCCTGAGACAAGGAGATAGCGATGACCTCGCTGCAACAGCACACAAGTCGGCCGACAGAGATCGCTGGGTCGACCGAGACCAACGAGTCGGTTCGCGACCGTGCAGCGGGCTACGCCCTTGGCGCACTGCGGATCGTTATCGGCTGGACATTCCTCTGGGCGTTCTTCGACAAGCTGTTCGCACTCGGCTTCTCCACGGGACGCAACCCCGAAACAGGTGTCGTCGATCGCTTCGGTCCTGACGCCTTCATCAATGGGAGCTCACCGACAGAAGGATTCCTCGCCTTCGGAGCGAAGGGTCCGTTCAAGGACTTCTACAACAGCATCGCCGGTGACGCCTTGACCAACTGGGGCTTCATGCTCGGCCTGCTCGCGATCGGTGTCGCGCTCACCTTGGGCATCACGATGCGACTCGGAGTCTTCGCAGCCGCCCTGATGTACCTCATGATGTGGACCGTCGCACTGCCTCCGGAGAACAACCCGATCACCGACGACCACATCATTGGTCTGCTTGCCGTCCTCGTACTCGGCCTGTTCGGTGCCGGCCGGCACGTCGGGCTCGGCACCTGGTGGACGAAGCAGTCCATCGTCAGGCGGTTCCGGATCCTGAGGTAGCGCGACGGATCACTCCTCACAGAAGGGCCCACATCCCCGTGGGCCCTTCTGTCTGTCCGGGTCTGCCGGTGACGAGGGCTTACGATCGCAACGTGCCCACCCAGGAGGAGTCGCTCGCGGAGCTGCTGCGGACCGTGCTGGGCCGCGTCGAGGACCTGGTGGCCGCCGAGGAACGAGTCCGTTCGCTGCTCGACGCCGTCAGCGCGGTGGCAGGAGACCTCAACCTGCACGCCACGCTCGAACGCATCGTCGAAGCAGCGGCTGGCTTGGCGGATGCGCAGTATGCCGCCCTGGGCGTGATCGACACGAGCGGTGAAGGTCTCGTCGACTTCATCACGTATGGCATGTCCGCACCGACGGTGACGTCGATCGGCCCGCGGCCTCGCGGTCACGGCATCCTCGGCTTGATCATCGAAGAGCCACACCCGCTCCGGCTGCACGACCTGAACGAGCACGATGCGTCGTACGGGTTCCCCGCGAATCATCCGCCGATGCGGTCCTTCCTCGGCGTGCCGGTGCGGGTGCGCGACCGCGTCTTCGGAAACCTGTATCTCACCGACAAGGTCGGCGAGGGCGACTTCACCGTCGAGGACGAGCAAGCAGTCATCGCGCTCGCAGCTGCGGCGGGCATCGCCATCGAGAACGCCCGCCTGTTCGAGCGTCTGCGGCGCCGCGAGAGATGGCTGGCGGCAACCGCCGAGATTCAGCAGGCGCTGCTGGGGCACGTTGAGATCAGCGCCGCTCTGACCCTGATCGCAGATCGAGCCCGCGACATCGCCGGCACTGAGCTTGCCCTCGTGGTGCTCGAGCAGAATGACGGTTCGCTAAAGGTGGAAGCGGCGGTTGGCACGCAGGCTGATCTGGTCGGCAATGCCCTGCCTCGAGAAGGCTCGCTCGCAGACGTCGTGGAGCACGGGGCGACCGTCATCGTTGCCGAGGGAGTTCGCCTCCCTGGCCTCGAAGGTCTCAAGTCCGCACTGCTCGTTCCGTTCACCGGGCCGGGTGGTGCCGGCGGGGCTCTGCTGATCGGCGGCGACGAGGCACCGGACCGGCTCGTCGACGAAGACGACATGCAGGCGCTGCGCGGTTTCGCTGCGCAGGCAGCCTTGGGGGTCGATCGCGCACAAGCTCAAGAAGACCGCGCCGCTCTGGCGATCCTGGCCGACCGCGACCGCATCGCTCGAGACCTCCACGACCTGGTGATCCAGCGGCTGTTCGCTACCGGGCTCACCCTGAAGAGCCTGGCCCGAAGGCCCGAGAACGCGCCGCTTACCGGTCAGCTGACTGGCGTGATGGATGACCTGGACGCCACGATCCAGGACATCCGCGGCACGATCTTCGAGCTGGGTCGCGATGGGGATGCCGCCGATCTCAAGGGTCAGATCGCCGCGGTGATCTCCGCCGCTGCGCCGATGTTTGAGGTGAAGCCTCGTCTCGTGCTGCGGGGGCCTGTCGACCTGGCGGTTCCTGATTCGGTGCGGCCCCACCTGATCGCGGTCATCGTCGAGGCGCTGTCGAATGCCGGTCGGCATGCCGCGGCGACGAGCGTGGAGGTGCAGGTCAGCATCGACGGCGCTGGCGCGGACGCCCGGGTGACGGCTGAGATCCGCGACGACGGCAAGGGGTTCACGCCCCAGGAGGGCGGCAGCGGTCTACGCAACATGGGCGAGCGGGCGCGCAACCTGGGTGGTACCTGTGACATCGTCTCGGCCCCTGGTGAGGGGGCGGTGGTGCGCTGGGTCGTACCACTGGCCAGAACTCCGGCCGCCTAGTTTGTGGCGAGATCGTCGGCCGATGATGCGAGGCTCGGTAGTCACCGGCGCGCCGAGGATGGGAGAGGATGGACAAATGACGGAGCCCAACATCCCTGAAAGCGAACAGGCGGCAGCGTCGCCCAACGTTCGCCAGTACACCGACCAGCTTCAGGCGACGGCGCAGGCGGCGCCGAGCGGACGCAGCGCACATCAGCTGGTCGGCGGCCCTGGGACGATGCTGTCGCAGACGGTCATCGCGCTGCGCAATGGCGCCTCGCTCGCCGAGCACGAGAACCCCGGCGAGGCCACCCTGCTGGTGCTGCAGGGCACGGTGCTACTCCGCGCCGGCGACGAGTCGTGGGAAGGCAGCGAAGGTGATCTGCTCGCCGTACCCGCGCGGCGTCACAGCCTGGACGCGGTCACAGACGCGACAGTATTGCTGACCGCCGCCAAGCTCAGGCGCGCCACCTGATGAGGAAGCTGATCGTCTCGGAGTTCGTCTCGGTCGATGGCGTGATGGAGGCTCCGGGTGGCGAGCCTGGGTATCAGCACACCGGCTGGACCATCGACTTCCACTCGCCGGAGCAGGAGCAGTACAAGCTTGATGAGGTGTTGGCCGCCGGTGCGCTGCTCCTCGGCCGGGTGACCTACGAGGGCTTCGCCGCCGCGTGGCCTGGACGCAGCGATGATGGCGGCTTCGCCGACAAGATGAACTCCATGCCCAAGTACGTCGTCTCCACCACCCTCAAAGAGCTGCCGTGGAGCAACTCGACGGCGCTCACCGGCCAGCTCAACGAGGAGATTGACCGCCTCAAGCTGCAGGACGGCGACGACCTCCTGGTCGCCGGTAGCCGTACCCTCGTGCACGCCCTCTACAAGCACAACCTCGTCGACGAGTACCGGCTGATGGTCTTCCCGATCATCCTGGGCAGCGGGCGGCGTCTCTTCCCCGACAACTCGGAGTACAAGTCAACGCTCAAGCTGGTCGACTCGATCACATTCGACTCAGGCGTCGCCGTTCACACCTACCGTCCGGCGTACGGCCTCTAGGCCAGCTGCCAGATCCGGTCGCCGGTCACAACTCCTTGCCCTGGTTGACGGCTTCGAGGCGGGCGGCTGCCTGCGCCTGGATCTCTTTGGCCTCGTCGAGCGCCTCGTCGGTCGCTTCGAACTCCTCACTGGCCTCGTCCTCGTCGGTCGTGAGCCGTTCGAGCTCGGCTGTCGCGCGCTCGAGCTGGAGGGTCAGCCGGTCGACCGTCGCGCCGGTCTTCTCGCGGGCCTGGCTGATGTCGCGCAACTTCCGCTCGGCGGCGCGTCGGCCGGTGTCCGCGCGACGGACAGCTTCGTCGGCGAGCTGGGCATCGTGCTCGGCCTGCCGCCTGGCCTTGCGTCGACGGCGTTCGTCGAGGTCAGTGACTGTGCCCCCGTCGGCGGTTGCGGGTGGCGGTGTTGCAGTCGTGGGGGGTATGTCGCCGGCGCCGAAACCCGTTACCTGCAAGGCATCACTGAGGTGGCCGGAGGCCACAGCGTGCTCGCTGGCCGGGTCGGCGAGCGTCGCTTCGAGGGTGGACCGCACCGCCTGGGCTACCTGATCGGTGACCTTCACGCCCCTGTCGTTCGCCAGCTGCCGCGCCTGTTGCACCAGCGCCGTCACCAGCTGATGCCGCTGCCGCGTCATCGCCCGCAACTCGTCACCTGACAGGTCGGCCATCACCTCGCGCAGCTCACGGCCGAGTTCGAGCAGCGGTTCCATCGCGTCGCGATGCTCCCGCACGAGCTGGTTGGTGAGCCACGCCGCCGCAGTGGGTTTGCGCAGGGCCTGGATCTGGCGGGCCAGCTGGCTGTTGTCGTCAGCCCTTGCCCGCTTGACCCAGTCCGCACGCGCAGCGACGAACTCGCCCGGCACGAGCCCATATAGGTGGTCGGCGACCTCATCGAGATCCATGGCCCCCAGCATCCCGCATTCGCCACCAGAGGAGGGGAGCGGCCACCAGGCGGGGAGGTGTTCGTTCAGCCACGTGACCGTGCGGAGCGGGCTACGGTGAGTCATGCGCCCGTCACTGTCTGCCCGTCCCGTACGTCTCGCTGTGGCGGTGGTCCTTCCCCTCAGCGTTCTCGGTGTCAGCGCGTCGGCGACCAGCCCCGGCGCTGCCTCCGACGACATACCGGCGGCCGCGTCAACCTCGTCGACGTCCGCTGCACCTGTGCTCTCCGGGTGCCGGGTCTTCCCTACCAACAACTACTGGAACCGGAGCATCTCCCAGTTGCCGCGCCATCCACGTAGTGGGCAGTGGGTCTCGCACATGTCGCCGAAGAGTCGGCTGCACCCTGACTTCGGACCCAGCTTCGGCGAGCAGCCGGTGCCATACGGGATCCCGATCACGGTCGTCCGCGGCTCGCACCCGCGGGTGAATGTGCGGTTCGGCTATGCCGACGAAAGCGACCGGATCCGTTACCCGCTTGGCTCCGACACGAAGATCGAAGGCGGCCAGATGCGGTTCGGCGACCGTCATGCCGTGATCATCGACCGATCGCGCTGCCGCCTGTACGAGACGTTCGCAACCCGGAGGGTCAGCGGTCAGTGGCGCGCCGGGTCGGGGGCTACCTGGGACCTCAAGACCAACGCGCTGCGTCCGGATGGGTGGACCTCAGCTGATGCTGCCGGGCTGCCGATCCTGCCCGGGCTGCTGCGCTACCGCGAGGTGGTCGTGGCGCACCGGATAACCCACGCCATCCGCTTCACGACTGACGTGACGGACCGGCGCCACGTCTGGCCGGCGCGCCACGACGCGGGATCGGTGAGCAACCGCGACTACCCGCCGATGGGAGCACGGTTTCGGCTGAAGTCGACGTTCTCGCTCGCCGGCTACCGCGCGGACACCCGGGCTGTGCTGCTCGCGATGAAACGCTATGGCCTCGTGCTCGCCGACAATGGCTCGCCGTGGTTCTTCCAGGGCAGCGCCGACACCCGCTGGCCGTCCGGCCTGTTGGACGAGCTCAAGTCGATCCCGGCGCGGGCGTTCGTTGCCGTGGACACGCGTTCGCTGCAAGTACGTCGAGACAGCGCCGCCACCCACGCCCCCTGACCCGACGGCAGGTCGATGACCGTGATCTGGGGCGGCCGTGCGGGGCGTCGTCGACGCGGGCGCATCTGGTGGCGTCTTATCGGGTGTCGACTGGTGCCGCCGCCGGCTTGTTGGCAGGCGCGCTGTTTGTCGGACCGGACCGATCTAACCCGGCGGGCGTGGGCGACCGGACTGGTCAGTGCCGAGCAGGCGGTGGTGATCGGGGCTGCGATCGCCAGGTTGTCGCCGGACGTGCCGGCCGAGACTAGGTCAGCGGTGCAGATCTTGACGGCTTCCAGGTCCACTGGCCGGGAGATCATGAACCGCTGCGAGCCCTGTATCGAAGTAGATTCGCAGGCATGATTAAGGCGCCCCACCGGTAGAGGGTGGAGCGTTGAGCCGTGCAGGGGGCCCTAATCGTTCGAGGCACCCAGGGCATTCTGGATGGCCGGTACCGCATCTTCCAGCCTGCGGAAAATGACCGACCCGCCAGCCCTCCGCATCGCATCGCCACGCCTCTAGCCGACCGGGACACCAGACGCCCGTGTCGAGCACCTCGACCTGCCGTGGAGGCGAGACGCCGCGCAATGAGTTCACACCGCGACAGTACGTCGCCGCGAACACTGACCGCCGTTACCAAGCGTATGCCTGCGGAGCCTCCCCGGGTCCTGGCCAGATCTCATCGAGTCTCGCCAACACGTCTGCGTCCAGTTGCACCGATAGCGCGCCGAGGTCCGAGTGAAGTTCTTCGGGACTTTCCGCTCCAACCACCGCTGCCGCGACGGCAGGATTCGCCGTCAGCCAGGCCAGTGACACCTCCACGGGCTTCGCGCCCAACTCGCGGCACAACGACTCATACGCTTCGAGCTGGTCGCGGTGTACCTCGACGAGTTCCAGCAAGGAGTCGCTCAGTCTCTGTCCCTCGGTGAGGCTTTCGAGGGCGCCTGCGAGGAGGCCGATGCGAAGGGGGCTGTACGGGATGAGACCGATGCCAAGGTTTCGCAGCGCCGGAACTAGTTCCAGCTCGACGTCCCGCACGGCAAGGCTGTAGTGGCTCTGCTCGGAGACCAGTCCAAGGAAGTGGCGTGCCGACGCGGCTGATTGTGCCAGGGCCACGTCCCAGGCCGCGAAGTTGCTGCTGCCGACGTAGCTGATCTTGCCTTCGCGGACCAGTTGCTCCATGGCCTGCCAGGTCTCCTCCCACGGCGTGGCCCGGTCGACGTGGTGCATCTGGTACAGGTCGATGTGATCGGTCTGGAGCCTGCGCAGGCTCGCCTCGCACGCACGACGTATGTGGTAGGCGGACAAGCGGCGGTCGTTGGGGCCCAGGCCCATCGGCTGGTAGACCTTCGTGGCCAACACGATGTCGTCGCGGTGTCCGCTGCGCTGTAGCCACCGACCGATGACCTCCTCCGCGATTCCGTACCCCTTGGCCATATCCGCCGTCTGCGGGCCGCCGTACACGTCGGCGGTGTCGAAGAAGTTGATGCCTGCTTCGATCGCGGCGTCCATGACCGTGAAACTGGTGGACTCGTCCGTGGTGAAACCGAAGGTCATGGTTCCCAGCCCGATTCGACTGACCAAGAGACCGGACCTGCCAAGGTGTCCGTAGGTCATCGATTCACTCACGTCCCGAGAATACGCAGCGTCGTTGTCCGTCACGACGACGCGTGGCGCGACGGCACACTGAGCGCCTGGCAGAAGCTCGACGGCCGCTGGCGCGGCTTCGCCACGTACAGCGTCGGTGTCGGGATGCGGAAGCTGGCATGGTTCGAGGCGCGCTGTCGTCAGGCCGGTGGCCGGGTCCCCCTTCGACGCGGGAAGGTTGATTTTGTCGGTTTCGCCGCCAGATCTGGTGCATCGACATATTGTCGGCGACGACCTTTGCACCTAGACCATTCGGGGATCTCCATGCTTCGTGCCACCAAGACCGGGCTTGTCGCCGCCGCCATGACAGCAAGCGTCTTTGCTCTTGCCGGACCGGCAGAGGCCGTTGTCGACTTCCGCAACTGCGATCACATGCACAACACGTTCAGGTACGGCGTCGCACGGTCAGACGCTGCCGCCGACCGTCAGCAGCGCACCGGCCACTACCGCCCTGCCGTGCGACCCCAGTCCTATCGGGCCAACAACGAGAGCGACGCCGACAACGACGGCACCGCCTGCGAGGTCACCCGCTGATGCCACTCGTCTGGCGCTGGCTCGACGGCGGACCCACCGACCTGCCCAACGGGTGTCTGCTCTGCCACTTCCACCACCAGCTCATCCACCAAGATGAGTGGGCCGTCGTAATGGCCACCGACGGCATCCCCGAAATCATCCCGCCAACCCGGATCGACCCCGACCAACAACCGATCCGACACCAACGCTTCACACAACGACGCGAATGATCGCCGAGGGTCAGGACCCCTTCTGGAACACCAGGCAGTAGTCGCCGGTGATGCCGGGCGGCTGTCGGTCCCAGCAGAGGAACGTCTCCTGCCGCATCACCAGATGCTGCGAGATCACTCGCGCGAGGTCCCACGCCAGCGGGGTCACGATGCCGCCCGAGATGGTGTTGGCGGCGTTGACGACCAGGTAGCCACCCGGTTGCAGCAGCCCAGCCACCTGACGGAAAACTTCGCCCATCTCAGCCACGTAAGTCGGATAGTCGCCGTTGAGAGTTGCGTATGCCTCGAGCGGGTTCTCGGGGTGGTCGTTGGCCGTCATGTACGGCGGCGAGGTCAAACACAGCGCGACTGACCCCTCGACGAGCCCGGCCACCTGGCGAGCGTCCC
This sequence comes from uncultured Actinomycetota bacterium, assembly GCA_963811585.1. Classification (GTDB taxonomy): domain Bacteria; phylum Actinomycetota; class Actinomycetes; order Propionibacteriales; family Nocardioidaceae; genus JACDHG01. The sequence goes on from CAWERR010000008.1 coordinate 579,737, forward strand.
CCGTGACGACGGTCGCGTCCGACGACAGGCGTGCGCGCATTTGGTCGACCCGGTCGGGCAGCAGCTCGACCGCGCTGGCACGACGCCCGAGCCGCTCTGCCACCACACACGTCGTACCGAAGCCTGCGAACGGGTCGAGCACGAGGTCACCAGGCGACGAGTACTCCTCGATCACCATCCGGGCCAGCGACTCGGTGAAATGGACGATCTCCTGACCGTCCGGTGGACGCTGCGCGGCGAGCTCTGAGAGGCTTTGCACGACGAACGTCTTCACTCCGCTCATTCTGGTGCACGCCACCTGAACCGCGCACCCTGCACCCTGAGGAGCCCTGATGGCCGACGCGCCGGTCGACGACCTCACCGTCGTCCACAACGAGGCTGACAACCAGTTCGAGATCTACGTCGGCGGGGAGCTCGGTGGGTTCGCCGCATATCGTCCACTCGGGAACACCTTCTCCTTCACGCATACGGAGATCGACGAGGAGTACGCCGGCCGAGGCCTCGGGCAGGCTCTCGTGACCGAGGCGCTCGACGCGATCCGCGAGCGAGGACTGACTGTGTTGCCGTTCTGCCCGTTCGTGCGGTCGTTCCTCCTCAAGAATCCCGAGTACCTCGACCTGGTGCCGGCCAAGGACAGGGAACGCTTCGGCCTGCCCGTCGACGACGCTTTGGCTTGATTATGCGGCGGACGCGGTGTCGCGGGCACTCGCATCGCCGAGCGACGCCAGCGCCGCCGAGGCATCCCTCGCGGTGGCGACGGCAAAGGTGCTGGCCGAGCGCGCGGCACTGGCGCAACGCACGCACCCAAACGCTGCATGACCCGATCCGCTGGCAGTGCCACCACCTCGGGCGGTTTACTCTGCTCGGCGTCAACCCGCCGCGGCACGCACAGATCTAGCGTCGCAACACTAGATCCGTGCGCTCGAGACGCCCTCCGCGTCGCCGTGCCAGGAGTGCCACAGCGCGGCATACGAGCCGTCGGCCGCGATCAGCTCGTCGTGCGAGCCGATCTCGGAGATCCGGCCGTCCTCGACGACCGCGACCCGGTCGGCGTCGTGCGCGGTGAACAGCCGGTGCGCGATCGCGATGACGGTGCGGCCGTGCAGCACGGCCGCCAGCGACCGCTCGAGGTGCCGAGCCGACCGCGGGTCGATCAGCGACGTCGCCTCGTCGAGCACCAGCGTGTGCGGGTCGGCCAGCACCAGCCGGGCCAGCGCGAGCTGCTGCGCCTGCGCGGGCGCGAGCGCCAGCCCACCCGAGCCGACCCGGGTGTCGAGCCCGTCGGGCAGCGCCTGCGCCCAGTCCAGCGGCGTCGACCGCGCGCAAGGCGCGCCACGCATCGTGCGTCGTCGGACTCGATGTCGTCGACGCGCGAGCGCGAGGTTGTCGCGCACCGTGCCGACGAAGACGTGGTGCTCCTGCGTCACCAGCGCGACCTGCCCGCGCAGGTCGTCGAGCGGCAGCTCGGTCATCCCGACGTCGCCGACGGTCACCGAGCCGGCCCGCGGCGGGTGGATGCCGGCCAGCAGCCGGCCGAGCGTCGACTTGCCGGCGCCCGACGGCCCGACCATCGCGATCCGCTCGCCGCGGTCGACATGCAGGTCGACGCCGTGCAGCACGTCGCGGTCGTCGACGTAGGCGAACCGCACGTCGTCGGCGTCGATGCGCTCGTGCTGCGGCTCCCGACCCGTCGGCGTCGCGGTCGTCGGGCACGTTCGCGACACCGAGCAGCCGCGCCAGCGACGTCGCGCCGACCTGCAGCTCGTCGAGCCACGAGAGCAGCCGGTCGACCGGGTCGATCAGGGCCTGGACGTAGAGCGTCGCCGCGGTGACGTCACCGAGGTCGACCTGGCCCTGAGTGTGCAGGTAGCCGCCGAACGAGCAACGTCACGACGGTCGGCAGCAGGTAGCCGATCTCGGCCGACGGGAACCAGACCGTCCGCAGGTAGCAGCGTGTAGCGCTCGGCGGCGAACGACTCGGCGATGTCGGCGTCGATCCGCTCCAGCCGACGCTGCTCCGAGCCGAGCGCCTCGACGGTGCGGGCACCCTCGGTCGTCTCGGCGACGCTGGCGTTGATCGCGGCGTACGACGCCGACTCGCGCAGGTAGCCCGGCCTTGGCCCGCTGCAGGTACCAGCGCGTCGCGACGAACAGCAGCGGCACGCCGAGGACGAGCGGCACCAGCACCCACGTGCCCGACGAGGAGGCAGGCGCCGATCGTGAAGATCGTCGTGACGAACGCGATGATCGTCTCGGGCACGCGCGAAGCGCACCGACCAGCCGAGCGCCTCGACGTCGCGCGAGGTGCGGGTCAGCAGGTCGCCGGTGCCGGCCTTCTCGACGGTGCCGATCGGGAGCGCCAGCGACTGCTCGACGAAGTCCTCGCGCAGCTCGGCCAGCACCTTCTCGCCGAAGGCGAACGAGACGTAGCGGGCGTAGCGCGTCAGCACCGTCTGGGCGAGCAGGAACACCGCGATCGCGATGATCGTCTTGTCGACGTGCGACGCGGTCGTGCCGGACGAGACGTCCTGCACGAGGTCGCCGATCAGCCGCGGCGCGGCGAGCCCGGCGATCGCGGCGAGCACGTGCAGCGCGACGGCGCGCGCCGAGCGTCGCGGGGGTGCTGGCGGGCGAGTCCGCGCTGCGTAGCGGCGCACGTCGGCGGCGTCGGCGACGGGAAGCATCTGCCTCATCGACTCGTCCTCTCCTCTCGCGACGACGCGGCGGTAGCGCGGGTCGTCCAGCAGCTCGCGGTGGCTGCCGACGGCGACGACCTGGCCGTCGCTCGAGCAGGGCGACCTCGTCGGCCTGGTCGAGCAGCAGCGGGCTCGCGGTCGTGACGACGGTGGTGCGGCCCGCGCGGTGGTCCCGCAGCCGCTCGGCGATCCGCGCCTCGGTGTGCGCGTCGACGGCCGACGTCGGCTCGACCAGCACCAGGATGTCGGGGTCGGCGACCAGCGCCCGCGCCAGCACCAGTCGCTGGCGCTGGCCGCCGGAGAACGTGCGGCCGCGCTCCTCGACCTCGGCGTCGAGACCGTCGTCGAGCGCCTCGATGACGTCGTCGGCCGACGCGGTCGCGATGGCGGCGAGGATGTCGTCGCTCGGTCGCCGTGCCGCGGACGTCGAGCTCGTCGCGCAGCGGGCCGCTGAACAACGTGGCGTTCGCGTCGCTGACCACGATCGCCCGCCGGACGAACTCGCGCTCCAGGTCGGACAGCGAGACACCGTCGAGCAGCGCCGGGCCGTCGGCGAAGCGGCCGATCCGGTCGGCGAGCGCCGCCGAGTCGTCCGGCAGCCTCGGCGACGACGGCGGTCAGCGAGCCGGGCTGCACCCGCAGGCCGGACTGGACGTCGACCAGCTCGCCGTCGGTCGAGGCCGTCCGCGGGCTCGTCGATGTCCTGCGCCTCGGGCTCGACCGAGAGCACGCGGCAGATGCGGCGGCCCGCGACCAGACCGCGGATCAGCTTGTTGGCGACCTCGGTGCCGGTACGCAGCGGGATCATCAGGAACGCCGAGTAGCCGTAGAACGCGACCAGCTCGCCGGGCGTGATCGTGCCCTCGACCGCGAACCGCGCGCCGAGCCAGACCACGATCACGACGAAGACGCCGGGCAGGAAGACCTGCAGCGCGTCGAGCAGCGACTGCAGCTTGCGCCACCCGGACGCCGGCGTCGCGCACCCGCTGCGACTCCTCGACGTAGCGGCGGTGGAAGACCTCCTCGCCGCCGATGCCGCGCAGCACCCGCAGCCCGCCGACGATGTCGGAGGCCAGCGTGTTGAGCTCGCCCATCATCTCGCGCTGCTCCATGTTGCGCTTCTGCAGCGGCTTGAGCAGCGGGCCGAGCAGCAAGAGCAGCAGCGGGCACGCCGATGAGCACGACCAGCCCGAGCGTCACCGACGAGTTGAGCAGGATCGCCGCGACGACGAAGAACGACGACGACCGCGCCGGCGGCGCGGCCCATCACCTCGATGCGAGTTGCCGACGTGGGCGAGGTCGGACGAGCCGATCGAGACGACCTCGCCGGTCGAGACCTGGCGCGGCAGGGTGGCGCCGAGCCGGACCGCGTGCCGCGAGACGACCTGCACGGTGCGGTACGCCGCGATCAGCCAGTTCGGCGACCGCGAAGCGGTGCCGGAAGATGCCGGCCACCGCCTGCAGCGACGCCGACGGCGAGCAGCACAGCGGCCCAGAACCACAGCCGGCTGACGTCTCTGCCGCGACGCCCTCGTCGATCGCCTTGCCGATGATCGCCGGCATCACCGACTGCGCCACCATCCAGATGATCCCGAATGTCACGCCGCCGAGGACCGTCGGCCACTGCCCCCGCGCGACCCACCAGAGGTAGCGCCCCGGCGAGCGGTGGTCGGGGGTGCCGGGATCGGCGAGGGGAAGTTGTGCGCATGACCTGTCAACGGTACGGATCGAGAGGCAATCTCCGCCAACCAATTACCGCTGGTGAGACGCCATTTCGCTCGTTTCAGTGCCTGGTGTCGACGACAGTCGCGGGGCAAGGTGCCCGCCGCTAGGGTCAAGCAATGATTTTGGCGTACGCCGGTCGGCGAGCGCAGTCGCTCAAGGGTGACCTGGCGCTGGTCACGGCACGCGTCCGCAGGTTGCTCGCGGCTCTTCAGCCATCCGCCGTGGTTGGCGCGGCAGCCGATGGAGCCGACCTCATGCTCCTGGAGACGGTCCTGGCTTTGCCGAACGCACCGAGAATCCACCTCGTGCTGCCGACCACTCGTGAGGTGTTCCGCGAGGACTCCGTCGCGGACGACTGGCGCGATCGCTTCGATGAAGTGCTGGACGAGATTGCGAAGAGACGCGGCAGCATCCACACGCTCGACAAGGAGCCCGGCGAGGCGGCGTACCGCGAGGCCAATCAGGCGATGCTCGACACGGCGTCTTCCCAGACGCGAGACGGGCAACGCGCCGTTGCGCTCCTCATCGCGCGCGAGGGCGAAGGTCAAATGATCGAGGACATGGTGGATCGTGCGCGCGTTGACGGGCTTCCAACACTGCGCGTAGACGCTGACGTCGACCTGGCGTCCAGACCGCGGTGCTTCGTGGCGATGCCTTTCGGCACGAAACCGGATCCCCAACGTCGCAGTGACGACGACCGCGACCAGGTCTACTCCAAGGTGCTGGTCCCCGCTCTGGAGAACGCCCAGCTGAACTACCGCCGTGCCGACGAGGTGATCGACTCGGGCATCAGCGCGGAGCCGATGATCGAGTGGCTCGCCAGTTCGGACCTCGTCATCGGCGACCTTGGCACAGCCAGCTTCAACGTCGCCTGGGAGTCGAGGCTGAAGCACGTCCTACGTCCCGACCAGCTTCTGCTGATCGGGCCGCCCGGCATCAGCGCACCCTTCGACCTTGCTGCACAGCCGCACGTGACCTATCACCAGGACGTCTCCGGGATCTCCGACGACGCTGCGATCGAGGCGTGGGCCGAGCTTGCGCCCCACCTCGCGCGCACCGCCGGCGTTGTCCCGACAGACCGAGCAGGGAGGCAGCCATGACCCTGGCACTGTTCACCAGGTTTCCCAGACTGAGAGCCCGGGCCCAGTCCTGGCCGGTGATTCCCCCTGGAGTAGACGACGAGTTCCCGACGCTGCAAGAAGACCTCGCCGTGCTCCACGAGGACGTCACCCCTGCCTACTCGACGTACGACGCCGAGGCGCTGAAGGAGCAGAACAGTCACCGCTTGCAGCAGGTCGTGTTGCTGGTCGGCTCAGCTCTGACGAGTGGCCTTGGCGGGATCCAGGCCATGGTCTCCGACCAACGCTGGCCGGGGATCCTGCTCGGCGGTCTCGGGTTTGTCCTGGGCGTCTTCGGAATCTGGGTCAAGAGACACGGCGCGCTCGACCGCTACCTCCACGCGCGCCTGCGTGCCGAGCGACTCCGCGCCCTTCATTTCCGCTACCTCGCCCGGTCGGGTAGCTACTCCGGTGACAGTCGGCGTGATGCGCTGCGTGAGGCGGTTTCTGCAATTGGCGAAGGGAGGGAATCCGGATGACCGATGACGCCTCACGAGTCTCTGAGTTCCGCAGGCTCTACCTTCGCCTGCGGATCGACGATCAGCGCACCTACTACGACAACCGCTCTGAGGAGTACCACAAGGCCCATGCACAGGCGAGCACCGCTCGCAACGTGCTCTTGCTCATCGCCTCCTTCGCCGGATTTGCGGCGCAGTTCCTCGACGATTCGTCGCGCGCCACCGCAGGTCTCGTGGGCGCGGTAGTAGCCGCCCTGGCGGCGGCACTCACCGCATTCGAGACGCTGATCGGCTTTGAGCACTTCGCCAAGCTCTTCGGCGACGCGAGGACGAGCCTCGATGCCGCCCGTCGCGACTGGACCGGCACCGCACCCGGGAATCTGCAGGCGGACGTCGACCGGGTTGAGCAGATCTTCTTCGCGGAGAACGGCCAGTGGGGACAATTGGTGCAGGAGAGCGCCGCGCAGGCGGAGCCCGAGGCAGGGTCATAGTTGAGAGCTGCCGAGCGCCGACAGCGTCAGGTGATCGGAGGGTAATGCGCGTTAGCGTGATCATGCCGACCTACGACCAGGACGCATTCCTGCCGGGGGCGGTCGCCTCCTTGCTCGCCCAGCGTGAGCCAGGGTGGGAGCTCATCGTCATCGACGACGGATCGCCGGGGGACACCAAGGCAGCTTTGGGTTCGGCGCTGCTTGATCCGCGGGTGTCGCTGCACAAGCTTGGTCACAACCGAGGGCTGGGCGCGGCCCTGAATGCGGGTCTCGATCTGGCGAGCGGCGACGTGATCGCGTATCTGCCGTCCGATGATCTCTACTTCGAAAATCACCTTGCTGAGGCACTCCGAGCGTTGGACGCCGCCCCTCAAAGCGTCCTCTGTTGCACGGGGGTCGTGTACGGCGACGACCTATTGACTGCCCACGGAAGGATCGAAGACAGGCCACTCCAGCTGGTCCAGGTCGCGCATCGGCGTACGAGTGATCGGTGGATCGAGCGCTCGCAGTTGACGACGGACGATCTCGACCGCATGCTGTGGAGCCGCCTGATGGCACGCGGGGAGGCCGTCTTCTCGGGACTGGTGACGTGTCAGTGGACGAGCCATCCGGGGCAGCGGTCACGAGTCCTCCGTGAGCCGCGAGGCGGGTTGAACTCCTACCGGTCGAAGTACCGCGTCCGGGAACCTCTGAGGCTGCACAGCACCGTGGGACACCAGCATGATGAGGTCGATCTCTACGAGGAGATGCGATCACGCCCGCCCCCACAGCCGACTGGGAACGGTCTGCGCATTCTCCTGGTGGGTGAGCTTGCACATAACCGCAGCGGATGCTTGCCCTCGAAGAGCGCGGGCACACTCTCCTGGGTTTGTGGATCGAGGATCCGTGGTGGTTCAACACCGTCGGACCGCTCCCGTTCGGAAGCATTACCGACCTGCCCCGAGATGGCTGGCTCGATGCCGTCCGCAAGCTGAAGCCCGACGTCGTGTACGCGTTGCTGAACTGGGAAGCGATCGACCTCGCCCATGAAGTTCTCGTGGGGATGCGGGCGGCGGACATCGACATTCCCTTTGTCTGGCACATCAAGGAGGGCCCGTTCGAAGCACGACAGCACGGCTTGTGGCGTAAGTTGGCGGATCTCCACCTGCGCTCGGATGGGCAGCTGTATTCCAGCCCCGAGTTGAGAGACTGGTTTGGCGCCCTGGTTCCTGCATCCGCAGCTGGGCGTTCGCACGTGCTGGACGGCGATCTCCCCAAGTCCGACTGGTTGTGCGGCGAACGCAGCCCCCTGCTGTCCGAGTCAGACGGTGAGATCCACACCGTGATCGCCGGGCGCCCGATGGGCCCTGAGCCAGCGGTAGTGGAAGCGCTGGCTGCGCGCGGCGTCCACGTGCACGTGTACGACGAGAAGGGCCACCGCCAGCTGAGTGAGTGGGTGGCAGACGCCCAACGTCGGGCGCCGAGGCACTTGCATCTGCACAATCACGTCGGGCCCCGGGACTGGGTCGCGGAGTTCTCGCAGTATGACGCCGGGTGGCTCCATGACTTCACGAGTCGTAACCACGGTGACCTGCGGGCGGCCGACTGGGCCGACCTGAACTACCCGGCGAGGCTGGCGACCCTGGCGGTGGCCGGCGTACCGCTGATTCTGCGAGACAACAGTGACTCCGTCGTCGCTGCCCAGCGACTGCTGTCGGAGAGGGACATGGTGGTCCTCTGGAGTAACCCCGTCGATCTAGCAAGGCAACTGAAAGATACGCAGCGCATGGCGATGCTGCGCGAAAGCGTGTGGCGGCAGCGGGATCAATTCACGTTCGACGCACACGTCGCAGACCTTGAGCGGTTCCTGCGTGAGGTCATCGACGACGTTCGCCACCGAAAGGCGTGAGCTGCAACGGCTACTCTCGCGGCGTCGCGTCGTCGGGTGGTTGGGCCAAGGGAGCAATCTCTGCGAGCATCGCCTCGCCCGGCACAGACTCCGACGGCCGCAGCGTAATACTGCGCACGGCCTCTATGTCGAGCTTGGGCGATCGCTCGGCGGTGAGGAGACCGTTGACCTCGTGCTCGACGTCGGTCAGTTGGGTGTAGCAGAAGCCGGCGAGAGCGCTAGACGCTAGAACGGCACCTACCAGTTCCTCGTATTTCGCGAGGAGCCCATCGGCGTCCCGGACGCTGCCGTATCCGTGGGCTGGAGCCGCATCCGGTCGTAGCGCAACCCCGCCGAACTCGCTGAGTACAACAGGCTGCTCACGATTGACGAACTCAGGCAGGATGAGCTGATGCAGGTTGGGTTGACAGTCCTCCATCGTCTCCCGAATTGAGTCGATGGACCCGTACCGCGCACGGATCTGCGTTCCGCTCATCGTGTAGTCGTGGATTCCAACGATGTCGCCATCCACGTGTTCCCACCCATCGTTCGAAAGCACGGGGCGAGTGCCATCGAGGGCGCGGGTGAGCCCAGTGATCGCTTGGACGTATGCGCGCTGCTCATCGGACCGAGGTAGGTCCAGCACACCCCAGCTCTCGTTGAAGGGCACCCAGGCCAGCACGCAGGGGTGGTTGCGGTCGCGTGCAATCACGTCGATCCACTCGCGGGTCAATCGACCCACCGCAATCGAAGAGAACTCGTAGGCACTGGGCATCTCAACCCACACCACGAGACCCAACCGGTCGCACCAGTACAGGAAGCGGGGATCCTCGATCTTCTGGTGCACCCGTACGCCGTTGAACCCCAATGCCTTGATGGCCTCGACCTCACGCTTCAGGGCATCGTCATGGGGAGCGGCCAGGAACGTCTCGGGCCAGTAGCCCTGTGACAAGACCATGCGGAGGTAGTAGGGAGTCCCGTTCAACAAGAACCGGCCGTCCTCGACGTCGACGCTGCGGTGACCGAGATAGCTGTTGACGGTGTCGATGACTGTGTCGCCAGCGAGGAGCGTCAGCCGGGCCTCGATGAGATTCGGCTGCTCGGGCGACCAGATGATGTTTGATGACCCGCCGACCGTCGGAGCCCTTGAGGGCACGGACACCGCTCGTTCTACCTTGTCGCCTAGCACAGTGAAGACGTCGTCGGCGAGAAGTTCGTCTTGCGACTGAAGTTCCACTCGCAGCTTGACCAGACCAGGTGGTCGGTGCTTCACCTCAACGTCGAACCGCACTTCGTCGTCGTCGAAGTTGGATGCCCAGTTGACCTCCGAGATGAAGGTCGAGGGGACCGGTTCCAGCCACACTGTTTGCCAGATCCCCGAGGTGCGGTGATACCAGACCTCTGAGGGAGGCTTTCCCCAATACTGTTTCCCGCGGGGTTGGCTTCGGTCCTCAGCGCGATCCTCGGCCCTCACAACAATCGTTTGCTCACCCGGGAGAAGGACCTGGGTTATGTCCGCGTGAAAGGTGGTGTGCCCGCCCTCATGCTTGGCCACGGACTGGCCGTTGACCCAGACCTCAGCCGCATAGTCAACGGCTCCGAACCACAGGAGCAGTCGACCGGTGCGGTCCTCGGGCTCGACAGTGAAACTCCTCCGGTACCAGAGCACGTCATGGGGGTCGGTGAGACCGATCCCGCTTGCCGCCGATTCCGGAGGAAACGGGACCTGGATGGTCCGGTCGAAGACGTCAGCGCGGTCAAACCAGCCTTGATCGAGCCCGAGGTCCTCGTCGTCGTACGCAAAGAGCCAAGGCCCGCGGAGATCTATCCAACGTGTTCGAGACAGCTGGGGCCGAGGGTGGCTGTTAGCACTCTGCATGAGGTCATCCTGTCGAATCCCGTACCGACTTGACAGTCATGTCTGGGGAGACTAACTCTAGGGAAAGCGCCGGCGCGACTAGTTGCGGCCGCGCCTGGGGCCAAAGGGAGGGGACGGTATCCACGATGTCCGCTCGCCCGACCAAGATCTTCTACTCCTACGCGCACGAGGACGAACGCCACCGAGAAAGGCTGAGAGTCGCCCTCGCTCAGTTGCGCAAGCAGGGACTGATCGACGACTGGAGCGACCGGGATATCACTCCCGGGGATGACTGGGACCAAGAGATCGACGAGAAGCTTCGTACTGCTGACGTGATCCTTTTGCTGGTCAGCATGGATTTCATGGCTTCCGACTACATCTGGGGCAAGGAACTGGAAGTCGCAATGGCCCGGCACCAGGCTGGTCAAGCAAGAGTGGTGCCGCTACTTCTGAGTCCGGTGGCTTGGGTTGGAGCGCCATTTGCGAAGTTCCAAGCCCTCCCCCCCGACGCAAAGCCCATCGTCGATTGGTCGCCTCAAGCTCGCGGCTGGAAGGCAGTCACGGAGTCGATGCACAAACTGGTGCAAGATCTCGCGGCGCAGCTGCCTCAGGAACGCGTGACACCGCACCGGGCACGATGGCCTCGACCGCTGACGCGCCTGTTGGGCCGGGAGGCGGAGTGCAAGAACCTCCGCGAGATGCTACTTAGCGGCACCCGCCTGCTCACGATCACGGGGCCGGTCGGCGTCGGGAAATCGCATCTGGCGCTGGAGGTGGGGGCGAGTCCAGACGTGTCTGTGGGCTTTCCCGACGGCATCCATCGGATCGACCTGTCCACCGTCAGCGATCAGGCCCTACTAGTGCCTTCGATCGCCCGCGAGTTCGGCGTCGAGGAGGTTGGCGGGACACCCCTGTGGCAGCGGATTGCCGACCTGGTCGGGGATCAACGGCGCCTCGTCCTTCTCGACGGCTTCGACCAGGTTCTTGGGGCGAAGCAGGTGCTCCAGGACCTCTTGACTTCAACGTCAGCCCTCCAGATCATCGTGACGAGTAGACACAAGCTGAACGTGTCGGGCGAGACCGTCATGAGCGTGGAGCCGCTGCCGGTTCCAACGTTGGAGCCTCTTGGCCCGTTGGACGTGCTGATACAACAACCTTCGGTTCAGCTGTTCGTCGACCGTGCTCGTTCCGTCCAGTCCAACTTCGCAGTCACGCCGGCCAACGCCGAGATCATCGCCCGGCTATGCGCAGAAGCCAGCGGACTACCGCTCGCACTTCAGTTGTTGGGTGCTGGGGTCGCTGTGCTGTCTCCGGAGCAGATGCTCGAACATCTGCCTTCACTAGTAGAGCCGCTCACAGCAACGATTTCGGCCAGTGTCGATGCCCTCGATACCCAGGTCGCTGACCTTTTCTCGAGGCTCAGCGTGTTCACTGGCGGCTTCACGCTCGACGCCGCAGTGTCAGTCGTTGACGTCGGCGATGTCGTCACCGATCTCAGAAGTCTGCTGGAGTCCAGCCTGGTGCTGTTGCGTACCAGCAACGCCGAGTACCGGTACTTCATGCTTGCGCCGGTGCGTGAGTACGCCGGGCGGCGCCTGACGTCCGACCCCGAGCGGAGCGCCATCCTGGGGCGCCACGCCCGCTACTTCCGCGAACTCCTGGAGAAGGCCGAACGCCAGATCGAGGGGGAGGAGCAGGAGGCTTGGCTCGCCAAGTTAGAGCCCGAGGCGGAGAATCTGCGCGCCGTGTTGAAGCGGGCTCTCGACGGTTCGGTGGACGTGGAGGAGGGACTCCGCTTGGCCGGCGCGATGGGGCCACTGTGGTATGTCCGCGGACAGTTCGGCGAGGGCCGCCGATGGCTGGAGCGCCTCCTGGCGGCTGGGGTGACAACTCATGCTGCCGTTCGGGCGAAGGCCGCGAACTTCGCGGGCATTCTCACCTACCACCAAAACGACTATGCCAACGCCCGGCAGTTGCTCGATGAGGGGCTCAAGCTTTTCGTGCAGCTGCCCGACGACCTCGCCACGACCGAACTGCTGAAGGAGTTGGGTTTCGCATCGAAGGACACCGGTCGGGCCAAGTCGCTGAACGGGCTCGGCTTCGTCGCCATGGAACAGAGTGATCTTGAGTTCTCCCGGCACTGCTACGAGGAGAGCCTGCAGTTGTATCGAAAGCTTGGCGACGAATGGGGCATCGTGTGGTCCGCTACGGACCTCGCCCTGGTGCTCCTCTATTTCGGTGAGTCTGGCCAGTCAATCGAGCTCCTGAACGAGAGCCTGAAGCTGCAAGAGCAGCGACTGGTCCGCGGCCGGTCAGGATTGGCTCTGAGCACACTGCATCTCGCCTACGCCACCGCCGCCGAAGGCGACCACCAGCGGGCGATCGCGCTGGCGAACGACGCGCTCGTCGAGAGCAGGTCCCTGGCATACAAGCGCGGCATCATCCTGGCGGCCCACTTCGAGGGCCTGCTGTGCTTCCGGGACAAGAACCTGGGAGAGGCTGAGAAGCTGCTCCGCGAGAGCCTGGCACTGAGTCGGGAGGTCGGTGACCGCGGCGGTATGGCCGAATCGCTCGAGGCACTCGCGGCCGTCGTTGGACAACGCGGCGATCTCATGGCCGCGGCGCGGTTCCGGGTCGCCGCTGAAACCCTTTTCGGCCAGGTTGGCTCGAGGCGACGACGTGCAGAGTACGAACCTGTGGCCGTGCTAAGCGCCCTCATACCGCTGACCGACGAGGCAACCGAGACGGTGCGGCAGGCCGGTTTGCCGCCCCTGGACCAGGTTTTGGACGAAGCCTTGCAACGGACCTAGCCCACTCCTCGGCGACGCAACACGGCGTGTTGAGTGAGAGCGCCGATGTTGCCGACGATAAAATCCGGAGCGTAATCGCTGCAGGTAATGTCCGCCGTGCTCTTCATCAGGTCGTCATTCCACCGACAGATTGTCGACGTTAATCATGCCTCAGCCGAGGGCCGCTGTCGTGGGCGGCTCAGACGATGGTGAAATGCTCAAGAGCCATTGGTATGAGATCCCTGATTGGCCGCCCGGCCGCCAGCTCTGGTCGGCTTATCTGACCTTCAGCGCAGTGACGTCATTACATGACGTCGTTGAGCACTACCAACAGTTCCTGCGCCACATCCCGGAGCTCGACATGGTGGAGCGTGGGTTCCTTCATGCCACGATTCAGGGCATCCAGTTCACCGACGAGCTTCATGAGCACGACATCGACCGGGTGGTCACGACCCTCAGGGAGTACCTCGGGGCGTTCACTCCACAAGAGTTTGTGACGGGCGCGCCCGAAACGGACACGGATGCTGTCCAGCTACCCATCTACCCATCCGAACCTCTGCATGGTCTGCGTAGCATGCTCCGGAATGCAATCAAGGAATCACTCAGCGACGTTGAGCTTTATACGCTTCCTGAGCCGGCAAACGGATTCAGTCCGCACGTGAGCATCGCATACGCCAATGCCCCGATATCGGTGCGCCACATCCACGAAGCACTCGATGCCATCCCGCCGCGGGTTGCCGGCTTTTCGCCGTTGTCGATAGCGATCATCAAGCTTCGTCGCGAGTCACGCAGATGGTCGTGGACAGATGAACTGCTGGTGCCCCTGGGGACGAGTCACCCAGAGCGACCGTCCCCGGAAACCCCCCAGGACCTTTCGGCATAACGACCGTCAGGCGAGACAGCGCGACGCGGTCAGCTGATCGAATCTTCGTCGTCTGGGTTCTGGTAGGTGTCGGCGACGACCTCGCGCTCCCGATCGGGGCGGAACGCAGCAATCAACCCGACTGCTCCGGCGAGGATGAGAGTGATGGGTCCCGCGACCGGGGCATCCTCCTGGGCGATCACGTCCGTCACGACGAGTAGCCACACCGCGGTGAAGCCGGCGAAGATCGTAGCGAAGACGAGCGAGACGATGTCAGTTGCATGCCGCGGGAACACGAGTGCCTCCAGAGGTGAACTTGGGGTTGTCATAGACCTGGATGATGCCGGTTGCCGTGGCTGTGTCGATGTCGCCGGGGCAATCGAGTCGCATGAGGTTGATCTGGCCGTACCTGAGGTCGATGTCGATAGCGATGTTCGGGTCGCCGTCGTCGACAGGGTTGACCACGGTCGTCTGTGACCCGCCGTCATTCTCGTCGATGACCGTCGCACCACTGATGTCCCCGCCGCTGACGTGCGCCGTAATCGTCGCGTCGATTGACGTCGGGACGATGAGGTCTACTTGGCCGATGTTCATGTCGATGGCGACGTCTCGACCGTCCAACCGTTTCAGATCCCCGACCTCATCGAGGCGGAGCTCCAGGCGGCCGATGCCGTGTTCGTACGTCGTTCGCACGTCAGCGGCGGCCGTCGGCCGGTAGATCTCCTCGCCGTAAGGACCAGTGCCCGCCACCGTGGCGGCGGCAGTCGCCACGCTCGCAAAGAGGCCGAGCACGATCAGGAACCGGCTACGCCCGAACCAGGTGCCGACCAGCAGTGCGATCGCGATGATCCCGAGGGCTGTGCCGGGATACACCGAAGGCTCCATGTCGTCGATGACTGTCTCGTCGAGGATCCAGATGGACCCGAGGCTGATCGCGATCGTTGCCAGCGTGACGCTGAGGAGACGAGATTTTGGTCGGCGTGGTCGTCGCGGCGGTGGCGCCGGTCGTGGTGCTGGCGGCAGGGGGACCGTCGGGTCGCCGGGCTCGCTCGGTCCTTCCTGGGCCGGGGACGCCGACGTGCCGGGGTCTCGTCGCCACCAGGGCCGCTCGTCTTCGACTACGGTTGATGACGGCGACGCAGGTGTTGTCTTGTCCGCGGCGACGACCGGTGTCTGCGTCTCGTCCGCGGCGACCGGTGTGTGCGTCTCAGGTGCAGGTGGCGTGACAGTCGGACTGTCGACGCGGCGTCGCGTGAATAGCGCGAAGACCGCCAGAGCCAACAGCCCCACGACGACCGCGGGGAAGGGGTTGGGGGCGCTGATACCGATCGCGCCGATCATGGTGGCGATGGCAGCAACCGCAGCAATCGACAGGCCGGCCACGAGGATGCGGTCCGGGTCGCGCCGGAGCCAGCCGGAGACGGGGGAGTCGTAGTGGCCTTCAACGGGAATCGTCAACCAGGCCAAGGCGTAGAGGACGATGCCGGCGCCACCGAAGATGGTGAGTGCAGCGAACACGACGCGGATAACGATCGGGTCGATGTCGAAGTGGCGGCTGAGACCCTCGCAGACCCCGGCCACGATCCTGTTGTCCTTCGAGCGGCGGAGCGCGGTGAGGTCGCGCATCTGGTCGCCGACTCGTGGACCGCCTTCGGGACCTGCGGCCGCTGGTGTCGTGCCTGGTGATTGCGTCATACCCACAGCCTGGCCGACCCGCAGGTTGAGCGGTATCGGGGGAAGCCCCGATTCTTTGACTTGAAACCCTAATCCGACCCAGGGGAACGTCAGGGCAGGAACCGATGGTTTCTCAGGGCCCGTGCAACGATCATTGAGACGATGACCCAGACTCTTGGCCGCGCCCGGCGCGCCTACCGCGACCCCGAGGACCGGTTCCTCGGCGGTGTCGCATCGGGTCTGGCGTCCCATCTGGGTATCGAACCTCTGCAGGCGCGCGTGGGATTCGTCGTGCTCACGATGATCGGTGGCTTCGGCGCGGTGGTGTATGCCGCCCTCTGGATCCTCCTCCCCGTG
Source organism: uncultured Actinomycetota bacterium (assembly GCA_963811585.1). Classification (GTDB taxonomy): domain Bacteria; phylum Actinomycetota; class Actinomycetes; order Propionibacteriales; family Nocardioidaceae; genus JACDHG01. The sequence continues at coordinate 595,632 of CAWERR010000008.1, forward strand.
GCGGACCGAGATGCGGTCGATAGCGGTGCGCCAGGGCTCGATGCGGCGACACGAGGTGGGATGCGCGGTGCGCCGAGATCCCGCCCCGCCAGCGACACGGGAGTGGCGATGTCGCTCACGATCGTCGGCGTCGGGGCGCTGGTTCTGCTGCAGGTGTCGGGACTCTGGGGAAGCTCGCGGGTTTTCTGGCCGGTGCTGGTCGCCGCGGCAGGCGTCGCCTTGCTCTGGTGGCAGTCCGACGAGCAAGGACGCACGGACTGGCTCTCCCCACACTCGGGATGGAAAACCTGGGTCCGGATCATGGCCGGCGCGGCGCTGCTCGGCCGCGGCCATCAGCCTTGCCCTGTTTCAGGCCGGCGTCGCGGGAGCCCTCGACGACGCACTGGGTGCCATCGCTCTAGCAATTGCCGGCGTGGCCCTCGTCATCGGACCATGGCTGTTGCGGCTGACTCGCGAGCTCCGGCGCGAGCGATCAGAACGAGTCAGGAGCCAGGAGCGCGCCGACGTCGCTGCCCACCTGCACGACTCGGTCTTGCAGACACTGGCTCTCATCCAGCGCCAGGCCGGCGACTCCGCAGACCGTCAGCCAGCTGGCCCGGACCCAGGAACGCGAGCTGCGGAACTGGTTGTTCGAGCCTGACGTCTCAGGCGAGAACTCGCTGCGCTCTGCCCTGCTGAAGGCGGCGGCCGAGGCCGAGGACAGCCATCAGGTTCCAGTCGAGCTCGTCACCGTCGGCGACGTCGAGCTCGACGACGGCATGCGGGCCCTGGTCGCGGCGGCACGCGAGGCGATCTTCAACGCCGTCCGGCACTCCGGCGCTCCGCGCGTCGACGTCTACGTCGAAGTGGACACCGAGCACGTCGAGGTCTTCGTGCGCGACCGCGGTCGCGGGTTCGACGTCTCTACCGTTGCCGATGACCGGCTTGGGGTACGTCGCTCGATCATCGACCGGATGGAACGCCACGGCGGCGTCGCCGAGATCCGAAGTGGCGACGGCAACGGCACCGAGGTGCGCATCGGCTTGTCTATCCGCAGCAGCAACGGCAGCAGTTGAAGGAGCGAGTCATGAACAAGCAGCTGCGAGTCGTCATCGTCGACGACCACGCAATGTTTCGCACCGGCGTGAAGTCGGAGCTGGCGGGGGCTGTTGACGTCGTTGCCGAGGCGGCCGACGTCGAGGAAGCGGTTGCCGAGATCGAGTCGTGTCTGCCCGACGTGGTGCTTCTCGACGTACACCTGCCCGGTGGGGGTGGCACCGAGGTCCTCCGCCGCACAGCGGCGCGGCATCCCGAGGTGAAGTTCCTCGCACTGAGCGTCTCCGACGCAGCCGAAGACGTCATCGCCGTGATCCGAGGGGGAGCACGCGGCTATGTCACAAAGAACATCACCGGTGGCGAGCTGGTTGCGGCCATCCGCCGCGTTGCCGACGATGACGCAGTGTTCTCTCCGCGGCTTGCCGGGTTCGTCTTGGACGCGTTTGCCGGACAGATCGACGTCGCTGACATCGACGAAGACCTCGACCGACTGACGGCGCGCGAGCGCGAGGTCATGCGTCTGATTGCCCGCGGCTACGCCTACAAGGAGGTCGCGGCCGAGCTGTTCATCTCCATCAAGACAGTGGAGACACATGTGTCCAGCGTGCTGCGCAAGCTGCAGCTGTCGAGCCGGCACGAGCTGACCCGGTGGGCAACCGAACGACGTCTGCTCTGACCGGCCCGGCGCCTCGGTAGGGCGGCCCAAATCGGGCACAATGCGAGGCATGGACCTGCTCCACGACATCCTGTTGTTCGTGCATCTGCTGGGCTTCGCTGCATTGTTCGGCGGGGCGTCGGTGCAGATCCGCGACGACGTCAAGGTCGTCAACGCGGCCATGCTTTACGGCGCGTTGATTCAGGTGTTGTCGGGGTTGGCGCTGGTCGGGGTGATCGAAGGGCAGGACCAGCCGATCGACGAGGCCCAGGTGTCGGTCAAGCTGGGTGTGGCGTTGATCGTCGCAGTGCTGTGCTGGGTCAACCGCCGCAAGGAGGAGATCCCCCGTGGGTTGTTCGGGGCGATCTGGTTGCTGGTGGCGGGGAACGTTGGGGTAGCTGTCTTCTGGTAGGGCGGCCTCACGGCGGTTCGGCTTGTCGAGACCCCGGTGATCTCGACAGGCTCGATCAGCGGAGTCTGGCGTCGATTCTGTTTCGTTGGCGGCCGGCGGGTCGCTTGGCGATGAAGAGCGCGGCAACACACAAGCGTTTGCGCTCTGGTTGAGTCGCGCCGTGGGGGTGGGCAGGGGTCGCTCTCGAAATTGGTGACCGGGAGTCAACTATTGACCGGTGGTCACGAGTTCGTGAGCTGTGACCGCGCGGCTCAGCCGAGCTTCTCGACGGGGGAGTAGCGCAGGAGCAGGCGCTTGACGCCGCCGGAGCCGAAGTCGACCGAGGCGACGGCCTTGTCGCCGATGCCCTGGACGGTGACCACGGTGCCCATGCCGAACGAGTCGTGCAGCACCCGGTCGCCGGGCTTCAGCGACGGGACCGGCCGGGTGCCGCCGGTCGGCTTCGGTGGCGGCGTGCGGTGCGCTCGACGACCGGCCATGCGTGGACTAGCACCGGCGAGCACGTCAGCCACCCGACGCGGCATACCGCGACGACGCCGACGACGAGCTGCCCAGGTGGTCTGCGCGGCCTCGGTGCGCTTCCAGTCGATCAGGGTCGTCGGCATCTCGTCGAGGAAGCGCGACGGCTGGGTTGTGCTGCGGCGCACCCCAGGCCGAGCGCACCATGGCGCGCGAGACGTAGAGGCGCTGCCGGGCCCGGGTCAGCCCGACATAGGCAAGCCGGCGCTCCTCCTCGAGCTCCGGCTGGTCGCCGAGCGCACGCGCGTGCGGGAAGATGCCGTCCTCGAGCCCGGTCAGGAAGACGACCGGGAACTCCAGCCCCTTGGCGGTGTGCAGCGTCATCAGCGTGACGACGCCGCCGGCCTCGTCCTCGTCGGGGATCTGGTCGGTGTCGGCGACCAGCGCAACCCGCTCGAGGAAGTCGGCCAGCGTCGCGCCCTCCTGCTCGTCGGTGAACTCGCGCGCGACCGCGACCAGCTCGCCGAGGTTCTCGACCCGGGTCTCGTCCTGCGGGTCGGTCGGACTCCTCGAGCTCCTTGAGGTAGCCGCTCTTGTCGAGCACGGCGTCGACGATCTCGTCGGGCCGCGCACCGTCGTCGACCATCTCCTGCAGCGACTCGATCATCGCGACGAAACCCTCGATGTTCTTCAGCGACCGGGTGGCGATCGCCGGGAGCCTCGGCGGCGCGTTGCAGCGCCTCCCAGTACGACGCGCCGGTCGCGCTGCGCCGAGCACCTCGACGCACGCCTCGGCCCGGTCGCCGATGCCGCGCTTGGGCACGTTGAGGATGCGCCGCAGCGAGACGGTGTCGTCGGGGTTGACCAGCATCCGCAGGTAGGCGAGCACGTCGCGCACCTCGCGCCGCTCGTAGAACCGCACGCCGCCGACGACCTTGTAGGGCAGGCCGACCCGGATGAAGACTTCCTCGAAGACCCGGCTCTGGGCGTTGGTGCGGTAGAAGACCGCGACGTCGCAGGGCTTGGCATCGCCCTCGTCGGTGAGCCGGTCGATCTCCTCGGCGACGAACTGCGCCTCGTCGTGCTCGTTGTCGGCGACGTAGCCCGGTGATCAGCTCGCCGTCGCCGGCCTCGGACCAGAGGTTCTTGGGCTTGCGGCCCTTGTTCTGCGCGATGACGGCGTTGGCGGCGCTGAGGATGGTCTGGGTCGAGCGGTAGTTCTGCTCGAGCATCACGGTCCGGGCGTTGGGGAAGTCCTCCTCGAACTGGAGGATGTTGCGGATGTTGGCGCCGCGGAACGCGTAGATCGACTGGTCGGCGTCACCGACCACCATCAGCTCGGCCGGCGCTGCGGCGGGCTCCGACGGCTGGCTCGGCTCGGCTCGGGCCCGGCCCCGACCAGCTCGCCGTCGGCGGTGCGCTCGGACGGCCCGGCGCCGCACAGCTCGCGGATCAGCACGTACTGCGCGTGGTTGGTGTCTTGGTACTCGTCGACGAGCACGTGCCGGAACCGGCGCCGATACGTCTCGCGCACCTCGGGGAACGCCTGGAACAGCTGCACCGTCGTCATGATCAGGTCGTCGAAGTCGAGCGCGTTGGCCTCGCGCAGCCGCGTCTGGTAGGCCGTGTAGCACTCGGCGAAGGTGCGCTCGAGGTGGTTGGCCGCCTTGGCGGCGGCCGCCTCGGGGTCGAGCAGCTCGTTCTTGCAGTTGCTCACCCAGTTGAGCACGGCGCGCGGGGCGTAGCGCTTCGGGTCGAGGTCGAGGTCGCGGCAGACCAGGGTCATCAGCCGGCGCGCGTCGGCGTCGTCGTAGATCGAGAAGTTGGAGCCGTAGCCGAACCGGCTGACCTCCTTGCGCAGGATCCGCACGCACGAGGAGTGGAACGTCGAGACCCACATGATCTTGGCCCGGTTGCCGACCAGCTCGACCACCCGCTCGCGCATCTCGGCGGCGGCCTTGTTGGTGAACGTGATCGCCAGGATCGACCCGGGATGGGCGTTGCGCTGGGCGAGCAGCCAGGCGATCCGGCGGGTGAGCACGCGCGTCTTGCCCGAGCCTGCGCCGGCCACGACGAGCAGGGCCGAGCCCTCGTGCATGACGGCCTGCCTGCTGCGACGGGTTGAGGCCCTCGAGGAGCTCGTCGGGGGTCAGCCGGCGCCGATGGCGGTCGGGTGCGTCAGCATCGCCTTGGCCGTCAGGAGTCCGAGTCGACGTGGGCCGTCATCGACCGGTGGATCGGAGGAGTCGGACTCAGCAGGCAGGCAGCGGAAACAGCGTCGACATCGTTGCTCACATGCGTACGGGGCAGCGGCGACAGCGCGGCCCGTCGAGGGCCCCAGTCGAGCGATGGCGAAAGGACTACAGGACTATGCCGTGCTCGTCGAAGAACGGCATCGGGTCGACGCCGTCGTGCAGGTTGGAGGCCAGCCGGTACTCGAAGTGCAGGTGGAAGCCGTAGGCGTTGCCGGTGTCGCCGACGCGGCCGATCTCCTGGCCCTTGAGGATGGTCTCGCCGACGGTGACCTCGATCGAGCTGAGGTGGTTGTACCAGACCTCGTCGCCGTTCTCGAGCTGCATCCGGATCTGGTTGCCGTAGGGGCCGTCCCAGCCGGTCTGGACCACGGTGGCGTTGGTGACGGAGACGACGCGGGGTGCCGTAGGCCGTCGCGAAGTCGATGCCGGTGTGGTAGCCGGATGGACCAGTACGGCCCGGCCTCGCCGAACCAGGTGGAGATGTGGAAGCCGGTCGTCGGGAGCACCCAGGTGTCGCTGGAGAGCTCCTGGGCGTACTTCTCGGCCGTGGCGGCGGCAGAGCTGCAGCTTGTCGGTGCGCAGCGCAGCGCCTGCTGCTCGGCGGCTTCCTTTGCGGCGTCCTTGGCGGCGGATCGCTTGAGGACAGAGCGCGCGGGCCGGAGCGGCTGACCTGGGTGACGTCGCGGCCCTCGAGGGAGGCCGACGACAGGTTGGCGACGTACCAGCCGCTGCTGGTCTCGACGAGGTGCGCTTGGTGTCGTCTCCAGGAGATGGCCTGGCCCGGCTGTGGCGGCGCCGACGGCGGCGACGAGGAGTGCGGCACCGCCGATGAGGCTGGGCGAGGCGACGCTGGCAACGCGGCGTGGAGCCCGCTGGGTGCGGCGGCGGCCGGAAGTAGTCACCGAGGGGGACACCTGGGTTGCGGCCTTGCGGGCGCGGTGCTTCTCAGCACGGTGCGACGACACGCTCAGGGTCCTTCCAGCGGGGGTGGGCACGAAGGTCCGAGCCGTAACCGACCTACTGCGCGATGAAAAACCACGCTGGTTCAACTGTGGACCAAAGGCTAGGTTAGGCGCTACAAACGACGGATTTCGTTGTTCAGGTGGCAGATGTGTGCGAGATCACTTGCCCTGAACGGTAGGTAACGGACTGAGCACCGTCAGTGAGTGTTTCAGTGCACTTTCTTAGGTGCGCCATAGGCAAGGGCCGTGCAGTCTGATGCACGATCCGGCCGTTGACCGGGAGCGACAGGTGGCCGACGCCGGGGACGAGAATATTCGTCGACGTCGAGGTCAGGGTGGTGCAGGTGGCGCTCCGGGCAGGCACGATCAAGCTGGTCGATGTCGCTGTAGAAGACGACGAAAGCGTGTTGCACATGCCGTGCGCCGGCGCGGCGAGCTCCGGCGATAGGTCGCTGTCCGGCCGCAGCTGGCGGACCAGGCGGATGTGGCAGCAGCCGCGCGGCGTGGGTCCCGTCGTGGGGACTGCCGAGCGTGACCAGGGTGTGGACGCGGTCGCCGCCACCGAGCCGCTGGACGTAGTAGCGGGCGACCAGACCGCCGAGGCTGTGGCCGATCACGTGGACACAGTCGGCTGCCGGTCTCCTCGCAGACGTCCTCGACGAACTCGCCGAACCGGGCTGCCGTGCTGGCGAACGTCGTTGGTGTGCGGCGGGTAGGAGAACGAGCGGATGCAGCCGAACCCGCGTCGCCGCAGGCCGCGGCGCAGCATGGTGAAGATGGTCCGGTTGTCGACGATGCCGTGGATCAAGCACGATCGGCGTGGTGGCGCCGCGACGTCGGCGCCGAGCAGGCCGCGCTGCGCGAGGGTGAGATCGGTGAGGTTGAGCAGGCCGGGTCGAGGTCGTCGCCGCGGTCGCGCAGCAGACCCAGGGGATAGAGCGCGGCGTGCGCCGTGACCCAGCCGACTTCGACGGCGGCCGCCGAGATCGCGCGCAGCGCTGGCCAGAACACGCAGGTGATGCTAGTCGTCCGCCGCTGCGGTCCGTGCCGATTACGTGTGATCGGTGTCGGTTGGCTGAGTCTCCATCTCGACGTATGACGCCGGCGTGGACAGCCCCCGCAGGCGCTCTGTGAGGGGGTGAGCTCCATGGCCCCGATTCGGATCGTGGTGGCCAAACCAGGACTCGACGGGCACGACCGTGGCGCGAAGGTCATCGCCCGGGCGCTGCGCGATGCCGGCATGGAGGTCATCTACACCGGCCTGCACCAGACTCCTGAGCAGATCGTCGAGACCGCGATCCAGGAGGATGCCGACATCATCGGCCTCTCGGTGCTGTCCGGCGCCCACATGACCCTGTTCAAGAAGGTGATCGCTCTGCTCCCGGAGCGCGACGCGACCGACATCGTCGTCTTCGGCGGCGGCATCATCCCCGAGGGCGACATCCCCCTGCTCGACGAGGTCGGGGTGGCGCAGATCTTCACCCCGGGCACGAAGACCCAAGATGTCGTGCAGTGGGTCAACGCGACGATCCGCGAAGCGGACACCGCCGAGACCGCCGGCACCTGAGCCCGCGGCTCAGCCGAACTGCAGCGCTCCCTGACCGACCGGCAGGCGCAGGAGGCTCGGCGCACCCGGTGATGTGTGCACGGTGACCGGGTGGATCGTGGTGTTGCCGTTGTAGGCGAGGTCGCTCGCCGCGATAACGACCCGGATCCGGTGGCGGGCGTCGATTCGTTGTACGACACCCGGCAACTCGACCGTCACGGCCTTCGTGACGTCGGTGACGCGGACCGGAGAGACGAGCCGGTTGTGGAGCGTCTGCGTGCCGTCCGGCGCGACATCATAGATCTTCGCGAAGAGCATCAATTGTCCTGCCGGGCCACCATTCTGAGTGAGCTCGGCCGTCGGTGCGTCCAGGTGCAGTCGGAGCCGTGGGACGCCGACGATGTTGACAGCGCGGCTGAGCGGGTTGCTCGTGAACGCCGCGAAGGTGCCAGGCGCGTCCGTCGGCGGATTGTTGACGGCGACTCCTTCGAGCGCGGACGTCTCGCTGTAGCTGGTGGCGGCCCCTGGCGCGTTGACGTACGTCGTACTGCCGGTGGCCACTGTCCCCTTCGCCTTGGTGAGGCCGTCTGACCCGCTGAAGTACAGGGTGCTGTCGACGTCGTCTCCTGTGTATCGGTCATGGCAGGCGTACGCCTGTGCAATGGCCTGGCCGGCGCGGGCAGGTCGCTCGTCGTAGCTCACCCAGTCGCGGAAGTAGCAGAACCGCTTGCCCAGTGGGGCTTCGTCATTGCCGCGCACGTGGTGGTTCATCCAGTTGAGGAACCGGCGGCCGAGGTAGGTGTCGCGGATGTCGTCTGCGCCGAGGTCGATCTCGCCGGGTGCGGGTGTGCCGCCCAAGGAGTGACCCCAGGACTGCCAGATCATCCGCGTCTCCACGCCGCGCTGACGCAGCCCTTTGTACGTCGCCACCGCCTCCTGCAGGTTGAACAGCGTGTCCTTCTGCCCCTGCACGAGCAGAGTCGGGACCTGGATGCGGTCCAGATAGCTCGAGACGGATGCGGTCCGAGCGAAGGCGGTCGTCGTGTCGTCGGGGTAGCCCTGTGCTTCGAGCTGCACCTTGGCGACGCAGGCACGGTCGTCGAAGTTCGGGCAGCCGACATTGCGCGCGGGGTCGACCGCCGCACCCGCCACGCCGTCGCTGATTCCGACCGCGAAGAAGAAGCTGGTCCACAGCCGCTTGTGCACGCCAGCGGTGTCATACGTGACGCCGCGTCGGAAGCTGGTGTTGTTGGGGGCGAGAGAGTAGGCGAGGTCGCTCCACGTGATGATCGGGATGAGGGCATCGACCCGGCTGTCTTGCTGTGCGACTGCGTACTGGATCTGTCCGCCGTAGCTGCCGCCGATCATGCCGACGCGGGGGTCGCCTGGCCGCTCCTCTGCGACATACCTGATGCGGAACGGCGTCCCGGTGTCGGCGGTGAACGCGTCCTTCTCGCCGGCCAGCACGCTCACCAGCTGCCTGCCGGCGACACCGTCATAGGCCGGGTTGTCGAGATAGATCTTGCAGTCAGAGCCGCCGAAGCCGAGCCCGGAGTAGCTGAGGACGACGTAGCCCTGCTGGGCGAAACCCTTGCCGATGCCGGCCTGGTTGCTGTCGTCCTTCGCGCCGCCGAACCCGTGCGTGGTGAGGATCGCCGGTGCTCGATGGCCGGCGTCGACGCCTGTCGGTCGGTAGAGGTCGGCCACGATGGTGCAGGCGATATCGCGCTCGGGCCCGACCAGCACCGGGACCGTGATCGCCCGCTTGGTGTACGTCGTCGAGGCGCCTGGCGAGTGCGCCCCCGGCGATGGTTCGGACGCGCGCATCGGTGCGGCTTCGACGGCGGCGGCGAGGGGGATGACCAGCGCCCCTACGGTCACCAGGATTGCGGCGGTACGTCGTCGGGCTGAATGCACGGCGGGTCTCCGATCTTGGGCAACGTCGTTCGTGTGCCCTATGGATCAACGACCCAACCGCGGCCAGGCTAGGGCCGCTTGGGCTGGTGACGCCCGACGAAGCCGTCGATGAGCCCCGCAAGCTCGGCCGGATGTGACTGCGCCACCCAGTGACCGGCGTCGATCTCGACCCGGGTGGTGCGGGGAGCGAAGCGGTGAACGACGTGGGTCAGGGCCGGCAACACGTACTTGTCACGCAACGGCACCACCAGCTGCACCGGCAGGTCTGTCGTGGCGCTCCGGGGCAGGCGGCGGCGGAAGATGTTCGCGCGATACAGGTTGAGGCCGTGCGCGGCGTCGTCCGGCAGCGTCGGTCCGAAGTGGCGGAACCCTCGCCCGTCACCGACGTTGGCGAGGAGTCGCCGCGCGTGGTGTCGCAGCACAAGCTCGGGCAGCAGCGGCACGTGGAACGCGAAGACGTACCAGGAGTGCCGCATCTGTCGCAGCGCCTCCTGTTTGGCCCGCCACCCACCGCGCCGTGCGGCGCGGCGACCGCGCGCACATGGTCGAGGCAGGGCCCGCTGATGGTGGTGAACGACGCGATGCGCCCCCGCAGCCGCGGGTCGAAACCCGCCAGGATGACGGCGTCCCAAGCCTGCACCGAGCCCCAGTCATGACCGACCAGGTGGACCGGCTCGTCGGGAGCGACTTCGTCGATACCGCGGCCAGGTCGGCCAGCAGGCTTGTGGAGCTGGTAGCCCTCGCGTCGCGCGGAACGCCGGACTCACCGGCTCCGCGGACGTCATACGCGACGCAGTGGAACCGGTCTTGGAGGTGGGCGACCACCGGTCCCACACGACATGGGTGTCGGGGTAGCCGTGCACGAAGAGGATCGTCGGGCCTCGGCGTTCCGACTCGAAGACGGCGATCCGGAGCCCGTCACTCGCGACCGTGCGATGGGTCGAGGGGCTCGGACTTCGGTGCGGTCATCGTTGCCCTCTCGTCCGGTCGGCTACCCCGAGTCTGCCAAACCGGCCAATGCTGACTAGGCTCCAAAGGATCCTGCCGAGTGGTTCCGCAGTACCGCCCTCTCGGCCGTCGAGCACTCAAAGGACGGCAACATCGTGGATCTGATGGAGTACCAGGCCAAAGAGCTCTTCGCCAAGCACGACGTACCCGTCACGTTGGGCGTCGTCGTCGAGAACGCCGAGGATGCCCGCGCCGGCTGCCGAGCAGCTCGGCGGCCGCGTCGTCGTCAAGGCCCAGGTCAAGGTCGGCGGCCGCGGCAAGGCCGGCGGCGTCAAGCTCGCCGGAGACCCCGACGAGGCCGTCGGCCAAGGCCGGCGACATCCTCGGCATGGACATCAAGGGCCACACCGTGCACCGGGTGCTGATCGCGCCGACCGCCGACATCGCCGAGGAGTACTACTTCTCCTACCTCGTCGACCGCGCCGCCCGGCAGTACCTCTGCATCGCCAGCACCGAGGGCGGCGTCGAGATCGAGGTCGTCGCGCACGAGAACCCCGACGCGGTCGCCAAGGTCGGCATCGACCCGCTCGTCGGCGTCGACGACGCCAAGGCCCGCGAGATCGTCGAGGCGACCGGCTTCCCGGCCGAGATCGCCGACCAGGCCGTCGAGGTGATCAAGAAGCTCTGGACGGTGTTCGTCGAGGAGGACGCCTCGCTCGTCGAGGTCAACCCGCTCGTCCTGCTCGGCGACGGCCACCTCGAGGCGCTCGACGGCAAGGTGACGCTCGACGAGAACGCCGACTTCCGGCACCCCGACCACGCGGCGTTCGAGGACAAGGCCGCGGCCGACCCGCTCGAGGCGGCGGCCAAGGAGAAGGGCCTCAACTACGTCAAGCTCGACGGCGAGGTCGGCATCATCGGCAACGGCGCCGGGCTCGTCATGTCGACGCTCGACGTCGTCGCGTATGCCGGCGAGGGCCACGGCGGCGTGAAGCCCGCCAACTTCCTCGACATCGGCGGCGGCGCCTCGGCCGAGGTGATGGCCAACGGCCTGCACATCATCTTGGGCGACCCGCAGGTGAAGAGCGTCTTCGTCAACGTCTTCGGCGGGATCACCGCGTGCGACGCCGTCGCCAACGGCATCGTGCACGCGCTGGAGATCCTCGGCGACGAGGCCAACAAGCCGCTCGTCGTCCGCCTCGACGGCAACAACGTCGACGAGGGCCGGCGGATCCTCGACGAGGCCAACCACCCGCTGGTGACGATGGTCGACACGATGGACGGAGCAGCCGACCGCGCCGCCGAGCTCGCAGCGAAGGGAAGTAGGACAGACATGGCGATCTTCTTGACCGAGGCCAGCAAGGTCATCGTGCAGGGCATGACCGGCTCCGAGGGCTCCAAGCACACCCAGCGGATGCTCGAACTCCGGCACCAACATCGTCGGCGGCGTGACGCCCGGCAAGGGCGGCCAGAGCGTCGAGTTCGAGGGCGCCACCGTCGCCGTCTTCGGCTCGGTCGCCGAGGCCGTCGAAGCGACCGGCGCCGACGTCTCCGTGGTGTTCGTGCCGCCGAAGTTCACCAAGGGCGCGGTGGTCGAGTCCGTCGACGCCGGCGTGCCGCTGGTCATCGTGATCACCGAGGGCGTGCCGGTCAAGGACACCGCCGAGTTCTTCGCCTACGCGCAGTCGAAGGGCACGACGCGGATCATCGGCCCGAACTGCCCCGGCCTGATCAGCCCCGGCAAGTCCAACGCCGGCATCATCCCGGCCGACATCACCACGCCGGGCCGGGTCGGGCTCGTCTCGAAGTCGGGCACGCTGACCTACCAGATGATGTACGAGCTGCGGGACTTCGGCTTCTCGTCCGCCGTCGGCATCGGCGGCGACCCGATCATCGGGACCACCCACATCGACGCGCTGCAGGCCTTCGAGGACGACCCCGAGACCGACGCGATCGTGATGATCGGCGAGATCGGCGGCGACGCCGAGGAGCGCGCCGCGGCCTACATCGCCGAGCACATCACCAAGCCGGTCGTCGGCTACGTCGCCGGCTTCACCGCACCCGAGGGCAAGACGATGGGCCACGCCGGCGCGATCGTGTCGGGCTCGTCCGGCACGGCCGAGGCGAAGAAGGTCGCGCTCGAGGCGGCCGGGGTCAAGGTCGGCAAGACGCCGTCGGAGACCGCCCAGCTGATGCGGGATCTGCTCCAAGCGCAATAGCGCTGTGTCGAGCTGGAACAGTGTCGATCGACGTCAGCACTTGGCGCGGTCGCACCACGCGACCACGATCCGCCTCATCAGCTGGTTCGCCTCGCTGCCGGGCTGTGTCGCGTCGCTCATCGCCTCGCTCGTTTCGAACGTGTAGAAGACAGCGTTGTCGATCCGCAGCCAGCGCATCTCGGTGAGACCGATCGCCGGATCGCCTTCGTAGGTGATGCGTGTCGAGACGGCCAGGCCGTCGTCGACTATGCCGGTCTTGCGCGCGCCCTCCAGGTCGGGGGTCGCGATGTCATGGCGCGACCCGAACGGCGAGCCCTCGGTGCGCTCGACCGGGCACGCCTCGAACGCAGCTCGCACCGTGTTGATCGCGTCCTGCGCTGCCTCCTGGTCGTCGAAGAGCACGATCTGTCGCACCTGGGTGTTTTCGGGGATGTTGCTGCGGATAGCCAGCTGGTCGATGACGACGTCCGGGTACCACACCCGTTGCCCACATGGAGTGATCGGGATCTCGGGAACGGTCTCCGCCGGCCCGTCGATGGTGCCGTCGCCTCCTGGGTCGTCGACCAGGGAGAGCATCGGGTAGTCGGCGGGGATCGCGTCATACCGCTCTGTGCCGTACGTCGTCGTGCTCGTCGGTGCCGGTGCGCTTGTCTGCGTTGAGGTGTCTGGCCCGGCCGGGCCATTGGTCCGGCCGTCGGTGAGACCGATGTTGGCGAGCGCCACTCCGCCGCCCACGGCCACCAGGGTGATGGCGGCGGTCGCGGCAATGACCTGACCCACACGCCGGCGTCGCGCGCGACGGCGGATCTCCGCAGCCGCAGGTGGCTGCGCCTGCTGAGCTGCGGCGGCACTGAGGTGGCGCAGGCCGACCGTGAGGTCGTTGTTGTCGACGGGATCAGTCATGCTGAGCCACCTCCGTGGAGTGCTCGTCGAGGAGGGTCGCCAGGGCAGCGCGGCCACGGGAGAGGCGAGCTTTCACCGTGCCCACCGCCGCGGACGTCTCGATAGCGACTTCGGCAACGCTGAGATCGCAGAGGTGATGAAGCACGATCGCTCGGCGCTGCTCGGGAGTGATCTGAGCGAGTGCAGCGGTGAGCGCAGTCCGATCGATGCCAGGTGCCTCGGGGACCGCCTGTGACGTCGAGCGGTCGAGCAACCCGAGAGCTCGCTTCGCCCGGCGCCAACGGCTCACCGCCAACCGCCAGGCAACGGTCCGCACCCAGGCCTCGGCGCTGCCCGACGCTCCCACGCTTGTGCGGCTGAGCCAGGCCCGGACAAACGCCTCCTGGACGCAGTCTTGGGCCTCCCCGAAGCTCCCCGTCATCACGGTCAGCTGCCCGACGAGGCGCGGAAACGACGCGCGGTAGAACTCGTCGAACTCCTGATCGTCCACAGGTCACCTCCCGGGTCGCGTACCCAACTTTCCCTCAATACGCATGGGAGACTCGGCAGGTTGCGTCACCTCACTACATGTTCTGACACAGGGGGGCGTCAGCCCTGCGCGAGGCGCAACGCGGCCCGCTGCACCAGCGCGTCGAACTCAGCCGGCGACACGTCGAAGCGCTGCGTCGGCGTGAACGTCAACTGAGCGACGGAGGTCCCGACCCTGAACAGTGCGACCCGGAAGGTCAAGGTTCGGTCCTCGGACAGTGCCAGCGTGAACACGTACGTCCGCCCGCGGCCTTGCGGGACTGAGATGGGTTGGTTGCTGTTGACCTCCAGTGACGCTTGGCGGTCACTGCAGCCGCTCACCGATTCGTCGACCTGGTTGAGGAAGCGCTCGGCAGCCGGCACCGAGGGAAATCGCCCGAGTGCCTGCGTCATACCGAAGAACGTGGCGAGGCGACGCGCTTCCGGCACCACGAAGCTCCGTGCGCGCAGATCCGTCGCACCCGCGCCGGCGAAGTTGGCCTGATCACAGTCGGTCGCAGCCGGGTTGATCCGGGCGGCGTTGGGCGAGGTCGCCGCCCATGGGTCGGTGAGACCGGTGAAGACAGGAAGGTCGAGAGCGGTGAGGAACCCTTTCGCCCGGTCAATGCTCGGCGGCGAAGCGCCCACAGAGCCAAACGGCCGGCGACCGCAACTGCCGACCGCGACCACACACAGTCGCGCCATCGACTTGCCGGTGACGACAACGAGGTCGGCGTCCTGGATGACAGGCGGAGCGCTGGGGGACTCCACGACCCACACGACGACTGCCTTACCCGACTGCGCCACTGCGACCTGCTTGCTGTGGATGCCGGTACCGTCGACGTATCTCATGGTGATGATCGCACCAGCGTCACCGACGCCACGCATCACGGCGTACTTGACGATCTGGTGGTTGTCGGCGGCACAGCTCGAGAAAGCCGTCACCAGTCGACGGAAGTTTTGGTCCGCTCGATAGCTGGTCTTCGAAAGCTCGAGCGCCTGCCTGGCCACGATCGCGGAAGGGCCCCGGCCCGCCTCGAAGGTGCGCACCCAGAAGTGGGCAGCGCGCTTGTCGCTAGGGACAGCACGCACACACGCGTCGTACGGCGTCGATGTGCCGAAGTCCGTGGACGTGTCGGTATGCCGCCAGCGCCTCTCGGTTTGCATCCTGGCCACGTGGGACGCCTGAGCCAACAGGCTGGTGTCGACGCGGGGTGGCGGCGTGGTCGGCGACTCGCTGGCGGGAGGGGTCGGGGCGGGACCTGGCGAACCGGGGTCGTCCGCCGTGATGGAGTCCGTCGGCGTCTTCGCCGCGGTGAGTGCACCTGCACCGATCAGCAGGGCAAGAGAC
This sequence comes from uncultured Actinomycetota bacterium, assembly GCA_963811585.1. Lineage (GTDB taxonomy): Bacteria > Actinomycetota > Actinomycetes > Propionibacteriales > Nocardioidaceae > JACDHG01. Next base: position 610,801 of record CAWERR010000008.1, read on the forward strand.
ATCAGCCCGACGAGCACGACGTTGGTGCGGCGTCGGCGGTTTCCCTCGCGGCGGAGCCGGCTGGCGCGGTCGACCGGCTCGTCGATGGTGTCCAGGCGCAACCCTCGCATCGCGGCAGCGAGCCCGTCGGGGGAGGAGTCGACGCCTTGGGCAGCGAAGGCGTTGGCCGACGTACGAAGGGACGCTGCCGCTGCTTCGTCGGTCATGCCGACCTCGCGACCCGCGGCCTGGAGGTCGAGCCCAGCCAGGTAGGCCAAGATCACCAGTCTGCGGTCGGTCGGCTCCAGGCTTTGCAACGCGTGAAGAAGGGGACGGTGCTCGTCGGCGATCCTCCGCGCCCGGACGTACCACGGCTTGCGGGCACGGTTCTGCACTCGACCGGTCGCCTTGAAGGCCCGGTCGCGTATCCACGCGTCGCGGTCGGGCTCTGCCGCGAGCTTGCGCCAGTGGTGGCCTGCCGATACGTAGGCGTCGGCGAGAGCGCGCTGTGCAACTTCGGTGTCGCCTGTGTAGGCGTACACCTGCACGAGCAGGCGAGAGCGAGACTCGCGATAGAACGCATGGAAAGCGTCGGCGCGGGGCACGAAGTGGACTCCTTGGCCGGGGAGGGGTTGTGGTTTCAACCTTCGACGGTAACCATTCGCGCTCGCGGAGACCAATCCGTGCTCCTCCTGAGCAGGATCGCTGCCGCCGGCCGCGGCGTGTCAGGGCCCGGGCGGCGTCCGCGGTCAGGGACGATGAGGTGGCCATGACCCAGCTCCTGTCACGTCCGATCCTGCGCGTCCAGCCGACTGAGCCAGGGCCGTCCAGGCCGTTGGCACTCTCAGGGCTGGTCGCCGTCAGCTGGAGTGCCGCCGTCGGGCTGGTGATCTGCATCCTGATCACAGTCGGTGTCTGGTTCTCCGGCGGCAGCGGGTCGTTCTCGGGCGCGATCCGAGTTGGAGGTCTGACCTGGCTCGTCGGCAACGGAAGCGGTCTCGTCGTCGGGTCCACGGCGGTGACTGCCATCCCGCTCGGCCTGACGTTGGTGTGGGGATGGTTGCTCTACCGCGGGGGACGTTGGGCGGGGGCAAACTCGATGGTGCGGAGCGGCTTCGACCTGGCCGCCTCCCTAGGTGTGATGGCGGTGGCGTACGGCGCCATCGGCGGGATCGTCGCCACCCTGACCCACACCGGCTCCGCTCAGGCCGGGCCGGTTCGTAGCGTCGCGGCCCCGGCCCTGCTGGCCCTTGTCTGTGCGGGGCTGGGCGTGCTCCGTGGCTCTGGTCACGGTGCCGCACTCTTCGGCCAGCTGCCGGACTGGTTGCGTGCCAGCGCGCTGGGTGGCCTCGCCGGCGCGCTCGTGATGGTCGCGAGCGGCGCTGTCCTGCTCACGGCCAGCTTGCTTGTTCACTTCACTGATGTCGTCGAGGTCTCCGAACAGCTGAATGCCGGCACGGTCGGCAGTGGTGTGTTGGCGTTGATCGGCGTCGCGGTGATCCCCAATGCCGTGCTCAGCGCGGGCGCCTTCATTGCCGGCCCCGGCTTCCAGGTCGGCACTGGGACGACAGTGGCGCCGGGGGACTTCACCATCGGTCCACTTCCGGGGTTTCCGCTGCTGGCAGCGCTGCCCGAGAGCGGCGCCTCGCCGTCGTGGGTGAGCGCGCTCGTGCTGGTCCCCGTGCTAGCCGGAGTTGTCGCCGGACTGGTCTCCATTCGCCGCTTCCCGGTCTACGGCACCGACCAGGCGGCGTTGCGTGGTGGCCTGGCCGGGCTGGTGGGTGGCGTTCTGTTCGGTCTCACGACGTACCTCGCCACTGGCGCACTCGGCCCCGGACGGATGAGTGAGCTCGGCCCGTATGCCGCGCAGACCACCCTGGTGTGTGCCACCGCCTTCCTCATCGGCGGCGCCATCGCGGCAGCCGGGTGGCGTTGGGTCGGCAGCCGCTCGCTATCGTGAGCGCGCCGAAGCCACCCATTTGAGGAGTCCGGTGCCCGCCCGCCTCGTCGTCTTGGTCTCTGGGACTGGAACCAACCTGCAAGCACTCATCGACGCCTGTCGTGACCCGGCGTACGGCGCCGAGGTGGTCGCCGTCGGCGCTGACCGTGTCGGCACGCCGGCTGTCGATCGGGCGCGGGCGGCGGGTATTCCGTCCTTCGAGCACCCGCTCCCAGTGGGTGGCGACCGAGCCGAGTGGGACGCTGAGCTAGCGCATCGCGTCGCGTCGTACGACCCCGATCTCGTCGTCCTGGCTGGCTTCATGAAGCTGACCGGGCCGGCGTTCCTGGCCGATTCGGTGGCCGTACGTCAACACGCACCCTGCGCTGTGCCCGTCGTTCCCCGGCATGCACGGCGCCCGCGACGCGCTCGAGTACGGCGTCAAGGTCACCGGCGCGACCTTGTTCGTCGTCGACGAGGGAGTCGACACCGGCCCGATCGTCGAGCAGACCGTCGTGCCGTCGCCGGCGGCGATACTCCCGAATCCCTTCACGAACGCATCAAGCGGCGGAGCGCGAGATGCTGGTGACACTGTGGGGCGGATGGCCAGGAACGGCTTCACCATCAGCGGCAGGAAGGTCACGATCCCATGAGCGAAGACAGACGACCGATTCGCCGGGCGCTCATCTCGGTCTACGACAAGAGCGGCCTCGAGGAGTCTCGCGGGCACGCTCGCCGCTGCCGGTGTCGTCGCTCGTGTCGACCGGCTCGACCGCGGCGCGGATCGAGGCCGCGGGCGTCGCGGTGACGCGGGTCGAGGAGCTCACCGGTTTCCCGGAGTGCCTCGACGGCCGGGTCAAGACATTGCACCCACGCCGTGCACGCGGGCATCCTCGCCGACCTGCGCATCGGCACCCACCGGCATGAGTTGGAGGAGCTCGGCATCGAGCCGTTCGACCTCGTCGTGTCGAACCTTTACCCATTCGTCGAGACGGTCCATCCGGGGCGCCGCCCGACGAGTGCGTTGAGCAGATCGACATCGGGGGACCGTCGATGGTGCGGGCCGCGGCCAAGAACCACCCAGCGTTGCCATCGTCACGTCGCCCGACCAGTACGGCGCTGGCTCGCTGCGCTCGCGGCCGGAGGCTTCACGCTGTCCGAGCGGCGGTCGCTCGCCGCCGAGGCGTTCCGCACACGGCCGCGTATGACGTGCGGTGGCCAGTGGTGTGCCCAAGAGGTCACAACGATCCGGACGTCTGGTGGCCGCAGTTCGCCGGGCAGCGCTCGAGTGCGGGCGCCGCTGCGCTATGGCGAGAACTCGCACCAGGTCGCGGCCGCCCTTACGTCGACCTGAGGCAGGGCCGGGACTTGGCGCAGGCCGAGCAGCTCGGCGGCAAGGAGATGAGTACAACAACTACGTCGACGCGCAGTCGGCCCACCGACGGCGTACGACTTCGAGGAGCCGACGTCGCGATCATCAAGCACACGAACCCCTGTGGAATCGCGGTCGGCGACGACATCGCTGACGCGCATGCGAAAGCCCACGCGTGCGACCCGGTGTCGGCGTACGGCGGAGTGATTGCCGCCAACCGACCGGTGTCCGAGGCGATGGCCCGGCAGATGGCGGAGATGTTCACCGAGGTCGTAGTCGCCCGACTACGAGACGGCCGCCGCTGCGTGCTGGCGAGAAGAAGAACATTCGGGTGCTCGCAGCGCGCCACCGCCGGTAAGCGGCGTCGAGTGGCGGCGAGGTCAGCGGCGGGGTACTCGTGCAGGCGGCCGATCGGTTCCAGGCTCACGGCGACGACCCGACGGGCTGGACGCTGGTGGCGGGCGCCGCACTGCCCGCCGCCGACCTCGTCGAGCTCAGTTCGCATGGCGGGCATGCCGTGCCGTCAAGTCGAATGCGATCGTCCTCGCCGCGGCGGCGCCACAGTCGGGGTCGGCATGGGTCAGGTCAACCGGGTCGACTCAGCCAGGCTGGCGGTGGCCCGCGCGGCCGACCGAGCGCGGGGGCGTTCGCGGCGTCGGACGCATTCTTTCCGTTTGCGGACGGCCTTCAGGTGCTGCATCGACGCAGGGGTGCGCGCAGTCGTGCAGCCCGGCGGGTCGGTTCGCGACGAGGAGGTCGTCGCGGCAGCCGGGCCGCCGGCGTCACGATGTACTTGACGGGCACCCGGCACTTCGCCCACTGAGAGCCACGCGGTCGAGCTGCGGTACGGCGGTCGAGCCTGTCGAGACCACGGCGGTCGAGCCTGTCGAGACCACGGCGGTCGAGCTTCCCCACGCCGGTCGAGCTTGGCCAGACCCCGGCGGTCGAGTTGTGCCATGGCGGTCGAGCTTGTCGAGACCCTCCCCGGCGGTCGAGCTTGTCGAGACCTCGGTGATCTCGACAAGCTCGATCAGCGGAAGGGTCACTCCCAACCAGCCGAGTTCGTATTTCAGGTCCACCCATTGAGTTACCGAAAAGTCTCGAGAACCCTTGTGCACAAGGGCATCTGAGCCTCAGAACTGTCGGCAGTCACCGATAGATTCACCCCCATGTACGACACCGACATCGACCGCACCACCCTCGACGCCAACGCCACCTTGGCCCACGCCGAAGCAATGCGGGCACTGTCCGACCGTGCCGAAGTCGCCCTGCTCGAAGACGCCGCCCACTGGGCAGACGTCCACGGCACCCTCCAAGGGACAGGGTTCGCGTTGCCCGGTGCCGAACGGCTGATCCAGATCGGCGGCGAAGGGACCCCGCAGGTGGCCGAGTTCGCCTGCGCCGAGCTCGGGGCCGTCCTCGCCCTGTCCACCTACGCCGGCGAGATCCTGATCGCCGACGCCCTCGACCTCCGCCACCGCCTCCCCCTCCTCTGGGGACGGATCTGTGCCGGTGAGGTGAAACCGTGGATCGGCCGCAAGACCGCCCAAGCCACCCGCAGCCACGACACCGCCGCCGCGGCCGCCGTCGACGCCAAAGTCAGCCGGTGGGGCGACCGGCTCACCTGGACCCGGATCGAGAACCTGATCGACGCCACCCTCACCGCCGCCGACCCCGAGCGGGCTCGAGCCGAAGCCGAAGCCAGACAGACCGAACACGGGGTGTGGGTGAAGCCGTCGGAAGATCATGAGACCGGGACCGCGTTCATCCGCGCCGACGCCGTCGACCTGAAATTCTTCGACGCCACCATCGACCGGATCGCCGACAGCATCGGACTGCTGGGCGACACCCGCAACAAAAACCTCCGCCGAGCCAAAGCCGTCGGGATCCTCGCCAGCCCCCAACAAGCCCTCGACCTCTACGCCCCCACCGCCACTACAGCCGCAGCCGCGACCGACCTACCCGACGATGTGCCCTCCAGTATCGGACTCGACGACGCCGACACCCACGGCGCCCACGACCCCGGTGGGAACCCGGCGGCGTTCGTGCGGGGTGTCAGCATCAAGGTCGACCCCCGACCCAAAGCAGTCCTCTACGTCCACCTGACCAAGGAGTCGCTGGACTCCGGTGACGGGGTGGCACGGGTCGAAGGGATCGGACCCGTCACCGTTGACCAAGCCAAACAATGGCTCGGCGACTGCACCATCACCCTCAAACCCGTCCTCGACCTCGCCGCCATCGCACCCGTCGACGCCTACGAAATCCCCGACCAGATGCGCGAAGCCGTCCACCTCATGTCCCCCACCGACGTGTTCCCCTTCGCGTCGAACACCAGCCGCAAGATGGACCTCGACCACACCACCCCCTACATCCCCATGGTCTCGACAAGCTCGACCGGCGGAACCGCCTCGGTCTCGACGCGGAGAGCTCGACCAACGGAAGCGGCGGAGGACCACCCGGACAAACCGGGATCGGGAAACTCGGACCCCTGACCCGTCGACACCACCGGATCAAGACCCACAGCCGATGGCAAGTCAAACAACCCTTCCCCGGCATCTACCTGTGGCGATCACCCCACGGCAGATACTGGCTCGTCGACCACACCGGCACCCGCCGCCTCCAAGCCAGCTGAGGCACCTGCCGCTCGACCCTTCCCTCGGCGGTCGAGCCTGTCGAGACCATGTGACCTGGACGAGCTCGATCGCCGGAACCACGTTGTCCGATCGGTGAGACTGGCGAGCCCACTGGCGATCACGCCTTTCCGGCAAATCCGCGCGATTCTTACGGCTGCGCGCACGCTGCGTGACCCTTCCCGAACGCTCTGATCGGCATCTGTTGACACCGCTGCAAGTCTGCGGTCAAGGGCTCGAACGGGCGAGCCTCGAGAGGGGCAGACATGAAACTTTTCAGCGCATCCAAACCAAACAGATGGGTGATCTTTGCGTTCGCAGGCACGCTGATCCTCGCCGTCAGCGGTACGGCACTAGCGGTCGCCGGCGGAGAGGACCGCGCGACGCATGCGCGCAACGGCTCGTCCAGCCAGGGCGTCGCGGCTCCACAGTTCATCACGGGGGAGTCGACCGCTGGCGGCTGCCGCACCGGATACGACACTCAAACCAGCACCTTGGTCCCACCGGACGACAGCACTCCTGACAACGTTGCCGCCGCCACGGTCAACCTTCGCAAGCCTTGCCCGGGCGCCGTCGTCGGCAGCTTCGTTGGTGAGATGGCAACGAACGTCGCAGGTGACTTCATCCACCTGGACATGCGGGCGACCTGCACTGGCACCGGTGGTTTCGCGATGCCGTGCACGGTCGGGCAGCAGGTCTTCGCGTCGCCGGGCCACACGTTTGTGCAAACCCAGCAGACAACCGTCCAGACGAGGGCCATGACGATGGTTTGGCCAGGGCTGCGCCGGGGGCTCTGGAGGTTCGAGGTACTGCCTGGAGGCAACAACAGCGCTAACGTGCAGTTCCGCACGTTCGTGGTGGAGGCGTACAACGCTGGCTGATCGGCGTGACACAATCTGGCGCGTGACTGCGCAGATCCTCGACGGGAAGGCGACGGCGGCTGCCATCAGGGCTGACCTCAAGCAGCGCGTGGCGACGCTGGCCGAGCACGGGGTGACCCCGGGCTCGGCACCGTCTTGATCGGCGAGGATCCCGGCAGCGTTCGTACGTCGCCGGCAAGCACCGCGACTGCGACCAGGTCGGCATCGCCTCGATCCGGGAGCATCACCCGGCCGACATCACCCAGGAGTTCCTCGAGGAACGAATCGTCGCGCTCAACGAGGACCCGGCCTGCACCGGCTTCATCGTCCAGCTCCCGCTGCCCAAGCACCTCGACGCCAACGCGCGCTCGAGCTCGTCGACCCCGACAAGGACGCCGACGGGCTGCACCCGATGAACCTCGGCCGACTTGTGCTCATGGCTGACGCGCCGCTGCCATGCACGCCGCGCGGCATCGTCGAGCTGCTGCGCGCGTACGACGTCGACCTCGATGGCGCCGAGGTCTGTGTCGTCGGCCGGGGTGTCACCGTCGGGCGGCCGCTCGGGCTGCTGCTCACCCGTCGTACCGAGAACGCCACCGTGACCCTGTGCCATACCGGCACCGCGACCTGGCCGGCCACGTCCGCCGCGCCGACATCGTCGTCGCCGCTGCCGGCGTGGCCGGTCTCATCACCGCCGACATGGTCAAGGCCGGCGCGGCCGTGCTGGACGTCGGCACATCTCGCACCGAGGCAGGACTCGTCGGCGACGTCGCGCCGCGACGTCTTCGAAGTCGCCGGCCACATCGCGCCGATGCCCGGTGGGGTCGGGCCGATGACCCGGGCGATGCTGCTGACGCAACGTCGTCGAGGCAGCCGAGCGCGCTGCCGGCCTGCGGTGAGCTGGCTCAAGAAGCCGTCGACGACCGGAGGCATCATCTACCTGGTGGTGGTGTCGCATCATGCTGGTGGGGCTCGGCATCGTGGCCGCGGGTGCCTGGCGGTCCGGAACTGTCGTGATGGGTGCGAGCTTCGGGCTGGCCTTCGTCGCCCGGCCGTGCTGCCCGACGAGCGGGCGGGCATGCTGCGATCCGGCGGCGCTTCGTCGACCTCACCGCGATGGCGCATGTGCTGCGGCGGGATGCTCGTCCTCGCGGCCGCGATCCCGGACCGGCGCATCTAGACGCCAACGTTCCCAGCCGCGAGGCATCCGCGGGCGTAGAGTGAGCGGCAGGTCTGGTGCGTATGAAGAAATGAGTTGATCGATGCGCAACAAATCTGCCTCGGTCGCCGCAGCGGTCCAGGCCGCGCTGAGGACAGCCCGCTACGAGGTGCTGCCCACCGCCAAGATCGAGGCGGCCATCGTCGCAGCACGTCCCGCGCGACATCACGCATCACGGTGACGGCCAGTCCGACGCAAGGGCATCGACGCGACGCTCGACCTGACCGAGCAGCCTGATCGGCCACGGCTACGCCGTCGTCCCGCACCTCGCGGCGCGGATGATCGCAGGCCAGACCGAGCTGGCCGAGATCGTCGACCGGCTGACCAGGCGATCGGCGTGACCAACGTCTTCTGTCCCGGCCGGGGACGCCGACCCACCCGCCGGGGAGTACGCCGGCTCGCTCGGCGATGCTCGAGCACCTGACCGAGATGGGGCGGCCGTTCGCAGCATGTCGGCATCACCGGATACCCCGAGAGCCATCCCGCGATCGAGGACGACGTCACGATCCAGTCGATGTGGGACAAGCGCTTCCACGCGACGTACGTCGTCAGCAACCTCTGCTTCGACCCCGAGACGATCGAAGCCTGGCTTCGACGGATGCAACGCCGCGGCATCGGCCTGCCTGTGACTGATCGGGCTCCCCGGGCCGGTCGAGCGCGCCAAGCTGCTGACGATGGCGACCAAGATCGGCGTCGGACAGTCGGTGCGCTTCCTCAAGTCACACGCCTCCACGTTCGCGCGGATCGCCGCTCCCGGTGGGTTCAACCCCGAGCGGTTCCTGCAGCGGTCGGCGCGGCTACCTCGTCCGATCCCGGCTTGCGGGTGGCGGGCCTGCACCTGTTCACGTTCAACCAGGTGGCGGAGACCGAGGCGTGGCGTCAGGAACTGCTTGCCATGACAAGGGTTTCGAGCTCGCGCTCGAGGCCTGAGGTGCCGTCTCGACGACAGTGAGCGGCAGGCCGATCGCGCCGCGGCGCGCTCGCGCAAGGGCGCGCAGTCTCGTCGTCGGGCTCCTGCGCCAGCCAGACCACGCGGGTGTAGTTGCCGAAGTAGTCGTCGCGCAGCTCGGGGTAGCGGTCGAGGCCGAGCTCGGCGACGACGGTGCGCGCGAACGACTTCACGAGGAAGTCGGTCAGCACGTACGTGCCGGGCTGCTCGTCGAAGAACGTCTGCAGCCGCTCCGCGCCGCCGAAGACGTCGTAGCAGTGCAGACCTGCCAGCCGCTGCAGCGACCAGCCGGTCGCAGACCTCGTCGAGGGCGCCGTAGGTGCCGCAGTCGGCATACGCGACCGCGACGTCGTCGTAGCGCGTGCTGCAGCTCGACGGCGAGCCGCTCGACCTCGCCGGCGATCAGGTCCGGCCGGTTGTGCAGCAGCGGCGGCAGCGGATGGACGTCGACGGACCAGCCGCGTCGGTCGACGATCTCCTTGCAGGGTTGGGCGATCGCCCCGCAGGCGATGCAGTGCGACCGCGACCCGCGTCGAGCCTAGACCGGGAAGGCGAGCTGGTCGACGAACCGGTCGTTGAAGTCGGGGCGGTCGGAGAGCTCGACATACCGCACCTCCTCCAGCAGCGCCTGCGCGCCGTTGCGCTCCTGGATGCTGAGCAGCGTCATCTTCGCGCCCTCACCGGCGACGTTACCGGCGCTGACGATGCGCAAGCACCGGAAGCTTGGGCACCAGGCCGATCCGCACCGCGCTGGCGGGGGACAGGTACGAGCCGAACGAGCCGGCCAGCAGCACCTGCTGGACGTCGGACGTGCTCGACGCCGAGCTCCTCGAGCATGCAGCGTCCAGCCGGTCGAGATCGCCGCCTTGGCGAACTGCAGCTCGCGCACGTCGCGCTGGCTGATGTAGACCGAGTCGGCGAGCTCGTGCTTGCCGGCGTCGCGCCACGGCAGCGCGAAGACCCGCTCGCCGTTGATCTCGCCGAGCCGGTCGGCGAGGCCGGGCAGCTTGTCGGCGGCCTGCTCGTCGGTGATGAAGCGGCCGCTCGCGTCGAGCAGGCCCGATCCGGACCAGCTCGGAGACCGCGTCGACCAGGCCCGAGCCGCACAGCCCCTGCGCCTCGACGTCGCCGATCACCTGACAGCTCGACGTCGTCGTCGGTGATCTTGACGACCTCGATGGCGCCGTCGGCCGCCCGCATGCCGCACCGGATCGCGCCGCCCTCGAACGCCGGCCCGGCTGGCGCCGCCGTCGAGACGATGCGCTCGCCGTCGCCGAGCACGATCTCGCAGTTGGTGCCGACGTCGATGAACAGCCGCAGCCGCTTGTCGCGGTCCATGCCCGACGCGAGCATGCCCGGCCACGATGTCGCCGCCGACGTACGCGCCGAGCGCCGGCAGCACGACGGCGCGGGCGCGCGGGTGGACGTCGACGCCGAGGTCGCTGGCGAGCAGCTCGGGCCAGGTCGGCCGACGACATGATGAACGGCGCGACGCCCGAGCGGCTCGGGGTCGATGCCGAGCGCGAGCGCGACCATGGTGGCGTTGCCGGCGACCGCGATCTCGTAGATCGTGCGCGGGGTCGATGCCGGCCTCGGCGCAGACCTCGGTGGCCAGCTCGTGCAGGGTGTCGTGGGCGAGCTGGCGCAGCCGGCCGAGCGCGTCGGGATCCATCATGGTCGCGCTGATCCGGGTGATCACGTCGGCGCCGAACGGCTGCTGCTTGTTGAGCATCGAGGCGACCGCGGCCGGGGTGCCGGTCGAGGTGTCGAGCAGGGTGGCGACCACGGTCGTCGTGCCGAGGTCGAAGGCGATGGCGTAGCGGCGCCTCGGTCGTGTCCCCAGGCTCGACGTCGATCAGCACGTTGTCCACGACCACGGCGGTGAACTTGAAGTCGGACTGGCGGGACACCGTCGGGCAGCCGGCGCAGCGCGTAGAGGTCGACCCGCAGCTCGAGGTCGTCGATCGCCTCGAGCAGCCGGGCCACGTCGGTGCGCTGGTCGGACAGCGTCGGCTCGTCGAGCTCGACGTACCGCTTCTGGATCGCCGGCCGCAGGATGACCTGCCGCCCGACGCCGACCGTCGCGGCCTTCGGCCGGGTCATCAGCGGCGGGACGGTGATCTCGAGGTCGGTGGTCGCCTGCGCCAGGCAGGCCAGCCGCCAGCCCTGGTCGAGCTGCTCGCGGGTGAACGAGCGCACGTCGAGCCGGGAGATCGGCACCGACCCGTCGAGGATCTGCACCTTGCACTTCTTGCAGGTGCCGTGACCGCCGCAGGTGGAGTCGATCGCGATGCCGTTCCAGCTCGCGGCGTCGAAGACCGTGACGCCGGGCGGCACCCGGACCTCGCGGTCCGACGGCGCGAACTTGCAGCCGGACCCGGCCGGTGCCGTCGTGCGTCGGCGCCCTCGGCCTCGCCGGCCGGCGGAACGATCAGCCCTTCGCGCCGCAGTGCGTCGCGGTCGATCCGAGGCTGGTCCTCGCCGCTGGAGTCCTTGGTCATTGCGAAGAGGCTACTGGCGCTGCGGCCTCGGCGGCCGCGGCAGCGCTCGGCCGCCTGCTTGGCGCGGAACAGCGCGATCCAGTTGCCGCCCCACTCGTCGTTGCCGAGCAGCAGGTCGGCGGCCTTGACCGCCTCGACGATCTGCGGCGGTGCGGGCGTCCATGATGCGCTGACGTCAGCCCGACGGTCATCGCCATCGGCAGGAAGGTCGAGTTGATCGCGTGCCGACCCGGCATGCCGAACGACACGTTGGACGCGCCGACCGTCATGTTGACGCCGAACTCGTCGCGGATCCGGTGCATCGTCTCGTAGGCGACGTTGACGATGTTGGGGTCGGCGCCGATCGGCATCGCGAGCGGGTCGATCACGATGTCCTCGACCGCGAGGCCGTACTTGTCGACGGCGGTGTCGAGGATCTTCTTGGTCAGGACGAGCCGCTTGTCGGCCTCCATCGGGATCTCGTCGTGGTCGTTGGGCAGCGCGATGACGGCGGCGCCGTAGCGCTTGACCAGCGGCAGGATCGCCTCCATCCGGTCGTCCTCGGCGGTGACCGAGTTGACCAGCGCGCGACCCTCGTACACCGACAGGCCGGCCTCGAGCGCCTCGACGACCGACGAGTCGATGCAGATCGGCAGGTCGGTCAGGCTCTGCACGAGCTTGATCGCCTTCTTGAGCAGCTCCGGCTCGTCGGTCAGCGGCACGCCCATGTTGACGTCGAGCACCATCGCGCCGCCCTCGACCTGCGCCTTGACGTCGCGCTCGATCGCCGACAGGTCGCCGGCGCGCAGCTGCTCCTGGAAGATCCGCCGCCCGGTCGGGTTGATGCGTTCGCCGATGATGCAGAACGGCTGGTCGTGACCGATCGTGACCTGCTTGCTGGCGGAGCTCAAGCGTCGTGTGCATGACGTTCCTTTGCGATGGGCTGAGACGGGTGTCAGGTACGAGGCGGGCGGTCAGACGGAGACGGCTGGCGCGCTTCTTCTGGATGAGGTCCTTGGCCTTCTTGACCGTCGGCCGAGGCGTCGGCGGCGTAGGCGTCGGCGCCCACGGCGTCGGCGTACTCCTGGGTGACCGGAGCGCCGCCGACCATGATCGACGACGTCGTCGCGGATGCCGGCCTTCTCCAGCGCGTTGATGTTGGCCTTGAACATCGGCATCGTCGTGGTGAGGAACGCCGAGAAGCCGACGATGTCGGGCTTGTACTCGTTGATCGCCTCGACGAACTTCTCCGGCGGCACCTGCACGCCGAGGTCGATCACGTGGAAGCCGGCGCCCTCGAGCATGATGTTGACGAGGTTCTTGCCGATGTCGTGCACGTCGCCCTTGACGGTGCCCATCACGAACGTGCCGACCGTCTCGACGCCGGTCTCGGCGAGCAGCGGACGCAGCAGGTCGAGGGCGCCGCTCATGGCGCGGCCGGCGATCAGCATCTCGGGCACGAAGAAGTCGCCGCGCTCGAAGCGGGCGCCGACCTCCTCCAGCGAGGGGATGAGGGAGTCGAACAGCAGCGACTCCGGGCGTGATGCCGATGTCGAGGCCCTGCTGGGTCAAGCGCGAGGACCGCGGGGGCGTTGCCCTGCAGCGTCTCGTCGTACAGCGTCTTGAGCAGCTCGTCGGGCGTCATGCGGCGCCCTCCTTCCTTTGGTGTCCGAGGATGTCGGAGAGCCTCTGGGCATGGGTTCTCAGCAGCTCGGCGAGCTGCGGAAGCTGGTGGCCGAGCCGGTCGCTCGGTCCGGAGATGCCGACGCGCGGCGACGACCGTCGTCGGCCGGGCCGAAGACGGGTGCGGCGATCGCGTCGAGGCCGATCTCGAGCTCGCCGCGGGTTTCGGCGTACCCCTGCGCGCGGACGTCGTCGAGCTGCGCGCGCGAGCGCGGCCGGGCTGGTGATGGTGTGGTCGGGTACGCCGCTCCATCGCGCGTCGGTCGGGATCGGCAGCGCGCCGCTGGCGTAGAAGACCTTGCCCAGCGCCGAGCAGTGCGGCGGGGACCTCGACGTCGACCCAGTTGATCGTGCCGAGCAGGAAGGTCGAGTCGATCTGGGCGATCTGGACGACCGTGTTGCCGCGCGCGATCGCGAGGTTGACGGTCTCGCCGGTGGCGTCGCCGATCGCCTCGAGCTCGGGCTGGGCGAGGTGGATCAGCTCGTCGAGTCGCATCGTGCTTGCTGGCGTAGAGGGCGAAGAGCGAGCCGGCCTCGTAGCCGCCGGTGTCGTCGCGGTGCACGAGGCGGTGCCGCTCGAGGGCCTGCAGCAGCCGGGAGGCGGTCGACTTGGCGAGGCCGGTGTCGGTGACGAGGTCGTTGAACGCCGGCGGCTCGTCGGCAAGCACGACCCGCGACAGCAGCTCGGCTGCGCGGTCGATGGCTTGGGTGCCGTTGGCCGACATGGGCGGTGCTCCTCCCGGTGTGTGACGTTGGTGGCGGGCTGGTGCATGCTTCCGGGTCGTGCCTCTTCCATGTTCGGAAGAAGTACACCACAATGAAACCACAATATGGAACCTCAGTTCCACATCATGATTCAATGCACGAGCACTGTCAGGCTAGGTCCTGATATGTGTTCACGTCATGCCCATGCTGCGAAGGTCTGGAGGCCTGATGTTCAAGAACACGATGCCGCGCTACGAGGTGCTGTCCGAGGACGCGATGGCCAAGCTCGACGCGGCATGGCGGCGGCTCGTCACCGAGATCGGCGTCGAGTTCATGTCCGAGCGCGCGCTCGAGCTGTTCCGGCAGGCGGGCCAGAGGGTCGAGGACAACACGGTCTTCCTCGACCCGGAGTTCGTGCTCGCCCAGGTCGCGAAGGCGCCGAAGGAGTTCGACGTGCGCGGCCCGCAACCCCGCCAACTCGGTCCACATCGGCGGCGACTCGATGGCGTTCGGCGCGGTCTACGGCCCGCCGTTCGTCCGCGAGGGCGACGTACGCCGCGACGCGACGATGGACGACTTCCGCAACTTCACCAAGCTGGCCCAGTCGTTCGACGCGCTCGACTCCGCCGGCGGCGTCATCTGCGAGCCGAACGACACCCCGCTCGACTCGCGCCACCTCGACATGACCTACGCGCTGCAGACGCTGACCGACAAGATCTACATGGGCAACGTCGTCTCCGGGGTCAACGCCGCCGACACCATCGCGATGGGCTCGATCCTCTTCGGCGGCCGCGACGTGATCGAGAAGAAGCCGGTCTCGATCTCGCTGATCAACTGCAACTCGCCGCTGCGCTGGGACGACCGGATGCTCGACGCGCTGTTCGAGTACGTCGAGGCCGCCCAGCCCGTCGTACTCACGCCGTTCATCTTGATGGGCGCGATGTCGCCGGTCACGATCCCGGCCGCGCTGGTGCAGCAGATCGCCGAGGCGCTGTCGGGGATCGCGCTGACCCAGCTGATCCGGCCGGGCGCGCCGGTCATCTTCGGGTCGTTCCTGTCCAACATCGACATGCAGTCGGGCTCGCCGACGTTCGGCACGCCCGAGTCGGCGATGGGCCTGTTCTGCACCGGCCAGATCGCGCGGCACTTCGGGCTGCCGTTCCGCTCCGGTGGCGGGCTGACGTCGTCGCCAGGTGCCGGACGCGCAGGCCGGCTACGAGGCGGCGATGACGATGATCCCGACCTTCCTCGCCGGCGCCAACTGGGTGATGCACTCGGCCGGCTGGCTCGAGGGCGGCCTGGTCGCCGGCTACGAGAAGTTCATCGTCGACGTCGAGCTGCTGCAGATGCTCAAGGCGGAGTTCACGCCGCTGGAGATCGACGAGGGCTCGCTCGCCTTCGACGCCCACCAGGAGGTCGGCCACGGCGGCCACTTCCTCGGCGCGATGCACACGATGGAGCGGTTCCGGACCTGCTTCTACCGGCCGTTGCTGTCGTCGTCGGACAACTACGAGCGCTGGATGCGCAACGGCAGCCATCGACACGGCCGGCCGCGCGACCAAGATCTACCAGGACAAGCTCGAGGCCTACGAGGCCCCGCCCCTCGACGACGCCATCCGCGCCGAGCTCGAGGAGTACGTCAACCGCCGCCGCACCGAGCTCGGCGACTAACCCCTGCTCGTTGACCCGTCACTTGTGGTCTGTTGACCCGTCACTTGTGGTCTGTGTGACCCGGCAACTTGCGGTCGTGTTGACCCGGCAACTTGCGGTCTGTTGACCCGTCAGCTTGTGGTCGGTTGGTCAGCTGACCGGGTCGCTGAGCGTCAACGGTGCAGCGCGCGACCTACCTCGCCGGTCCACGCAGCGACTGCTGTCACGTCCGAGGATCGTCCTTGGTGACGACGATGACGATCCAGCCATGGTCGCGGAGCCAGTCGCCGGCGGCTTCGTCGTCTCGCGCTTCTGCTCCGGTGAGTCGTGGAACTCTTCACCGTCGTACTCGATGCAGACGCGGTGCTCGCGGGTAGGCGAGGTCGAGCCGGAAGATCTCTCTGCCGTCCATCGACGATCGAGTACTGGAGCTCGGGCGGCGGCAGGCCCGCGTCGATGAAGCACCAGCCGCATCCAGGACTCGCCAGGCGACTCAGCGCGCGGCGTCGGCCAGTGGCGACGAGCTCCGCAGCTGTACGACGCCGCGGCGGCCGCGAAATACCGCGGGAGCTCGGCTCGGAGGTCAGCTCGGGTCAAGCCGTGCATGCCGCATGAACTGGTCAAGGGCCGCGAGAGCCGTCCCGTCGAGACAAGCTAGCAGCCGAGGTCCAGGGCGGTGCGCAGCGGTGTGGTCACCGTGACGCCGTGGACGATCATGACGTCGTCGCAGGCGAGATCGCGCTCACCGCCGCGGCGTGCCGGCGCGCCTGACGCGGCGTGTGGTCGCGAAGGACGAACGACGTCCAGCGGCGGCAGGATGCTCGAGTTCGTGGTACTCGAACGTGTCGACTCCGTGGAGCCACGCCGCCGTTCGATCGCACAACGACGGCAAACGGCGGGACCACGAGTGCTGCGGCCGTAACGCGGTCGAGTCGAGGGTGTCGGCAGCGCAGCATCGACTGATAGACACCACGCAAGCACGCGGCGTACCTGGCGGTGACCGCGAGCAACTGCCGCAGTCGGTGCCGCGGCAGCCCGATGCATCGGCCTGCCACGGTGAAGGTGAACGGCGGCGTAGCGCAGCAGTCTCGTGCACGACAGACTATGACCGGATTGCCGTCCGCCGCGGGGCCGCTATCCACAGGGCATCCGCAGCCGTATCATGCTGCATGCGGCACAGAGACGCCGGCTCACGACCGAAACTGGCGTGTGAACGACCACGAGTGCGGGTCAACGCGACCACAAGGCGCGAGTCGACGGCCCACGAGGACGCGCCAACTCGCGGTTAGCGGAAGACGACGGTTTTGGTGTCGTTGAGCATGACGCGGGTTTCGCAGTGCCAGCGGACGGCGCGGGACAGGACCTGGCACTCGACGTCGCGGCCGGCGCGGACGAGTTCGTCGGCGGTGAAGCCGTGGTCGACGCGGGCGACGTCCTGCTCGATGATCGGGCCCTCGTCGAGGTCGGCGGTGACGTAGTGCGCGGTGGCGCCGATCAGCTTCACGCCGCGATGGTGCGCCTGGTGGTACGGCTTGGCGCCCTTGAAGCTGGGCAGGAACGAGTGGTGGATGTTGATCGCCTCGCCCGGACAGGGCCCGGCACGGTCGTCGTCCGACAGCACCTGCATGTAGCGCGCCAGCACGACCAGGTCGATGTCGAGCTCGTCGACGAGCGAGCAGCTGCTGCTCGGCGGCCGTCCTTCGTGTCGCGGCGTCACCGGGATGTGGTGGAACGGGATGCCGTACTGCGTCGGCCAGCTGCTCGAAGTCGCGGTGGTTCGACACGATCGCCGGGATGTCGATCTGCAGCGAGCCGGTGCTCCAGCGAAACAGCAGGTCGTTGAGGCAGTGGCCGAACTTCGACACCATGATCAGGGTCCGGTACGGCGCGCCGGCCGCCCACAGCTCCCAGGTCATCGCGAAGCGCTCGGCGACGCGCGGCGAACGCGCGCGCGCAGGTCGTCGAGTGTCGCGCCCGCCGTCGGCCACCTCGAAATGCACCCGCAGGAAGAACCGGCCGGTGTCGGCGTCGCCGTACTGCTGGCTCTCGATGATGTTGCCGGCGTGCTCGACCAGGAATCCGGTGACCGCGTGCACGATGCCGGGCCGGTCGGGGCAGCGCAGGCTGAGCACGAAGTCGTGGCGGGACGGCGGTCGATCATGGGAAGTATGACGTCCGGACTCGTCGACATCGAGCTAGCCGGCAGATCCTGCTGCTTGTCGCGGTTTATGCACTACCGTCTCGCCATGAGCAACACCGCGGTGGGCAAGGTGACGCGGTTCGGACGCCGCCAGCACGGTCCAGTCGGTCGACCGCGCGATCGTCGATCCTGGAGATCCTGGCCCGCAGCGGCGAGGTCGGCGTGACCGAGCTGGCCCGCGAGCTCGGCGTCCACAAGTCGACCGCGTTCCGGCTGGTCGCCGCCCTCGAGCGCCGCGACCTCGTCGAGCAGAACGCCGGCCGCGGCAAGTACCGGCTCGGCACCGGCATCCTCCGCCTCGCCGGCGCCACGACGTCGCGGCTCGACCTCGTCCAGGAGAGCCGGACCGTCACCCGGCGCGCTGGCCCAGCACACCGGCGAGACGGTCAACCTCGCCGTGCTGTCCGACGGCGCCGCGCTCTACATGGACCAGATCGCCGGCTCGTCCGCCCTGCAGCCGCACAACTGGGTCGGCCAGCGGATCCCGCTGCACGCGACGTCCAACGGCAAGGTCCTGCTCAGCGCGCTGGAGCGCAGCGAGGTGGCCCGGCAGGTGCCGGCGCTGCGCGCCTACACCGCCAACACGATCACCACGCTCGACGGCGCTGATGCGCGAGCTCGACGAGGTGCGCCAGCGCGGCTTCGCGATCGCGATCGACGAGCTCGAGATCGGGCTCACCGCAGTCGCCGCGCCGGTCCGCAACATCCACGGCGAGGTGATGGCGTCGCTGAGCATCTCCGGTCCGACGTTCCGGCTCGATGCCCGCCGGGTGCCGCAGATGACCGAGGCGGTCGTGGCGGCGGCCCAGGAGGTGTCGCGGCGGCTGGGGTGGCGGCTGATGAGCAACGGCATCCGCTCAATGCGCGTCGGCGAGCCCATCAACAGGCGCGAAAGAGCGACATTGTGTCGCCGGGCCAACGTTGCCGGTTTGTGCTTGACGGCCCCGAGGCAGACTGCTTACCTGTGTTGCGTAACGCACTTGCGTTGCGTGATACGCACCCTATCGAGTTCCCCTCATGTGGAGGTGCGGTGCCTGAGCTTTTCATCGATGGGGAGTGGCGCTCGGCGCTCACCGGGGACACAGCGCGAGATCCGCTGCCCCGCCGACGGGCGACGTGGTCGGCACCGTCGACGAGGCAGGCGCCGACGACACCGTGCGGCGATCGAGGCCGCCCGGCGCGCCTTCGACAGTTCCGGCTGGCCCACGTCCTCGGTCCACGACCGCAGCGCCCTGCTGCACCGGGTCGCCGACCTGCTGGTCGACCAACAAGGCCGAGATCGCTCGCGCCGAGTCCCTCGACACCGGCAAGCGCCTGGTCGAGAGCGAGTACGACGTCGACGACATCGTCAGCGTCTTCCGCTACTACGCCATGCCGCCGCGGACGACGCCGGTCGCGTCGTCGACACCGGGCAGTCCGACGTCCGCAGCCGGATCGTGCACGAGCCGATCGGCGTCTGCGCCCTGATCACGCCGTGGAACTACCCGCTGCTGCAGACCTCCTGGAAGGTCGCGCCGGCGCTGGCCGCCGGCAACACGTTCGTGCTCAAGCCGAGCGAGCTGACCCCGTCGACGGCGATCCTGCTGATGCAAGTACCTCAAGGAGGCCGGTCTGCCCGCAGGCGTCGGCAACCTCGTCCTCGGTGCCGGTCCGACGGCCGGGGCTCCGCTCTCGACCCACCCCGACGTCGACCTCGTGTCGTTCACCGGCGGCTTGGAGACCGGCCGAGTCCTGATGGCCAACGCCGCCGCGACGGTCAAGAAGGTCGCCCTCGAGCTCGGCGGCAAGAACCCCAACATCGTGTTCGCAGACGCCGATCTCGACGTCGCGCTCGACTTCGCGCTCACCGCCGTGTTCCTGCACTCCGGCCAGGTCTGCTCGGCCGGCGCACGGCTCGTGATCGACGAGTCGATCAAGGCCGAGTTCGTCGACGAGCTCGTCCAGCGCGCCGAGCAGATCCGGCTCGGCGGCCCGTTGGACGACAAGGCCGAGACCGGGCCGCTCATCTCCGCCGCCCACCGCGACAAGGTCGAGGCGTACGTCGCTCGAGGTATCGCCGAGGGCGCGACGCTGCGGTGCGGCGGCGCGCGTCCCGACGACCCCGCCCTCGGCGACGGCTACTTCTACCTGCCGACGATTCTCGACGACTGCACAACCGACATGAGCGTCGTCCAGGACGAGTCCTTCGGCCCGGTGCTCACGGTCGAGACGTTCACCGACGAGGACGACGCCGTACGGATCGCCAACGACAGCATCTACGGACTCGCCGGCGCCGTCTGGACCAGAACGCCGGCCGGGCCGAGCGAGTCGCCAGCCGGCTTCGGATGGGCACGGTCTGGATCAACGACTACCACCCGTACGTCCCGCAGGCCGAGTGGGGCGGCTACAAGCAGTCCGGCTTCGGTCGCGAGCTCGGCTGCCGCCGGCCTCGACGAGTACCGCGAGACCAAGCACATCTGGCACAACGTCAACCCGGCGGTCCAGCACTGGTTCGGTGGCGACTGATGGCTCCGCGCTCGCGTTCCGACAAGGTCTGGGACTACGTCATCGTCGGCGGCGGGTCGGCCGGCTGCGCGCTCGCCAACCGGCTGAGCGCCGATCCCTCGACGACCGTGCTGGTGCTCGAGGCCGGTCACTCCGACTTCAAGCTCGACCCGTTCATCCACATGCCGGCGGCGTTGCCGATCCCGATCGGCAACCGCCTCTACGACTGGAAGTACGAGACGGAGCCCGAGCCGTCCATGGGCGGCCGCCGGGTCTTCCACGCACGCGGCAAGCTGCTCGGTGGGTCGAGCAGCATCAACGGCATGATCTTCCAGCGCGGCAACCCGCTGGACTACGAGCGCTGGGCCGCCGACAAGGGCATGGAGACCTGGGACTACCTGCACTGCCTGCCGTACTTCAAGCGGATGGAGACCTGCCTCGCCGGCGCCGACGACTGGCGCGGCGGCGACGGCCCGCTCGTGCTCGAGCGAGGGCCCGGCGACCAACCCACTGTTCGGAGCGTTCTTCGAAGCCGCGCAGCAGGCCGGCTACCCACTGACCGACGACGTCAACGGCTACCGGCAGGAGGGCTTCGCGCGCTTCGACCGCAACGTGCACAACGGCCGCCGGCTGTCAGCCGCACGCGCCTACCTGCACCCGGTGCATGGACCGCACAGAACCTCAAGGTCGAGACGTTCGCTCTCGACCACCAAGGTCGTCTTCGACGGGCAAGCGGGCGGTCGGCGTCGACTACCTGCGCGGTGGCCGGCTACGGCGCCACGCCCGCGCCGCCGAGGTCATCCTCTGCGGCGGCGCGATCAACTCGCCCCAGCTGCTCCAGCTCTCGGGGGTCGGCAACGCGCAGCGACCTCGGCAGCGCTCGGCGTCGACGTCGTCCACGACCTGCCGGGCGTCGGCGAGAACCTCCAGGACCACCTCGAGGTCTACATCCAGTACGCGTCCAAGCAGCCGGTCTCGATCGCGCCCGGGTCTGCGCTACCGCAACCGCCCGAAGATCGGCTTCGACTGGCTGTTCTTCCGCAAGGGACTCGGCGCCACCAACCACTTCGAGGGCGGCGGCTTCTCCCGCAGCAACGAGGACGTCGACTACCCCAACCTGATGTTCCACTTCCTGCCGGTCGCGATCCGCTACGACGGCTCGTCCCCGACCGAGGGCCACGGCTACCAGGTGCACGTCGGGCCCGATGTATGCCGACACCCGTGGCCGCATCAAGATCAAGTCGACCGACCCCAAGGAGCACCCGGCGATGCTGTTCAACTACCTCGTCGACGCCGACCGACCGCAAGGAGTGGGTCGAGGCGATCCGGGTGGCGCGCGACATCCTCAACCAGCCCGCGTTCGCGCCGTTCAACGACGGCGAGCTCTCGCCCGGGCCGTCGGTCGAGACCGACGAGGAGATCCTCGACTGGGTCGCCAAGGATGCCGAGACCGCGCTGCACCCGTCGTGCTCGGCCAAGATGGGCGTCGACGACATGTCCGTGATCGACCCGCGACTCGATGCGGGTCCACGGCGTCGAGGGCCTCCGCGTCGTCGACGCCTCTGTCTTCCCCTACGTCACCAACGGCAACATCTACGCCCCGGTGATGATGGTCGCCGAGAAGGCCGCCGACCTGATCCTCGGCAACACGCCGCTGCCCGCCGCAGAGGTGCCCTACTACCGCTACCGCGACAACATGCCGCTCTACCCGCCGGCCTCGAGGTCGACCAAGGAAGTGAGTCGCGTCATGACCCACGTCGACACCGACACGAATCCACCGACCACCACCGACCCTCGTCGAGCCAGCGTTGGCAGAGCCTCTTGGAAGGTGTTCGGCCCGAAGGGCACGCCGACAAGCTGATCGGCACGCCCGACGCCGACCTGCCGCGGCCGGAGATGCTGGCCAAGACGGGCTGCGTCGCGCGGTGAAGGACATCTCCTTCGAGGTGGCGCCCGGCGAGGTGTTCGTCGTGATGGGCCTGTCGGGCTCCGGCAAGTCGACCCTGGTGCGTTGCCTGACCCGGCTGATCGAGCCGACCGCGGGCACCGTCAGAGATCGACGGCCAGGACATGACGTCGAGCGTCGGAGGCGCAGCTGCGCGACCTGCGCCGCAACTACGTCTCGATGGTCTTCCAGCACTTCGGCCTGCTGCCGCACCGGCCGGTGATCGACAACGTCGCCTACGGGCTGGAGATCCGCGGCATGGGCAAGGCCGAGCGGCGCGCGAAGGCGGCCGAGATCGTCGAGCTGGTCGGGCTCAAGGGCAACGAGGCGTCCTACCCCGACCAGCTGTCCGGCGGTATGCAGCAGCGCGTCGGCCTGGCGCGGGCGCTTGGCCAGCGACCCCTCGCTGCTGCTGTTCGACGAGCCGTTCTCGGCGCTCGACCCGCTGATCCGCCGCGACATGCAGGACGAGGTCGTCCGGCTCCAAGAAGACCTGCAGACGACGATGGTGTTCATCACCCACGACCTGCAGGAGGCGCGTCAAGCTCGGCGACCGCATCCTCATCATGCGCGACGGCGCGGTCGTGCAGATGGGCACGCCGGCCGAGATCGTGGCCAACCCGGCCGACGACTACATCCAGCGACTTCGTCAGCGACGTGCCCAAGTCGCACGTGCTGACGCTGCGCTACGTGATGCGCGAGCCGCGCGCCCGACGACTCGCCGCGAGGGGCCGGTGATGTCGCCCGACACGGTCGTGTGGCAGGCGGCGCGCGCGGCGCTGGCGTCCGAGCACTCGGTCCAGGTCGTCGAGAACGGCAAGCTCGTCGGCATCGTCGACGACGAGGCGATCCTGCGCGTCGTGGTGGCCGAGGAGGACACGCGACAGAGAGCGTGCCGCGCATGAGTTCCACCGCCACCGACAACCAGGGATCGGCGGCTTCGACACTCGGTTTCGTCGCGTCGCTACGCGGCACAAGCCCAGGCCTGGGCGCTCGTCGGCGTCATCGTGCTGTGGATCGTCATCTGGGCGTTCACGCAAGGGCAACGACACCCTCAAGCATCTCGAACTCGCCACGCACACCGACGTGCACGACTGGTTCAGGCACGCGCCGACTGCGATCGATCGCAGCCAGACGACAACGTGGTTCCTCCAGCTGCTCGACTGGATCGCCGACGCATCAACAGCCTCGATCACGTGGCTGCAGCAGATGTTCACCGAGGGCAAGTTCCCGCGGCCGGTGCCGCAGATCGGCTGGCTCGGCGTGCTCGCCATCGCGATCTGGGTCACGTACGCCGTCGCCGGCGGCCGGATGGTCCCGCTCGTCGCGGTGTCGATCCTCCTGTTCGGTGCGCTCGGCTTCTGGCAGACTCGATCGACACCCTGATCATCACGTTCGTCGCGGTCGTCTTCGCGCGTCGCTCATCGGCATCCCGCTCGGCGTCTGGATGGGCACGCAGCAAGGTCGTCACGGCGATCCTGACGCCGATCCTCGACGTGATGCAGACGATGCCGTCGTTCGTCTACCTGCTGCCGTTCGTCATCCTGTTCGGCATCGGGCCTGCCTGCGCGGTCCTCGTCACGCTGGTCTACGCGCTGCCGCCGGTCGTCCGGATCAGCGGCGCACGCGATCCGAACGGCTCCCGGCGACCACGCTCGAGGCGAGCGCGTCGCTCGGGTCAGACGAAGCTTGCAGCGGCTGCGCGGACGTCGAGCTGCCGATGGCCAAGCGCACCATCATCGTCGGCGTCAACCAGACCATGATGGCCGCGCTGTCGATGGTGACGATCGCGGCGTTCATCGACGGCCCCGGCCTCGGTCAGCCGGTGCTCGAGGGCCTGCGTCCGCGGCGAGCTCGGCGGCGCCTTCGTCGTCGGGCATGTGCATCGTGATCATGGCGATCATGCTCGACCGCACCACGACCGCCGCCAGCGTGCGCGCCGAGACAGCAGGCACGCGCGGGCAACGCAGAAGAAGCGCAGCGTCGCTACATCCTCGGCGGTGGCGGCGTCGTCGCCGCTCGTCGCGGTCTACCTGTCGAACACCCGGCTCGACTACAACGAGTGGCCGGAGTCGTGGGACATCGGCACGCCGATCAGCGACGCGGGTCGACGAGCTTCAGCGAGCTGGCTGACGACGAACGTCGTCCGACTTCACCGGCGGCGATCCAGGACAAGTTCACCGAGTCTGGCTCCTCAACCCGATGCAGGACCTCATCGCGAACTCGCCGTGGTACGTCACGTTCATCGCGATCGCGGCGATCGCCGCCATCGTCGGCGGGTGGCGTGCGCTCGCGTGCACCGTGGTCTGCCTCGGGCGGCATCTACTACCTCGACCTCTGGAACAACGCGATGGTCACGCTGACCTCGGTCCTGGTCGCGACCGCCGTCGTGATGGTCCTCGCGGTCGTCTTCGGTGTCTGGATCGGACGCAGCAAGGACAGCCGACCGAGTGGTCCGGCCGTTCCTCGACGCCGGGCAGACGATGCCGCCGTTCGTCTACCTGGTGCCGATCCTGATCCTGTTCGGGTCCAACCGCTTCACCGCCATCGTGGCCGGCATCGTGTACGCGGCGCCGGTGGCGATCAAGCTGGTCGCCGACGGCATCCGCGGTGTGTCGCCGACCACGGTCGAGGCGGCGAGTCGGCCGGCACGAGCCGGTGGCAGATGATCACCAAGGTGCAGCTGCCGATGGCGCGCGGCTCGCTGCTGCTGGCGGCGAACCAGGGCCTGCTCTACGTGCTGTCGATGGTGGTCATCGGAGGCATGGTCGGCGCCGGCGCGCTCGGCTTCGACGTCGTCAGCGGCTTCCGACAGGCGAACTACATCGGTCGAGGCCTGGCCGCCGGCGTCTGCGATCGTGTTGCTCGGCATCATGCTCGACCGGATCACGACGTACGGTGCAGCCAAGCAAGGGCCTGGCCGGCTGGGTCAAGACATCGCCAGTAACACATCGGGCTCAACGCGGTACCAGCGCTTCGGGCCGGCCTAGCGGATTGGTGGTCTGCACGAAGGATTCAGGAACACAACAGACTGCGAAGTCTGGACAGGAAGAAGGAACAGATGAAGAGGACCCGGACGTACGCAGCACTCGGTGCGTCGTCGCGCTGGCTGCTGCGGCAGCGCTGAGCGGCTGTGGCGGCGACAGCATCGACGACACCGATCGGCATCGGCCGGCACGGCGGCCGAAGACTGCGGCGACGCTCAACATGGCGATCAACACTGGGTCGGCTACGAGGCCGACGCGTACGTCGTCGGGCAGGTCGCGGCCAGACCAGCTGGGCTGCACGGTCGACTACAAGGACCTCGACGAGCAGGTGTCGTGGAAGGGCTTCGGCACCGGCGAGGTCGACGTCGTGATCGAGAACTGGGGCCACCCCGAGCTGCAGTCGAAGTACATGAAGGACAAGGGCGGCGACGGCACGGCCACCGACTTCGGCTCGACCGGCAACGACGGCATCATCGGCTGGTACGTGCCGCCGTGGATGGCCGAGGAGTACCCGGACATCACCGACTGGGAGAACCTGAACAAGTACTCCGACCTGTTCAAGACCAGCGAGTCGGGCGACAAGGGCACGTTCTACGACGGCGACCCCGGCTTCGTGACGAACGACGAGGCGCTGGTCAAGAACCTCGACCTCAACTACAAGGTCGTCTTCGCCGGCAGCGAGACCGCGCTGATCGAGGGCTTCCGCAAGGCGGAGGAGAACAAGGAGCCCTACATCGGCTACTTCTACGAGCCGCAGTGGTTCCTGTCCGAGGTGCCGCTCGTCAAGGTCAACCTGCCGCAGTGGACCGAAGGCTGCGACCCGTCGAGGGCCCCGACGTGGCGACTGCGACTACCCGCCGTACCCGCTCAACAAGGTCGTCTCGACCGAGTGGGCGGAGTCCGGCAGCCCGGCGGTCGACCTGGTGAAGAACTTCACCTGGACCAACGACGACCAGAACCTGGTCGCCAAGTACATCGCCGAGGACAGGATGGACCCCGAGGACGCGGCCGACAAGTGGATCGAGGACAACCAGGACAAGGTCGACGCCTGGCTCGAAGGCATCGCCTGACCTGACGCTGCACCAAACACCGCCTAGCCCGCGAATCGCGCCTCCCAAGGGGCCGATTCGCGGGCTATCGGGTGTCTGGTCGAAGGAGGTCAGCCGACTCGGCGGCGCAGCTCCTCGTTGATCGCCGGCACGATCTCGTGCAGGTCGCCGATCACGGCGTAGTGCGCCTTGGTCACCATCGGGGCGTCGGCGTCGGTGTTGATCGCCAGGATCGTCTTCGCGCCCGAGCAGCCGGCCCAGTGCTGGATGGCGCCGCTGATGCCGCACGCGATGTAGATGTCGGGGGAGATCCGGCTGCCGGTCTGGCCGACCTGCTCGTGGTGCGGCCGCCAGCCGAGGCTGGTCACGACCCGCGAGACGCCCAAGCGTCCCACCGAGCAGCTCGGTGAGCTCGAGCAGGTCGCCGAAGCCGTCCGCGCTGCCGGCACCGCGACCCGCACCCACCACGACCCGCGCGCCGGTCAGTGCGGCCGTGTCGTCGGCCTCCGTGGCTTCGGCGCGGACGACGCGGCCGACCAGGTCGGACTCGGTCAGCGCGGGTGCGAAGTCCTGCACCTCCGGCTGGCGTCGGCCTGCTCGGCCGGCCGAGGCGTCGACCGCATGCCCGGCCACCGTCAGCACGGCGGCACGCGCTCGAGCCGCATCTCCTCCAGCGCCGACCCGCCCATCACCTGCCGGGACGACGGTCAGCGGGTCGACTTCGTCGACGTCGACGACGTTGGCCGCCATCGCGGCGTCGAGCCGAGTCGCGACGTGCGCCATGACCTCGCTGCCGCGCGGCGTTCCCGCCGCCAACCACCACGCTGCCGCCGTCAGTTGCGGAAGCTCCGCGAGCAGGCCGCGGCCCAGGCGGCTGCGGCGTACGACGACAGCTGCTCGTGCTGCGCATGGTGGACGACGGCGACGCCCTGGTCGCCGAGCTGCGCCAGCGCTGTCGCGCGGACGTCGCGTCAACCGGGCCGACGAGCAGCGCGTGCAGCGGCCCGCCGCCGGAGCCGACGGCCAGGTCGCGCGCGAACGTCAGGGTCTCGAGCGAGGTCTCGGTGGCCCCCTGCGAGTCGGTCTCGACCAGACGACAGAATCACTTCGCCACCACCCCCAGCGGTACGAGCAGGTCGACGACGGCGGGCGCCGCCTCCGCGCCCTTGCCGAGGATCTCGACCACGCTGGGCTGTGCCGGCGGCAGCTTCAGCCGGACGCGTCCCGAGCCGACCGGTCGCGCTGCGGCGCGACCGTGTCGACCTGCGTGCGCTTGGCCTTCATCCGGCCAGGGATCGACGGGTAGCGCGGCTCGATGCCGCCCTCCATGCACCGCGATGACCGCGGGCAGCGGCAGCTCGAACACCTCGGTGCCACCCGGGTCCTCGCCACGGGCGGTCGCCACGCCGTCGGAAACGTCGACCGTGGAGATGCCGGTGAGCACCGGCCGGTCCGAGCGCGTAGGCGAGCCGCACGCCGACCTGGAAGTCGCCGGTGTCGGCCGCGTCGTTGCCGACCAGCACCAGGTCGTACGTCGTGCCGTCGGCCTCGCGTGCCCGCACGACCTCGGCGATGGCGGCCGCGACGTCGGCGGGCCCGAACCTGTCGGCGTCGGCCTCGATGAGGACGCCGCCGGTGCAGCCGACGGCGAGCGCGTCGCGGATCTGCTCGAGCGCGTCGCTCGACCCAAGCGTGAGCACGGTCGCCTCGCCGTCGGTCGCCTTGGCGACCTGGATGGCGAGCTCGACCGCGCACTCCTCGTGCGCGCTCACGGTGTAGCCGACGTGACGGGCGTCGATCGACAGTCCGTCGTCGGTGAGCAGGATCTCGCCGGAGGTGTCCGGCACTCGCTTGATGCAGACCAAGACATTGGTCATATCGCGCTACCCCCGGATCCGGTCGTTGGACGGGTCGAACAGCGGAGTCGCGTCAGCTGCGGCCACCGTGACGGGGTACAGCTCCTCCATGTAGGAGACCGGAGAGCTGGTTGCCAACGGTGGCCTCGCTCGGCGGCAGGAAGGCCATCAGCACGTGCTTGCCGAGTGACGGCGCCGACCCTGCTGTCGTGACGTAGGGGCGGTGCCCGTGCTCGTCGGTGAGGAACCGCCGTCAGCGGTCAGGATCGGCTCTCCGCCGAGCATGTAGCGCTTCATGCCGGACTTCGAGGTGTGGTCGTCGACGGTCAGCGTGCACAGCACCGCCGTCGGGTCCTCCGCACGTTGCTTGAGATAGGCCTCTCGCCCGACGAACTCGGCCGCCTTGACCTTGGGGCGCTGCATGCCGGCCTCGATGATCGTGCGCTCGCGAGTCGAGCTCGAAGCCGAACGCGCGGTAGCCCTTCTCGATCCGGCCAGTGGTGCCGTAGACGCCGATCCCGACCGGGACCGCGCCATGCGGCTGGCCGGCCTCGTGCAGCATGCGCCACAGCCGGGCGCCCTGCTCGATCGGCACGTGCAGCTCCCAGCCGAGCTCGCCGACGTACGAGATCCGCGACGCCAGCACCGACAGCGAGTCGACCTCGATGTCGCGGCAGGTGCCGAAGCCGAAGCCCTCGTGGCTGACGTCGTCGCGGGTGAGCGAGGCGAGGATGTCGCGCGCGCTCGGACCCCAGAGGCCGATCGTCGTGTATGACGACGTGAGGTCGACTACCGAGGCTGTCCCGTCCTTCGGCATCCGGTCGGCGAACCACTTGCGGTCGACCATGCCGTGCGCGCCACCGGTGACGACGCGGAAGCGGTCGTGCGCGAGCCGCATCACCGTCAGGTCGGAGCGGAAGCCGCCCCGCTCGTCGAGCACGGGCGTGTAGATGACGCGGCCGAGCGACGACATCGGACTGCGCGACGCACGATCGACTGCACGGCCTCGAGCGCACCCGGGCCGACGACGTCGAAGATCGCGAACGCCGAGAGGTCGATGATGCCGGCGCGGTCGCGCATGGCCAGGTGCTCGGCGTTGATGATCGGTGACCACCACCGCGAGTCCCACTCGTGCTCGCGCGGCATCACCCGGTCGCCGTACTCCTCGAGCAGGCCCTGGTTGGACTCGTACCACATCGGGCGCTCCCAGCCGGCCGCCTCGACGAAGACCGCACCGAGCTCGACCTCGGCAGCGTGCATCGGCGCGAGCCGCTGGTTGCGGTCGGTCTCGTACTGCTCGCCCGGGTGGATGATCCCGTAGGTCTTGTTGAACGCCTCGCTCGTGCGCGACCGGATGTGCGCGCGCGTGCTGCTGGTGCGGGTAGAAGCGCGCGATGTCTGAGTGCGCGAGGTCGATCTCGGGCAGGCCGTCGGTCATCCACTCGGCGACCGCGCGGCCGACGCCAGGGCCTTCCTTGATCCAGACGGCCGCGGCCGACCACAGCCCCTTGACCTCCGGTGTCTCGCCGAGGATCGGCGCGCCGTCAGGGGTCAAGCGACAGCAGGCCGTTGATCGCGTAGCGGATCTCCGCACCCTCGGCGCCGAGCAGGTCGGGCATCAGCTCGTAGGCCTGCTCGAGCTGCGGGTCGAAGTCCTCGGCGTGAACGGCAGCTCGGTCGGCGACAGCTTGGCCTGCTCGATCGAGGGGATGTCTTCTGGGTCGTGAAGGATCGGCCGGTGCGCGTACGAGCCGACCTCCATGTCGGCGCCGTGCTGTCGCTCGTAGCAGAACGTGTCCATGTCGCGGACGATCGGGAAGGAGATCTCGCCCTCCTTCTCCGCAAGGACGGGCACCGGGCCGACGCTGATCATCTGGTGCACGGCCGGGGTCAGCGGGATGTGCGCGCCGGCCATCTTCGCGATCTTGGGGCTCCACACCCCGCAGGCGACGACGACCGTCTCGGCTTCGATGTCGCCGCCGGTCGTGCGGACGCGCCGGATGCGGCCCGCCTCGACGTCAAGGCCGGTCACCTCGACGGTCGGTACGACGGTGAGGGCGCCAAGCTCGAAGGCGCGCTCGCGCATGATCGTGCCGGCGCGCAGCGAGTCGACCACGCCGACCGAGGGCGTCCAGAACGCGCCGATGATCTGGGCCGGGTCGAGGAACGGGACCTTCTCGACGACCTGCTCGGGCGTGACGAGCTCGGACTCGATGCCCCAGATCCGTGCCGACGACATCCGCCGGCGCAGCTCCTCCATCCGCTCCTCGGTGCGCGCCACCTCGAAGCCGCCGGACTCGGTGAAGACGCCCATCTCCTTGTACTGGCGCATCGAGTCGAGCGTCAGGTCGGTGATCTCACGGGAGTGGTCGACCGGGAAGATGAAGTTGGACGCGTGTCCGGTCGAGCCGCCCGGGTTGGGGAGTGCTCCCTTGTCGATCTGGACGATGTCGCGCCAGCCGAGTCGGGCCAGGTGGTAGACGAGGCTGTTGCCGACGATGCCCGCCCCGATCACCACCACGCGTGCGCTGGTGGGGAGTGTTGCCATCTCGACGCCTTTCCGCAGTACTCGCACTCGCCGAGCACGTGTTGCGTATGTTGCAACGACGCCTCACGATAGGAGACAAGTCTGCCACCTTCGTTCACCGTCGTGTCAAGCGAGGTGAGCCGTTCGGTCAGCCGATCAGGCCGAGCTCGGTGACCGCGTCGCGCTCCTCACCGAGCTCGGCGGCGCTGGCGTCGATCCGCTGCCGCGAGAAGTCGTCGATGTCGAGGCCCTGCACGATCTCCCAGTTGCCGTCCTTGGTGGTGACAGGGAACGACGAGACAGGCCCTTCCGGTACGCCGTAGGACCCGTCCGAGCGCACCGCCATCGACGTCCAGTCGCCGTCCTTGGTGCCGAGCAGCCAGTCGCGGGCTGAGTCGACGGTGGCGCTGGCGGCGCTGGCCGCACTGGACGCGCCGCGCGCCTCGATGATCGCGGCACCGCGCTTCTGCACGGTCGGGATGAAGTCGTTCTCGATCCAGGCCTGGTCGTCGACGACCTCGGCCGCGTTCCTGCCGCCGACCTCGGCATGGAAGATGTCGGGGTACTGGGTCGCCGAGTGGTTGCCCCAGATGGTCATCTTCTTGATGTCGGTGACGCTGCGCCGGTCTTCGCGGCGAGCTGGGCGAGCGCGCGGTTGTGGTCGAGACGGGTCAGCGCGCAGAAGCGCTCGCGGCGGGACGTCAGGTGCGTTGCTCATCGCGATCAGCGCGTTGGTGTTGGCCGGGTTGCCGGTGACGGCGATGCGAACGTCGTCGGCCGCGTGGTCGTTGATCGCCTTGCCCTGGCCGGTGAAGATCGCGCCGTTCGCCTCGAGCAGGTCGCCGCGCTCCATCCCCTTGGTGCGTGGCCGGGCTCCGACGAGCAGGGCGAGGTTGACGCCGTCGAAGATCACGTTCGGGTCGTCGCCGATCTCGACGCTGGCGAGCATGGGGAAGGCGCAGTCGTCGAGCTCCATCACGACCCCCTCGAGCGCCTTCAGGGCCGGCGTGATCTCCAGCAGGCGGAGCTCTACCGGGGTGTCCGGGCCGAGCAGCGAACCGCTGGCGATCCGGAAGAGGAGGCTGTAGCCGATCTGGCCGGCGGCGCCGGTGACGGCGACCTTGACGGGGGTTGCGGTCACGGAGACTCCTGGGTCTAGGGCTTCATGTCTGGCGCGGTCGCGGGTGTGGCATCCGCGTCATACGACCCGTGTGACGCTAGCAAGTCCGCGGCGTTTCGGCTTGCCAGGGTCATCGCTGTTTCGGACGTATGCCGTCGAGTCTGGTCACGCGAGTCACAGGGGAGGCAGGCCCATGCAGCCGCGCAGGGTGTTCTCGACGCCCTCCACCGGGGTGTAGTCGCCGAGGCTGCCGGTGACAAAGGCGATGGCGTACTGGCCGACCACGCTCCAGTAGCCGAGGTGGCCGCCGATCCCGCCCATGCCGTAGCCGTCACTGTCGACCCCGAAGCCAAGCCCCCAAGCGGTCTCGACGCCGAGCACCTGGTCGATGCCTTCCGTGACGATCGACGTGGCCTCGTCCAGCAAGCCGGGCGACAGGAGCTCACCGGCCGCGAGTGCGCGTAGAAGCTGGCGATCGCGCGGGCCGTCCCGTGGCCGTTGATGGCCGGGATCTCGGCTGAGCGCCACTCGGGAGAGTTGACGACCGCGGCCTCCAGCGCCCCTGGCGGGTTGCGGATGGCGCGGTCGAAGAGCGGCGGGCGTCCTTTGGACAACTCTGGGCCGAACGCCTCGTCGAACCCCGTCAGCTCGACGACTCGACCGTGGTCCGACGGGTCGAGGCCGAAGCCGAAGTCCAACCCACGCGGACCGCATACCTCGTCACGGAGATAGCGGCCGAGCGTGCGTCCGTCGACCCGTCGGACGACCTCACCCACCAGATGGCCGTAAAACAAGGCGGATTCGCCATGCGCCGTGCCCGGCGGCCACGTCGGCTCTTGTCGGGCGAGCAGCGCGCACATCGCATCCCAGTCGAAGAACACCTCGGTGGGCGCGGGGTCGTCGAGGGCGACGATGCCGGCCTGGTGAGACAGCAACTCTCGCACCGTGGCGTCGGCCGTCAGCTCCGGCCAGTAGCGCCGGACGCGGTCGTCCAGACCGACCAACCCGCGGTCGACGAGGCTGAGCACACACACCGCCGCGAAGGGTTTGGTCACCGAGTAGGGCTGCGCCAAGCGTGTCGCGAGCCCACGGTCGCGTCTGCGCCGCGTCGGCCCAACCGCCCCAGAGGTCGACTACCCACGCACCGTCGTGCCAGATGGCCACCGCCGCGCCCGTCCCGGGTGCGGTGTCGATGACGTGCTCGAACGCTTCCCGGACCGGCTCGTACGACGGATGCACGGTTCCCTCGACGGCCATCGCGCCATCCTGGCAGACCACTCATGCCGGCGGGGGTGCGCGAGGGAGGCGGTTCGACGGCACACCTGCCCTGAGATATCTTGATGTCAAGCAATCTGCGAAAGGGCCCAGAGACCACATGGCGAAGATCAAGGTGACCAACCCCGTCGTCGAGCTCGACGGCGACGAGATGACGCGGATCATCTGGCAGTTCATCAAGGACCGGCTGATCCATCCCTACCTCGACATCGATCTCCAGTACTACGACCTCGGCATCGAGAGCCGCGACGCGACCGACGACCAGATCACGGTCGACGCGGCCAACGCGATCAAGAAGCACGGCGTCGGCGTCAAGTGCGCGACGATCACGCCCGACGAGGCGCGGGTCGAGGAGTTCGGCCTGAAGAAGATGTGGGTGTCGCCGAACGGCACGATCCGCAACATCCTCGGCGGCGTGGTGTTCCGCGAGCCGATCATCATCAGCAACATCCCGCGGCTCGTGCCCGGGCTGGACGAAGCCGATCATCATCGGCCGTCACGCCCACGGCGACCAGTACAAGGCGACGAACTTCAAGGTGCCTGGCGCAGGCACGGTCACGATCACCTACACCCCGGCCGACGGCTCGGAGCCGATCGAGCACGAGGTCGTCAAGATGCCCGAGGATGGCGGCGTCGTGATGGGGATGTACAACTTCAACAAGTCGATCGAGGACTTCGCGCGGGCGTCCTTCGTCGTACGGCCTGCAGCGCGAGTACCCCGTCTACATGTCCACCAAGAACACCATCCTCAAGGCGTACGACGGTGCGTTCAAGGACATCTTCGCCGCACGTGTTCGAGGCGGAGTTCAAGGCCGACTTCGAGGCCAACGGGCCTGACCTACGAGCACCGGCTGATCGACGACATGGTCGCGGCCGCGATGAAGTGGGAGGGCGGCTACGTCTGGGCCTGCAAGAACTACGACGGCGACGTGCAGTCCGACACGGTCGCGCAGGGCTTCGGCTCGCTCGGCCTGATGACGTCGGTGCTGATGACGCCGGACGGCAAGACCGTCGAGGCCGAGGCCGCGCACGGCACGGTGACCCGCCACTTCCGCCAGCACCAGCAGGGCAAGCCGACGTCGACGAACCCGATCGCGTCGATCTTCGCGTGGACCGGCGGCCTCAAGCACCGCGGCAAGCTCGACGGCACCCCCGAGGTCACCGGCTTCGCCGAGGCGCTCGAGCAGGTCTGCGTCGAGACCGTCGAGAGCGGCAAGATGACCAAGGACCTCGCGCTGCTGGTCGGCCCGGACCAGGCGTTCCTCACCACCGAGGAGTTCCTCGCCGCGCTCGACGAGAACCTGGCCGCCAAGCTCGCCTGACCGATCAGCCTGACTTGTAGGCGATGCGGTGCGCGCCTCGGCTCGGCTGAACGACAGACACGTCGGCGGGAGCCCACGCGCGGTCACGGTATGCCGCCTGCACACGAGTTTCGACCGCCTCGACATCGCTCACACGCGCCAACACAACGGCACATCCACCGAACCCGCCGCCGGTCATCCGAGCCCCAAGTGCTCCCGCAGCAACGGCAGCATCGACCGCCACGTCGAGCTCGTCGCACGACACCTCGAAGTCGTCTCGCAGGGACTCGTGTGACGCGGTGAGGAACGCGCCGATATCGCCGGGCCGCCCGGCGTCGAGGATCTCGGCCACTTCACTGACGCGGGCGATCTCGCTGACCACATGATGTGCGCGCCGCCGCAGCGTCTCGTCGGAGAGCCCCGCCACCTGATCGAGAGTGGCAGAACGCAGCGAGTCGAGGGTCAGCGCCGATGCGGCAGCCTCGCAGTCGTGGCGTCGAGCGGCATACTCGCCAGCCACCAATGCATGGTGAGCATGGGTGTCGACGACCATGAGCCGCAGCCCGTGGCTGCTCACGTCGAACGGGACCTGCCGGGTGGTGAGGTCGCGACAGTCGAGGAGCAGGGCATGGCCGTCCGTGCAGAGCATCGACGCCAGCTGGTCCATCGGTCCGGTGGGCACACCGACGTACTCGTTCTCTGCCCGTCTGGCGAGCGTCGCCAGCCGTGGAGCCGTCAGACCGAGGTCGAGCTCGTCGGCGATCGCCGCAGCCACCGCGCATTCGAGCGCGGCCGAAGAAGACAGACCAGCACCGACCGGCACGTCGCTGTCGCTGTCGATCTGGAGGCCCGGCAGCGCAGCTCCGGTTTCCGCCAGCGCCCAGACCACCCCGGCGACGTATGCCGCCCAGCCCTCGACGTCACCAGGCTGCGTGGCGACGTGAAACTCAACCGCATCACCTCGGGAACGCACCGCGACCGTGTCACCTGGCCGGACTGAGACAGTCGCAACCGTCACCCAGGGCAACGCAAACGGCAGGACCAGCCCATCTTGGTAGTCGACGTGCTCACCGATCAGGTTGACGCGACCAGGCGCCGCCCATCGAGCCGTCACTCGCCTTCTCCCGAAGTGGCCGACAGTGGGCTGGCCATGGCCGACCTCATGTCGGCCGCTTGATGGCGAAGAACTCGGGCGCGAGCAGGTCGAAGCGGATCAGGTCTACGATCCGACCGTCCTCGAGGTCGTAGTTCTGTCGATCACGACCGGTCTCGGTGAAGCCCAGCGACCGAGCGACGCCGAGAGATGCGAGGTTGCCATCGCCGGCGCCGAGCGAGACTCGGCCAAGGCCAAGGCCCCCATCGTCTTGAGGCGTGAACGCGTGACGAAGGGCGAGCACCAGCCCGGCTTTCAAGTAGCCGCGCCCGCGCGCATCGGGATGCGTCCGGTATCCGACTTCCGCTGAGTTGTAGTCGAGCCCGGTCAGTCCGAACAGGTTCAACGTCCCGAGGTAGCGGTCGTCGGAAAGATCGGCGATGGTCCACTCCACCGCGGCGCCGGTTGCGCAACCGACTGCGCGGCTGGCGAGGTGACGCCGAAACGCGGCTGGATCGCGCGCGAACGGAATCGTGGCGAGCCAGACCATCGACTCGGCGTCGTTGCTGGTCTCGAGAAACCCTTGCTCGTCGTCGATCCGGACGGGACGCAACCGGACCTTGTCGTCTTCGAGGACAACCGGGTCGAGCCAACGAGTCTTCGGTTCACGCGAGTCGGTGGCCAACAACGACGCCCGCCACGCGTTCATGGGTTCACCGCGACGCGACAACCTGGCACGCGTGGTTCCCTCGAACGTGAAGCCGTTCTTCCAAGCGACCTTCAGTGAGGCGGCGTTGCCCTCGTACGCTTCCCAGCTGATCGCCTTGAGTCCCTGGTCCTTGAACGCCCAGTCGGTGATCAGCCGCACCGCAGTCGTCATGACGCCCCGACCGCATACGCCGGGATGGGCACCGAACCCGATCTCGCCCCACCCTGATCCCGAGTTGCGCACGTTGATCGAGCCGGCAAATCGACTCGCGCCTGCTCCACCGACTGCCTCGATCGCGAACGCCCAGACCTCGTCGTTCTCCCACGGTTCCTTGCGTCCCGCCAAGAACCCCTTGGCGTCCTCGCGAGAGTAGGGAACCGGGATGGCGGTGAACAGCTGCATGTCCGGGTCGTTGCACTGCTCGACGATGCCGTCTAGGTCGTCTTGTCGGTGCGCACGCAAGGTCACTTGCCCGTCGGAGAGGACGGGTACGTCGTCGGGGTAGGTCACGTACGACCCGCCTCCCACTCGTCGCGGAGCAGGTCGAGACACACCATGTCGTCGTACTCGCCGTCACCGGTCTTCTCCGACAGCCGCTCCCGGCCAAACTCCGTGAATCCGTTGGCGCGGGCGACGTGCTGTGAGGCGTCGTTGCCGGCGGCGGCCTTGATGAACGCTCGGTGCATCCCCAGGCCGCCCTCGGCAGTGTCGGCGAACAGGAAGCCCAACGCGAGCGACACAGCCTCGGTCACCACCCCGCGACCTCGTGCGTGCGGGTGACTCCAGTAGCCGATCTCCGCGCTGGTGCGGCGCAGGCGCGGCAGCCCGACGTTGGCAAGCATCACATCGGAGGTTGGGTCTGCGGCCGCCCACTGCACCTGCTTGCCCTCCGCTTGGCCGAGCCGGACCCGAGCGAGGTAGTCGCGGGCGTCTTGTCCGGTGTAGGGCGACGGAAGGAGTGGCAGCCAGTGCTGAGCGCGCTCGTCGGAGCAGCCCTCGACGATTCTGTCCACGTCGCTGTCCTGCAGCGGGCGTAGCACGACTCGCTCGCCCTTGAGCACGGGTGGGGTCGAACCAGGCGCTGGTGGGCTCGCGCGGGTCGTTCTTGTGGAGCGTGGCGATCCACGTGTCCAGATGCTCTCCCCGGTGGTAGAGCCAGCGACGGGCAGTTCCTCCGAACGTGAAGCCGGTCTTCCACGCGACCCGGCGGGACGCGAGGTTCCCCTCATTCGCCAGCCAGATCACGGTCTCGAGTCCACGCTCGTCGAAGCCCCAGTCGAGCAGCAGGTTGACGGCGGTCGTCATGACGCCCCGACCGCGGATCGCCGGGTGCGCGCCGAACGCGAGCTCGGCGCGCCGGTCACCCTCGTCGCGCAGCGACAAGCACCCGCCGAAGCGGCGGCGCCGTCGGGGTGCGTGGCTCTCGATCGCGAAGATCAACTCCTTCTCGCTCTTCCACATCTCTGGCACCGACGAGCCGGCGAACTCGACGCGCCATCTCCGCGGTGTAGTCGAGCGGCACGGTCGTCCACTGCGACGGACACCGGGTCGGTGCACTGTTCGACGATGCGTCGGCGTCGTCGAGGCGGTGCGCCCGCAAGGTGACGTCGCCATCAGTCAGAGTCGGCACGTCGTCGGGGAACGCATGTCGCAACCCTGCCCGCTGGCGCTGTGCCCTCAACCGCGATTAGCGATGCAGGCTCCACGCGCGCCGGACCGGGGTCATAAAACGCCTCGGTGAGCGGGCTCCCGTTACCCTGGTCGGGTCATGGACGATCCCTGTAGTAGCCAGTGCCGCCACGCCGTCCGCCTCGCACCTGAGGCGACATGCAGTGAGCGGCACGTTCCGCGACGTCGGCCTCGTCCTCGTCTTCATCCTGGTCGGCAGCTTCTTCGTGATCGCCGAGATGGCGCTCGTGTCGCTGCGCGACAGCCAGGCCAAGGCGCTCGAAGGCACGCGGACGGCGCGGCGACGACCGTCGCCCGGCTCAACAGCGACCCCAACCGGTTCCTGGCCGCCGTCCAGGTCGGCGTCACGCTGTCGGGCTTCCTGTCGGCCGCGTTCGGCGGCGCGACGCTGGCCGGCCGGCTGTCGCCGACACCTCGAGGACTGGGGCATGTCCCGGCGCGCCGACACCACCGCGCTCGTCCTCATCACGCTGGCGATCTCGTACGTCTCGCTCGTCATCGGCGAGCTCGCGCCGAAGCGGCTCGCGCTGCAGCGCGCCGAGTCGATCTCGCTGGCGGTCGGCGCCGACGGTCGACCGGATCGCCAAGCTTGCCCGGCCGGTCATCTGGCTGCTGTCGGTGTCGACCGAACGTCGTCGTGCGGCTGCTCGGCGGCGACCCCAAGGC
This sequence comes from uncultured Actinomycetota bacterium, assembly GCA_963811585.1. Classification (GTDB taxonomy): domain Bacteria; phylum Actinomycetota; class Actinomycetes; order Propionibacteriales; family Nocardioidaceae; genus JACDHG01. The sequence continues at coordinate 649,168 of CAWERR010000008.1, forward strand.
GCAGCGCGAGCAGATCACCGATGCCGAGATCCGCGAGCTCGTGTCCGGCTCGGAGACCCTCGGGGCCGAGGAGCGGCAGATCGTCGAGGACGTCTTCGAGGCAGGCGACCGCCAGATCCGCGAGGTGATGGTGCCGCGCACCGAGGTCGACTTCATCGCCGCGGCGACGCCGGCCTACAAGGCGGCGCAGTTCGCGCTGGAGCGGCCGCACTCGCGCTACCCGGTGATCGGCGAGTCGTCCGACGACATCGTCGGCTTCGTGCACGTCCGCGACCTGCTCGACCCTGACCTGACAGGCCGGTCAGCGTGCGGGTGGCGCGAGATCGCGCGCGACGTGCTGATGCTGCCGGCCACCCGGCAGATCCTCTCGGCGCTGACCGACATGCGCCGCGAAGGGCGCGCACCTCGCCATCGTCGTCGACGAGTACGGCGGCACGGCCGGCATCATCACCCTCGAGGACCTGGTCGAGGAGCTGATCGGCGACATCCGCGACGAGTACGACGTCGACGAGCCCGAGACCACCCGCTCGCTGACCGGCGAGCTCGAGGTCGACGGCCTGCTCAACCTCGACGACTTCGAGGACGAGACCGGCCTGGTCCTTCCCGACGGCCCGTACGAGACCGTCGCCGGCTACATCGTCCAGCAGCTCGGCCATGTCCCGGCGGTCGGCGAGACCGCCCGCTTCGACGGTCACATGCTCACGGTGGTCGAGCTCGACGGCCGACGGATCGCTCGCGTCAAGGTCGAGGCGGCGCATCCCGCACCCCCTGCCGAAAGATCCGACTCTGACGTCGCCGGGACCACTTGAGCGTCGGATCGTTGCGCCCCCCTGTCCGAAACCGATCCTCACAACTACGGCCCCGCACCGCCACTCCCCGGTTGCCCACGGCATGGCGGTGTCGAGTGCCTTTGGCATGATGACCCGCATGTCTTCGAGCACCCCGCGCACCTACGCGCCCTCGGGTGCTGTCGGGGATCCAGCCGACAGCCGACTCGTTCCACCTCGGCAACTACCTCGGCGCTCTGCGGCAGTGGGTGGCGCTGCAGTTCGACCACGACGCGTTCTACTGCGTCGTCGACCTGCATGCGATCACGGTCGAGCTACGACCCGGCGCTCCTGCGGGAGCGGACACTGATCTCGGCGGCCCAGCTCATCGCGATGGGTGTCGATCCCAGCAGTGCACGTTGTTCGTGCAGTCGCACGTGCCCCGAGCACGCCCAGCTCGCCTGGGTGCTCGGCTGCATCACCGGCTTCGGCGAGGCGTCGCGGATGACGCAGTTCAAGGACAAGTCGACAAGCGGAGGCCAGGACCGTACGACGGTCGGGCTGTTCACCTACCCGGTGCTCCAGGCGGCCGACATCCTGCTCTACCAGGCCAACCGGGTGCCGGTCGGCGAGGACCAGCGGCAGCACCTCGAGCTCACCCGTGACCTGGGCGGCCGTTTCAACCACCGCTTCGGCGAGACGTTCGTGCTCCCCGAGCCGCACATCATCAAGGACGTCGCGAAGATCGGCGACCTGCAGGACCCGACCGCGAAGATGAGCAAGTCGGCCTCGTCGCCCGCCGGGATCGTCGAGATCCTCGACGAGCCGAAGAAGTCGGCGAAGAAGATCCGCTCGGCCGTCACGGACTCGGGCCGCGAGGTCTACTTCGACGAGGCGGAGAAGCCGGGCATCTCCAACCTGCTCACGATCTACTCCGCGCTGAGCGGCCGCACCGATCGACGACCTCGCATCGACGTACGACGGCCGAGGGTACGGCGACCTGAAGAAGGACCTCGGGCAGGTGGTCGAGGACTTCGTGACGCCGTTCCGCGACGCGGACGATGGAGCTGCTGGACGACCGAGCCGAGCTCGACGCGGTTCTTCGTGAAGGTGCCGAACGCGCACGCGGAGTCGCGTCCGAGACCCTTGCGGCAGGTCTACGACCGCGTCGGCTTCGTGCCCGCAGCGCGCTCCACCGTCCGGTCAGCGATAGGGTCCACGCGTGTCCACGATCGGTGTCGCAATCGCCATTCCGCCGCCTTGGGCTGGCGAGCTGCAGGAGCATCGGGCGTCCTTCGGCGACACGCAGGCGAGGCGATCCCGACCCACATCACCTTGGTGCCTCCCACGAATGTCGACTCCGAGATCAGTCGAGGTCCAGGCCCACCTCGACGACGTGGCCGCCGACCACCGCGCCGTTTCGGCTGCGGCTGCGTGGCACGGCGACGTTTCGCCCGGTCTCTCCGGTCGTGTTTCGTGGACGTGAGCAGGGCATCTCGTCGTGCGAACTGCTGGCCGGCGCAGCTCGATCGGGCCCGCTCGAGCAGGAGCTTGCGTTTCCCGTACCACCCCACGTGACCGTCGCCCACCACCTCGCCGAGGAAGCCCTCGACCACGCGTACGAGACGCTGCAGGACTTCGACTGCGCGTTCGAGGTCACCGACTTCCACCTGTACGTCCACGGGGACGACGGGTGTGGCGGCCGGTGCAGACGTTCGACCTCGCGCGGCTGAACGCCGTCGTCAAAACGCGCTCGAGGTGCGGTCGCGAGCAGGTCGGGTAGGAATGGAGCATGGCAGACGAGAAGCAGGGGATCGGCGCGAAGGTCAAGGCCGCCGTCGCGCGCGCCAGGGAGCGGTCACCCGTCTTCGACCACGTGATGCGGATGAACGAGCACTACGGCAAGGTCGAGGGCAACGTGCTCGCCGGAGCGGTGACCTACTTCGGCTTTCTGTCGTTCTTCCCGATCCTCGCGCTCGGCTTCGCCGTCGTCGGGTATGTCAGCATCGCCTTCCCCGACGCCCGTGACTCGCTGGTGACGGCGATCGAGCAGATCTTCCCGGGCATCGTCAGCCCCACCGATGAGGCGGGGACGATCAGCCTCGAGGACATCGAGTCCTCGCGAGCCGCCGTGGGGATCATCGGCTTCATCTTCACTGCTGTACGCGGGTCTCGGCTGGGTGTCGGGGCTGCGCGCCGCCCTGCTCAACGCCTTCGTGGTGCCTGACTCCAAGAAGCCCAACTTCGTCATCGGCAAGGCTGGTGGACCTGTTCGCGCTGGCCGATCATCGGGATCGTCCTGATCGTCTCCGTTGGTGTGTCGAGCCTGGCACAGGGGCTGACCGACGATGTCCTCGATTACCTCGGCCTGCCGGTGGGCGGCGTGGGCTCGACCGTGGTCTGGGCGGTCGGCGTCAGCCTGGGGTTGGCGGCTAGCGTCCTGTTGCTGTTCGTCATGTTCAGGCTGCTCGGGGAGCCGCGCGTGCACAACCGCGCCTTGTGGCGGGGCGCGTTGCTGGGCGCGGTAGCGTTCGAGATCCTCAAGCTGCTGGTGATCTACGTGCTCGGGAGCGTTGGCGGCAGCGCGTTCGCGCCGCTGGCGATCGCGATCACGTTGGTCGTCTGGATCAACTACTTCTCGAGGCTCGTGATGTACGGCGCCTCGTGGGCGTACACCTCCGAGCCGACGGCGGCGACCCAGGTCGCGGTGGCCGAGGGCGATCAGGTCCCGGAGTCGGCAGGTGTGGTGTCCGTGCGACGTACGACGGAGGACGAGTCGCCGAAAGGACGGTTCGACCCAGGTAGCGCCGTAGTGGGCGCGGTGGCAGGTGCGGTCGTCGCCAAACTCCTGTCCCGCGGCGAGTGAGCGCGCTATCTCTGTGACTGCCAGCACACCCAGTCGGGCCGACATCGAGGATGCGGCAGCCCGGATCGGCACGCGGGTTCGGCGTACACCTGTGCTCTCCCTCGACCCTGCGGACACCGGGGTCGATGCCCGGCTCGTGCTCAAGCTCGAACTTACCCAGCACAGCGGGTCCTTCAAGGCCCGAGGCGCACTCAACTCGGTGCTCTCGCTGGCCACGGACGCCGACGGTGTCTGCGCGGCCTCGGGTGGCAACCATGCGGCGTGCGGTTGCTTGGGCGGCTGCCCAGGCCGGGCTGACGGCTGACGTCTTCGTGCCGTCGAACGCGACGCCGGCCAAGATCGCGCGGATCGCGGAGTACGGCGGCCGGGCCCACCTCGTCGAAGGGTTCGTTCAGCGACGCTCTCGACTCCTGTCACGCGTTCGCCGACGAGCACGCCATGCCTCTCCTACATCCGTACGACACGTTCGAGACCGTGTGCGGCGCGGGGACAACCGGCCTCGAGATCGCGGACCAGGTGCGCGATGCCGATCTCGTCGTGGTCGGGTGCGGCGGTGGTGGTCTGTACTCCGGCCTCGCGGCCGCCCTCGATGACGTCGTGCAGGTCCAGCCGGTCGAGCCTGGGCTGTGCCCCAACCTGGCCACTGCCCTCGCGGCCGGCGGTCCGGTCGACACAGCCGTTGGTGGCGTCGCGGTGGACTCGCTGGGTGCGCCGTCGGATCGGCAAGATCGCGTATGCGACCGCGGTTGCACACGCAGTGCGTCCGGTGCTCGTCGACGAGGACGCGATCGTGGCGGCGCGGCGTTCCTGTGGTCGCAGGCGCGGGTGTTGGCCGAACCTGGCGCCTGTGTGGCGCTGGCCTCGGTGCTGACCGGCCAGGTCGACGTACTCGACCGGGTCAGACAGTCGTCGTCGTCGTGTCTGGTGGCAACGACGACTCCATCCCCACCTGAGCACCCGCCCCTTCTTTGGCAGTGGCCGACATCAGGCAGGTCCCGGTCGGCAGGAGGTCGGCCACTTCGAGCGGAGCGGGCGCCGTAGCCTGAGCGCATGAGTGGACAGACCGAGTCCGGCCTCCCGTTCGAGCGCGTCTACGGCGCGGAGTCGCTCGACGGATGGGACCCGAAGCAGCAGCTCGGTGACCCGGGCGCGTTTCCCTACACCCGCGGCGTCTACGAGTCGATGTACACCGGCCGACCGTGGACGATGCGGCAGTACGCCGGGTTCGGTACGGCCAAGGAGTCCAACGAGCGATATCACCAGCTGATCAAGGCCGGCACCACGGGCCTGTCGGTCGCGTTCGATCTGCCGACCCAGATGGGATACGACTCGCGACTCGCCGATCGCACACGGCGAGGTCGGCAAGGTGGGCGTCGCGATCGACTCGATCGAGGACATGCGACTGCTGTTCGACGGCATTCCCCTCGACAAGGTGTCGACCTCGATGACGATCAACGCCCCCGCGTCGCTGTTGATGCTGCTCTACCAGCTCGTCGGCGAGAGCCAGGGAGTCAGCAGCGAGCAGCTCACGGGCACGACCCAGAACGACGTACTGAAGGAGTACATAGCCCGCGGCACGTACATCTACCCTCCGGCAGCAGTCGCTTCGACTGATCACCGACATCTTCACCTACTGCCGCGAGGAGATGCCGCGCTGGAACACCATCTCGATCTCCGGCTACCACATGGCGGAGGCGGGTGCGACGCCTGCGCAGGAGATCGCGTTCACGTTGGCGAACGGCATCGAGTACGTCCGGGCGGCGATCGAAACCGGGCAAGACGTCGACGAGTTCGCCCCGCGCCTGGCGTTCTTCTTCGTATCCCGCACGACGCTGCTCGAGGAGGTGGCGAAGTTCCGTGCTGCCCGGCGCATCTGGGCGGAGGTGATGCGTGACGAGTTCGGCGCGAAGAACCCGAAGTCGCAGATGCTGCGATTCCACACGCAGACCGCAGGTGTCCAGCTCACTGCCCAGCAGCCTGAGGTCAATCTGGTCCGGGTCGCCGTCCAGGCCCTGGCCGCCATCCTCGGTGGCACCCAGTCGCTGCACACCAACTCGTTCGACGAGGCCATCGCGCTCCCCACCGAGAAAGCTGCCCGGCTCGCGCTACGCACGCAGCAGGTGCTCGCCTACGAGACCGACGTGACCAAGACCGTCGACCCGTTTGCCGGCTCGTATGCCGTCGAGTCCCTGACCGACGACGTGGAGCGGGCAGCGCGAGATCTCATGCGTCAGGTCGAGGACTTCGGGGGAGCGGTCGCGGCCATCGAGCAGGGCTTCCAGAAGAACGAGATCGAGCGGTCGGCGTACCAAATCGCACAAGAGATCGACAACGACGAGCGCACGATCGTGGGTGTCAACAAGTTCACGCTCGACATCGACGACCCCTACGAGCCGCTGCGGCTGGACCCGGCAATCGAGGAGCAGCAGGCCGAGCGGTTGGCCCGCCTACGCGCCACCCGCAACAACGACGACCTTCAGCGGCACCTCGACGCTCTGCGGTCCGCGGCGGACGGCAAGGACAACGTGCTGTTCTCGATGAAGGCCGCACTCGCTGCGCACGGCACGGTCGGCGAGGTATGCGACACCCTGCGCGAGGTCTGGGGCGTCTACCAGCCTCCCAACGCCTTCTAGGCCACGACCGCAGCAGTCAGTCGACCGCTCATCGGCATGGGTCAGGCTCGATGTCGACGTGCATCGACTTGACCCTGGAGTGGATGTTGAAGATCGCGAAGCGTCGAGAAAGCAGGTCGACGACTGGTCCGAGGAAGAAGATGACCACGAGCGTGCCTGGCCCGATGGCGGCGCCGAGCAGCCAGCCGATGAGCGCCCCACCACCCTGTACGACGCTGTAGCTCCACTTGAACGGCACCGGCGGGTCCCAGGCGAGCGCGGCGGCCTCGGTCGGGCCGGCGCCCATGCCGCTGCCCAGGTAGCCAGCCACACCGACCGCCAGCACGGGGAAAGCCACCAGGGCAAGGACGCTACGCAAGACCAGATGGTCCGGCTGGTCAATGACCTGCATCGCCCCGGAGACGGTGAATCCGACTACCACCGGCTGCACCACAGTGCCGAGGCCCGGTGGGAGGCCGCGCGCCCAAGCCATCGCCACGAAGAGCACGCTCACCACCAAGTTGACGAGCGCGAAATCCACGCCGGTAGCGATCGCCAGCCCGTTGACGAGCGTTGAATACCCGTCCGACCCGAGCTCAGCTTCGAGGAGCATCGCGACACCGACACCGAGCACGACGCACGAGACGAGCAGTGCCACCATCGGCCGGACCCCGGTCTCTCTCGGCAAGCTGCTCACATCCAGAAGCCAACCACGTGCACGCTGAGGCATTCCCGACAGATCCCTCCACGTTGCACCATCGGCCTCTGGCCAGCGGCTGGGATGAGAGACTGGCTCGGTGTCATCCCCTGCAGTGCTCGACGAGATCGAGCGCATTACCAAGGCGCTCGAACCAGAGCTCATTGAGTTCCGTCGTCGCCTGCACCGCACCCCGAGCTGGGTCGCCAAGAGCACCTCACCACGGCCGCGATCATCCAACGGCTGACGGCAGTCGGGCTCAACCCGCGCATCCTCACGTCCGGCACCGGGGTCATCTGTGACGTGCTCGGGCCGGCCGGCACAGCCCCTACGATCGCCTTCCGCGGTGACATCGACGCCTTGCCGTTGCAGGACAACAAGCAGGTGCCGTACCGATCTCAGGTGGACGGCGTCTGTCACGCGTGCGGTCACGACGCACACACGAGCATCGTCTTGGGCACCGCATTGGCGCTCGCGCAGCTCGCCGAGATGGGTGCAGAGTTCGAGTCAACCCGCCTGATCTTCCAACCGGCCGAAGAGGTCACCCCGGGTGGCGCGCTCGACGTACTCGCTGACGGGGGCATCGAAGGAATCGAACGTGTCTTCGCGCTCCATTGCGACCCGAAGATCGAGGTCGGCCAAGTGGGGTTCAGGGCCGGCCCGATCACTGCCGGCGCCGATCGGATCCGGGTCACTGTGCGCGGGCCCGGGGGCCACACCGCCCGCCCGCACCTCACCTCCGACCTCGTCTACGCGCTTGGTCAGGTGGTCACCCAACTCCCCGCGGTGCTGTCGCGGCTCGCTGACCCTCGCTCGGGGCTCAGCGTCGTCTGGGGACAGATCCACGCAGGTGCAGCGGCGAACACGATCCCGCAGAGCGGGTATGCCGACGGCACGATCCGTTGCCTCGACGGGCGGGTCTGGGAGTCGGCACACGCACGGATACCCGACCTGGTCCGCTCCCTCGCCGCGCCCTACGGCGTCGACGTCGAGGTGGATCTCCATACGAGCGTTCCCCCATGCGTCAACGACGAGCACGAGACAGCGTGGATGCGTCGGGTCGCTCTCGACGTGCTCGGCGTCGAGCAGGTGACCGGCACGGACCAGAGCCTCGGCGGTGAGGACTTCGCGTGGATTCTCGGGAGGGTGCCGGGGTCGCTCGCACGTCTCGGCGTTCGCAGCGAGGAAGTTGCCGACGCAGGCGACCTGCATCGAGGAAGTTTTGACATAGACGAAGCAGCTATTGCGGTGGGTGTCAGGCTGTTCTGTGGGCTTGCCGCCGCGGCAACGCCTGGTTAGGTCACAAACAGGTATCGAAGCCAATTCTCGTTCACTTGTCGTACGCGATTTTCGGCGGACACACTAGAGTGCGACCCGACGTGGGCGAGGGGTGGCCTTGCTCCGCGATGTGCACGCTAGTGCGGAGGAGGTGCCGTGAAAAAGACGGCAAGAATGGTGGCACTGGCAAGTGTCCTGGCCCTGAGTTTGGCTGCCTGCGGAGATGATGGCGACGGAGACAACGGATCATCGGAGCAGGAAAGCTTCTGTGAGGCGGCGGACGGAGACGGACCGAAGGTCGGACTTGCCTTCGACGTCGGAGGCGTCGGCGACCAGTCCTTCAACGATGCGGCCGACACGGGTCTCAAGCGTGCGGTCGATGAGTTGGACGCGACCTGTCGCGAGGTCGAGGCCGGTACCGGCGAGACTGACGAAGACCGCGCCGAGCGGCTTCGCTTGTTGGCCGATGCGGGCTACAACCCCGATCATCGGCGTCGGGTTCATCTACTCCGCAGCCACCGCCACGGTCGCAGCCGAGTACCCCGACGTCGAACTTCGCGGTGGTCGACGGATTCGTCACGTTCATCGAAGGTGACGAGAAGGTCATTCCCAACGTTGCCGACCTCACCTTCGCCGAGCACGAGGGCTCGTTCCTGGTCGGTGTGGCCGCTGCTCTGAAGACCGAGAAGAAGAACGTCGGCTTCGTGGGTGGCACCAACGGGTTCCTGATCCAGAAGTTCGAGGCTGGCTTCGTTGCCGGAGTCAAGGAAATCGACCCGAGCATCAAGATCGAGATCAGTACCTCGCACCGGACGGGGAAAACGAAAAGGGCTTCGAGAACACCGCTGGCGGTGAGACCGCTGCGACCGGTATCTACGACAACGGCGCCGACATCATCTACCATGCTGCCGGAAAGTCGGGTCTGGGCGTCTTCGACGCTGTTGAGGCCGCCGGAGAGGGCAACTGGGCTATCGGTGTCGACTCCGACCAGTACCTCACTGTCGACGAAGCGCAGAAGCCGCACATCCTGACGTCGATGCTCAAGCGCGTGGACACTGCGGTCTACGAGTTCGTTCAGCAGTTCGGGGACGGGGAGGCGCCGGCGGGCGTGGTGACGTACGACATCAAGAGCGGCGGCATCGACTACGCGACGTCGGGTGGCTTCGTCGACGACATCGCCGCCCAGCTCGACGAGTACAAGGCAAAGATCGAGACGGCGAGATCGAGGTTCCCTTTGAGCGCCGTGATGGGACGCTGATCTGACAAGACCCGGGGCTACGCGGTAGCGTAGCCCCGGGCCTTTGCTTTGAGAGGTATCCACGGGCGCTGGCGCACCTCGAACGGAGAGGCATGACCGATCACCACGACCACCACTCCGGCCGCCGTGACGCTGACCGGAATCGGTAAGAGCTTTCCCGGTGTGATGGCCAACCACGATGTGTCCGTGGAGGTCAAGCCCGGCACCGTGCACGCGCTGGTGGGCGAGAACGGCGCCGGCAAATCAACGTTGATGAAGATCCTCTACGGCGTGCAGAAGCCCGACGAGGGGACCATCGTCGTCAACGGCACCGAGGTCCAGATGTCCTCCCCGGCCGAGCGCCATCAAGCACGGGATCGGCATGGTCTTCCAGCACTTCCAGCTCGCCGACAACCTCACTGTCGCCGAGAACGTCGTGCTCGGCGCCGAGAAGATGCACGGGATCGGTGATGCCGCACGCGCCGAGATCCAGCGGATCTCCGACGCGTACGGCTTCGGGCTCGACCCCGACGAGCTCGTCGAAGACCTCGGTGTCGGCGAGCGGCAGCGGGTCGAGATCCTGAAGGTCCTCTACCGAGGTGCCAAGATCATCATCCTCGACGAGCCCACGGCCGTGCTCGTGCCGCAGGAGGTCGAGGCGCTCGTTCCGCAACCTGCGCGAGCTGAAGCGACGAGGGCCACACGTTCATCTTCATCTCGCACAAGCTCGACGAGGTGCTGGCGATCGCCGACGACATCACCGTGCTGCGTCGCGGCACGACCGTCGCCACCGTCGAGCCCGGCTCGACGTGACGCAGCACGACTTGGCCGAGCTCATGGTCGGCGCGGAGCTGCCGAGCCCTAGCACCGAGGAGTCCACCGTGACCGAGAGCGGAAGTGCTCGAAGTCGCGGGCGCTTCGCGTCGAGGACGCGGCGGGTCGTGCCCTGCTCGCCGACATCAACTTCGGTGATCCACGCGGCGAGGTTCTCGGCATCGCCGGCGTCGAGGGCAACGGCCAGACCGAGCTGGTCGAGGCGGTCATCGGCATGCTCAAGCCGACCAACGGGGTCGTCGAGCTGTCCGACGAGGACGTCATCGTCGTGGGGCACCCGGGAGCGGCGCGAGATCCGGGGTCGGGTACATCCCCGAAGACCGTCATCGGCACGGTCTGCTGCTGGACGCGCCGCTGTGGGAGAACCGGATCCTCGGGCATCAGACCCGCGCTCCCAGCGTCAAGGGCCCGTGGATCAACCGCGATGGTGCCCGGCAGGACACCGAGCGCGTCATCGAGCAGTACGACGTCCGGACCCCGGGCATCGACACGCTGTCGAGGGCGCTGTCTGGGGGGAACCAGCAGAAGTTCATCGTGGGCCGCGAGATGAGCGGCGACCCGAAGCTGCTGGTCGCATCGCACCCGACGCGCGGTGTCGACGTGGGGGCCCAGGCCGCGATCTGGGACCACATCCGCGAGGCTCGCCATCGCGGCCTCGCGGTGCTCTTGATCTCAGCAGACCTCGACGAGCTGATCGGCCTCTCCGACAACCTTCAGGTGATTCTGCGAGGGCGGCTCGTCGGCGAGTTCGACCCGCAGACGGTCACTCCGCAGGAGCTCGGTGCGGCGATGACCGGCGCAGTGACGGAGGACGGGTCCGGATCCACCGACAAGGGCGGTGCTGAGGCATGAAGTCCCTGAAGTCAGCCGCCCTGTCGATGGCTGCCCCCGTGCTGGCGGCTCTGGTGGCCGGCCTGGTGACCACCATCGTCTTGTTGATGGCGGGTGACTCACCCGCTGACTTCTGGTCAACGATGCTCACCTGGCCCTCAGACCGCATCCAGATCAACATCATCAACGACGCCGCGGTTTTGTACCTGTCCGGACTGGCGGCGGCCATCGGCTTCCGGATGAACCTGTTCAACATCGGTGTCGAAGGCCAGTACCGCGTCGCGACGTTCGCAGCCGCAGTCTTCGCAGGATGGGCGGTGCTCCCCGGCTACGTCAACACGGTCGCCACGATCCTGGTCGCCATGCTCGTGGGTGCCTTCTGGGCTGGCATCGCTGCTGTTCTGCGGGTGACTCGCGGGGTCAGCGAGGTTATCTCGACCATCATGCTGAACGCGATCGCGGTGTCGATCGTCGCCTACTTGCTGCGCAGGACAGGAAAACAGAGGGGCCTGACCCAAGAGACTGACACCATCCCCGAGTCGAGCTGGGTGGGCGGCATTCAGCTGTTCCCAGATGCGCCCACCGAGATCTACGGGCTGGCGTTCCTGGCTGTCGTGGCCGGGATCGCCTATTCCGTGGTGCTCAACCGCACGCGGTTCGGCTTCGACCTCCGGGCGACTGGCCGTTCGCAGACGGCGGCGGTGGCGAGCGGCGTCAACGTCAAGCGCATGGTGATCTACTCAATGTTGCTGTCGGGCGCGGTGGCCGGTCTCATCGGTATGCCGAACCTTCTCGGTACGGCACATGCGTACGGCTCGACGATCCAGCAGGGAATCGGGTTTGCCGGGATCGCAGTTGCGCTGCTGGGACGTAACCATCCACTGGGCATCGCGGTAGGCGCCCTGATCTTCGCCTACCTGAGCGAACAGGCAAACCCGCTCGGCATTGAGGCAGGCATCTCGCCAGAGATCATTGCGGTTACCCAGGGCGTCGTCGTGCTCTGCGTGGTCATCGCCTACCAGATCGTGAGCCGCTATCGCGAAAAGGTCGAACAGCGAGAAGTGGCGGCGGCGCTGGCTGCGGCGCGCAAGGCGGAGGAGGTGCCCGCATGAGTGTCGTCGTAGATGTCGTCAGACCACCGGTAGCGAGCGCGCCCGGTCGACGCAACCGGCTCTACCTCTGGGTGCTGCTGGCCCTGGTCGCGATGTCAGCGACAAGGCTGATCACGGGAGCCGACGACATCACGTCGCCGGGCACGCTTCGGGCAGCCATGATCGCGGCCATCCCGATCGCCCTCGCGGGTCTGGGTGGTCTCTGGTCTGAACGTGCGGGAGTCGTCAACATCGGCCTCGAAGGCATGATGATCCTCGGGACGCTCGGTGCCGGGTACTTCTCGTATCACTACGGCGTCTGGGTCGGTTTGCTGGGGGCGGCTGCCTTCGGTGCGATCGGGGGGTCGCTCCACGCCCTGGCGACGGTCGTGTTCGGCGTCGACCACATCGTGTCCGGTGTGGCGATCAACATCATCGCTGCGGGCGTGGCCGGCTTCTTGGCCGAAGCAGTTCTTCACCGGTCTCCCAGGTGGCGGCCCGACCCAGTCACCCTCACTGGACCGACCCACCACCATCACCATCCCCGGAGTTTCTGATTGGAGCGCTGACCTTGCGGCCAAGGACTGGTTCCTGATCTCGGACGCCGCGGCGCTCGTCAACTCCCTGACTTCGGAGCTGTCCACCTACACGCTGTTCGCGCTCCTCCTCGTCTTCGGCACAGGTTGGCTGTTGTGGAAGACGGCGTTCGGGCTGCGGCTGCGCAGCTGCGGGGAGTCCCCGTCGGCCGCGGAGACCCTCGGCGTCAACGTCTACCGCTACAAGTTCATCGCGGTGACTGTTTCCGGTGCGCTGGCGGCCATGGGCGGCGCTTACCTGTCCGTCGTCGCATCTTCGGGCTACCAGAACGGGCAGACAGGTGGGCGCGGCTACATCGGCCTGGCGGCCATGATCTTCGGCAACTGGCGCCCGGGAGGGCTCCTCACGGGGTCACTGCTGTTCGGCTACACCGACGCGGCCCGCCTTCGCAGTGGCGGCGAGTCGGTCCACGCCCTGCTGTTCATCGTCGCTATTGGGTTGATCGCGCTAGCGGCTTGGCAGTTGCGGCGGGGCGCGTCGATCGCGGCCGCGGCCTCGCTCGTGGTGGGTGCTTTGGCGGGCTACTGGTATGCCACCACCGACACCATCCCCAGCGACTTCACCTCGATGACGCCGTACGTCATGACGCTGCTGGTGCTGGCCCTGGCGTCGCAGTCGCTGCGAATGCCCGCAGCCGACGGGCTGCCGTACAGACGCGGGGAGGCCGGGTAGGCCCATGCCTGCCGACATCGACTGGGTGGCGCTGCAGGCTGCCGCGACCGAGGTCATGCGTCACGCGTATGCGCCGTACTCGAACTTTTCCGGTCGGGGTCGCGGGGCTGGTCGACGACGGCAGGGTCGTCGTCGGCTGCAACGTCGAGAACGCCGCGTACGGCGTCGGCCTCTGCGCCGAGTGCGGCATGGTCTCCGCGCTGCACGCGACTGGAGGCGGTCGGCTGGTGGCCGTCGTCTGCGTCGATCGGCAGGGCAACATCTTGATGCCGTGCGGCCGGTGCCGGCAGCTGCTGTGGGAGAACGGTGGACCGCAGTGTCTGATCGCCACCGTCAGCGGGGTGCGGGAGATGAGTGAGGTGCTGCCCGACGCGTTCGGGCCGGACGACCTGACGAGCCGGTGAGCACGCGGCCGCTCAGTCGGCTCGACTTCGACGATCCCGACGTTCGTCGCCGACCCGTATGCCGTCTTCGGTGACGAACGTGACCGGGCTCCCGTCGCGTGGCACGAGCCAAGCGAGACCTGGCTGGTCGTCAGCCATGCCGGCTGCGCCCAGGCGCTGCGGGACCGCCGCTTCGGCCGCATCTGGCGTGACCGGCAGCCCGCCGACGTTTTCGAGCCGTTCAACCTGCTGCACCGCAACCAGATGATGGAGAACGAGCCGCCTAACCACTCTCGACTTCGCCGCAAGGTGTCGGCCGCGTTCGCCCGTGGTCACATCGAGCGGATGCGGCCGCGGGTGCAGGCGATCGGGCGTGGGCTGCTGGACCACATCGACGCGACAGCCTTTCGACGTGCTCGCCGATTTCGCCGAGCCGCTGCCGGTGCTGGTGATCGCCGAGCTGCTCGGTGCACCTGCCGACGACGCGCCGCTTGTTCCGGACGTGGTCGCAGGCCATCGTGCGGATGTACGAGCCGGTGCTGTCCGACGAAACGGAGGACGCGGCGCTGCGGGCGAGCGCGGAGTTCGCGGACTACATGCGGGAGCTGATCGGCCGAGCGACGTACGGCGCCAGGCGACGACCTGCTCAGCGACCTGCTGCGCGCGCAGGAGGGCGACGACGGACTCACCGACGACGAGGTGCTGGCATCGGCGATCCTGCTGCTGAACGCCGGCCACGAGGCGTCAGTGAACGTGTTCGGCAACGGGCTCGTTGCCCTGCTCCGGAAGCCCGTTGAGTGGCGGCGGCTCGTGGACGGCGAGGTCGACGCATCCACGGCCGTCGAGGAGATGCTGCGCTACGACTCCGCGCTGCAGCTGTTCGAGCGGACGGCCACGACCGACGTCGAGGTCGGCGACGTCGACGGTTGCCACCGGCGAGAAGGTCGCCGTGCTGCTGGGCTCGGCGAACCGCGATCCGAGCGTGTTCGACCGGCCGGACCTGCTGGACGTCGGGCGCGACCCCAACCCGCACCTGGCGTTCGGCGCCGGGCTGCACTTCTGTCTCGGGGCGCCGCTGGCGCGGGTCGAGCTGGCCGAGTCGTTGCGGGTGCTCGCGTCGACGTACCCGATGCTGAGCCTGGCTGGGGAGCCGGTGCGGCGGCCGACGTTCGTGCTCCGGGGGTTCCGAGAAGTCCCCGTCTTCGCCGGCGCAGCAGAGCGATAGGTTGACGCCATGGCCGAGGCCTTCGATGCAGTCGACGTGATCATCGCCAAGCGCGACCGGCACGAGCTGACCGACGGGCAGATCGACTGGGTCGTCGACGCCTACACCCGCGGCGCGGTCGCCGACGAGCAGATGTCGTCGCTCGCGATGGCGATCCTGCTCAACGGGATGAACCGGCGCGAGATCAGCCGCTGGACCGCGGCGATGATCGCCAGCGGGGAGCGGATGGACTTCAGTCGCCTGTCGCGGCCGACGTCGGACAAGCACTCGACCGGCGGCGTCGGCGACAAGATCACCCTGCCGCTGGCTCCGCTGGTCGCGGCCTGCGGGGTCGCCGTGCCGCAGCTGTCGGGCCGCGGGCTCGGCCACACCGGCGGCACGCTCGACAAGCTCGAGTCGATCCCCGGGCTGGCGCTGCGACGTCACCTACGACGAGATGATCGCGCAGCTCGAGTCCGTCGGCGCGGTCATCTGCGCGGCCGGCTCGACCCTCGCGCCGGCCGACAAGAAGCTCTACGCGCTGCGCGACGTCACCGGCACCGTCGAGGCGATCCCGCTGATCGCCAGCTCGATCATGAGCAAGAAGATCGCCGAGGGCACCGGCGCGCTGGTGCTCGACGTGAAGGTCGGGTCAGGCGCGTTCATGAAGAACCTCGACGACGCGCGCGAGCTGGCCCGCACCATGGTCGACCTCGGCACCGACGCCGGCGTCACGACCGTTGCGCTCCTGACCGACATGGCACGCCGCTCGGCCTCACCGCGGGCAACGCGATCGAGGTGCAGGAGTCGCTCGACGTGCTTGCCGGCGGCGGTCCGGCCGACGTGTCGAGCTGACGCTGGCGCTGGCTCGGGAGATGCTCGCGGCCGCCGGCCGCGACGACGTCGACCCGGCCGACAAGCTCGCCGACGGCTCGGCGATGGACGTCTGGCGAGCGATGATCGCGGCGCAGGGCGGCGACCCGGATGCCGCCCTGCCGGTGGCGCGTGAGTCACAGCTGGTCGTTGCGCCCGAGTCGGGCGTGCTGACCCGGCTCGACGCGCTCGCCGTCGGGGTCGCTGCCTGGCGGCTCGGAGCCGGCCGGGCCCGCAAGGAGGACCCGGTGCAGGCGGGAGCCGGCGTCGTCATGCACGCCAAGCCGGGGGACCGAGGTGACGAAGGGCGAGCCGCTGATGACGCTGCTCACCGACGAGCCCGACCGGTTCGCCCGGGCTGAGGAGGCGCTGCGCGGCGGCTACGACATCGACGCCGAAGTCGGACAGGCCGACACTCGGGCCCGCCATCATCCTCGACCGCATCGCCTGACGGCCCCGACCGGATTCGCCGATGCGGTCATGACCGCTGGACTCGTCGACGCTCGGACTCGGCGAACCTCGCTGGTGCCGGCGAGGAGGGTGAGGGTCTCGGCGACCAGGGCGGGCTTGCGCTGCGTACGCCGTCCGATCTCGACGTCGACCGTCACGTGCGGGTCACCTGGATCCGGCCGCGACCGGCGTCACGGCGAGCGAGCTCGACGCCGGCGCGGACCCGGCTGCCGACGGGACGGGCAGCGGGAAGCGGACCTTGTCGGAGCCGTAGTTGATCTTGGCCGCCCAGCCGGCGTAGTCGAGCAGCGTCGCTGACCAGGACCGGGACAGGCACAGGGTCAGGTAGCCGTGCGCGATGGTCGCGCCGAACGGCCCGGAGGCCGCCCGCGTCAGGGTCGACGTGGATCCACTGGTGGTCGCCGGTCGCGTCGGCGAAGGTGTCGATGCGCTCCTGGTCGACCAGCAGCCAGTCGCTGTAGCCGAGATGCTCGCCGACGGCGGCCTCGAGCTCGGCGCGGGTCGCGAAGCGTGCGTGGCATCGGCGTGGCTCAGCCCCGCGGACCGCCGGCGACGTACAGCACCTGGCCGGAGACGAACGACGCGCCCTCACTGACGAAGAACGACACGGCATGGGCGATGTCGTCGGGCGTGCCGACCCGCGGGACCGGCGTCTCGGCGGCGCGGGCCGCCTGGAACTCCTCGAAGCTGACGCCCATGCCGCTCGGCGGTCGCCGCGGTCATCTCGGTGACGATGAAGCCGGGCGCGATCGCGTTGGCCGTGACCCCGAACTTGCCGAGCTCGATCGCAGCGTCTTGGTGAAGCCCTGCATGCCGGCCTTGGCGGCGGCGTAGTTGGCCTGACCGCGGTTGCCGAGCGCCGACGTGCTCGACAGGTTGACGATCCGGCCCCAGCCGGCCTCGATCATGTGCGCCTGCGCGGCCCGGCTCATCAGGAAGGCGCCGCGCAGGTGGACGCGCGATGCACGCGTGTCCCAGTCGTCCTCGGTCATCTTGAACAGCAGGTTGTCGCGGGTGATGCCGGCGTTGTTGACGAGCACGGTCGGCGGGCCGAGCTCGTCGGCGACCCGAGCCGACCGCGGCGTCGACGGCGTCGGCGTCGGCCACGTCGACGCCGACGGCGAGCGCGCGGCCGCCGGCGTCGTCGATCGAGTCCACGGTCGTCGGCGCAGGCGGCCTCGTCGAGGTCGAGCACGGCGACGGCGAACCCGTCGCGGCTGAGCCGTCGCGCGACGGCGGCGCCGATGCCGCGGGCCGCTCCGGTGACGATGGCGACGCGGTTGTCGCTGGCTGTTCATCGGTGGCCTCTCTCGAGAGCGGTGCAGGTCACCTGGGAGGATAGCCGGATGCATCAGGCCACCGACCGCCGCTTCGTCGACGCGCCCGAAGGCCCTGCTCCACGACCACCTCGACGGCGGCGTCCGCGCCGAGACCATCCTCGAGCATCGCCGACCAGGTCGGCCACGACCTGCCGGCAGCGACTGCCGACGAGCTCGACCAGTGGTTCATCGACGCGGCCAACTCCGGCAGCCTGGTGCGCTATCTCGAGACGTTCGAGCACACCGTCGCCGTGATGCAGCGCGCCGAGGACCTGCGCCGGGTTGCTGCCGAGTGCGTCGAGGACCTCGCCGCCGACGGCGTCGTGTACGCCGAGGTGCGCTACGCGCCCGAGCAGCACCTCACGGCCGGCCTGACCCTCGACGAGGTGGTCGAGGCGGTGCAGGCCGGCTTCGACGAGGGCACGCGCCGGCGCAGCCGCCACGGGCAGCGCGATCGTCGTACGGCAGATCGTCACCGCGATGCGCCACGCGGCCAACTCGCGGGAGATCGCCGAGCTCGCGGTGCGGCACCGCGACGCGGCGTCTGCGGCTTCGACATCGCCGGCGCCGAGATCGGCTTCCCTCCCACCCGGCACCTCAACGCGTTCGAGTACCTGCAGCGGGAGAACGCCCACTTCACGATCCACGCCGGCGAGGCGTTCGGGCTGCCGTCGATCTGGGAGGCGCTGCAGTGGTGCGGCGCCGAGCGGCTCGGCCACGGCGTCCGCATCGTCGACGACATCGACGATCGACGACGGCGCGGCCGCAAGCTCGGCCGGCTGTCGGCGTACGTCCGCGACCGCCGGGTGCCGCTCGAGATGTGCCCGTCGTCCAACCTGCAGACCGGTGCCGCCGACGTCGATCGCCGAGCACCCGATCGGGCTGCTCACCGCGGATGCGCTTCCGGGTCACGGTCAACACCGACAACCGGCTGATGAGCGGCACCACGATGAGCCGCGAGATGGAGCTGCTGGCCGAAGCGTTCGGCTACGACCTCGACGACATGCGCTGGTTCACCGTCAACGCGATGAAGAGCGCGTTCCTGCCGTTCGACGAGCGGCTCGACCTGATCGAGCGCGTCGTCAAGCCCGGGTACGCCGCCCTGACCATCCCGCGCTAGCTACCCGGGCTAGGGACGGCGAGCGTCCACGACCCGGCGGCAGCGACGAAACCTAGCCGGGCATACAGCGCCGCCGCTCGCTCGTTGTCGTGGCTGACCACCAAGGAGACCGACGGGAGGCGGGCGACCGTTGCGGCGCGCAGCACGGCGTCGAGCAGGGTGCGGCCTACACCGCTGACAGGCGATGTCGGGTCCCGAAACATGTCGAGGACCCAGGGTCCCCCGTCCGGGGCCACACCGGGGCGGTCGACGAGGATGCAGGCGCCGACGATCTGGCCCTCGTGCAGGGCAAGCCGGGACTGTTCGAGCACCGGGCCTAGCAGCTCGCCGCGTGCGATGGCGGACATCTCGGCGACGGCTGCCTCGACGTTCGAGTTTGAATGGTCAGGGTGGCTCGACGGGTATGCCGCGAAGCTCATCTGCCCCAGACGATCGGCGTGGCGCTCCACCTGACGGCCCGACAGCGGCTCGATCCGTAGCTGGGGAGCTTCGGGGACGGCGACAAGCTCCTGCAGATCGTGGCTCATCGGATAGGCGTGCCGGAGGGTCTGCGCGCCAGCCGACTGCAGGGCGGTGACTAACTCCTGGTCGGAGGTCGAGAACGCCCAGCCGGCGAACGCGTCGAGCGCCGTGGCGGAGGCATCCTTCACAGGTACGTCGGAGGGCCGCCACACGCCGTCTGCCCAAGGTCGACCGCTGCGAGTACTCGTGGCTGGGGTGTAGACGAGCATGGTGCGGCCGGCCTCGTCGGTCAGCGCCGTACGGTCGGGCCAGTCGGCGTGCGGGTCATCCAGCTCACTCACAGGCCTAGTCTGCCCACTCCTCTGCCGACTGGTCAGGTATGCCGGGTCGAGTGGTCAGGTATGCCGGGTCGAGTGGTCAGGTATGCCGGGTCGAGTGGTCAGGTATGCCGGGTCGAGTGGTCAGGTATGCCGGGTCGAGTGGTCAGGTATGCCGGGTCGAGTGGTCAGGTACCAGTCGACGGTCATAGTGACCAGTCGACGGTGCATACGTGACCAGTCGACGGTGCATACGTGACCAGTCGACGGTGCATGGGTGACCAGTCGACGGTGCATACGTGACCAGTCGACGGTGCATACGTGACCAGTCGACGGTGCATACGTGACCAGTCGACGGGTCAGACGCCGATCGGGTGCCACACCGTCTTGGTTTCGAGGAACTGGGTGAGGCGGCCGAGGCCCGGGTCGGCGGTCCAGTCCGGCTCGGTGGGCGGCGCCCGACGCACCCGCTTGAGGTTGTCGACCGCGGCCACCTCAAGCTCGACGGCATGCTCGGTGTCGCCCGCGGCCCCGGTCAGGTCGATGCCGTTGATGTCCATATGCGAGGCGAGCGTCGGGGCGGTATCGCCCACCGACCCGGTGAGCATGTTGACGACGCCGCCCGGCACGTCGGAGGTGGCAAGCACCTCCGACAGCGTGATCGCCGGCAACGGCCGGTCATGCGACGAGGCGACGACGACCGTGTTTCCGCTGACGATGACCGGCGCGACCACCGAGACGAGGCCAAGCAGGGATGACTTCTGCGGGGCGAGGACTGCGACGACGCCTGTCGGCTCTGGCACGGAGAAGTCGAAGTACGGTCCGGCGACCGGGTTGGTGCCGCCGACGACCTGTGCCAGCTTGTCGGCCCAGCCGGCGTACCAGACGAGCCGGTCGATCGCGGCGCTGACGACACGCTTCGCGCGAGGCCGGGTGAGCCCTTCACCGGCGACGACTTCGTCGACGAACTGGTCGCTGCGGCCCTCCATGACTTCGGCCACCCGGTAGAGAACCTGACCACGGTTGTACGCGGTCGTGGTCGACCAGCCACCGAACGCCTTGCGAGCCGCCTGGACGGCGTCGCGCGCGTCTTTGCGCGACGCGGCGGCGGCGTTGGCGAGGAACCGCCCGCGGTGGTCGTTGACGACATACGAGCGACCGCTCTCGCTGCGAGGGAACTTGCCACCCACGTAGAGCTTGTAGGTCTTGCGGACGTGGAGACGGCCTGCAGACGCGGCGCTGTCAGTGGGCAAGGTAGGCCTCCAGACCGTGGCGGCCGCCTTCGCGGCCGTAGCCCGACTCCTTGTAGCCGCCGAACGGGCTGGTCGGGTCGAACCGGTTGAACGTGTTGGCCCAGACCACGCCGGCGCGCAGCTGGTTGGCCATCCACAGGATCCGTGAGCCCTTGTCGGTCCACACTCCCGCCGAGAGGCCGTACGGCGTGTTGTTGGCCTTCTCGACCGCCTCCGCGGGTGTACGGAAGGTCAGCACGGACAAGACCGGGCCGAAGATCTCCTCCCGCGCGATCCGGTGGGCCTGGCTGACTCCGGTGAAGATGGTCGGCGCAAACCAGAAGCCACGGTCGGGCAGCTCGCAGGGCGGCGACCACCGCTCGGCGCCCTCGGACTCGCCGACGGCCGACAGCTCGCGAATGCGCGCCAGCTGCTCACTGGAGTTGATGGCACCGATGTCGGTGTTCTTGTCGAGGGGGTCGCCCACGCGCAGGGTGGCCATCCGCCGCTTCAGCCTGGCAAGGACGTCGTCGAACACGCTCTCCTGCACGAGCAGTCGCGAACCGGCGCAGCAGACGTGGCCCTGGTTGAAGAAGATGCCGTTGACGATGCCTTCGATGGCCTGGTCGATCGGGGCGTCGTCGAAGATGATGTTTGCGGCCTTGCCCCCGAGCTCGAGCGTCACGGACTTCTCAGTGCCTGCCACCGTGCGGGCGATGGCCTTGCCGACTTCGGTGGAGCCCGTGAAGGCAACCTTGTCGACCCCGTCATGCGAGACCAAGGCCCGGCCCGTCTCGCCGGCACCGGTCACGATGTTGACGACACCCGCCGGCAGATCGGCCTGCTGGCAGATCTCGGCGAACAGCAGAGCGGTGAGCGACGTCGTCTCGGCGGGCTTGAGCACCACCGTGTTGCCACACGCGAGCGCCGGAGCGATCTTCCAGGCGAGCATCAGCAGCGGGAAGTTCCAGGGGATCACCTGGCCGGCGACGCCAAGCGGCTGGGGATTGGGCCCGTAGCCCGCGTGCTCGAGCTTGTCGGCCCAGCCGGCGTAGTAGAAGAAGTAGGCGGCGACGAGGGGTACGTCGACATCGCGCGACTCGCGAATCGGCTTGCCGTTGTCGAGGGACTCCAGCACTGCCAGCTCGCGGGCCCGCTCCTGGATGATGCGGGCGATGCGGAACAGGTACTTCGAACGCTCTGCTCCGGACATCTTCGACCAGGTGCGGGTGTAGGCACGCCGGGCGGCCGCGACCGCCTTGTCGATGTCGGCCTCGGTGGCCTCGGAGATCTCGGCAAGCACTTCTTCGGTGGCCGGACTCACGGACTTGAACGCGTGGCCGCTGCCGTCGACGAACTCGCCGCCGATGAACAACCCGTATGACGACTTGAGGTCGACGACCGCACGCGACTCTGGCGCGGGGGCGTACTCGAATGCCATGGCTTGATCAGTCCCTAGTCGAGCGTGAAGTAGTCGGGTCCGCTGTAGCGGCCCGTGGCCAGCCTGGTGCGCTGCATGAGGAGGTCGTTGAGCAGGCGGGAGGCGCCGAACCGGAACCAGACCGGGTCTAGCCAGTCGTCGCCCGCTGTTTCGTTGACCATGACGAGGTACTTGATGGCGTCCTTGGCTGTGCTGATGCCGCCGGCCGGCTTGACTCCGATCATGCGGCCGGTTGCTTCGCGGAAGTCGCGAACGGCCTCCAGCATGATCAGCGTCACCGGCATCGTGGCAGCCGGTTGGATCTTGCCGGTGCTGGTCTTGATGAAGTCGGCACCGGCCAGCATCGACAACCAGGACGCGCGGCGCACGTTGTCGTAGGTCACCAGCTCCCCGGTCTCCATGATCACCTTGAGGTGGGCGCTGCCGCCCTTGTCTCGCTGGCAGGCTTCCTTCACGGCCACGATCTCGTCATACACGAGCTGATAGTCGCCGGAGAGGAAGGCGCCGCGATCGATGACCATGTCGATCTCGTCGGCTCCGGCCGCGACCGCGTCGCGGGTGTCCTGCAGCTTGATGGCCAGGGTCGACCGCCCGGACGGGAAGGCCGTCGCCACCGACGCGACCTGGACACCAGAGCTGCCGAGCGCCTCCTTTGCCGTCGTGACCATGTCGGGGTAGACGCAGATCGCTGCCACCCGCGGGCAGGTCGCATCGGCTGGGTCGGGACGCTGTGCCTTGGCGCAGAGGGCGCGCACCTTGCCCGCGGTGTCTTGTCCCTCGAGCGTCGTGAGGTCGATCATCGAGATCGCGAGGTCGAGTGCCCAGGCCTTTGCCGTGGTCTTGATCGAGCGGGTCGACAGGGTCGCGGTGCGCGCCTCGCAGCCGACCTGGTCGACACCGGGCAGCCCGTGCAGGAACCGGCGGAGAGCCGCAGGCGTCGACGCCGCATCGTGCACAGCGTCGATTGAGGTCAGTGCTGGGGCAGCCACGGACGCAGTCTAGTTGCGCCGGGCCACAGGGTGAAACGCGTCGAGATCGCCGGTCCTCATCACAACGGTTGCGTATCAGCCCTTCCGCCGCTCTCGGCGCCGGCTGCCGGGTCCACCTATCGTGGGGGCATGTCCAATGCCGCGGTCGAGGAAGCCGGGCCGGTTGTCGAGAAGTTCGCGTCCTCGAGCGGCAGAATCCTCGGGTATGTCGCTGGATGCCTCCTGGTCGTCTTCGCGGTGGGCGCGGCGGTTTCCGATTTTTCCGCCAACCGTCCGGTCATCCTGAGCTGTCTGGCGGCCGCGCTCCTCGCCTATATCGCGCTGATCAGGCCCGGCGCGACGGCGCACGCCAACGGGCTGCTGCTGCACAACATTCTCCGCGACACCTACATCCCGTGGTCGAAGATTGAGCGCTGCGCGGTGTTCCAGACCTTGCAGGTCGTAACTCCTGAGGGGACCTTCCACGGACTCGGTCTCAGCCGCTCGACACGTTCGATGATCAAGGGTGAGAAAGTCACCTCGGGTACGGGCGATGCCTTCCTCGGATTCGGTCGAGGCATTGGCTCCGCGGCCAACCCGAGCCGCCGGGCCAACGAGGAGGCGGTCGGTGGCAAGTACACCGACTATGTCCCGTCGCGCATCCTTTCCCTCGCCCAGCGCGGCAAGGGCGACGACGCCCGGCCGGTGGTCGCGTTCGACCCGCTGGCCGTCGCCACGCTGGTCGTTGCCCTCATCTGTATCGCCTTGGCGTTCGTCTGAGGTTCCTGGCTAGAAGCCCGCGGCGGCGGAGAGATCGTCCCGGATCGCATCGAGGCGTCCGGCCGCCGAGATGCGCGCGGCACCCACCCCGGACTCATCAGCCGCGACAACGACTTCGAGGTAGCACTTGATCTTCGGCTCTGTTCCCGACGGACGTACGACGACACGACCACCGTCGGCGAGCCGGAACCGCAGGCCATCGGTGGGCGGCAGCCCCCCACTCCCATGGCTCAGATCGTCGATGCCCTCCACCGCGAAGCCGCCCAACGTGGTCGGAGGCTCTCCGCGCAGCCGCTCCATCACCGCACCGATCACGGCGAGGTCGGTGACGCGGACCGAGAGCTGGTCGCACGCGTGCACACCGTGCACTTGCGCAATCTCGTCGAGCCGGTCAAGCAGAGTGCGCCCGTCCGCCTTGAGCTGGGCCGCGAGTTCAGCGACTCGCAGGAGGGCCGAGACGCCGTCCTTGTCACGGACCAGTGCAGGCGCGACGCAGTAGCCGAGCGCCTCCTCGTAGCCGAACGCGAGGCCAGGCACCCGTCCGATCCACTTGAACCCTGTCAGCGTCTCGACGTACTCAACCCCTGCCGAAGCAGCGATCCGGGACAACAAGGTCGACGAGACGATGGTCGTCGCGAAGACGCCACGAACACCACGGCGGAGCAGATGGTCGGCGAGCAACGCGCCGAGCTCGTCGCCGTGAAGCATCCGCCAGCCCTGCATCGTCGGCACGGCCACCGCGCACCGGTCGGCGTCGGGGTCGTTCGCGATCACCAGATCAGCCTGGTGCTCCTGCGCCAGCGCGATGGCGAGATCCATGGCGCCCGGCTCCTCAGGGTTCGGAAACGACACCGTCGGGAAGTCGGGGTCGGGCGCCGCCTGCTCGGGCACGACCACGGGAGCATCGAACCCAGCGGCTGCCAGCGCCCGCTGCACCGTCCCGTCGCCGACACCATGCAAGGGCGTGTAGACCAGCCGGAGTTCCCGGGGACTACCCGGGTCCACTAGTGCGGCGACGGCCTCGATGTACGCCTCGACGATCGTCGTCGTCCAGAGCGGTCCAGTCGTCGCGGCGGGGTACGTCGGAGACCGTCTCGACGGCCGCGATCCGAGCAGCGATCTCGGCGTCAGCGGGCGGCACGATCTGGCTGCCGTCGCCGAGGTAGACCTTGTAGCCGTTGTCACGCGGCGGGTTGTGCGACGCCGTCACCATGACTCCCGCGATGCAGCCGAGGTGGCCGATCGCGAACGCCAGCACGGGAGTAGGCAGCAGTCCGGGGAGCATCACGGCGTCGAGGCCCGCGCCGCGCATGACTTCTGCGGTGTCGCGAGCGAACACGTCGGACTTGTGCCGGGCGTCGTAGCCGATCACCACTGTGCCGCTGCCGACGGTCTCGTTGAGGTAGGCGGCCAGCCCTGCCGCGGCGCGCGCCACGACTGCTCGGTTCATCCGGTTCGGGCCGGCGGCGACTTCGCCCCGCAAGCCCGCGGTGCCGAACTCGAGCGTGCCGTCGAAGCGATCTGCCAGCTCGACGGCCGCGGTCTCGTCGTAAGTTGCAGCCTCGACCAAGGCAGTGAGCTCGTCGCGCGTGCGCGGGTCGGGGTCGTCGGCGATCCAGCGCTCTGCGGCTGCTCGCAGGTCGGAAGGCACGGTCACGTCAGTCGTCCTCCACCACGTCGGGCCCGAACGGTCGGCGGACCATGGCGCCTGCGGCGTACGGACCGCCGACGTGCGCGGCCTCTGCTTCGTCCTCTGGTCGGGCCTCGAGTGAGTCTTCGAACGTCGGCGGCGTCGTCACGCGGTTCGAAGCCGATCGCGCGCCCGGGCTCGAGGTCCCACCACGCGTCTCGGTTGGCCGAGATGCCGTAGATCGCCACGTAGCCGTTGATGTCTGCGGTCAACGCGGCCTGGACCATGGCCACACCGTCGTCATACGACAGCCAGGTCGCGAGACTGCGTCGGGTTGAGGGTCGTTCGCGGAAGCTCCCGATGCGCATGGCGACGCTGGAGATGCCGTGGCGGTCGGCGTAGAGGCTCAGCAGGGCCTCTGAGGCGACCTTGCCCACGCCGTAGAACGTGTCGGGTCGCGGCGAGGATCGACTGGTGACGGGATCACTGCGCGGCGTCATGCCGACGGCATGGTTGCTGCTGGCATAGACCATGCGGCGCACGCCGTGCTGGACCATCGCATCGAGCAGCGCTGCGGTCGACTCGACGTGACCGTGCAGGATCGTCGGCAGACTCAAGTCGCCTGCCACCCCGGCCAGGTGAACCACGGCGTCGACGCCCATCGACCCCGCGGTCGGCAATGGCGGGATCGGCGCAGTCTCCGACGACGAACTCGCCGGGCCAGGACTGCGGCGCTGGACGTACGTCGAGTCCGCGCAGCTCGTGGCTGTCAGAGAGCTTGTGCCCGAGGACGGTGCCGATGTGGCCGGAGGCGCCGGTGATGAGGACACGCACGATGTTGGACCACCCTTCAGATCCGCGGTATGACGTTGGCCAGCAGGTCGCCCATCCGCCCGGCAGCAGCCTTGCCGGCGGCGAGCACCTCCTCGTGGTCGAGAGGTTCACCGCTCATCCCGGCGGCAGCGTTGGTGACGAGCGAGATCCCGAGGATCTCCATACCCGCCTCGCGAGCAGCGATCGCCTCGAGCGTTGTCGACATACCGGCGAGGTCCCCTCCGATCGCGCGCACCATCCCGATCTCGGCTGGCGTTTCGTAGTGCGGGCCAGGAAACTGCACGTAGACGCCTTCGTCGAGGGTCGGGTCAACCTCCTTGCACAGGGCGCGAAGTCGTGGCGAATAGAGGTCCGTCAGATCGACGAAGCGGGCGCCGACGATCGGAGACGTCGCCGTGAGGTTGATGTGGTCCTTGATGAGGACTGGTGTTCCGGGCGCCCATTCGGGCCGCAGGCCACCGCAGCCGTTGGTGAGCACGACTGCACGGCAGCCGGCCGCTGCCGCCATCCGGACACCGTGCACGACCGCCGCAACCCCACGACCCTCGTAGTAGTGGGTGCGGCCGAGGAAGACGAGTGCCCGCACACCGCCGGCGTCGATCGACCGGATCGTGCCTGCATGACCCTCGACAGCCGGGGGAGCGAAGCCGGGCAGGTCGGTGCTGGAGATCTCAGCCGTGGCAGACCCCAGCGCGTCGACAGCGGGCAGCCAGCCGGATCCCATCACGAGGGCGACGTCATGGCGGTCGACCTCGGTTAGTTGGGCGAGAGCGGTGGCCGCGTCGGCGGCCAAATCGTATGGCGAGGAGGTGTGTCACACGCTGACGGTATCTTCCCGGATCGTCAGCCGCGCACCGAGCGGCAAGGCCTGCTGCGGAGGTCGTCGACGTAGTCGTCAGGTGCTCCTGCCGCGAGGGCGGCTTCGCTGATGATGCTGAGGTAGCTCGCCGACGGGAGTCCGCCCTCGTGGGTGTCGAGGACGTACAGCCACGCGAGCTGTTCGCCCTCAAGGGTCTGTACTCGGACCTTCGTCTTGCGGTAGAGGGAAATTTCCCACTCGTCGAGGTTGGCCTCGTCCTCGCCCGCTACTTCGTAGAGCGAGACGAAGACCGCAGAGTCGTGCTCCTCGACCACGGTGGCGAGGGCACCGTCCCAGCCGTGCTCCTCTCCGGCGAACGTCAGCCGCCAACCCACCAGCCAGCCGGTTCCGCGCGCCGGCGAATGAGGGCAGCGCACCAGCATCTGTGCTGGGTCCATGTTCGAGCCGTAGGCGGCGTAGAGAACCACGCGGTGCAGGCTATCGTGGCCCGCGTGTCGCGCGTAGTGATCATCGGTGGCGGGCCAGGAGGCTATGAAGCCGCCCTGGTCGGCGCACAGCTCGGTGCCGGCGTGACACTCGTCGACAGCGACGGGATAGGCGGCTCTGCGGTTGTCACCGACTGCGTGCCGTCAAAGACGCTGATCGCCACCGCTGAGCTGATGGCTTCGGTGGAGGAGTCCGGCGAACTCGGCGTCCGGATGGGGGGTCGCGGTGGCACGGATCCCAAGGTGGGGGTCGACCTGGCCGTTGTGAACGCCCGGGTCAAGGCCCTCGCTGCCTCACAGTCCAAGGACATCGCCCAACGCCTTCGCAATGAGGGTGTCCGCATCATCGTCGGCTCGGGGCGGCTCGACGGTGCCGACTGCGTCGTCGCCACGACCGACGAAGGTGAAGAGCGGCTGGCCGGCGACGCGATCCTGGTCGCGACCGGAGCGCATCCTCGCGTCCTCGACTCGGCACTCCCCGACGGTGAGCGAATCCTGACGTGGGAGCAGGTGTACGACCTCGGGGAGCTCCCGGACAGGCTCGTCGTGATCGGCTCTGGTGTCACCGGTGCAGAGTTCGCCAGCGCCTACAACGCCCTTGGTGTCGACGTTGTCCTGGTCAGCAGCCGTGACCGAGTGCTGCCAAGTGAGGACGCCGATGCCGCGGAGGTGATCGAGGACGTGCTCACTCGTCGAGGTATGACGTTGCTGGGAAAGTCCCGTGCCCAGTCCGTGGAGCGCCACGGTGAGTCCGTCGCCGTGACCCTCACGGACGGACGCGTCGTCGAAGGCTCCCACTGCCTTCTCGCTGTCGGCTCCATCCCCAACACCGACGGACTCGGCCTGGAGTCGGCGGGCGTCGACCTCGACGAGGCCGGCAACATCGTCGTTGACAAGGTCTCCAGGACCAGTGCTCGCGGAGTGTATGCCGCCGGCGACTGCACGGGCGTCCTCATGCTCGCCTCGGTGGCCGCCATGCAGGGTCGGATCGCGATGTGGCACGCGCTCGGCGACGCCGTGGCGCCACTCGACCTGAAGTCCGTCTCGTCGAACGTGTTCACGGCCCCGGAGATCGCCACCGTTGGCTGGACCCAGCAGGCGGTCGACGCCCATGAGATCGAGGCCAACACGGAGATGCTCATGCTCTCCGGAAATGCGCGGGCCAAGATGCAGGGGGTGCGAGACGGGTTCGTGAAGCTCTTCTGCCGCCCCGGTACTGGCATCGTGATCGGCGGCGTGGTCGTGGCGCCTCGAGCTAGCGAGCTGATCCACTCGGTCTCCATTGCCGTGGCCGGCGGGCTCACTGTCGACGACCTCGCCCACGCTTTCACGGTCTACCCCTCCCTGTCGGGGTCGGTGGCTGAGGCCGCCCGGCGGCTCCACACCCGCTAACCCGATTCGCCGGTAATCCCCTGCGCAACCGTCCATTCCTGTCGAATTACATTGTTGTAATTACGTCAATGGATTATAAGAATCGCGCATAGATGTGGCGATGACGGCAATTCCGTGGCAATACTGCTCCCTGCAGTCACACAGTCACCATTCGTCACACTAGCCCCACAGTTCCACGGCATTTGCCTAACCCAAGGTGAGCCCGACCCGTCCTCGTACAGCCCGGTGAGAAACAACCCCGCCCAGGAGTTCCCGCATGCGAGCCAACCGCGAGCCCCGTGCTCGGAGCACCCGTCCGTCCGCCGCTCTCACCGTGGCGATCGGACTCATGGTCGGTGCTACGAGCTGGTGGCAGGGCCCGGTGAGCGCAGCCGGCGCGCTTCAGGTCGGCTCGGTGCCTGCCGCCGTCACCACGGGCGCCCTCGGAGGGGCGGCAGCGACAGCTGCCCATCCCGTGACTCCGCGCGTGCGAGCTTTCGCCCTCGCTCCGGTAGACGCCGGCAGCTCAAGGATCACTGCGGCGCCTGCCAAGGAGATCGCGCATCTCGACGGTGCCCAGCTAGTGGCGCACGTCAAGATCCCCGTGGCGCCTGGGTCATCCCTCGTTGGAGTCACCTGGGCCACCGGCGAAGAGTCATCGGACGTCGGGGTCGCTCTCCGCACGCGCCGCAACGATGACTGGAGTGCCTGGACGGAGCTCCACGTGGCACCCGACGAGGGTCCGGCCGTAGGCGAAGACAGTGAGGTTCGCGACGGCACCGAGGTCGCCTGGGTAGGCGCGGTCGATGCGGTCGAGGCCGCTGTGTACTCGCCCGGCCGCGCGCCGGCCGGCCTGCGACTGGAGGCAATCGACCCGGGCAGGTCGACGTACGACGCTGCGGTGTCGAAGGACGGCGCCGCCGCCAGGCCATCGAGCAAACGCGGCTACCCGAAAGTGCCAGACGTCATCTCGCGCGAGCAGTGGGGCGCGGATGAGCGACTCGGTGACGGATGCTGGGCGCCTCGGCTGGGCACCACGTTCAAGATGGTGTTCGTCCACCACACCGTTACCAGCAACGACTACGGCCGGCGAGAGTCGGCCGCGATCGTGCGAGGGATCTACGCGTATCACACGCAGTCGCGGGGTTGGTGCGACCTCGGTTACAACTTCCTTGTCGACCGCTTCGGCCGGGTGTTCGAAGGGCGCGACGGTGGTATCCGTCGCCCGGTACGCGGCGCACACGCCGGCGACTACAACGTCAACACGACCGGCATCTCACTGATGGGGAACTTCGAGATCGCAGCCCCGACGAAAGCAATGAAGAGGGGACTCGTGACCCTCGTCGCCTGGCGGCTGGGCACGGCATATTACGGAGCGTACGGACCCGCGACCGTCGAAGGTGAAAGATTCCGGCGCATCTCCGGGCATCGAGACGCTATGTCGACTGCATGTCCCGGCCAGCATGTCTACGAATGGCTGCCGCGGCTGCGGCAACGGGTCGCACACCGGCTCGAGGACTATCGATCTCGGATCAAGACGGAGTGGGAGCGGGTCGGAGGGCTGCGGGGAAACTACGGCGCAGTCCGAGTGGGTGAGCGCATCGAGAATGGTGGCCGCCACACGGTCTTCAAGGGCGGCCGGATGTACTACACCAGGGACGCCGGCGTGTTCGCCCTGCGGGGCGGTCGAATGCTCTCGGCATACGTGAAAGCCAATGAGACAAACGGCTATCTGGGCTATCCGGTAAGCAAGATTCTCACGCCCCGGAGCGGACGTGCCGCGCACTTCGAGGGCGGCACTATCTACTGGTCAAGAGCGACGGGAACGTCAATTCTCAAACGCAGCGCCGTGTTGAAGAGATACCGTGCAGAAAGCGGAGCCCTTGGACGGCTCGGTTTTCCCACGCGTCACTTGAAGGTGACCAAGGATGCTACGACTGGGCATTTCCAACACGGGAAGATCACATTCAATAGAACAACCAAGCGGATGACGGTGACGTACGAATGAGCAGACTCTCGGCTGCACCAGTACGAGCCGCGCTCGGTCTGGTGGGCGTGGCTGCCCTGACGGTGTCACTGGTCCCGGCACCTGCCGTTGCCGATCAGACCTACTACGTGCCGGTCAACAAGGCCTGGACGATCTCGGGCCATGGCTACGGCCACGGTCACGGAATGAGCCAGTACGGCGCGCAGGGTGCTGCCCTTCGAGGGCTCAACTACTCGCGCATCATCGATTTCTACTACCCCGGCACGGACTGGGCGCAGGTCAAGGGCAATGTCCGCGTCCTGATCAGTGCCGACTACACGTCCGACCTCCAGGTGCGCGCCCAGCCAGGACTGCAGGTGCGCGACCTGCACGACAACACGACCTGGACCCTCCCGGTGGTGTCAGGACGCGACCGTTATCGGCTGACTCCCGCCTCCAACGGCACCACTGCCGTTCAGTTCCATGACGACTCTGGGTGGCACCGGTGGCGGATCCCCGGCGCCCGGGTGAGCTTCCGGAGCGACGGACAGTTCATGCGGGCTGGGCGGTTGACACTGCTCGTGCCAGGTGGTTCCGACGTCGTCGCCAAGGCGTACCGCGGAATCCTTCGCAGCATTCGGCCCTTCCCCGGCGCAACAGTGCGCGACACCGTCAATGTGTTGCCGATGAACGCCTACGTGCAAGGCGTCGTCCCTTACGAGATGCCCACCTCCTGGCACCAGCAGGCGCTACGTGCGCAGTCTGTGGCGGCCCGGACGTACGCCGCGTGGCAGCGGGCACAGAACCCCCGCCGCTACTACCAAATCTGTGACACCACGGCCTGCCAGGTCTACGGCGGCGTGTCCGCGGAGGTAGCGTCCTCGAACGAGGCGGTACAGGCGACAGCCGGAAGGATCCTTACCTACAAGGGCAAACCCGCCTTCACGCAGTTCTCCGCATCGTCGGGCGGCTGGACGTCGGCAGGGGGTGTGCCTTACCTCCCCGCGAAGCGCGATCCGTACGACGGTCACGCCGGCAACAGCGTGCATAACTGGTCGACTGCGGTGAGCGCAGCCACGCTGGAGCGGGCCTACCCCGAGATCGGCAGCTTGGTGACCCTCCGGGTGACGAGGCGCGACGGGAACGGTGAATGGAACGGCCGCGCGTTGCAGATCGTCCTCGACGGCACCAGGGGGACCGCACACTTGACCGGCGACGACTTCCGCTGGCTGTACGGGCTGCGGTCGAGCTGGTTCAGCATCGCGCCAACACCGATCATCCAGCGGTGGAAGCTGCTCGGTGGTGCAAGGTCACCCCTCGGCGATCCGACTTCAGGCGAGTACGCGCTCGCACAGGGATCAGCGCAGAACTTCAACGGTGGCCGCATCTTCTGGTCGTCGCCGACAGGCGCGCGGGAGGTGCGCGGTCGACTGCTGACGGCGTACCGAGCATGGGGAGGGCCAACCTCGAACCTCCGCTTCCCGATGACCGGGTTGCTCACCGCCTACGGCGGTGGCTACAAGGTCCGACTGCAGGGCGGCCGCATCTACACGAAGGCGAAGATCGGACCCCACGTCCTGTACGGCGCCGTGATGAGGCGCTGGGGGCAGGAGGGTGGCATCAGGGAGCTCGGCTACCCCGTGAACAGCGTGCACGCGGTCCCCGGTGGTCTACGGGCGAGGTTCGAGCACGCGACGATCGACTGGGACCGTTCGACCAACACCACCCGCGTCACCCGGCACTGACCACAACGACGAGGTCCCCACCCTCGACGCTGCGCGATCCGTCCAGCGCGACGCGCTCGACCGTGCCGCCGACCGGCGTCGTGATGGACGCCTCCATCTTCATCGCCTCGATGGTTGCGACGACGTCGCCGCCTGCCACTGGGTCGCCGACGCTGACTACCGGCGACACGACGCCCGCGAACGGTGCGCCGACCTGTCCGGCAACGCTTGGGTCGGCGCGCTCGCGCGTCGGTGCGTCCGATGACACCGCTCGGTCGCGGACAGCGATCGGGCGCAGCTGCCCGTTGATCCGGCACATCACGGTGCGGATCCCGCGCTCGTCGGGCTCGCTGATCGACTCAAGGCCGAGGATCAAGCGCACCCCCGCCTCGAGATAGACGTCGTGCTCGTCGTCGAACGACAGGCCGTAGAGGAAATCCTTCGTCGGCAGCACCGACAGGTCGCTGTAGCGGGCCCGGGAGTCGTCGAAGTCACTTGCCGGGCCGGGGAACAGCAGCCGGGTCAACGTCGTACGTCGGTCGGACCCCAGCGACCCGGTCTCGTCAGCGGTGAGCACCTGCTCGCCTTGCCTGACCGTGCGGCCTTCGAGAGCCTTGCTACGGAAGGGCTCAGGCCATCCGCCGGGAGGATCGCCGAGCTCGCCCGACAGGAACCCGATGACCGAGTCCGGGACGTCGTACGATCCCGGGTCGGCAGCGAACTTGGCCGGGTCTGCCCCGACCGCAACCAGATGCAACGCGAGGTCGCCGACCACCTTGCTCGACGGGGTCACCTTGATGATGTTGCCGAGCAGGTCGTTGGCAGCCGCATACATGTCCTCGATCTGCTCGAATTTCTCGCCCAGGCCGAGCGCGATCGCCTGTTGGCGCAGGTTCGACAGCTGGCCACCGGGGATCTCGTGGGTATAGACGCGACCGGTGGGGGCAGGGAGTCCGGACTCGAAGGGTGCATAGAGCCGACGGGCGGACTCCCAGTACGGCTCGAGGTCGCACACCGCGCGAAGAGACAGCCCTGTCGCGCGGTCTGTGCCATCGGTGGCCGCGACGAGCGCAGACAGGGCCGGCTGGCTGGTGGTGCCAGCGAGTGACGCGCTGGCGGCGTCGACAGCGTCGACACCGGCATCGATCGCCGCGACCAGAGTGGCGAGCTGGCCGCCCGGCGTGTCGTGGGTATGGAGGTGAACCGGGAGATCGAAGCGGTCGCGCAGCGCGGTGACCAGGGCGCGAGCAGCGGGCACTCGCAGCAACCCCGCCATGTCCTTGATCGCCAGCACATGCGCGCCGGCGTCGACGATCTGCTCGGCCAGCCGCAGGTAGTAGTCAAGGGTGTACAACCGCTCTCCAGGGCTGGAGAGGTCGCCGGTGTAACACATCGCCACCTCGGCAACAGCAACGTTCGTTGACCGGACCGCGTCGATGGCGCTGCGCATCTGAGTCACGTCGTTCAGCGCGTCGAAGATCCGGAAGATGTCGATCCCGGTGTGCGTGGCCTCCGCGACGAACGCATCCGTCACCGCAGTCGGGTAGGGCGTGTAGCCGACCGTGTTGCGACCTCGGAGCAACATCTGGAGGCACACATTGGGGCTGGCCTCGCGGAGTGCTGCCAGCCGCTCCCAGGGATCCTCAGCGAGGAAGCGAAGCGCAACGTCGAACGTCGCACCACCCCAGGCTTCGAGCGACAGGAGCTGCGGTGTCATCCGTGAGATGTGAGGGGCGACGGCCAGTAGGTCGCGGGTGCGCACCCGGGTCGCGAGCAGCGACTGGTGCGCGTCGCGCATCGTCGTGTCGGTGACTGCGACGGCGGCCTGGCCACGCAGCCCGGCCGCGAACTTCTCCGGCCCGAGGTCCTGCAGCCGCTGGCGTGAACCTGCCGGAGCCGGCGCGGTCGTGTCGAGGGCTGGCAGTTTGGTTGCCGGGTCGATCGTCGCAGGTGCTTCGCCGTACGGCTTGTTGACCGTGACGTCCGCCAGGTAGTGGAGCAGTCGGGTGCCTCTGTCGGCAGACGAGCGGGCGGTCAGGAGTGTCGGGTGCTGCTCGATGAAGGAGGTGGTGATCCGGCCGGCGCGGAAGTCGGGGTCGTCGAGAAGGGCTTGTAGGAACGGGATGTTGGTGGCGACGCCACGGATCCTGAACTCTGCTACCGCTCGTCTGGCGCGGTCTACTGCCACCTCGAACGTGCGGCCACGACAGGTGAGCTTCGTCAGCATGGAGTCGAAGTGGGCGGAGATCTCCGAGCCCGTGAACGTCGTACCTCCGTCAAGCCTGATGCCTGCCCCGCCCGGGGAGCGGTATGCCGTGATCCGGCCGGTGTCGGGGCGGAAGCCGTTGGCCGGGTCCTCGGTGGTGATGCGGCACTGCAGCGCAGCCCCACGAAGCTGCACGCCCTCCTGATGCAGCCCCAGGTCGTCGAGCGTCTCGCCGGCGGCGATCCGCAGCTGAGCCTGGACCAGATCGACATCGGTGACTTCCTCGGTCACGGTGTGCTCGACCTGGATGCGGGGGTTCATCTCGATGAACACATGTTGGCCGGTGGGACTGACGAGGAACTCCACGGTGCCTGCGTTGACGTAGCCGATCCGGGTGGCCAGGTTGACGGCGTCGTTGCAGATGCGCTCGCGCAGCCCCGGGTCAAGGCCGGGTGCGGGGGCGATCTCGACAACCTTCTGGTGGCGGCGCTGGAGCGAGCAGTCGCGCTCGAACAGATGGATCACGTTGCCGGCCGCGTCAGCGAGGATCTGCACCTCGATGTGGCGAGGGTCGACGACGGCTTCCTCGACGAACACGGTCGGATCGCCAAAGGCGCCATCAGCCTCCCGCATCGCGCTCTGGGCTGCCGCTCGCAAGTCAGCCGGGTCGTCGACCCGGCGCATCCCACGACCACCTCCGCCAGCGACGGCCTTGACGAAGACGGGAAAGGTCAGGCTGGCGGCGGAGCGGCAGATCTCGTCGATGTCACGTGACGGGGCGACATTGGCGAGCACCGGCACGCCGGCTTCGCGGGCCGCGGCGACCGCCCTCGACTTGTTACCCGTCAACCGCAGTACGTCGCTGGACGGGCCGACGAACACGAGGCCCGCAGCGGCGCACGCATCAGCGAGGGCGGGGTTCTCGGACAAGAAGCCGTATCCGGGGTAGACCGCCTCGGCGCCGGCATGCCTGGCGGCCGCCACGATCGCGTCGGGGTCGAGGTAGGCGCGCACCGGGTGGCCGCGCTCGCCGATCTCGTAGGCCTCGTCAGCCTTGAGCCGGTGCTCGGAACCCCGGTCCTCGTGCGGGAACACGGCCACCGTCTTCGCGCCGAGCTCATAGGCGGCCCGAAACGCGCGCACCGCGATCTCGCCACGGTTGGCAACCAGCACCTTGGAGAACATGGCCCAAGACTAGGGACCGAGCGACCGAGGTCAGTCGGTGATCTCACAGACGACGGCGCCAC
The DNA here is from genome assembly GCA_963811585.1 of uncultured Actinomycetota bacterium. Taxonomy (GTDB): domain Bacteria; phylum Actinomycetota; class Actinomycetes; order Propionibacteriales; family Nocardioidaceae; genus JACDHG01. The sequence goes on from CAWERR010000008.1 coordinate 685,503, forward strand.
TGGTGATGCTGCCGCCGACTTCGGCCGCTAGTTTGCCGATCGTGCCGTCCTTGTGGGCGTTGATGGGCTGCTCCATCTTCATCGCCTCGACGACGACGACGAGGTCGCCCGCGGCTACTTGCTGCCCGTCCTCGACGGCGACCTTGACGACGGTGCCCTGCATAGGCGCTGTCAGGGAGTCGCCACTCGCGGCGGCGCCAGCCTTTTTGGTCGCTTTGCGCTTGCCGGGCTTCTTGCCCGGCCCAGCGGTGCCGGACGTCGCGAGACCCGCCGGGAGGGAGACCTCGAGCCGCTTGCCGCCGACCTCGACGGTGACCTTCTCCCGCTCGGCGGGCTCGTCGGTCTCGGCTCCACCGGCATACGGCGCGATCGTGTTGTCGAACTCGGTCTCGATCCAGCTGGTGTAGACGGAGAAGGTCTCGCCGTCGCCGATGAACGCGGCGTCATCGACCACTCGCTGGTGAAACGGGATCACCGTCGGCATCCCTTCGACCACGAACTCGGCCAGTGCACGCCGTGACCGCTCCAGGGCTTGGGTGCGGGTCGTCCCGGTGACGATCAGCTTCGCGACGAGCGAGTCGAACGACCCGGGCACGGTCTCGCCTTGGTCGTATCCGCCATCGACGCGGACGCCGGGGCCGGCCGGAGCATGCCAACGGGTGAGGGTGCCGGGGGCCGGCATGAAGTTGCTGCCGGCGTCCTCTGCGTTGATCCGGAACTCGATGGAGTGGCCGGTGACCGGCGGGTCGTCATACCCGAGCTCCTCGCCGGCTGCGATGCGGAACATCTCGCGCACCAGGTCGAGACCCGTCACTTCCTCACTGACGGGGTGCTCGACCTGCAGCCGGGTGTTGACCTCGAGGAACGAGATCGTGCCGTCTTGCCCGACGAGGAACTCACATGTCCCGGCGCCGACGTACCCGGCCTGCTTGAGGATGGCCTTCGACGACGTGTAGAGCGTGTCGCGTTGGACGTCGGACAGGTACGGCGCCGGCGCCTCCTCGACCAGCTTCTGGTGGCGACGCTGGAGTGAGCAGTCGCGGGTGGACACCACGACGACGTTGCCGTGCTGGTCGGCGAGGCACTGGGTCTCGACGTGGCGGGGCTTGTCGAGATAGCGCTCGACGAAGCACTCGCCGCGGCCGAAGGCGCTGACCGCTTCGCGGACCGCCGACTCGTAGAGCTCTGCCACCTCGTCTTCGCTGAACGCGACCTTGAGGCCGCGCCCACCGCCTCCGAACGCGGCCTTGATCGCGATCGGCAGCCCGTGCTCGCGGGCGAACGCGACTACTTCGTCGGCGTCCTTGACGGGGTCGGAGGTGCCGGCGACCAAGGGGGCGCCGACCTCATGGGCGATGTGGCGGGCCTGCACCTTGTCGCCGAGCGCGTCGATCGCCGCGGGTGGCGGGCCAACCCAGATGAGACCGGCATCGATCACGGCCTGAGCGAAGCCGGAGTTCTCGGCGAGGAATCCATAGCCCGGGTGGAGCGCGTCGGCGCCCGCTTGCTTCGCCGCGGCAAGGATCTTGTCGATGTCGAGGTACGAGTCGGCCGGGGTGGCGCCGTCGAGAGAGTAGGCCTCGTCGGCGAGGCGGACGAAGAGCGCGTCTCGATCGGCGTCGGCGTACACCGCCACGCTCGCGATGCCGGCGTCCTTGCAGGCGCGGATAACACGCACCGCGATCTCGCCGCGGTTGGCGATCAAGACCTTCGTCAACTGGCGCTGCTCAGGCACGATGTCTCCTCGACGGCCGGGTGTTACGACGGCTGAGTCTAGGCCGCAACCGGTTGTGGGTGCCTGTGCCCCTCGCTGCCTCGGTCTCGGCTGGCAGCGTCACCGACGCGGACGCAGCCCGCGCCGCATGACCACACGGGTGGGAGAACGTCGCTCGACCTCGCGGAACCCGGCCCGTTCGTACAGGCTACGCGAGCCGAAGAACATGAAGTCGTCGTGGCTTCGCTGGAGCTTGTCGACGGGATAGGCCTCGACCAGCCGGACCCCGTTGTCGCGCGCGAAGTCGAGGGCGCCCTTCAGCAGCTTGTGCTGCAGGCCGTGGTGGCGATGCGCCTTGGCGACGTAGGTGCACACGACAGACCAGACCTCGGCGTCGTCGACCGGCTTCATGATCGGCGAGCGTCGAAGCTTGTGGTAGTCCTCACGCGGGCCAAGGCTGATCCAACCGACGGGGGAGCCGTCGAGATAGCCGACGAGGCCCGGAACGGTGCCGGCGTCGACGAGGTCGCACAGCTGCTGCTTGTGGTGATCGCCGGCCTTCGCCGACACGGAGACGGTGCCGCTCACGCGGTAGAACATGCACCAACAGCCTCGGACGATCGACCCACCGGGAAGCGCGAACAACACTTCGAGATCTGACCAAGTCTGCGGAGTCAGAGGTCGAGTCGCAAACCCCTTGGTCTTGGCGACACCGGACATGGCGACAGTCAAGCAGCGGCCGCCGACGGTGGTCAGGCTCGGCTGGTGAGCCGGGCGAGGTCCTCGCGACAGCGCTGCTCGACGATGTCGAGCTCCGTGATCGTCTCGTCGATATCACGGCGGCGCTGCTCCAAGGCGGCGCGTCGACCGGCAATCTGCTGGAGCAGGTAGGCGAGCTGGCCCTGTTCGCCGGGCTCGGCGTCATACATGTTGACGATGGTCGAGATCTCGTCGAGCGAGAATCCCAGCCGCTTGCCGCGCAGCACGAGCGCGAGGCGGACCCGGTCGCGCTGGTGGAAGACCCGAGTCGTGCCGCGACGCTCGGGGGAGACGAGGCCGACGTCCTCGTAGTGGCGGATGGTGCGCAGGGTCACGTCGAACTCACGCGCGATCTGGGTGATCGACCAGGTAGGCCCGTCGATGGTGACAGCAGTGGCCACGGTGGCGACCCTCCTTGCCTGCATCGTCGGTTTCGTTTTAGTCTGGGATCATCTTACGCTTACGTTAACGTAAGATATTGCGAGTCGGTACGTGTCGAGTCTGTCTGGAAGGTGTCGTCGATGAGTTTCGAGCTGTCCCGAGAGCACGAGGACTTCCGCCGCAGTCTGCGCGAGTTCGCCGAGGCGGAGATCGCGCCGTATGCCGCGCAGTGGGACCGCGAGCACCACTTCCCCATCGACACGGTGCACCAGATGGGCAAGCTCGGCCTGTTCGGGCTGACCGCCCCTGAGGAGTACGGCGGCGCCGGGGAGGACGGCGACTTCACCAGCCTGTGCCTCGCGATCGAGGAGATCGGCCGGGTCGACCAGTCGATGGGCATCACCTTGGAGGCCGCAGTGGGCCTCGGGATCAACCCGATCGCGACGTTCGGGACCGACGAGCAGAAGCAGAAGTGGCTTCCTGACCTCGTGACGGGTGCGACGCTGGCGGGCTTCGGCCTGACCGAGCCCGGCTCCGGCTCGGACGCGGGTGCGACGCAGACGAAGGCGGAGCTGGTCGATGGTGAGTGGGTGGTCAACGGCAGCAAGCAGTTCATCACCAACTCCGGCTCGGAGATCACGGTGCTCAACACCGTCACCGCCCGCACCGGCACGCGAGAGGATCCTTCGGCGCCGTCGGCGCCGTCGGGGCCGGGCCGCGCCGAGGTGTCGACGATCATCGTCCCAACCGCCACTCCTGGCTTCACCGCCGAGAAGGCGTACGACAAGCTCGGCTGGCACGCGAGCGACACGCACCCGTTGACGTTCGAGGACGTCCACGTGCCGGAGGCCAACCTGCTCGGGCAGCGAGGCAAGGGCTTCGCCCAGTTCCTCAGCATCCTCGACGACGGTCGAGTCGCTATCGCAGCGCTCGCGGTTGGTTGCATCCAAGCCTGCCTCGAGATGTCGCTCCAGTACGCCGGCGAGCGGACGACGTTCGGCGTGCCGATCGGACGCAAGCAGGGCGTTGCGTTCCAAATCGCCGACCTCAAGGTGATGGCCGAGGCAGCCAGGGGCCTTACCTACAAGGCGGCGGCTCTCAAGGATGCCGGTGCTCCCGCAGCGGCCTTCACGGAGGCGGCCGCGATCGCGAAGCTCTACTCGACGGAGTCAGCCGTGACAGCGACCCGCGTGGCGACGCAGGTGTTCGGCGGGTACGGCTTCATGGAGGAGTACCCGGTGGCCCGGTTCTACCGCGACGCCAAGGTGCTCGAGATCGGTGAAGGTACGTCGGAGGTCCAGCGGATGCTCATCGCGCGCGGTCTCGGCTTGCCGGTCGAGTAGCAGCGCGTCCCCGTGACGCGTCGGCCCACAGGTCGGTCCAGGTAACGCCGAGGTCGGCAAGCATGGTCCTCAGCAAGGGCAGCGAGATGCCGACGACGTTGTGATGGTCTCCCTCGATACGGGTGACGAAGGGCCCGCCGAGGCCGTCGACGGTGAACGCGCCGGCGACCTGCAACGGCTCGCCGGTCGCGACGTAGGCGTCGATCTCGGCGTCGGTCAGGTCGGCGAACTCGACCACCGTGCTGGCGACTCCTGACCTCTCGGTGCATTTGCTGGTGTCGATGATGCAGTGACCGGTCACCAAGGTTGCGCGGCGGCCTCGCATCTCGCGCCAGCGCCGGACGGCCTCTGCCGCATCGCCCGGCTTACCGAGCACCGAGCCGTCGAGGTCGAGGACAGAGTCGCAACCGATGACCAGGCTCGCCTCCGCTATCCGGCAGAGCTGCCACCGCCCGAGCCTTGGCCGTCGCCAGATCCTGCGCGTACGTCGTCGGGGCGGCGACGGCATACCTGGACTCGTCGACGCCGGACACGATCACGATGGGATCAAGGCCAGCGCCTCGCAGGGTCTTCAGCCGCGCCGGGCTGGCCGAGGCCAAGATCACCGTGGTTGATGTCATCGCTGCTAGAGGCGGGCGAGCGCGGCCTGCAGCGGGTCGAGCCCGATCGAGCCGAGGTCGAGGGCCGCGCGGTGGAACTGCTTCAGGTCGAACTCGTCGCCCTTGCGTCGGGCGATGTCATCGCGGGCTTGCAGCCAGATGCGTTCACCGACCTTGTAGGACGGCGCCTGGCCGGGCCAGCCCAGGTAGCGGTTGACCTCGAAGCGAATGATGGCCTCGTCCATCCGGCAGTGCTGTCGCAGGAACTCGAGGCAGAGCTCGGGCGTCCACGTCTCCCCGGGGTGGAAGCCGAAGGGGTTGTCGCGAGGGATCTCGAGCTCGAGGTGCATGCCGATGTCGATGATGACGCGGGCAGCGCGCATTCCCTGCCCGTCGAGCATGCCGAGCTTGTCGCCCGGGTCGGCGAGATAGCCGAGGTCGTCCATCAGCCGCTCGGCGTACAGGGCCCAACCCTCGCCGTGGCCAGACACCCAGCACATCGTGCGCTGCCAACGGTTCAACAACTCGGCTCGGTATGCCGTCTGCGCGACTTGGAGGTGATGCCCAGGGACGCCTTCGTGGAAGACGGTGGTGACTTCGCGCCAGGTGGAGAAGTCGGTGATGCCGTCGGGAACCGCCCACCACATCCGTCCTGGGCGGGTGAAGTCTTCGGTAGGGCCGGTGTAGTAGATGCCTCCGTCGTTGGTCGGCGCCAACCGACACTCGATCCGGCGGACCGGTTCGGGGATGTCGAAGTGGACGTCGGCCATCTGGCTCATCGTCCGATCGGCGAGCTCCTGCATCCAGGCGCGGAAGTTTTCCTTGCCGTGGATGGTGCGGTCGGGGTCCTGGTCGAGCAAGGCGACTGCCTCGTCGGTGGTAGCGCCAGGGGAGATCTCTTTCGCGACGCGGGACATGTCGTCTTCGATCCGTTTGAGCTCGTCCCAGCCCCACGCGTACGTCTCGTCCAGGTCGATCTCCGCGCCGAGGAAGTAGCGGGACTCGGGGACATATCGATCGCGCCCGACGCCGTCGCGGTCGCGGCCGCGGTTGAGGAGGTCGCTGCTCAGGAACCTGCCGAACGCCGTGTAGGCGTCACTGGCCGCGGTGGCACTGCGGGAGAGCTCGGCACTCATGTCGGCGGGGGCATCGGGTCCCTCCACGAGCCGTTGGAAGAAGTTGCCGCCCTCGCCCTCCTGGCCAGTCCAGGCCAGGATCTGCGCGGCGACCGCGTCGATCTGACGTTTCGCGGAGACGTGTCCCTCGTCGGCCATTCGCGTCAAGGTCGCTTGGTAGTCGGTGAGGGTGGCAGGCACTGCTGCCAGCCTGGCGTTGATGCTGCTCCACGCCTCCTCGCCGTCTGTGTCCATCAGGTCGAAGATCCCGCGAAGGTTGTGCAGCTCACTGAAGATCACGCTGACCTGCGACTGAGGCGTCTTGGCGTCGTACTGCTGCATCGTTACGGTCAACCGCTCGACGAACGCCTCCTTCGCCGCCCGCTCGCGGTTGTCGGTGGGCTCGACCGCCGCCATCTCGCGCAGCGCGCGACCGGTCAGCTCCTCACGTGCGCGGTAACCGTCGAGCGAGAGGTCGTTCACCTGGTTGTCATACCCAGGGATGCCGAGATAAGTGGCGGACAGCGGGTCGAGCGCGACGTAGTCCTCGACGAACCGTTCAGCGATGTCGTCCACGGGGCGGGAGCTGTCTGTGGGGGGCACGCGGTCAGGATAGCCACGAGTCCCAGGCATCGCGCGGCCATTGTCGGCCCGCCCCGTTACGGTCGCCTCGTGAGTCCCCCAGTCGTCGGCACAGTCGTCGGCACCCAGTCGTCGGCCCAGTGGGCCAGTCCTCGGCGCAACCGCGTCACGCCGATGGGTGACATCATCGCCACGTCCCAGCGTGGCGCGTGGCTCGGCAACCGCGGCATCCTGCATGACGGGGTGGGCGCCGATGCCACGGTGGTGCGTGCACATCGTGGGCCTCTGTGGATCATCTGCGCGTTGCAGCACAAGGACTGGCAGTTGCCGCAGTGGCAGCCCGGTCACTTCACCGTGCTGTTCTTCCATGACGAAGCAGTCGCTCTTGCCGCCGGGCACCGCCCCTGCGCGTTGTGTCGGCGGAGCGCCTACAACGCATACCGCCGTGCCTGGGTTGACGGTGCGCAGCCAGTTCGGGCAGTCACGGCCACGGCAGTCAAAGTTCGACGACTCAGCCGGTCCCTTTGCTTCCTTCCGCCGCCGAGATCGACCGACAGCTCCACGCAGAGCGGCTCGTGCGACGCGCCAGCGTCAAGCAGGTGCAACGAATGGCCTGGCGCTCATTGCCCGATGGCGCCTTCGTCATCATCGCCGACCGACCCGCGCTGGTGCGGGGCGACTCTGTCATGCCCTGGACGACCGAGGGGTACGCCGCGGCGAAGCCCCGCCCCCGCGGCGGAGACGTCGACGTCCTCACGCCGCCTTCGACCGTCGCCGCGCTCCGCGGCGGCTACGTCCCGCAGATCGACGACAGCGCGACGAGCGCAGTCAGCAGCAGGTCAGCGAGGGGAGGGCTTGCCTGGCGCCAGCCGTCGGGACCATGGCGGTGAATGCCACGTTGAGCGCGGGCACGGTTCGTCCATCCGGACCGCCGGGGCCCCGTGTCATCGGTCGACTCGAGCCCTGCTGACCGGCGCGCTGCGACGACGGCGACCAGCGCGGCTAGCTCGTCGGCAGTTGGCTCGCCCTTGACCACACGCAGGAGCACCGGGGTCTCGACAAGCTCGACCGCCGAAGTATCGCCGGTCGAGCTTGTCGAGACCTCGTCGTCACTCACAACGGGATGTTCCCGTGCTTCTTCGGCGGGAGCGTCTCGCGCTTGTTCCGCAGCAGTCGCAGCGATCGGACCACTTCGACCCGCGTCTCGTGGGGATGGATCACGGCGTCGACGTAACCCCGTTCGGCTGCCTGGTAAGGGTTTGCGAGCGTGTCGTCGTAGTCGGCGATCAGCTCAGCGCGCCGCGCCTCCGGGTCGTCTGCGGCTTTCAGCTCGGCCCGGTAGAGGATGTTGACCGCCCCTGTGCCCCCATCACCGCGATCTGGGCGCTCGGCCACGCGACGTTGATGTCGGCGCCGAGGTGCTTGGACCCCATCACGTCGTACGCGCCGCCGTATGCCTTGCGGGTGATCACAGTGACGAGGGGGACGGTCGCCTCGGCGTACGCGTAGATGAGCTTGGCGCCACGACGGATGATGCCGTTCCACTCCTGATCGGTGCCAGGCAGAAACCCCGGGACGTCGACAAACGTCAACACGGCGATGTTGAACGCGTCGCACGTGCGCACGAAGCGAGCCGCCTTCTCCGAGGCGTCGATGTCAAGGGTGCCGGCGAGCTGCATCGGCTGGTTCGCGACCACGCCGATCGACTGTCCCTCGATCCTGCCGAAGCCGACGATGATGTTAGGCGCAAACATCTGCTGCACCTCGAGGAACTCGCCGTCGTCGACCACCGCCTCGATCACCGTGTGCATGTCGTAGGGCTGGTTGGGGGAGTCAGGGATCAGCGAGTCGAGCACCCGGTCGTCGTCGCTCACGGCCAAGTCATCGTCGGAGAGTCGCGACTCGGCGTATGCCGGCGGGTCCTCAAGGTTGTTCTGTGGCAGAAACGAGAGGAGCGCCTTGACGTACTCGAGCGCGTCATCCTCGTCGGACGCCATGTAATGCGCGTTCCCGCTCTTCGTGTTGTGGGTGCGCGCCCCGCCGAGCTCCTCCATCGTGACGTCCTCGCCCGTGACGGTCTTGATGACGTCAGGGCCGGTGATGAACATGTGCGACGTGCCATCAACCATCACGGTGAAGTCGGTGACGGCAGGCGAGTAGACGTGGCCGCCCGCGCAGGCACCCATGATGAGGGAGATCTGAGGGATCACTCCCGACGCGTGCACATTGCGTCGGAAGATCTCGCCATACAGTCCCAGCGAGACGACGCCTTCCTGGATGCGTGCACCGGCGCCTTCGTTAATACCGATGACGGGGCAGCCCGTCTTCATCGCGAGGTCCATCACCTTGCAGATCTTCTCGCCATACACCTGCCCGAGGCTGCCGCCGAAGATCGTGAAGTCTTGCGCGAACACACACACCTGGCGGCCGTCGATGGTGCCGTATCCGGTGACAACACCGTCGCCGTACGGACGGTTCTTCTCCATCCCGAAGTTCGTCGATCGGTGCCGTGCCAACTCGTCGAGCTCAACGAATGAGCCCTCGTCAAGCAGTCGATCGACCCGCTCGCGAGCAGTCAGCTTGCCCTTCGCATGCTGCTTCTCGATCGCCCGGGCCGAGCCCGCATGCACTGCCTCGTCGAGCCGCTGCTCGAGGTCCGTGATCTTGCCTGCGGTGGTATGGATGTCGATCTCGCTCACATCGGGCAGCGTAACGTGACCGCTCGATGGCCTCGATGTACGGCGACCTCGACCGTCCGCCTCTGCACGCTGCGGCACTGCAGCAGGCACTCGTGACCCCAGACTCGATCTGGACCGAGCTCGACGTCGTCGAGGAGTCGGCATCAACCAACGCCGATCTCGCCGCCCGGGCTCGTGCGACGGACGACGACGGTGTCGTACTCATCGCGGAGCACCAGACCGCAGGTCGGGGAGGCTCGAGCGCAGCTGGGCCGCCCCACCACGGTCGGGAGTCACGCTGTCGGTGCTGGTGCGACCGGATGAGGTAGACGTCTCACGTTGGCCGTGGATCCCGTTGCTGACCGGGATGGTGCTGGCCGCCACGGTTCGCACCACCTCGAGTGTCGAGGCTGCGCTGAAGTGGCCGAACGACGTGATCGTCGAGGACCGCAAGCTGGCGGGCATCCTCGTCGAGCGGCACGATCCCGCCGGGCACCGACCAGCCGCCGTGATCGGCATCGGCCTCAACGTGACGTTGCGCGCCGACGAGCTCCCGGTCCCGACGGCTACGTCGCTTGCCCTGGAGGGAGCCACCAACACCGATCGCACCGTGCTGGTCCGCGCGTTGCTGCGCAACCTCGCGCGCGCCTACGACAGCTGGCGGCAGGTCGGTGGCGACCCAGCCCGAGGTCTCCATGCGGCATACACGAGCGCGTGTACGACGATCGGGCGGCAGGTGCGGGTCGAGCTCGCGGGCGGGGGCACGGCGACCGGAGTCGCCGAGGCCATCGACGACCATGGCCGGCTGCTGGTGCGAACCCGCGACGCTGTGCAGGCCCTCGGCGCTGGTGATGTCGTTCACCTCCGACCGCTGGCGTGACACGATGGACGCCGGCGCAAGATCGGCGGGCGGAGGTCACATGGGTATCTCGGAGAAGCTCCTCAGCGAGGGTGAGCACGTCATCGCTGAGACCCGGACGCATTGGAAGGCGTTGATCCTCCCCGTGGTCGTCCTCATCGTCACCTGTGGCGTCGCCGGCTTCTTGCTTGCGATCGTGCCTGACGGCGACACCGGCACAATCTCGACGTGGGGCGTGCTGATCGTGGCCGTGGTGATCATCGGCTGGCTCGCCGTGTGGCCGTTCCTCGTCTGGCTCACGGCGTTCTACACGGTCACCAACCGGCGGCTGATCAACCGATCCGGTGTGTTCACCCGCGTCGGCCGCGACATTCCCCTGCACCGCATCAACGATGTCTCCTACGAGCGCGATCTGATCGACCGTTTCCTCGGCTGCGGCACCCTCGTCATCTCAGACGCGAGCGAGCAAGGGCGGTCGGTGCTGCCCGACGTACCGCGGGTCGAGAAACTGCAGCTTGTCATCACCGACTTGCTCTTCGGCACCCACGACGGCCACGACGATGACGGCTCACCGCCGCACCCCCTGGAGCCGAAGACCTGGTGACCGAGCACGACCCACATCAAGCCGGCGACGACACGACTCGGGAGGATCTCGAACGCGAGATCCTCGGCGAAGAGCCGAGCCTCACGTCCGCTGAGATCATCCCCGACGACGACGATGTCGCTGCAGCTCAGGCCTTGTGGCGGGCGCTGGGTTTCCCCGACGCAGGCGATACGGCGGCCTTCACGAGCGCCGACGGCGACGCGATGGATCTGTTGCTGTCGCTGGTCGGTTCCGGCGCGATCGAGTTCGATGTCGCCGTCAAGCTCACCCGGGCAGTCGGGCGGACCATGGCCAGGCTCGCGGACTGGCAAGTGGCGACGCTGAGCGAGTACGTCGAGCGACTCGAGACCGAGGGACGCGGGACAGGCTCGCGCCTGAGCACCGGCCTTGACGTGATCCGCCGGGTCGAGCCGTCGTTCGAGGAGCTGATGACCTACGCCTGGCGTCGCCACCTGGCCGCAGCAGTGAGTCGCGTCGAGGCGCTCGGCGCCACCGACTCCGATCTCCACACCGTGACAGTGACCGTGGGTTTCGCCGACCTGGTCAACTTCACCCAGCTGTCAGCCGACGTACCGGAAGACCGGCTTGCCTCGATGGTCGAAAAGTTCGAGTCGACCTGCGCCGACCTCATCACCGCCCGCGGCGGACGGGTCATCAAGACGCTCGGCGACTCGGTGCTCTTCATCGCCGACGGTGCGGTGGTCGCGGTCGACATCGCGAGCGACATTGTCGAGCGCATCGGGGGAGAAGACAACCTCCCCGACGTGCACGTCGGCCTCGCCACCGGGCCGGTCGTGATGCGGCTGGGCGACGTGTTCGGTAATCCCGTCAACCTCGCCAGCCGGCTCACCGGACTTGCTCGGCGCAACCGGGTTATCTGCGACGAGAACACCGCAGCGGCTGTCCTCGAACTACCTGGCTATGTCTCTCGCCGATTGACCGAGAGGCCGTTGCGTGGGTTCGGCGTTGTGCAACCGGTGGCGGTACGTCGCCTAGCCAGCCAATGACACGTCCGGCTAGTGGTGCCGTGCGGTCGTCTCGCTAAATTCGGCCAACTGGCCGGTGAGGTCGAGGGCCTCGTCTTCCGGATGGTGCCGGAAGACGAACGTCCGGTAGCTCCAGAAGCGGAAGATCATGCCGAGGACGAGCCCGACGACATTCGCCGAGATGTTGTCGGCGAGCGGGCTGGTGAGATCGAGCACGTAGTGGGAGAACGCCAGGCAGCTCACCGCGATGAGCATGCCCATCGCATTGAACAGGAAGAACAAAGAAACCTCGCGGCGCGCACCGGTCCTGGCCCGGTCGCGCCAGGTCCAGTGCCGGTTGCCGAGATAGGTGACGATCGTGGCCACCGCGACCGAGATGCCCTTGGCAGTCAACGGTTTGTGCTCCAGCACACCCGGGTCACCCGCGAAGCGCAGCAGGTTGAAGATGGTGACATCCACGACGAACCCGATCCCACCAATGAGACCGAACTTGGCCACCTCGTGGGCAAGATTTCGCAGACGTTTGAGCACGGGCGCGCCTTTTCGGGGGTGGAGCCTGGGTCGGCGGATACCAGGCCAGGAGTACCAGCCTACGCGACCGCGGCACCGTCTCAGCCTCAGGCGCGTCGGTAGTCTGTCCGCCGTGGAGACTCCGGTTGTTGGCATCGTGGGCGCCGGACAGCTTGCCCGGATGATGCAGCAGGCCGCCATCGGGCTCGGCGTCCCGCTCCGTCTCCTCGCCGAGGTCGCTGACGCGTCGGCGGCACAGGTGATCCCCGACACCACCGTCGGCGACTACACCGATCTCGAAACACTGGCCACCTGGGCCAAGGGCAACACCGTCGTCACGTTCGACCATGAGCACGTCCCAACCGCGCACCTCGAGGCGCTGGCTGCCGACGGCATCGCCGTCCGCCCAGGACCGCATGCACTCGTGCACGCCCAGGACAAGCAGGCGATGCGGTCACGGTTGTCGGACCTCGGCATCCCGTGTCCACGGCACGCCGTCGCCGCCACCCTCGCGGACGTGGCCGATTTCGCGTCCGCCACAGGAGGGTTTCCGGTCGTCCTCAAGGCCGCGCGCGGCGGGTACGACGGCAAGGGCGTCTGGTTCGTCGGTGACGCGCAAGAGGCCGCGGGAATCCTGGCGAGCACGCCAGGGGCGGCCACCTTTCTCGTCGAGGAGAAGGTGGAGTTCCGGCACGAGCTGGCGGCCGTCGTCGCCAGGTCCCCGAGCGGGCAGGTGGCGGCATACCCCGTCGTGGAGAGCGTGCAGCGTGACGGCATCTGCGTGGAGGTGGTGGCGCCCGCGCCGAGCCTCGACCGTGTTCTGGCCGTCGAGGCCCAACGGATCGCAATGCGGATCGCAGCCGAGCTCGACGTCACCGGGATCCTGGCCGTCGAGCTGTTCGAGACGCTCGACGGACGGGTGCTGGTCAACGAGCTTGCGATGCGGCCGCACAACACCGGGCACTGGACGATCGACGGCGCCGTGACGAGCCAGTTCGAGAACCACCTGCGGGCTGTCCTCGACCTTCCGCTCGGCGACCCGACGCCGCGTGCTCGGTGGACAGTGATGGTCAACATCCTCGGCGGCTCTGCCCCCACTTTGTATGACGGATTCCCCCATGTGCTCGCCCGCGATCCCCGGCTGCGCGTGCACCTCTATGGCAAAGAGGTGCGCCCGGGACGCAAAGTCGGCCACGTCACCGCCTTCGGCGACAACCTCGACGAGGTGCGGTCTCGCGCGCGTCACGCTGCGGACTGGTTCGCGGGAAACTTGGACGACGACGCCGCCGACGAGGAGGGCCGACGGCCATGACAGAACGCGCCAGAGGCGGCTCGGCACAGGTCGGTGTCGTGATGGGGTCCGACTCGGACTGGCCGACGATGAAGGCCGCGGTCGACGCCATCCGCGAGTTCGGTGTCGAGGTCGAGGCAGACGTCGTCTCCGCACATCGGATGCCCGCCGAGATGCTCGAGTACGGCCGCACAGCGCACGAGCGCGGGCTCCGGGTGCTGATCGCCGGCGCTGGTGGCGCGGCCCACCTGCCGGGCATGCTGGCCGCCGTCACCCCGTTGCCCGTGATCGGAGTGCCGGTCGCGCTCGAACATCTCGACGGTCTCGACTCGCTGCTGTCGATCGTGCAGATGCCTGCGGGTGTGCCGGTCGCCACCGTCGCAGTGGGCAACGCCCGCAACGCAGGATTGCTGGCGATCCGCATCCTGGCGGCCAGCGACGCCGCGCTGCGTCAGCAGATGGTCGACTTCCAGACAGCACTCGCTGAGTCAGCGCGGGCCAAGGGTGAAGTCGTGCGCCGCGAGTCAGGACCCACACCGTGACCGCTCCCGCACATGTCTACCTGCACATCGGCTTGCACAAGACCGGAACGACGTACCTCCAGAACCTGCTGGCCGCGAACCGTGGTCGGTTGAGGTCCCATGGAGTCGACTATCCCGGCGCGGAGGGTGAACCGGCGCAGCCGTTGGCGGCCCTCGACCTACAAGGCCGCCGGCCACGCGGCTACAACGACAAGCGAGTCGAGGGGTCGTGGGACGGCATCGTCAAGGTGATCCACGAACGCGGTCTGCCGACCGCGTTGCTGTCCGACGAGCGGCTGAGTATGTCGACGCTGAAGCAGGTCCGCCATGCCGTCGAGTCGTTTCCCGATTCTGAGGTCCACGTCGTCGTGACCGTTCGTGACCTTGGGCGGATAGCAGTGTCTGCCTGGCAGGAGGACGTCAAGAGCGACGAGACCTGGACGTGGCAGCAGTTCGCGGCCTCGATCAAGGATCCGAAACAGATCGCCCGGGCGCCGGCACGCGGATTCTGGATGCGTCAGGACCTCGTCAAGATCTGCGAGACCTGGGAGGCAGCCGTACCAGTCGAGCGCATCCATATCGTCACGGTGCCCAAGTCCGGGTCGACGCCTGACGTGCTGATGAGCAGGTTTGCCTCCGTCGTCGGCTTCGACCCGGCCGTGCTGACCGAGAGTGCGGCGTGGAGCAACGAGACGGTCGGTGTCGCAGCGATTGAGGTGCTGCGGCGCGTCAACGAAAGGCTCGGCGGGAGGCTCAACCAGCGCGAGCACGACCGCGCGATCAAGAACACCCTGGTGCCCCTGCTGGCGGCGCGGACCGAGCCGGTCCGCTTCACGCTGCCGGAGGAAGAAGTCGGCTGGGCGAGCGTGAAGGCCGACGCGATGATCGCGGCGGTGGCCGAGCACGGTTATCCGGTGGCTGGAGACCTTGAAGAGCTGCGCGTGTCGTTCAACCCCGATGGCCGGCGACCTGACGACGCCTCCCAGGACGAGTTACTGACGGCGTCTCTTGACGCGCTGGCATTGCTGACCGAGAAGCACGCGCGCTCGTGGTGGGCTCGCCGCAAGGATGTGATCGAGTCCGAGCCCGGCAAGGCTCACCTCGGGAGCAAGGCTCGCGGCTTCGTCTTCCGGGGCCAGCGCAAAGCCGCTGAGTTGGCCGACCGCAGCCCGCTGGCGGCCAGAGCAGTCGCTGGGGTGCTTCGTGCCCGCGACCGCGCCCGGCTCAAGGCGCGCGACCGGAAGCGCGGCGCCTAGGCTGCACCCGTGACTGACCGGGTGTTCATCCACGTAGGTCTGCCGAAGACCGGCACGTCATACCTGCAGAGCACGCTGTGGCGAAGTCAGCCAGGCCTGTCGGAACAGGGTGTGGCAGTGCCCGGGGAGCGTCACCAGATCCAGCGTCGCGCGGTGTGGGACTTGATGGGCCGACGGCTTGCCGATGATTCGCATGTCGCCGGGTCATGGCGGGCGCTCATCAAGGAGATTCACTCCGCCGCGGAGCCGACGGTCATCCTGTCCGAGGAGTTCCTGGTTCACGCCAGCCGCCGCCAGATTCGCCGCATCGTGGCGGATCTGGCGCCGGCCGAGGTCCACATCATCGTCACCGTCCGCGACTTGACTCGGGCCATCGGCTCGATGTGGCAGTACGAGGTCTCCCAAGGATCGACCTGGCCATGGGCAGAGTTCGTGGCTGCCGTCCGAGACCCGGATCAAGGTCCTCCGACGGCGGGCGTGGGCTTCTGGCTTCGCTACGACTTACGTCGGCTGCTCTCGGCGTGGGAAGACGCGATCCCGGGGGACCGCATCTCGGTCGTGATCGTGCCGCCGGAGGGCGCGCCGCCACGGCTGCTGCTCGAGCGGTTCGCCACAGCCGTCGGCGTCAACGCGGAGTTGCTGACGACGCCAAGCGTCCAGCTCAACACCTCTGTCGGTGTGGCGGAGACGGAGGTGCTTCGGCGAGTCAACGAGAGTCTTGGCGGGAGACTCAACGATCGCCAGCGCCTCCGTGTCTTCGGCAAGGCAGTGAAGCCAGCGCTGCGTAGCCGTAACAGCTCGACCCAGCTCAGGATGCCCGAAGCCGTCCGTGAGTGGCTCGTCGAGTACTCGGAGGAGATCACCGGGTTTCTGCGCACGTCCCCGTACAACGTGGTGGGGGATCTCAACGATCTTCGCCCACAGCCTGAGGCGTTCGAAGGCGCCGACCCGGCTGAAGTCGAGGATGCGGACCTGTTGTCTGCAGCGCTCGTCGGGCTCACTGGGACGATCGACCACTATGCGACGTTCTGGTGGCAGATGCGTCATCGCAAGGAGCCGGAAGATGTCGATGCCCGGACCAGGATCGTGAGCTCAAGTCGTGCGCTGTGGTTCAGGATCCGGGCCCGGGCGTTCGAGTTCGCAGACAAGAACGAGCGGTTCGCCAAAGGCGCCCGCTCGTATTTGCGCCGCAGATCGAAGTACTGACGGGACTTACTGGCCGCGGCAGTTGATGGACTCTGTGTCGTCGGCGGCCACCTGCTCGAAGAGCGCCGTCGCCTTCTGCTCATCCCAGATCACGGCGGCCCCGGCCGGCGTCGGCGCCCCCAGTGAAGTGAAGGGTACGACGCAGCGCTTTGCATCCGGGCCGGAGCTGTGGGCCATCGCCCACGCGAAGCGGCCGAGGTCGATCAGCCCGGTGTCCTCCCCGATACGGAGCGAGTCGGCACCGGCCTTGTTGACCCTGAAGTAGCGCCACGGCAGCACGACTGTCTGCCACGAAGTCGCCTCCTGACCGACCGCGGCGATGACCTCGCGCTGGTGAAGCGCACGCGTGATGTCGCCGTTGCCGAAGGCGCGCGAGCGCGAGTACTGCAGAGCAGTATTGCCGTCGATTTCCTGGCAGCCCTTGTCCATCTTGATTCCGCCGGCCTTGGGGTCATTGATCGGTGTCTTCGGGCAGACCTCGATGCCACCGACGGCGTCGACCGCGTCCACGAAGCCGGTGAACCCGACCTCGATGTAGTTGTCGACGCGCAGGTTGGTGTTCTGCTCGACCGTCGCGACGAGGAGCTCCGGTCCTCCGAAAGAGTAGGCGGCGTTGATCTTGTTCTGGCCCCTGCCGGGGATCTCGACGTACGAGTCCCGAGGCAGCGACAGCAACAGGTTCGGGCCGTCGCCGTCGGGCACATGCAGCAGCATGATCGTGTCCGTACGCTGACCCTCAGCTCGGCCGGTGCCGAGCTCTTGGCGTTCCTCTTGAGACATTCCCTCGCGGCTGTCGGAGCCAACGAGGAGGTACGTCGTCCCCGGCGTGTCCGCTGGCCGCTCGCCACTCGGCTCGGCGTCGACCTTGGTGATCTGGGAGTACGCCCACAGGGGCACGGCGACGAGGAACACGATCCACGCGACGACCAGCGCCACGATGCCGCGGATCCACCACTTCCGCCGGCCACCCGGTCTACGAGGCGGTTTCGTCTTGGGCTGAGCAGGCGGGCGGCCGGGGGGAGCCGGTCGCTGGGCTGTCGGGGCCGGAGTGGCGAACCGCGGCTCAGACCGGGTTTCGGTCGACCTCGGCGGCGGTGCGTCATACGTGCCGCCGAACGAAGGTCGCTTATCCGACCCGGCAGGCGGGGCGGGTGGCTGCTGGCCACCGTCACGCGGCGCTACCCCGAAAACCTTGGTGGCGTTGTCGTCGGCCGGTGGGGCCGGGTCCGGAGGAGGGAACTGCTGCGTCTCCTCCGATGGCGGCGTGCGGGACGGGTCTGCCTCCGGGGGCGGACCTTGCTCGCCGTCCTTGCCCGAGTACAGCCAGTCGTACGTCGGGTCCTTCGGGTTCCGCTCGTCCGCCATGGCTGGAAGGCTACCTGCCGGTCGAGAGGGTCAACGGGCCCGCCGGTCGAGCTTGTCGAGACCATCCCCGGGATCTCGACAAGCTCGATCACCGGTGGCGTTCGGTCGGCGGGTCGTGACTGATGTGACCAGTGGTGCTAGTGATACTGAACCTCATGTCTTCCGCGCTCCCACCTCTGACGTCGCCGGCCGCGCGGCGCGGTGGTGCCGCGGGAGCGGTGGGCAGGGTGCAGTTGCGGCGCGCGCTCGCGTTGATGGCCATGACCGTGGTCCTCCCGGGCAGCGCCCAGATCGCCGCGGGCAACCGTCGCGTCGGACGGATCGCCCTGCGTTGCGCCGCGGTCGGGCTGATCTTCGTCCTCACCCTCGTGGTCGTGGGCCTGCTGGCACCTGAGCGGCTGGTCAGCACGCTGACGGACACGTCTTTCCTCGCGGTGCTTCGCGTCGGCCTGGTCGTCTATGCCATCGGCTGGGCTGTGCTGATCATCGACGCCTGGCGCATCGCCGAGCCGCTCGGCCTGCCGCAAGGCCAACGCCTGCTCATGACCGGACTCAACGGCGTCCTCTGTCTCGGACTGTCCGGGGGGTTGCTCTTCAGCAGCCATTTGGTTGCCGTCCAGCAGGACTTCATCGAGACCGTCTTCGGCTCGAGCGTCGTGTCCGAGCCCGAGCACGGCCGCTACAACATCCTCCTCATGGGCGGAGACGCTGGACCAGGTCGGTCCGGCACCCGACCGGACAGCCTGACCGTCGTGAGCATCGACCAGGACACCGGGCGCACCGTGCTGCTCGGGCTCCCGCGAAACCTCGCCGACGTCCCCTTCCCCGATGGCTCGGTGATGGACGAACAGTTCCCGGACGGCTTCGACTGCGACGGCTGCTACCTCAACGGAGTCAACACGTGGGTCGGTGACAACGCAGCGTTCTTCCCAGACCAGGAGGACACCGGCCTGAGCCCAGGGATCGAAGCGACGGCCGGTGCCGTCGAGGAGATCACCGGGCTCACCATCAACTACTCCGTGCTCATCGACCTGCGCGGATTCCGCGACCTCGTCGACGCCACCGGCGGCGTTGACATCACGGTCCGCGAACGGATCCCGATCGGCGGTGTCGGAGCCCCGATCACCGGTTGGATCGAGCCCGGCAGGCAACATCTGGACGGGTTCGAGACGCTCTGGTTCGCCCGCAGCAGGGCGACGTCCGACGACTACTCGCGGATGGCGCGCCAGAAATGCGTGATGAACGCCATGCTGAAACAGCTCGACCCGCAGACTGTGGTGACCAACTTCGGCTCGATCGTCGAGGCAGGTAAACAGGTGATCTCCACGTCGATCCCGGCCAGCGAGCTCGGCACCTTGGTCGATCTGGCGCTCAAGACCAAGAGCATGCCGGTCTCGAGCGTGGCCTTCGTCCCTCCGAAGATCAACACCGGTGCCCCCGACTGGGAACTGATCCGCACGATGGTGTCGGACGCCGTCGCCTCGTCCGAGGCAAAGGACGGCATGAACCTGGGCCGCTTCCTGCCGCGCCAGCCGGCACGCCACCCCAAGAACGCCAACGACAGCCGCGATCTCGCCCGCTCCTGCTGACCGCCTACGATGCTCCACGTGAGCGAGGAGCAGGTCGCGGCCGTCGTAGTGACCTGGAACCGCCGCCAGCTCCTCGCCGAGTCCCTGCGGGCGATCGAGCAGCAGACCCGTCCGCCGGACCGCATCATCGTGGTCGACAACGCCTCCGACGACGGCACCGCCGAGCTGCTGGCCTCCGAGTTCGGCCATCTCCACACCATCCGATCGCGCATCAACACCGGTGGCGCCGGTGGCTTCGCCCTCGGTCTCGCTGCCGCGATCGAGACGCCCTCCGAGCTCGTCTGGCTGATGGACGACGACACAGTGCCAGAGCCGACGGCGCTCGCGGCCCTCGTCGACGCGCGGCAGGGGTACGTCGGCAAACCACCGGCGTTGGTGGCCTCCCGGGTCGTCTGGACCGACGGGCGTGACCACCCGATGAACACCCCACGGGACAAGCCCGGGGTGCAGGCTGAGGAGCGGGCAGCGGCCTCGTCGGTCGGCTGCGTCCCCATCCGGTCGGCGTCATTCGTGTCCGTGCTCGTCGACGCCGCCCTCGTGCGCGAGCGGGGGCTCCCTGTCGCCGACTACTTCTTGTGGAACGACGACTTCGAGTTCACGACCCGCCTCATCCGTGGGCGCCGCGCCCTGTCCTGTCCCGCGTCGGTGGTGGTGCACAAGACGGCGACGTACGGCTCGACCGACGCCGACCCGGGGGAGCGCTTCTACTATGAGGTGCGCAACAAGCTCTGGCTATTCCTACGGTCGCGTGGCCTGAGCCCGACGGAGAAGGTCGTCTACGGCGCGTCGACCGTACGTCGTTGGGGCAAGACGATCGCTCGCTCACCGGACCGGCGGATCTTGTGGCGCGCGCTGCGTCGCGGGCTCGTGGCAGGAGCGCGCACAGCGCCGCGACCAACCGCCGAGATTCTTGCCGACGCAACCAAGGGCGAGGCCGGGCGTGACTGAGCCTTTCAGCCTGCTGATGAGCGTGTGGAGTGGAGACGACCCTGACTTCCTCGAGGCCGCCTTCCGCTCTGTCGTGCACGACCAGACGCTTCCGCCCGACGACGTGGTGCTCGTGCAGGACGGACCGGTGCCGGAGGCGCTTGCGCAATGCATCACTGGACTCATCCACGAGTCGCCCGTGCGGACCACGCTGCTGGCACTCGAGGCGAACGTCGGCCTTGGGTTGGCGCTGGACCAGGGGATGGCAGCCTGCGCCCACGACATCGTTGCGCGCATGGACGCCGACGACATCGCCTTGCCGCATCGGTTTGAGGTCCAGGTGCCGATCGTCGAAGGCGGGGTCGACATCGTCGGCTCGTCGTTGCTGGAGTTCGGCACCGACCCGGCCGACATCGTCGGACGGCGGGTGCCGCCGATCGAGCCCGACGAGATCGCGCGCTACGCGCGCTTCCACCAGCCGTTCAACCACCCCACGGTGGTCTACCGCCGGGCGGCGGTCGAGGCCGCCGGCGGCTACCGGCATCTCGCGTTGATGGAGGACTACCTGCTCTTCGCGAAGATGATCAAGCAAGGCGTCCGGGTCGCGAACGTTGCGGAGCCGCTCGTCCTCTACCGGGTGGGTGCGGGCGCCTACTCGCGGCGCGGTGGTGTGGCGTTGCTCAAGTCCGAATGGGCACTCCAGCGCCGGCTGCATGAGATGCGTTTCACGTCGCGGTGGCAGTACGTCCGGAATGTTGTGGTTCGCGGCGCCTACCGGCTTGTCCCGGAGCGGCTGCGCACGGCGGCGTACCGCAAACTCGTCGCGCGCAAAGGCGAGCGTTGAACTCGACAATGCAAAGAAGCGGGCTGGGCGGCCATTAGACTTGCTGCGCTCGCGCCCGGGGCGGATCGCTCGGCGCACCGACCAGGAGACTCATGACAAACGCGGACCTCGTTGTAGTGGGCGCAGGCCTGTTTGGCCTGACGATCGCCGAGCGGTGCGCTGTCGACCTGGGTCTCAAGGTCCTCATCCTCGACCGCCGCGATCATGTCGGCGGCAACGCCTACAGCGCCCCCGAGCCGGAGACCGGCATCGAGGTGCACAAGTACGGCGCTCACCTCTTCCATACGTCCAACGAGCGTGTCTGGGAGTACGTCAACCGCTTTACGAAGTTCACCGACTACCAGCACCGCGTCTTCACTCAGTACGACGGCCAGGTCTACTCGTTCCCGATGAACCTCGGGCTCATCAACCAGTTCTTCGGCAAGACCCACACCCCCGAAGAGGCGCGCGCCCTGGTGGCCGAGCAGGCGAGCGAGATCGACACCAAGGACGCGAAGAACCTTGAGGAGAAGGCGATCTCGCTGATCGGCCGCCCGCTTTACGAAGCCTTCGTGAAGGGCTACACCGCCAAGCAGTGGCAGACCGACCCGAAGGAGCTCGCGGCCGAGATCATCACCCGGCTCCCGGTCCGATACACGTTCAACAACCGCTACTTCAACGACAAGTACGAAGGCCTCCCGGTCGACGGCTACACCGCCTGGTTGGAGCGGATGGTCGACCATCCCAACATCGAGGTGCGGCTCAACGCCGACTTCTTCGATGTCCGCGACGAGTACGTCGGCAAGATCCCGATCGTCTACACCGGGCCGCTCGACGCCTACTTCGGCAACTCCGCCGGCCAGCTGTCGTGGCGCACCGTCGACCTCGACGTCTCGGTACAGCCCGTCGGAGACTTCCAGGGCACGTCGGTGATGAACTACGCCGGCGAGGACGTTCCCTACACCCGGATCCTCGAGTTCCGTCACTTCCATCCCGAGCGTGACTGGTACCCGAAGGACAAGACCGTCATCGTCCACGAGTACTCCCGGTTCGCCGAGCCTGCCGACGAGCCGTACTACCCGATCAACACAGCCGACGACCGCGCGAAGCTGTTGCGGTACCGGGAGCTCGCTAAGGCAGAGCCCAATGTGCTCTTCGGCGGCCGGCTCGGCACCTACAAGTACCTCGACATGCACATGGCGATCGGGTCGGCGCTGACGATGTTCGACAACATCCTGCGCCCGCATTTTGCCGATGGTGTCCCACTCGTGAGCGGCGGGGTGGAGGAGTGAGCGTCGAGGTCAGGAAACCCGCGGCGTCGAGCCCGCTGGAGCCGATGGTCAACCCGGGCCGGATCGGCGGACTCCTCGACGTCTTCCGCCGGCGCTACCTGCTGAAGCTCCTGGTCCGCAAGGAGCTGAAGGTCCGCTATCAGGGCTCTGTGATCGGGCTGGCCTGGTCGTACATCAAACCTGCTGTCCGGTTCGCCATGTACTACTGGGTCATCGGCCTGATCCTGACCCGACAGATGGAGAACCGCGCGCTGCACATCTTCGCCGGCATGATCATGGTGTCGTTCTTCACGAACGCTCTGTCGGCAGGCACCAAGTCGGTCGTGCGCAACAACTCGCTCGTCCGCAAGATCAACCTGCCGCGGGAGATGTTCCCGGTGGCGTCGATCCTCGTGTCGGCCTACCACATGATCCCGATGTACGTGATCATCCTGATCGCCTGCGCGGCCATCGGTTGGCAACCCGATCCCATGGCCGTGCTCGCCGCGCTGCTGGCTCTTGCCATCGTGCTCGTCTGGGGGCTGGCGACAGCCCTGCTCCTCAGCGCCCTGAACGTGTTCTTCCGGGACATGTCGAACGTCGTGGACGTCGTGCAGACGGTGATCACGTGGACAGTGCCGATGATCTACCCGTTCGTCATCATCGCTGAGAAGTTCGAGGAGGCGCACCAGGTCTTTTACGAGCTGTACCTGGCCAGCCCGCTGTGCATTGCCGTGCTGCTCAACGATCGGGCTTTCTGGATCCCGGCTTCTGACAACCCAGAAACGGAAGTCGCCGTGCAGCTGCCGTCGTACCTCTTTGAGCGCGGGGCAATCATGCTGGTGCTCGGCCTCGTCTTCGTTGGCATCGCGCAGAAGGTGTTCTCCCGCCTTGAGGGCCGATTCGCGGAGAAGCTCTGATGGCCGAGTCGATCATCGTGGAGGGTGCCTCCAAGCACTTCAAGCTCGCCAACCACAAGACGATCAAGCAGCTGGCGGTCAGGGCTGCCAAGCGACGTCCGCTGAGCACTTCGTTCACCGCCCTCGAGGACATCTCCTTCTCTCTCAACCAGGGCGACAGCATCGCGCTGATGGGTCTCAACGGCTCCGGCAAGAGCACGCTGCTCAAGCTCATCTCCGGCGTGATGTCGCCCGACAAGGGGCAGGTGCTCACCCGGGGGCGGATCGCCGGGCTGATCGAGGTCGGAGCGGGCTTCCACCCGGAGCTGACCGGACGCGAGAACGTCTATCTCAACGGCGCCATCCTCGGGATGAGCGAACGAGAGATCGACGCCAAGTTCGACGCAATCGTTGAGTTCGCCGAGATGGGGAAGTTTCTCGGCAGCGAGGTGCGCCACTACTCGTCGGGCATGTTCATGCGGCTGGCGTTCGCCGTGGCGGTGCACACCGAGTGCGACATCTTCCTCATCGACGAGGTGCTGGCCGTCGGTGACCAGCCCTTCAAGCGCAAATGCATCAGGCGGATCATCGAGCTCAAGAACGAAGGACGCACGATGGTGTTCGTCAGCCACAACCCCAAGCAGGTGGTCCGCTTGTGCACGCGCGGGCTCGTCCTCGAACAGGGCAGGCTGGCCTTCGAAGGCTCAGCCGCTGACGCTGTGCGCACGATCGGTTACCGGCTAGATGAGGACGAAGACGACGTCTAGGGGCGAAATCCCACGAACTACGCAGTTGTAGTTCACTCATTGTGCTTGCGCGATCACTGAGGCTGTTGTGACAGTTGGGAGCCATGTGATCAGAAGCCATCATCGGAGTCGTCGTGCCCGCCCTCCCCCCTGCCCGGTTCACCACGTTTCTTGCTGCCGTGCTGGCGGTCGGGCTGCTGCCTTGGGGGTCTGCGGCTAGTGGCTCGCAGTCACGGTATGTCACCCGGCCCTCTCCCATCCAGGCATCGGGGCCAGCGCTCGAGGCCCAGCGGCCGGTCGCGCCGACAGTCCGGTCGATCCCTGTCTCCGGCGTCGCTCCCGAGGGGCTCGCAACTCTCGCGCCGGCGGCAGCGCAGCGAGCCCGGACGACGTACGCGGCGCTGAGCCGACCCGTGCCCTCCGACGGGTTCGCGGTTACCGGCGTGACCTGGTCCGGACGGGCGTCCGAGGATGTGAGCTTTGCGCTCCGCACCCGCACCGACGGCGCTTGGTCAGCGTGGACGGAGCTCGAGTACGACGCTGAGCACGGTCCGAGCCCGACCTCGGCCGAAGCCGTAGCCGCCCGGCCGGGCACAGACCCGTTCGTGGTCGGCGATGTCGACGACATCCAGCTGCGGGTCACGAGCCCTGACGGCAAAGCGCCCGCAGAGTTGACCCTGTCGGTTATCGACCCGGGTGTTTCGCAAGGCAAGGCCTCCACGTCGCAGGCGTCGGCCGCGACAGTGCCGGTGCGCACCGCCTCGGCGACTCCGCAGCCGACGATCTACTCACGCTCGGCATGGGGAGCAGACGAGCGGTTGCGCGACTGCTGCGTCGAGTACGGCGAAGTGCATGCCGGCTACGTGCACCACACGGTCAACTCCAATGACTACACCCGGGCTGAGGTGCCGGCGATCCTGCGCGGCATCTACGCCTACCACACGCAGAGCCGGGGCTGGCGCGACATCGGTTACAACTTCCTGGTCGACAAGTTCGGCCGGATCTGGGAGGGCCGCTACGGCGGGATCGCGTTGCCGGTCGTCGGTGCCCACACGCTCGACTACAACGAGAACTCGTTCGCTGGCTCCGCGATCGGGAACTTCGAAACGGTCCGGCCGTCGGCCGCGATGCTCGACGCCTACGCGAGGCTGTTTGCCTGGAAGCTGAGCCTGCACGGTGTGCGGCCCGGCTCGAGGCAGAACGTCGCAGGCACGACGTTCGACGCGATCAGTGGTCACCGTGATGCGGCCCAGACCGCTTGTCCTGGCAAGTATCTGTACCAGCGGATCGCAGCCATCACCGTCAAGGCATCCCTTTACCAGCACGGGTTCGGCGGCCGCGACATGCACCGCTCGTTCCTGCTCGACAGCCGGCCCGACGTGCTGCTGGTGCGGCGTAAGAACGGCGCTGTCTCCACCGCCCGGGGCACCGGCGGGCCCGGCTTCGCTGCGGCGAAGGCCGCGATCGCAGGCTTCAGCGGCAGGGACCAGATCGCCGCGGTTTTCGACGTCACCGGTGACGAGCACGGCGACCTGATGACCCGCTCGGCAACCACGGGCCAGACCGTCGTCCATCCTGGCCGCCAAGACGGCACGTTCGGTGCACCGGTTCATCCCACCAGTCGATGGGCAGGCACCGACCTGTTCGCCGGGCCGGGCGATGTCACCGGAGACGGCCTTGCTGACGTGGTCGCACGTCGTACGACGAACGCGGACCTGCTTGTTTACGAGGGTCGCGGCGACGGCACGTTCCGCGCGGGACGGGTGGCCCGGAGCGCCCTCGCCGGTGTCGACGCGCTGACGGCTGGCAGCGACTTCAACAGAGATGGCAATGCCGACCTCATCGCGCGTGGGAGCAGAGGCGTGCTGTGGCTCCTCCCTGGTGACGGAACTGGGTTGTTCCCGGTGAGCCAGCATCTTTCTCCCGGCTGGAAGACACACGACGTCATCATGGGTGGCCTCGACCTCAGCGGAGACGGCCGGCCAGATGTTGCGGCCCGCGACTCCCGGACCGGCTACGTGCGGATCTTCGCGAACGTCGGCGGCGAGGCGCTCTCGCCGGCGATCTCGACAACGGCGACCCCTGGACGCCCGTGGACACTCAGCAGAGACCTGTCCGGTGACCGCCGCCCCGACCTCGTCTCGCTCACCAAGACCGGTGGGCTCGTCGTGCAGCCCGCGCGCCGCCAGAACTGGCTTGCGCCGGTCCGTCATCGCGGCCAGTCATGGGCAGGTGCCATCCGCGTCATGATCGTGGGCGACTGGGACCGCGACGGCTATGTCGACGCGATGGCCCGGGAGCGCGGAACAGGCACGATGGCGCTGTTCCGCGGGCTCGCCTCCGGAGGCTTCGCGGCGCGTAGTCGCGGGTGGCGTGGTTGGCAGACCCGATCACTCGTCACGCCCGTGGGTGACTTCGACGGCGACGGTCGGCCCGACCTGATGGCAAGGGCATCCGATGGGCACATCTGGCTCTACCCCGGCCGCGGCATCAAGGGCTTCGGCAGCCCAGTGATCATGCGATCGTCACTACCTCGTGGGTCGTCGGTGGTGTCGGTCGGCCTGTGGAACAAGGACGGTGCACCTGACGTGCTCGTGCGGATGGCGTCCGGGACGATGCTGCTCTACCCCGGCAACGGTCCCGGTGGCCTCGACGATCCCATCAGGATGGGTTCCGGGTTCGAGCGGTACGACGCGGTGATCGGCGGGGGAGATCTGACCGGCGACGGACAAGTCGACCTGCTCGGGCGCAGCGATGATGGCCGGGTTTGGCTGATTCCCGGCCGACAGTCATCGGCCAAGCGGCCGGGAGGCACGTTCACCGCTCGCAGCTATGTCGGCTCGGAGTGGGGCAGCTACATCTTCGGCTAAGACCAGGTGCGGCAGGTGACGCGTTCTTGCTCGGACAGTCGATCTGCCGCCGCCTGGCTCGTGTTGGTCACGAGCACGAGCGAGCCGGCGACGCCGAGGCAGGCGCACAGGGCGCCCACCAGGCCGTCGGGCATGGCTGGACTCAGGTCCGTCATCAACCTGCCTCCCGTCTTCAACCCCACTGCGTCAGCGGCAGCCGACGCTTGCCGCATCAGGTCCGCGGCCGACAACGGCGCATTCCACGACACGGCCGGGGCTGCCATCGGCCGCGGGTCGACCAGCACATCCGGCTGAGGTGGCACCTCGACCGCGAAGTCGAGCCACCCAGCCGGCAGCGGCTCGGTGAACCGCCCGCCCAGCGGGCGTAGCGCCGATGCGACCACATCACTCGTCTGGGCGCCTCCGTCGTACACCTCGACGGCTTGCGGGCCGACGATCCGTACGTCGACCTGCTCCTGCGGCGACGCCAGCGTCATGCCAGCGGCCCACACGCCGAGCACGCTGACGGCCGTCTGCCAATGCGCCGGGAGCTCGACCGTCGCTGTCGCGCCGGCATCGTGGCCGAGGTCGCCTGCCAGGAGGTTGGCGATCTTGCTGACCCAGTTGTCGACCGTGACGACGCTGAGCTCGACACGTTCGCCCGTTGCCCCGTCGTGGAACGTGACGAGGGGTTGCGACGGCACGCTGCGCAGCATCGCCGCCAGAGCGGCCAACGGGTCCAGAGGCGGCGCAGGCATGGCGTCACTGTAGATGCCGCCCAGAAGATGCCGGAAATCCGGTTTGGTCCGAGACCGCCGGGGTACCTCCGATGCACCAAACTCTCCTGGAGGGAGATGCTATGAACTATTTCAAGAGCGGTGCGACCGGTGTCGCCGCCGCCGTCGTCATCGCCATCGTCGCCACGCTCGTCCCGGGTGCTCAGGCGACCCCTCAGCCCAGAAGCAGCGCCGTCGATCCCGCCAACGGCGTGCGGCAGGTGGCTGGTCAGGCTGCGGCAGCATCGCCACAAGGCTCGGTCACAAGCCGGCTACGGGGCACATTCGGAAGGGCAGGGACCGTCCGGGGAACGTTCGACCCAAAGCGCTTCACGGTCAAGCACGGGAATGCGTACGCGACCGGAATCGTCCACGCGACCCTGCGCCGTGGTGACGGAACCCTGGTCGGCACCACCAACAAGCAGGTCACGCTGCTCCTCAGGGACAACCAGGCCGCGAAGTCCGCAGAGCTCGGCCGCAACTGCCGGATCCTCGATCTGGTGCTAGGACCGCTCGACCTGGACCTGCTCGGTCTGAGGGTGCACCTCAACCGGGTAGTGCTGCACATCGTCGCTGCCTCCGGCGCCGGGGCACTCCTCGGCAATCTCCTGTGCGCCGTGGCGGGCCTGCTCGACAGCACCGGGTTGCTGGAACTGCTCAGGTTGTCGAATGCGCTCAACCGGATCCTCTCGATCCTCAGGGTCTAAGCCGACTCAAGGCTGCCGAGCTTCGCTCGCGCATCAGCGGTGCCCCGGTCGACGCGCTCGACCGGGGCACTGTACGTCGGCGGGTGATGGCTGACCTGATTGGATGGCGGACGTGGAAGCGGTCATCATCGCCGGGGGTCTTGGCACCCGGTTGCGCCCGCTCACGACGAACACCCCGAAGCATCTGCTCCCACTAGCCGGGGTCCCGCTCGTTGCGCATCAGCTCGCGAAGCTCGCTGAGGCCGGTGTCACCCGCGTCATCCTCGCGACGAGCTACCACGCCGACCAGTTCGAGCCGGTGCTCGGCGACGGGTCGAGGTGGGGTGTCGAGCTCGTCTACGTCACCGAGACCGAGCCGCTCGGCACGGCCGGAGCAATCAGCCATGTCGCATCAGCGTTGCGCGCCGGGCCGTCGGAGCCGGTGGTGGTCTACAACGGCGACATCCTGAGCGGCCACGACCTCAGGGGCCAGTTCGACTACCACCGCCGCGCCGGGGCCGACGTCACGCTGCACCTTGTGGAGGTGCCCGACGCGCGGCCTTACGGCTGCGTGCCCACGGATGTCGAGGGGCGGGTGACTGCGTTCCTGGAGAAGTCGCCCGAGCCGGAGAGCAAGCAGATCAACGCCGGCTGCTACGTATTCAGCCGGCACGTCGTGGACGAGATCCCATCCGGCCGGGTCGTGTCGGTCGAGCGGGAGACGTTCCCCGGCTTGCTCGCCGAAGGTCGGCTGGTCGTCGGCTTCGTCGACGACAGCTACTGGCTCGACGTGGGGAGCCCGGCCGCCTTGTGCCGCGGCTCGGCGGATGTCGTCCGTGGCCTAGTCGTCAGTCCGGCATACCAGCACCCTCCGGCAGAGCGGTACGTCGATCCCACTGCTGCGGTAGATGACGCCGCGACCGTCATAGGTGGTTCGTGCATCGGGCCGGACGTGACGGTCGGGGCGGACGCGCGCGTCGAGGGCAGCGTGCTGATGCCAGGATCGGTGGTGGCGGCGGGCGCGCAGGTTGTCGACTCGGTCCTGGGTCAGGGAGCGCGGGTCGGCACCGGTGCAGTGTTGCGCGATGCCGTGCTTGGCGATCGTGCGCGAGTCGGTGCGCACTGCGAGATGCTCGCCGGTGCTCGGGTCTGGAACGACGTGACGATCCCCGACGGCGCGATCCGGTTCTCGTCCGACGAGTGACGGGCTGCCCGGCTGTCGACTACAGGTCTGCGAGCCAGGAGACCCCGCCCAGCAGGGCAGCGAACTGCAGCGTGCGCCCGGCGACGATGGTCAGGTAGAAGAGCACCCGGCTGAACTCCAGCTGTCCGGCCAGCACTGCGGTGATCGCCAGCGGCGGGATGGCGATCAGCGAGGACGCGAACAGCAACGCCATTCCGACCCATGGCCGGTCGTCGGTCGTCTGCCTGCACCTTGTCGTAGCGGCGCCGCCAGTCGGGCTGTTCCATCTGTTTGCGGATGTACGACCAGTCCATCGAGCGGCGGCTGACCTCGTACCAGGGGATCTTGCCGATCGGCTTGGCCGAGCCCGCCGACCAAGGCGACCAGCCAGATGTTGATGTCGCCGATCAGCGCGGCGATGCCGGCGATATACGGCCTCCATGTTGATCAGCGGGAACACCGACGACACGACCCATGGCGAAGGTGGCGAGCAGCAGTTTCATGGGTCCGATCCGCACGTGGCTACTGGTGCCAGAGGTAGCCCTCGGGCGCGTCGTCGTACGGGAACTTCTTCATGAAGTCGTCGAGAGCCTCGCCGGAGAACGTGTCGCAGTACTGGCTCTCGCCCCATGACGCCGGCTCCTCGCTCGAACTGCTCGACTCGTCGACTCGGCTGGTGGATCGACCAGTGGGTGAACGCGATGTGCTTGCCGTCGGGGATCGGGGCGGCCCTGGTCGTCTTTGGTCCACGGCGCGATGATCATGTTGTACTGCGGGTCGCTCGCCCTGGGCGTCGAACTTGTCGGCGGTCGCCTTGAGCAGCTTCATCTGCTCGGTGTCGTCGGCGATCGTCTCGTCGTACCAGACGATGGTCCAGCCGTGCTCGAGGTTGTGCACGAGGACCTCGACGTCGGCCGGTCGTCGGCGGTGTAGAAGTGCTTGCCGGCGGGGTCGGGCGTCGGGTTGTGCGCGCCGAACGGCGGGGGTCGACGTCGTAGGTCACGGGGTCGGTGGTGTGCTCGCCCTGGCCGGTACGCGTCGGCCTCCTTGATGGCGCTGCAGCCCGCGGCCGTGGCGGCCGGGCCGATGTCGGTGAGCTGCGGTGCTTGCCAGCTCGTCTTCCGTCCTTGTTGTCCTGGTAGATCGTGTAGCCGGCGGCGCCGACGATGACGAGCGCGACCACGACGCAGCGGCGACCACGATGAGGGTGCGTCGCCGCTCCTTGGCCGCCGCGCCTCGCTTGCGCATCTGCTCGACCTTCTCGCGGCGTTCGCGGTTCTTGTTCGACTTGCTCACAGGTGCTCGGCCTCTCAGGTGACCGGCTGAGTCGCGGCGAGTCTACGCGGGCGATCGCGACGAATCCCGCCACGGTCGTGCCACCCGGCTTCGGCGCCGGCGGCTCACCGCAAGTCCTCGAGCACGGTGAGGCGATGGGCCACCGCCAGCGCCCTCGCACCGCTCTCCGAGCGCGCCGGCATGGCGGTGGTCTGCATCGTCGGCGCCACCCGCTGACCTGCACGTTGACCTGCCAGCGGCGTACGTCGTCGGCGCCATCGTGGCCGGCCGTGACGAGCATCCGGACCGCATCGCGCTCTGACGCGAGGTCGTCGAAGGGCGACGGGTCGATCTCGACGAGAGGGGGGAAGTGGGCCAGCGCCAGCGCGTCGGTGCGCAACGCTGCCGCGACGCGGCCTCGCGGGCGCCGAGGCCGAACAGGTCGAGGTCGCTCGAGCGGATCAGCGCCGCCGCTCCGGAGCCGTGCTTGCCGGCGGGGAGCACGAGCTGGGCCAGCCGCAGCACGACCGCGACGGGGCAGCCGGTCGATCTTGCCCTTGACGAGGTCGGCCGCCGAGGCGACCTCGTCGGCGAGGGCGGGTGCGGTCACGGTCAACGTGTTGCCGTAGGGGTCGCGAACACCGCGTAGCTCGTGCCAGGCCGGCATCCCGGCACAGCCGATGGCGAGGTCGATCTGGCCGTTGCGCCAGGCCCGACCGGCCGTGTCGGTGACCAGCACGGCGACATTGAGCCCAGTGCGTCGAATGGATGCCATCGCGGAGCCGTCGGGCGGATGCGTCGGGGTCGACCGGAAGCAGGAGCGACGGTGCCGACGGGTGTGTTCGACGCGTCGACTCCGGCGGCGGCCATGACCAGGCCGTGGCGGGTCTCCGCGATCACCGAGTCGCCGCGGCGCGCGAGCACGCGGACGGTCTCGGCATCAACGGTCCCCGGCCGGTCTGCCCGCACGACCGAGCCCTCAGCCTTGCTGACGACCTTGCTCGTGACGACCGCGACGTCTCCGTCGTGCAGGTCTGCCGTCTCGACCAGGAGCGCCGCCAGGTCGTCGCCCGCCGTGATCTCCGGCCACGAGACCGGCCGGATCGTCGAGTGGCGGCAGCTGCGGATCAGCCACGGCGCAACGTGTCGGCCAGGTCAAGCACCGCGTGGGCGAGCGCTCGAGAGGTCGCAGGGTCGCTCAGGTAGAGCGGAACCGCACGGCGTCGCCAAGCCCGACTCCACCAGCGGCGCGACGGCACTGGCGTCGGCCTCGTCGACCAGCCAGCCGTCGAGAAGGCCGCCACGAGACCGCGCGTCGTAGTGCTCGCCGACCGCCCGGGCCGTGACGTCGACGCCGATCACAGGCAGAAGCTTGTCGGCCATGCCGCGGACGGGTGACCCGCCGATGATCGGAGACGACGCCGACGACGACAGCGGGAGTCGTGCGCACGGCGTCGGCGATGCCCGGCACGGCGAGGATCGTCCCGACCGACACGACCGGGTTGGACGGCGGCACGATCACGAGGTCGGCGTCGCCGATGGCCTCGAGGACGCCTGGTCCGGGCTTGGAGTCCTCCGCCCCGACCGGGATGACCGCATGTGCCGGCGGCGCGTGCAGCCGCACCCAGTACTCCTGGAAGTGGACGGCGCGCCGTCCGTCGGCGGCGTCTGGCGTCATCGATGACGACGTGGGTCTCGACCCGGTCGTCGGTCATCGGGAGCAGCCGGACGCCCGGCTGCCACCGCGCGCACAACGCCGCGGTCACGTCCGACAGCGGGTAGCCGGCGCCGAGCATCTGGGTGCGGACGAGATGGGTGGCGAGGTCGCGGTCGCCGAGTCCGAACCAGGACGGCTCGACGCCGTACGCCGCAAGCTCTTCCTTGGCGTTCCACGTCTCGTCTGCCGGCCCCAGCCGCGCTCTGCGTCGATGCCGCCGCCGAGGGTGTACATCACCGTGTCGAGGTCGGGGCAGATCCGCAGTCCGAACATCCAGATGTCGTCGGCGGTGTTGCCGATGACGGTCATCATGGCGCGGCTCTGTCCGGTATGTCGGCCAACGCGTCGCGGAGGCCGGAGAGGAACCTGGCCCCACCGATGCCGCCTGACAGCACAGCGATCCTCATGACCGCAGGGCTAGCCAGGCATGCGAACCCCCGGTATGGCAGGCTATGGCTCCTGCTATCCCGACACCTCATCAGGGGGCTACCCGTGGTCACGCGACGCGACCAAGAAGTACCGCGAGATCTTCGCGTACGTACTGCTGGGCGTCGCGGCCCTGTACTTCATCAGCGCGCTGTCCTTGCTCTTCAAGAGCAGCGACGACTTCGGCGGCGGCGGTTTCGCTGACGAGCCGCCCTCGTTCGGCTATCTCTTCACCCACCCGATCCTGGTGATCTCACTGGCCGGAGCGGTCGCCCTCGTGGTCTGGTTCGATGAGGACAGCAAGAACGCCCATGTCATCGTGCTCATCGCCCTCGGGCTTGGCGGGGTCTCGGTGCTGTTCGCGCTGATCTGCTGGTTCAGCGCCTTCGGCGTGGACTCCACCGGCAGCTGGGATCTCTTCGACGGCGTGTTCGGCGCCGGCAAGATCGTCGGTATCTTCCTCGGCCTGGCGCAGCTCGCGCTTCCTCGGCCTCGTCCTGTTCTTCGCCTTCACACGTTCCAGACACTGCCGAAGGCTGCGCCGAGCAGCCAGTGGCAGCAGCAGGGCTACGGCCAGCAGCAGGGTTACGGGCAGCAGCAGGGCTGGGGCGGAGCCGAGCAGGGTTACGGCCAGCAGCAGGGATGGGAGCAGCAGCCGCAGCAGCAGGGTTGGGGCCAGCAGCCAGGGCCAGGCTGCGTCCAGTGGAGTCAGCCGGAGCAGCAGGGCTGGGGGCAGCCCGAGCAGCAGCAGGAGCAGCAGGGTTGGGGCCAGCCTCCGCAGCAGCCAGAGCAGCAGGGCTGGGGCCAGCAGACGGCCGGCGAGCAGGCGCCGTACGGTCAGCCAGAGACGCCACCCGACGAGACCCAGCAATGGACTCCACCGGCCGGCGAGCAGCCTCCTGCTACGCCCGAGACCGAAGAGCGTCGCGACGACGACCAGCCCCCTCAGCAGGGTGGCTGGTGGCAGCAGCCGACGCCCTAAAAGGCCGAAGCGGGACCAAATCCTCGATATTTACGGCGTGTCGTGCCGGATATTCGCATGCGGCTTGACGTATGGGCACTGACAGGCATGTAATTCCACCAGTGTCGTTTACAGTCAGCGACACACGCGAGAACAACAAGGGTCGAGGAGGCAACGTGCGAGAACTAGAAGTGCTCGACGGTGACGCCGAAGAACTGATGTGGCAGGAGCGCGCGTTGTGCGCTCAGACTGACCCCGAGGCGTTCTTCCCCGAGAAGGGCGGCTCGACCCGCGAGGCTAAGCGCGTCTGCCTGTCGTGCGACGTCCGGGGCGAGTGCCTGGAGTCCGCGCTTCTCAACGACGAGCGCTTCGGCATCTGGGGCGGTCTCTCGGAGCGCGAGCGTCGCAAGCTGAAGAAACGCGCCGTCTGAGAGGTCGCACCACCTCTGACACCGTGCGGGCCCGCGACGTCGGGTCGCTAGGGTAGGGCCGACCCGCGCCACGTGGGTCGGTCCCCTCACCCCCTCGTCTCAAGGTTGCCCAGCAGACATGAGCTTCGATCTCGGCGCTGCTGCATGCGTCAGCGCCGTGATCGTCAGCCACAACGGCGAGCAGTTCCTCCCTCGACTCCTCGATGCCCTCGAGGACAGTGCGACCTTCCCGACGCAGCTCGTCGCCGTCGACACCGGGTCGTCCGACACCTCGCGCTCCCTGCTCGTCGCTGCCCTCGGAGCAGACGCCGTCGTCGACGCGCCGCGTCACGCGGGCTTCGGCGATGCGGTAGCCGCGGGCCTCGCCACCCTCCCTCCCGCTGATGGGCCGGCCGAGCGTTGCTGGGTGTGGCTGCTGCACGACGACTGTGCACCCGACCACGACACGTTGCGCGAGCTGCTTGCCGTCGCCACGTCCGATCCGGGTATTGCTGTCGTCGGACCTCTGGTGCGGGCGTGGCCTCGCGCCCGCCGACTGCTTGAGGTGGGGGTGACGATCACCGGAACCGGCCACCGCGAGACCGGGCTCGAGCCTGGTGAGTACGACCAAGGGCAGCACGACGATCGAAGCGACGTGCTCGCCGTCGGGTCGGCGGGCATGCTCGTCCGCCGCGACGTGTGGGACCGGCTCGGAGGGTTCGACGCACGGTTGCCGCTGTTCCGCGACGACGTCGACTTCGGCTGGCGGGTGGCTCGCTCGGGAGGGCGAGTCGTGGTCGCGCCGGACGCGCTCCTCTTCCACGCGGAGGCGGCCACCCGCGGCGTTCGTGCCATCGACAACACCAACCCGAGCCCGCACCGCGCGGACCGCCGGGCAGCGCTCTACACACTTCTCGTCAACTGCCGAGCGGCGGCCGTTCCGTGCCAGTACATCCGACTCACGCTCGGGTCACTCCTCCGGGCTCTTGGCTACCTGGTCGGCAAGCTGCCGGGAGCCGCACGCGACGAGGTGCGAGCGATGGCCAGTGTCATCGTCCGACCCCACGTGATCTGGAAAGCCCGCCGACAACGCCGCCCTCACGCCACGGCTCCCCGCTCTCGGTGGCGGCCCCTGCTCCCGTCCTGGTGGACGCCGTACCTCTACGGCCTCGACTCAGTGCTCAGCCAGGTCAGCGCAGGCCTGCGTGACCGGGCCGCAACCGTCGCCTCGTCTGCCCGGCGGCTGCGCTCGGGTCGAGGAGACGCGACGGCGCTCGAGACCGGGCCGGCAGCCGACGACTCCGTCAACCTGCCGGTGGGCGCTGGGCCGGTCGCATGGGTGCGTGACCACCCGCTGGTCAGCCTGACCACGGTGCTGACGCTCGCTGCGTTCGTCGCGACTCGAGGGCTGCACGGCGCGGGCTTTCTGCAGGGTGGAGCCCTGCTGCCGGTTCCCGCGTCCTCCGGGTCGTGGTGGCAGCTCTACACCGAGACGTGGCATCCCGTCGGGCTGGGCTCTGATACCCCGACGGCTCCGTACGTCGCTCTGCTCGCCACCTTCGGCACTGTGCTGGTCGGGAAGAGCTGGCTGGTCATCGATCTGCTGCTGCTTTTCGCTGTGCCTCTGGCCGGCGTCGGCGCCTACACGCTGGCTCGCCGCGTCGTCAGCGCGCCGCTGGTACGGGTCTGGGCGGCGACGAGCTACGCCGTGCTGTTCGCAGTCACCGGTGTCGCGACAAGCGGCCACCTCGGCACGGTGGTCGCGGGGATCTGCCTGCCGTGGGTGGTGCGGGCGGCGATCCCG
The DNA here is from genome assembly GCA_963811585.1 of uncultured Actinomycetota bacterium. Taxonomy (GTDB): domain Bacteria; phylum Actinomycetota; class Actinomycetes; order Propionibacteriales; family Nocardioidaceae; genus JACDHG01. The sequence continues at coordinate 721,614 of CAWERR010000008.1, forward strand.
CTGCTCACGTCGCCTACCGGGGCGGGGTGGCGGGCGGCGGCAGTCACCGGGCTGGCACTGAGCGTGCTCGTTGCGTTCGCGCCCGTCAGCTGGTCGATCGCCGTCGCGCTCGCCGGGGTAGCAGCGATGTTCCTGGCCGCCACTGGCCGGGCTCGGCGGTTGGGACCGCTCGCCTTGGCCCTGCTGCTCCCACTCGTGTTGTTGGTGCCCTGGTCGTGGCGGTTGCTGACCGACCCGAGCCTGGTGTTGACCGAGGCGGGGCGCGTCGACGTTGGCGTCTCCGCCGTACAGGACCACGCGTGGCAGCTGCCGTTCGGTCGGCTCGATGCGGCCGGCGCGGCGCCCTGGTGGCTGACTGCCGGACTGTTGATCGCGGCGGTCCTCGCACTGCTTCGCCCAGATCGGCTCACCCGGGTCGCCGCTGCCTGGGTAGTGATTGCGGCCGGGCTGGCCGCTGTCGCCGTGCTGAGTCAGCTGACCGTCGGTGTGCCCGGGACCGACGACCAGGCGTACGTCTGGACCGGTTTCCCTGTGCTGCTGGTGCAGGGCGCTGCCATCGCGGCGGCCGCCATCGCGGCGGACGGAGTCGGCGAGGTGGTTCGGTCAGGCAGCTTTGGCTGGCGTCAGCCCGTGGCGGCCGTCACGACCGCGCTGGCACTGACCGCCCCGCTGCTCGGCCTTGCTTGGTGGGTCACCGTCGCGCCCCAAGGTGACCTCGATCGCCGGGCGGCCTCGACCCTGCCGGCATACATGGTCGACGCGATGCGGGCCGACCCGCAGCTGCGGCTCATCGTGATCCGGTCTGGCGAGACACCGTTCACGTATGTCGTCGCCGCCGACGACGGGCGACGGCTGGGCGACGACAGCGTCCTCCCCGAAGAGCCCGACGACCGGCTGACAGCGCTGGTGCGCGACCTCGTCTCGGCGGGCAGGCCGAGCGATGTGAAGCGGCTCGCCCGCAACGGCATCGCGTACGTCGTGCTGCCGCGTCCCTCCGACCCCCACACGGTTGCGGAGCTCGATGCACAGCCCGGACTTAGCCGCGCGTCCACCAACGCCGCGGTCAAGGCCGCCTGGCAGGTGGAGGCGCCAGAGGGCGACCGCGGGGTGGTCGATGACACGTCCAACCGGGAGTGGTGGCTGCTCTTGCAGGCCTTCGCGGTCCTCGTCGTGTTGGTGCTCGCCGCGCCAGGGCTTCGACGAACTGGAGCGGAGGAGCCGGAATGAGGCAGCGTCATAGCCTCGTGGCTCTCGGCGCTGTCGTCGTCTGCGTGGCGTCTGTCGTCGTCGCGAGTCAGGGTGGCAAGGAGCTACCGCAGGCGACCACGTCGGCGTCGACGGTGGCACCGTCGAGCATGCAGCTCAGCTGCCCCGAGACGCCGACTGACCGGGTAACCCTGACCCGGTTGTTCGCCGTGACGCCCGGCGATGCGACCGGCGGAAGTTTGACTGCGGAAACTCTCTCGTCGTCCGCGCCGGTCGGGGTGGGTGAGTCCGACGAGCTCGGGGTGCCGATCGACGAGCCGCTCAGCACGTCGGATGGTCCTTCGGTCGTGGTCTCGGCCAAGGGCCGAGCCGCTCCAGGCGTGACGGCGTTCCAGCTGTCGACGTCGCAGGGGAGGCATCGATCCGGACTTGCGGTCAGTGCGTGCCCGCGGGTGGCAGCCGAGTGGTGGTTCAACGGGGTCGACACCAACGTCGGTGCGACGTCACGGCTGGTCCTCAGCAATCCCACGACGGGGTTGGCGGTCGTCGACGTCTTGGTGTTCGGTCAACAGGGCAGGGTCGCCGCGCCCGGCAGTCGAGGGATAGGCGTGGCCGCGCAGTCCCGGACTTCCGTCGACCTTGCCCGGCTCGCTCCCGGTGTCGAGAACGCCACCGTCCGGGTCCGCGCCACCCGCGGCCGACTGGCGGCCGCAGTTGCGACGACGAAGGTCGACGGCGCAACGCCTGCGGGGTCGGAGTGGGTGCCTCCTGCCATCCCTCCCGGCACCGATCTTCTCGTCAACGGCGGCGTGCCTGGGCCGGGTCGCCGCCAGCAGCTGATCTTGACGAACCCTGGTGGGCGCGAGGCGCTCGTGCAGGTTGCCGCCCTGGATGAGAACGGACCGTTCAGGCCGACTGCGCTGACCGACGTGCGCGTCGATCCCGGCAGCGTCGTCGTCACCGACATCACCGACATCGCCGACCGGGGCTCGCTCGCCCTGCACGTGACGGCGAATGCCGACGTGACGGCCGGCATCGTCACCGCCACCCTGCAATCACGCCCCGACTTCGCCGTGTCGACGGTAGGGGAGCCGCTTACAGCTGACCCCGCGATCATTCCGGTCCTGCGGCGGTCACGGATGCTGCTGTGCACGGCAACCGCCGGCCCGGCAGGCGGCAGCGTGTCCGTGGAGCTGGTCGCGGCGACGGGTCAGTCCGAGCGCACGGAGGTCATCCGGGTCCGTGGCCGAGCGACGAGCTGTCGCCCGCTTGACCTCGAACCCTTGACGTCGTACGTCGCACTGACTGCCGACGAGAGCGACGCGATCTCAGCAGTGGTCCATGTGGTCGGCCGGTCCGGGGTGTCGACAATCCCCGTGTCGCCAGGGCTGTGGGAGATCGTGCAACCGCCCGTCGAGCCTGCGCCCTGAGGGTCAGGCGTCGGTCGAGCGCAACACCCGCAGGTGCCCCCGTCGGCCGACCTCGACGGTCCCGGCCGGCTCTGGGACGGGTCTGGGTCGGCCCGCCTCGCGTACGGCGTCTGCCAACGCAAGAAGATCGTCCTCGGTGGGTCCGGGCGTCGTGCTCTCGCGGTTGAGGGAGATGACCTCCCAGCCACGGGGGACACTGAGGCGGTCGGCATGCAGCTCGCACAGGTCATAGGCGTGCGGTTCGGCGTACGTCGCCAACGGCCCCAACACTGCCGTCTGATCGCTGTAGACATAGGTCAACGTAGCCAACGCGTTGCGCCCACAAGTGCTGCGGGAACAAGCGCGACGTCGGCTCACGAGTTGACGCTACCGTCGGAGCCCCGCTAACCACCGCCGAGACACGCCTCTAGGGTGACGTCGTGGCCCGTCCAACCAACCCCCACCGGCTGCCGGTGACGCCGGCCCGCACGGGGTCGACTCGTGACCGCCGCGGCCGCGGGGTGCGAGGCCCGCTCGCCCTGCCCGGCCCGTTGAGTAAGCGGACACCCACCCTCGGCCGTGACCGAGCGACGGAGTTCGACGAACTGGTTCTGTCCTTGGTCGAGCGACTGTCGGTCCGCTGGGGCAATGAGCTGCGCGACGTCGTGTTCGGGACTGAGGACGTGCCGCAGATACCCGACACGTGGGTAGACGAGCCGGTGCCGCTCGGTTCGCTCGTCCGAGGGGCGACGCCGAGCGAGCCAGCACGGATCGTGCTGTTCCGGCGGCCGATCGAGCTGCGAGCAGTCACGCGTCTCGAGCGGGCTGCCCTCGTCAACGAGGTGCTGGTGGAGCACATCGCCGACCTGCTCGGACGCGAGCCCGAGGAGATCGACCCGTCGTAGCCCGGCTCTGCGAGGATGGGCCGGTGCCTGACCTCGACGCGATCTTCAAGGCGTACGACGTCCGCGGACTCGTCCCGTCGGAGCTCGACTCTCCGACGGCACGAGCCATCGGAGCAGCGTTCGTACTCGAGGTCGTCGGTGACAGGAGAGACACAGCCGTTGTCGTCGGTCATGACATGCGCGCCTCGTCCGTCCCCCTAACCGACGCCTTCGCCGACGGCGTGCGTGACAGGGGTGTCGACGTGATGCAGATCGGCCTGGCGTCGACCGACCAGCTGTACTTCGCGTCCGGTCAGTTTGGGCTCCCCGCGGCCATGGTCACGGCGTCCCACAACCCGGCGCGCTACAACGGCATCAAGCTGTGCCGCAGCGGGGCAGTCGCGCTGTCGGCGTCGACCGGGCTCGACGCGATCCGGCACCGCGTGGAGGCAGGCCTCCCACCCGCCGAGCAGGTCCGCGGCTCGGCGGAAAGCAGGGATGTCCTCGGCTCCTATGCCAGCTGTCTCCATGAGCTCGTGCCTGTCAACGGCAGGAGGCTCTCCGTCGTCGTCGATGCGGGGTCAGGCATGGCGGGCCATACCGTGCCTGCTGTCCTGGTGCCGCTGGACCTCGACGTCATACCGATGTACTTCGAGCTCGACGGGATGTTTCCCCACCACGACGCCAACCCGCTCGACCCGGCGAACCTGCATGACCTGCAGGCCGCAGTGCTGACGCACCGAGCAGACGTCGGCCTCGCTTTCGACGGCGACGCCGACCGGTGCTTCGTGGTCGACGAACGGGGCGAGCTGGTGTCACCGTCGGCGCTGACGGCGCTGATCGCGGTCCGCACTCTGGCCCGGGAGCCCGGGGCGCGCATCATCCACAACGCGGTCACTAGTCGTGCCGTGCCCGAGGTGGTCGAGCGCCTGGGCGGCGTGCCGATCCGGACCAAGGTCGGGCACTCGCTTATCAAGGCAACGATGGCCGAACAAGACGTAGCGTTCGGCGGCGAGCACTCCGGCCACTTTTACTTCCGGGACTTCTGGTACGCCGACTCGGGCATGCTCGCTGCGCTGCATCTGCTGGCGGCGCTGGCGGAGTTCGACGGGCCGGTGTCCAAGCTCGTCGGTGACCTGGACCCCTACGTCGCCTCCGGCGAGATCAACGTCGAGGTGTTGGACGGGAACGCTGCGCAGGCTCGGATCGCCGATACGTACGTCGACAAGCGCGGGGTGAACCTCGACTATCTGGACGGCCTTACGGTCTCGGCCGAGGAGTGGTGGTTCAATGTCCGCGCGTCCAACACAGAGCCGCTGCTGCGTCTCAACGTCGAAGCTACGACCGGTGCGACCATGGCGGCGGTTCGCGACGAGGTCGTTGCATTGATGAAGCTGTACTGATGAGGAGGGCAACGTGAAGCTCGACCCGATGCTGCTGGATATCTTGGTCTGCCCGGCCTGCAAGGGATCGCTCACCGTCGACCAGGACAACGACGAGCTGATCTGCGAAGGGTGCGGTCTCATCTACCCGGTGCGCGACGACATACCGGTGATGCTCGTCGACGAGGCACGGCGGGCTGAAGGGCCCGCCTGACGCGATGGCCGACGTCTTCGACGACACTCGCCTCGACGACCCCGATGTCCTCGCGGCCGCCGACGTTCCGTTGCGTTGGCTTGCCGAGTCCGGTGCCCGGGTGCGGGTCGAGGCAGGCACGGCCGCCGACACCATCGCGGAGATCTCGCGGGAGCTGAGTCCGCGCGCGATCGTGGCGGCCGGAGTTGATGCCCGGCTGTTGCGTGCTGTCCTCGAGCCGTGGTGCCCGGTGCCGTTCGTGGCGTGGCCGGGGCCGGGGCTTCCGGGCTGGGCGGGCGCGCTGGATCTCGTCATCGTGCTGGCACCGTCCGGCGGCGACAGCGACACGGCGTCGGCGGTGCGCGAGGCTGTCCGTCGCGGTTGCTCGCTCATCACCGCCTGCCCGCCTCGCTCGGTGATCGCTGAGCACGCGCAAGGGCGCCACAGCCACGTGTTGCCGACGCAGACCGACGACACGTTGGCCGCGGCCGTGGTGATGCTCCAGGCCCTGCATCGCCTCGGGGTCGGCCCAGAGGTCGACGCTGACGGCGTGGCCCGGATCCTCGACGACGTAGCGGTCACGTGCTCTCCCCATCACGACATCTCGGCCAACCCCGCGAAGAACCTCTCCCTGTTTCTGGCTGACACCGCCCCATTGGTGTGGGGCGGGTCGGTGCTCGCAGCGCGCGCGGCTCGGCGGGTGGCCGAGGCCATCCGACGTACGACGGGCCGCCCAGCCCTTGCCGCAGACGCCCGGCATCTGATCCCGGTGCTGGAGGCGACTCATGGGCTCGACGTCTTCGCTGACCCGTTCGAGGACTCGGCGCGCGAGTCACCGCGACCCGGTCTGCTCATCCTCGACGACGGCACGGAGGAGGCATCGGTGCGCGAGCTCCGGGGGCATCTCACCACCGTCGCCACCGCGCACGACGTACGCATCCAGACGATCGATGCACGCGAAGGTTCGGAGATGGCGCGGTATGCGGCGTTGCTGGCCACCGGAACCTACGCCGCCACCTATCTTGAGATCGGCCTCGGCGGTAGCAGTGATTGACTGAGCACCGGTCGGACGACCAGCATCGGCGACGAGGAGAGCACACGTGAGCGTTGAAGGCGGAACCAAGGCGGTGGTGGCGGCGCTGCTCGCCAACACCGGCATCGCCGTCACGAAGTTCATCGCGTTCGCGCTGACAGGTGCGTCGTCCATGCTCGCTGAGGCCATCCACTCAGTCGCCGACGCCGGCAACCAGGGATTGTTGCTGCTCGGCGGGAAGCGGGCGAGACGCGCGCCGACGACCAACCACCCGTTCGGGTTCGGACGCGAGCGCTACATCTACGCGTTCATCGTCGCGATCGTCCTGTTCAGCGTCGGTGGTCTCTTCGCGCTTTACGAGGCGTTCCACAAGTACGAGGAGGTTCACGCCGGCGAGCCGAACAAGCTGCTCGACGGGGGTTACGCGTGGGTGGCGATCCTGGTCTTGGTCATTGCCATCGTGATGGAGTCGTTCTCGTTCCGCACAGCGATCATCGAGTCCAACCGGGTGCGGGGCCAGGCGTCCTGGGCCACGTTCATCAAACGCGCCAAGGCGCCTGAGCTTCCGGTCATTCTCCTGGAAGACCTGGCGGCACTGCTGGGCCTCATCTTCGCGCTGTTCGGCGTCAGCCTCAGCCTGCTGACGGACAACGGCTACTGGGACGTTGCCGGTACGACGGCGATCGGCCTCCTGCTCGTTGCGGTCGCGATTACCCTCGCGATCGAGACCAAGAGCCTGCTGCTTGGCGAGTCCGCGACCGCCGAGCACCGCTCCGAGATCGAAGCGGGGATCCTGGCGGGAGACGAGGTACTCGAGATCATCCACATCCGCACCTTGCACACAGGACCGGAAGAGATCCTGGTCGCCTGCAAGATCTCGGTGGCACCGACCGAGAGTGCTCTCGCCATCACCGAGACGATCAACGCAGCGGAGGAGCGGGTGCGAGCCGCTGTGCCCGAAGCGAAGTACATCTTCATCGAGCCTGACATCAAACGCTGAACAACCCACGATTTCGGGACTACCGCCGAGGGTTCTATCCTTGGTCACGGTCCCCGCCGGGGCCACGCCCAGACGCTGCAGAGGGATCACATGGACTTCAAGGTTGCCGATTTGACGCTGGCCGACTACGGCCGCACCGAGATCACACTCGCCGAGCACGAGATGCCCGGCCTGATGGCGATGCGTGAGCGCTACGGCACGTCGAAGCCGCTGGCCGGAGCTCGGATCGCCGGCTCGCTGCACATGACCGTGCAGACAGCGGTGCTGATCGAGACCCTGACAGCTCTCGGCGCCGAAGTGCGTTGGGCCAGCTGCAACATCTTCTCCACTCAGGACCATGCCGCGGCCGCGGTCGCGGTCGGCCCGAACGGCACTCCAGACGACCCGCAGGGTGTGCCTGTGTTCGCCTGGAAGGGTGAGTCACTGTCGGAGTACTGGTGGTGCACGGAGCAGATCCTGACCTGGCCTGGCGGCGACGCCGGCCCCGCTGAGTCAATGGTTGGGTCCGCAAGCGGCCCCAACATGATTCTCGACGACGGCGGAGACGCCACGCTGCTGGTGCACCTCGGGGTCGAGTACGAGAAGGAAGGCGCCGTACCGTCGCCTGACTCGACAGACAACGCCGAGCTGCGCGAGATCTTGAAGGTCCTCACCCGCACTCTTTCGGAGTCGCCCACGAAGTGGACGCCGATTGCCAACGACATCATGGGCGTCACCGAGGAGACCACGACTGGCGTTCATCGCCTGTACGAGCGTCAGCGCGACGGCGCTCTCCTCTTCCCGGCGATCAACGTCAACGACTCGGTGACGAAGTCGAAGTTCGACAACAAGTACGGCTGCCGCCACTCCCTGATCGACGGCATCAACCGAGCCACCGATGTCCTCATTGGAGGCAAGGTCGCCGTCGTGTGCGGGTACGGCGATGTCGGCAAGGGCTGTGCCGAGTCGCTGCGCGGGCAGGGTGCGCGCGTCATCATCACCGAAGTGGACCCGATCTGCGCGTTGCAGGCGGCGATGGACGGCTACCAGGTCGCAACCCTCGACGAGGTCATCGCCACCGCCGACATCGTCATCACGGCCACCGGTTGCTACAAGGTCGTCACCGTCGAGCAGATGTCACGGCTCAAGCACCAGGCGATCCTGGCCAACATCGGTCACTTCGACAACGAGATCGACATGGCCGGCCTCGAGTCCTACCCCGGCATCGAGCGCAAGACCGTGAAGCCTCAGGTCGACCTATGGTCGTTCCCAGGTGGTAACACGATCATCGTGCTCAGCGAGGGTCGGCTGATGAACCTTGGCAACGCGACCGGCCACCCGTCGTTCGTGATGTCGAACTCGTTCACCAACCAAGTGCTGGCTCAGATCGAGCTCTTCACGAAGTCCGAGGAGTACCCGACTGGCGTCTACGTGCTGCCCAAGCACCTCGACGAGGAGGTTGCACGCCTGCATCTCTCCGCGCTGGGTGTGTCGTTGACAGAGCTCACCGACGAGCAGGCGAAGTACCTCGGCGTCAGCACGCAGGGGCCTTACAAGTCTGACCACTACCGCTACTGACGCGAGCCAGTGGCTGCCCTCCGGACAGCCACCTGGCACTTGACGCACAACTGCACTCCGACGAGCCGCTTGTGAGGCGGCTTGGTCGGGGTGTTTGTTGTTGCGGAGGTTAGGCGCTGAGGCGGTGGGTGCCGGTGTGGTCGACGAGCCAGTATCTGCCGTGGGGTGATCGCCATAGGTAGATGCCGGGGAAGGGTTGTTTGACTTGCCATCGGCTGTGGGTCTTGATTCGGTGGTGTCGTCTGGTCAGGGGTCCGAGTTTCCCGATCCCGGTTTGGCCGGGTGGTCCGCCGGTCGAGCTTGTCGAGACCATGGGCAGGTAGGGGATGGTGTGGTCGAGGTCCATTTTGCGGCTGGTGCAGGACGCATACGGGAACGTGTCGGCCGGGGTGATGAGGTGGATGGCTTCGCGCATCTGGTCGGGGATTTCGTAGGCGTCGACGGGTGTGATGCCGGCGACGTCGAGGACGGGTTTGAGGGTGATGGTGCAGTCGCTGAGCCATTGTTTGGCTTGGTCGAGGGTGACGGGTCCGATCCCTTCCACCCGAGCGACTCCGTCGCCGGAGTCCAGGGCTTCTTTGGTCAGGTGGACGTAGAGGACGGCTTTGGGTCGGGGGTCGACCTTGATGCTGACTCCCCGCACGAACGCCGCCGGCAGCTGGTCGTTGGTGATCGAGATCGGGGTCTCGACAGGCTCGACCGACGCGGGTAGGTCTGTGGTCTGGGCGGTGGCGTAGAGGTCCATGGTGAGCTGTGGGTTGGCGAGGATGCCGAGGGCTTTGGATCGGCGGATGTCTTGGGTGTCGGTGTCGCCGAGGGCGGTCGAGGGCGTCGGCGGTGCGGTTGAGTCCGGCGTCGAATTGCAGGGCGTCGGGTCCGGCGGCGGCGAAGGCGCCGGTGATGGTGCCGGTGGCGTCGGCCGGGTTGAGCCAGACTCCGCGGTTGCGGCGGTGGGCCTCTTCGCGTTGGCGGGCGTAGTCGGGGTCGGTGTCGATGATGGCGGCCTGGACTACTTTGGCGAGGCGTCCCCAGGTCAGCGAGTGGGCGTATTTGGCGACCCGCCGGTCCACCACGGCCACGGTCTCGTGGGAGACGTCGCGGGTGTCGGTGGCGATCTGGCGTCCGATCCAGGGTTTGACCTCACCGGCCTGGATGCGGGCCCAGAGTCGGGGGAGGCGGTGGCGCAGGTCGAGGGCGTCGCCGATGAGCCTGGCGGCGGAGTTGGTGGAGATGGCGAGTTCGGCGCCGAGTTCGGCGGGGCAGAACTCCGACACCTCAGGAGTGCCGTCGCCGCCGAGTGGGAGCATCTGTTCGGCTCCGGGTAGCGCAAACTCCTGTCGGTTCGAGGACGCCGTGGAGGTCGGCCCAGTGGGCGGCGTCTTCCAAGATCGCGACCTCGGCACGCTGCGCCGACGCTTGCATTGCTCTGATGTGGCGCAGGGTGGCGTCTGCGTCGAGGATGCTGCGGTCGGTGTCGGTGTCGAGCATGGGACTGAATCTATCGGTGGCCGCCGACAGTTCTGAGGCTCAGATCCCCTTATGCACAACGGTTTTCGAGACATTCTCTGTGGTCGCCCTCCGCTGATCGAGCTTGTCGAGATCACCGGGGTCTCGACAGGCTCGACAGCCGTGGTGTAGCGCGACCGCGACAAGCTCGACCGGCGGGGTCTCCACAAGCTCGACCGCCGGAGGACAGCTCGACCGACGTACTGGCGGCCGCCAGTGGGAAGCAACCACCAGCGAGACTCCGTGCGTTGCTGCGCTCTTCAACCCGGAGCGAAACTGTCGGTCGGCTACGCGACCTCACCAAAATCGATCTCCGCCGATCGAGCTTGTCGAGATCTAGGTCTCGACAAGCTCGACCGTCGGAGCACCGCTCGACGGGCGGGTCTCGACAAGCTCGACCGCCGTGGAGGGGAGCTGGCCGTACCTCCGTCGCTGACCTGGCTGTTCGACGTACCCTTTGTGTGCGGCGTCGAGCACCAGACGTCGAGCAGCAGAAGGGATGGATACGGGCTGTGGAGGCTGTGCGCAAGCATCGAGGCAAGATCCTCGTCGTCGATGACGACTCGTCGCTGGCCGAGATGCTGACGATCGTGCTGCGCAACGAGGGCTTCGAGCCACGCGTCTGCTCGACGGGCGATCGGGCGATGGGGGCTGTTCGCGACTTCAGGCCTGACCTGGTCCTGCTCGACCTGATGTTGCCGGGCAAGGACGGTGTCGACGTGTGCCGTGAGATTCGCGCTGAGTCGGGCGTCCCGATCATCATGCTGACGGCCAAGACCGACACGGTCGACATCGTGGTCGGATTGGAGTCGGGTGCCGACGACTACGTCGTGAAGCCGTTCAAGCCGAAGGAGTTGGTGGCTCGGCTCAGAGCACGACTGCGTACGTTCGAGGAGTCTGCGCCCGAGGCGATCGAGATCGGCGATCTCGTCATCGATGTGGCTGGGCACACAGTCAAGCGCGGTGACGAGAACCTGTCGCTGACGCCGCTGGAGTTCGACCTGTTGGTCTGCCTGGCACGCAAACCGTGGCAGGTGTTCACCCGTGAGGTGCTGCTCGAGCAGGTGTGGGGCTATCGCCATGCTGCCGACACCAGGCTTGTCAACGTGCATGTGCAGCGGCTGCGGTCGAAGGTCGAGCTCGACCCGGAGAACCCGCAGATCGTGCTCACCGTTCGCGGTGTGGGTTATCGGGCCGGCGAGGCCAACAGCGGGTGATGGATGGTCTTCCCGGTCAAGTCCTTGCCGCAACCGCTCGCTGACATCGGCAAGGCGGCGGGCGCACCAGTGCGCAAGCTTGCCGGCCTGTGGCGCCGCTCGATTCAGGCGCGGGTGGTGATCGGGACACTCGCGTTGTCTGCCGTCCTGGCGATCTTCGCCGGCTTGATCCTGCTCCGCCAGGTGACCGACGGGCTTCTCGACAGCAAGCTCCAGGCGGCGCTCACGCAGGCGTCGGCGGGTTTCGACACCGCCCAGTCCGAGCTCGACACACCCGACGTCGGCAACGTCTTCGACTCCGGTCCCGTCCTCAACCAGCTGCTCGAGCTTCTGTCACCTCGTAACGAGGCTCGCGACGAGTACTACGTGGTCATTGTCGGACCGATCGAACCCTTCTCCACGAGCCCGCAGTCAACCGGGATCCGCGGCTCGTCGGGCGATATCGATGCGCGCGAGTCCGTGCCCTCCGACCTGCTGGCGCAAGTGCAGGCCGAGCCCAACAGCTGGTGGGTCTACTCGTCGATCACTTTCAGCGACGAGGAGCGGCCGTCGGAGCCGGGGCTCGTCGTCGGGTCGCAGATCCAGTTCCCGAGCACGAGCAACAGCCCAGGTCCGACGTATGCGCTCTTCTACGTGTTCTCGCTGCAGGAACAGCAGCAGACGCTGAACGTGGTGCGAGGCGCCTTGATCACGACCGGCTCCCTGTTGGTGGTCTTGTTGGGCACGATCGCCTGGCTTGTCACTCGACAGGTTGTGACGCCGGTGCGGCTGGCTCGGCGGATCGCCGAGCGGCTCGCGGCCGGTCGCCTCGAGGAGCGAATGCACGTGCGCGGTGAGGACGACATCGCCCGGCTCGGGCAGTCCTTCAACCAGATGGCCGCTAGCCTGCAGCGGCAGATCAGACAGCTTGAGGAGCTGTCGCGGGTCCAGCGACGCTTTGTCGCCGATGTCAGCCACGAGCTGCGCACTCCGCTTACGACGGTGCGGCTCGCGTCGGATGTGCTGCACGACGCTCGTACGTCGTTCGACCCCGCGACCGCGAGGTCAGCTGAGCTGCTCCAGAACGAGCTCGACAGGTTCGAGGGGTTGTTGACCGACCTGCTCGAGATCAGCCGCTTCGACGCGGGTGCGGCGTTGCTCGAGCTGAGCGAGGTCGACCTGCGCCATGTGGCCCACCGCGTCGTCAACGACTCACGGGCGCTCGCCGATCAGCGGGGCACCTCGGTCCGGATCAATGCGCCGGACACCCCATGCCTGGCGGAGGCCGACGTACGACGCGTGGAGCGGGTCGTCCGCAACCTCGTCGTCAACGCGATCGACTACGGCGCCGGCGAGGACGTCGAAGTCACCGTCGGGGCGAGCAATGACGCGGTTGCCCTCACAGTTCGAGACCGGGGCGTCGGACTCAAGCCCGGCGAGGAGGTCCTGGTGTTCAACCGGTTCTGGCGAGCCGACCCGGCGCGGGCGAGGACTCGCGGCGGCACCGGTCTTGGCCTGTCGATCGCCGTCGAGGACACCGCCCTGCATGCCGGCAAGCTCGATGCGTGGGGTGAGGCCGGTTACGGCTCCGTGTTCAGGTTGACGCTGCCGCGACGCTCAGGCGAGCCCGTGATCGCCTCCCCTCTGCCCCTCATCCCGGTGGAGCGGCAACCCGTCCCCGTCACTGTGGGCGGCGCCTACGCGCGGCATCCGCACGACCGGAGGCGCCTATGAGAGGCGTGAGGCGGCCCCGCCTGCTCGGCTGCATCGTGGCCGGCGCTGTGAGTGTCGTCGCGACGGGCTGTGCATCCATCCCGACCGACTCCCCGGTGCGCCAGGGCCGCGAGGTTGGTGCCCAGGATGAGCCACAGCTGAACAGCAACCTTCCATCTGGTCCCGTCGCCGGCGCCAGCCGCGAGGAGATCGTCGCCGGCTTCTTCGAGGCGATGCTTGCCTACCCGCGGTCCGACGAGCTCGCGCGGAGCTTCTTGTCGCCTGCTGCAGCCGAGCGTTGGGATCCGAGCCAGACGCTGGTGGTCTACGACGACCAGAGGATGATCGAACGCGAGACAGCGGTGAACTTCGAGTCTCGCCGCCTCGGCTCACTGGACGCAAACGGGTCGTGGACGTCGTCGACAGCGGGGACGTCTGGCATCACACTGCCCCTGCGCACCGAAGTGGTCGACGACGAGTGGAGGCTCGCGAACCCACCGTCCGGTACGTACATCGACAGGGACTACTTCGTCCGCTACTTCGACCCGTTCTCGCTGTACTATTTCGACCCGACGGGCACGATCCTGACGCCTGACCCCATCTACCTGCTGCTCGATGACGCCACGGCGACCCACCTGGTCGAGAACCTGTTGCGAGGTCCAAGCGGCGAGCTGCTCGGAGTCGCGTCCACCGCCGCTGCCCCAGGGCTGGCGGTCACCGACCCCGTGGACGTCACGGCCAGCGGCCTCGCGGCGATCCCGCTCAACGCCGCCGCAGCGAGTATGTCGCCCGACGAGCGGAGGCTGCTCGCCGCGCAACTGAGCTGGACTCTCCGGGCGTTGCCCGACGTCGAGACCCTGGCCATCACTGTCGGTGGACAGCGGCTCAACATCGAAGGGTCGGGGACAGAGTTCGGAGTGGACGACTTCACGGGCTACGACCCCGCCGGGTTCGCGGCCAGCCGGCAGCTGTTCGGGTGGTCGCAGCGCGGCTTGGTCACGGTGTCGCAAGATGGCGCGAGCGGTGTGGTTGGTGCGATCGCCGATGCCGTCAAGAGCCCACGCAACTTCGCGGTCGACCCGTCCGGCACGCGGGCAGCCGTGGTCAGGAAGGACGGCGACGATGTCGTCGTAGGCCTGGTCTCCGAGGTCGGTGGCGGTGTCTCCACGTGGTTCCGAAACGCGCGCGACCTGCTGCGTCCGTCGTGGGACATCCACCAGATCTTGTGGCTCGTCGACCAGACGAGAAATGGTGCTCGGCTCTCGATCGCGACCGCCAACAAGGTCCAGACCATCAAAGCCCCCGGCATCACCGGCGAGAAGGTGCTGTCGTTCGCCGTCTCCCGCGACGGAACAAGGATCGCTGCCATCACCAAGACCGAAAGCGGGACAAGGCTCAGCATCGCCATCATTGACCGGGTCGGCGGCGACCCCTTCGACGTCAGCCTGTCGGTCGCCCGCACCGTCTTCGGTCCGAACGTGACGTTCAGCGGCCGAAACCACCTCGCCTGGCTGTCGCCGACCAGCGTGGCCGTGTTGGCCAACGAGGACGGCGGGAACCTGCAGCCGTTCGACGTCAGCATCGACGGTTCGAGCATCACCACGTTCGACGGGTTCTTGCCGATCCGCCCACTGGCCATCGCCTCCGGCCCCAACATCGACATCCCCGTCGTAGTCGGCAACCGCAAGGGCGTCCTCTACGCGCGTGGTCCCGAGTCAGGCTGGGCGAGGTACGCCGGGACGGCCAAGGTTCTCAGCCCTGTCTACCCCGGCTGACGTCCACAGCTCACCCGGCGTCGAACCACCTCCACAACCGATGGCCAACCGGTGGCCGCCATCGCTCGAGCCGGGCACCGTCGCCCACATGACACAGTGGCGAGCCCTCACCGGCGCGGCCGGAGACCTGCTGCTTGGCAGCGCCTGCGTCGGCTGTGCCGCCCCGGGACCCGCGCTGTGTCCCACCTGCGCGCGCCGCCTGGCGCAGCACCCGCCAGCCCGCACCAGGCCGTCGCCTGTGCCGGCAGGGCTTCCGCCGGTGTATGCCGTCGCAGCATACGACGACGTGGCCCGAGCTGCGCTAGTCGCCCACAAGGAGCACAACCGGCTGTCCTTGGCGGGCGCGCTGGGGCGGGCCCTGAGCTGGTCGGTCCTGGGCCTTCTCGCCGACCTCCGCGCACCTGGCCTGACGACGGTCACCTTGGTGCCGGCGCCTTCGTCGCTGCGCGCGGTGCGCAGTCGCGGCCACGACCCGCTGCTACGAATGACACGCCAGGCGATTCGCCACCTGAGGCAAGGGGGAGTGGCAGCCGAGGTGCGGGCATGCCTCCGGGTTGCGCGGCCTGTCGCCGACCAGGCGGGCCTGTCGTCGCAGGCTCGGGCGGCCAACCTCGCCGGCGCATTCGGCGTACGCCGGTCTGTCCCGACGGAGCCGGTCATTGTCGTCGACGACGTGGTCACCACGGGTTCGACACTCGTCGAGGCCTGCCGAGCGCTCGCAGGCGCAGGCGTTGCCGTGTGGGGCGCTGCCGTCGTTGCGGCCACCGCGCGACGGCTTCCGGTGGGGCATGAGCTCTTGCGCCGGTCTCGCGATAATGGGGAACGCTGTTGAGCGCGGCCTGCCTCGACTACTGTCATAGCCATGGCACCCGTCCGGGTCCGTGGTTGCGCTGACCGGGTTTCGATTCGTCGAGGCTCCGTGAGGCAAGCCGATGCCAGCCGCAGGCGAAACGGCCCACGTAAGGTCGGTAGCGCCGTCCGCCGGTGCTGCTGGCTGATCACGGAGCGGCTTAGCCGTAAGTCCTGCCCCGCCGCGCGGTCCATGCCGTGCGACCACGGGAGAAGACCGTTAGTGGCAGAAGCTGCGAAAGTCTCAGCAGGCGAGTGTGGGGACGAAGACCAGGTCGGACGGACGGGTGTCAGCGAGACAGCTACCGGCAACACTCAAGATCGATAGATCGAGGAGGCACGTGTGGAAGTCGTGGTCAAGGGCCGTCATTGCGAGATATCAGACCGGTTTCGCAGTCATGTAGAAGACAAGCTCGCCAAGCTGGAGAAGTACGACCACCGGATCATCCGCATCGACGTGGAGGTGTCCACCGAGATCAACCCGCGCCTTTCGAACCAGTCGTCACGCGTAGAGATCACGATCCGCAGCAAGGGCCCAATCGTGCGCGCAGAAGCAGCCGCCGAGGACAAGATGTCCGCCCTCGACAAAGCCGTCGAGCGACTCAGCGCCCAGGCACGGAAGGCTGCCGACCGCCGACGCATCCACCACGGGAGTCGTACGCCCACGTCACTGGCTCAGGCCATGGCGAACGGCAGCCCGGTCGCCGACGTCGCCGCCGACGTCGAGCCGGAGGACCTTACGGGCGCACACAAGGTCGGTCCGCTGACGGTCCACGGCGACGGTCCGCTCGTCGTCCGCGAGAAGTCGCATCCAGCGTCGCCGATGACCCTGGACCAGGCGCTCTACGAGATGGAACTCGTCGGTCACGACTTCTATCTGTTCATCGACAAAGAGGCCGACGTGCCAGCTGTGGTGTACCGCCGGAAAGGGTATGACTACGGCATCATCCGCCTGACAGAGTGAGCTGATCAGTCCGACTCCGAGGACTCGTCACACGGGAACGGCAGACCATGCGATCATTTCGGTCATGGACCCGAGCCCCGCCTTCACACCACGACAGGAACCCATCAGGGTGCTCGTGGTCGATGACCAGGAGCTTTTCCGGCGTGGACTCGTGATGCTCCTCACCGTCGAGGACGACATCGAGGTGGTGGGTGAGGCGTCCGATGGTGACGAGGCGACCGAGCTGGCCGCCGCCACGGTGCCCGACGTGGTGCTGCTCGACGTACGGATGCCTAGGCGCTCAGGCATCGAAGCCTGCGCGGCCATCAAGGAGGTGGCCCCCACCGCGAACATCATCATGTTGACGATGTCCGACGAGGAGGCTGACCTCTACGAAGCGATCAAGAGCGGTGCGTCTGGCTACCTGCTCAAGGACGCGTCAATCGACCAGGTGGCCCAGGCGGTCCGCTTGATCGCCGACGGGCAGTCCCTGATCAGTCCATCGATGGCGGCCAAGCTGCTCGAGGAGTTCAAGTCCATCGCGTCAGCGGGCAGTCGCGCCAACACCATCGCGCCCAGGCTCACCGACCGTGAGCTCGAGGTCCTCAAGCTGGTGGCCCGCGGCCTCAACAACAAAGAGATCGCCAGCGACCTGTTCATCAGCGACAACACCGTCAAGAACCACGTCCGCAACATCTTGGAGAAGCTGCAGCTGCACTCGCGGATGGAAGCCGTGATGTACGCCGTCCGCGAGAAGCTGCTCGACCTCTAGCCCGCGACTGTCGCCGCTTGCCGTTACGGTCGTCTCGTGAAGTCGACGTCGTTGAGCCGCTCGCAGGCGCGCCGCATCACGCTGGCTGCGCAGGGGTTCCTCGATCCGCGTCATAAGACGCCCACCATGCGCACGCTCGCTCGCACCGTCGAGCGCACGGGAGTCCTCCAGATCGACTCGGTGAACGTGCTCCAGCGCGCCCACTTCATGCCGCTGTTCAGCCGGATGGGTCCGTACGACGTGAAGCTGCTCCAGCGGGCCTCCAGCCAGAAGCCCAGGCGCCTGGTCGAGTACTGGGCACACGTCGCGGCCTACATGCCGGTCGACCTGTGGCCCTACATGAAGCACCGGATGGCGCTCGCCGACACGATGGCATGGGGTGGCCCACGCAGCATCAAGGCGCGCAAGCCCGACCTCGTCGCGGGTGTGCTGGCGGACGTCGTCGCCCATGGCCCGGTTACGGCGCGCGACATCGACGACGACCTGCCCAAGTCCAAGGTGGACTGGGGCTGGAACTGGTCGGAGGTCAAGCAGGCATTGGAGTACCTGTTTTTTGCCGGGGATGTCACGGCGGCTGGGCGCACCGGCTCCTTCGAGCGGCTCTACGACATCCCCGAGCGGGTGATCCCAGCCCACATCCTCGCCCAGCCCGACCCCACCCCGGACGAGGCAAATATCGAGCTGATCCGCCGAGCTGCCAGGTCGCAAGGCGTCGCGACGGAGTTCTGCCTGCGCGACTACTACCGGATGAAACCCGAGTGGTCCAAGCCGGCCGTGGCCGCGCTCGTCGAGGCCGGCGAGTTGATGCCGGTGTCGATCGAGGGCTGGAACCAGCAGGCATACGTGCACCGCGATGCGCGGCTGCCCCGCCGGGTCGATGCTCGGGCCCTGCTCAGCCCGTTCGACCCCGTCGTCTGGGAGCGCAACCGCACCGAGAAGCTGTTCGACTTCCACTACCGGATCGAGATCTACGTCCCCGAGCACCTCCGTAAGCACGGCTACTACGTCCTGCCGTTCCTGCTCGGCGAGCACCTGGTCGCCCGGGTCGACCTCAAGGCCGACCGCAAGAGTGCAACCCTGCTCGTCAAGGGGGCCTACCGCGAGCCCATCGCGCCGGACGAGACAGCCCACGAGCTGTTCGAGGCGCTGGAGGAGCTCGCCGAGTGGCTGGGACTTGACCAGATTGTCGTCGAGCCACACGGCGACCTGGCACCCGAGCTGGGGGCCTTGAGCCGCGCGGCCTGAGTCTTCCTGCCGGTCGCCTAAGATGGGCCATCGACGCCCCCTGCCCGGAGCCTGGGCGGGACCCATTGACCAGGAGTTGTATCTCGTGCCCGTTCTGCTCGACAAAGTTCTCCGCATCGGTGAAGGCAAAGCGCGTCGCAAGCTCGAGGCTGCCGCCAAGCAGGTGAACGCCATCGAGGACGACTTCGTCGCGATGTCCGACGAGGAGCTCCAGGCGCTCACGCCCGAGTACAAGAAGCGGCTCGAGGACGGCGAGACCCTCGACGAGCTGCTGCCGGAGGCGTTCGCCACCGTCCGCGAGGCGGCCAAGCGTGTGCTCGGCCAGCGCCACTTCGACGTCCAGCTGATGGGCGGGGCAGCTCTCCACTACGGCAACATCGCCGAGATGAAGACCGGCGAGGGCAAGACCCTCGTCGCCACCCTGCCGACGTACCTGAACGCCCTTACCGGCAACGGCGTCCATGTCGTCACCGTCAACGACTACCTGGCCAAGTACCACGCCGAGTGGATGGGCCGCGTCTACCACTTCCTCGGGCTGAGCGTCGGCCAGATCCTGCCGCAGATGACTCCGGCGCAGCGCCGCGAGGCCTACAACAGCGACGTCACCTACGGCACCAACAACGAGTTCGGCTTCGACTACCTGCGCGACAACATGGCCAGCAAGATGGAAGACCTCGTACAGCGTGGCCACAACTACGCGATCGTCGACGAGGTCGACTCGATCCTGGTCGACGAGGCCCGGACGCCGCTGATCATCTCGGGCCCCTCCGACGAGTCGGTGAAGTGGTATGGCGAGTTCGCCGAGCTTGTCGGCCGGCTTCGCCCCGAGATCGACTACGAGTTCGACGAGAAGAAGCGCACTGTGTCGGTCCTTGAGGATGGCATCACTCGCGTGGAAGACCGGCTCGGCATCGACAACCTCTACGACGCCGTCAACACCCCACTGATCTCCTTCCTCAACAACGCGATCAAGGCCAAGGAGCTTTTCCGCAAGGACCGCGACTACGTCGTGATCGAGGGTGAGGTGCTCATCGTCGACGAGCACACCGGCCGGATGCTGCACGGCCGTCGCTACAACGAGGGCCTCCACCAGGCCATCGAGGCGAAAGAAGGCGTCAACGTCCGTGAGGAGTACCAGACGCTCGCCACGATCACGCTGCAGAACTACTTCCGGCTTTACGACAAGCTCGCCGGCATGACCGGTACGGCGATGACCGAGGCGTCAGAGTTCGACAAGATCTACAAGCTCGGCGTCATCCCGATCCCCACCAACATGCCGATGGTTCGCGAGGACCAGCGTGACCTCGTCTATCGGACGAAGGACTCGAAGCTCGGCGCCATCGTCGATGACATCGCCGAGCGTCACGCGACCGGACAGCCGATGCTCGTCGGTACTACATCGGTCGAGAAGTCTGAGGAGCTGTCGGCTCTGCTGAAGCGCCGCGGCATCCCGCACACCGTCCTCAACGCCAAGCACCATGCCGACGAGGCGCACATCGTGGCGCAGGCAGGCCGTAAGGGCGCCGTCACGGTGGCCACCAACATGGCCGGCCGTGGCACCGACATCATGCTCGGCGGCTCGGTTGAGTTCCTCGCCGACGAGGAGCTGCGCCGCAAGGGCATCGACCCGACCGAGCACTCCGAGGAGTACGAAGCGGCCTGGTCGGAGACCCTCGAGCGGATGCAGGAGCAGGTCAAGGCCGAGCACGATGCGGTCAACGACGCCGGCGGGCTGTACGTCGTCGGCACCGAGCGCCACGAGTCTCGCCGCATCGACAACCAGCTCCGTGGCCGCTCCGGCCGTCAGGGCGACCCGGGGGAGTCCCGCTTCTACCTGTCCCTCGAGGACGACCTGATGCGGCTGTTCAAGTCCGACTGGGTCGACTGGGTGCTCACCACGATGAAGATCCCCGACGATGTACCCATCGAGAACAAGCGCGTCACCGGCGCCATCGCGTCTGCTCAGGCCCAGGTCGAGAGCCAGAACTTCGAGACCCGCAAGAACATCCTCAAGTACGACGACGTGATGAGCCGCCAGCGCGAAGTCATCTACGGCGAGCGCCGCCAGGTCCTCGAGGGCGCCGACCTGCACGAACAGATTCGCGGCATGATCGACGACACCGTCGAGGGCTACGTCGCCGGCGCCACCGAGGGCTTCCCCGAGGAATGGGACCTCGAAAAGCTCTGGACCGCTCTCAAGACCCTCTACCCAGTGAGCCTGACGATCGAGCAGCTCGAGGAAGAGGCCGGCGGCATCGAAGGGCTGTCGCGCGATCAGCTTTTGGAGGATCTCAAGGCCGACGCGCACAAGGCCTACGACGGTCGCGAGGAGGCGCTCGGCGACGAGGTCATGCGCGAGCTTGAGCGGCGTGTGCTGCTGTCGGTGCTCGACCGCAAGTGGCGCGAGCACCTCTACGAGATGGACTACCTGCGCGAGGGGATTGGCCTGCGCGCCTACTCACAGCGTGACCCGCTGGTGGAGTACCAGCGCGAAGGCTTCGACCTGTTCAGCGCGATGATGGACTCGATCAAGGAAGAGTCCGTCGGCTACCTCTTCAACGTCGAGGTGTCGGTCGACGCCGACGCCGACGCGGAGCAGGACGCCGAGGAGGCCTCGCAGCTCCAGGCTGCCGCGGCTGCGCTCGTCTCGGGCCAGGCAACCGCCGCGGCGGCCGAGGCAGACCAAGACCACCGTCCGCACATCACGGCCAAGGGGCTCGCGGAGCCGAAGGCACGGAAGCTCTCGTACTCAGCTCCCACTGTCGACGGCGATGCCGCGAACCAGGTGCAGGCCGACGTGGCGGAGGACGAGTTCGCCGGCGTGTCACGCAACGAGCTGTGTCCCTGCGGGTCGGGACGCAAGTTCAAGCGCTGCCACGGCGACCCAGCCAAACGCACCACCACCAGCTGAAGTCACCCGAAGGTGATCGCCGTGCACAACCAACGGTCGCGGACGATCTCCAGCCGGGCCGCGACGGCGCGTGAGCGACCACCGCACGTGATGCGGGCGGAGACCTCGGCTGTGCCGTCTTTGGGCTGAGACACGTGCACCGAAGCGACGTGCTGTCGGGTCGGCCGGATCCCCATCGCCGACCGACGGTGGGCAACGCGGCGTTGGCGCGCGCCGATCTCGGCATACACCTTTTCATCGGTCCACCGAAGCAGCTGCGTCAAAGGCCGATCACTCGAGACGACCTCGATGACCGCCTGGACGAACCGAGTCGCCCACTCGGAGGCGGCTGGCACGGACGCCGGCCGCCGGCTGACCAAGGTGAGCGACGAGGGGACGGGCTCGGCAGGCAGGCCAGACGCCAGTGGGAAGCTCAGGGCCAGCGCACCCTGGGTGAAGCCCGCCTCGCTGTCATGGTCATCCTGCAGCGCCTGCCACCGCTGGGTGCGGTCTGAGATGAGCCGGTGCACGGATGCTGAACGTTGGTTGGGCTCGGATGGGGAGCGCCCTGTCGTCATGGTGAAACCTCCGGTCGGTCGAGCTGGGTGCCGGGGAAGATCAGGTCTGGGTCGATGCCGATCACGGGCGCGTTGACGCGATACCAGGCGCTGACGCGATCGGCGATGACAGCGTCAGGCGCGCCCGGCGCCAGTTCATCCGCCGCGATGCTCCAGAGGCAGTCCCCGGGTTTCACGACGACTGGGTCGGCTGGCGCTGGACTCGCCGGGAGGTCTGGCATCGGGAGGCCGCGGATGCGGTCGGTGCAACCAGTCGCGCAGTGCCCGTTGTCGCGGTCGTCGCCGACGGACGGGGTCGCCAGGATGGGCACCGCCACGGCGACTCCGCACAGGGCCAGGGCTGCCCGTCGCTGCCAGTGCGGGCAACAGGTGGCGGTCACGCGGTGCAGTCGCGGCCAGGTCATGCCGGTCAACGCGTCGCAGATTGCCAGCAGCAGGCTCAGGCCGAGGCCGGTGAGGGCGACGACCAGCCCACCGGTTGCGATATCGGTGACGAGCCCGTCCAGTGTGGTAGCCACTTTAACCTGCATTTCCTTACGTTTACCTGCGTTTGCTTTGTCTAGCCTGAGTTCATCGCGGCGTCAAGCGGTCGTCCACAGCCAGGTAGCGGGCACGGAGAGCGGTGCGTAGCGTGCGGGCATGCGGTGGCAAGAGTTGTTCGCCGACCTCGAAGGCCAAGCACGGGCGTGGGAGCGAGGCGACCTCGACGCCGAGATCGCCGACCGAACCCGCGGCGAATGGGCGCAGGTGTTGCTCGTCAACCGTCTCCGCGCCGCCGTTGGCAGCCTCGTCACGGTCGACGTCGTCGGTGCCGGGCGGCTGGCGGGCGAGCTCGAGACCGTGGGCGCAGATTGGCTGTTACTCACAGGGAGCCACGACGACGTTGTAGCCCTGGCCGCAATCGTTGCGATTCACGACCTGGCGCCCGGCGCCGTGAGCCCCGACGGAGTAGGTCCGGTCAGCGCCGGCCTGCGCCTGACCGCGGCTTTGCGCGCCGTTGCGATGGACCGGTCGGCTGTGACCGTGCGGACACGAGACGGCGGTGTCTACACGGGCACTCCCGACCACGTCGGCTCCAACTTCTTGGAACTCGCTGTGCACGAGGCCGGAGAGGTCCCCCGGGCTGGGGTGATCCGCTCCCGCTGCGTGCTCTCGCTCGATGCGGTCGCTTCCGTACGTCGGCTGGCTGCTCCTTGGGCCGAGTGACGGCCTGGCTGTCAGTCGGCTTCGCTGGGCTCACCGGCATACGGGTGCTCGTCGATGAACACCTCGGTGTCTCGGTAGGCCTGCTCGATGTAGGTCTCCAGCTCGGCCCGCTCCACCCGCCACTGGCCGCGGCCGCCGATCTTGATCGCCTTCAGGTCCTTGCGCCGGACTAAGGCGTAGACCTGCGCCACAGAGATTCCCATGATCTCCGCGACGTCCGCGAGCGACAGGAAGCGCTGACCGGGACCGGTTGCCATGACGAGGAGTCTCCCATGCACGGGGCCCCGGAAGCCGACCGCGACAACTGTCCTGTGCACAACCCTTTCCTCCCGCGCGCGTTGCGGCAAGAATGGCCGACGTGTCCGTCCTGCACCGCACCGGCAGTCCGACGACGGAGTCCGGAGGCAGTAGCGAGCTAGCCTCGCCACCGGCTCAACGGCTCCACGGCTCACGCTGGAAGGACCCACGCCTCTGGATCGGTGTGGTCCTCGTCCTCGCATCGGTGGTGGTGGGTGCGCGGCTGCTTGCCGCCGCGGACGACACGGTTTCGGTGTGGGCACTGAGTGACGACCTGGCCGCCGGAAGTGCGGTCGATGCCGGCGACGTGTCCGTCGTCGACGTCCACTTCGACAGCTCGGCCGCTGCCGAGCGCTACGTCAGCGCTGACGATCCGCTTCCGAGCGGGATGCACCTGACTCGCGACGTCGGCGCAGGGGAGCTGCTGGCGACGAGCGCGTTGAGTGCCGATCCTGACTCCGCACCCGCGCAGCTGCCCCTCGCCGTGGCGCCCGCCGGCATGCCGAGTGACCTCGCAGCCGGCGATCGTGCAGACCTGTGGGCCGTGCCCACGGACGACAACCCAGCCGCACCGACGATGGTGCTCGACGGCGTGACTGTGGTGTCCGTGAGCACGGCTGGGCCAGGTGGAGTGGGCTCTCAGCGTCAAGTCCTGGTCACGATCCCGACCACGGCAGACATCGCCAGAGTGCTCGCCGCCCTGCGAGGTGCCGACGTCGTCCTGATCCGGACGGATTCCTGAGGTGCGTGCCCGCGGGGTACTCGTCGCGGTCGGAACGGCAGACTTCGAGACGGCTCTCCTCGACGCCGTAGCCGCCAGCGACCTCCACGTCGTACGCCGTTGTGTCGACATCGCAGACCTGCTGGCAACTGCAGCAAGCCGACAGGCAACCATCGCTTTCGTCTCCGCACAGCTGCGCGGGCTCGACCGCGACGTGGTGGCTCGCCTTCGGGTCGAAGACGTCGCTGTCGTCGGTGTCACACCTGAATCCTCGAGCGCCGACGAGGCCGCGTTGTTGAGGCTCGGCGTCGAGGACTTCGTGGCGGCCGATGCGCTCGACACCATCGACGAGGCTGTCGCAGAGCTGGGCGACGGGCGCAGCGTGGCGGCGTCACTTGCAGCCGGCTCCACCGACGCGGACAACGGGCAAAGCTCGCGGTCCCGGGGACGCGTGATCGCGGTCTGGGGTCCTACCGGCGCCCCTGGGCGCTCGACCGTAGCTCTCGGGATCGCAGCGGAGCTCGCCGAGCTCGGTGCGTCGACTACCCTTGTCGACTGCGACGTGTACGGCGGCACGATCGCCCAGCAGTTGGGACTTCTCGACGAGTCGTCGGGCTTGCTGGCGGCTGCTCGGTCGGCGAACGTCGGTCAGCTCACTCCCGAAGTGCTTGCCCGCCAAGCCCGTAGCGTGACTCCCGCACTGCGAGTGCTGACCGGCCTGCCCCGCGCGGATCGCTGGACCGAGGTCCGGCCGAGTGGGCTGCGCGACGTGATCGAGTCAGCGCGTCAGCTCTCGGCATTCACCGTGCTCGACTGTGGCTTCAGCATCGAGATGGACGAGGAGGTCTCGTACGACACTGCGGCGCCTCGTCGCAACGGCGCTACCCTCGCAGCGCTCGATGCGGCCGACACTGTCCTGGTGGTGGGTGCGGCGGACCCGATAGGGCTTGGCCGCTTGGTGCGAGCGTTGGCCGAGCTCGCAACTGTCGTCCCCGGCTGCGACCGTGTCGTCATCGTCAATCGGATGCGCTCAAGCCTGGGCTGGTCCCGCGACGACGTTGTGGCGATGCTCCTTCGAGCCGTCGGACCGACGCCGGTCGTGTTTTTGCCCGACGACCGGGCAGCGGTCGACGTCGCGATCGTCAATGGCCGGACGTTGACCGAATCCGCACCCAAGAGCCAGCTGAGGCATCAGCTCCGCGAGCTCGCACATCGCACAGCGGGCACCGAGCTACCGACGGGCCGCCGTCGCCGCCGAGTCAGGGCCTGATCTCGGAAGCAACGGTCACGACGAGAACAGCAAGAACAGGCCGGTCAGGGTGTAGGCGATCATCAGGAACAGCATGGGCAGCTGACCTGTCAGGGCATGCTTGCGAGGCAGCAAGCGCACCGCACGGTCATGGGCTGCGATGACGCCGAGCACGTGACCGGTGACGATGGCCACCACCTTGATGGCGGCAAGCGCGGAGGGGTGGTTGTAGATCTCGTACTTGTCGATGCCCGACAGCCAACCCATCGTTTCCCACCCCCGCGACAACGGGTCGCCGAGCTGTCGCACGGTTTGGATCCCCACCGAGACGAAGTACGAGAGGTAGTGGGCGACGATGTAGCCGACCACGATCGGCACGACGGAGTGCGCGAACTGGTTCGGAAGTCGTCGTCGTTCGATGTGGCCTAGTCCGCCCGTGGCGAGGGCAGCAGCGGTGAACGTCAGCGTGACGACGGCGCAGAAACCCAACAGCGCAAGGGTGTTGAGGAACGCAGGATCACCGGAGTATCCCTCCGAGAAGCGCAGCCACCGCACCGACTCCTTGAAGCTGTCGAACGCCGTCGAGCCGAGGAGGACTCCTACGACGCCGACGAGCCCCGGTTTGACGGGCTGGCTGTCGAGATTCTCGAGCGGGTTGCGGAAGACCAGGACACCGTCATCGCGCCGGGCGAACGGTGACAACCGGGCCACCAACGAGGAGTAGACCTCAAACGGGTCAGCGTGCTCGAACCAGGTGTCGCCGAAAACCGCGGCTCCAAGCACCAGCAGTGCTCCGACGACGGCGAACCACAGCCGCACTGCCGAGAGGCTGGTCGCGACGCTGGGGTCGACGAGCTCAAGCCACACGAAGCAGAACAAGAAGAACGCGGCCGGCCAGTAGCCGAGACGGCGAGGGTACGTCGTCAGTCCTTCTCGCGGGTCGATCCCTGCCAGCCGGCTGATGCCACGGTGCAGCCAGCGCAGCGGGTTGCAGAGTCGGTAGATCCGGCCGAACAGGAGAGCGGCGGGGACCAGGCCCACCCACAAGAGGACGTAGACGAACCCGAACGTCGGGTTGACGAGAGTGTCGGGCCCGAACAGGGCCGCCATCGTGACCCACGCCGTGAAGAGCAGCGCCAGGGTGACGACCACCCCACGGGTGATCCGCGAGTCGATGAAGCTAGCGAGACCCGCCGGCATCGGATGGCCCGAGCTCGCGCCGCGGAACTTCGACGTACGCCAGGCGAATGCGAGAACCCCGAAGGAGATCAGCAGCGCACACGCAGCCCCCGTGTACGCGTTGAACGCGGGGATCGGGAGGTCACTGATGTCGCCGACGCCGTGGGCGAGCGACTCCGACGCCTTGAGCGAAGACACCTGGTGCGGCACTAGCTGATCTGGAGCTTGAGGATGGTGACCTCCAGCTCGTGCGACTCCATCTCGTACTGGCCTGCCGTGTCGATGGAGAACGTAAACTTCTGGTCGTCGCCCTCCTCGACCACGAACTCGTGCTCCGGCTCGGAGTGGACATGGAACTCGTCGTGAGCGTCGCTACTCACGACGAGCTCGATCTCCTGGCCGCGGTCCGCCTTCACGACATCCTCGCTCGTCGCCACCTCGCCGGCCTCCTGCGTGATCTCGACCCGCACCGGTGCATCCGTGTCTGAGTCGTCGGAGCCTCCCGAATCGTCAGAGCACGCCACCAGCGACAGGGTGCAGACGGCCCAGGCTGCGGCGAGTGCAAGGAGTCGGTGGGTGCGCATGGAGGAATGCTCCTTCAGAAGCGGTGGGCTGGCAGCTACGGCCTGACAATAGTCCGTACGACCGTGACACGATGATGGTTCCCGCAGCGGTCGCCGCACCCGTCAGTGGCAGAGAGGATGTCGATGGCAGACCGGATTAGCCCGTCGGACATGACGTTCTTGACACGGGAGTCGGCGAGCACGCCGATGCACGTCGCCACCCTCGACATCTTCGAAGCACCCCCGGGCGGCCTCGACTACGAGCGACTGCTGGCGCTGATCCAGGACCGGATCGCGTTTGTGCCGCGCTACCGCCAGCGCGTCAAGCTGCTGCCGGGCCGGATCGTCAACCCGGTATGGGTCGACGACATCGACTTCGATCTCGCGTATCACGTACGTCGGTCTGCGCTACCCCGTCCCGGGTCAATGGAGCAGTTGCGCGACCTGGTCGCGCGCATCATGAGTCGCCGCCTGGACCGCAACCGGCCGCTGTGGGAGACGTATCTCGTTGAGGGCTTGGCCAATGACCGGTTCGCGATCATGTCGAAGTCACACCAGGTCCTCGTCGACGGCACAACTGTTGACCTGGGTCAGCTGATCCTCGACGACACACCCGACTCGCCACGCACCCCTGACGTCGCCTGGGACGCATCGCGACAGCGCGGCGGGTTGGAGCTGCTGATCGAGTCGGTGGCCGAGTCGGTGCGGAGCCCTGCCGTCGCCGCCGAGAACCTCCGCGGCGAGATCGTGACCGCCCAGCACGTGGCATCCCGGTTGAGGTCCTGGGTCTCCGTACCTTCGGTCGGGCGGCAGTCGTCAGCCTCAGCCCCGTTGGCCGCCGTGCTGTCAGAGCAGCGACGGTTTGCCACCGTCGAGACGCGATTGGCGTCATACCGCAAGATCCGCAAGGAGCACGGTGGCAGTGTGAACGACGCGGTGCTGGCCACGATCTCCGGTGCGTTGCGCTCCTGGCTGCTCACGCGTCCGGAGTCCGTCACAGGGTCGACCCGGATCAAGGCGATGGTGCCAATGAGTGTGGTGGACGACGAGTTCGCCGAGCCGACGTCGCTCGGAAGCCAGGTGACCCCACACTTGTTGACGTTGCCGGTCGGTGAGGCCAGCCCGATCATGCGGCTGCACCAGGTGTCATACGCCTTCAAGGCGCACAAGGAGACCGGGCGGGCGGTCGGAGCGAGCCGGCTGACGGAGATTGCCGGGTTCGCCCCGACGACGTTCCACATGATCGGGTCGCGGGTGGCCGCGACCGAGCCGGGTCGGTCGTTCGACGTCGTCATCACGAACGTGCCTGGCCCCCAGTTCCCCTTGTATGCGGCTGGGGCGCGGATGTTGGCGAGCTACCCTGTGCAGCCGTTGTTGCCGGGGCAGGCGCTGGCCATCGGAGTCACGTCGTACGACGGCAAGGTGTTCTTCGGGCTCGACGCCGACCGCGACGCGCTCCCGGACGTCGACGTGCTCGGCAGCTGCATCACCGAAGCCCTGGACGAGCTGCTCGAGGCATCGTCGTCAGCGCGTAATCGTGCCCCGCGTGGACGTGTGACCCGCAAGAGGTCGGAAAGTAAAGGGCCGTGATGTGCAGGACTTGCTAGCGTGACCTTCTGACACTTTCCGGGAGGGCGACATGCAGGCGATATGGAAAGGCACGATCTCGTTCGGTCTTGTCACGATCCCGGTGAAGGTCTACTCGGCCACCGAGGAGAAGGACATCTCGTTCCGCCAGGTGCACGAGGCCGATGGTGGCCGGATCCGCTACAAGCGGGTCTGTGAGATCGACGGCGAAGAAGTGCCCTACTCAGACATCGGCAAGGGCTACGAAATGCCTGACGGCCGAATGGTGATCCTCAACAACGACGACTTTGCCGGTTTGCCGCTCCCGACGGCAAAGTCAATCGAAGTGCTGGAGTTCGTGCCGGCCGAGCAGGTCGACCCGCTCTACTTCGCGAAGGCGTACTACTTGTCGGCCGACGGGCCGGGCGCAAAGCCGTACGTCCTGCTTCGCGACGCGTTGACGAAGACCGGCCAGACGGCGCTCGTGAAGGTCGCCATCCGCACCAAAGAGACGTTGGCCATGTTGAGGGAACGCGACGGTGCCCTTGTGCTGCAGACGATGCTGTGGCCCGACGAGGTACGCAGCAGTGAGTTCGCTGTGCCGAGCGACGACGTCGACGTCAAGAAGCAGGAAGTCGGTATGGCGGAGTCCTATATCGCGACTCTGCAGGCCGAGTTCGACCCCGACCGATACCACAGCGACTACCGCGAGGCGCTCGAGCAGCTCGTCGAGTCCAAGGTGTCTGGTCTGCCCATGCCAGAAGCTGAAGAGGACGAGACTGACAGTGCGGAGGTGGTCGACCTCGTCGCCGCGCTCCGGGCCAGCGTCGACGCGGCGAAGAAGCGGCGGTCTGGCGGAGGTGCCGCGGCCAAGTCCTCGTCGTCGTCCTCCTCGACGAAGAAGAAGGGCGCGGCCAAGAAGACCGCGGCCAAGAAGTCGGCAAGCAAGAAGTCCTCGGCGAAGAAGCCGGCAAAGAAGGCAGCCTCGAAGCAGGCAAAGAAGTCCGCCTAGGCGGCCCAGGCCGGTCGAGAGGCCGGTTCGATGGTCACTGGGTTGCGTGGCAAGATTCCTCGCATGGACGCCATCACTTCACTTCCCAGCCCGGTCAACGAGCCGAACCTCGACTACGCCCCCGGGAGCCCCGAGCGGTCTGAGCTCGAAGTCCGTCTGGTCGAGCTCCAGAAGGAACAGGTCGAGCTGCCGGCGACGGTCGGCGGAGTGCGCCGGCTGGGCAAGGGCGAAGAGCTGACGGTCGTTCAGCCCCACAACCACCAGCACGTGCTCGGTACGACGCGGGGCGCCACCGCGGCAGACGCCAAGGCCGCCATCAAGGCGGCGGCCGATGCAGCCCCGTTGTGGCGAGCGATGGCCTTCGACGACCGCGCTGCCATCATCTTGAAAGCTGCAGAGCTGCTGGCGGGCCCATGGCGGCAGACGATCAACGCCGCGACCATGTTGGGACAGTCGAAGACCGCTTGGCAGGCAGAGATCGACGCCGCCTGCGAGCTCATCGACTTCTGGCGCTTCAACGTCCACTACGCAGAGCGGATCTTGAGCGAGCAGCCGATGGCCAACGCCAAGGGCGTCTGGAACCGCACCGATCACCGGCCGCTCGAGGGATTCGTCTACGCGATCACGCCGTTCAACTTCACGGCAATCGCGGGCAACCTCCCGACCGCCCCGGCCTTGATGGGTAACACGGTGCTGTGGAAGCCGTCAGTGACGCAGCAGTTCGCAGCTCATTTCCTGATGCAGATCCTAGAGGAAGCGGGGATGCCGCCCGGCGTGATCAACATGCTGCCCGGACATGGTGCGGCTGTCTCCGACGTCGCGTTGGTGCATCCTGACCTCGCCGGGATCCACTTCACCGGCTCCACGCCAACGTTCCAGCACCTGTGGCGCACAGTCGGCGACAACATCTCGTCGTACCGCTCGTATCCGCGGATCGTGGGTGAGACGGGCGGCAAGGACTTCGTCGTGGCGCACCCGTCGGCAGACCCCGACGTGGTGCGGACCGCGCTGATCCGTGGCGCGTTCGAGTACCAGGGCCAGAAGTGCTCAGCAGCATCGCGGGCCTATGTCGCTCGCTCAGTCTGGAAGAAGATGCGCAAGGACTTCGTCGCCGAGGTCGATGCGTTGACTGTCGGCGACGTCACCGACCTGTCGAACTTCATGGGCGCCGTCATCGATGCGCGTGCGTTCGATAAGCACAAGAAGGCGATCGCCCGCGCGAAGCGCTCGGCCAAGCTCGAGATCATCGCCGGCGGTCAGACAGACGACAGCGTTGGCTACTTCGTGCGGCCGACTGTCATCGAGGCAGGCGAACCAACAGACGCCATGTTCAACACCGAGTACTTCGGACCGATCCTCGCCGTGCACGTCTATGACGATGCGAACTTCGAGGCGGCAGTGCACCAGATGGAGTCGTTCGCCCCCTACGCGCTCACCGGCGCCGTCATCGCGCAGGACCGGCGGGCGATCGCCTGGACGATGGAGACCCTGCGCTTCGCGGCCGGCAACTTCTACATCAATGACAAGCCGACGGGTGCAGTCGTGGGACAGCAGCCGTTCGGGGGCGCTCGGGCATCCGGCACGAACGACAAGGCCGGAGCCGCGCAGAACCTGCTGAGGTGGGTGTCGCCGCGCTCGATCAAGGAGACGTTCGCGCCACCAAAGGACTATCGCTACCCCCACATGGGCTGAGCCGGCGTCTGTCGTTGGTCGAGATAACGCGTGTCGAGGGGGAGTCCCTGCGGATGGTCGGCCAGCCCTTCCGGTAGAGGATGCGGTCGCGCAGCATCGGCCGTCGCACGGCCTGGTCCTCGCCCGGAAGGTACGGGCGGCCGGTGTCGATGGCGTGGTAGACGAACCAGTCGTGCCCGGCGTTGTCTCGTGTGACCGTGTTGTGGCCCGGACCGGCCCAGCGCCTGTTGGAATGCAAGATGACGCTGCTTAGCCCCGGTCGGGTCGCGGCCAGCCGCTGGAAGGGTCCGGTGGCGCTGCGCGACCGGGCGACCATGGTTGCGTAGTGCGGCGGGTACGAGCAGCAGTTGTCGCCGGAGTAGAACAGGTAGTACCAGCCCCGTCGTGCGATCACCAGGGGTCCTTCAACGCCGTGCTCGTACGGTCGCTTCACCCGTGCTGACCAGCCGCGCAGCAGGAGCTTCGGCTCGGCGTCCGGCGAGGCCAGCTGGGTTAGGCTCTGGGCCAATCGGGCGGTGACGATGTCACCACCGGACCCCCAGTACACCCGCCAGCGACCTGTCACGGGATCGCGAAAGATAGAGGCATCGATGTCGGCGAGCGTCGGGCCGCAGTACAGCGGCCTGCTCGTGGCAACGAACGGGCCGGCCGGCTCGTCCGACGTGGCAACGGCCAGGCAGAGGCCGAACTCTTGCTGTAGCCGGTCCGGGACGGTCGAGTAGTACAGGTAGTAACGCCCGTGACGGCGCCCGACGTCTGGTGCCCAACTGACAGCCGCGTCATCGCCCCACTCGGGAAGCTTGGGCAGGGCGTCTCCCAGGTAGTGCCAGTGCACGAGGTCGCGCGACCTCGCGACCTGGATGTTGACGTGGCCCTGGGGCGCGTCCGACTGAGTGCTGTACGCGTAGTACCAGCCGTTGGCAGCCTTGACCACGTCGGGATCGGGGAAGTCCCGGTTGAGGACGGGGTTGCCATCGGGGTCGGATGCCCGCTCCGCAGCCTGTGGTCGACCGCTTCCGTAGGCGGCAGTCGCAGTCGGGACGGCTGCTATGCCGAGAACCAGCACTGCGACGAGAGGGCCAACTCGAATCTTCACCGCGACCCCCTGGGATAGGTGAGCGATCACAGGGCCGAGGTTACTCGCGTCGTTGTTTGAAGCGTTGGTGTCGGGTCGGTTGTTGGTCGGGGTCGATCCGGGTTGGCGGGATGATTTCGGGGATGCCGTCGGTGGCCATTACGACGGCCCATTCACCTTGGTGGATGAGGTGGTGGTGGAAGTGGCAGAGCAGGCACCCGTTGGAGAGGTTGGTGGGTCCGCCGTCGAGCCAGGAGTCGATGTGGTGGGCTTCGGTCCAGGCGGGTGGGCGATCACAGCCCGGGAAGATGCAGCCTTGGTCGCGGACGGCCAATGTGATGCGTTGGTAGCGGTCGAAGAGGCGTTGGGTGAGGCCGAGGTCGAGGATTGCCGAGTCGCCTCCCAGCACCATCGGCAGCAGGCCGGCGTTGCACGCCAGCCGGCGGGCTTGTGCCGCCGAGATGGTGGTGCCGGTGGTGAGGGTGGCTTCGCCGACTGCCGTCTTGAGTTTCTCGTCATCAATCGTGACCACGATCGACGCGTTGGCGGCTCCGTGTTTGGGGAGTTGGTCGGTGGGGAGGTGTTCGAGGAGTTCGACGAACGCCCGTCCCATCCGTTGACCGTAGCTGAGTTGGGTCGGGTCGGTTTCGGCGCTGGCACTGGCCGTCGCCGGCGCAGTCGCTGGGGCGCTGGTGCGGCGGGGTGAGGCGAAGGCTTCGAGGGCGGTGGTGAGCATGTCGTATTGCAGGTTGGGCATCTTGCCGCAGTAGCGGGCGATCCCGTCGGCACCTCTGCGGCCACGGAACGTGGTCTGTTGCAACGCTTCCGCTTCTTCTGCTTCCAACTGCTCCGCCAGGGTCTGGTCCGCAGCCTCGGGGTCGACCACTTCAACGAGATGGTTCGCCAGCACCTGCAACTGGGTATGCGTCAACGACTGCGCATGCGACACCAGGTCGGCCTCACCCGCTTCGACGGCTTCGGCCGGCACCTGCGGCGACAACCGGTTGACCGCGCCACCGATCACCACGGCCTGCTCAGCCGACACGTGTCCGGTCGCCCACGCCTGGCGGGTCAACTCGGTCCGGTCCGACATGCACCGGGCCTGGGCGAGCAGACCGGCGGCGGCTCCGGTCGAGACCCGATAGTTGGAGACCAGGTGCGCCCGCGTCGACGACGCACCACTCTGCCGACCAAGATCACGGTCATCGACCTGCCCCACCAACCGCGCCACCAGCTCGTCGGCGCGGGCACGGACAGCCAACGCCTCACCCAGCCGATCCCCGAGCCGCCGGTCGTCCAACGACCACACCGGCGGATCCGCGAACTCGTCGAAACAGTCGTTGAGCCGACCCAACAACTGCCCCACCTGGTCCGACGGCAGGCCACCGCCAGCTGGTGGCGGAAGGGTCGTGCGAGCTGATCGACATACCCCAAGAATAGAAGCCACCGACGACAATTCGAGCGTGCGTTCGACCCCTGTGGACCACCTCTGTGGATGCCGAAACTGTGGACACAGCGACCGGCTACGGTGCGGTATGGAATGCGACGAGTATCTGCGCGCCGCGTTGCGCACGGCGCGTGACAAGGACGCCCCACAAGAGTTCATGCACCTCGTCCTCGGTTTGGTGGGTGAGGCGGGCGAGATCGCTGAGAAGGTCAAGAAGTTGGTGCGTGACAAGGACGGTGACCTCGCCCAACTCGATCGTGACGATATGGCCGCCGAACTCGGCGATGTTCTTTGGTACACGGCGGTCTTGACGAACTTCCTGGGTCTTTCCCTGGACGATGTCGCACAGCGGAACATCGACAAACTCTCCGACCGGGAGCGTCGTGCCGTCCTCGGTGGGTCCGGCGACAAGCGTTGAGAGTTCCACGAGCGCAGCCGTCTGAAACGGCTGCGCTCAGGCGGCTCCGCGGGCGAGGCGGGGGCGGTCGTTGAGGAACGGGTCGATCAAGACGGCGGCGCCGCACGCCGTACAGCAGAACTCGCCATCATGATGGCCGCGATCCACCTCCAGCGGAACGAAGATGCGCTCGTCGCCGCAGTCACCGCATGGGCCCACGACTGCCTCGAGCATCAACAGGTCGGGTCTGGTCTCCATGTGCCTTAGGTTGACACGGCCAACCGACAGAACCCGCCGATCTGCCGCTGCGGCGTGTCGCGTGTCGCCAGCCAGCCCAGGCGGGGCCAGGTCAATCAGCCGAGCCGCGCAGTGACGGCCTGCTGCTCTGCTCGGATGCCGGCCAGGATCGCCTTCGCGATGACGGGCTCGACCTTCTTGCCGAAGAAGGGAATCGCCACCTTCACATCTCCCCGGATATGCGAGATCACCGTGGCACCGTCGACACTCAGGCTGATGGTCCCGGTCATCGTGGCTGGCTGGCCCAGGATCTTGATGTCGAGGCGAGCATTTCGCTGACCGGCCGGATCGGGCGCGCTCCAGAGCTCGGTCTGCACGAGCTTGACGCTCTCGCCGACCACCTTCTTGATCGCCTCGGGTACGTCGGCGGGCATCTCCCGGTTGATCGTGACCGACGCCCCACCGTCATCGTGCGCCTCAACCGAGACGTCATAGTCGATCGCATCCAGTGCCTCGCAGACCCCAGCTCGGAACTCAGGGTCGACCACCAGGGCGTAGGCGTCGGCAGTGCTCCCAGTGGGGTAGGTGATCTCGGCGCTCAGGTCCATTGCGGCATCATGCCATCGCCGATCGAGGACCGATGAGTAGCCTGACCGGATG
The DNA here is from genome assembly GCA_963811585.1 of uncultured Actinomycetota bacterium. Taxonomy (GTDB): domain Bacteria; phylum Actinomycetota; class Actinomycetes; order Propionibacteriales; family Nocardioidaceae; genus JACDHG01. The sequence goes on from CAWERR010000008.1 coordinate 757,046, forward strand.
AGCAGCGCTGAGGAACGGCCCGCCGCGGACCCGACAGTTGGCGAGTGGCAGGGCGACGACATCCACTTCGGCGAGAGCGGAGCCCTACTGACCTACGGCAGCTATCTCCAGCTGCCCCGGCTGCTCAGCGCGCAGCGCCTTGAGTCGGACCCTCCAGCCCACGACGAGCTCCTCTTCATCACGATCCACCAGGTCTACGAGCTGTGGTTCCAGCAGCTGCTCCACGAGGCCGAGACGGCACGCAACGCCATGTCGAGCGGCAAGCTCTGGTGGGCAAAGCACCTCCTCAAGCGCGTGCACGTAGTCGAGGGGGTCCTGATCGCGCAGATCGACGTCCTCGAGACGATGACGCCGCAGGACTTCCTGGTGTTCCGGCAGAAGCTGTCACCGGCGAGCGGCTTCCAGTCGGTGCAGTTCCGCGAGCTCGAGTTCATCTCCGGAGCAAAGGATCCGTCGTTCGTACGTCGCTTCCGCGGTCTCACGGAAGACGAAGAGCAGCGGCTGCAGCGGCGCCTCGACGAGCCGACGCTGTGGGACGCGTTCGTCGGCGTACTCGGCGCCGCCGGCCTCGACAACAGCTCCGACGTCGAGGTGGCTGCATCGCTGCGGATTGTCGCCCACGACCGGACCAGCCACGCTGACGTCTGGGAGCTGTCCGAGGCCCTCATCCAGCACGATGAGCTCGCCGCCGCCTGGCGGGCTCGCCACGTCACCATGGTCGAACGAATGATCGGCACCAAGACCGGCACGGGCGGCTCGTCCGGCGGCGTCTATCTGAGGAGCAGGCTGCCGCTTCGCTACTACCCGCTCCTGTGGGACCTGCGCTCCCAGCTCTAGAGGCAGCCATCGTGCGCGATCGCGCCCTTACAGGTCTAATGTCGGAGGTGTGATGGACAGTCTTGACGACGCCAAACGAGAGCTGCTCTCCGAGGCAGGGGGCATCAGCGTCCGCAGCGGATCCGAGACCGACGCGGACAACGAGCTGTTGTCTCATCTGCTAGGCCTCTACTACCTCCACGTTCCCGCCGAGGAGCTGGTGGAACGCAAGGCGACCGACGTCTACGGCGCGGCAATGAGCCACTACCGCTTCGCCGCCCAGCGACCGCAAGGCACCGCGTCCGTCCGGGTGTTCACACCGTCGGTCGAGGAGAACGACTGGGCTGCTGACGGCCACACCGTCATCGAGATCGTGACCGACGACATGCCGTTCCTCGTCGACTCGGTGACCATGTCGCTCACCGCTCAGGGCCTCCCGATCCACGTCGTCATCCACCCGCAGCTCCTCGTACGTCGTGACGTCACCGGCCAGCTGCTGGAGGTCTGCGACGGCGAGGACGACGCCGCAAGTGTCACGTCGGAGCTCGTCCGCGAGTCGTGGATGCACATCGAGGTCGATCGAGAGGCCGACCAGCAGGGCCTCGACGAGGTGGCCAGCCATCTCACCCGGATCCTGCGCGATGTCCGCGAGGTGGTCGAGGACTGGAAGAAGATGCACGAGCAGGCGCTCCAGATCGTGTCCGACCTACAGAAGTCGCCTCCGCCACTGTCCGAGGCAGAGATCACCGAGGGCGAGGCACTGCTGTCGTGGTTGGCCAACGACCACTTCACGTTCCTCGGCTATCGCGAGTACCAGCTGCAAGAGGTCGACGACGAGGACGTGTTGCGGGCACTCCCCGGGACCGGTCTCGGCATCCTGCGCTCCGACCAGGACATGTCGCCGTCGTTCGGCAAGCTGCCGCCGGCAGTCCGTGCCAAGGCGCGCGAAAAGCAGCTGATGATCATCACGAAAGCCAACTCGCGCGCCACCGTGCATCGACCCGCCTACCTCGACTACGTGGGGATCAAGACGTTCAACGATGCCGGTGAGGTCGTCGGCGAGCGCCGATTCTTGGGGTTGTTCAGCTCGGCGGCATACACCGAGAGTCTGACCCGTATCCCGATGCTCGCCGACAAGGCCCGCACCCTGATCGACAAGGCAGGTTTCACCCCGCAGAGCCACAGCGGCAAGGCGCTGATGGACATCCTGGAGACCTATCCACGCGACGAACTGTTCCAAACACCGGTCGACGAGCTCCTTCCGGTGGCCGAAGCCGTGCTCCACCTGCGCGAGCGCCGCCAACTGCGGTTCTTCGTGCGCCGTGACACCTACGGCCGATACCTCTCCTGCCTGCTCTACCTACCGCGCGACCGCTATACGACACAGGTCCGAGAGCGCCTCCAGCTGATCCTCAAGGAGGCCATGGGCGCTGAAACGATCGACTACTCAGCCCGCGTCAGTGAGTCCGTGCTGGCTCGTCTGCATTTCGTAGCACGGGCGAAGCAGGGGGAGACCCTCCTCGAGTTCGACCAAGGTGAGCTCGAGCGCAAGCTCGCCGACGCGACCCGGTCGTGGAGCGACGATCTGGCGACCGCGCTCGGCCAAGAGTTTGGCGAGGCAGCGGTGAGCCGGTTGAGCCGTCGCTACGGCGATGCGTTCCCGGAGGCATACAAGGAGGACTTCACCGCGCATGTTGCCGCGACCGACATACGTCGGATGGAGGATGTGCGTTCGGACTCTGTCGGGCTGTGTCTCTACACGCCCCCGGACGCCGAGCCCGGCGTGGCGCGTTTCAAGGTATTCCGCACCGGCGGCCCGCTGAGCCTGTCTCACGTCCTGCCCCTGCTGTCGGCGATGGGCGTCGAGGTCGTCGACGAACGACCCTATGAGCTCGCCAGGCGCGAAGGGCCTGCGTGGATCTACGACTTCGGCCTGCGCCGCGACAAGCCCATGCCACCGGACGCCCAGGAACTGTTCCAGGATGGCTTCCTCGCGACCTGGTCAGGCCGTGCAGAGAGCGACGGCTTCTCGGCCCTGGTGCTCGAGGGCAGCATTCCGTGGCGGCAGGTCACGATCCTGCGTGCGTATGCGAAGTACTTCCGCCAGTGCGGCACGCCGTTCAGCCAGGCCTACATCGAGGCGTCGCTGCTCGCCAACGTCCCGATCGCCCGGCTGCTCGTCGAGCTCTTCCAGGTCCGGTTCGACCCGACGTACGACGCCGACCGCGACGCCGACTGCGCCCAGCTCGACAAGCAGATCACAGAGGCGCTCGACGAGGTCGCGAGCCTCGACCAGGACCGCATTCTGCGCAGCTACCTCAACGCCGTGAAGTCCACCCTGCGCACGAACTTCTACCAGCACGACGCGGACGACAACCTCAAGGAGGCAATGGCGCTCAAGCTGGAGCCCAAGTCGATGCCTGACCTGCCCGAGCCCCGTCCGCAGTTCGAGGTCTTCGTGTACTCGCCGCGGGTCGAAGGTGTCCACCTGCGGTTCGGCGCGGTCGCTCGCGGCGGGCTGCGGTGGTCCGATCGCCGAGAGGACTTCCGCACGGAGATCCTCGGGTTGGTCAAGGCGCAGATGGTCAAGAACGCCGTCATCGTTCCGGTGGGCGCGAAGGGCGGCTTCTACTGCAAGCAGCTGCCCAACCCGGCGGTCGACCGCGATGCCTGGCTCGCTGAAGGTATCGCCTGCTACAAGACATTCATCTCCTGTCTGCTCGACATCACCGACAACCTCATTGCAGGGAAGACCAAGCCCCCACCCGAGGTGGTTCGGCACGACGGTGACGACAGCTATCTCGTCGTTGCAGCCGACAAGGGCACTGCGACGTTTTCCGACATCGCCAACTCGGTGTCCAAGGACTACGGCTTCTGGCTCGGCGATGCGTTCGCATCCGGCGGCTCGGTGGGATACGACCACAAGGCGATGGGCATCACCGCCCGAGGCGCGTGGGTCTCGGTTCAGCGTCACTTCCGGGAGCGGGGCATCGACTGCCAGAACCAGGACTTCACTGCCGTCGGGATCGGCGACATGAGCGGCGACGTGTTCGGCAACGGCATGTTGCTGAGCCGCCACACGTTGTTGGTCGCGGCATTTGACCACCGAGATATCTTCCTCGACCCCTACCCGGACGCCGAGACGTCGTACGACGAACGACGCCGGCTGTTCGAGCTGCCACGGTCGAGCTGGGCTGACTACGACAAGTCGCTGATCTCTGAGGGTGGGGGCGTCTACTCACGCACGCTGAAGTCCATCCCGATCTCCAAAGAAGTGGCTGCTGCGCTCTGCCTTGAGAAGGTAACCAAGATGACCCCAGCAGAGCTGATGCGAGCGATCCTGCTCGCGCCGGTCGACCTGCTCTGGAACGGCGGCATCGGCACCTACGTCAAGGCGCACACCGAGACCAACGCCGAAGCCGGCGACAAGGCCAACGACGCGATCCGTGTCAACGGCCGTGAGCTGCGCTGTGAGGCCGTGGGTGAAGGGGGAAACCTCGGGCTCACCCAGCTCGGTCGCATCGAGTACGCCCTGACCGGTGGTCGCATCTGCACCGACTTCATCGACAACTCCGCCGGCGTCGACACGTCCGACCACGAGGTCAACATCAAGATCCTGTGCGACCGGCTCGCACAGGAGGGAATCATGTCGCAGGGGGAGCGCGAGGAGCTCCTGACGTCCATGACCGATGAGGTCGGGACTCTCGTGCTGCACGACAACTACGCGCAGAACCTTGCCCTGGCGAGCGCACAGGCGGTCGCCAGGCCGTTGATGCACGTACACGAGACGTGGATAAGGCGGCTCGAGTCGCAAGGGCTCATCGACCGCGCGATCGAGTACCTGCCCACAAAGAAGGAGTTCGAGACTCGGCGCGCGGCCGGCAATGCACTGACGGCGCCAGAGCTGGCCGTCCTCATGTCGTACACGAAGATCGTGCTCGCCGCTGATCTCCTCGAGGGTTCGCTGCCCGACGATCCCTTCCTGCGTGGCGACCTGTTCAGCTACTTCCCGACACAGATGCGCCAGGCCTACCGCGACCAGATGAACAACCACCCCCTACGGCGCGAGATCATCGTGACCCAAGTGGTCAACGACCTGGTCAACTTCGCCGGGATCACGTTCTTCCACCGCCTGAGCCAGGAGACCAACGCCACGGCGGAGGAGCTGACCCGCGCCCACCTCGTATGCCGTGAGGTGTATGCCGCCCACCAGCTGATCGACGAGATCAACTCGTTGGACAACCTGGTCGACGCGGCCGTGCAGACCCGGATGAGGCTGTATGTCAGGACCCTGATCGAGCGCGCGTCTCGGTGGCTCGTCAACAACCGACGACAGCCGATCGACTCCGAGGCAACCGTCGACCACTTCAACACGCAGATCCAGCGGGTCACGAAGGCATTGCCCGACATCGTTCGTGGCGTCGAGGCGGAGGCGTTCGTGGCGCGTCGGGATGAGCTGCTCGAAGCGGGGGTTCCCGAGCACATCGCAGTGGAGGTGGCAGTGCTCCCGCCGGCGTACGCCGCGTTGGAGATTGTCGAGATCGCGCGGCGTGATGACGTCGACGCGATCGACGTGGCACGCATCCATGCGGTCCTCGGCGACCGGCTCGGGCTCACGGACCTGCTCGAGTTGATCGTCTCGCTGCCTCGTGACGACCGTTGGCAGACGATGGCGCGCGCGTCACTGCGCGACGACCTGCATGCCGTCCACGGGGCACTGACCGCGGAGGTGCTCGCGTCGACTGTCGCGGGTGCCGACCCGGACGAGCGGGTTCGCGCGTGGGAGGACGCCGAGGGCACGTTGGTAGGCCGCGCGAAGCAGACGCTCATGGAGATCACGGCCGACGAGCAGACTGACCTGGCCAGAATGTCGGTGGGTCTGCGCGTCGTACGCACGATGCTGTCGGCCGGCTGACTCCGGCATCCCGTCGCCCATCCAGCGCCGCTCGGGCCACGGCGTACTCTTGCGTCCGTGGCCGCCCCCGACCTTGCTGAGCGTTTCAAACAGCTCGACGCAACCCTGACGAGTATCGAGCAGGTGCTCAACCTCGACGGCATCCGCGCTGAGATCGCCGACCTTGCCGAGCAGGTTGCGGCGCCAGATCTGTGGGACGACCAGTCGAATGCGCAGCGCGTCACCGGCCGCCTCTCCGTCTTGCAGTCCGAGCTCGACCGCGTCACCGGCCTGCGCAGCCGTCTCGAAGACGCCGAGCTGCTCGCTGAGATGGCTCACGAAGAAGGTGACAGCGGCTCACTCGCCGAGGTGGACACCGAGCTCAGCCGGCTGGCTCGGGGCATCGAGCAGCTCGAGGTACGCACCCTGCTGTCCGGCGAGTATGACGAGCGGGACGCCCTGGTTTCCATCCGCTCCGGCGCAGGCGGGGTCGACGCCGCCGACTGGGCGGAGATGCTGATGCGGATGTACCTGCGGTGGGCGGAGCGCCACAAGTACCCCACGGAGGTCTACGACACCTCCTACGCGGAAGAGGCTGGCATCAAGTCCGCCACGTTCGCGGTCCGGGCGCCTTACGCCTACGGCACGCTCAGCGTCGAGCAAGGCACCCACCGGCTCGTCCGCATCTCCCCGTTCGACAACCAGGGGCGCCGCCAGACGTCATTCGCCGCGGTCGAGGTCGTCCCGGTCATCGAGCAGACAGACGAGATCGACATCCCCGAGGAAGAGATCAAGGTCGACGTCTACCGGTCGTCGGGGCCAGGCGGGCAGAGCGTCAACACGACCGACTCTGCGGTCCGGCTGACGCACCTTCCCACCGGGCTCGTCGTCGCGGTGCAGAACGAGAAGAGCCAGCTGCAGAACAAGAACACCGCGATGGTGGTCCTCAAAGCCAGACTTCTCGCGATGCGGCGGGCCGAGGAAAAGGCAACTCTCGACGAGATCCGTGGCGACGTGATGGCGTCGTGGGGTGACCAGATGCGCTCGTACGTGCTCAACCCGTACCAGATGGTGAAGGACCTACGCACCGAGTACGAGGAAGGAAACCCGTCAAACGTCCTCGACGGAGCCATCGACGGATTCATCGAGGCTGGCATTCGCTGGCGCCGCCAGGCGGTCAACGCCACCTAGCGCCCTGGCCGACGCGCGCGCACCGGACCTGCCTGCGCGGCTGCCTGGATGGGGTCACCTAGAATCGGGCCAGTGATCCGGTTCGAGAAAGTCAGCAAGGCCTATGACGGGCAGACCCGTCCCGCCCTCGACAACGTCGACGTCGACATTGAGAAGGGCGAGTTCGTTTTCCTCGTCGGCGCCTCGGGGTCCGGTAAATCGACGTTCCTGCGCCTCGTGCTCCGAGAGGCTCGACCGACGACCGGTCACGTGTTCGTGGCAGGCAAGGAGATCAACCGACTCGCGTCGTGGAAGATCCCCGGCTTGCGTCGTCAGATCGGCACCGTCTTCCAGGACTTCCGGCTGCTGCCCAACAAGACCGTGTCCGAGAACGTCGGGTTCGCCCTGCAGGTGATCGGGAAACCGAGGTCTGTCGTTGCCAAGGTCGTCCCAGAGACGCTGGAGCTCGTCGGTCTCGGTGGCAAGGGTCACCGAATGCCTGACGAGCTCTCGGGCGGCGAGCAGCAGCGGGTGGCCATCGCGCGGGCCTTTGTCAATCGGCCGATGATCCTCATCGCCGACGAGCCGACCGGAAACCTCGACCCGTCGACTTCGGTCGGCATCATGAAGCTCCTCGACCGGATCAACCGCACCGGGACGACGGTCATCATGGCCACGCACGACTCCGGAGTCGTCGACCAGATGCGCAAGCGGGTGATCGAGCTGCACGACGGCAAGGTGGCTCGTGACCAGGCCCGCGGCGTCTACGGCTACCACGGCTGATCCCAGCATCCGCACGCCGGCGTACGAATCCACTACCAGAACCAGGACACCATGCAGCTGCGATATGTGACCTCTGAGCTCGGCAACGGTCTCAAGCGGAACGTGTCGATGACGATCGCCGTCATCGTGACCATCTGGATCTCCCTGACCCTGGTCGCGATCGGCCTGCTGATGCGCTCCCAGGTCAACACGATCGAGACTCACATGGGTGGGCTGCTCGAGGTGCAGGTGGCGTTCTGCCCGAAGCAGTCGACGTCGGCGAAATGCGTGAGCGGCCAGGCGACGCGAGCGCAGGAAGCTGCGGTCAGGGAAGTGATCGAAGAGAGCTCGTATGTCGACTCGTTCCGATACCGCACCCGCGCCGAGGCGTACGACACGTTCAAGGGGACCCACACCGATGAGGACGGCAACCTCGACAGCGTCGCGAGGACCGTCAAGGAATCCGACATGCCGACGGGGTACTGGGTGACGCTCGAAGACCCGCAGGACACGGATACGTTGGTGAGCTCTGTCGAGAACCTGCAAGGTGTCGAGGCGGTGTTCAACCCGCGCAGGGAGTTCGCGCCCGTCTACAAGACGTTGAACGTGCTCAAGTGGAGCGCGCTCATCGGGGCCGGTTTCCTGGTCCTCGCCGCGGTGTTGCAGGTTTCCAACACGATCCGGCTGGCCGCGATGGCGCGACGGCGAGAGATCGGGATCATGCGACTCGTCGGTGCATCGAGCATCTACATCCAGCTGCCGTTCGTGCTCGAGATTGTCTTCTCCGCTCTCGTCGGGGCGGCACTCGCCTGTGCGTCCATCGTCGGGATCATGACCTTTGCGGTGCCATGGCTGCGCGGTAACGTGCGCCTGTGGCCCTGGGTCGAGAATGCCGATGCGATCTCCGCTATGGCGGTTGTCGTCGGAATCGCTCTCGCCCTTGCGATCATTCCGACGCTTCTGATGACCCGTAAATACCTCAAAGTGTGACGTTGCTCGGCTACCGTCGGTACGCCAGAGCTTTCTCACCCACGTAAGGACTTCCGGCTGTGGTACGACGCTTCCCTCACGGACGCACCACCCGAGTTCGTCTCACCGTGATTACGGCGCTGACAGCGTCCCTGATCGGTGCTTTCTTCGTCGCCCTTCCGCAGTCCTCTGCGCAAGACGACGACCGCGAGCTGCAACAGTCGAAGAACCGGCTGGACAACCGAATCTCCAACCGCAGGGAGGATCTGCACGAGATCTCCGCGAAGCTGGTCAAGGCAGCCGCGCGCGTGCAGGATGCCTACCGCGACCTTGACCAGGCGAAGGCGGCGCTCATCGCCGTGCGTGAGCAGGTCAAGGAGGCCGCCATCTACGACGACCTGATGCAGGCCAGGCTGGATGCGGCAGAGGTTCGACTGGCCGATGCTCGAGCAGACCTGGCGCAAGGTCGCGTCGACGTCACCGACCAGCACGAGGCCGTTACGTCATACGCCGTGTCGACATTCCAGTCCGGCGATCTGGCGTCGTCCACCCTCGACATCGCCTTCCAGACGTCGACACCGGAGGAAGTCTTCGCGCAGCTTCAGGCCAACGACACCGTGCTCGACAAGCAGGCCGTCTCCCTGCAGGAGCTCGAGGCGGCCGAGGTCCTTCTCCAGCTCACGGAGGAGCGAGTCGAGACCACGAAGGAGGAAGTCGAGGTCCGGCGCACGGATGCTGCCGAGTCCTTGGATGCGAAGCAGGCACTCAAGGTTCAGGCCCAGGTGGCGAAGGACAATGTTGCAACCCGGCTTGACCACGTTCGCGAGGCGAAGCAGGAGATTGCCGAGGCTAAGCGCAACGAGCTACAGCGGCTCCAGAAGTTGCAGAAGGAGCGTGACCGGGTCGAGGCCCGACTGCGCAAGATAGCCGAGCGGCGGGCGCGGCTCGAAAACAGGCGACTGCAGACACGCGCCAAGATCTACGACGGCGGGGGAGCGTTGGGCTACCCCGTTCGCAACACCTACATCACCTCGCCCTACGGCATGCGGTTCCACCCGATCCTGCACATCTACAAGCTCCACGACGGCACGGACTTCGGCGCCGACTGCGGTCGACCGGTCTATGCAGCCGCTGACGGCAGAGTCATCGCCGAGTACTACAACTCGGGGTACGGCAACCGCATCATCGTCGACCACGGCTTCGTCCGCGGGACAAGCCTGGCGACGTCGTACAACCACCTCAACACGTTCGTCGCGAGACCGGGACAGAACGTGAAGCGCGGGGAGATCATCGGGTATGCCGGTACGACGGGCTACTCGACCGGCTGCCATCTGCACTTCATGGTCTATGCCAACGGCTACACCGTGAATCCGATGAACTGGTTGTAGGCGAACTCATTTCCGCCCCGGCGTCCGGTGGGGGAGGATGGCGTGATGGTCCAGGAGCGCGGGCGCAAGTTGATCGCCCAGAACAAGAAGGCGCGCTACGACTACTACATCGAGGACACGTTTGAGGCCGGCCTGGTCCTGACGGGGACCGAGGTGAAGTCGTTGCGTGCCGGCCGCGCGTCTCTTGTCGACGGCTTCGCGGAGCTCGCGGACGGCGAGGTGTGGTTGCAGGGTGCCCACATCCCGGAGTACCTCCAGGGGACCTGGAATAACCACGCCCCACGACGTAAGCGCAAGCTGCTGCTCCACCGCCACGAGATTGCGAAGATGGAGCGCCGGGTCAACGAGCGTGGCCTGACGATCGTGCCACTCTCGCTCTACTTCAAAGACGGCCGGGCAAAGGTCGAACTCGCTCTCGCCAAGGGCAAGAAGCACTACGACAAGCGGCAGTCCATTGCGAAGCGAGACGCCCAGCGGGAGGCCACCCGTGAGCTGGGCCGCCAGGCGAAGGGTTTCTGACGCTCCGGCTTCCGGTTGTTTCGGAAACGGTTACTAGTTGTTACGTTGTCCTCACACCGCATCCAATCTGACGGGATAGGTATCTCATGGCGCATCCGGCTGGTTCCGCGCGGTTCGCACGTTTTGCCTGGTCGCTGGCGGCGGCCGCGTGTGCGGCCACCCTTGTCGTTGGCTCGGGAGTCTTGCCGGCCACTGCGGGCAAGCCCAGCGCCCAGGCACCCGCCCCACAGGCGGTGGCGCCTAAGCCCCCACCGAAGCTCCTGCCGAACCTCAGGACTTTGCAGGCCTCGGACCTGAGGATCCAGGTGACCCAGGGGCGCCGTTACCTGCGGTTCTCGTCGGCGATTGCCAATGTCGGCAAGGGGCCTAGCGAGGTTCGCCCCAACAACAAGGTGTCGTGCCCGCCGGGACAGCGTCACGCCAGCCAGGTCATGTACCGCGACGTCGACCGCAGCAACCGCTTCAACCGAGGAGTCGACACGACGCTGGCCCATCGCTCCGCCGGCTGCATGCTGTTCCACGCTGCCCATGACCACTGGCACTTCGACGCGGCCGCCAGGTATGCCATCTTCAATCCTGCGAAACATCGCGTCGTGTCCTCGCACCCCAAGACGAGCTTCTGCTTGCGTGACATCACGCGGGTGCCAGCGAACTGGTCGGCGCCGAAGCGGTATGCCCAGTTCTACGGTGCCTGCTCTCGTGACAGGCCCCAGGGCATTTCGATCGGCTGGGCCGACGTGTACGAGTACTACCTGGCCGGGCAGTCGCTGCCCCTGCCCAACGGGCTAGAGGACGGCGTCTACTGCCTGCGCATCGCAGCCGATCCCCAAGGCCAGCTCCGCGAGACGAACGACAAGGACAACCGTTCTGCCAAGTCGTTCCGGCTGCAGGGCAATTCGGTAAGCAACGGCCCACCGCGCCCCTGCGTGCTGCCCGAAAACCGCTGACCAGCCTCTTGAGGGAATCTCCGCTGCGGTACGTCCGTTGTTACCGATAGTCTGAACGACTGCATGACACACCGGTCGCGCGCCAAACTGCTCGGCCGATGTGATGACAACTCAACAGGGGCTGAACGGTTTCGACTTTGGTCGTTCGAGTCAAGGGAAGCGAGCCGAGGACCCAGGGTTATCTCGTTAACGATCCTTGGAAACTAAAGGTGCCGACTCAAAGCGCACTGACTTCGCTCTTGCTGCCTAAGCAGTAATCGAAGGGTTGGTCTGGAGGTGCCTCCGCTCCAGTAACCGGCCTCACTAAGGAGGCTTGCTGTAGCCACCCGGTCGCGGGGTAGCTACGGGACATCAACAGCGACTGAGCCCGTCGGCAAGGTGTCTGCACCAGTGCCGGGGCCGAGAAAAGCGTTACGCAGACTGCGCTCGGAGAATACTTGGCTCAGCGTCAGAGGACCCGGGTTCGATTCCCGGCAGCTCCACCATGGGGTGTTCACGATATTGACCGTGGATGCCCACGAATTTCTCGTCAAGCCGGCCCATCGGGCCGGCTTGACGCCGTTTGGGCTCAGTTTGGGGCAGGCTAGACCAAGTATGAACCGGGGTAATCCAAGCGGTATCAATGGTTGACACTGGTTTGGTCGCGGGGCTACGTTGCGACCAGGCTTCGGTTAAGGCCAGACGCACCCTCGAAGGGACGCAGATTATGGGCAACGCGAGCCCTCGCAGTATCGAGATCCCATCCGGTATGCAGCGCCGAAGCTTTCTCGGTCTCGTCTCCACGTTGGGCTTGGGTGCCGTGGTGCCAGGTCTTGCCGCCTGCGGGCCGTCGGAGAGTGCGGGAGGGAACGCGGCTACTGGCACGATCAAGGTGTGGGACACCGCGTTCGGCGACGGTACCGATCCTGGCAAAGCACTGGTGGCGATCGACAAGGCCTTCGCGGCGAAGTATCCGAAGATCAAGATCGATCACGAGTTGCACAGTTGGGATACGTACTTCACGAGCCTGCGGACGGCGGTGACTACGAAGAAGGGTCCCGACGTGGTGCTGTGCTACGGGCAGGCGTTCGGTATCGACTACATGCAGGGATTGGAGCCTCTCGATGATCGGCTGGCCGGGGACGCCAAGCTGGAGAAGGACCTGACGCTCGTTGCTTTCGACCAAACCTGTGGACAGTCCTTCGCCCTCCCGTTGTACACGTACAACGTGCGGATGTACTACAACAAGAAGCTCTTCGCGCAGGCGGACCTCGATCCGGAGAACCCGCCACAGACCTGGGAAGAGTTCGGCAACGCGATGGAGGCTCTCAAGGGTATCGGGGTCACGCCGATGGCGGCCGGGCTGAAGGACGGCGGCTACCCCGAGCGCCTGTTCTACTTCTGGGGTGCTCAGATGTTCTCGCCTGAGGAGTCCATTGCGGCGTCGAACAACCTGCTTTCGTTCACCGACACCCCCGCCTACGGTGTGCTCCTCACGCATTTTAAGGAGCTGTACGACAACGGGTGGCTGACGAAGGGGTCAGAGTCCTTGGTTGGGGATCCCGATCCGACCAATGAGTTCTTGGCTGGCAAGGCGGGTGTGGTTGCGGATGCGAACTCGTCCATCACCGCCATTGCCGAGGAGATGGGGGAGGACAATGTCGGCGTCATGCTGGCGCCGATCTTCCCGGAAGCGTATTACGACACGACCGGCTGGGACGCCTCCTACAACATGTCCTTTGGCATCACCAACTGGAGTGAGAAGAAGGATGCTGCCTGGACCTACCTCAGCTTCATTCTCGGCGCAGAGGCGCAGACCATCGGCTTCGAGGTCGGCGGGCTCCTACCTAACAACAATGGGGTCGACGTGACCTCCGAGGTCCCGATCGTCCAGCAGGTTCTGCAGTGGATGGGCGAGACCGAGGAACCCCGCTACGTCGTGGGCCTGACCACTCAGACGGCGTCCACTTGGGTGAAGCGGGTGCCGCAAGTCATGTTGGGTGACTTCTCCATCGACGATTGCCTTGCTGAGCTCGAGCAACAAAGGCTCAGTTCCATCCAGTGCCCCACGTAAGCGCGGCCTGTGAGTCGAACTGAGCGGCTGTGGCCTGGGTAGCCAGATGACTGCGGGGGTAGCGTCGGCCCCTTCGCAGAGTCGCAAGGCCCCGCGCCGACGGTGGACGCGGGCCAGGGGCCTGTTGCTCCTGGCGCCGGCGCTCACGATGACTACCGTGCTGATCGTGATCCCGGCGGCGAGCGGGGTCTATCACGCGTTCACGTTGTGGACTCCGGGGTACGCGAGCCCGTGGGTGGGTCTGGACAACTTCCGTGAGTTGTTCGCGTCGGATATTTTCCGGCAGATCCTGCGCAATCAGGCGTTCCTGCTTCTGCTGGTGCCGTGCTCGATGGCGGTCGCCTTGTTGCTGTCGTTGCTGCTCTATGACGCTCCGGGGGCCAGGCTTTTCCGGCTGGGGTTCTTCCTGCCGGCGATGTTGCCCCCTGCGGTGGCCGGTATCGCTTTCGTCTATTTGCTCGCCCCCGAGGGTCCCTTCAATTCGGCGTTGCGAGCGGTAGGGCTTGACGGTCTGACGAAGTCCTGGCTCATCGATCCCGACTTTGTTAAGCCGACGCTGGTGATCATCTTGACGTGGAGCACCGTCGGGACCGGAGTGGCCATCTTGTCGGCCTCGTTGGCGAGCATCCCGCCCGACCTCTTTGAGGCCGCGAGGATGGACGGTGCCGGGTGGTGGAAAGTGAACTGGCACATCGCGCGTCCGTTGTTGAAGCCGGCGTTGGAGATGTATGGCGTCATCCAGGTCATCCAGGTCTTCTTGTGGAGCTTCCCCTGGATCTATGTGCTGACGTCCGGGGGGCCCGGGTATTCCTCGACGACGATCGATTGGGACGTCTACACGAACACGTTGCGGTTCGGCAAATTCGGGCTGGGCGCCGCGGAGGCCGTGGTCATCCTGGTGATCGTCGGGTTGGTGTCCTTGGTCGGTGTCCGGTTGGGCCGGGGTCGTGCAGGATGACGTTGAAGACCGCCGTTGGGCATAGTCGAGGCGAGACTCAGAAGGTAACGCGCAAGAGGTTCTCGTCCCCCAAGACCGTCAAGCGGTCCAGCCTGCTGATGTTGCTGATTGCGATGTCGGTGCCTTTCTTGTATCCGCTGGTCTTCCTGGTGGGCCTTGCTGTGAAGACGCGCAGCAACTACGTGGAAGAGCCCACCGGGGTGATCCCGAAGGAGGTGACCCTCGACCACCTAGAAACCGCGTGGCGTGGCGGTGCGCTGACCGGACCACTCTTGAACTCGACCTATGCCGTGCTCGTGGGGGTGGTGACCTGCATCTTGTGCGCGGTGCCGGCGGCGTACTGGATCCATATCAACCGAGGTCGCCTCTCCGGGGTGGTTCAGGCGTTCCTAGTGGGCCTGATGTCCTTCCCGCTGATCGCGATGATCATCCCTTTGTTCATCGTGCTCTCTACGTACGACCTGATCAATCAGATCTGGGTTCTGGGCGTTGTCTACGGCACGATCAACACCCCGTTTGCCGTCTACCTACTCCAGTCCTACTTCCGCACGGGTCTGGATGGCGCGGTTCTGGAGGCGGCGACCATCGACGGCGCGGGGACCTACAGCACCTTGTGGTGGGTAGTGCTGCCCATTGCGCGCCCAGCGATCGGCACCTTGGCTGCGCTGACGTTCATCTGGACCTGGGCCGACATCATGTTGGCAGCGGTGCTACTCCAGGACCCTGACCACATCACGGTGATGATGGCCATCTCCCAGATGGCCCAGCGTCGCGAGAGTTTCGACGTCCAACTCGGCGCGGCGGCGGCATTGATCGCCCTGGTGCCAGTGCTCATCGTCTTCGCGGTCGCCCAGCGCTCGATCATCAATGGCTTCGCCGGTGGGGCGGTGAAGTGAGCGTGGGAGCATTGGCACTACCAGACCGCTCGCGCGCCACAGACCAGCCGGGAAGTTCGCGATCATGAGCATCAGTACACCGGACGGGTTCTCTGACCGCAGGACACCTCGGCACGTCCAGGTCCGCGATTCTCTAGCCCAGGACATCGGTGCAGGTGTGTATGCGCCTGGCGAGCAGCTGCCTTCGGAACGTACCCTCTGCGAGCGGCTGAATGTCAGCAGGCTCACCCTGCGCCGGGGCCTGAAGTCTTTGGTCTCCGAGGGGCTCCTGGAGTCCTCGCCTGGCAGGGGTTGGTTTGTCGCGGAGGGGGCGATCGGCGAACCGGCTAACGCGTTGCTCAGCTTCAGTGAGATGGCACACGACCGCGGCCTCACTCCAAGGGCCAGGGTCATCTCCCGGTCGGTCCGGGCAGCCACCATCGATGAGGCCGAAACCCTGTTGATCGCTCCAGGGTCTCGGCTGTTCGAGTTGCAACGCTTGCGCATGCTCGACGATGTTCCCATTGGCATTTCTCACAGCAGGATTCCGGTTTCTCTCGCTCCTGACCTGATCGACCTGGACTTCGAGGAGGCGTCGCTCTACGCGGCGCTGAGGCTGGCTGGGACTAACCCCGCGAGGGCAGAGGCCGTGATCGAGGCGGTGCCCGCCGATGAGGAGCAGGCGGGCATCCTCGCGGTCGCCGTGGGAGATCCGCTGCTCCGCCTTTCCCAGATCACCGTGCGCGAGGACGGGCACCCGATAGAGATAGGCGTACTGGTCTACCGAGGCGACCGCTATCGGTTTCACGCCAAACTTACTTCCCCGAGGAGACGTCGAGAGCGATCCGTCAATGAGAGCAAGGGATCAACGGCTCGCCCTGTGACCGAGGCAACTCGCTGACGGCTTCAGGCGGGGGACACCAGTACGGTGTCAGATCTTTCTTCGGCCGGGTGTCCCTGGAAGCGGCTGATCGGCCGTCACTCGACTGCGGAAGCGGTATCGGTCGCCTCGGTAGGAGATCCGTCCATACACGATCAAGCGGCCGGCCGGGTCGTACGTCCTCGAGTCGGCAACCAACATCGGTGCATTGGCGGTTGTACCCAGAAGGCGGGCCGAACGATCGTCCGCGGGCAAGGCCTCAACCGAGTATTCCGCCAAGATCGGTCGGTGCCCGGCTGCCCCGAGCGTCGTATACAGAGACGCGGTCGCCCAGTCGAGCTCCGGCAGCGCCGGATCTAACGCCAGCGGCACCAGGGTGAAGTCGATCGCAACGGGCAGGTCGTCGAGGGTCCTGAGGCGCTCAAGCGCGTAGAGCCCCGCTCCTGGTGCGATCTGGAAGTCTTCAGCCTCCGCGATAGTGGCGGGTCGCACCGTCGCGGAAATCACCGTTGCTCCGACCGCCACGCTGTCGCTCGCCGCCAGTTCATGGAAGCTCATAAGCGCATTCGGAGGCTCGGCCAAGTGTTCCGGCGCTACGTAGGTGCCCCTGCCCTGGATCGCGTAGACGAGTCCGCTTTCGGCGAGCAGCGCGATTGCGCGGCGTATGGTCACCCGGCTGACCCCGAACGTCTCACTGAGCTCGCGTTCGGTCGGCAACTGGTGCCCCGGCGCCAAGTTGCCCGACGCGATGCGAGCCGTGATGGCCTCACGCACCCGCTCGGTCAGCGCGCCCGTCGCATTGTTCGTGTTTGTCACGCCGGTGACGCTACCTTTTGTTCGCTGGACGAGCGAATGTATGCAGTTGTATCATTTCCGGTCTGGTTGTAACATCCTCGCGCCGTGTCATCCACGGCAGCCCACTTGGCTCGTGCAAGACGGCGGACTGGGGGCGTGCGTTGCGCGCTTGATGTCTCGCGTCGCGGGAAATCAGGTAGGGCGTTCTTCCGCGGGTTCCTAGAGTGAACCTGGTGTCCACGCCGCGCCTTTCGCCTGTCTGGCTCGTTCTGATCGGCATCTTGTCGGTGCAGTTTGGCGCGGTGATCTCCAAAGACCAGTTCGACGAGATTCCCCCGGTGGGGATGGTGTTCCTCCGGCTGTTCACCGCCACGGTGATCCTGCTCGCCCTTGCCCGGCCGCAATCGCGCGGCCGGACGGTCACCGACTGGCGGCCGGTGCTGGCGCTGGGTTTCGCGCTCGGCGCGATGAACTGGGCCTTCTATGAGTCGTTCGCCCGCATCCCGCTCGGCGTGGCGGTCAGCATCGAGTTCGTGGGTCCGCTGCTGGTGGCCGCGGTCGGCAGCAGGCGGCCCCGCGACCTGATGTGGGTGTGCCTGGCCGCCGTCGGCATTGCCTTGTTCGGCGCAGGCCCCACCAAGGTCGACGCCGTCGGGTTCGGTCTGGCACTGATCGCCGGCGGCTGCTGGGCGCTCTATATCGTCTCGACGGCGGCCACGGGGCGCCGCTGGGCCGGCGTCGAGGGGCTGGCCGTGGCCAGCACGATCGCCACGCTGGCGATCGCACCGTTCGCGGTGGTGGCGGCGGGCGACCGGCTGCTCGAGCCTCGTCTGCTGGTGTTGGGGGCGGCGGTCGGCCTGCTGAGCTCGGTTATCCCCTACAGCCTTGAGATGGTGGCTCTGCGCACCCTGCCACCCCGGGTGTTCGGCATCTTGATGAGCCTGGAACCGGCCGTCGCGGCCCTCGCCGCCGCATTCCTGCTCAGCGAGTGGCTCACGCCCCTGCAGGTGGTGGCGATTGCGTGTGTGACGGTCGCGAGCGTGGGCGCCGCCCGCAAGGGGGCGGACCTCGAGACTCTTCCTCGCGACTAACGCCACCCGGCACAAAGTCACCCCCGGCGCTGACGACGGTTCGCATGTCCGCGACGCCAATCGCGTTAGGGTGAGCCAGGGCATTGGATAGGGCGGGCCGTGGACTACGCGATTCTTGGGCCACTGCGGCTGGGGCAACAGGCCGAGCAAACGCTGCCTCCCAAGGAGGCTCAGCTGCTGGCGGCCCTCTTGGTCCGTGCAGGCCAGCCGGTTTCCACCGACACGCTGATCGACGTCCTGTGGCCAGAACACGCTCCACCAACGGTGCACACGTCCCTACAGGTCCACGTATCGCAGCTGCGCAAAAGGATCGGTGCCGCCCGCGTGGTCACCGCGGCGCAGACCTACCGCCTCGAGATCGGTGCGGACGTGCTGGACGCCCATCGCTTCAGGGACGCCGTGCTTTCGGCAGACGAAGCCTTGCAGCACGGTCGTCATGCCAGTGCTGCGCTGCTTGCCCAAGGCGCCCTGACCTTGTGGCGTGGCCGCCCGGTGCCAGAGCTCGACAACTGGCCGGAGGCGATCCAGTTCGGCCAGGAGCACGAGGAGCTACGGGCACTCGCGATCGAGCTGAAGGCAGAGTCGGAGCTCGCGCTGGGACTCCACAACCAGGTGGCCACGACGCTGACAGCCGCCACGAAGGAGCTCCCCAACCGAGAGAGACTGTGCCGACTCCTGGCCGTGGCCCTGTACCGCTGTGACCGACAGGTCGACGCGCTCCATGTGCTGCAGTCCCTGCGCAGCTTCCTCAGCGAAGAGTTCGGTGTCGAGGTGAGCGCGGAGACCAGGAAGCTGGAGACCGATATCCTCCGGCAGGATCCCGCGCTCGACCCACCGATTCCACCCGCGGAGTCCGCTAGCCTCCCCACGCCTCCCACTCCTACGTTCGGGCGCGATCAGGACATCGCATCGGCCCTCGACTCGCTTACGCGTGGGGCGCGCCTTCTCACGCTCACCGGCCCCGGCGGCATCGGAAAGACCCGCCTGGCCCTTGAGGTCGCCCGCGCCCTGCTCGACCGGGCCGGCGGGCCCGTGGACTTCGTTGACCTGTCGGCTGTCATGGACCACCACGTGGTGGCAGCGCGCATCGCCGACCAGTTTGAGCCTCGACGCGCCGCTACCAGCGATCCCGTCGACGTCGTTGCGGGTCGCTATCACGGTGGCGGCATCCTCGTCTTGGACAACATGGAGCAGATCCTGGGTGCGGCCAATGATGTTGCGACCCTGCTCGAGCGCGCGCCCTCGCTGCGCATCATCACGACCAGTCGTGCGGCGCTGCGGCTCAGGATTGAGACCGTACAACCCGTTGCGCCGCTCGCCGTTGTCCACGAGTCGGAATCGACCGAACCAGCGGCCGTCGCCATGTTTCGCGACCGCACCGACGCCGGCCGAGGGTCTCATCCGTGGTCCGAGGCTGAAGAGCAGGCGGCCCGTGACCTGGTGGCTCTCGTCGATGGGCTCCCCTTGGCGATCGAGCTCGCCGCGGCCCGCTGCCGGCTGCTCGGACCACGTGCGCTGCTGACTCGGCTCCACGCATCGATGGCTGTGCTGGCAGACGGCCCGACTGACCTACCCGCTAGGCAACGTTCGTTGCACCAAACGATCCAGTGGAGCGTGGACCTGCTCAAGCCAGAGCAACGCAAGGCTCTCGGGAGTCTCGGAGTCTTTTGGGCCGGATTCGACGTACCGGCTGCCGTCACCGTCCTTGAGTACGACGAGCTGTCGACGCTGGCAACCCTGGAGGCGCTCAGCGATGCCAGCCTGCTGCGAGTGAGCCACGACACCGAGGGTGAACCTGTCTTCTCGATGCTGCAGGTCATCAAGGCGCACACCCCGACTTTGCTCACACAAACCGAGCTCGATGCTGCCCGTGACCGCCATGCAGCCTGGGTCGTAGACCTCGCTCAGTCAGCAGAGCCACTGTTGCGTTCTGAGCAGGCTGGCACCTGGCTGAACCGGCTCAACCGTCAACGCGAGGACATCAGCGCGGCGGTTGCCAGACTTTGTGAAACGCATCGGGCGAACGACGCTACCGACCTCATGCACGCGCTGGTTCGCTACTGGCTTTCCACCGCGGGCAACGCGGAGGGATCCAGGCTCGTGGACAGCCTCTTGAACGAGGATGCGCTGACCTCCGAGTCACTCGGCCGCGTGCTCCGGATGTCAGCGCGGCTGTATGAGCGGCGCGGGGAGTACGCGAAGGCCGCAGAGCAGGCAGCGCGGTCTGCTGACTTAGGCCACCGCATCGGCAACCGGGCGGTGGAGGCCCAGGCCTACTCCACCCTGGCGAGCTCGACGCTCTGGATGGGAAGACCCGACGAGGCAGAGAGGTACTGGGAGCAGACCCTTGCACTTACCGACCGAACGGAGGAGACCGAATTCCGGGTACTGACGCTCGGCAATCTCGGGCTTCTTGCCCTCGATCAGGGTGACTTCCAGAAGGCGTTGGACATCTACGAGTCGGTGCTCGGCCATCTCGAAGAGCTGGGTCTTGTCGATGCTGTGACCGACACCCTCATGAACCTCGCCTGGGCTCATCTGGGGTTGGGTCAGTTCGATTCGGCACGTGACTGTCTGCGGCGTTCCAAGGCGGGAGCGGTCAGTCAGGGCGACACCGAGAATGCGGCCTACCACCTTCTCGGTGTTGCCCGGCTGGCCTCGCTCACGTCAGACCATCGGGCCGCGCTGCAGCTCGCGGCGGCTGCCACGTCGATGCTCGCAGCAGCCGGCCAGGTCTTCGAGCCCTTCGAGATATCAGTCGCCGAGACGATCACCGCTGAGTCCTCCGCCGCGCTGGGCGTCGTTGCTGCCGACATCGCAGGCTGGCCCATCCTGACTCTCGAGGACTCGCTTGCCCTGACAGGCCAGATCCTCGGCGAACCCGCCCCTGCGGGAGATCCAGGGGCGGGTTGAAGATCCAGGCGTCTTGTCCGTGCGGAAGAGCCCAGGTCGCAAGGCGCTCACCGGACGAAGCCGCAGAAGCCTGCCGCACTGCCGGTGTTGCTGATGACATAGCCGTTGTTACCACCACGGGCGATCGCGTCGCCGTTGACGGCGTCGTAGGTCTGGCCGACGACGTGTCCGTTCACCGACCAGGTGAATACGTGAACGACCCGGTAAACGTGCCCAGAGGCCACATTGAACGATCGTGCGTCGAACCGCGGGTACTGCCCCGGCAGCGTCGTGCGCGTCTGGACTGCCGGGTGCCACAAGACCTGGACCCACGCGGAGCCGTTCCAACGGTCGAGCCTGACGTGCATTGAGATGCTCTGCCGGTAGGCGCTGTAGGCCGCGGCGCGGAATACGAAGAACGAGTCAGATTGCAGCGACCCGGTAGCGGCGCCGGCGTACTGGGTGCAGTACTGGAAGTCAATCAGCTCGCGCGAGCCGGTGTACCCAGTGCTGCTGAGGTTGACCACCCCAGGTTGGGGGTAGCTTCCCGGCCCGCCGATGATCACCGTGTCCGCACTGGCGGTGGTTGCTGTCGCCACCAGGGCTGCCGGGACGACCAGTCCGGCCATGACCAACCTGGTGGCGAGGGCCCTCATTCGGGCCGACATCGTGTGGCGGGTCTTCACTGATTCGGTGTTCGTCATGACGATCCCTTCCTCGCTCCCCACGCTGTCGGTGGGCTTGTTCATAAGGCTGGACGTCGCCACTAACCAATCGCTAAACGTCCGCCCTTATGGCTATCCCGAGGAGCTTTGTCGGTGGTCTAGCCTATATTCGAATGTATGAGCGAAGCGTTGGCATCGACCCGGTCGTTCGCGAAGCTGCAGGCCGGGGTGATCTGTCTGCCTGCTGCGCGGGCCGCCGCGGCCGAGAGCTTCCCGCTTCATCCGGTGTCAATGTCGCTGGCTGATGAGGTGATCGCCGACGAGATCGGCACCGTGCTCCCCGGGCAGGTGCGGCGATGGTGCGTACACGGGTGCTGGAGATCGACCCTGACGCTGCGGTGGCACGTGTGGCCGAGGCGCGACGTGACCGGTGGGTCTCGGGTCGCATCGACGGTGCGACGTCGATGGGTGAGTTGACGGGCATCTGCCGGCCGAGCAGGTCGCGGCCTGTTGGGCGGCTTTGGATGCGCATGCCCGGGCCAGGTATGCCGGGGGTGATCCGGAGTCGAGGACGGTCAGCCAGATCATGGCCGACACACTGGTCGAACGCGTCACCGGACAGACCACGGCATCGGACGTCGCGGTGACGGTGAACGTGGTGATGAACAACTCGACCCTGTTCGGCGGCGACGATGCGCCTGCGCAGCTCGATGCGCTGGGGCCGATCCCGGCGCTGGGTAGGCGTTACTCGCGCTGCCCTTCCTGCACATGCGTACGCCCCGCGGCTGAGTCGAAATCTCAACCGCGGGGCGCCGCAAGAACAGAGTGTGTTCAGTAGGCCAAGTAGACAGAGCCGCGGCCCCCAACGATCCTGTTCGCCTGACAGTGAGGCGCTGGGTCCGCGCAGACGTAGTCACGCGCGTGCCACATGTTGATGTCTGTCGTTCCCAGGCTGGTGCCGTTAGTGGTTCTGTACCAGCCAACTGAATAGTCCAGCGTGTAGTCACCGGGTTGGCTGGTTGCCATCCGCAGTGCCGGTAGGTAGGCGCCGTTGGCGCCGGCAGGGATGTTTATGACAATCCACGACGACCTTTCGTGGTAATACCGGTCCTGGATCCGGTTGTAGCGGTACAGGACGGCCGCAAGGACGACGCGCTGGGAGCCCGTCGAAGCCGGGGAGCGCCACACATAGTGCCGCGGAAGCTGCACGAACGGTCCAAGATAGTCGGCGTAGGCCTCAACGCGGGGCAGTTGGATCGCGCCGGGGCGTCCGTGCTGCCAGTACGTCTGTGCATCGGCCTGAGGGCTGCTGACCAGGATGGACGCGAACACCGCGCCCAACGCGATAGCAACTCGTGCGAATCTTGCGCGCCCTCCGCGGGAGGCAGGGCGGTCGGTTGTGGGTGAGATTGTGAGGGACATGATGACCCCTTCTGTTTTTTGTGACCCGGCCCTTCCGGCTCTGAGACCAGGTTGGGCGGTGGCGCTGAAGAACCGCTAAAGGGTCACTGAAGGGGTGGAAGCCCAGCCCGCTCGGTCAGGTACCGACGTACGCCGCGAGGTGTTCCCCGGTCAGGGTGGAGCGGTCGGCGACGAGGTCGGCCGGTGTGCCCTCGAAGACAACCCGGCCGCCGTCGTGGCCGGCGCCCGGGCCGAGGTCGATGATCCGGTCGGCGTGCGCCATCACTGCTTGGTGGTGCTCGATGACGATGACTGACTTGCCGGAGTCGACGAGCCGGTCGAGCAGGCCGAGCAGATTCTCGACGTCGGCGAGGTGGAGGCCGGTGGTCGGCTCGTCGAGGATGTAGACGTCGCCCTTGTCGGCCATCTGGGTGGCCAGCTTGAGCCGCTGCCGCTCGCCGCCGGACAGCGTGGTGAGCGGCTGGCCGAGGCTGAGGTAGCCGAGTCCGACGTCAGAGAGTCGGGACAGGATCTTGTGGGCGGCAGGAACTTTGGCTTCGTCGGATCCGAAGAACTCGGTCGCCTCCGTGACTGGCAGCGCGAGCACCTCGCTGATGTTCTTTCCACCGAAGGTGTACTCCAGCACGGCCGCCTGGAAGCGCCTGCCCTCGCACTCCTCGCAGGTGGACTCGACCGTGGCCATGACGCCCAGCTCGGTGTAGATGACCCCGGCGCCGTTGCAGGTGGAGCAGGCGCCTTCGGAGTTGGAGCTGAACAGTGCCGGCTTGACGCCGTTGGCCTTCGCGAATGCCTTGCGGATCGGGTCGAGCAGCCCGGTGTACGTCGCCGGGTTGCTCCGTCGCGAGCCGCGGATCGCACCCTGGTCGATCACGACCACGCCGTCGCGGCCGTCGACAGAGCCGTGGATCAGCGAGCTCTTGCCAGAGCCGGCCACGCCCGTGATCACGCAGAGCACACCGAGCGGGATGTCGACGTCGACGTCGTGGAGGTTGTGCGTCGACGCCCCGCGGATCTCCAGCGCACCGGAAGGCGAACGCACCGAGTCCTTGAGGGTGGCCCGGTCGTCGAGATGGCGGCCGGTTATGGTGTCGCTCCCGCGCAGCCCGTCCACCGTGCCCTCGAAGCAGACCTCGCCGCCGTTCGTGCCAGCGCCGGGACCAAGGTCGACGGCGTGGTCGGCGATCGCGATGGTCTCGGGCTTGTGCTCCACGACGAGCACGGTGTTGCCCTTGTCGCGCAGCTGCAGCAGGAGGTTGTTCATCCGCTCGATGTCATGTGGGTGCAGGCCGATCGTCGGCTCGTCGAACACGTAGGTGACGTCGGTGAGCGACGAGCCGAGGTGTCGGATCATCTTGGTGCGCTGCGCCTCCCCGCCGGACAAGGTGCCCGCCGGACGGTCGAGTGAGAGGTAGCCCAACCCGATCTCGGCGAAGGAGTCGAGGACGTGCTGCAAGCCGGTGAGCAGCGGGGCGACCGACGGCTCGTCAAGGTCCCTGACCCAGCCAGCCAGGTCGCTGATCTGCATGGTGCAGACGTCGGCGATGCTCTTCCCGTTGATCTTCGACGACCTGGCCTCCTTGGTGAGTCGGGTGCCCTCGCACTCGGGGCACTCGGTGAACGTGATCGCCCGCTCCACGAAGGCGCGGATGTGAGGCTGCATCGCGTCGACGTCCTTGGAGAGCATCGACTTCTGGATCTTCGGGATCACGCCCTCGTAGGTGAGGTTGATGCCCTCGACCTGGATCTTGGTCGGCTCCTTGTAGAGCAGGTCGTGCGATGTCTTTCTTGGTGAACTTGCTGATCGGCTTGTCCATGTCGAAGCCGGCGCCGCTGAAGATGCGGCCGTACCAACCGTCCATGCTGTAGCCGGGAATCGTGAGAGCACCTTCACTGAGCGACTTGGTGTCGTCGTACAGCGCCGTCAGGTCGAAGTCGCTGACCGCACCTATCCCCTCGCATCGAGGGCACATCCCCCCGAGGTAGACCACGTTGCGCACCACGTTCTTCTCGACCCGGCCGCCCGACTTTTCGGTGCTCATCACCCCGCTCGCCTTTCGGGTCGGGACGTTGAACGAGAACGCCGTGGGCGGCCCGACGTAGGGCTCACCGAGCCGGCTGAAGAGGATGCGCAGCATCGCGTTGGCGTCGGTGGCGGTGCCGACCGTCGAGCGGGGATTCGAGCCCATCCGCTCCTGGTCGACGATGATCGCGGTCGTCAGGCCCTCGAGCAGGTCGACCTCCGGCCGCGCCAGTGTCGGCATGAAGCCCTGCACGAAAGCGCTGTAGGTCTCGTTGATCATCCGCTGCGACTCCGCGGCGATCGTTGCGAACACCAGCGAGCTCTTGCCCGAGCCGGAGATTCCGGTGAACACCGTCAGCCGGCGCTTCGGGAGGTCGACGCTGACGTCCTTGAGGTTGTTCACGCGGGCGCCGTGGACACGGATCATGTCGTGGTGGTCGGCAACGTGCACTGGACTCGCCGGCGTGCTCGTCCTCGTGGCCTTGCTCATCGGATCTCCATCTCGTGGGGCGCCTCCGCGGCTGCGGGTCGAATGCTTACCGCATCGCACCGTCAGGCGGACGCAGTCTCCCACGCGAATCCGTCGGGGTCGGTGAACGGTCCGGTGACGGAGGTCATCTCAGCTCAGCTCCTGGATGCGGATCAGGTTGCCCGCGGGGTCGCGAAAGGCGCAGTCGCGTACGCCGTACGGCTGGTCGGTCGGCTCCTGGACCACTTCGGCGTCGCTGGCCTGCACGCGCTCGAAGGTGCCGTCGAGGTCTTTGGTGGCGAGCAGGATCCAGCCGTAGGTGCCCTTGGCCATCATCTCGGCGATGGTCTGACGCTCTTCGTCGGTGATGCCGGGGTCGGTGGCCGGCGGTGCCAGGAGGATCGAGGTGTCGGGCTGATCGGCGGGGCCGACCGTGATCCAGCGCATCGTGCCGCTGCCGACGTCGGTGCGGACCTCGAAACCGAGGGCGTCGCGGTAGAAGGCTAGTGAGGCGTCGGGGTCGTCGTGGGGGAGGAAGCTCGTGTGAATTGTGATGTCCATGGCAGTCAGGCTAGGTGCGGCTCGGGGGTCGACGCTTCTCGATTCCTGATCGGTCTGGTCACCTGCTTTGCCAGGCACGGCGGCATCCCCGTCGTCGACCGGGCCGCCTGCTCCCGATAGTCGCTGGGCGGCATACCGACCAGCTCGCTGAAGCGAGTGCTGAACGTGCCCAGCGATGAACAGCCGACCTCGAAACAGATGTCGGTGACGCTGAGGTCACTGCGACGCAGCAGCCACATCGCTCGCTCGATGCGCCGCGTCATGAGGTAGCTGTACGGCGACTCGCCGTACGCCAGCCGGAACTGGCGGCTGAGGTGTCCGGCCGACATGTGCGCGCCGCGGGCGAGCGCCTCGACGTCCAGCGGCTGTGCGTACTCCCGGTCGATCCGGTCGCGCACGCGGCGCAGCAGCGCGAGGTCGCGCAGGTGCTGCGCGGCGGCGGGGGTGCTGGTCACCTGCGAGATGGTGCCACGTCGCGCCGACGGCGCCCAGCGCAGCCCGGCGGCTCACCCCCTCCACGTCCGCTTTCGCCCGATCTGCCAGGGGCTAAATCAGCCAGTTTTGCCCGGGGCATCAGCCGAACGGTTGGCATCGCGGCGAAAGCGTCAAAATGGGCCTTACGCAGGCGGGATGTCCCCTATTCTCAGGCTGTGAGTCATCGTTCGACTACAGAATGTTACCGCGCCCACATGTGGCTCCGCGGTTGCACCCGTACGTCGTTCGGGGCGCGAGTCGACGAATGACCCGCGCCCGCTTCAGCCTGGGTTTCGACTACGGCGTTGCCGTCATCGGGCTCAGCGTCGGAGTCGCCGCCATCGTTTCGCTGGCCATGGACCCGGGCTCACTCCACGGGGCCTACCTACTCGGAATCCCCCTGATCATGGTGATGGGCTGGTTTCCTATGCTCATCGGCCGCGCGGGCGGCGGCATCGAGATCGGCCTCGACACCTGCGTCCTGATCTACCTCGGTACGATCGCGGACCCCACCTCGGCGCTGGCCATCTGGGCCGTCGGCGGATGTCTTGGGCAAGCGTTCACGGACAAGCGACGCTCAACAAAGGCGTTCAACTCGGGCCTCGGCGTCGTCGCCGGCGGGCTCGCCCTGCTGGTGCTCGACCTGACCCGGACCGGCGGGCAGACTTCGCAAAGCGAATTGCTCGCCGTGGGACTGGCTGGGGCTGTCTACTTCGTCATCGACTTCTTCGTGTCGGCCCTCTCGCTCAGCCTCGACGAGGGCACCAGCATCCGCAGGGAGCTCGCTCCGACCGACGCGCTCGGTCCTTTGGTTGCGTTCCTCGGGATCGCAGCGCTGGGCTATCTCGCGGCCCTGGTCGATCGTCAGTTGCCCGCCTGGTCGTTCGTCTTGATGGCTGTGCCCGTCGGGACGATCCTGATCGCTTCGCGTGCCCAATCGCGAGGTACCGAGCATGCCCGGCGACTCAAGATCCTGCTCGACACTGCTGTCACCGTGCAGACGGTCAACGACAGAGAGGCTGTACTGGAGGCCCTGCGCTCGGGCGCCAGCGACTTGCTCCGCGATCCGCGCATCAAGCTCCGCGACGAGGCTCCGCAAGGGAGCGAAGTCGGCGTCGCCGTCGATGGCGGCGACCACGAGATGTGGATCGTCGGCCCGGCACTCAACCGGGCACGCTCGACTGCTGCTGATGACCAGCAGGCGTTGGCGGCGCTGGTCGCCGTCTCGGAGGAAGCGTTTGCCCGCCTACGCCTCAGCGAGGACATGGCGCACCTTGCCTGGCACGACTCCCTGACCGGGCTGCCCAACCGCTCTCTCTTCATGGATCGTGTCGGACACGCGCTCGCTGGACAGGCGCGCCGTGGCGGCCAGCTTGCCGTCCTCTTCTGTGACCTCGACGGATTCAAGCGCGTCAACGACCTCTTCGGACACGCTGCTGGCGACCAGCTGCTCATCGAGGTCGGTCGTCGGATCAGCTCGTGTGTCCGTAAGGACGACACGGTGGCCCGGCTCGGCGGTGACGAGTTTGCCGTCCTGCTCGAGGAGGTCGACCACCCGGACAACGCCACCCGCACCTGCGACCGCATCCTCGACGAACTGCGTCGTCGGATCGAGGTCTCTGGCGAGGACGTGTCGGTAACTGTCACCGTGGGTGTGGCGTTCTCTTCACAGGGCGATTCGGCCGAGAGCCTGCTCAGCCACGCCGACCTCGCGATGTACCACGCGAAGGGCCAAGGCAAGAACCGTCACGAGACCTACCGCCTGGCATTTGGCGACGAACGGCTGCAGCGCATCGAGCTGATCGAGACGCTCCGCAAGGCGATCGAGTTCAACCAGCTCGAGGTCTACTACCAGCCGACTCTCGATCTGAACACACGTGAGATCTACGGCGTCGAGGCGCTGGTGCGCTGGCGACGCGATGGCGTTCTGGTGCCGCCGGATCTCTTCATCCCGGCCGCTGAGGAAAGCGGTCTGATCATCGGTCTCGGTGCTGCCGTCCTAGAGATCGTTGCCCGAGACATGCCGAAGCTGCGTGCCGCCGCCGGGAAATCCATCTCGGTCGGAGTTAACATCTCTGCCCAGCAACTGCACGAGATCGACTTCATCACCCAGGTTCAGCGCGCCCGCGCGGAGATGGGCGACGTGACCCTCATCCTCGAGCTGACCGAGCGCGACTTCGTCAACAACGACTCACAGACTCTGACAGCAATGACTGCCCTTGCTGAGGCAGACGTCAAGTTCGCCATCGACGACTTCGGGGTCGGCTTCTCGTCGCTGGGCTACCTGCAGCACCTCCCGGTGCACATCCTCAAGGTCGACCGCTCTTTCCTGACGCGCATCGAGGAGGACGACCGTGCATGCGCACTCGTCCGTTCCATGGTGGTGATGGGCGAGGCGCTCGGCCTCGACGTCGTCATCGAAGGCGTCGAGCGTGAGTCGCAGATCGAGCATGTCGCCGACCATGCGGGCGGCACCCTCGGTCAGGGCTACCTGTTCGCGCGGCCGATGCCGTTCGCCGACATGGTGGCCATGTTCGCGGAGCAGCCACGGCACCCGCTGCCGACGCCCGGGCAGCGACCACGCCTCACCGCGATAGGTTGAGGTAGTGAGCGCGCCACCTGTCGACGTACGTCGTGCAACCGACCGGTTCGCCACCCGAACGGATTGGCTCGACTCCCGGCACTCCTTCTCGTTCGGGTCTCACTACGACCCGGCCAACACGCACCACGGTGTGCTGCTCGTCAACAACGACGACGTCGTAGACCCTGGCACCGGCTTCGACACGCATCCACACCGCGACATGGAGATCGTCACGTGGGTGATGCGCGGTTCGTTGGTCCATCAGGACTCGACCGGGCACTCCGGGGTGATCTACCCCGGGCTCGCCCAGCGGATGAGTGCAGGCACCGGGATCTTGCACTCGGAGCGGAACGACTCGTGGCGCCTCCAAAGCGGCGCGACCGAGCACCAGGACCCGGCGTATTTCGTGCAGATGTGGGTGGCGCCTGACGAGGCGGGGATCACGCCTGGCTACGAGCAGATCGAGGTCGACGAAGGGCTGCTCGGTGGCTCGCTTGTCACCGTGGCATCCGGCATGCCACGACATGCAGACTCGACGGCGATCCGGATCAGCAACGCACACGCAGCTCTGCACGTGGCCAGACTCCAACCGGGGCAGGACGTCGTGCTCCCTGACGCCCCTTTCCTGCATCTGTTCGTCGGCCGCGGGAGCGTCGACCTCGAAGGCGCAGGCACACTCGCGCAAGGGGACGCCGCGCGGTTCACGTCGGTGGGCGGTCACCGAGTCACCGCCGTCGAACCGGCCGAGATTCTCTTATGGGAAATGCACGCCGATCTTCACGTTCAGTGACAAGACAGTCGCTGAGAGATCACTAGGTCGGTGATTCAACTCACAGGCGCTTGAGAAAAGTCGAGAATGCGGCTTCTCGGTTTGATGACTCCCGAGCGGATCCCTAGTGTGGCGGAGGCCTAACTACATAGCACGCGCGCTGGACGCCGAGTCCTGCCCCGCAGCGCACGTGATCCCCTGTTGTCGAGACTTGAATCTCAATCGGGGCAGGAGTGGGGGACCCACTTTCCCGCATCGGCACGACCGCACCGTCGTCCCGTTGCTTGGGGTGAAGCCACCAATCCGTGGCCGGGCACCTTCTCGCCCGAACCCGACAGCTCACCTCGCAGGCGTGAGAAGGAGACCTTTCCATGTCTGTTTCAGTCATGCCTTCATTCGCGGGCTTGAGACGTTTTTTCGTCGTCACCGCGATCTTGACGGTCACGGCTCTCGCCTTGACCATGTTCCAAGCCCCCACCGCCGATGCTCAGACGCGCCGCGAGCGCAAGGTCGCCCACGGCCTCAAGGTCGCGCGCAACCAGGTCGGTGACCCCTACTCGTACGGCGCCGCCGGCCCGCACCGGTTCGACTGCTCCGGTCTGACCCAGTACTCCTTCAGGCGCGCAGGTCTCTACCTGCCGCGTTCGTCGGACGCGCAGTACCGGTTCGTTCGCCACATCCGGAAGAACAACATCCGCCGGGGCGACCTGATGTTCTTCTACAACAGTGGCGGCGTCTACCACGTGGGCATCTTCCTTGGTCGTTATCGCAGCGGCACGTACGTGCTGCACGCGCCGAGGCCAGGCGGCGTCGTACACCGCGCCAAGGTCTGGACCAGCTCGTGGAGGGCAGGCACGCTGCGCTGATGGCTGCCGAACTCGGTCGGTGTCACCCAAGACACGCCAGCGACACGGGGTGGCGCCAGATTTGGCGCCGCCCTGCGTCACACTTATCTCATGCCCTTTGGTCGACTTACTCTCGGACGTACCCGTAGCGCCGCCGTCTGCACCGCGGCCGCCCTCGTGCTCATGCTCGCAGCGTGTGGCGGCGGTGATGACGAGCCTGCACCGGACGAAGAACCCGAGAACCCGACCAACACAGCCGGCACCGTCAACCTCAACGGCGCGTGGCCGCTGACGGGACAGGCACTCGATGGAGACCCGCCCAAGCATCCGGTGTACGTCGTCAAGATCGACAACACCGGGGGCTCGGAGCCCCAGGTCGGGCTCAACTCGGCCGACCTGGTCGTCGAGGAGCTCGTCGAAGGTGGTCTCACCCGCCTGGCCGTCTTCTACTACCAGGAGATGCCGAAGACAGTTGGCCCGGTGCGGTCGATGCGCGCCACCGACATCGGCATCGTGAGCCCGGTTGGCGGCACCATAATCACCTCGGGCGCGGCTCCCCGCACCACCGCCCGGATCGAGCGCGCCGGCATCCCTGTCCTGTCCGAGGGCTCGAACGGTTTCTATCGCGACGGGTCGCGCAGCGCGCCGTACAACCTGCTGGCGGAGCTGACGTCGATCGCCGACAAACCGGGCAAGGACTGGAGCGCGCCCGAGGACCCGTACCTGCCATTCGGCGACGAGGACGAGTTCAACGGCGGCACCACCGTCAAGTCGATCACCGCGGACTTCTCCGCCGGACACACCACCGGGTGGGAGTACGACGGCAAGAGCTGGGGCCGACCCGACTCGCTCGCGACGCCCGGCAAAGACTTCGAGCCCGACAACATCCTTCTGCTGCGCGTGCGCACACGCGACGCGGGTTACAAGGACTTCGCCGGAAACCCGGTGCCTGAGTCGGTGTTCCAGGGCAAGGGCGAAGCGGTGCTGGTGCATGGAGACAAGGCGCTCGAGTGCCGCTGGTCAAAGCCGCTACTCGAGAGCCCGCTCAAGCTGCGGATGAAGAACGGCGATCCCGTCGTGGTCCCGGTCGGTAACACCTGGATCGAGCTCGTCCCCACCGACGGCGGACAGGTCAGGCTCGCGAAGTAGCTGGCGCTCACGTCCTAGGCCTAGGGGCCTCGCGCTGTCCGCGCGGTTTCTTGCCATGATGGGGGTATGCCGACCGTCCCGTCCGTTTCCTACTCGATCACCGTCCGGCTCGTCGCCCCTGCGGGCGGCACCGCCGTCAGCCAGCTGACCAAGTGTGTCGAGGAGGCCGGCGGCATCGTCACGGCGCTCGACGTCACCGCGTCAGGGGTCGACCGCCTGCGCATCGACGTGACCTGCGCCGCCCGCGACACCGCGCATGCCGACGACATCGTGGCCGCGCTGCGCACGATCGAGGGCGTCGACGTCCACAAGGTTTCGGACCGGACGTTCTTGATGCACCTCGGTGGCACGATCGAGATGGCCTCCAAGCACCCCATCCGCAACCGCGACGAACTCTCGATGATCTACACACCGGGCGTGGCACGGGTGTGTCTGGCGATCGCTGCAAATCCCGAGGATGCGCGTCGACTGACCGTGAAACGCAACTCCGTCGCGGTCGTGACGGACGGCTCCGCCGTGCTCGGGCTCGGTAACCTCGGGCCAGCGGCGGCGCTGCCGGTGATGGAGGGCAAGGCCGCACTCTTCAAGCGGTTCGCCGGAATCGACGCCTGGCCGCTCTGCCTCGACACGCAGGACGTCGACGAGATCGTCCGAACAGTGCAGATCGTGGCGCCGGTGTTCGCCGGCATCAACCTGGAAGACATCTCTGCGCCGCGCTGTTTCGAGGTCGAAGCACGGTTGCGCGAGCTTCTCGACATCCCGGTCTTCCACGACGACCAGCACGGTACGGCGATCGTGGTGCTGGCGGCACTCACCAACGCCCTGCGCGTTGTCGACAAGAAGCTCTCCGACGTACGTATCGTCATGTCGGGTGCCGGTGCGGCCGGTTCGGCCATCGTGCGGCTGCTCCTCGAAGCGGGTGCTCGCCATGTGGTGGTCGCCGATGTCGACGGCGTCATCCACCGCGGGCGGGAAATGCTCACTGAGTCGCTGGCGTGGATCGCGGAGCAGACGAACGTCGGCGGGTTCACCGGCACCCTGCAAGAGGCGGTGCGGGACGCCGACGTGTTCATCGGAGTCTCGGCTCCGAACATCCTGGACGGTGACGACGTCGCCGCGATGGCCGACGGCTCGATCGTGTTCGCGCTGGCCAACCCCGATCCCGAGATCGACCCCGCCGAAGCGCGCAGGCACGCCGCAGTCGTCGCCACCGGACGGTCGGACTATCCGAACCAGATCAACAACGTGCTGGCGTTCCCCGGTGTGTTCCGCGGGCTGCTTGACGCCTCGGCGACGGCCATCGATGACAAGCTTCTGTTGGCGGCCGCGGGTGCCATCGCCGAGTCGGTGACCGATGACGAGCTGAATGCCAACTACATCGTCCCGAGTGTCTTCCACGAAGAAGTCCACAAGGCCGTTGCGGCGGCTGTCCGGGACGCGGCTGCGGCGTCGGGCTGAGTGCTGTCGTGGCCTTCCATGTCGGGCAGCTGTTGATCGCGACCCCGCGACTACTCGACCCCAACTTCGTCCGTGGCGTGATCTTCCTGCTCGACCACGACGATGAGGGGGCGCTCGGCGTCGTGATCAACCGGCCATCCCAGCTGCCGCTGAGCGCGGTGCTGCCGAGCTGGGCCGATGCCGTGAGCGAGCCGGCGTTGCTGTTCACCGGAGGTCCCGTCTCGCCCGAGTCGGCGCTGGCCATCGGGCTCTCTGTGGGGGAAGGGCCCGAGACCGGGTTCAAACGGGTTGTCGGCGACTACGGCCTCGTCGACCTCGACGCAGCGCCGCTCGACCTCGCACCGACACTCGCCGGCGTCCGCGTCTTCAGTGGGTATGCCGGCTGGAGCTCAGGCCAGCTCGAGGCAGAGATTGGCGAGGGGTCCTGGTATGTCGCCGGGGCGTTGGCGCGAGACCTGGTCGACCCGGATCCGGAGCGACTGTGGCGGACCGTGCTGCGCCGCCAGCCAGGTGAGATGGCATACCTGGCGACGTTCCCCGACGACCCGGGGATGAACTGACTCGTTGCTCAGCAGGCTCGGTACACGTAGCTCGGGCTGCTCGGACGGACGAGATCGCGGTCGCGGTAGATGATTGACCACGCGGACCCGTGGTGGCGGCAGGCTCGGGTGAACGCTGCCCGGCCGTTGTCGGAGTACTCGATCTCGATGACGTGGCGTCCGTAGGCCGCCCGATAGGCGCCGCACTCCCGGTACACGCTGCACTCCTCGGCAACAGCGAAGTCGAATCCGATCTCGACGCGCCGGGCCCGGCTGAGGCCGGCCAAGTTCTTCTGCGCGATGGCGAGTCCGGCGCGGTGCGAGAGGACGGCATACCGATGGGCGAGTGCCAGGTTGTCGGAGCGGGTGAGCAGCCGCCGCGACCG
Source organism: uncultured Actinomycetota bacterium (assembly GCA_963811585.1). Lineage (GTDB taxonomy): Bacteria > Actinomycetota > Actinomycetes > Propionibacteriales > Nocardioidaceae > JACDHG01. The sequence goes on from CAWERR010000008.1 coordinate 791,393, forward strand.
GGTGAACGAGTCGAGGTTGTCGGGCTCCACTGCACGGAACCCGTCACGGGCGCAGCCGTTGATCCACCGGCTCGCGATGGCCGCAAGCCTCGATCGATTGCGCGCGGAAGACGTGTCGAGCAGGACCTCGGCTCGCCAACCCGGGTCCCGGACGAGGTCACCGGACCGGTCCCGGAGCAGCAGGCCGGGCCTGTGTGCTCGCCACCAGGGCAGGCTCCCCGGCTGGGTCTGGTAGCCGTTGACGTAACAGATGGAGTAGCGCCGCGCGGCGGAGTGTTCGGTCCGGTCACGACTGACGACCCGGACGCCGGCCGGTGGCGTGTAAGCGCCGCCGAGCTGGTAGTCAGCCTTGGCGTTGACAGGTGGCAGCCGTGGTTCTGCCGCCACCGGCGAGATCGTCAAGGCGGCGGCGCAGACAGCAGCGGCGAGCGGGAGCATGAACTTGATTGTCCCTGCCAGGCGGGCCGCCGACGCGACAACGCCGTAAACTCGCCTCCGTGAGCACCCAAATGAGCCCGGGCGCCGAGACGATCGAGGATCGCCGCACCGAGGAGGCCCTCGACGAAGGCGGTCACGACCGCTTCAGCCACTACGCCCGCAAGGACAAGCTGACCGAGGCGATGGTGCTCGGCACACCAGTGGTGGCCCTCTGCGGCAAGGTGTGGGTGCCGAGCCGGGACCCACAGAAGTACCCCGTTTGCCCAGCCTGTAAAGAGGTCTGGGAGTCGCTGTCACGCGGTGACGACCAGGGAGACGACGGCTGAACATCCCCGTCGTCGCCTTTGCCGTGCTGGCGTGCGTCCTGCCGGGCCCTCCGGCCAGCAGCGGTACGCCGCCCGATGCCTGCGCCGGTGCGCAGCATTGGACCAGCGTCGCCGCCTCAGCAGCCGCCGGTCCGCGGCGCACGACGATCCCGGTCTACGCGCATGTCCTTCGCGACAAGCAGGGAGGCGGTATCCCTCAGCACCGCATCCGCTGGCAGCTCGCCGTGATGAGCCGCGCGTACGCCGGCGAGCAGAGCAGAGCCGCGGCAACGTCACCGTTCCGCTTCCGGCTGGCCGACGTCGACGTCACCGTCAACGGCCACTGGTACCGGATGGAGGAGGGGTCGGTCGCTGAACGCAACGCCAAGAACGCCTTGCACCGTGGGGATGCCTCGGCCCTCAACCTGTACTTCGCCAACAGCCGGTCGGGATCGCTCGGTTGGGCGACACGGCCGGGGGAGTACCGCCAACGGCCGCAAATGGACGGGGTCGTGGTCCAGCGACGTACGCTGCCGGGCGGCAGCCGCGGTCACTACAGCGCTGGAGACGTCGCCGTGCATGAGTCCGGTCACTGGCTGGGACTGCTCCACACGTTCGCCGGCCGATGCGGCAGCCGCGGTGACCTGGTGGCAGACACGGCGCCGGAGGCCCGGCCGAGCTTCACCTGCCCCGTGCATCGAAACACGTGCACCGCACCAGGCCGAGACCCGGTTCACAACTTCATGGACTACTCCGACGACGCCTGCATGGACCGCTTCACGGCGGGACAGGTGTCGCGGATGGTGCGTGCCTGGGCCGACTTCCGGGCCTGACGTCGAGTGGGCCCCTTCGACCGCGAGTACCGCGGCGTGTCTGCCGGAATCTTCGGTCTCATCGTCGGCATCGCGTTCGAGTTCATGGCGGTGGCCACAGCACTCCCGGTCGCTGCCCGTGAGCTCGGTGGGCAGTCGCTGTTCCCGTGGGCGCTCACCGGCTTTCTGGCTGGTGTCATGTTCGCGAACGGGGTCGGCGGCGAGGTCTGCGACCGCATTGGTCCGCGGCTGCCGCTTGCGTTCGGTGCGACGACGTTCACGGCCGGGCTCCTCGTGTCGGGACTCAGCCCGACGATGCCGATTTTGATCCTGGGACGGGTCATCCAGGGCCTCGGCGCGGGGGTCACCATCGTCGCGGTGTACGTCGTCATCGCCCAGTGCTATCCCGACTCGCTTCGCCCTAAGGTCATGTCGATGATCTCAACGGCTTGGGTCGTCCCCTCAGTTCTGGGGCCGCTCGTGGCAGGGGGCCTCACCGAACTGGTGTCGTGGCGGTGGGCGTTCCTGTCGCTCGTGCCGCTGATGGCGATTCCATTGGTGGTCGTGCTGCGCAAGCTCGGCAAGACCGCGCCGACCGGCACCCGGCGGCCGGGCCGGGTGCGGTTGGCGGCATCGATGGCGCTCGGAGCGACGTCTCTGCAATGGGCGGGCATCCAGGCCGAGCGGCAACGGTGGCTCTTCGCTGGCGTGGTCACGCTCGTGGGCCTTGCGCTGCTGTGGACGGCAGCCCGGCAGCTGTTCCCGCCCGGGACACTGCGGTTGCGACGCGGTCTGCCCTCGGTAGTCGCGTTCCGAGGCGTGATGGCCGGTGGGTTCTTCAGCGCCCAGGCCTATGTGCCCCTCATGTTGGTGGAGCATCGCGGCGTCAGCCCGACCGTTGCCGGTCTCTCCGTGGCGGGTACGGCGCTGGGCTGGTCTTCCGGGGCGTACTTCCAGGGGCGTCCTGGTCTGACCGTCACCCGCAGTGGACTGGTGATCAGGGGCGCGGCGCTCACGTCCGTCGGGGTGATGATCACCGCCCTGGCGGCGATCGCTACTGACTCGGTGGAGCTGCCCGTCTGGCTTGCGGGCGTCGGCCTTCTGCTCGGAGGGGTGGGCATGGGGCTGTCAATGGCGAGCAACGCTGTATTGCTGTTCGAGTACTCGCCACCGGAAGACCGCGGCGCCAACTCCGCGGCGATCCAGATGAGCGATTCCCTCGGTGGTCTGCTCGTGATCGGCGCCGCGGGCGTCGTGTATGCCGTCTGGCGCGAATCCTGGCCGCCCACCCAGCTGTACCTGGCGATCTTCGCCATGTCGGGCGCGGTCATGGTGCTGGCGAACGTGGTGGCACAACGTGTCTTACGTCGCCCAGCCGAGATCACCGTGTAGGTGACCGCTCAGTTGTGGCAGCTGCCGCTGCCCGAGTCGTCGACAACTCCAGTTACGTCGTCGACGAACTGCCACGAGTACGTGTCGTTCTCGTTCAGCTGCATCACCAAGATGCCGCGGTCAACGATCCGAACGACACTGTTCGGCTCAGTTGAGTCGAAGGCCGTGGTGGTGGCTCCACCTGTCCCCACCACGATCTCACGCACCCCGTCCGGGTCGGGGCCCCCGTTGCCGTCTTGGGGGGCGAACCGCTCGTAGTCATGGTCATGGCCGTTGAGCACCACATCGACTCCATCGGCGTACGCGGTCTCGAACCAGGGGTCCACGAACGCGTTGTTGCCGTGGCCGCCGCCGCTGCTGAACCGAGGGTGGTGCCAGAGGACCATCTCGCAGCTGTGCTGGTCTGCCATAAGCAGCTCGTGGAGCGCAGTGTCTTGCGCCGCGATCTCGGCGCCCGTCGCCTCGCCCGAGCCGACGTCACCGGCGGAGTTCAGGTGGACGATCAGCCACTCACCGACCTCGGTGTAGTAAGAGCCGGGAGTTCCAGGGATGTCTGTTCCCAAGGTCGAGTCGGCTCCGAAGTACGTCACCGCGTCGTCACAACCCTGCTTGGTGGCTCCGGTCGCCCGCGGCACGTCGTAGCAGTCGTGGTTGCCATAGCCGGGAAGAGTGATGTCCTTGATGGAGGGTCTTCCCCAGCCCCGCTGCGGCGTGGTGCCGCCGCCGTACTTGTTGTGGAACTCTGCCAGCAGGCCGTTCTGGTAAGCCAGGTCGCCCATCGTGACAACGACATCAGGGTCAGCATCGGCAACCCGGTTGGACGTGTTGAGGCAGGCATTAAAACTGGGGCAGAGATCGCCAGCGGCCGCCAACGTGACGTCTCCGGTCGGGGGAGTGATTTCGCCGCTGGGTATCTCGATCGCGATGCCGCGTCGAGTGCTCGACGTGCCCCACGTGGACCCCGCCGTGGAACCGGGGTTGGTGTTGTCGTAAACCACGTTCGAGCCGCGGTTAGGAGCTGCGTGGCCGAGGTCGGATCCCGCGAGTTCCGTCCACCCTGCCGTCGGGGCCGAAGTCTCGTTGACGGCATGTGCGAACGCGGCGATCACCAAGGAGTCGGCAGCAGGAGCGGCCGCCAGGGTGCGGGTGTACCCGTTCCCGGTGCCTTGCCGGCCAGCGGAGTACTGCGCGACTGGTGCAGTCTCGTTCAGGTCGCCACCGATCTCGGTAACCGAGAACCAGATCCCCTCGTGGCCAGTCGACAAGTTCCCCGTCTGGAGGGGTACGTCGGCAAGGTCGTCCTCGGCGAGGAAGTAGTAGGCGGTCAAACCCATCTTGGCGGCAGAGGCTTCGCTACCGTCGATCTTTGTCCAGCTGGTGCCGGCGCCCTGGATGCCTGGCGTCGAGTCGACTGCTCCGCCGACTTCGCTGAGCTCCACGAAGGCGACGTACAGGCGCCCAGCGTTGAAGGACGCGCTGCCGAGGGAGTAGCTCGAAGCGTTCGCGGTGTTGGAGCCAGCAGTGAGCAGAATCGGTGGCGACGGGTTCGCCACAGCGGCTGGCTCCGATCCCACCAGCATTGCTGCGCACAACAGCGCGCCGAACAGCGTTATCAAAGATCGTCTAGCAGACATCGGTCCCCACCATGAGAGTTCTTGCCGCAAAAGTATCAGCGTCCGTTGGTTTGCGACGGCGTTTCAAATGACGTGCCCGACAGCGCTACTCGGGCGCCGCCTCGGCAACGAGAGGCAGCACGCGGTGCCTAATCTGGCTGGTCAGCGAGATCATCGTGGCCGAGCGCTCGATTCCCGGGTAGGTCACCACGGTGTCGAGGACCCGCTGTAGATCGGTGTTCGACCGGGCCACGACGCGGCACCACAGGTCGCCAGGACCGGTGACCGTGTGGGCCTCGATGACCTCTGGGATCAGCGCGAGATGCTCTCCGACGGGGTCGTGGCCTTCGCCCTGGCGAATCTCCAGCGTGATGAATGCAGTCACCGGGTAGCCGAGCGCGTCGGTGTCGAGGTCGGGTCCCCACCCTCGCACGACGCCCGCCCGCTCGAGCCGGTCGAGCCGGGCCTGCACCGTTCCGCGGGCGACACCGAGGCGGCGCGACGCTTCGAGTACACCGATCCGGGGCTGGTCGGCGAACAGCGTCACGATTCTCGCGTCGAGCTGGTCGATGCTCATCGAGGATGCATCCTGTGCAGAAGGTCCATGAGTTTGGCCTTTCTATTAGGCAGACTGTCCGGTCAGATAGGCAACCCTTGCGCATGATGCTCGATGTCGTCAAGGATGCGGAGATGAGTGACACATTGACACCCGAAGAACTTCAAGCCGATCTCACCCTCGAGCAGCTCAAGCAGCTGGTGGGCCTGGTCGACTACGACAGCTCGCTGGACCCGTTCCCTGTCACCGCGATGGACGCCGTCGTCTTCGTCGTCGGCAACGCAACCCAGACCGCGCAGTTCTACCAGCTCGCGCTCGGCATGGAGCTCGTCGCCTACGCCGGGCCGGAGACGGGCGTTCGCGACCACAAGGCATTCGTCCTCAAGTCCGGCTCGGCGCGTTTCGTGTTCACCGGCGGGGTCACGCCCGACAGCAGCGTCCTCGACCACCACCGACGCCACGGCGACGGCGTTGTCGATCTCGCGCTGGAGGTGCCTGACGTCGACAAGTGCATCGAGCACGCCCGCACGATGGGCGCCACGATCCTCGACGAGCCGCACGACAGCACAGACGACCACGGCACCGTCCGGATGGCGGCCATCGCGACGTACGGCGAAACCCGCCACACCCTCATCGACCGCAGCCGGTATGACGGTCCCTATCTACCGGGCTTCGTGTCGAGGCAGACCACCGTCGCCCGGCCAGCCGGCCACCCCAAGCGACTCTTCCAGGCGATCGACCACTGTGTCGGCAACGTCGAGCTCGGTCGCATGGACGAGTGGGTGACCTTCTACAACAAGGTTCTCGGCTTCGTGAACATGGCAGAGTTCATCGGCGACGACATCGCGACCGACTACTCAGCCCTGATGTCCAAGGTCGTGTCCAACGGCAACCACCGGGTGAAGTTCCCCCTCAACGAGCCGGCGGTCGCGAAAAGGAAGTCACAGATCGACGAGTACCTCGAGTTCTACGGCAGCGCAGGCTGCCAGCACATCGCGCTCGCCACGGGCGACATCCTCGCGACCGTCGACCAGCTGCGAGCCAACGGCATCGAGTTCCTCGAGACGCCCGACTCGTACTACGACGACCCGGCCCTGCGCGAACGCATCGGGCACGTCCGGGTGCCGATCGAGGAGCTGAAGAAGCGCGCGATCCTGGTCGACCGCGACGAGGACGGCTACCTGCTCCAGATCTTCACCAAGCCGATGGGTGACCGCCCCACGGTGTTCTACGAGTTCATCGAGCGGCACGGCTCCCTCGGCTTCGGCAAGGGCAACTTCAAGGCCCTTTTCCAGGCCATCGAGCGTGAGCAAGAAGCCCGCGGCAACCTCTAGACCCGATTTGCCAGCACGATTGTGGCCTTGGCAGAAAATAAGTGGCCCATTTCGGCAACCTTTCGACCGGGCATGGCGTCTTATTAGGTGACGAGGGAAGCGAGACACAGCGGGTTCCGGGAAACCGGGGCCCGCTGCCCCTTTTCCGGCTCCTAATGTGCGTTCGCGTCACAATCCCTGAGAAGGTGGGACGATGCGCACCCCCCGCTTCGTGACCATTGTGGTGGTCGCACTCTTGGCCCTGCCCGCCGCCGACGCGGCCGCTCCGTCCTCTGTCGGCATCGGGGACCCCTACTACCCCCAGGCGGGCAACCCAGGCTACGACGCCCTGCACTACGACGTCCGGGTCCGGTACCGCCCTGCGGATCGCGTCGTCGACGGGGTCACGAGGCTGCGGTTCACCACCCGCAAGCGGCTGGCCACCTTCAACCTCGACCTGTTGCTTCGCGCGTCCAAGGTCACCGTGGACGGAGTGGATACGCGCTTCAGTCAGACCCGGCACGAGCTGACCGTGTCACCGCGTCGCAATCTGCGGCGTGGCAGCACTCACCAAGTGCGAGTGACGTACTCCGGTCGACCCATCTCGATCTCGTACGGCCACGAGACCCCGTTCGAGAAGACGGCGACGGGAGCCCTTGCCGTCGGGGAGCCACAGATCGCTGCCTGGTGGTTCCCGAGCAATGACCACCCGAGCGACAAGGCAACATTCACGATCCGCCTCAGCGTCCCGCAGGGATACGAGGCGATAAGCAACGGTTCCTTGGCCAGTCGGCGTACGTCGAACGGCCTCACCACCTGGAGCTGGGTCATGGGCAGCCAGATGGCGACGTACCTCGCCTTTGCCGCCTTCGGTCAGTACGACATCCAGCGTGGGCGGACTGCATCAGGCACGCCGTTCCTCTACGCCTTCGAGCGAGGACTAGGTCGAGGCGGTGCTGCAGCACGCCGGTCGGTGCGCAGTACACCGCAGGTGTTGCGTTACCTCGAGTCCGTGTGGGGCACCTACCCGTACCGCAACGTCGGTGGACTGGTGCCGAACCTGCGGCTCGGCTACGCCCTCGAGAACCAGACCCGTCCGATCTACGGCCGTGACATGTTCGGTTCAGGAATCGACCGTGGGCTGGTGGCTCACGAACTGTCGCACCAATGGTTCGGCGACCGCGTCACGGTCAGTCGGTGGCGACACATCTGGCTCAACGAGGGCTACGCGACCTACAGCGAATGGCTATGGGAACGCCATAACGGCGGACTCTCCCCGCAGACTCAGCTCCGTGTCCGTTACGACAACCTCGAGCCCTCGAACTCCTTCTGGAACCTGCGAATCGGCAACCCAGGTCGGGACCGGCTGTTCGACTCTGCGGTCTATGAGCGGGGCGCGATGACCCTGCAGGCGCTGCGCAACCGAATCGGCGCGCGTGACTTCTTCCGGGTGTCGCGCAGGTGGGTCCATGCCAACAAGGGCGGGACTGGAAGCACCCGCGAGTTCAAGCTGCTCGCCGAGCGTGTGAGCGGCGAGCAGCTCGACGGGTTCGTCAGGGCATGGCTGATGACCGGGAGCAAGCCGGCAGAGACGGTGGCCAACGGGCTCTGAGCGAACCCGCGCAAGCGCGAGTACCATGTCGTGCTTCGAGTTGACCCCTGCACCCGGGCGTCAGTGCGCACCCTGGAGGTTCACATGTCCGATGAACTGCCCGAAGGTACGAAACGCGCGGAGCGTTCCGATCACAGTCACTGGAACTGGCTCCTCCTGATTCCGCTGATCGCGACGTTGTATCCGCCTTTCTACAACCGGAGTTCACCTGAGCTGTTCGACATCCCGTTCTTCTACTGGTTCCAGCTCGGGGCAATTGCCATCGGGGTGACAAGCACCCTCATCGTCTACATGAAGACGAGGGGTTGACACCATGTTCGACGACGTCAAGACGGTGGAACTCATCGTCTTCACCGTTCTCTTCGTCTTTGTCAGCGGCCTCGGCTTCGTTGCCGCCCGTTGGCGTCGCGCCGACGACCTCGAGCACCTCGACGAGTGGGGCCTCGGCGGCCGCAACTTCGGGTCGTGGATCACCTGGTTCCTGATTGGTGGAGACCTCTACACGGCGTACACGTTCGTCGCCGTGCCGGCGTTGGTCTTCGGTGCCGGCGCCATCGGGTTCTTCGCAGTTCCCTACACGATCGTGGTGTACCCGATCGTGTTCCTGGTCCTGATCCGGCTCTGGTCTGTCAGCCATGTGCACGGTTTCGTGACCCCGGCCGACTTCGTCCGCGCCCGGCACGGATCGTCGACGCTGGCGCTGCTCGTGGCTATCACGGGCATCGTGGCGACGATGCCCTACATCGCGTTGCAGCTTGTCGGCATCGAGGCCGTGCTCAAGTCGATGGGTGTGACTGGCCACCTGCCGATCATCGTGGCCTTCGCGATCCTGGCTGCCTACACCTACAACTCCGGCCTCCGCGCGCCAGCCTTGATTGCATTCGTCAAGGACGCGCTGATCTACCTGGTGATCATCGTGGCTGTGATCGTGATCCCCTACAAACTAGGGGGTTGGGACACAATCTTCGGCGCCGCGGAAGCCAAGTTTGCGGAGTCGCCGAACCCAGGCGACGGCGTGCTGCTCGGCGGCCCGGCGCAGCTCCAGTACGCGACCCTTGCCTTCGGATCAGCGCTGGCGCTGTTCCTCTACCCGCACTCGATCACCGGCGTCCTCGCGTCTCGCGACCGCACCGTGATCAAGCGCAACATGGCGGCGTTGCCGGCATACAGCTTCATCCTCGGATTGCTGGCTCTGCTGGGCTACATGGCTATCAAGGCGGAGATCGTCCCGATCGGTGCAGACCCCGAAGCGGGGGTTCCTGGCGACGCCAACACGATTGTGCCGCAGCTGTTCGAGCAGATGTTCCCGAGCTGGTTCGCCGGGGTGGCCTTCGCCGCCATCGGTATTGGCGCCCTCGTGCCGGCCGCGATCATGTCGATCGCTGCAGCCAACTTGTGGACGCGCAACGTGTACGTCGAGTACATCAACAAGAACGCGACTCCGAAACAGGAGGCACAGAGCAGCAAGCTCGCATCGTTGGTGGTCAAGGCCGGGGCACTGGTGGCGATCATCGCGTTGGATCCGGAGTTCTCGATCGACCTCCAGCTCATCGGCGGCATCATCATCTTGCAGACGCTGCCCGCCGTGGCGCTCGGTCTCTACACGCGCTGGATCCACCGCTGGGCCTTGATAGCCGGCTGGGCTGCAGGCATGGTGGTGGGCTTCTGGACGACGTACCAGATCGAGCAGAAGATCTTCACTTCTCCCACGGAGTTCACGGTCAAGAAGGAGCACTTCGGCGGGTCCGCGTTCCCACTCGAGAAGCTCGGGTTCGAGACGGACAAGCTGATCTATGCCGGGTTCCTCGCCCTCCTCGCCAACCTGGTGGTTTGCGTGCTCGCGACACTTGTCCTCAGGGCCATGAAGGTGCCCGACGGCGAGGACGTCACGAAGACGTCGGAGTACTTCGCCGACAGCGACGACCCGCGCCTGCGCGACCTTCCCGAGACCGTGCACTAGGGGCATCCTGGTAGACGTGAACAGCCAACAGACACACGTCATCGAAGCGCTGCGGGCGGGCCTGGCGGACGGGTCCGTCCGCACCGACCCCGACGTGCTGGCGTCGTACAGCATGGACCGGGCGATGTACTGCGCTGTGGGGAACGCCCTTGCGCTGGTGCACGCTCGGTCCACCGCCGAGGTCCAGCACGTCATGCGGGTGGCCTCGGAGCACTCCGTGCCGGTCGTGCCGCAAGGTGCCCGGAGCGGCTACGCGGGCGCCGCCAACGCCATCGACGGCTGCCTGTTGCTGAGTCTCGAGAAGATGAACCAAGTGCTCGAGATCGACGCGGGCAACCGGCTCGTCGTCACGCAGCCCGGCATCTACAACGCCGATCTGTCCCGAGCGGTCGCTGAGCGCGGACTGTTCTATCCACCAGACCCGTCCAGTTGGGAGTTCTGCTCGATCGGCGGCAACGTGTCGACCAACTCGGGCGGCCTGTGCTGCGTCAAGTACGGCGTCACGACCGACTACGTGCTGGGCCTCGAGGTCGTGTTGGCCGACGGGCAGATACTCCGCACCGGACGTCGAACGGTCAAGGGGGTCGCGGGCTACGACCTGACGCGGCTCTTCGTGGGCAGCGAAGGCACGCTCGGCGTCATCACTGAGATCACCTTGAGTCTTCGTCCCGAGACGCAGAAGCCGCTCACCGTGGCCGCCGTGTTCGACTCTGCGCAGGCAGCGGCTGGCGCTGTCACGCAGGTCGTCACGTCTGGTGTTGTCCCGTCGCTCCTGGAGTTCATGGACAAGATCAGCGTGCGTGTCGTCAATGACGCTTTCAATATGGGTATCTCGCCCGATGCTGAGGCACTGGTGCTGGCGCAGAGCGATTCCGGCGGTGACAGGGCCGCCGACGAGATTGCGACGATCGCGAAGATCTTCGAGGAGGCAGGAGCGACCGAGGTTGCGGTCGCAGATGATCCTGCCGAGGGTGAGCTGTTGCTGGCTGCTCGACGAGAGGTACTCACGGCGTTCGAGAAGCTCGGCACGACGTTGGTAGACGACGTATGTGTGCCGAGGACGAGGCTGGCCGAGCTCATCGAGCGGATCGAGCAGGTGTCGGTCGACTGCGGCCTGACGATTGGCGTGCTAGGCCACGCTGGTGACGGGAACTTCCATCCGGCCGTCGTCTTCGACGGCCAGGATCCAGACCAGGTGACGCGGGCCAAGGAGGCGTTCGACCAAATCATGCATGTCAGCCTCGACCTTGGCGGCACGATCACCGGTGAGCACGGTGTCGGAATCCTGAAGATGAAGTTGCTCGAGCAAGAGCTCGGGCCGCTGTCGCTCGACGTCCACCGGCGCATCAAGCAGTCGCTCGACCCGGCCGGAATCCTCAACCCTGGCAAGGTTTTCACCGCCAGCTGAGCCTTCGAGGAGTCATTGATGGTGGTCTATCTGGGCTTCCTGCGTGCAGTCAACGTCGGCAAGCGGCAGGTGAAGATGGCTGCCCTGCGAGAGCGGTTAACTGCGGACGGCTTCTCCGATGTCGAGACGTACATCGCCAGCGGCAACATCAAGGTCTCGTCGAGCTTGCGAAGTACGACCAAGGTCGAGCAGGCGCTTGAAGCTGTGTTTGAGGAGTGGCTTGGCTTCGACGTGCCGACTCTGGTCCGGACCCCGAAGCAGTTGACGGAGATCTACGAGCGTGGTCGCGACCTTGTCTCGCCGGTCGGAGATTCGCGGCACTACCTCACGTTCCTGCGCGACAAGCCAGCTGCGGCTGCCGTCACCAAGCTCGAGTCCTGGGCGGAGGCCGGTGAGCGAGCGAATGTCGACGGGCGCGAGGTCCATCTGTGGCTCGCATCCGCCCGGCCGAAACTCACCAACAGCCGCGTGGAGGCGATCCTCGGCACCGTGGGCACCGCCCGCGACTGGAAGACGATCACCAAGCTGGCCAGCACCTGGTGCTAGAAGTGCGTTAGGCGATCGCGACGCCGGCGCCGCGCATCTCGGTGATTGCTGCTTCGGTGGTTTTGGCGTCGACGCCCGCGACGAGGTTGGTCAGGACGCGGGTCGTGAAGCCCTCTCGGCGGGCGTCGAGGGCGGTCGCGCGGACGCAGTAGTCGGTGGCGAGGCCGCACACGTCGATTTCGGAGATCTCGTGCTGCCGGAGCCAGTCGGCGAGCTGTGCCCCATCGACGGTCTTCCCCTCGAAACCGGAGTACGCCGCCTGGTGCTCGCCCTTGAGAAAGATCGCGTGGAACGGCTGCGGGTCGAGATTCGGATGGAACGCTGCACCGTCGGTCCCGACCACGCAGTGCACCGGCCATGACTTGACGAAGTCAGGGTCGTCCGAGAAGTGGTCGCCAGGGTCGATGTGATGGTCGCGGGTGGCGACGATCACGTCGTACTCGCGGTCGCCTTCGTCCGCCTGCTGCCAGTGGTGCAGCAGATCGCCGATCCGGAAGGCCACCTCGGCTCCGCCGGCAACAGCGAGGCTGCCGCCTTCACAGAAGTCGTTCTGCACGTCGACAACGATCAGGGCCTTCTTCACGGCACCTCCTTGTACTCGGTTGCAATTGCAGGCTCGCCGCGTGACAGCTTGCGGGCCTCGATCGGCAGCTCGGCCACCGCAGCTCCGTGCCGCTTGCGTGCGATGTCGAGCGGCTCGCGCCCGACCACCTCGCCGGCTCGCACGAGCGGGACCATCAGCTCACGGTCGTCGCCGTCGTCGACCGGCTTCTCGCCGACGCCGATCAGCTCCAGCTCGGCGGTCCCCTGGGCGTCGCGACGACGAAGTGCCCACTTGCGGCCACCCCGCGACACCTTGTCCACGCTCTTCTTTGCCACCGACACCATGGGCGCATCGCTGGCGGACGATGCCGCGCGGGCGACCAACTTGTATACGAAGCCGCTCGTCGGGACTCCGGAGCCGGTGACGAGCGACGTGCCGACGCCGTACCCGTCGACCGGCGCCGCAGCCAGACCTGCGATGGAGAACTCGTCGAGGTCGCTCGTCACGAGGATGCGCGTCGCCGTCGCGCCGAGGTCGTCCAGCTGGCGGCGGACGCGCCTCGCCAGCACACCCAGGTCTCCGGAGTCGATGCGCACTGCCCCGAGCTGCGGCCCGGCGATGTCGAAGGCAGTCCGGACGGCCTCGGCGATGTCGTACGTGTCGACGAGCAGGGTCGTGCCGGTGCCGAGCGACGTCGACCTGCGCCTGGAACGCGTCGCGCTCGGTGTCGTGCAGCAGCGTGAACGAGTGCGCCGCAGTGCCACGTGTCGGGTATGCCGTAGTCGAGGCCTGCTTGAAGGTTGGAGGTCGCCTCGAAGCCGGCGACGTATGCCGCTCTGGCCGCCGCCACCGCCGCCCACTCGTGCGTCCGCCGCGAACCCATCTCGATGCAAGGCCGTCCCTCGGCCACACCGGTCATCCGCGACGCTGCCGACGCCACAGCCGAGTCGTGGTTGAGCACCGAGAGCAGCAACGTCTCCAGCACGATCGCCTCGGCGAAAGACGACTCCACCACCATGATCGGGCTGCCGGGGAAGTAGACCTCGCCTTCGCCGTAGCCCCAGATGTCTCCGGTGAATCGGTATTCCGCGAGCCATTGCAGCGTCGGCTCGTCGACCACACGCCGTTCGCTGAGGAAGCGCAGCTGGTCGTCGTCGAAGTGGAACGCCTCGAGGGCGTCGAGCGCCCGCCCCGTGCCGGCCACGACGCCGTACCTGCGGTCACCGAGCAGCCGGCGTCCGAATAGCTCGAAAACGCTTGGCCGGTCTGCCATGCCGGAACGCAGCGCGGCCTGGAGCATCGTCAGCTCGTACTGATCAGTGAGCAGGCCGGTCGAGTGCACAGCGCCACCTTAGTGGTCTGTCTCCACACCACTGGGAGGTCGCGACGGCGCTGCGCGACAATGGTCCGGTGACCAGCGCACCTGACTCCATCACTGTGGAGCGACCCGACGCCGACGAGGTCGTGCAGCCGGAGCTGCCCTGGATCACACTCGTCTGGGACGACCCCGTCAACCTGATGAGTTATGTGACCTTCGTCTTCATCGACTACTTCAAGTACTCCAAGGCCAAGGCGCGGCAGGCTGATGATGGAGGTGCACACGGAGGGCAAAGCGGTCGTGTCGAGCGGCTCGCGCGAGGAGATGGAGCGTGACGTGAAGGCCATGCACTCCTACGGGCTCTGGGCGACCTTGCAGAAGAGCGGCGAATGAGCGTCTTTCGGGCCCGCCGCAAGGGTCAGGTCATGGTCGAGATGCCGCCCTATGCCGCCGGCTTGCTTGCCAGCCTGGTCCGGCAGCTGGTCGAGCTGATCAGCGACGGCGAGGCGCAGGTGACGACGAGCACCGACCCGCTCGAGGCGATGCTCGAATCCGACGCTCCGCGCGACTCGCCTCTCGATCCGGCCCTGCGCCGGTTGCTCCCCGACGCGCACCGCGACGATCCGGAGGCCGCAGCGGAGTTCCGGCGCTTTACCGAGAAGGAGCTGCGCGGGTCCAAGGTCGCCGACGCTCTCGTCGTACTAGGCACCCTCGGAATCGACGACGGTGACCACGGGCGAGGCCGACCTGGAGTTCGAGCTTGATCCTGACGAGGTTCGGGCCTGGTTGCGATGCCTCACCGACCTGCGGCTCACGCTGTCGGAGCGGCTGGGGGTGGCCGACCAGGACGACGACTTCTGGGACAACCTGACCAGCGACGACGAACGGCTGCCCATCTACGAGATCTATGGCTGGTTGGCCTATCTGCTCGAGTCGCTGCTTGACGAGGTCCAGTGAGCGCCCCGGTGGCGTCCTGGGCCTCGCCACGACGGCTGCGGCCCGCTGGCTGCGGACCTCCGGTCGGGCACCCTCGACGTCCATGCCCTCGTCGATCGACATCTGTGACCGCGTCGATTCGACCGAGCCTCACCTGGAGGCGTATGTCGTCGAGGCGACCCGTCGCGACCGCATGCATGCCGAGGCCGAGGCGCTGCTGGCCCGCTGGCCCGACCCGGCCGAGCGGCCGTCGTCTGTTCGGCGTACCCGTCGGGGTGAAGGACATCGTCCGGGTCGACGGCCTGGAGACGCGTGCCGGCTCCGGGATCCCACCTGAGGTGCTCGGCGGGACCGCAGGCAGCGCTCGTCGACCGGCTGCGGGCTGCCGGGGCCCTGGTGTCGGGCAAGACCGTGACAGCAGAGTTCGCGAGCGCCGCGCCGGGACGAGACGCGAAACCCCTACGACCTCAGCCGGACCCCCGGCGGTTCGAGCAGCGGTTCCGCAGCAGCGGTGGCGGCGGGGTCAGCGGTCTTGGCGACAGGGACGCAGACGATCGGGTCGATGGTCAGGCCGGCGTCCTTCTGCGGGATCGTCGGCTGGAAGGCCACCCACGGCCGCGTCCCGATCGATGGCGTGATTGCGCATTCGCCGAGCCTCGACACCCTGGGGCTGTTTGCGGCCGACGTCGAGGGCGTCTCGGTCGCGGCCGCGGCGGTTTGGGACGGCTGGGAGACCAGTCGTGTGCCTGCCGTTCGCCCGATCGCTGGGATCCCGACGGGCCGCTATCTCGACGTGGCTGACACCGAGGCCCTCGCGGTGTTCGCCGACCAGTGCGGGGCACTACGCGCCGCCGGCTTCGACATCACGGATGTCGACGTGATCGCGGACCTTGACGACGTACTCACGCATAACTGGATCGTCAACCGCTACGAGCTCGCCCGCACGCACGACGACTGGTATCGACGCCCACCGGTCGGGCTACCGCGCCATCACTGCCGAGGCCATCGACTACGGGCGCACGATCAGCCGCAGTCAGTACGATGCGTCGCTCGAACACATGCGTGAGCTCCGCGCCGGCTTCGCCGGTCGTCTCGAGAAGGCGGGCGTCGACCTCCTGGTCGCGCCTGGCGCCGTCGGGCCGGCTCCCCACGGCATCGACACGACCGGCGACCCGGCGATGGCGCTGCCCTGGACGTATGCCGGCCTGCCCGCCGTCGGCCTGCCCGGCGCCCGCACGAGGGACGGCATGCCGCTCGGGCTGCAGCTCGTCGGGGCCGCTGGCTCTGACGAGGCGCTGCTCGCCGACCGCCGAGCTCCGGTGGGCAGACGCTCACCTACGCTGGTTCGGGTGCTGAGGATCACTGAAGACATCCGAGACGCGATCGTCGCGCACGCACGCCGCGATCACCCCGACGAGGCCTGCGGGGTCGTGGCCGGTCCTGAAGGAAGCGACCGGCCGACCCGATTCATCCCGATGCTCAACGCCGCGCGGTCGCCGACCTTCTACGAGTTCGACTCGAAAGACCTGCTCAAGCTCTACCGCGACCTCGATGACCGCGGCGAAGTGCCGGTCGTCGTCTACCACTCGCACACCGCCACCGAGGCCTACCCCTCGCGCACCGACATTGGGCTGGCGTCCGAGCCGCACGCCCACTATGTCCTCGTCTCGACCCGGGAGTCCGGCAACGACGACGGGCCGATGGAATTTCGGTCGTTCAGGATTGTTGACGGTGAAGTCACCGAAGAAGAAGTCGAGGTCGTCTCTGATGGCAGTTGAAGTCCGGATCCCGACGATCCTGCGCGCCTACACCGACGGCGCGAAAGCCGTCGAGGGAGCGGCTCGGCACGCTCGTCCGACATTGATCGACGACCTCGAGTCGCGCCACGCCGGGCATCAAGGAGCGGCTAGTCGAAGCCGGCGACCTGCGCCGGTTCATCAACATCTACGTCAACGACGAGGACGTGCGGTTCCTCGGTGGGCTCGTCGACACGTTGGTGCAGCGACGGCGACACGGTCGTCATGCTGCCTGCCGTGGCCGGCGGCTGATCCCGCGTCGATGAGGCTGCGTCCATGAGGTATCGACTCCCTGCTCGACTCGGTCGGCAACACCCCGCTCGTCGGGCTGCCCTCGCCTGTCACCTTCGGACGACGTACGCCTGTGGGCAAAGCTCGAAGACCGAACCCGACCGGCTCGATCAAGGATCGTCGCGGCGCTGCGGATGCTGGTCGAGGCCGAACGAGGACGGCGGCTGACGCCCTGGCTGCACCATCCTCGAGCCGACGTCGGGCAACACCGGCATCTCGTTGGCGATGGCGGCGAAGCTGCGCGGCTACCGGCTCGTCTGCGTGATGCCGGAGAACACCTCGCCGGAGCGCCGTCAGCTGCTGACGATGTGGGGGGCCGAGATCATCACGTCGCCCGCTGCCGGCGGCTCCAACGAGGCGGTGCGGGTGGCAAAGGGTCTCGCCGCCGAGCAGCCCGACTGGGTGATGCTCTACCAGTACGGCAACCCGGCCAACGCCGCGGCGCATCATGACGGCACCGGCCCTGAGATCCTCGCCGACCTACCGACGATCACGCACTTCGTGGGCGGTCTCGGCACGACGGGCACGCTGATGGGCGTCGGGCGGTTCTTCCGCGAGCACAAGCCGGAGGTGCGGATCGTGGCTGCCGAGCCCCGTTACGGCGAGCTGGTCTACGGCCTGCGCAACATCGACGAGGGCTTCGTCCCCGAGCTGTACGACGAGCGGCTGATCGACTCCCGGTTCTCGGTCGGCCCGAGAGACGCCGTTCGACGTACCCGTGAGCTGCTCGAGCAGGAGGGCATCTTCGCCGGCATCTCGACCGGCGCGATCCTGCATGCGGCGCTGGCCCAGGCCGCCACGAGTGTCGAGGCCGGTGTGCCTGCCGACATCGCCTTCGTGGTGTGCGACGGCGGCTGGAAGTACCTGTCGACGGGCGCCTACGAAGGCACCCTCGATGAAGCCGAAGAGCCGTCTCGAAGGCCAGCTCTGGGCCTGACCGCCGACCCAGCGGCGGGTGGCGTGTCCATCTTGGCGGGGTAGGCTGCAGCCGGAACCGGACCCGCCCACCCCAGGGGTTGCTCGTGCGCGAGATCGTCGTCTTCAGTGGCAGTGCCCACCGCCAGCTTGCTCGCGCCATCTGCCACTCCCTCGGGGTCCGCGTCTCGCCTGTCGAGATCACCCGATTCAGCAACGACTGCCTCCAGGTCCAGCTGCACGCCAACTGCCGGCAGCGCGACGTCTATATCGTCCAGCCCCTTGTTCCGCCGACACAGGAGCACCTGATGGAGCTCCTGTTGATGATCGACGCCGCGAAGGGTGCCTCGGCGGCACAGATCACGGCGGTCATCCCGCACTACGCCTACGCCCGGTCGGACAAGAAAGATGCGTCGAGGATCTCGCTCGGCGGCCGGCTCGTCGCCGACATGCTGCTCAGCCGCCGGCGTCCACCGCATCCTGACGATGACCTTGCACGCACCCCAGGTGCACGGGTTCTTCTCGGTGCCGGTCGATCACCTCACAGCCCTTGGCGTGCTCGCCGATCACTTCCGTGGCCGCGACCTCAGTGACACGGTCGTCGTCTCTCCCGACCTCGGAAACGCCAAGACCGCCACGCTTTTCGCCCGCCTGCTAGGGCTTCCAGTCGCGGCCGGCAGCAAGCAGCGTCTCGACGATGACACGGTCGTGATCGACGCCATCGTCGGCGACGTCGCCGGCAAGAAGGCCATCGTCCTCGATGACGAGATCGCGACCGGTGGCTCGATCGTCGAGCTCCTCGACAAGCTGCAGGAGCTCGGCTGCACCGAAGCAGCCATCGCGTGCACCCATGGGTTGTTCGTCGGCAAGGCAGTCGTCCGGCTTCGCGACCATCCGGCCATCAGCAGAGGTCGTCACCACCGACACGGTGCCCGCACCCGTCGACTGGCCGGAGCTCCGGATCCGCTCGGTCGCCGGGCTTTTCGCCGAGGCTATTTCGCGCGTTCACGCGGGCGAGTCCGTCAGCTCGCTGTTCGACGGTGTCGACCCCACGCATGCTCCGCCGCAGCCGACACTGCCTTTCGACGAGGCCTGATTCCGGCCAGACGACCCGATCGTCGTACGCTGCCAACCGTGGCAGACGCACCGATCGGCATCTTCGACTCCGGCTTCGGCGGGCTGACTGTAGTGCGCGCAGTTCTCGACCAGCTGCCCCACGAGCCGGTCCTCTACCTCGGTGACACTGCGCGTCAGCCGTACGGTCCCAAGCCGATCGGTGAGGTGCGCGAGTACGCGCTCGAGTGTCTCGACCACCTCGTCGACCGCGGCGTCAAGGCACTCGTCATCGCGTGCAACTCCGCCAGCGCCGCCGTGCTGCGTGACGCCCGTGAGCGATACCCCGTGCCGGTCATCGAGGTCATCTTCCCCGCCACGCGACGGGCTGTCGCCGCCACGCACAACGGCCACGTCGGGGTGATCTGCACCGAGGCGACGAAGCAGTCGATGGCGTACGACGACGCGTTTGCCGCGGCGCCGCAGGTCTCGTTGACGACGCGCGCCTGCCCGCGCTTCGTTCGAGTTCGTCGAGGAAGGCGTCACCAGCGGGCCCGAGCTGATCGAGGTCGCCCACGCCTATCTCGACCCGCTGCTCGTCGACGGCGTGGACACGCTGATCCTCGGCTGCACGCACTATCCCTTGCTGACCGGTGTCATCTCCTACGTCCTCGGCGATCGCGTCACGTTGGTGTCGAGCGCGGAGGAAACAGCCAAGGACGTGTATGCCCTGCTCGTCCGCGACGGCCTCGAGCGCGATCTCGACCTGCCCGACCCCGGACACCACTTCCTGACCACGGGTCGTCCTGACGACTTCCGGACGATCGGTCGCCGGTTCCTCGGTCCCGAGCTCGACCTCGTCGACCAGTTCGCGTGGGTGGGCGCATGAGGCTGACCATCGTGGGCTGCTCCGGGTCGTTTCCCGGTCCGGACTCGCCGGCGTCGTGCTACCTGGTCGAGGCGCCATACGAAGGCCGCACGTTCCGTCTCGTGCTCGACCTCGGCAGCGGCGCCCTCGGGGCACTGCAGCGGCATGCCGAGCTGGAGTCGATCGACGCGGTGGCGCTGTCACACCTGCACGTCGATCACTGCCTCGACCTCTGCAGCTTCTACGTCGTGCGCAAGTACCATCCCGGTGGCCCTTGGCCACGGCTGCCCGTCTACGGACCCGAAGGCACTGCTGCCCGGCTGAGCCGTGCCTCTGATCTCCCCACCGGGTCTGCACTGCAGGACGAGTTCACGTTCCACCCCTATCCCGATGGTGAGCTGTTCGCTCGGGCCGTTCACCGTGACGGTCGACCTGGTCGAACACCCCGTGCCGGCATACGCCATCCGCGTCCGACACGGCGACAGCACTCTCGTGTACTCCGGCGACACCGGGCCGTGCGGGACGCTCGAGGCACTGGCCAAGGACTGCGACCTGTTGCTCGCCGAGGCGTCGTTCGTCGAAGGCGACGACAACCCCATGCATGTGCACCTGACCGGCAAGCAGGCAGCCCTGATCGCCACGGCGGCCGGTGCCCAGCGGCTGGTCCTGACGCATATTCCGCCCTGGCACTCCCGCGAGGCGGTGCTCGCCGAGGCTGCTCCGTACTTCCCCGGCGAGCTCTCGGTCGCGCTGCCCGGTGAGACGTACGACGTCTGAGCCGTATCAGCGCTAGGGGTTGCTTCTCCTGAGGAGTAGGCGCACGATGGCCGAGGCGTCTAGGCGTCAAACTCGGCTTCTCAGTGTGCACCCCACGATCGGAGTCCTCGTGTTTCGACGCCTTACTCTTGCCGTCACCCTAAGCCTCTCCAGCGCCCTTCTCGTCAGCATGGGCGCGGCGCCTGACGCAGTTGCCGCTACGACGTACTCGGCTCCCTTGCAGACGGCGATCAGCGACTTGCCGACCGCGGTGGAGAACCGCACCGGCTACTTGCGTAGCAAGTTCAACCACTGGGTCGACGCCGACGGCGACGGGTGCGACACCCGCAAAGAGGTGCTCATCGCGGAGGCAGACGACCCGGTCACCATCGGCTCCAGCTGCACGTTGACCGGTGGGCGCTGGTTCTCTTACTACGACCGGGTCTCGTGGACGGACCAAGGCAGGATCGACATCGACCACATGGTGGCGCTGGCTGAGGCCTGGGACTCGGGTGCGTCGCAATGGACGTCGGCGCAGCGCCAGTCCTACGCGAACGACCTCGGCGACTCGCGCAGCCTGGTGGGAGTCACCGACAGCGTCAACCAGTCGAAGGGCGACCAGGACCCGACCACCTGGCTTCCGACGTACGACCAGTGCCGCTACCTCCGCGAGTGGGTGGCCGTGAAGATCCGCTGGCGGCTCACCGTCGACTCGGCAGAGAAGTCGGCGCTCAGCAACCGGGCGGCGTCGTGCACCAACAGCACGATCACGGTGACGCGAGCCATCTGAACGCAATCGCCGCTAGCCGATCGCCTGTCCCTACGGCGCTTGTCGAATGGGGCGCCAGTCGGGCTTGACGTCGTCGCCTTGGTTGTGAGTGAGTCGCTGCCGATCGGTGCCGTCGCGTCTGATCGTGTAGATCTCGGCGTCGGAGCTGCCGAACACGGTGTATGCGAGCCGCTTTCCGTTAGGTGACCAGCAGGGGTCTTCCTCGCTGGCGCCGGTGTGGGTGATCTGTTTGAGTCCGGTGCCATCGGGCCGGATCGTGAACAGATCGTTCTGGTCCTTGCCTGCGAATCCCGAGAATGCGATCCGTCTGCCGTTCGGCGACCAGTCGGGCTTGTAGTCGTCGACCTTGTTGTCGGTGACGTTGTGCCGGTGTGTGCCGTCACGCCTGATCGTGTAGATCTCGACGTCATTGCCGTCCCAACCTTCATACGCGATCCGTGCGCCGTTCGGCGACCACATCGGGCTGAAGTCCATGGTCGCATTGTGGGTGAGCCGCGTGAGGGCACTGCCGTCGACCTTGATCGTGAAGAGCTCGAAGCCGTTTGGGCGGGTGCCCGCAAAGACGATCCGCTTTCCCGACGGGGACCAGCTAGGACCGACGTCCACCCTGGGGCCCTTGGTCACCCGTGTCCGGTGGCTGCCGTCGGCCCTGAGGTAATAGATGTCGACGCTGGCGTCGGGCTTGTCCAGGTCGGTACCGGCCACGGCGATCCGCTTCCCCGACGCGGACCAGGTCGGGTCGCTGTCGACCACTTCGTTGTGCGTGATCCGCTCCCGGTCCTGCCCGCTGGGCCTGATAGTGAAGACCTCAGAAACTTGGTTGACGTACGCCTGGAAGGCGATCCTGCCGTTGCGACCGGGGAAGGCGAGGTATGGAGAGTGCGTCATAACGCTGGCCGACACCGAGACTGCTCGTTGGTGCGTCGTTCCCTGCGCGGTCGCGACTTGAGGCAACGACGTGACCACTGCCGCCGCCGCAAGGAGGACGAGCGCCTTTCGGTGTTGAGTTAGCACGGCAAGCTTCATTGGAAGACTCCTTTGGTTCAAGCGAGGCAGGACACGTCCGCTGTGTCACCTGTTGTCGCAGAGCCCGGTGCCGCTGCGGTGTCCCGGCGGTAACTCCCTCCGGTATCTCTGCGGTAACTCCCCTGTTGACGGGGTCCACTATCGGGACGACAGTTCACGGCGTGAGTATCGGCGTGCTGGGTCCGCTCAGCCATGACGGCGCGGCTTCCTTTGGGCGGCGCGATCGTGCGGTGCTGACCGCCCTGGCGATGTACGTCGGCCGGGCAGTCAGCGCTGACGGGCTCGCGGACGCGGTATGGGGCAATGACCCGCCGCCCTCGTCGCACAAGGCGTTGCAGGGCTGCGTGGTGCGGTTGCGTAAGGCGCTCGGTGCCGATGCGATCGAGACATCGGCGCAGGGTTACCGGTTGAGAGTGCCCGCGGACGAGGTCGACTCCCAGCGTTTCGAGCGGATGGTGGCACGCAGCCGCGAACTGCTAGCGCTGGGCGAGCCCGAGCGCGCCAGCTACCTGTTGGCGCAAGCGCTGGGTCTGTGGCGGGGCCGTGCTTTCGAGGACGTGGAGTCGTGGGACTTAGCCGCGATCGAAGCCGCCAGGCTGGAAGAGTTGCGGATGGAAGCCGAGGAGCTGCGCGTCGACGCCTCCCTCCGCACAGGACGACACCTTGACGTACTCGCGATGGCAGAGAGCATGGTGAGGGCGGAGCCGCTGCGTGAGCGGCGCTGGACGCTGCTCGCCCTGGCGCAGTACCAGGCCGGCCGACAGACGGAAGCACTTCGTACCATTCATCGGCTCAAGTCGCTGCTCGTTGAGCGACTCGGTCTTGACCCAGGGCCTGAACTGGCATCCCTCGAAGAGGCGATTCTGCGACAGGACGACTCGCTGCTGGCCCGAGGGTCGATACCGCCGAGTCCCATTTGTCCGTATCGAGGTCTTACGTCATATGACGTCGACGACTCCGAGTCGTTCTTCGGCCGCGACGACGATGTGCATGCCTGCCTGGCCCTGCTCAAGACCCGCAACACCCTGTCGGTGGTCGGGCCGTCTGGTAGCGGCAAGTCGTCACTGGTGCGGGCGGGGGTCGCTGCGTCGTTGCGCCGAGACAACTGGATAGTCGCCATCATCACGCCAGGCGAGCACCCTATGCAGTCGCTCTCGGCGGTATCCGCCGCAGGACGTCGGTCGGTGCTCCTCGTCGACCAGTGCGAGGAGGCCTTCTCGCTCTGCAGTGATGCGACCGAGAGAAACGACTTCTTCGCGGCGCTCGTCCAGCGAGCCGAGCGTGAGCCGCTGATCCTGGCGATGCGGGCGGACCGGCTGACTGACATTGCGGCCTATCCCGGCTTCGCGCGAATGCTGGAAAGCGGGTTGCATCTGTTGGGGGCGATGAGCGAGCAAGGTCTGAGGGATGCCGTCCAAGCGCCTGCGCGGCAAGCGGGGCTGTTGATCGAGGCCGGTCTCGTCGACTTGCTGATCGGCGAGGTCGAAGGTACACCGGGGGCACTGCCGATGCTCTCGCACGCACTCCTGGAGACGTGGAAACGTCGCGAAGGCATCACCCTGACGGTGGCCGGATACAACGCGACCGGTGGCATCCGCCGGGCGGTCGCCCAGTCTGCGGAGAAGGTCTACGCGAGCGTCGATCCCGCGAATCGTCCCCTGTTGCGTGATCTGGTCCTCCGGCTCGTGACCGCCGGGGCAGAGGGGGAACCGGTCCGCAGCCGAGTGCCCCGACGTCTGCTCTCCGCGGATCCAGACCACGAACACCTGATCGACCTACTCGTCGCATCCCGGCTGGTTACCAGCGACGCCGGCATGGTCGAGATCGCGCACGAAGCTCTGGCCCGGGGGTGGCCGCGGCTGCGTGCCTGGTTGGACGACGACGTCGAGGGTCAGCGGATCTTCCATCACCTGACCGGCGCCGCCGACGCATGGGACTCGTTGGGCCGTCCCGAAAGTGAGCTTTATCGAGGGGTGCGGCTCGCCCAGGCTGTCGACTGGCGTACACACAACGACACAGTCCTCACCCAGACCGAGTCGGCGTTCTTGGATGCAGCGGAGCAGGTGGCCGAGACCGAGCGGAGGTCGGCAGAACAGCGCGCTCGGCAGCAGGCCCGACTGATCCATCGGCTCCGCGGCGTCCTCGCCGGTGCCGCAGTGTTGTTGGTCGCAGCGTTGTTGGCCGGCGTCCTCGCCTTGCGCCAAGCCGACCGCGCGGACACGAACGCCGCGGCAGCCTCGGCGGCCGAGACCGCGGCAGACGCGAGACGCGTGGGGGCTCGGGCTCTGACCGAAGCCGACATCGACACCTCAATGCTGTTGGCTGTCGCGGGAGTTCGGCTGGACGACTCACCCGAGACGCGGAGCAGCTTGCTCGCCGCGCTGGGCGAACACCCTGAACTGATTGCGTCGACGCAGATGACGGGCGCGGCCATCCTCCATTTCGACGTCAGCCCCGACGGCCGCGCTGTCGCCACCTACGACAGGGCGAACCATGTGAGGCTCTACGAGATCGAGAGTGGAGACCTTCTCGGCGAGTACCAGGCTGGGGCAGAAATGCCACTCAGCTGGGAGAGCGGGCAAGTCAGGTACAGCCCGGACGGACAGACTCTTGCCGTTGTCATGGCGGCGCCAACCCGGCAGCCGGTCAAGCTACTGGATGCTGAGACTCTCGAGCCGCTGCGCGCGCAGCTCGGCGGAACTCAACCGCGGCGTTGGGAGTTTCTCGACCTCGCCTACAGCGGCGACGGGAGGCACCTGGCAGCCAGCATGTGGCGGGTCCAGGGCAACGGGAGCACCCTCGGGACTGCCTCGACGTGGGCTTTCGTCTGGGACCTGGAGGCGCCGCAGCGGCCGACGACGCGCATCCAACTGCCGGACGGCAACCCGGGCGTCGCGTTGAGCGTGGACGGAGGCGTCCTGTACACCACCGGGCCCCTCACGATCCACGACCTCGCGTCCGGCAAGTCCGTGCGAGTGGACAAGCCCGAGCCCGTCGAACGGATGACGATGAGTCCGGACGGTCGGCTGCTCGCCGCCCCCGGGGGCGGCGGGATGCTGTTGCTCGACGCCGCGACCGGCGAGCTCCGACAGCGATTGCCTGGCACCGGAGACTTTGGTTGGCGGGTCAACTTCTCCAGCGACGGCAGCATGGTCGCAACCGTGACATTCGAGAACCGGGAGGCGCTCGTCTGGGATGTCGCCACGGGCGCGCTGCGGGCTCGGCTGCCCCTCGGGGAGGGAGGGGACGCCGTCGACTTTGGAGCGGACGGCTCAACTCTTTACACGGCCGGATCCGACAGCTCATTGCGCCACTGGGACCTCGACGGGGACCGACGTTTCATCGCGCTGGTGGCCTTCACCCCGCCGGCGATCCACAATCTCGGCTACACGCCGCAGCCGGCCCCCGGTGGCGAGCTCATAGCCTTCCCGTCCGAAAGTCATGTCACATTCTTCGACGTCGGAGCCGGGGTCGCCGGCGAGCGACTCGAGGCCGGGCAGGGCTATCGACGTGTTGGAGGGACCTGGCATCCGGACGCCGTCCGCTACGCCATGGCCACCGGCGGCGAGATCCGGATCTGGGATGCGCGCACCGGCGAGGAGACCCTGAAGGGCCGACCGTCTGGGCCATACATCAGCGGGATCGACTACAGCACAGACGGCAGCCGTCTCGTGGTAGCCCAGCTGTCCGGCCGGGTGACCATGCTCGACCCCACGACGTTGACTCCGGTGGGTAGCCCCATCCGACTCGACGAACCCGTCTGCTGCGTCTCAGCTGGGCCGGACAACCGCACGGCAATTGCACTCACGGGATTCCAGGAGGCATCCGGCTTCTGGATTGGCTCGAGCACAGGCTGGACGCTCGTGGATCTCGAGTCCGGCAATATTCTCGACGAGGGCAAGCTGGGAATCGACGGGAGATGGGTCGACTTCTCTCCCGACGGGCGACATGCCGCGGTCGGCGGCCGCGGCGGTGAAGTGCTCGTGCTGGAAACCGACACGGGGGAGCCGCTCCGCTCGCCGGTGGTCGGCCACGACGTCGCTCTGCTGTCGCTCACGTACTCACCGGACGGTGAGCGCATCCTGACCTCTGCTTCAGACGCCAGCGTCGGTCTTTGGGATGGACAGACCGGTCTGCTGCTCGCTCGTGCCGTAGCGCCGCAGCGCTTCATCTCATCCGGGTTCCAACAAGACCCAGACTCGGTACTCATCGTGGGCACGGGCGTGGAGGAGGGACCCGTCTACGAGTGGGACACCCGCGCCGACTCCGTCATCGACTTCGCCTGCAGAGTTGCCGACCGTGACTTCACCGAAGCCGAGTGGCAGGAGATCTTTGGCGACCGCCCCTACCAAGAAACCTGCCCCGCCAACTGACTTGTCAGACCCTCACCATGCTCCAGCCGGGTGAGGGGCTGACAACTGGGCGGATAGGGTCGCGGGCATGACCCGACCTGACGGCCGCGCCCCCGACGAGCTACGCCCCATCACCCTCACCCGCGGATGGCTCGACCATGCAGCCGGCTCCGTGCTCGTCGAGTTCGGGAAGACCCGGGTGCTGTGTGCCGCGAGCGCCTCGACCGGCGTACCGCGCTGGCGCAACGGGAGCGGCCTCGGCTGGGTGACCGCGGAGTACGCCATGTTGCCGAGCTCGACCCACACCCGCTCCGATCGCGAGTCGGTCAAGGGTCGGATCGGCGGCCGGACGCACGAGATCTCCCGACTCATCGGCCGATCCCTGCGGGCCGTCATCGACTACAAGGCACTGGGCGAGAACACCATCGTGCTCGACTGCGACGTCCTCCAGGCCGACGGCGGCACCCGCACTGCAGCGATCACCGGAGCGTACGTCGCCCTAGCCGACGCCGTGGCGCACCTGCGAGGTCAAGGAGCCTTGCGGGGCGAGCCGTTGACAGGCTCGGTGGCAGCCGTCTCGGTCGGACTTGTCGAGGGCGAACCCCGGCTCGACCTGCCTTACGAAGAGGACGTTCGCGCCGAGACCGACATGAACGTCGTGATGACTGGCGAAGGCGCCTTCGTCGAGGTGCAGGGCACCGCCGAGGGTGCCGCGTTCGGCCGCGGTGAGCTCGACGCGTTGCTCGACCTTGCCACCAAGGGATGTGTCGAGCTGACCAGGATTCAGCACGACGCTCTCGGCGGAGTTCCGGGCGAAGCACCTGCGTCGTGAGCCAGGTCTTTCTCGCGTCGCGCAACCCGCAGAAGCTCGACGAGCTGCGACGGATACTCAACCGCGTCATACCGGATATCGCTGTGCTCGGGCTGGACGACGTGTCGACGTACGATGAACCGGCCGAGACGGAGCCGACGTTCGAGGGCAATGCTTTGATCAAGGCGCGAGCAGGTTTGCAGGAGACGGGGCTGCCGTCGCTGGCAGACGACAGCGGTCTGTGCGTCGATGCGCTGAACGGAATGCCCGGCGTCCTGTCCGCGCGGTGGGCCGGGCTGGCGAAGGATGACGTGGCCAACAACCGGCTGTTGCTCGAACAGCTCGACGAGGTGCCCGACGAGCGTCGCGGAGCCGAATTCCGTTGTGCCGTGGCGTTCTGCAGACCCGGTGGCGCCGAAGACGTCGTGCTCGGCGAGATGCGCGGCACGATCATCCGAGAGAGCCGGGGGAGCAGGGGATTCGGCTACGACGTGGTGTTCGTGCCGGAGGGGGAGACGCGCACCAGTGCGGAGATGCCCGCCGACGAGAAGGACCAGATCTCGCACCGGGGCAAGTCGTTGCGCGCCGTCGCTCCCCTTGTCGTCACCGCGCTGCAGCCCTAGCGGGGTCGTACCAGAGAAGGGACTCGAACCCTCACGCCCTTTCGAGCATCGGCTCCTAAAGCCGACGTGTCTACCAATTCCACCACTCTGGCTCAGCCCCTCAGTCTACGGCGAGGTCCCTGCGGAGCTTCGCCACGTGACCGGTCGCCTTGACGTTGTACATTGCCTTCGCGATCGTGCCGTCCTCGTCGATCACGAACGTCGAGCGGATCACGCCGATGACGTTCTTGCCGTACAGCTTCTTCTCGCCGAAGGCGCCGTATGCCGTCAGGACCTCCTTGTCGGGGTCAGACAAGAGTGGGAACGTCAGCCCCTCGCGTGCGCGGAACTTGGCAAGCTTCTCGGGCTTGTCAGGAGACAAGCCCACGACGGCATACCCGGACGCAGCCAGCGAGTTGAGCGAGTCGCGGAAGTCGCAGGCCTGCGTCGTGCAGCCGGTCGTCATCGCTGCCGGGTAGACGTAGAGAATCACCTTCCGTCCACGGAAGTCGGCGAGCGAGATCTCGGCTCCGGTGTCATCGGGCAGGGTGAACTTGGGGGCGGTGTCGCCCTCGGCTAGACGGCTCATCAATCTCCTCGTCAGGGTCGATCGGTAGGCAGCAAGGCTCTCGCCTGCTAGTTCTTATTGCAAATTGCTTGCAACTGCCTAAGATAGGCATCAGCGATTTAATCAGCGTGGCCGCAACGATGCCGATCCTCCCACGGCCAGCGAAAGGAGCAGCCTGTGCATGTTCCCGACGGGTTCCTCGACGCCCCCACTTCGGTCGCGACCGGGGCAGTCGCCGCGGCCGCCGTTGCCGTAGCCCTCCGCAAGGCTGGCGACGAGCTCAGCGAGAAGACCGCGCCCATGGCCGGCCTCGTCGCGGCATTTATCTTCGCGACCCAGATGCTCAACTTCCCGGTGGGCGCCGGCACCAGCGGTCATCTGCTCGGCGGTGCGCTCGCCGCGATCCTTGTCGGCCCGTGGACCGCGATCCTGTGCATGAGCGTCGTCCTGCTCACCCAAGCTCTCCTCTTCGCCGACGGCGGGCTGACGGCGATCGGCACCAACATCTTTCTCATGGGAGTCGTCACCGTCGTCGTCGGCTGGGCGGTGTTCACCGTCGTACGTCGGATGGCGCCTCAGTCAATCCGCGCCGTGGTCGTCGGGTCGTTCCTGGCCGGCCTGCTCTCCGTGCCCGCCGCAGCACTCGCCTTCGTGGCGCTGTTCGAGTTCGGTGGCACGGCTGAGATTTCGCTGGCCACCCTGACCTCGGCAATGCTCGGCTGGCATGTGCTGATCGGAATCGGTGAGGCCCTGATCACCGGGCTGACCGTGAGCAGCGTCGTCGTCGTGCGTCCTGACCTCGTCTATGGTGCCCGCGGTCTCCTCACGCACCGTCCGCTCGAGCTCCGGCCCGCCCACGCGCACGGAGCTGACACGTGAGCACCCGACTCAAGCCCAGAGCGAGCGCGAGGGTGCTGGCCGTCGCTACCCTCGTCGTCTGCCTGGCGCTGGCCGGCGCAGTCAGCTACTACGCCTCAGGCAGTCCCGACGGACTCAACAAGGTTGCCGCCGACAAGGGGT
The DNA here is from genome assembly GCA_963811585.1 of uncultured Actinomycetota bacterium. GTDB lineage: Bacteria > Actinomycetota > Actinomycetes > Propionibacteriales > Nocardioidaceae > JACDHG01. The sequence goes on from CAWERR010000008.1 coordinate 820,994, forward strand.
TCGACGCGCAAGAGAAGGACAGTGCTGCCGCCGACTCGCCACTCGCCGGCTACGACACCGAGGGCGTCGACGACTCCCGCCTCAGCGGGGGTGTGGCGGGCGTTGTCGGCGTCGTGGTCGTGCTCGTGTTCGCCGGAGGGCTCGCCTACGTCGTCCGCCGCAAGCGGCAGCCAGATCAGGCCGGACCCGACTAGATGGGCTCCAGCCACGGGCACCGACTCCACTACCACGGCCACTCCGGTCTCCACCGGTTGCCCGCGGAGTGCAAGATCCTTGCCCTGGTGGCGTTTGTGCTCTGCGTCGTGGCGACCCCGCGTGGCGCCTACGCGGCATACGGCCTCCAAGCGGTGGCCCTCGCTGCCGCCGTCGCGTGGTCGCGGGTGCCTGTCGGCTACATCGCCCGCCGGATGGTGGTCGAGGTGCCGTTCGTGGTCTTCGCTGTGCTGCTTCCCTTCATTGCGCTCGGCCCGCGCGTTGAAGTGTGGGGCGTCTCGGTGTCCGAGTCAGGCCTCGAGTCCGGGCTGACGCTGCTGTGTCGCGCGACGCTCGGGGTGGTCGCTGCTCTGCTGCTCGCGGCGACGACCGAGCCGCGCGACATCCTCGCGGGACTCGAGGGAAAGCTGCCACGGCAGATCGTCCAGATCATGGCGATGATGGTGCGTTACCTCGACGTCACGTCCGACCAGCTCCGCAGGATGCGCATCGCTCGGGAGTCGCGCGGGTTCGTGGCGCGCAACCCGAGCCACTGGCCCGTCTTGGCACACAGTGCCGGCGCGTTCTTCATCCGCTCCTACGAGCGCGGCGAGCGAGTTCACCTGGCGATGCTCGCGCGCGGGTATGACGGACACCTGCCGGGTATGACCCGGCCCGCATCGTCGGCCAGAGACTGGGCCGTGGCGGCGCTGCTGCCGCTGGCGGCGGGCCTGACGGCGCTCTGGGCTTGGCTCGGCTGATGACCGGCCAGCGAGTGCTCGAGGTGCGCGACCTCGCCTATGCCTACCCCGACGGACACCAGGCGCTGTTCGGTGTGACCCTCGATGTCCAGCGGGGCGAGCGAGTGGCGCTGCTCGGGCCTAACGGGGCTGGCAAGACGACGTTGGTGCTCCACCTCAACGCGATTCTCGAGGCGGGCCACGGGACCGTCACGGTGGCAGGGACTCCGGTCTCGCGAGCCACGGCGACAGACGTGCGCCGCAAGGTGGGCCTGGTGTTCCAGGACCCCGACGACCAGCTGTTCATGCCGACGGTTGCTGACGATGTGGCGTTCGGCCCCGCCAACCTGGGCCTGCGTGGCCCAGAGCTGGCCGCGCGGGTGGCCGCTGCGCTCGACCTGGTGGGGATGGGGGAGTTCGCCAGCCGGCCGCCGCACCACCTGTCGTTCGGGCAGCGGCGTCGGGTGGCGGTCGCCACGGTGCTCGCCATGCAGCCGGAGATCCTGGTGCTCGACGAGCCATCGTCCAACCTCGACCCGGCCAGTCGCCGAGAGCTCGCCGACATACTCCTCGGGCTCGACATCACGGTCTTGATGGTGACCCATGACTTGCCGTATGCCCTCGAGCTCTGCCCCCGCTCGGTGCTGCTGTCCGACGGGGTCATCGTCGCCGACGGCGCGACGCGCGACATCCTCTCGGATGAGCCGCTGATGCGTGCGCATCGGCTCGAGCTGCCCTTCGGCTTCGACCCGCACGCCGTGCCGCGTCACTAGTGCCGAGGCGGTGGCGACTAGAGCGGCGGCTCTGGCGTCGTGCAAGACTTGCAGCCGCAACCGACCAGAGCAGGAGGCCCCGTGAGTTCGCCAGCCACCAGCGCAGACGAGATTGCCGCGGAAATCGCCGAGACCCGCAACCGGCTCGCGGGGACGATCGACGAGCTTGTCTACCGGGTCCACCCGCAGACGATCTTGCAGCGTCAGTTCGCGAGCCTCAAGGGCGCGTTCGTCAACCCCGATGGCTCACCTCGCATTGATCGCATTGTGAAGGTCGCGGGCATCACGGTCGGTGTGGTCGGCCTGATCGTCGTCCTCCGCAAGGTGGCCGGCTAACGGCGCGCGTGCGAGGCTTGTCCACGTGGTGAGTCCCAAGCACATCGACGACAAGTTGCCCATCCGGATGCTGCACGACCGCGTGCTCGTCTCGCTCGACGCCGAGGCGGGGGAGCGCCGCTCGTCGGCGGGCATCGTCATACCCGCCACCGCGGTGATGGGGCGGCGCCTCGCCTGGGCGAGGGTCGCCGGGGTTGGCGCGAACGTTCGCACCGTCGTGACCGGTGACCGAGTCCTGTTCGACCCCGAAGACAAGGCCGAGGTCGAAGTGCGTGGCGAGGAGTTCGTCCTGCTCCGCGAGCGCGACCTGCACGCCGTCGCGTCAGAGCGGCTCGAGGACGGCCAGACCGGCCTCTACCTGTAGACGCGCGACGGGACTGTCAGCCCTTGAGCCCTGCCATCCATGCCTCGACGTCGTCGGCTGTGCGGGCAAGGGAGCCGGACAGGTTGCGTGCTCCGTCTTCGGTGACGAGGAGGTCGTCCTCGATCCGGATTCCGATGCCACGCAGCGACTCCGGCACCAGCAGGTCACTTGACTGGAAGTAGAGACCCGGCTCCACGGTCAGGACCATGCCGGGCTCGAGCTTGCCGTCGAGGTAGCCCTCGCTTCGCGCGGCGGAGCAGTCGTGGACATCGAGTCCGAGCATGTGGCCGGTGCCATGGAGGGTCCAGCGCCGGTAGAGGGCGCTTTCCTTGTCGAGTGCCTCCTCTGCGGTGACCGGCAGGATGCCCATGTCTTCGAGTCCGTGGGCCAGAACCGTCATCGCGGCCGTGTGGAAGTCGCGGTAGGGGACGCCTGGCTTGACTGCGGCGATCCCAGCCTCCTGGGCGGCAAACACCAGGTCGTAGAGATGGCGTTGCTCGGGTGTGAACACCCCCGAGATGGGCAGCGTCCGCGTGACGTCGGCTGTGTAGAGCGAGGGGTTCTCGACCCCCATGTCGAGCAGGATCAGTCGGCCGGGCTCGACGGGACCGTTGTTCTCGATCCAGTGCAGGGTCGTGGCGTGCGGGCCGCTCGCGACAATGGACTCGTAGCCGACGTCATTGCCGTTGGCCCGGGCGCGCCGCCAGAAAGTGCCTTCGATCCAGCGTTCGCCGTACTTGACCACGTTGGCCCACTCGCGGACGGAGTCCTCGAAACCGAGGATCGTCGAGTCGACGGCGTCTTGAAGCTGGGCGACCTCCCACTCGTCCTTGGTGAGTCGCATCTCGGCCATGAAGACCGCGAGCTCGCGGTCGAACTCCGCAGCGTCGTGCGCCTCGACGAGCGCGTCGACGTCGGCGTCGACGCCACGATGGACGCGGGTGTTGCCGCCGCCGCTGCTCAGGAAGTCGGGCAAGTCGTAGAGATGCCGGCAGGTGATGCCGTAGACCTCGCTGGCCTCGGCCAGGCTCAGTCGGCGGCCCGCCCACGCCTCGCCATAGCGGCCGTCCCGCCAGAACGCGTCGTCGGTCTTGGCATGGCGAGGACGGAAGAACAGGGTGGCTTCGCCATCGTCGATCACCAAGACTGCATCGGACGTCTGGTTGCCGGTGTAGTAGACGTGTGCGGTGTCGGCGCGGAACCGGTAGTCGGTGTCGTTGGCCCGCGGCTTGAGCGGGCCGGCCGGAATGACCAGCCGGTCGCCATGGAACCGCTGCATGAGCTTGTCACGGCGAGCCCGTGCCCACGACGCCACCGGCAGCCGCTCAACCGCGTCGTCGTCATCGCTCCAGCCGTCACGCATGAAGTTGATCAGAGCGTCACTGGCGGGCACGGAATATGTCGCGGGGTGGAAGCGATCAGACACGGGCACTCCTTCGAGAGTCGATGACGTCATTATCCACCTCGCCGCCAGGAGAGGACATCACGGTCTTCAGACGGAGGGCGACGATGACCGCAAACGCGTTGATGGCGACGTGGGCTACGACGAACACGGCGGGCAGGTCGAGTGCCAACAGCACCCCGGCGACCAGCGGTCCGGCGGCGCTGATGCCGGTCCGCACCGCAGCCAACGCCCCCAGCGTCGTGCCCACCATCCCCGCGGGTGCGACAGCCGCCGCCAGCGGGCTGAGCACCGGTGCGTACATCGTCTCGCCGACTGCGAACAGGGCGAACGCCACGACGAAGATCGTGCCAGCCTGGTCGGGAGCCACGAACAACGCAGCTGCCAACATCAACCAGCTCATGACCCAGATCGAGCCGACCACGACCAGCAGCGATGCACCGCTGTGTGACGCGGTGAACCTGACGACCACCCACTGCAGGCCGACGATCACCAGACAGTTGACCGCCGCTGCCGTGCCCACGGTGCTGGGGTCGACATCGAGCGACTCGAGTGCGAACGCGGGCAGGCCCGTCTCGAACTGCGCGTAGAAACCGGCCGCGAGCGCCATCGAGACCACCGCGAGCAGCCGAACCGGGCGGTTCTGCGCGAGCTGGCGGTATGCCGCCAGGCCGCCGGTCGACGGGATCCGAGTGTCGCCCGTCGCAATCGGGGGGGCGGCCGCAGCCCCGACCTTGTGTAGCAAGCCGGCAGCCGTGACGAATCCGGCTGCGGAACTGCAGAAGGCGGTCCACATGCCGCCGGCCACCGACAGGTCGATCAGGTGTCCGCCGATGAACGCGCCGACGGCCATTCCCAGGGCTAGCGCTGTGAACTGGTATGCGAAGACAGCGCGCCGCTCGTCGGGCTCGACGCTGTCGAGGACGAGCACCTGGGTTGCAGGTGCCGACGCGGTGATGGCAGCGCCGAAGAGGGCGATGGCCACGAGGAACGACGCGGGGGTGTCGGCCAGACCGAGACCGATGCTCGCCGCCGCTGCCAGCAGTTGGAAGCCGACGGCGATGTGCCCGGCGGCGTACCGGTCCGCCAGCCGCCCAGCCAGCGGTGCGGCGATGACCGCACCCAGGCAGAAGACAGATCCGGTGAGCATGCCCACCAGGGGGCCCCAGCCGCGTGCGTCGACGACGTACGCGTACTGGAAGGGCAGGATCAGCCCCCACCCGAGGCTGCCGGTGAACGACGCTGCTGTGATGAGTCGTGCTCGAGTCATGAGGGATCCCACCTTTCATCCGAGGGCGCGGCGTGGCCGAGCGCAGATCTGAATACTTCGATTTCGAAGTCTAGTCTACGATATGCAATAGTTCGAAATCGAAGTATGTGATGTGGCACACTGCACGCCATGGTCAGGAACCGACCGGCCGGCCCGTCGGCGAGCGAGAACTACCGCAACGACGTCGCCTTGTTTGTGGCGGCAGGCGGCGACGAGTCGGTCCAGCGCGTGATGACTGCAGTGCACGGCCTGTCGCGACGGCTCAACCAGTGGAACGACCGTCAGCTCGCCGATCTCGACATCTCGTCCGGCGAATGGGTGGTGATGAGCCGGCTCGCCCGTGACGTCGAGGCCAAGGGCCTCACGCCGAGTGCGCTCGCCGACGCCGCCAATGTGGCCCCGTCATCGATGACGCATCGCCTCGACCGGATGGCCGAGCGGGGTCTCGTCGAGCGCTTCACCGATCCCCAGAACCGGGTCCGGGTGCGGGTGATGCTCACCGACGCAGGCTGGCAGCTGTTCAAGCTGGCCATTCAGGAGTCGGACATGCTCGAGTCCGATGTGCTGACCCCGCTCGAGGCGGCCGACCGCGTCAAGCTCGCCGAGCTGCTCGAGCAGGCAATCGACGGTCTCGACGCCGTCGATACCTGACGAGGCTCCTCAGTGCACTAACGGCCAGCCGGGTCGGTCCATCCGCACCCAGCCGCGGTCGGGTACGACGTCCTGGCAGGTCACTGGATACCCATCCCGTAGGCCGCACGCAGTAGCGGATCCCCGCGAATGGAAGGTGCTCGTCCAGAAGTACGACCGTGCGCCGAGCTGGTGACGCCAGCCGAAGACTCGGATCGTCCGGGCGTCGACCCGGCGCACTCCAACCCTCGTGATGACCTCACGCGTCGCGTTCGAGATGAGCTCGGCAACGAGACCGTCAGACAGATAGGAGATGCGGACGTTGCGCTCGGACCCTGGGTGGCCATCGCGGTTGAGCTCGATCACGAAGTTACGCTGCCACGAGTCGAGGCGGCCCACGGAGAACGGAGAAACGGTCTTCACGGTGTAGCTAACACGGGCGTGGTGTCGGTCGATCACGCGAATCCGGTGGCGGACGCGTGCCATGTCGATCGGACCGTCGGTGTCGTCTGCGTCGGTCACCGTGGTGGTGATGACGGGTCCGTCAGCGGGCATCCGGGCAGCGCTGCTGGGCAGTGGGGCGAGGAGCGTCATACCGAGAAGGCAGCCAGTCAAGGCAGCCATCGCCGCCTGGGCGGGACGGCGCGGCTGGAACCGGAGAAGTGGGACGCGGATAAGAGAGGTGGGCATTGAGCGAGTTCCGTTTCGTCGATGCGGAATGCCCGCCGGTCGACAGGCGGTTCGCACGCTAGGACGGGACGGGTGCCGCAGTCAGTGCACGCGAGGTGCGCTGTGGACAAGCGACGCGCGATGGCGTTCTGTGGACTAGCTGCTCTGCTGGCGGTTGCTGCGGTGCCGCTTGAGATCGGTGACGTTCGACGTGTCAGTGGCCTCGGCCGCGGCCGCGACGTTGTTGTCCCAGAACGTCAAGAAGTCGGGCTCAGTGAGCGGGCGCGCCGTGAGGTATCCCTGCATCAGCGGGCAGCCGAGCTGGACGAGCATCCGCCGCTGGGCGTCGGTCTCGACGCCTTCGGCGACAGTCTGCATACCGAGGGCGGCGGAGAGGCGTACGACGGCGGATGCGATCTCGGCGTCGACCGGGTCGGTGACCAGACCCTCGATGAAGGTTCGGTCGAGCTTGACCACGTCGATCGGGAACCGCTTCAAGTACGAAAGCGACGAGTAACCGGTGCCGAAGTCGTCGATCGCGACCCGGATCCCGAGGCTGCGCAGCGACTCGAGCGTCGACTGGGTCACGCCGGTTTCGCTCATCAGGACGGTCTCGGTGATCTCCAGGCAGAGCTGCGACGCGGGCAGGCCGGTCGTCTGCAAGATGTGGGCGACCGTCTCGGTAAGCCGACTCTGCGAGAACTGCAGTGCGGAGAGGTTGACCGACACCGACAGCGGGCGACGCTCAGGGTGCGCGAGGCTCCACTCGCGCGCGGCGCGACATGACCGCTCCAGGACCCACCGGCCGAGCGGGATGATCAGCCCGGTCTCCTCGGCCAAGGGGATGAACTGCTGCGGCCACATGATGCCGCGGTCGGGGGAGCGCCATCGGACGAGAGCCTCGGCACCGACCATCTCGCCGCCGTCGGTGACGACGATGGGCTGGTAGTGCAGCTCCAGCTGGTCCTCGTCGAGGCCGGTTCGGAGGCTGACCTCGAGGTCGAGTCGGGCCCGGGTCTCATGGACGGACTGGTCGGTCGAGACGCAGTAGCAGTTGCGCCCGGCTGCCTTGGCGGCATACGCAGCAGCATCGACCATCGCGAGAATGTCGTCGCGATCCTGGGCGTCGCGCGTGAGTCCTACACCGATGCTCGCGGACGAGAAGATGTTGTGGCCGTCAACCTCGAACGGCTCCTGCAAGGCGTTGAGGACCCGCTCGGCCGCGAGCGTCACCGCGTCGATGTCGGCGACGTCCTCGATGAGCACCACGAACTCGTCGCCGGACATCCGGGCTACTGAGTCGACGGGGGAGAGGCCGGCCACCAGGCGGTTGGCAACCTGGACGAGTAGCTTGTCGCCGACAACGTGGCCATACGAGTCGTTCACCAGCTTGAAGCGGTCGAGGTCGAGGAAGAGCAGTCCGTGGTGGATGCCGGTCGACTTCGACCGGGTCATCGCGTGGTCGAGTCGCTCGATGAGCAGTCGCCGGTTCGGCAGCCCGGTCAGCTCGTCATGCAGCTGGCGGCGGGTCAGCTCGTCTTGGAACGCCCGGCGTTCGGTGACGTCGCGGAGCACCAGGACGGCACCGACGTGGACCTCCTCGGCGAGGAGGGGGGTGACGCTGTAAGCAATGTCGAGCGTGTCGCCGTCAGGAGGGCCAAGCGTGCCGTCGGCGTCCTGCGCACTCACTCGTTGGGCGACCATGCTCTCGAAGTCGATCGGGACGCGGCGATGGCGCAGCGTCAGGGCATCGCGGATGGGGCGGCCGATGACGCTCACGTCGGTGGCGGCCTTGAGAAGTTTCACGGCTGCTGGGTTGACGAACGTGATGCAGGCGTCGAGGTCAAGTGCGATGACGCCCTCGGTCTGCGAGTTCGTAATCGTGCGAAGCCGCGCGATCACCTCCGCTGATCGGAGCACGTCACCCGCGACACCAGCCAAGGCGACCAGCGTTTCGCGATCTCGCTGGTCCCAGTTGGCGAAGCCGCGTCGTTCGCTCACGCGCAGGCGCCTGCCCTGTCCCAGTGGCGCGCTGTAGGAGCGCGAATTGTCTACGTCGCCGCCCTCGGAGACGACTTCGGCGACTTTGGCGCCGAGCAGGTCTCTCGTCGCGATCAGCAGGTCATGCTCGACCAGGTCGGGATCGGTATGCGTACGCAGTGAAGCGATCGCGGCCTGGAGACGTTCGGCGTGCCGCCTTGCCGTGATCTCGTTGACGCTGGCCGTGTGGGCTCTCGCAACGAACACGACGAGCCCGAACACCAAGACGGCAGACCATGGTTGGGCACCCACACAGATTGCACCGACTCCGCCAAGCGTGACCGCGCCAAGCCAGGGGATCAGGCTCTCGGAGATCGACCGCAAGAGTGGAAGGAGCGGCGCACCCGATGCGAAGGAAACCATGGCGCGCACGATCACAGCGGTGAGCACCGTGACACACAGCGCGCCGATGATGCCCGCAACTGCGTCGCCCAATGACGGCTGGGTCGACAATGTGCCGCCCAGACCATTCACTACCCAGATCCCGCATACGGTGGCGAAAAGAATCTGCCCCAGATTAAATGCGGTTTTCGTCAGTGGTCGGCGGGTAGCGATGCTGCCCGCTAGGGAGCCGATGGCGACGACCGCGCAACTGTAAAGCGGCGGCAGCAACAGCAGTATTGGAACGATCAGAACTTCGTCGAGCTGAATACTTTCGACGGCTTTCGTCGTCTTGACCATCCGCTCTGGGCGCGCGTGCAGAATCACGAGCAGAGTCGCCAACAAGAGCGCCGGAGCCCAACTGTCAGACATCTCCGGATCGGGGTAGTAGAGCGCCAGGCTCGCAACCGCGAGGCCCGCGAGCACCAGGGTCGCCGCTGTCGCGGCGATAAGCGCGCGAGGCGACGCTGGTGTGCGGGTAGTGTTCACGGTTGGGCTGGCACCTCTACGATTTGAGACTGGTGGCGGTGGTCACGCCCAGCGAGATGTTTAGTCCCAGGACGAGGTCTTGTCCCATGAGCTGGTCTTCCCGGCGTTGCTTGAAGCTGTCCGGTCCCATGAGCTGGTCTTGCCGGCGTTGCTTGATCCTGTCAGATCCCATGAACTGGTCTTCCCGGCGTTCGAGCCAGTCAGATCCCAGGACGACGTACGGGCGGAGTTCGACCCCACCACGGACTTGTCCCACGAGGAAGTCTTGCCACCCCATGCCTCCGTGGACGTGCTGCCCAGGGTAAGGGCTGCAGTCGCGGCGATGGCGAGAGCGGATGAGGACAGGCGACGGTAATTGATCTTACGCATGAGGGGTCCTTGCTGTGAGGGGTGACGAGGACGACAGGCTGTCGTCCTCGCTCCCACAGCATGGCAGCGCGAAGCCAAAAAGGTGAGCACTCAGCGAAACATTTTCCGCCTCTTGTCCGGTTAATGCCGGAATGTCGAAGAAGAAAATCTACGCAGTAGTGACATCTCCTCAATGCGAAGAACATGGAGTCCTGTGCACGGACTTGAAGCGATGTGTTTCGGGTTGAACCTCTGTTTCGTTGAGCTGTGTTTCGTCACCCCTCACAGGCGACTTGGGAGACAGATTGTCACGGTGCCCGCGGTGTACTCAGGCAATCCGATCACAATCAGCCGAACGGCTGATCAGCGCATCAGCTAGTTGAGTAACCAACGAATCACGCACCAGAAGGTCATGAAAAGGAGGCAATTAGTTCCACAAGGACTCTTGCACAAGAACTCTTGTGGGATTATCCTCATGCCATGACGACCGAGCCAGTCCGCGTCGACGCATCGAGGATCGCGGCACTTCACCATCCACTACGTCGCCGGCTGGTCGAGCTGATGTCGCTGAATGGGCCTGCTACCGCGAGCCAGCTGGCTCAACACACGGACCAGCACGTCGGCAACGTCAGCCACCACCTGAAAATGCTGCACAAGGCGGGGTTGATCGAAGCGGCCCCCGAGCTCGCCCGTGACAAGAGGGAGAGATGGTGGCGCCATGTCCCGCTGGCGATGAGCTGGTCTGTCGCCGATATGACGAGTTCGGCCGACCACATGATCGCTGAGGCGGCCGAGCAGGAGAACCTCACCCACCATGTCGAGAAAGTGCGTCAGTGGTTCGACCGGCGTGACAGCTACGCCACCGACTGGGTCCGCGCGGCATACTCCACCGACAAATGGCTCCAGCTCACGCCCGACGAGCTCGACGAGCTGGGTCGGCGGCTCGTCGAGGTTGTTCGTGAGTTTGCCGAGGAGGTTCGCACCGATGACGGCCGCGTGCGGGAGCCAGTCTTCATCTTCAGCTACGCAGTCCCAGCACAACCATGACCGCCCTCGGCGAAGAGTATGTCGACGTCCCGCCACTCGCGCGCGACCGTCGCGTGCAGACGTGGGTGGCGTCGGTCGGTATCTCCCAGGCGGGCGACGTCGCGTGGACAATCGGGTTGGCGTGGAGCGCTGCACAGATCGGGACGGCAGCCGAAACCGGGTTCGTCGTAGGGATTGGCACGTTGCCTCGTGCTGCGGTGCTGCTGTTCGGCGGTGCCCTTGCCGACCGCCTCGACGCTCGACGCACGATGGTCCTCGCGAACCTCGGGCGGATCCTCGTCCTGCTCGCAGGCGCGGCGATCGCGACGACAGCCGGCCTCACGATCTGGCTGTTAGCCACCGTTGCCGTGCTGTTCGGCGTGCTCGACGCGATCTACCAGCCGGCGTCGAGCACGATGCCACGACAGATGGTGCGGGTTGACGACCTCGTTGCGACCTCAGCGATGTTCCAACTGGCCAACCGGATCGGGGTCTTCGTCGGCGCACCCGCAGGTGGCTTCCTGGTCGCGTTCGGCGGCATCGAGCTCGTCATGATCGTCGACGCCGCGTCGTTTGTCCTCTTGTCCGTGTTGCTGGCCGGCTGGCTGAAGCCGCGCTTTCCCCGCGCTCTGTCGAAGGGTGCGTCTGTGCTCGCCGACCTCCGCGCCGGTTGGAACTACCTGCGCCGGACGCCGAACGTTCGCACCTTGGTCGTCGCGTTGTCGGGGTTGAATTTGTTCGTCGGTCCGTTGACTGCGGTCGGGCTCGTGCTGCGGACCGAGGATGCCGGCTGGAGTGCTCCGAGCCTTGGTCTGTTCCAGGCCTGCATCGGCGTCGGCGCCGCCGTTGGAGCCGTTGCTGCAATCAGGTGGCGCCCCCGCAGACCTGCCAAGTCTGGCCTTCTCATCCTCGCTGTCCAGGCAGCCGCGTGCAGCGTGATCGGGTTCGCGTCGTACGCCGGCATCGTGGCGGCGATGTTGATCGTGGGCGTGACGGCCGGGCTAGCGTCGGCCTACACCTCGGGTGCGTTCCAGGCGAGCGTCGACCCGACGTACCTCGGCCGGATCGGGTCGATGATCGCGCTGACTGACGATGCGTTGATGCCGGTGATGATGGTGGCGTTTGCGGCCTTCGCCGGCGCAGCCAGTCTGACGCTGGCCAGCGTGACGCTTTCGGTGATGTTCGCCGCCCTCGTCATCTGGTCAGCCGGCAGGCCGTACATCGACTTCGCTGCTGAGCAGCGGGAGGCCGAGCTTCGGACGGTCTGATCAGACGTTCATGAGCCCGAGCGGCTGGTAGTTCAGCCGGGGGAACGCACCCACCACCGAACGCGAGAGTCGACGCTCGACGATTTCGGCCAAGACATTGCGGTAGTCGGTCGTGACGGCGAGGTCTCCGTCGACGAGGCGGTCAGGGCTGAGTCCGGGCCAGGTCCCGTAATAGCTGCCGCCCTTCACGCCTCCGCCGGCCAGCAGCATCATGTTGCCCCAGCCGTGGTCGAGGCCGCCGCTGCCGTTCTCGTCGGCACGGCGCCCGAACTCGCTGATCGTCGCGACGGTGACCCGGTCGCCAAGGTCGGACACGTCGGTGAGGAACGCAGCGAGCGCGGAAGCGAAGCCGCCGAGCATCGACTGCATGTCCCCCCATTCGAGCGTGCCGAGGTTGGTGTGGTGGTCCCAGCTGCCGTAGTCGATCGCCACGATCTCGGTGCCAACGTCGGCACGGATCGAGCTGTGCGGTGTTCGCCAGGGCTTCCCCGAGGTCGCGGCCTCGCCAGTCGGTGGGGTAGACGGCGCCGTTGCGCGGCACGTAGACCTGGCGCGCATGCGGCTCGAGCACCTCGACGGTGTCGAGGGCGGCCCGGGCGGCTGCACCGAGGGCGCCATTCTCCGGGAGCCAGATTGTCTCCAGCTGGTTGCGTCGACGCGCCCGCCAGGTGGCGTCGTCCCATTGTGGGTTGGCGCCGGCGAGGTAGAGCTCCTTGATGCTTTGGGTGGCGATGACTGGGGCTGGGCCGGTCATCGAGGTTGGCACGATCGTCGTACCGAACTGGACCGCTTCGGCCGGGAAGTCGTCGCCGTCGAGGCCGATGGCTCGGTTGATCCAGCCGCGACGTACGTCGGACCCGAGGTCGGCGTCCTCGATCTCCTCCATGGCTGAGAAGTGCGACCGGTTCGGCATCTCCATGCCGACCGCTTGGACAGCGGCCATCCGACCGGAGTTCCAGAACGGCGCGAGCGGAGCGAGCTTGGGATGCAGCCCGAACATGCTGTCGCCGCACAGCAGTGCATTCGCGGGTACGGCGATTCCTGGTCTCAGCGTGCGGTAGGCCGGATCGCCATGCGGTACGACGACGCTCATCCCGTCCACCCCGCCACGCAGGCTGATGACGACGAGCACATTGTTGCCCGAGGTCGCCCCGAAGCTCGCCTGGCGGAAGACGCCGCCGAACATGGAGTGGGCGACACCGAGTGAGGCGGCTCCCGCCAGACCGGCGAGGACCCGGCGACGCGAGACTCCCGCCGTCCGCGCGAACTCTTCGCAACCGTTGTCGTGCAAGTGCTCTGTGAGGGGAACGGTTGGCTCAGTCATCGGCTCATGTGCTCAGGGGTGTCGAGGATCGCGGTCAGGAGGCGGGGCATCATCCAGCTCGCGAGCTGATGCTCGGAGTCGACGACTTCTCCAGCGCGGCATCCGGTGGCCTGCAGCGCAGACGAGAGGATCCGCTGGGTCGAGGGCCGCCCCAGCAGCACCCGGCACAGGTGATCGACAAAGGCGTCGAACCGGATGCGGTCGGCGGGTAGCCACGCCCCGTATGGCCGAAACCGAGCCGAGCCGTCGTCGCCGACCCAGCCACCTGACATCGAGTAGTGCATGTCGAGTGAGCCGAGGACGCGGCTGGCTGAAGCCCACGCGGGGTTACGCTGTGGCAGGCCGTCCGGGCGCGGCCACTGGAACGGATACTGGCCCTGGCACATCCACACCTGGGCACGTGCGAATTGGCCACCCGACGCGGTGGGCTTGTTCGCCTTGACGCGCAGTACGCGTGCGGTGGCGATGAAGTCCTCGATCGGGTTGCGCACCTTGGCGTCCCTCGAGGCCGCGAACTCCGGATGGGCGACGAGCGTCTCGAGGGTGGCCGTGATGTCGGTGCCCGACTGACGAAACGTCTGGGCGAGCGCGTTGATCAGCTCCGGTGAGGGATCGTCGGATACGAAGCGCAGGGCCAGCTTGGTGGCGATCGTGCGCGCGGTTGACGGGTGGTGTGCGAGGTAGCGAAGGTAGGCGTCGGTCACGTCGCGGCCGTTGGCGCTTGAGTTCGGGTGGCTGAACCCGAGGACCTGAACCGGTCCCTTGGCATGCGTCGACTCGTCGTAGTAGCCGTGCCAGTCCTCCCACACCGCGACCGTGTACCCGGTCAAGATGCGCGCGGAGTCCTTGACCATGGCTTCGGTGTAGCCCGAACCGCGCCCGATCGTGTGAAGCTCGAGCAGCTCGCGGCCTTGGTTCTCGTTCGGGTGGTCCTTCGTGGACTCGAAGTTGTTGAGGTAGAGACGCATCGAAGGGTGCAGGCTCGCCGCGACGAGCAGGTCGTCGAACTTGCGGAGGGCGTGCTTGCGCAGGACCGCGTCGTACTGGCTGCGCCAGCACCACGCCAGGTCGTGGACCGCCGGGATGTGGAAGTGGTTCGACCAGAAGTCGGTCATGACCTCGTGCAGCTGTCGGGAAGAGCGCGTACGTCGGACGAGGCTCCAGTTGGCCAGGTCGACGGCGTACTCCCAGGAGCCCTTCTCGTCCGCAAAGACCGTCTGCCACTTGCTGTTTGCCGACAGCGTCCGGTCTGGCCACCAGGTGTCGACCTCGAGGCCACCGGGATCGGGGATCGCGGTAGGCGTCAGCTGCTGGGTGAACCACTTGGTGCCCCCACCGGCCGCGAGCAGCTGCGTGAAGGTGGTGGGGGAGAAGCCCCACGACATCCGGTTCATCAGCTGTCGTTGGAAGGGAGTGGGGACTGCAGTAGCGGGGTAGGGGCGCACTGGCGGTGGCGCAAGGGGAGCAAGAACGCCAGCAGTCATGTCACTGATAGTGACTGATCAACCACGCTGTGTATTCAACTTGCCAGAAGTCGCAGTATCACCGGCAGGCCAGAAGCCGCCTACCGGGTCAGATCGGGCGAGCTTTCGCCCGGCGGCTTACTCGGGACGGCGTTGCGGGTCCGGCGGGACCGAACCCGCGCGGTCGGTCGTCGCGGAGTGGGTGGGCTCCTCGGCATCGGTTGCGGTTTCGGTCTGCGGGTCCAGGCGGTCGGCTTCCATCCGCTGCTCGTCGAGGTCGGCGCGTGCCTGCGTCGTACGTTCGTGCTGTTGCTCGGCGAGCGACCCCAACCGCTCAGCCTCGGCTGCCTTGGCGTCGGCTTCGGCTCGTGCCGCCTCTGCGAGAGCCGTCACCTCATGAGCCTTCGCGTCTTGCTGGTCGACTACCGCGGAACGTTCGGCGGCGTCCTCGCGCAGCTGGCTGGCCTTGGCTTGCTTGGCACTCGCCGCCTGGCGCGTGAACAACAGGGCAAGAGCGGCGATGACGACGATCAAGGCGGCGATGAGGATGATCCAGCCCACGGTGTTCACAGGTAGTTCCCTTCGAATGGCTTTGCCCACGGTTGTCCGATGTCGCGTCAGTGTAGAGGCGCGAGGGCCGTCCCGCACATGTGGCATCCGACGTCTACCGGTCAAGCGGGCGTGAGAAGCCCTTCCTTGCGCGCGACGAAGAACGAAGCTGTGACCGTGGTGGCGATGGCCAGCAGGTTGATGGAGACCATCGAAACGCTCTTGAACAACACGAACGTCTCGAGCGACTGCGACTGGAGCAGCCACAGCGTCAGGGTCGCTTTGCCGAGGGCGAGCAACGCCCACATCAAGGTCAGGTGCCAGAACAGCCGTTGGATGCGAGGGCGCTTGGCGACGTCCTTGTCCATGGGATAGAAATCGCCGGCCAGACGCGCGACGACGGGCCGCGCTGTCGCCAGCGACACGAAGAAGACCGTTGCCAGGAACGCATCCGTCAGGATCGGCTGGAGGAAGTACAACGTGGTGTCGCCGCTGCCGAGAGCTACGAAGGTCCGGATGGTCATCACGGTCACAGTCAGGAACAACAGGCCGGACGCTCGGCGCTTGGTCGCCATCCGCCAGCCGATGGCGCTGTATGACCAGGCGAGCGCGGCAACCAATGCCGCCCACACGTTGATCGCGACCAAGGTGACGTAGAACAAGATTGCCGGTATGACGCACGCCACCAAGAGGCTCACCGCGAGGTGGACAATGATGGCCTTGAGCCGGGGCCGCGGGGATCCGTCCAGGCACAGCGCGTGATTGGCTGTGGCCGGCTGACGTGTCACCGCGTCAGCGGGAGCGTCGAGGACGTGGGTGCTGGACATCGAAAGGGGACCTGTTCCGCGGCCGCGAGGACTGGGGCCGGCGTGCGCTTTTTGTACCGAGATGAGATGGGCGAGACGCTGCGGTGGGGTGACTCCGCAGTAATGCGAGCCTACGCCGTTCACCTGTGTCCCGGATGAGAACGAAGAGTCATGCGGCAATTGCCCTGAGTAAAGATCTCAGGATCTGGACCTTCGTTAGTCCTTCACCTTGAAGACCATGTACTCGGGATTCTCGAAGACGCGTTCCAAGACATCGTCCAGTTGCTTCAGCCCGTCGATGTCGGCGGGATAGTCCTTAGCCACGAAAAGCCACGAAACGTCATACGTGTCGACGAGCCGTCCCACCGTCTCGGCGGAGGGCTCGCGGAAGGCCGCGTCGTTGATCTCGAGCCGCTCGCGGTCGGGGATCGGGATGTACGCGTTGCGCATGCCCGGCACCGCGTTGTCGTTGGTGGCGGCGGTGTAACCCCAGCCCTCCACGACGATCCTGCGCTCGGTGAACGCCGCGATCCAGAAGTTGCGGTTGTCGCACCGTCCGGCGCCCGGCATCGCGCAGTGCACGTTGGTGGCAACGATCTCGCCGGGTGAGGAGTTTCGGTCGATGTATCGCGCGGCTGCGACACCACCGTCGGGGAACAGCGGGATGTGGCGACCCTTGAACTCCTTGACTGGCTCGGTCAGCGCCTCGTGTGCTGTGGCAGCGACGTTGACCATGCTCATCCCGAGCAGGACGGTGACGAGTACGACGACAACGCTGGAGCTGCGACCCCCGGGGGACCGCCGCGCGACGAGCCACACCACCAGGAACACCCCGGCGACCGCCAGCGGCGCGATCACCGTCAGCAGCAGAGAGCCCACGGTGGCTCCGATCCGGTCGCTGCGTGCCTCGACGATGCTCGAGACGGCGAACGCGCCAAGTCCGGCCGCGACTGCGACGCCTCCGAGTGCGAGGGCGCGTCGGGCAGTCAGTGGCCGCGGCAGCAAGATGGCAAGGCCCCACGCGGAGATCAAAACGACCAGCTCGGCGACGGTCCGTGAGAACCACAGCTGGCTCAAGCCTGTCCTGAAGAGGAGGAACGGCACGGCGATCCCCGCGGGTATGACGATCAGCATCCAGACCGCTCGCGGGTCGAGCCACCTCTTCTCCTTGAGAAGACCCACCACCCCGACGCCGTACAGCAGCCAGCTGACAAGCATGGCGAGGCTCATCGCGGCAACGCTCGTTGTCGTGTAGTCGATGCCCTCGCCCCTCACTGCCGACTCCGCGGTCTGGAATGGGTCCAGGGCCATTCCGCCGGTCTGGCCGCCCAGGAGAATGAACTGAGCGAACAGCGTGACCGCGATCAGGAGTGCAACGAGGGCGCTGGCGACCCGGTCGATCCGCCGATGGATGAGCAGTTGAATCACCCAGAGGCCGATGGCTCCGCACACGAAGACCGGCATATACGTCGCCTTGGCGCCTGACAGTGCCAAGAGTGCAAGGGTGAGCGCCACCCAGGTATACCGGTTGGCCTTGGTCTTCGGTCGCAGCACTTCGAGGAGCAGCATGAGCGCCGGCATCGACATCATCACGCCGTAGGAATGCGACGGGCTGGAGACGAAGCGTCTCGAGAGGTAGGGCTCGAAGAACGTGTCGGCATCGAAGTCGATCCCGTTGAGGTGGAAGGCGCCCGCGACCAAAAGGGCTGGCGCGATGAACGCCGCGATGGGGCGGCCCGTGAGCCGCAGTGCAACCGCGGCCAGACCGACGACGCCCAACACCAGACTGACGGTGGGGATCATGACCCGGAGCATCATCACTGACTC
The DNA here is from genome assembly GCA_963811585.1 of uncultured Actinomycetota bacterium. GTDB lineage: Bacteria > Actinomycetota > Actinomycetes > Propionibacteriales > Nocardioidaceae > JACDHG01. Next base: position 838,891 of record CAWERR010000008.1, read on the forward strand.
GAGGCCCGTGAGGGCGTTCGACGCCGCGATCTGCGCGTGCACGAACCAGTGATAGTCGAGCCGGGTGTCCAGCAGGAACGGGATCTCTGGCGGGAAACGGTTGGAGACCTCGGCGATCAGCGCCTGATGGAACGTTTCGTCGATGGCCGGCCCCTCGTTGGCTGGCAATGACAGTGGGCGATCCGGGAACGCGTTACGGCCGAGCCAGGCAGTCCCGTACAGGATCATGATGGTCAACGCCCACGACACTCGAAAGTCGAGTCGACGGGTCGGCAAGGTCCAAACCCGCCGCCCGAACGGCGTCGCCACGGGGATGATCAGCGCGAGCGCGGGGAGTGCGAGCGACAGATACGGCGTCCCGACGGCTACACCGAGCAGGAAGAACGGGAGCTGCAGGCCGAACCCGAAGATGGTGCCGAGGCTGAGATCCTCGAACCAGCTGGGCGCCTGCTCGTCGTCGACGTGCAGGTGGGCCAGCAGCAGCCGCCACGCGATCACACCCGGCACCGCTACTGCGCCGCCGAGGTACAGGCCGTACCGGACCAGGCTGCCAACCGGTACGTCGGTGTTCAGCAGAACCGCGATGATTCCGATCATCGCCACGAAGACGGCAGGCCAGGAAGATGTCAAGGCACGACGTGGCATGGGCGCACCTTACCTGCGGCTTCCCGTGGGGACGGCAAGGCACATCGGTTAACTGCCGATCTCCCAGTATCCTCCGGACATGAGCGTCGAGCCGTCGCCCGAACGCGCACCTGACGGCGAGACCGATCCCGGACTCCACAGCCGCGCCTATCTTGGGTTGCTGGCGATCGCGGCGCTGATGGGGATCCCCATTTCATTGGTCGCTTTTGGGTTCTTAGCTGCTGTGCACGAGCTGGAGCACATCGTGTGGGACACCCTGCCAGTGGATCTCGGCTTCGACGGTCCGCCGGCCTGGTGGCCGATTGTCACGCTGGGGCTCGCGGGGGTGCTAGTTGCCCTTGCCGTGACGAAGCTTCCGGGCCACGGCGGCCACGTGCCGGCCGACGGCTTAGGCGGTGGGGTGACTCCGCCCAGCGCAATTCTCGGTGTGACCCTGGCGGCCGCTGCAAGTTTGGTGCTCGGTGCCGTCGTCGGTCCAGAGGCGCCGTTGATTGCCCTAGGCGGCGGGTTAGCGGTGCTCGCTCTGAAGTGGACGGCCGTCGCGACAGGGCCGCAGTCGCCGTAATGGCGGCCGCGGGGTCTTCGGCTGCGATCTCCGCGATCTTCGGCAATCCCCTCCTCGCAGCGATCTTGATTCTCGAGGTGGCGGGACTAGCCCGTCGGCAGATGTTGCTGATCGCCCTGCCCTGTCTTGTCTCGTCGGAAAAGATGGCGGCAAGCCCGTCGACGATGTTGAAGAACCCGGAAATCATTATCATCACCGCGCCGAACGCGATCCAGCCAACCCAACCGGTCGCTGGGGGACGTCCTGTTTCTGCTGCATTCATGGTGACTCTCCTAGGCCGCTCACTGATGGTTCTCAGACTCACGGCGGACAACCGGCGGGGGCTCACCCTGCGCGGGTGAGATTGGCGTGCGACGAGTCAGAAGGAGCCGTCGTCCCAGGTGCCGAAGGGCCCACGTAAATCCATCGACGGGCGCGACACGTAGTGCGCTATCGGTTCGTCGACTTGTTCGGTGGCGGACGTTTGGGCACACTCGGTGAGCGCTAGCCCATAGGAAAGCGCCTCGACATACGCACGGAGGTATTGCACATGGTCGGCCTCATCATCGGCTCCTTGTTCTTCGGTCTTGTCCTCGGTCCCGTGGCGCGGCTGGTTCTCCCCGGCCGCCAGAAGATCGGGATCCTCTGGACGTTTCTCGCCGGCTTCCTCGGCGCGTTCGTGGGGGGCCTGATCGCAAATGCCGTGGGCCTGTCCGACACCGAGGACAATATCGACTTCCTCCGCATCCTGATCCAGCTCCTCTGTGCCGTGGCAGCCGTGGCGCTGGTCAGTGTGAAGAAGACTGGCAGCACCCGAATGCGCTGACTTCGTGACCTGAGCCGTGATTAGCCGAACGGGTGAAGCTGTTCTCCAAACGGTCAAATAAGACGGCGGGGTGCCTGCTGCGGCGAGAGCGTCGAGCATGATGGCAACGCACCCATCTATCTAGCAGTCCGACTTGCGCTCATCCGGCGATGCTCGAGGCTGACCACGATGTTTCGAGAAGGCCCGAGATGATTGACTTTCATGTTCGCCGCTTTGTGCGCGGGCTTGCGATGGCTCGCTCGGGCGGCGATCCCTTCGCGCGCCGTTGTTTCGGACCCTTGGCATTGCTTACGGTCGCAGCAACGATGTATCCCCTCGTGCCCCTGACCGGCCTCACGCTGATGCTGTACTACAACTCGATTGCGATCAGTGCCATGGTCTTTGCGTTCTGGGGGGTGCTTCACCACAAGCCTCTACGGAGGCGCGGGTGGCTGCTGGTGTTGGGTGGATTCTGTCTTTGGGTCGTTGGTGACCTGGTTTACAACATCGAAATCGAGGTATGGCAGGGTGCGGTGTATCCGGCGCCATCCGACGCCATCTACATCGCCGGGTACGCCGTCTTGGCCGCTGGGGCTCTGGTGATGGTTCGCACCCGACGGGCCGGTCGGGACATGACCGCGCTGCTGGATGCCCTGATCATCGCCACCGGGACAGCGGTTGTCGCTGCGGTGTTCGTTATCGCCCCACTGGCGAGCGACTCGGGTCTTTCGGTTTTTGCAAAGGTCATCAGCTCGGCCTACCCCGTGGGTGACATCTTGTTGATCGCCGTCATCGTGCGCATGTGGGCAGGCCCTGGAGCGAAGACAAAGTCGTACCGCCTCTTGGTTACCTCCCTTGGCCTGACCACTACCGCCGATATTGCGTGGAACGCGAACCTGATCGCGACCGGGTCACTGACGATCCCGTGGTCCGACGTCTTGTGGCTGGGCGCCTATATTGCGGCGGCTGCGGCGGCGTGCGCGCCGTCGATGACTACGCTCGCCGAACCGTCGCCGGACCGGCAGGAGACCAACTCTGCGCAACGGCGACTGGTTGTGCTTGCCTGTGGTCTGGTCTTGCCCGCTGCGACACTTCTCGTCCACGGTGCAATGGGTGGAAAAATTCTGTGGCCGGTCATCGGCCTCGGTTCGCTGGTCATCTCCGTGCTCGTTCTCATCAGGATGGCGGGGGTCCTGCGCATCGTGGAAGTACAGGCCGTGCAGTTGGCGGCACTCGCGCGCTCCGACGCCCTGACCGGCGCGCCCAACCGCCGAACCTGGGATCACGAACTGTCCCGTGCCTGCGCACAAAGCCTCGAGCACCAGACAACGTTGTGTGTCGCCATGATGGACATGGACCACTTCAAGGCCTACAACGACCGCCATGGTCATCAGGCGGGCGATCGATTGTTGCGCGAGGCCGTTGCTGCCTGGACCGAAGAGCTCGGGTCAGCGGCCATGCTCGCTCGCTATCGCGGGGAAGAGTTTGCAGTGCTCCTTCCCGACCTCACGTTGACCGAAGCACGTGAGCGGATACAGAGCCTGCGTGCGCTCACACCTTCCGGTCAGACATTCTCGGCAGGAGTCAGCGTCTGGGATCCCCGCACTGAACCGGCAAACGGAGTCGCACGCGCAGACAAGGCGCTCTACGAGGCCAAGAGAACCGGCCGGGACCGTGTCCTCGCCTACGGCGACACCGCGTCGGCCACCGGTCAGTCGGACCTGCCCGAGTTCACGATTGTCATGCAACCGATCTTCAATTTGATCACCGGTCGAGTGTGCGGACACGAGGCGCTGGCCAGGTTCGCCGGACCACTCCAAGATGTGCGAGCGGTCTTCCGCCAAGCTCACGCTGATGGCCACGGAATCCTTCTCGAGGCAGCCACCATCAATGCAGCGCTGGCGGTCCCCGGTCGACCGAAGGATCAGCCCCTGTACGTCAACGCCTCCGCCGTTGCACTGACGTCGGACCGGTTCTGGGCTGAACTGCCGACCCGTCTCGACGGCACGGTTGTGGAGCTGACCGAGGATCTCGACCATGTTGACGCTGTGACCCTGACAGAGGCTGTGCGGCGGCTGCGCGCACGCGGCGCAACTGTTGCGTTGGACGATCTCGGGGCTGGGGTGGGCGAGTTCTACCGGATGGCTGCTCTGCGGCCCGACATCGTCAAGGCAGACCGCTCCCTGGTGCAAGGCTGCGCCAACGAGCCCGGTCAAAGCGCCGTACTCCAAGCGCTCGTCACTTACGCGGGCCAGCTCGGCGCGACCCTGTGCGCCGAAGGCGTCGAGGACCTTGCCGACCTGGAGCACGTCATGAACCTCGGCATCAGCCTTGCCCAGGGACACCTGCTCGGACGGCCGGGTGAGCCGTGGCAAGCCGAGCCGGCAGGCACCGCCCTCGCATGCTGGGCCGACGTAGGACGCCACTCACACCACTCGTAACGGGGGCGCTCGCGGCTCCCGCCTCGGTGTTGACCGGGCTGTCGGCGTCTTTGGTAGCGTCACGCGCACGTCGGCAGGGCCGCGTCGAGACTCGCCGCAAGGCCGGAAGCCACCCCACGTTGCGGCTGGCCCAGTGCCGTGAGATCAGGAGACAACGTGCCCGAGCCCATCGCCCAGCACGGAATCAAAATCGCCGGCGAAAATCCGATGATCGTTCTCTATCGCCCCAGCAGCGACGACATCGTCGTTCTGGCGAGCATGTGGACAGCGCGGTACTCGCCCGTCGGCTCGGGTCACGCGTTGCTGATCTGGGCCGATCCTGTCGAGTCAGGCCTCGGTTCCGACGCACCAATCGGCATTTACACCGACAACTCAGCGCTGGCCGAGTACGTCTGGGAGCACTTCTATCGCGACTACGACACGATCCGTGGACGCGGCATCGAGACCGGCCCGCCGGTTCGGGCACAGTTCGTCGAGGTATCCGGCGGCGACAAGTTCCACCGGATCTCCTGTGTCGCCGCCACCACGACGATCGAGCTCGAATGGCGGGAGGTGCTCGATTGCTTCCAGATGACGACGCACCTCACCGGCTTCGAGACCTCGGTCGTCGCCTGCCCGTGTGCCGCAGCCGAGGTGCGCGTCGACGGTGTCGCGGCGCGCGGCGAGATCCATCAGCCGGAAGGATGGTTCGGCAGTTCCGCAGTGCTGGCGTTCGCGGAGACCTGGCGCGAGATCTGACCTTCGCGCTAACGTAATTGCTCGTCATCTCGAGGTGAGGGGGCGGGGCTTCGTCTCTTGATGAGTGTGCCTTCACGGCCCGACCAGGAGGGGAACCCGATGCCCAACCCAACAGATTCATACCCACAACCGTTCGCAGCCGTGGCCGCGGTCGAAGCCGCCATGTTCGACGAGGCCCCCGAGGGGTTCAACGCCGTACAGGAGTTCCTAGGGAGGTTCGGCTACCTCACCGACGACTCCAAGATCCCGAGCACTGGGCCGGAGGGCGGAAAGGACATCGCGGCCAAGGTCACAGGTGTGCTCGACTCCGACACCTCGACCGCTCTCGCGAGCTATCAACACTTCCACGGCCTGTCGCCGACCGGCCTGTTCGACGAGTCGACGCGCGAGATGATGACGCGGTCCCGGTGCCTCCTGCCGGATCAGGCTGCTGTGTCGCCGCTCGCATTCTCGATCGCCTGCGCTTGGGACCGGACAGCGCTTCACCTTCGCTTTCGACACCGGCACCGGAGACGTCGCGGGCGAAGACGAGCGCACTGCGGTCCGCAACGCGTTCATCACCTGGTCGGCAGCGGCTCCGCTCGCGTTCCGCGAAGTGCTCACGACCGAGAACCCCGACATCCTGATCCGTTGGGGCAACGCCGGCTGCGGCGACGCCAACATGACGGGCGGCGTCCTCGCCCACGCCGACTACCCTCCGGGCTGCGGTTTCTACGGCAACGGCATGCCTCGGCCGCTGCACTTCGACGACCAGGAGCATGCCTGGGTGCATCGGCGCGGTCGACAATTCGTTCGACGTCGAGACGATCGCGCTGCACGAGATCGGCCACATCCTGGGGCTGCAACACTCGAGCACGAACGGCGCGGTGATGTTCCCGACCGTCTCCGCCAACTCGACCACCGGGTCTTGGCGGCCGACGACATGGAGGGCATCCGGCGGCTCTACCCGATGACCGCACCGCTGTTCGTCAAGCACAGCGGCAAATGCCTCGACATCGAGGGCGATCTCGACGGACAACGGCGCCGACTGCCCAGCAGTGGGACTACTGGGGCGGCGGCAACCAGGTCTTCCGGGTCGAATGGGTGGAGGCCGCGCACTACAAGATCATCGCGGTCCACAGCAACCGGGTCCTCGACATCGAGGGGAGTCTCGACCGACAACGGTGCCCAGGTGCAGCAGTGGGACTGGTGGGGCGGGACTAACCAGCGGTTCCGGCTCGACCCGGTGGGCCACGGCTACTACGCGATCGTGGCAAAGAACAGCGGCCGGGTGCTGGACGTTGCCGGGATCGGGCAGGATCGCGGCGCGAAGGTGATCCAGTGGGACTGGTGGGGTGGCGACAACCAGCGCTGGCGCTCGGCCCGGCCCCGATCACGTCGCTGCACAGCGGCAAGGTCGTCGACGTCTACGGGGTCTCGCGGGACGCGGGCGCCGCGGTCATCCAGTGGGGCTACTGGGGCGGCGGCAACCAGCGGCTGCGGCTCGACCCGGTCGGCGACGGCTTCTACCGGATCATGGTGGAGCACAGCGGCATGTGCCTGGACGTCGAGGGCATCTCGACCGACGAAGGGCGCGCGCATCATCCAGTGGCCCTACTGGGGCGGCGACAACCAGAAGTGGCGTCCGGAGGGCGTCGGCGACGGCTACATCAAGTTCATCGCCAAGCACAGCGGGCTGATGCCTCGACGTCTTCGGCATCTCTGCCGACAACGGCGCGCAGCTGATCCAGTGGGACTACTGGGGCGGCAACAACCAGAAGTGGCGCCTCTAGAGGCCGGCCATTGTGCGGGTGCTGCTGGCCGAGTTACAGCAATCTCGGTCAGCCGCTGAGGTCCGCGGCGGCTGGGCCGGTCGGAGAGCCTCGAGTGGCCGCGGTCGAGGATCGGCTCACGGCCTTGGAGGCGACCGCCCATGACGACGGCTCGTGCGGTCGAGCTGCGCGACGCGGTGCGGCTATTTCGGGATCGGATCCGTGCCGTGGCGGAATCGGGGGCAGGCAACGTTGCGGGCGACCTCGCGGCGGTCTCCGCCGACCTCGCAGCAACACTCGGGCAGCCACCATCCGCCGGCTAGCAGACATCGCGGCCACGACATCAACGAGGAGCAGTGGGCCGCGGAATAGTCGCTACCGAGGGCGTGGCGCCATCGCCGAAATGAGCTCATAGGCCACGTGCGAAGCGGCGATCCCGGTGATCTGTGCGTGGTCGTACGCCGGAGCGACCTCGACGATGTCGGCCCCGACGAGTTGAAGGTCGGCGAAGCCACGAAGGATCGCCAGCAGCTCTCGGCTCGACAGCCCGCCCGCCTCCGGCGTACCGGTGCCAGGAGCGAAAGCAGGGTCGAGCACATCGATGTCGACTGATACGTACACCGGTCGGTCATTTACGCGCTCCCTGATCCGCTCGAGCACGCCCTTGGCGCCGAGGTCGTCCATCTCCGGGCTGGACACGATCTGGAAGCCCAGCTCGGCGTCCTCCACCAGGTCACTTGCGCCATACAGCGGCCCGCGAATGCCTACATGCATGCAGCAACTCTGGTCGAGCAGGCCTTCTTCCGAGGCGCGGCGAAACGGCGTGCCGTGGGTGTTGCGGGCACCGAAGTAGGTGTCCCAGGTGTCGAGGTGCGCATCGAAGTGCACCACGGCAACCTCGCCGTGCTTGGCCTTCATGGCGCGAAGGAGTGGCAGCGCGATCGAATGATCGCCACCCACTGAAAGGAGTCGGCCTGATCTCTCGAGGAGGTCACGCGCCCCGGCCTCGATTTGAGCCAGCGCCTCCTCGATTGCGAACGGGTTGACTGCGATGTCACCTGCGTCGACGACCTGCTGAGTGCCGAACGGATCGATGTCCTGGGCTGGGTTGTAGGGACGCAACAGTCGTGACGACTCCCGCACGTGCGACGGGCCGAAACGCGCGCCGGGTCGGTAGGTCACGGCGCTGTCGAAAGGCACACCAACAACTGCGACGTCCACGTCGGAGACCTCGTCGATCTGCGGTAGACGGGCGAACGTGGCGATACCGGTGTAGCGGGGTATGGCGCTCGAGTCGACGGGGCCCTTTGGATCTGAGCCACCGGTCATGCGCCTGCCACGCCTTCTAACACGGGGTCAGCGGACGAGCCGTTCTCTTCAGGGACCACGTAAACATGCTCACCCTTGAGTCTGATGTTGACGTTCTCACCAACCGCGGTGGACGCCACTGTCGCAGGAGCCGAGACGATGATGGGCTCCTCAACGCCTGGGCAGCGCACCGTGATCCTGCGACGGTTGCCCTGGTAGACGCTCAGCTCGACGCGGCCGGTGACGGAGTCCGTCGTCGGCTCGGTGACGATCTCGACATCCTCGGGGCGTACGACGCCGATGCCTTCTGGCCGGGTGGTCGGCAGTCCGCGTTGGAAGCCGGTCACGTGCCCGTCGGCCACCTGCACCAGGTTGGCCTCTCCGAGGAACGTGGCCACGAAGAGATCCGCCGGCTGACGATAGACCTCCTCGGGAGTGCCTACCTGCACGACCTTGCCCTCATTCATGATCGCCACGAGGTCGGCCATTGACATGGCCTCGACCTGGTCGTGCGTCACGGCGATCGTGGTGGTGCCCGTCTCGATCTGGATCCGCTTGAGCTCCAGCTGCATGGCCTCGCGGAGCTGCTTGTCCAGAGCAGCCAGCGGCTCGTCCAGCAACAGCAGGCCAGGCTTGAACACGAGCGCCCGCGCCAACGCGATGCGCTGCTGCTGCCCACCCGACAGGGAGCGGACAGACCGGCGCTGGGTGCCGGGTAGCTGCACGAGATTGAGAGCATCGTCCACCATCTGCTTGCGGCGCTCCGCGGGGATCTTGCGAGCGCGCAGTGGAAAGGCGATGTTCTCGCCCACACTCATATGGGGGAAGAGAGCGTAGTTCTGGAAGAGGAATCCGACGTTGCGCTCGTGCGCGGGCAGGTCGTCGATGGTCTTACCATCCACCTGTACGTGACCGCCGGATCGGTCGACAAAGCCCGCCAGCACGTTCAGCGTGGTGGTCTTGCCCGATCCGCTCGGTCCGAGCAGCGTGACAAAGCTTCCGTCCGGGATCTCGAGGTCGACGCCGTCGAGGATGCGGTTACCGCCCAGGTCGACGGTGAGGTGGTCGAAAAGCACACTGACACTCATGACTGTCCCTTGAGTTCGCTACCCGGTCTGAGAAGAGCAACAACGGCGAGCAAAGTGATGGCGAGGCACACGACGAGCGCACTTGCCGCGGCGATCGCCGGCGACGCGTTTTCACTTGCCGACGTCCAAATCTTGACCGGCATGGTCTGTTGACCCGGCGGAGCCAAGAAGAATGCGAGCACTGCCTCGTCGAAGCAGACTGCGAACGACAAGATGGCACCGCTCACCACACTCCTTCTCACGAGCGGGAGCTCGATCCGGCGCACGACCGCCGGCCAGCGATACCCCAGGCTCTGAGCCGCCCGCGACAGCATCGGGTCGACCGAGGCGAGCCCGGCTGAGACCGTCACGAACACCAGTGGCATCGCGAGGGTGGCCTGACCGATCGTGAGCACCGTGAGGCTGGTGCCCCCGGCGACTCTGCGATAGGTGAGGTACAGCCCCAACGCGAGCACCAGTTGAGGGATCACCATCGGGGCGAGCAATGTCGTCCGCACGATCCGGCGTCCGCGCGTCATCCGACGTACGGCGAGCGCGGCTGACGTGCCGGCGATCGTCGCCATCAAAGCAGCGGCAACTGCGACCCGTGCCGAGTTGAGCATCGATGCGCGCCACGCCTGATCAGTCAGCACCTCGCTGAACCACTGACCCGAGAAACCTTCCGGCGGGAAAACGAGGAACGGACTGCTGGTGAAGGCCAGCGGCAGGATCGCCGCCATCGGCGCGAGCAGGAACAGGGCAATCAGCACTCCGACAATCGTGAACCAGATTCGGGTGCGCGGCAGGGCGTCTCGGAGCGCGTCCATCAGCGCTCCCACTGTTCGCTGATTCGGAAGAGCCGGTCAGCGACCACGTACATCACGAGTACGACGACGAGCAGCATGGCGCCAAGTGCTGCGGTGAGCCCAATGTTTTCGAGCCGCCCGAACTGCGCGCCGATGACGATGGCCAGCACCTGCGTTCCTGGTCCCCCGAGGAAGGCTGGAGTCACGTAGAAACCGAGGGAGAGGATGAACACCAGCAAGATGCCTGCCCAGGACCCCGATTTGACGCTCGGCAGCACAAGCCGTCTGAGCACGAGAAACTCCGAAGCGCCAAGACTTCGTGCGGCCCGCACCTGCGCAGGATCAAGAGCGCGGAGTGATGCATAGATAGGGAGCACCATGTAGGGAAGCATGATGTGAACCATGGGCGGGATCAGCCCGGGCATGGTTTGGAACAGCCCGAACCCGTCCTCGTTGATGTGCAGCCAGCGGCCGATGTTGTCGAGAGCACCGTTGGGTTGCAGCGCGAGCACCCACCCATACGTCCGCACCAGCAACGAGATCCAGAACGTAATGAACAGGATCCCGAAGAGCAGCTTCCCGACCCAGGGTCGTGACAGGACGACGGCGAGTGAGAAGAGCAATCCGCAGATCCACGTGATGATCGTGACTGCGAAGGCGAGCACGAACGTTTTCCCGATCGAATCGGTGATGAGCTGACTTTCCAGGGGCTCGGTGACAACCCCGGTCGCTCCGTTCTCCTGAAAGGCAATCCAGAGCGTAGCCACCACCGGGCCCAGCATGCCGAGGGCGAGCAGCACCGCAGGCGGCAACAACATCCACCCGCCACCGCCCCCACCTGAGCCCGACCGGGACGCGCGGACCCGCTGGGGTGTCGCCGTGGCGGTCTCGGTCACTGTCCGACCCAGGCGAAGAACCGTTCGACGTACTCCCCGTCCTGCATGGCTGCCTGTTTGGTGTCGACCTCGACAGCCTTGGCCTTGTTGTCTTCGGAGTTGGGCTGGAGTGCCAGCTCCTCGTCGGTCAACAGGTCGAAGGCGGCGGAGACGGTCGGGCCGAGGGAAAGTTCCTTGGCGACTTGGGCTTGGAGGGTCGGGTGGGACATGTAGTCCACCAGAGCGTTGGATGCATCCAGGTTGGGTGCATTTTGGGTGATCGGGAAACCGCCCCAGGGGTAGAGGATCGCCTGCTCGTAGGTGTAGTCGCCCACGCCCTTGGCCTTGTCCTGGATCATCCGGCTGTTTGCGGTCGCGATCATCGAGGCACTGCCCTGGGCGAGGTACTGCTGGCCCTGGGCGTAGCTGTCATAGAAAATCAGGTCGTCTTTGATCGTGTCGAGCTTCGCGAAGGCGCGGTCAAAGTCGAGGGGGTAGAGATCTTCCGGCGAGACTCCGTCGGCGATCAGAGCGATCTCGGCGGTGCCGGCATAGATGGACTTCGGGAAGGCACGCTTGCCTTCGAACTTGGAGGTGTCGAAGAAGTCCACCCATGATCCCGGCGCGCTGTCGAGCTGCTGCGACCACCCGAGCACGACGCTGTACGCATACGATCCAGCCGCGTAGTCCTGGTACTCCGGATCGACGAGGTCACAACGACGTACCCAGTCTTCAAGCTTGGCCGGTGGCGTTCCGCCCTCGATGAGAGCAACGACGGAGTACCCGTCGAAGTCGATCATGTCCCACTCCGGGGACTTGGAATCGATCATGTTGACGTACTTGCCGTAGTCCCATGGCGCGTCCACCACGGTGGCGCCGGACAGTTTGGTGAAGGGATCGAAGAGCAGGCTGTGGCGGACCTCGTACGTCTCACCGCCAAAGCCGGCGAGCACCACTTCCTTCGAGGTGATCTGCGGCCACTTGGCATCGATATCGGTGGGCGCCGCAGCCGTCGGCCCGCCTGATGATGTGTTGGTGGACGAACCCCCACATCCGGCGATCAGGCTCGGCACACTGATGGCGCCTGCGCCCATGAGCGTGTACTTCAAGAAGTTCCGACGACTGGTGGTGTTGGGGCCCATAGCGGTCCTCCGGGAACTCGATAGCGGCCTGATGCCGCCTTTGACGTCCGAGAACGGTAGCGCGGTCCGGCGGCTCTGGCAATACCTTCTCGTTCGTCAGATGCATTTTGTAGCGACGAATCGTCACTCAAGTGGCGAGTTTGCGCTACATTAATTCCGATCACGACCAGCAGAGGAGCAGCCCGTGGCACTCGACGAGGCGGATCTCGCCCTGATCGACCAGCTCAAGCGCGACGGCCGTGCGTCCTATGAAACGCTCGGCGTAGAGGCAGGTCTGTCCCGGACGGCGGCGAGGGCGCGCGTGCAGAAACTGCTCGATTCCAACGTCGTGCAGATCGAGGCGATCGTCCATCCGGCCGTCGAGGGCATCCACACCTTCGCCCACACTTCGATTACGACCGACGGTGCCTCGGCCCCCGAAGTTGCTGCGGGCATCGCCGCGCTCGACAAGGCGCCCCTGGTGTCGGTCGTGGCAGGACGATGGTCCGTGATCGCGGAGCTGCGGACCGGCGATCTCGGCGAGATGCAGCACGCCGTCGCGGAAGTCAGAGATGTTCCCGGCGTCGTCTCTCTCAACACGGTCCTGTACACCGACGTCGCCAAAGACTCACACCTGCCACTTGGTGGGACCCACTCGTTCGAGGCCTTCCACCTCGACGACGTCGACCGTCGGTTACTGTCCATGCTCAAGGCCGACCCACGGATGCCGTATGCCGACTTGGCCGACCGGGTCGAACTCTCACGCGGTGCAACCCGGTCGAGGGTCTTGCGGATGTTGAACGACTCCGTCGTCGTCATTACTGGGATGACGAACGCCACCGTCATCGGCGCAAGTCAGATGTGCGGGTTCGAAGTCCATCTCGCCGCCGAAGGCGACGACGTCGTCGACAAGATCGCTGCCATGGACGAGGTCGACTTTCTCGCCAAGACGGTCGGCCGATGCGACCTGCTCGGCACGATCATCGCTCGCTCGCGGGTCGACGTACACACCACGCTCGACGAGATCAGGGCGCTTCCCGGGGTCAGGACCGTCGAGGCCTGGTACCACCTGCAGTTGGTCAAGGAGCACTACGCTCCCCACCCGGCTATGCCGTCTCACCCGGCGTGACGACCGCCGACAGCGGCGCGCCCGTCTCGAGCATGGCGATCACGTTCTGCGCAGGGATCTCGGCATAGCGACGAAGCGAGCCCGGTGAGAGGTAGCCAACGTGCGGTGAGAGCAGGATCCCGTGCTCCCACAAGACCGCGTCGTCCTTGGCAGGTGGCTCATGTGCCAAGACGTCTAAGGCAGCGGCCGAGAGTTGGCCGCTCTGAAGAGCGGCGACCAACGCCACCTCGTCGACGAGTGGTCCTCTCGACACGTTCACCAGCACGGCACCTCTAGGCATCAAGGCGATCGCCGACTCGCCGAGCTTGCCGGCCGTCTCTTCCGTGAGAGGTAGGTGCAGGCTGACGCAGTCGCTGCCCTGCAGCAGTTCGTCGAAGTCGACTCTGCTCACGTGTGTCGGCCAGGCCTCGTCGGCGACCAAGGGGTCGTACCCCAAGACCTGACCGAACAGTGGGACGGCGAGTTCGGCGAAACGCCGGCCGATTCTCCCCATCCCGACCACACCGCACGTCATCTCATCCGGCACGCGTGGCGGAGGCAGGGCACCCGAGTCCCATCGCCCCGCACGGACATCACTGTCGAATGCCTTCAACCGGCGGATCACCGCTAGCGCCATGGCCAACGCGTGCACCGCGACCTCTTCGGTGGCGCCTGCACCCACGTTGGCGACCCAAAGTCCACGCCGGCGGGCGGCCTCGATGTCCACCATGTCGACACCTACCGAGTGGGTGGACACGAGTCGCAGCGCTGGAAGTCGTGAGAACCATTGGTCGTCTACTCGCCCATATCCGACCAGGAGCACGACCACCCTTGCGAGGGTCTCTGCCGACAGGCTGGCTGCTTCGTGCACGACCTGGATCCCGTGCTCCTGTAGTAAGCGTTCCCCGGGGCCGGTGTCCAGGCCCTCCACATCGAGATAGAGCGCGCATGGCGCCGCTGGCGCGGGAGGCTTCGTCATAGTCCTAGCATGACGTATAGATGGGAGGAGTGCGAGAGGACAAACTTTTCGTACGGAGATCCAACAATCGACCTCCGTAAGATCTTCCCCATGCCGATCTGGGCTGCTACGGTCTGGGGACGTATCGAGGAGGAAGCGTGGATTCGACCAAGGAGTCGGCACGTGAATGGCTCGCGTCCCGAGCGTCCGACATCTCATCGTGGCATCGCACCATTTGGTCACTCGCGGAGCCGGCTTGGCGCGAGTATGAGTCGGTCCGATGGTACGTCGACACGCTGCGTGCGCACGGGTTCGAGGTCGAGGAGGGCAGCGGCGGCATGCCGACCGCGTTCTGCGCGACGTGGAGTCACGGCGACGTCGATGCCGGGCCTACGCTCCTGACCTACGCGGAGTACGACGCGGTGCCGGGCAACTGCCAGGCAGCGACGACTTCGAAGCAGCCGCGCGACGGGCTTTCGCCTTACGCGCCAGGACATACCGACCCGCACTCCGCCCTGGGCATCTCGACGCTCGCGGGGCTACTGGCCACTCAGCACGCGATGCGCGAGTCCGGCATCGCCGGCCGCCTCGTCTATACCGGCGAGCCAGCCGAGAAGATGCAGGGCTCCAAGGTCGTTCACGGCCTCCGCGGTTACTACGACAATGTCGACGCCATCCTGAGCTTCCACCCGTTCTACATGTTGCCGCTCTGCAACACCGTCCGGTGGGACACCCACTGCGGCGCCTATTACAGCCGCATCTACACGTTCGTCTGCGATGAGCCCGAGACGTGGGGAGCGGGCGACCCGTCGAGCCCCATCCCTGCGTCCCACTCCGCTGCTCGCGCTCCCGGCGCCGACGCCGCGCTGTTCACGATGTACTCGCTGAGCAAGACCACCCAAGATGCAATGCTGCCGGCGACCGGTGGCTGGTCACTGACCGAGGCAATCCTCACGGCTGGCCAGGCGACCGCCGACAACCTGCCCGCCTCGCTCGCGCAGATCCAGTACTCGTGGCGTTGTGCCGATGTCGAGTCGGCTGAGGCGGTCCTCGGCGTACTCGACGCAAATGCCGAGCTGGCTGCTCGTTCGGCCCATTGCCGACTCGAGACCCGCTGGGTGGCCCGCAACCGTCCGGGTCTGGCCAACCATGCACTGGCCGAGGCGACGTGGTCTGTGATGCGAGAGGTCGGCGCACCGCGATTCGATGATGCCGCGGTGAAGGTTGCCCAGCAGATCCAGGAATCCCTGGGCATCGAGCAGACGTCCCACCCGTTCCTGCCCGAGACCGAGCAGTTGATCGCACCCCGGGATGCAGAAGCTGAGCTTCGCCAGCACCTTCCTGCCGGACAGCGCAACTGGACTTCAGACGACTACGTGGAAATGACCTGGTACGCGCCCACCGTGCGGTTCTACGTCGCCCGACCCACACTTGCACCTCAACCTGGTTCGCCCAGCTACCCGGCGTGGGCGATGAACGCTCTAGGCGGAATCCCCGAAACCATCGACCCGATGATCCAGACGACGGCAAACGTGGTGTCCGGCACGATGCTCGACCTGCTCCGGTCGCCCGAAACGCTCCAGCGAGCCAAGGCCGAGCACGTCCAACGCCGGGCCGCAGTAGGCGACATGTCTCCCCTCCTGCCGGCTGACTTCGAACCGCCTCTCGACTTTCGCTGGCCGGAGTACGTCGAGACGGCCCGCGGCCGGGAGTGGTGGATCCCCAACAGCACCGAACCCTGGGCACTGCCCATCTCGGCCGGAAAGGAACAGCGATGAGAACTCATCCCGTGGTGTTCTCGGGTGGTCCGATCCGACTGATGGACGACGACGACCTGGCAACGGACCCCCCCGATGCATTGCTCGTGCAAGGCGGCAAGGTCCGGGCGCTTGGCAACCGGTCCGACGTACTTGCCGCCGCTGACGGCAACGCAGAGCAGGTCGAGCTCGACGGACGCACGCTCATGCCGGGCTTCATCGACGCACACGCCCACACGGTGCTCCACGGATCAGGCATCGACTGGGTGGACCTTTCGGACGTCAAGACGATCGACGACCTCGTCCAGCGGCTGACGCAGCGAGGGGACGAGCGTCGGCAAGGCCCCATCCGCGGGTATGGCTACGACCAGTCCAAGCTCGTCGAACACCGTCATCCGAGCGCCGCCGACCTCGATCAGGTCTCGCGCAGTCGGCGGGTGCAGATCCAGCACGCGAGCGGTCACGGCTACGCCGTCAACAGCGTCGTCCTTCGCGAGTCCGGCATCACCGCAGATACGCCGACGCCCGCCGGCGGCAGGATCGACCGCGACGACACAGGAAACCCGCTGGGAGTCATCTTCGACTCGGCGTGTGACCTCCTCACCGGCCCTGACGGCGTCAAGGTCACGAACCACGGGCCGAACTTCCATCTTCCGATGCCGACCGACGAGGTCGCCCGTTTGTTCGACCTCGGGCAGCAATCCTTCCTGGCGGCCGGCATCACGACGATCTGCGATGCCCAGGTCACCGAACTGGAGATGTCGGCCTACCTGCGTGCGCGAGACTCCGGCAGGTTGCAGATGCGTGCTCACCTCCTCGCCCTCTCGAGCCAGTTGGAGCAGCTGCGAGCGCTGGGACTCACCTCACGTCTGGGTGACGAACGGCTCGAACTGCACGGCGTGAAGCTCTACGCGGATGGCTCCGTCATCGCGCGGACTGCCTATCTTGGCCAGCACGGTTGCTGCGGCTCACCTTCGCCGGAGGGCTACCTGTACCACGAGCCAGAAGAGCTCACGGAGCTCCTCATGACGGCGCACGCTCTTGGCTTGCGCACGGCCACGCATGCCCAGGGCGAGCTCCCCATCGGCATCGTGCTCGACGCGATCGCAAGGGCGCGGGAGCTCGACCCTCGACCCGACCTCGTGCACCGCATCGAGCACTGCGGGTTCCCTAGCGAGTCCCAGATCGGCTCGATGGGACAGCTCGGCGTCGTACCGGTTCCGCAGCCGATGCAGGTGCACCAGTACGCCGATTCGCTCATCGAGGAGTACGGCGACTGGGGCGGCAGCTTCTATCCGTACGGCTCGTTCGAACGCCACGGCCTACCTGTGGTGATCTCCTCCGATGCACCCGTGACGATGCCTGCACCACTCAAAGCAGCGTGGGCCGCCATCAGTCGCGTGACGTCCGGAGGCGCTATCGCCGGCGGCAACCAGCAACACGCGAGCCGTGCGGGAGCACTCCGGGGCATCACCAGCACGCCCGCGCGACTCATCGGCAGACCAGACCTCGGCACGCTCGCGGTCGGCAGCCGAGCAGACCTCGTCCTGGTCGACATGGACCCGATCACGGCCGATGTCGATGCACTGCCCGTGGGCATCGTCACCCAAACCTGGGTCGACGGCGAACCGTGCTGGACGCAAGGAGCAGCATCATGACCTCGCGCGACCGACCAACAGGCGGTCACGCAGTCGTGAGCGCCCTCCAGCAGCAGGGCGTTGACCTCGTGTTCGGCATCCCTGGCACCCACAACCTGGAGATCTACCGCTACCTCGCTGACAGCGGGATCCGTCATGTCACGCCCCGACACGAACAAGGCGGCGGCTACGCGGCCGACGCCTATGCTCGCGTCAGCGGGCGACCCGGTGTCGTCATCACGACGACTGGCCCTGGGCTCACCAACACGTGCACGGCACTGGCGACGTCATACGCCGACTCCATTCCAGTCTTGGTCATCTCACCAGGTATGCCGAAGGGCATGGAGCGTCAAGACATCGGCTGGCTGCACGAGCTCAAGGACCAGCACGCGCATCTGGACGCTGTCGTCGACAGCTTCCGAGTGGATACGGCCGCTGATGCGGCCAAGGTCATCGCCGAGACATTCGCCCGCTGGAGCGTCGAGCGTCCGCGCCCCGTGCATCTTGAGATTCCGGTCGACGTCTTGGACAGCGAGTACGACGGCCAGCTCCCCGCCACGCCGGCGGCACGCGTCCTTCCGACACCAGGCTCCCCGGTCATTGAAGCGGCGGCCAAGGCACTGGCGGCGTCGCCTTCGGTCGTGGCGATCGTCGGCGGCGGCGCGCGTAAGGCCACGGAGGAGGTGCGCCTCCTCGCCGAACGTCTCAACGCCCCGGTTATCACCACGGTGAACGGCAAAGGCGTCCTCCCCGAAACGCACCCACTGTCGTTAGGCGCCTCTATCCGTGTCGCCGAGGCGCACGAGATCATCTCGGAAGCCGAGGCTCTCCTCGTCATCGGGACGGAGCTAGGCGACTCCGAGCTCTGGGGAAACGCCGTCAAGGCCAAGGGAGCCGTGGTGCGGATCGACATCGACGATCACCAGCTCCACAAGAACCTTCGTGCCAGCCATCCCCTGCATGGGAATGCGGCACACACTCTCGCCGCGCTGATCGCGGCGCTGCCCGACGAGGTGTCCGGCACGCTAGGCCACGACGCCGCGCGGCTGCGTGAGTCGTGCGACCAGGCCGCGCTGCGTGAGGGGGCGCCGTTCGCCGCCTATCACGAGGCGCTGCGCGACGTGCTGCCCGCCGACGCGATTTTCTCCGGAGACAGCGCACAGGTCTCCTACTTCGGGACCGCCCACCAGTGGCCGTCGATCAGGCCAGGGCAGTTCGTCTATCCGGCGGGTTACGCCACCCTCGGCTACGGGATCCCAGGTGGCATCGGCGCTGCGCTCGCTGCGCCTGGCACGGCTGTGGTCGTGCTTGCGGGCGATGGCGGCACGATGTTTACGATCCAGGAGTTTGCCACCGCTGTTGATTTGCAGCTCGGCATGCCGGTGGTTGTCATGAACAACGGTGGCTTCGCAGAGATCCGCGAAGGCATGATCGGTCGCCAGATCACCCCTTTGGGAGTCGACGTGCGAAGCCCTGACTTTCCGATGCTAGGCAAAGCTCTCGGCGGTGAAGGCGTGCGGGCGCATGGTCCTCAGGAACTAGCCGTCGAGGTCATGGCGGCTCTCGACCGCAACGTCCCCACCCTCATCGAAGTCCCGATCTGAGCAGTCAACGCTTCACGACGCGCGACGGAGGAACCACATGGGCTCTGCAAAGTCCGCAACAGTTATTGACAACGACAAGGTCCGCATCACGACCTGGACGTTCACCGCGGCCGGCGACGAGATCGGACCCCACGTGCACGAGTTCGACTACGTCGTCGTGCCCGTGACCGGAGGGACGTTCACGGTCACTGACCCAGACGGTACGACGCATGACCTGACCCAACACGCCGGCACGCCCTACCTCGGCAGCTCCGGCACCGCGCATAACGTGACTGGTGCTTCCGCAAGCTTCGTTGAGATCGAGCTCAAGCGTTAGTCGCTATTGCTTGGCCTAGCAGAACTGCCACCGACGATTGGCCAGTCGAGGAGGTCACCCAATATCGTCCGTGCGCCGGCGGGCGGAGTAGGCGTCCATTTCTTCGTTCAACCGGCTGGCGGGCCAGTCCTCGCCCAGGGCCTGCTCGAGCAGCTCGGTCTGTGCGAGCGGGGTGAGTCCGCCGATGGGCTGGTCCCGGTCGAGGTTGGTGGGGAATGGGTAGCCGTCCGCGGCGCATGCGATCGCGTTGACCAGAGTCGATGCGGCCACGCCCTCAGCCTTGCGCTCGACGAGCACTGGATAGACGGCCTTGGACGTTTTGACGCGGTCGACGGTCTCCATCGCGCGTCCGAACGGCGACGAGACCTGGAGTAGGTTCGCGCAGCGCTGCACGTCAGCCGAGACGTTTGAGCCGGCGCCGTGGAAGACGGCCGGGTTGAAGAATGCCGCATCGCCTTTCGTCAGCGGCAGTTGCACGTAGTGGCGTGCGAAGTAGTCGCGGAACTCCTGCCGCCGCCAGGCGAGGTAGCCGGGAGCGTACTTGTGCGAGTGGGGGAGGTACATCGTCGGACCGCTTTCGACCGACATATCGGTGTGCGCGACGGCGCCCTGCAGCGTGAGCGCGGGGGAGAGCAGGTGCACCTGGCGCGGGTACTGGGCGATGGCGTCGTCGCTGAGGAAGCCGAGGTGGTAGTCGCGATGCGGTTCCTGGGCGACCCCGCCCGGGCGGACGACGTTGACCTGCGACGTCATCTGGTAGCCGGGCCCGAGCCACGCGGTCGAGACCAGCGCGAGGATGTCGTTTCCGTAGTAGTCGACGAAGGCGTCGGGGTCGCGCACGGCGAGCTTCTCCAACGCGTTCCAGACGCGGTCGTTGGTTCCCGGCTTGGCGAAGTGGTCACCGCCCACGGTTCCCGAGGCGTGCTGGTCAGTGATCATCCCGTCGAAGGCGGCCGTGACCCGGTCGACCACGGCGACGTCGTCGTAGGCCCCCTTGAAGACGACGATGCCGGGGCCGTCAGTGAGCGCGTGCACCAATTCGGCCTGGACCGCTTGCAGGCCGTGGGTGTCCGCAGTCGCTGCTCGGAGCGCGCCGGAGTCATACGTGATCACGCCCTCGACTACCTCGTCTGCGTGCGGGTAGTCCCCCTCGATTGTCGGCACGGACACGACCTGCCACGAAGTCGTCGAGATTGCAGTCGGCCGGGACGAAGCGGGCCGGGACGCGACTGGAGTCGTGGGTGGTGGCGGTCATCAGCGTCTCCTCAGAGTCGGTGGGGATGTGCTCACGCTACGGTGGCGATGCCGGCCGCAGGCCTGCGTAAACCCATCAAAAAGCCCTCAGTTGCAGCGGGAGCAGGCGTGGCCCATCCGTATCGGATCCGCGAGATCGCGCAGCAGTGCGGTCTCAGCGAGGCAACTGTGGACCGTGTGCTCAACGGCCGCTCTGGTGTGCGCGAGAGTACGGCGGCCGAGGTTCGCCGGGCGATCGCCGACCTCGAGCGGCAACGTACCCAGCTTCGGCTGGGTGGCCAGACCTTCGTCATCGATGTGGTGATCACCGCGCCCGAGAGGTTCTCGACCTCGGTGCGTGCAGCGCTTGAGGCTGAGCTGCCGACGTTGCGCCCGGCAGCGGTGCGGTCGCGCTTTCACCTGCGCGAGGACGCCCCGGCGGAGGAGATTGCGGCGATGCTGGCGAAGATCGCTGCGCGGGGTAGCGACGGCGTCATCTTGAAGGCGCCCGACCATCCGGTCGTGGTTGCCGCAGTGAACGGCTTAGCCGAGCAGGGGGTGCCAGCCGTCACGCTGGTCACCGATGTCCCGATCAGCAGGCGGATCGGCTACGTGGGCATCGATAACCGGGCATCGGGTGCGACTGCGGCTTACCTGATCACCCAGTGGTCGGCTGAGGCCGGGGCAGTGCTCGTCACGTTGAGCAGCGACGGGTTCAGGGGCGAGGAAGAGCGCGAAATAGGCTTCCGCACCGCGATGCGGAGAATGGCGCCGCAACGTCAGCTCGTCGAGGTCTCGGGGACGTTCGGGCTTGACGATGCACAGCTCGTGGCGGTGCGTCGCGCTCTTGAGAAGGGCCCAAGCATCGACTCCGTCTACTCCATAGGTGGCGGCAACAAGGCCACGCTCGCGGCGTTCCGGTCGGTCGGTCGGGCCTGTGTCGTGTTCGTCGCGCATGACCTTGACCGCGACAACACCGCTCTGCTGCGAACTGGGCGATTGTCCGCAGTGCTGCACCACGACCTCCGACACGACCTCCGCCGTGCCTGCCGGATGATCATGCAGGCGCACGGCGCGCTGCCAGGAGTCCCGCAGGCGATCCCGTCGCAGATTCAGGTCATCACGCCGTTCAACGAGCCTGGTGCGTTCACCGAGACGCTGTAAAGGATCCGACGTCTTGCAGGCCGCCATGCAGGATCACGGCGAGTGAGACGACGTTGTCGACTACCTTGGACAGATTGGTCTACCCGTCCGGAGGATGACATGAAGTTCGCAGTCCTGGGGACCGGCTCGGTCGGCCGGGCGATCGCGAGCCGCCTCGACGAGCTCGGCCACGACGCCACCATCGGCACCCGCGACCCGCAGTCGACCCTCGCCCGCACTGAGACGGACGGCATGGGCAACCCGCCATACGCCGAGTGGGCCGCGCAGCACACTGACATCCGGCTGTCCTCCTTTGCCGACGCCGCGGCTGGTGCCGAGGTCGTGGTCAACGCCACCAGCGGCGGTTTGTCGCTCGAGGTGCTCGCGCTCGCGGGCGCGGACAACCTGGCGGGCAAGGTGCTCATCGACATCGCCAACCCGCTCGACTTCTCCCAAGGCATGCCGCCAACGCTGCTGGTGAAGGACACCGACTCTCTGGCCGAGCAGATCCAGCGCATGTTCCCGGCGGCCCGGGTCGTCAAGACTCTGAACACCCTGACCGCCGCCCTCATGGTCCGACCCGAGACGCTGCCCGAGGGCTCGAGCGTGTTCGTGTCCGGCAACGACGCCGAGGCGAAGTCGACCGTGACGAGCTTGCTCGTTGAGTTCGGCCACACAGACGTGATCGACCTCGGCGACCTCTCGACCGCCCGCGGCGCCGAGATGCTGCTGCCCATGTGGCTCCGAGTGATGGGTGCGCTCGGCACACCGACCTTCAACTTCAAGATCGTCCGGTGAGCCGGTCCATCGAGGCGACGCCGTCGGCGAGGGTAACGGCCAGGTCGGAAAGGGTGCGCCACCAGGGACTCGAACCCCGACCCGCTGATTAAGAGTCGCGTGGAGGGGTGCCGCCCTCTTCTTACGGGATGGTGACCCGGGTGTCGCCCTCCGCCTGGTTGTAGTCGGTCGCCGTGTCGGTGCCTTGCCCGCCCACGAACCGGTCGCCGCCGTCGCCGCCGGTCAATGTGTCGTTGCCCGCTCGGCCGTGGAGGGTGTCAGCGCCGGTGCCGCCTGACATGGTGTCGTTGCCCACACCACCTATCAGCCTGTCCGCATCGCCCTCGCCAGACACGTTGTCCGCGTCGCCCAGGGCGCACACCACGTCAACCCCGCCGCCAGCCAGGATGGTATTGGCTGCCTTGGTGCCTTTGATGACATCCGCGCTGGCGGTGCCGCGCAGCGTGCCCGTGTAACGCTGGCCGGAATCCGGGCCACCCACAATGCGACCATTCGCCACGTAGACCGTCGCCGTGAGGCCGTCGCATGTCGGGCCGCTTGTCGGGTTCGGGGACTCGGTGTCGTCTGTCGCTGAGGTGCACCCGGGGTCGGCTGGGTAGTCGGTGGATCCGTCGCTGTCGTTGTCGACGCTGTCGTTGCACTGTGTCGGGTCCGGCGCCTTCGTGACGGAGACCTCGCCGGTGATGCCGATGTTGGCAGATACGTCGTAGGTGCAGAGCTCGGTGTGCATTTCGCTGATACGGTCACCGGTACCGCTGGCGCCGCCGTCAAACGCGGAGAAATGCAACTGCTCCCCGACAGAGAACGCGCCGTTGTTGGTGGAGGTGATCGTTCCACCGATCTTCGCGGTCGATCCGGTCAACACGAGACACGAAACGGAACCGCTGAAGTAGTACTCGGGCGACCCTGGGCTCTGCGCAGAGCACGAGAAGATGAATGTGCCAGTCGCTGCCGGTGTGCCGGTGCCGGCCGCCAAGAAGTCGAAACTCGCCGTCGTGTTGGGCGGGCAGTGTGACCATTGGCTCATCACCGTGACGGTGCCTGTTCCGCTCACAGTGTCGTTCAGGTCGGCTTGCGCGGCGCCCGGCAACAGCACCATCGATGCCACCACGATGACCGCGCTCGCAGCGGCGCGCGCGGCTCTGCGCCCGATCTGTGCGGCTCGGCTTCCCGACGCCTGCGATGACCAGAAACGACTTCTCGTTGACATGAGCCCTCCCGCAAAGGCAGTCCGGCACCGCCAGGATTGGTGCGCTGACCGACACCGTGACACAGATGACTCGTGCTGACCTCTCAGTTCACTCAAACCGTTGCGCGCGGCCACGGTGCGTGCGCGGATTTCGTCATGCGCGGCGGCGCTCGAGAGTGTTCGTGTCCGGCAACGACACCGCGCGAAGTCGACCGTGGCGACCCTACTCGGCGAGTTCGGCCACACCGACGTGATCGACCTCGGCGACCTCTCGACCGCCTGCGGCGCCGGGATGCGGCTGCCCCTCTGGCTCCGACCGTTGGGTGCGCTCGGGACACCGAACTTCAACTTCAAGATCGTCCGGTGAGCAGGGATGGCAGTTGGCGCCCCTTTCTCCGGATGGCCGACTTCAGCGTGCTCCTACGCGTCGGCTCGCCCCAGACGTGTCAGGGAGGTGCTCGGCGAGGAGAAAGCTGGCGATGATCCGTTGGGCGGTCTCGGCTGTGGTGCCGACTGTGCCATTAGTCAGGTGCTGACCTGCGCATTTCTTCCGATTGCGGCATGCTCTGAGTGGTGAAGACTCCGCCACCCCGGATGCCTCAGCCCGATGCCGAGATGCGCTCGAGGACGACACGAGTGGAGCTATCGGTCTACTCATGTACCTCACGGACCTCATCTGCCCAGAACCATTGAATATGTGTGAGGCCGACCCCTGCTGACCAGCGAATGAAGGCTCGCCAGCCACCCTCTGCCTTTTGCCAGGCCTCGAGCTGACCAGGGATCCAGATGTCATGGCGCAGGATCTCGACCGGCAGGGGTGGGTACACGTCCCGGTTGGCCATGGAGTCAGCGTATGACGACGAACTTCGCGGTGGTGTGGCTCTCGCAGGGAGCCGGGCCAGGCACCGATCCCTGGATCTTGCCGGCCATCCGACAGGCCTGTTAGGACAAGATGAGCTCAACATCCGTGATCGAGGAGGCATCCGTGGCGTACACGTACAAAGTCGTCGAGATCCGCGAGAAGATGATCGGCGGGAAGATGTCGGGTGAGAACCTCGAGAACCTTCTCAACCAGCACGGCGGTGAAGATTGGCAGCTGAAGTCGATCACTGCAGCGGATATCAAGGGCCGCATCGGCCCTGGCGGCGACGAGGGACTGTTGGTGACATTCGAGAAGCACGACTGAGGTTTCGCTGCCCATGTCTCCAAGTTCGAGGAACTTCAGCGCCTCCGAGGGCCAGTGGATCGTGCAGCATGTTGCAATCACCCGCTGACGAGCAACCGCAAGAGGTCTGGGTCTTCGACTTCGGTGGCGTAGACGACGATCAAAAAATCCTGGGGACGGCATTCATCGACCACGTCGTCGCGCCCAGCGACATGCATGACTGCTACGTCATCTCGATGCGGAAGAGCACGTACGAGTGGGGAGCTTCTGGAAGCAGCTGGGAGTTGCTGATCGATGCCGCCGTGGGCCTGTTCACGGCAGGGATGTATGACGTGCTGAAGTCTGTTGCAGCGAAGGTTGCCACCAAGCACGCCAATCCCGGGGACCTGTCACGGGAAGACGTTCTTCTCCACGTCAAGCAGGCCATTGCGCTCCGACACGGCGACGTCGCTATCGACGCTCTCGAACTCGTCGCGGAGAACAATGATGACGCTGGCCGGCAGTGGACGTTCGAGCTACAGACGAAGTCACTGCTCTCTACTGCCGATGTCGAGCAGGGTGATGGTCTGCGGAGCACACGGATTCGTCGGAGGCGGCGATGAGTTCCAAGGTCGCTCGCCGAGCCGCCACGTATCAACTGGGGCGGTGCTGGTGCCCACCGGACGACAGGAGGCGGGATGAGCGACTACGAATGCCTGTATGACGGATGTCACCGTCCTGCTGAGGACTGGAACTACTGCTCCGAGCACATGCGTCCTGATCGTGGCCCGCGAGTCTATGTAGACCCTGCTGGACCGTTTCGCCGGCTGGAGGTGGGAGACGAGCTGCCCGTTCTCCTGACCGTCGACATCGAGACGTATCGGCGGGAGTGGGAAGAGCGGTCCATTCGATGGTCTGAGGCCGCCGCCCTGGTCGAGGGCGTGCTCGACCGATGGGATCCTGATCACACTCTGTCGGCTTCGCAACAGGTGGAACTGTTCGAATGGGTGCGGCAATGGCTCATGGGCATTCCGGAGTTGCTCCCAGGTGTCATTGCGGTCGACGGGGCCGGTGGTGGCTCCTTCGCGCAAAAGCAGTGGGAGTATGGGCTGGCGGCTCGGTGGAAGGATGACACGACCTTCCTCGGCGTGGGGGCGCTCGTCCGGGATCTGATCCCGCTTCTTGTTGCCCCCGCAATCACCATTGTGGGAGGAGCCCCACCTGAAGCCACGCTCGCTGCTGCCGCGGCGAGCCTCGTAGGGGCCTGGAAGAGCCTGACCTGGCACAGGATCAAGCTCGACGACCCCGACGAGATCCGGGTGTTCAACGCCGTCCATGAGGCAAGTTGGGAGCTGGTGATGCGACCCGACGGCACCCGGATCGCGATGCGGCGCGGTGCGGCTCGAGACCAGCTGGAGACGTACCTGCAGCCCTGGCTCGACAAGGAAGCCGTCCGCGGCTTGCTCCGTCGACTGACCGACCGGCACGTGCTTGAGCAGGCAAAGGGCCGGTGGACGATCCCGTACTGATGATCCGCGTTCAGGTCTGCAGGGGGCTGGGCAAGGCCGCCCCCGGCACGCGAGCCTCCGGGTAGTCGGCACGACAAGACCTGACCGACGGACTCCGGCGCGCGGCGGATGCGATCGGATGGGTTCTCCGATGACAGCGACCTATCGCGTGACGACTGCTTCGACGCTCGTGGGCTGACGAGCCAGCACGCCCTGCCATGGTTACCCGGGTCTTGGATCTCAACTCGGAGGCTGACACAACGAGTGGGCGACGCCAGGCATGTGCCAAGCAGCACGGCAGTTGGCGCTACACCGTCGACATCGGCCCCGATCCGACTACCGGCAAGCGGCGTCAGCGCAAG
Source organism: uncultured Actinomycetota bacterium (assembly GCA_963811585.1). Classification (GTDB taxonomy): domain Bacteria; phylum Actinomycetota; class Actinomycetes; order Propionibacteriales; family Nocardioidaceae; genus JACDHG01. The sequence goes on from CAWERR010000008.1 coordinate 865,749, forward strand.
AGGTCAGGCTTCGTGAGCAAGGCCGAGGCCGAAGCTGCCCTGGCCCAGTGCGCACCGAGATCGTCCAGGGCCGCTACCGCGACGACGGTCGGCGCACGGTGGCCGACTACCTGCACGAGTGGATCGAATCAAGAGGCCCGACATACGTGATAGCACTGAGAGAAGTTATCGTCAGCACATCGACAGCTGCCTCGTTCCACACCTCGGCCACCGGCGCCTCCGCAACCTGAAGCCAGATCATGTCAGCCGGATGCTGAGAGAGATTGCCGATGACGGCGAGCGACGGCTGCGCCCGGCGTCACTACAGAGGATTCGCGCGACCCTGCGCTCTGCCCTGAGTAACGCACGCCGCGGTGGCCTCGTGCAATACAACGCCGCCAGCGACGCCCAGGTGCCACGTGCGCATCGCCCGAAGGTTCAGACCATGGGAGCCAGCGGAGCTGGGCGCGTTCCTCGACCAGACCGCCGAGGAGCAGTTCGGCCCCCTCTACCAGGGTGAAGCGCCAGGTCAGGAGGGTGCGCCATCAGGGACTCGAACCCCGAACCCGCTGATTAAGAGTCAGCTGCTCTGCCAATTGAGCTAATGGCGCAGGAGCGAACGCGAGCATATCAGCGCGCGACGGCTGGCTAAAATCGTTAGACATGACCGCATCGGACCCTGTCGTCGCCCATGTCCGCACCACGTGTCTGGCGTTGCCGGAGGTCGAGGAGCGGCTGAGTCATGGCGCTCCGACGTACTTCGTCCGCGGCAAGAAGTCGTTCGCCACCGTGTGGGTGCACGGACACCACGACCACGACTTCCCACATCTGTGGTGCGCTGCTCCGGTGGGGGCACAAGATGCCCTGGTCGGAAGCGATCCCCAGCAGTTCTTCGTCCCTCCGTATGTCGGGCACCGTGGTTGGTTGGGTGTCCGGCTCGACCGAGGTATCGACGAGGCTGAGCTGGCCGAGCTGTGCGAGGAGGCCTACCGGCATGTCGCGCCGGTGACTCTCGTCCGGCAGCTCGATGCGGCAGGCTGAGCGCCGATAAGACTCAACGCACCGGTGGCCGAGGGAACCGGCTGCCGAGCCGGGCACGACCTAACATGGGCGCCATGAGGGCTGCGGCGATGCGCGTCCGAGTCGCCGCCGTTGCCCCGTGGATCTGGCTCGAGCGCCATCCGGTGCGTGCCCTCGCCATCGCGTTGGCCGCATCTGCGTTGCTCAGGCTCCCGTTCCTCACCGTGCCGCTCTCGTCCGACGAGGGCGGGTTCTTGATGGTGGCCGATCAGTGGCACGCTGGCGGCTCCTCGTTGTACGGCGACCAATGGGTCGACCGACCGCCCCTGTTGCTGCTGATCTTCAAGCTGGCAGACGTTCTCGGCGGTTCGGCGGTCGTGGTACGGCTGCTGGCGGTGGGGTTTACGGCAATGGGGATCGCGGCCGCTTGGTGGGCCGGGCTCGTGATCAACGGACAGAAGGGCGCGGTCGCCGCCGCTCTTGTGGCGTCACTCGTCGGCGCCAACATCTCCATCGACGGTATGACGCTGACCGGGGAAACCATCGCCGGTTCGTTCGTACTGCTCAGCTGTGCCCTCCTACTGCACGCGACGTATGACGCCAAGACGCCACAGGCGGGCATCCTGTTCGCCCTCCTTGCCGGTGTGGCTGCTTCGCTCGCGTTCCTCGTCAAGCAGAGCTTCGTCGAGGCTGGAGTATTCGGGCTCGTCCTTCTCGGACTCAAGGTCCACAAGACCTGGCGACTACTGATCGCCGGCGCGGTGGGCGTCAGCATCCCGCTGCTCGTCACCGCAGTGTGGGCGCGTTCCGACGAAGGTCCCGGCTTGGTGAGGCTCTGGAACGCAGTCTTCCGGTTCCGCCAACGCGCGTACACCATCATCGAAGACGCAGGGTCGACGGCACCGGTTGAACGGCTGCACACGCTGCTCTCTCTCTTTGTCGTCACCGGTCTCGTGTTCCTGGTTGCGCAGGTGGTCGTCGCGTCCCTGCGGGTGAGCGAGCGAAGCAACCTCCGCGTCGCCCTGCTGGTGATGCTGCTCTACAGCGTTATCGCGGTGCTGGCCGGTGCCAGCTGGTGGAAGCACTATCTGCTGCAGTTGGTGCCAGTGGTGGCTCTCGGGACGGCGCTTGCCACCAAGCCCGCAGCTCGACGGTTGGTGACCCACTCCGCCGCGACGTACGCAGTTGCCACGTCGGTGGTGTCAGGCGTCATCGGCATCGTGCTCCTCTATACGGGCGACATTGGCCCTGACAGCGAGGAGGTTGTGGCCGACTACATCAAGGAAGCGTCCCACCCGACGGATTCCGTAATCGTCGCGTACGGCACTCCCAGCATCATCCAGCGATCGGGGCTCACGACTCCTTACCGCTACTCATGGAGCCTTCCCGTCCGCGTTCGTGACCCAAACCTGAAGCATCTGGTGGGCACCCTCAACGGACCGGAAGCACCGACGTGGCTCGTCGAGATGGGGTACTTCAACTGGTGGGGGATCGACACGCCGGCGTTCCAGCAAGTCCGCGAGACGCGCTACCACTGGGTCGCCGACATCTGCGGGCACAACGTCTACCTGCGCAACGACGCGCCCAGAGACCTGCCGCAGACGCCGACGTGTTAGATGTGGGGTCAGCTGCCTGAGCGGTCGCGCAGATCTGCTGGCTCGCAAGCTGCCGGCGACTTCGGCGTGCCCATCAGGGGAAATGGATCGGGCTGTATCCCCAGGTTTTGGTGTCCACAAGGCTGGTCCACAGGGGTCGAGCACACGCTCGAATTGTCGTCGGTGGCTTCTATTCTTGGGGTATGTCGATCAGCTCCACGACCCTTCCGCCGCCCGCTGGTGGTGGCCTGCCGTCGGACCAGGTGGGGCAGTTGTTGGGTCGGCTCAACGACTGTTTCGACGAGTTCGCGGATCCGCCGGTGTGGTCGTTGGACGACCGGCGGCTCGGGGATCGGCTGGGTGAGGCGCTCGCTGTCCGCGCCCGCGCCGACGAGCTGATCGCGCGGTTGGTGGGGCAGGTCGATGACCGTGATCTTGGTCGGCAGAGTGGTGCGTCGTCGACGCGGGCGCACCTGGTCTCCAACTATCGGGTCTCGACCGGAGCCGCCGCCGGTCTGCTCGCCCAGGCCCGGTGCAGGTCGGACCGGACCGAGTTGACCCGCCAGGCGTGGGCGACCGGACACGTGTCGGCTGAGCAGGCCGTGGTGATCGGTGGCGCGGTCAACCGGTTGTCGCCGCAGGTGCCGGCCCAAGCCGTCGATGCGGGTGAGGCCGACCTGGTGTCGCATGCGCAGTCGTTGACGCATAGCCAGTTGCAGGTGCTGGCGAACCATCTCGTTGAAGTGGTCGACCCCGAGGCTGCGGACCAGACGCTGGCGGAGCAGTTGGAAGCAGAAGAAGCGGAAGCGTTGCAACAGACCACGTTCCGTGGCCGCAAGGGTGCCGACGGGATCGCCCGCTACTGCGGCAAGATGCCCAACCTGCAGTACGACATGCTCACCACCGCCCTCGAAGCCTTCGCATCACCCCGCCGAACCAGCGCCCCAGCGACTGCGCCGGCGACGGCCAGTGCCAGCGCCGAAACTGACCCGACCCAACTCAGCTACGGTCAACGGATGGGACGGGCGTTCGTCGAACTCCTCGAACACCTCCCCACCGACCAACTCCCCAAACACGGAGCCGCCAACGCGTCGATCGTGGTCACGATTGATGACGAGAAACTCAAGACGGCAGTCGGCGAAGCCACCCTCACCACCGGCACCACCATCTCGGCGGCACAAGCCCGCCGGCTGGCGTGCAACGCCGGCCTGCTGCCCCTGGTGTTGGGAGGCGACTCGGCAATCCTCGACCTCGGCCTCACCCAACGCCTCTTCGACCGCTACCAACGCATCACATTGGCCGTCCGCGACCAAGGCTGCATCTTCCCGGGCTGTGATCGCCCACCCGCCTGGACCGAAGCCCACCACATCGACTCCTGGCTCGACGGCGGACCCACCAACCTCTCCAACGGGTGCCTGCTCTGCCACTTCCACCACCACCTCATCCACCAAGGTGAATGGGCCGTCGTAATGGCCACCGACGGCATCCCCGAAATCATCCCCCCAACCCGGATCGACCCCGACCAACAACCGACCCGACACCAACGCTTCAAGCAACGACGCGAGTAGGTGTGGCACTGCCGACTGGCCACTTATCCCGTTGGTCGAGCTTGTCGAGACCCCAGATCTCGACAAACTCGATCATCGAAAGGCGATCAGCTGGCTGAGCGGTCGCGCAGAATCTGCTGGCTCGCGAGCTTCCCGGGAGCACCCATCACGCAACCACCTGGGTGGGTGCCCGAGCCGCACTGGTAATAGCCCTGGATGGGCGTGCGGTACTGGCTCCAGCCGGGTGCTGGCCGGAAGAAGTACATCTGCGGGGCGAAGAACTCGCCGGCGAAGATGTTTCCCTCGGTGAGGCCGACCACGCGTTCGATGTCGAGCGGTGTCACCACCTCGCGTTGGAGCACCAGGTCACCGAAGCCGGGGAAGAATGACTCCAACGTCGCTTGCACGGTGTCGCCGAACTTGTCGCGCTCGGTATCCCAGTCGCTGCCCTTGAGGTGGTACGGCGCGTACTGGACGAAGCACGACATCACGTGCTTGCCCGGCGGCGCCATGTCAGGGTCGACGATCGACTGGATCGCCATGTCGATGTAGGGACGCTGGCTGTACCAGCCGTACTTGGCGTCGTCGAAGGCGCGCTCGAGGTACTCCATGCTGGGCCCGATGTTGACGAAGCCGCGGTACTGGTGGGAGCTCTCACCGAGAGCCGGGTACTTCGGCAGGCCGTCGAGAGCAAAGTTGACCTTGGCCGAGGTGCCTTGGAACTTCATCCGGTTGATGTTCTCGACCAGGTCGCTCGGCAGCTCACGTGGCTCGACGAGCTCGGTGAACGTACGACGGGGGTCGAGCGCGCTGACGACGATGCCGGCGCTGAGCTCGGTGCCGTCCTGCAGCGCGACGCCGACCGCCTTGCCTTCCTTGGTGATCACCTGGTCGACGGGGGAGTCGAGCAGGATCTCGGCACCGTACGCCTGTGCGGCCCGAGCGAGCACCTGCGTGAAGCCGCCGTTGCCGCCCTTGTGGAAGGCCCACGCCCCGAAATGACCGTCGTGCTCACCCAACGAGTGGTAGAGCAGGACGAGGCCAGATCCCTGCGACATCGGGCCGACCTTCGTGCCGATGATGCCGGACGAGGCGATGTAGCCCTTGAGGATGTCGCTCTCGAAGTAGTCGTCGAGGAAGTCGGCGGCGCTTCCGGTCAGCAGTCGCACGGTGTCGTGCATGACCTTCTGCTCGACACCGCTCAGGTGGGTGACAAGGTCGGCGATCCCTTCGAGGTCTTCGGGAGACTTGCCGAAGATGTTGGGTGGCACCTTGTCGAGCAGCGGCTTGACCACCTGGCAGACACGCTCGACGTCGTACTCGTAGCGATCCATCGCATCGGCGTCGTGCGACGAGTGACGCGCGATCTCCTTGATGTTCTCGTCACGATCCTGACCGAGCAAGAGGTAGTCGCCGTTCTCCATCGGAGCGAATGATGACGGCATCAGGATCGGCATGAAGCCGTGCTTGACGAGATCGAGCTCGTGGATGATGTCGGGCCGGAGCAGGCTCAGTGCATACGAGAACGTCGTGAAGTGGAAGCCGGGGCGGAGCTCTTCGGTGATCGCCGCACCGCCCACGAAGGAGCGGCGCTCGATGATGAGCACGCTTGAGGCCGGCCTTCGCCAGGTAGGCACCGTTGACGAGTCCGTTGTGGCCGCCGCCGACGATGATGGCGTCGTAGTTCTTGGTCTTGGTCGCCATGGTCAGGCCGTCTTTCGCTCTGGTTTGAACAAGGGCATCCGAGCCACATCGGCGGCCACCGTTTCGTACTGGTGGTTGATCGTGAGCTCGAGGTTGACTCGGGATCCGACCGCCGCGAGGTCAGGTCGCACGCGCGCCATCGCGATGTGGCGCTGGAGCACGGGGGAGTACATCAGGCTGGTGGCATAGCCGATACGGCTGCCTTCGTCGTCGTACAACATCGACTCGTAGTCGAGCGGAGTCTCGTCCTTCGGCGGGATGAGGCCGGCACTGTTGTAGAGCCGGTCGTAGTCCTGCCAGTCGATGACCAGCCCCACGCTTGACCATCGCGACGTCTTGTCGGCGATCTCCCTGCGGATGGCGTTGCGCCCGATGAACGGGCGGTCGTCGGCATCAATGCCCTTGAGCATCCAGCCGAACCCGAGCTCCTTGGGCGTGACGCGCTCGTGATCGGTGAATGCGAACCGGCTCGACGAGAACTCGACATTGATGAGCACGAGCCCCGCTTCGATGCGCGTCATCAGCAGCGCTTCCTCGCCGAACGGGATGAAGCCGTGGCCCTCGCCTGCCTCCATCACGGCATCGAGCACGGGAAGGGCGTTGTCGGCTCCGACGCGGATCTCGAAGCCGAGGTCGCCGGTGTAGCCGGTGCGAGAGATCGTGACAGGCGCCGAGCCGATCTTGGCCTCGGTGTGGTCGAAGAAGCCGAGGTCGTTGACCTCGGGGGCGAGCTTGCCGATGATCTCGCGGGATCGGGGACCCTGCACGGCGAGCATGCCGAATTCGTCGCTGACGTCTTCGATCTCGACATCGAGTCGGCCCACGAGGTCGCGGAGGTAACCGACGTTGGGCTCTGCCGCGGTGAGCAGGAACTCGGTGTCGGAGTGACGGAACAGCACGCCGTCCTCGAGCACGAAGCCTCGGTCGTCGCACCAGATCGTGTACTGCGCCTTGCCTGGTCGACACAGCCGGATGTCGCGCGTCATCACCCCCGCTAGGAACTTCTCGGCATCCCTGCCACGGATCCAGAACTTGTAGAGCGGCGACGTGTCGAAGAAGCCAGCGGCGTTGCGGACGGCGAAGTACTCGTGCTTGGCCGACATGTCGTACTTCATCGCCGACAGATAGCCAGACCAGTGGCCCCAGAGTCCGGTCGTGTTCAGGTCGTTCAGGCGCTCATAGAAGGGGGTGGTCTTGATCATCGCTCGGCAACTCCCTCGGGTCTTCCGCTGCAGCGGGGGGACTTTGTCAGCCTAGGCACTGTTGGACACACGCGCAATAGGGTTGACTGGTGCTCGTGATGGCCAGGATGAACCCGGTCGAACGCCGAGACAACATCGTCGACGCGGCGCTCTCAGTCATGCTGCGCAAGGGGATGGCAGCAACCACCGTTCGCGACGTCGCTGACGAGATGGGTACGTCGAGCGGGCTGATCCACCACTACTTCACGTCGATGGACGATCTGCTGGCGGCCGCCTTCGATCGCGCTGCCAGCCAGGACCTCAACGTGACCCGGGACGCCATGACGCAAGGTGTCGACCCCGTGAAGCGGCTGGCGATCTTCTTCGCCACGTACGCACGGGCCGAGCAGGACTGGGCCTTCCAGCTCTGGCTCGATGCGTGGGCGGAGGCGTCGCGGCGACCTGCGCGTGCAGGCCACGTCACAACGGCTCAACGTGGCCTGGCAGCAGCTGCTGGTGGCAGCCATCCAGGACGGGATCAACGCCAAGTTGATGTCGTGCCCCGATCCCGAGGGGGCTGCGTGGCGGATCTTGTCCTTGCTTGACGGTCTCGCTCTCCAGACCGTCGCACACCGAGCGGCCGTCTCCCGCGATTCGGTGATCCCGTGGTCGGTCGCCCACGCCGAGGCCGAGCTCGGACTCGAGCGGGGTGCTCTCCGATTGTCAGTGAGCGGGGCAGCCGCTTGGTGACCGTGAGACGGTGGAAAGCGTGAGCAGGCAGGCAGCTGACGCCGAGGCCCTGGCCGCAGAAGGGCTGGAGTGGTTGCTGGGAAGGGCGGTCGAGACACCAGCCGGCTTTGTCTGGTCAGGAAAGCCCGCCGTCAACTGGCCCGATCACCCCACCGTCAGTCCGGCTGCTGCACCCTTGAGGAAGATTTAGAGTTCAACTAGTGTTGAGACAGGTGACCTGCTTGCCTGAGAGGAGCCACCTATGCCCGCGGTGACCGTGGACGACCTGACCCAGCTGCCCCGCATCCCGGAGTCGCAGCCCCACGCGACGGTACGACCCGTCGTGTCGATGACGACCGCGCCGCGTGGCTTCGAAGGTGAGGGCTTCCCGGTGCGTCGCGCGTTCGCCGGCGTCGACCTCGCCCTCCTCGACCCGTTCATCCACATGGACCAGATGGGGGAGGTGGAGTATGCACCGGGCGAGCCCAAAGGCACCTCCTGGCACCCGCACCGCGGCTTCGAGACCGTGACCTACTTGCTCGATGGCACGTTCGAGCACCAAGACAGCCACGGGGGCGGCGGCAGCATCAGCAACGGCGACACCCAGTGGATGACTGCTGGCGGCGGCATCCTGCACATCGAGAAGCCGCCGGAGTGGCTGGTCCAGCAGGGTGGCCTGTTCCACGGCATTCAGCTCTGGGTCAACCTGCCACGAGCCCAGAAGTGGGCCGACCCGCGCTACCAGGATCTGCGTGGTGGCGACGTGGCGCTCGCGACCACCGCCGACGCGGGTGCGCTCGTGCGGATCATCGCCGGCGAGATCGGTGACGTCACCGGGCCCGGATCGACGTACACGCCCATGACGATGGTGCACGCCACCGTCGCCGCATCGGCCGCCCTGACACTGCCGTGGCGACGCGACTTCAACGCGCTGGTCTATGTGCTGGCAGGTAAAGGCACCGTCGGCGCCGATCGACGTCCGATCGAGACCGGTCAGCTAGCAGTGCTCGGCGCCGGCGACGTGATCGACCTCAATGCTTCCGCTCACCAGGAGACGCGCACCCCGTCGCTGGAGGTGCTGGTCCTCGGCGGACGCCGTATCGGTGAGCCGGTTGCCTGGGGTGGGCCGTTCGTGATGAACACCCGCGCGGAGGTCATCGAGGCCTTCGAGGACTTCCAGGCCGGACGGCTCGGCCAGATCCCCTCGGCCCATGGTCTGGGGACTGGCATCACCACCACCGGCAACTGACCATGACGACACAAGCGCTCGCTGCTAACAGTTGGGCGCCACAGCAGTTCCGCAGTTAAGGCTCGTTCATTGGGCGAGACTGTCTAGATTGACGACAACGACGAGGGGAGGGGCGAGCATGGCAGCAGGACGTCGCGGTCGTCCGTATCAGATCCCCGAGGACACCACGTCTCTTCGCTCACCGACCGCAGACGTCGATGCCCGCGTCGGCTGGCTGCTCCTCATGTCGAGGCTGCACCACCCTGAGCCCGGCTTCGCCCTCGGTGAGTCCTTCAACGCTGCCCTGCAATCGGTCGGGCTCCGCGCCGACCGCAGCGCCGTCAGCCGTTGGGAGTCGGGGAAGGTCACGCCGCGGTACTCCGTGCTCCAGGCCTACGAGCTAGCGCTTGGGATGCCGCCCGGCCAGCTGACCAGTGTCGTCAACGCCCTACGCCGTGCGCTCGGCGGAGAAGGGCTGCCGGCGTGGATGCCCGTGCTCGACCCGAAGTCTTCGTCCTTCCATGACGAGCTCGACCGGCTGTTCGAGGCGTTGGTCGAAGGCCCCGGCACCGGACCCGAGTGGACCAGCCTCGCGCATCACGTCGCGGCAACCGACACGATGTATGTGCCGAGCGCCGTGTGGAAACAGCTGTCGCAACGTCTTGTGCAGCAGATGTCCAGGTCCGTCGGCATCACTTATCTCCAGCGCTTCGAAGCGATGCGGCTGTTGCTTGAACACCGGATCGCCCATCCGTGGTTGCTCCACGCCGTCGGTGAGTTCCTCGACGACCCGGCCGTGCAGATCATCAACGACCCGATCGGGGTGTTGGAGCTGTCGCGAGCCTCCGAGGCCGCCGCCGTCATCCTCGACACGTTCTTCACCACACAGTCACTCGACGTCTTCTGGGCGGCTGCCGAAGCAGTTGCAATCAAGATCGAGGAAGACTGCTACACCGATGCGCAGATCGCTCGCATCGAGGGCGTGGTCAGCGCCAGGTTGAAGGGACCGCAGGCTACGGCGTCTGGTTTCGAGGACCTGATCATGGCCCTGCCCGAGCGTTCGCAGGAGAGGCTGCTCTACGCGTCGCGCGGCGTCACCGGACACGAGGAGCTTGCCCAAGCGGCCGCCCACGGCGAGCGGTTCAGCCCTGTCACGACCCGTCGCGTTTCTCAACGGGTCGCCGAAGCCGTTCGCGAACGCCTGCCGGCATCCAACCTGTATGACGAGGACAAGATGACCCCGCGGCTGATCCGCGAGGCTCTTTTCGCCGCCCGTGGTAACCGGACCCACTACGCGTGCATCTTCCTGCACGGAAGTCCGATCCGTAGCCCGCTCTCCGCAGCCCTAGCGGACGAGATCGAAGCGGTCGGGCTCGATGACCCGATGACCCCCCGCTTCGTTCGATTGATCCGCTACCTCGCATCGCCTTCGCAGGAGGAGCAGATGCTGTCGTGGTTGCCCAAAGCGCCACCGATGGTTGCCCGCGACCTCGCGCTGGGGCTCGGGCACATCGACAGCCAGCATTCGCTTGACGAGCTCGTCCCACTGATCGCCGGCGACCGGTCGCCGCTCGACCGCGCATTGCTCTACGGCCTCGGTATGCGCCAGGCATCAGCGATGCACGAGGTGGCCGCCGACGAACGCCAGCCGCAACACGTGCGCGACGGTGCGGCGTGGTGGATCCGCCAGGGTGGCGCAGTTCGCAGTTAATGGCGCACCAGGGCTGCGATACTGACCGGATGGGATCCGCTATGGATCAGGGCCAGGACATCTTCCGCGTTTGGTGGGATGAGGGCGCCGAGATCGTGCGCTGTGCATGGGACCCTGACGCGGTCTGCGGCGAGGTCGAGGCTCGTCGAAGTATCGATGCGATCGAAGCGCTAGGTCGCGGCGCAGCGCCGCTCCTCGTCGACATGCGAGAGCTGAAGACGTTGGATCGTGGTGCTCGCGAGCACTTCAAGACGAGTAAGGGCGGGGTTGCCGCCATGGCGTTGCTCGTGGAGTCGCCCTTGACGAAGATGCTGGCGAACTTCTTCATGGCGACCGACGGTGATCGCACGCCGACACGCATGTTCACGAGCCAGTCGGCTGCTCTCGAATGGCTGCACGGGCAACGGCAGTGAGTACGGCAGAGAAGGGGGATGGCGTCGGTCAGGTCGTCTCCCTGCTCACCAAGCTCGCTCGCGGTGACTTGACTGTTCGCGGTGTCCCGACTGGTGAAGACGGCGAAATTGACGCACTGATCGTCGGTGTCAACATGCTGGCAGAGGAGCTCGAAGCGAGCCGGTCCGAGCTGGAGGAGCGGGTGCGTGAGCGCACCGACGAGCTGCAGCGGCTGAACTACGACATCTTGCAGCTCACCGAGCTCAGCAACCTCCTTCAGGCATGTGGGGATCCTGCCGAGGCCTACGAGGTGATCGAACAGGTCGTCACGTCGATCTTCCCGGGGCTGTCGGGAGCCCTGTACCTGTTCAACGCGTCGCGAAACCTGTTGGAGCCGAAGGTTGTCTGGGGCCAGATGCCGGTGGATCAGCTTTTCCGGCGCGAGCAGTGCTGGGCGCTTCGCCGCGGCCAGCGCCATGTTGTTCGTGGCGAACTAGGCGGTCTGTCATGCCCGCACACACTGGAGCGGCTTGGTGACTCGATTTGCATTCCCATGGCGGCTCATGGGGAGACACTCGGGTTGCTCCACGTGATGGATCACAGTCTCCAGCCCGGGCCGCATCCGCTGCTGCTCACTGAAGCGAAGCAGCAGCTGGGCGTAGCGGTCGCCGAGCAGACCTCGCTCTCCCTGGCAAACCTGCAGATGCGCACAGCCCTACGCCAGCAGTCGCTCCGGGACCCGATGACAGGCCTGTTCAACCGTCGCTTTCTTGAGGATTGGGTCGAGCGAGAGATCAGCCGCGCAGAGCGCGCCGGGACGTCTCTTGGCTTCATCATGATCGACGTCGACGGCTTCAAGCAGTTCAACGACATCCACGGACACGCAGCAGGCGACTCGGTGCTCGCGGCGGTCGCGGGGGTGATCCGCGCCTCGGTTCGCGCCGGCGACATCCCGTGCCGATACGGCGGCGAGGAGTTCCTCGTGCTCGTTGCCGACATCGACCTCGACAGCCTGTATGTCAGGGCTGATCGCCTGCGCGAGAGCGTCGCAGTCGCGCAGGTCGAGTACCTGGGCTCAATGCTGCCTTCGGTCACGATCTCTGCCGGGCTCGCCCTCTACCCAGAGCACGGGACAACGTCGGCCAAGGTTATCCAGGAAGCCGACGCCGCTCTCTACGCCGCCAAGCGCCGCGGCCGCAACTGCATCGTTGCGGCCACGGCGACGTGACGAAGCGGTCTATGGCCTAGATCTCGGCGACGTTCTTGCCGTTTTCGAGGAAGTGATCGTACGAACCGGCGGGTGTCTTCCCGTCCTTGAACGTCAGAACGTCCTTCGAGTACTGCGCCAGGTACACGCGCCGCATCTTGTCGGTGAAGTTGGGTCCGCTGCGGTGGATGACGACGCTCGAGAACGCAACGATCGAGCCGGCCGGAGCGGTCATGGGGACGCCCGGGTTCGAACCGAAGTAGCAGATCTTGTCGTTGGTCACCGGGTCCGGGATGTGCTTGATGTAGGACTTGATGCCTGACTGCGAGTAGGGCAGCAGGTAGACCGAGCCGTTCTCCTCTGTCACGTCGTCGAGCGCGATCCAGCAGGTGAGGTAAGGCTCGTGGTCCTCGTCGACGTACCCGGAGTCCTGGTGCCAGGCGAACGACGTGTCGGGGTCGCCGGCCTTGATGACGTACTGCTCCCAGAACAGGTAGGCATCCTTGCCGAGGGTCGCCTCGCAGATCTGAGCCATCGTGTCGCTGAAGAGGAACTGTCGGAGCTCGGGGCGGTCCTTGTAGATCATGTTGCTGAAGTAGCGCCTGCCGCGGGCGTTGATGCCGATCCGGTCGACACCGGCTGCGTCCATGTCGGCATCGAGCTTGTCGATGGAGTACTGAGCGCCGCCGCGAAGCAGCTCGAGCTGCTCGTCCGTCAGCACGTTCTCGAGGACGAAGTAGCCCTCGCTCTCGTACTGGGCGATGTGCTCGGCGGTGACCAGTCCGGTGCGGACGGCGTTGTCGGTCGAGGTCATGCTGTCCTCCAGGGCGCGCGGGCAATGGCCTGCGCTCGTCTTTTGATTACCTCTCGACAGTAGTTCTCCGGCGCTGGCCGTGGAATGTCTGGACGCGGCGCAGACATGAACGTTATGGCGCCAGTACGGTGGGCTGGTGAGCCTCAGGACTGTGATCGCGGTCTCAGAAGGGCCATTAACGCGGCTCGGCCAGCTGCTGCTGGCCGGCGAGGTTGTCGACGACGAGCCGATCATGCCGTCGAGCTTGCGGGTGATGGATGCCTATGTCTTGTCGGTCGTATTGGACGGCGAAGGGATCTACCGCGACGGCAACGGACGTGAGGAGCGGATCGGTCCCGGTGCACACACTGTCGTGCCGCCAGGCTTTCCCCACTGGTACGGAACCGAGCCGGGGCAGCGCTGGACCGAGCTTTTTGCCGTCTTCACCGGACCGGTGTTCGACTCACTCGCGGGGCTCAGCACGTTCGCGGTGCCGGGACCCCGGTACCCGCAACCGATTCCGTCGATCGGAGCGTTGCGGACCGTGCTGCGGACGCCGCCGCCATCTCCGCGTGCCGCCGAGCATCAGTTGCTCGCGCTGGCCGACTGGCTGCTCGACACCGAGGACGCCAGCGCCCTTTCACCAGGCCCCGACCTCAGCCTCGAGATCCTGAACGCCAGCGGCCGGCTGGCCGACGACCTCACCGGGAGCGTCGACCTGCAGACCATCGCGGCTGAGTCGGGGCTCACCTACGACACGTTCCGGCGTCGCTTCAGCGCACAGGTCGGGCAGACACCATCGGCGTTCCGGATGACCCGCCGCTTGCAGGCCGCGGCCACCCTCCTGCGTCTGACCGACATGACTCATCGCGAGATCGCCCGCACGTTGGGCTTCGCAGACGAGTTCCACCTCTCCCGGAGGTTCCGCGCGCACTTCGGCATTCCACCGCGCGATTACCGCAAGACCTGACGCGCCCGCCGATTCGGGCTTGACACTGCGGCTCCGGTGCTGTGGGCTTGGTTGAGAAACCGGTTTCACGCGGGGATTTGTATGATATCGCCCTGATCGCCGGTACCGCGCACCCCTTGCGACCTACATCTGGAGGACGGATGACCACCGGCACCGAAGGCACTGACATCGACCGTGATCTCGGCGCCCGGGAGGACTGGGAGCAGCGGATCTCCACCCGCTCCGACCAGCGTCATACGACTGAGGTTCCCGACCTGCCGCCCCCGGCCGGACTGACCGCCACGCCGGGTTCTGCTCACGTGACCCTGCGCTGGGAGCCGGTCGACGGCGCCATCGGTTACCTGGTGCACCGAGCGCCAGCCGGGTCGTCGCGCGACGACCTGACCCCGGTGGACCACCGCGGTGGCGATGTGCTGTCCGTGCCGGAGACCTGGTACGTCGACACCACCGGCGAGCCGGGCACCAGCTACGACTATGCCGTGGCGTCGGTACCGTCCGTGAAGGTCTGCTGCGACCTCGGCGAGGTCGTGACCACCGCCTCGCTCGTGGCCGCGGACGCCGTCCCCACTGTCGAGGTGGCCATCGACACGAGTGCCAGCGGTGAGCCGCTGGCCCGACCGTGGCAGCCGATGATCGGAAGTGAGCGGCTGAGCCAGCTGCTGTGCCCCGACACATCCGGAGGACGGGTGATCGGCGACGAGCTGGAGTCCGCCCTGCGCCGAGTCCACGACGAGATCGGCGTCAGCACCGTCCGTGCCCACGCGATCCTGCACGACGACCTTGGCGTCTACCGCGAAGTCGACGGCGAGCCTGTGCACGACTTCAGCGTCATCGACGAGGTCTACGACCGCATCATGGCGATCGGGCTGCGCCCATGCGTCGAGCTCGGCTTCATGCCGCGCGACTTGGCGAGTGACCCGGAGAAGACGGTCTTTGAGTACCGCGGCATCACGTCCCCGCCCAAGGACTGGGACCGATGGGCCAACCTGATCAGCGAACTGGTGCGGCACCTCATGGACCGGTATGGCCATGAAGAGGTGCTCGGCTGGGACTTCGAGGTGTGGAACGAAGCCAACCTCGAGGTGTTCTGGTCGAGCACGCGCGACGAGTGGATGCAGCTGTACGACGTGACCGCCGCCGCGATCAAGGCCGTGGACCCGCGGCTCGCTGTCGGCGGGCCGTCTTCGGCCGCTTCCGACTGGGTCGACGAGCTGTTCGACCACACCAGCAAGTCCGGCGCGCCGGTCGACTTCGTGACCACCCACACCTACGGCAACGCACCGCTGGACCTCCGCCCCACGCTGGCGCGATATGGCAGCACCGCCCGGATCCTGTGGACCGAGTGGGGCGTCTCCCCGCGCCACTTCCATCCGGTCAACGACAGCGTCTCGTCGGCGACGTTCTTGCTGCACGGGATGCGCTCGTCGGCAGGACGTCTTGACGCGTTGTCGTACTGGGTCGCGAGCGATCACTTCGAGGAGCTCGGGCGTCCGCCGAAGCTGCTGCACGGTGGGTTCGGGCTGATCACGGTGGGCGGAATCGCCAAGTCGCGCTATCACGCTCTGCACCTGCTCTCGCAGCTCGGTGAGACGCAGTTGCCGGTGTCCGCTACGGGTGACGGGGCTGATGGTCTCGTGCAGACCTGGGCGTCGCGTCACGACGATGGCTCCCTGACTATCCTCGTCTGGAACCACACGCTTGACCAAGACAAGCGAAGCGGCGACGAGTCGCTGGCACGCACCGTGCGGCTGCACCTGGAGGGTCTCGGCGACGGCGCCACGGCCGAGGTCACCCGGCTCGACGCGGACCACGGCGACGTCACCACGCTGGCCGAGCGGCTCGGTGTCGGTGACTGGCCGACCGACGAGCAGTGGGACCAGTTGCAGGCCGCTGACACGCTGGCGGCCGAGCCGGTCGCTCTGCAGCACGCGCTGGGTGGAGCTGTGCTCGAGCTCGACGTGCCTCAGCCGTCAGCGGTGCTGGTTCACGTCAGAGGCTGACGGTGGGCACACTCGCCCCGCCGACCTCCCTCGACGCAGTCGCCGGAGTTGCTCAGGTCACCTTGACCTGGGCGGCTGTCGACGACGCGGTGGGCTACGTCGTACACCACGGCACCGAACCTGACGCGTTGGCACCGCTCGATCACGGCGGTGGAGACCTGCTGGTCGTGCCCTGCCTGCCCTACTCCGACACTCGGGATAGTGCGGGGGGTTGGTATGCCGTCGCGGCGGTCCGCAGCATCGAGGAAGGTCATGGTGCTCCGGGAAGGCCGGTGCCTGCAACCCCGCTTCCCTACGACAGCTCGGCTCCGGCTCCGGAAGTCGTCGTCCGGGTGGATGCCGCCGACATTCACGGGCCAACGCCTCGGCCATGGCGGGCATGCATCGGCAGCGAGCACCTCAGCCACCTGCTGTCCCCGGATGCGTCGGGTGGTCGTCCGATCGGCGCGGAGTCCGTGCAGGCGCTGGCCCGGGTGCACTCCGAGCTAGGCGTGCAACGCGTGCGGGCACACGGCACTCTCGGCGACGACATGGGTGTCTACCGCGAGGACGCGGACGGTGAGCCCGTGTATGACTTCTCGACGTTGGACACGGTGCTCGATACGGTCCTCGGCTCTGGGATGCGTCCGATGCTCGAGCTGGGATTCACGCCCAGGGCGATGGCGGACCCGCCATTCCACGAGATTACCGAGGCTGGGCTTCGCAACCCACCCCGCGACCTGAGCCGCTGGGCAGGGCTCGTCGAGGCGTTCGTTACCCACCTGCGAGAGCGGTACGGCGACGACGAGCTGGCCCGCGGGTGGGCGCTCGAGGTCTGGAACGAACCCAACCTTGGCGTCTTCTGGACCGGCAGCCAGGACGACTACCTGCGCCTGTACGACGCGTCCGCCAGCGCGATCCGCCGGGCTCACCCGACACTGCCCATCGCCGGCCCGGCCTCAGCAGCGGTCGGCTGGCTCGACGCCCTGCTCGAGCACGTGGCCCGTTCTGGGTCTGACCTCGACGTGCTCACCCCGCACGCCTATGGGATCCCGCCGCTAGACCTGCAGCCTGCGTTGGAGAGGCACGGTCTAGGCGACGTCTCTGTCTGGTGGACCGAGTGGGGTCCGACCCCGACGCACTTCCATCCCGTCAACGACCACCCGTGGGTCGCGGCCTTCACGGCGCGCGGCATGTTGGCGGCCGCCCAGACCGGGGCGTCAGTGGCGTGCTGGGTTTCGAGCGACCACTTCGAGGAGCTGGGGCGACCACCGCGCCTCGTGCACGGCGGGTTTGGGCTGCTCAGTGTCGGCGGGCTCGCTAAGCCCCGCTTCTGGGCGCTTGCTGCTCTGGAGCGGCTCGGCGACGAGGCGGTCGGCGTACAACTGACCGGCGACGGTGCAGAGTCGCTCGTGCAAGCCTGGGCGGGCGCCGACGCCGCCGACGACGGACCTGCCCGGATTGCGGTGGCCGTCTGGAACGGCACGCTGCAGCAGCACGACTGGGCCGAGGGCCGCAACGACCTCGACCGCGCGGTCAAGATCGAGTTCGCGTCGCTGCCGCCTGGCCGGTACGACGTACGACACCGCCGCGTCGACTCGGAGCACTCATACCTGGCGAAGCACGCCGCCGACCTCGGCGTCGTGGACTGGCCCGACGAGCAGCAGTGGGAGGCGCTGGCCGATCTCGACGTCATGGCCCCGCTGCCCCACGAGTCCGTCGAGGCAGGCCCAGACGGGGGAGCGACGGTGCTGCTCGACCTGCCGACGAGCGCGCTGAGCCTGGTCGAGCTCGTTCCGACAACCGACGGGACTCTGCCGTGACGGGTGGTGCGCCTTGGTGGCGCGATGCCGTCATCTACCAGGTCTACCTGCGCAGCTTCGGCGACTCCGACGGTGACGGCACCGGCGACCTGCGCGGCGTTATTGAGCACCTCGACCACCTGGTCGACCTCGGCGTGGACGCGTTGTGGCTCAACCCGTTCTACGTCAGCGGAGACGCGGACGCCGGGTACGACGTCATCGACCACCGGGCGGTCGACCCCGACATGGGCACGCTCGACGATATCGACGAGCTGCTCGCGCAGGCGCATGCCCGAGGACTTCGCGTCGTTGGCGATGTGGTGGCCAACCACACCTCCATCCACCACCCGTGGTTCGAGCGGGCCCGACTCGTCGGCCCCGGGCACCCGGAGCGGGCCCGCTTTCACATCGCCCCAGGTAAAGACGGTGGTCCGCCGTCCGACTGGGAGTCGTTGTTCGGAGGACCAGCCTGGGAGCCGCTCGGCGACGGCGAGTGGTACCTGCACACCTTCGACGTCGAGCAGCCCGACCTGAACTGGGAGCACCCGGACGTGATGGCCGACGTCGAGCGCACGCTGCGCTTCTGGCTCGATCGCGGCTTCGACGGTCTCCGCTTCGACGCTGCTGGGGCGCTGGCCAAGGCGCCCGGATATCCGCCGGTGTCCGTGCCTGCGAAGGATCGCCAGCCAGGGGACGAGCATCCCTTCAGCGACCGACCCGAGGTGCACCGGATCCACCGTCGGTTCGCGCAGGTCCTCGCCGAGCGACCCGACCGCTTCGGGGTTGCGGAGGTCTGGGGGCCAGCCTGGCTCGGTGAGCCCTACTTGCGTCCGGACGAGTTCGAGCAGGCGTTCGCCATGCTGCTGGTGTTCGCCCCGCTCGACGCGAGGGCCATCGGCGAGACCCTGCACAGCTACCTCGACGCGGCGGCCAGGCAAGGACGACGGCCGGCGTGGCCGCACGGCAACCATGACGTCGTCCGGGCCGCGACGCGGTGGGGGCCAGAGGGGGCGCTCGCGGTGCTGCTGTTGCTGCTCGCGTTGCCCGGCGCCACCTATCTGTATGCCGGCGACGAGCTAGGGCTTCCCGAGGTGGCTTTGTTGGACGATGACCTACGTGACCCGACGTGGCGCCGGTCTGGCGGCACCGAGCAGAGGCAGGGACGGTGCGCGAGTGCCGTTGCCGTGGACTCGCGGCGACACTGGGAACTATGGCTTTTCCCCTCCGGGGGCGGGTGCACGCACGTGGCTGCCGCAACCGGCCGCGTGGGGAGATCTCAGCGTGGAGTCCCAGCTTGACGAGCCGGGGTCTCCGCTGGAGGTTGTCCGCGCGGCCATGGCTGCGCGCAAGGACCTCCGCGATGCCGCGTGGCCGACGTGGCTGGCGAGCCCGGACGACGTACTGGCGTTTCGGCGCGACAACATCACCTGCGTGCTCAACACCGGGACTGACCCACTGCCACTCGAGGCGTGGGGGTCCGAGCTGCTGGCCAGTAGCCGCGCGTTGGACGAGCACGGTCGGCTGCCTTCACCCGGGACCGCCTGGCTGCGCTGACCCGAGGCTGGCGCCCTGGGATCAGCTCCCCACGAGCGGGGTGTCCTCCGGCTTCGTCTCTGGTCCTGCCGCTGTGCTGGACCGCTTGTCGAGACCAGGCTTATGGATCGCTCCCGGATTAGGGATAGCCGCGAGCAGTTTGCGGGTGTAGGGGTCCTTGGCCTGTCCGATGACCTCGAGCGTAGGCCCGCGCTCGACCATCACGCCCAGGTTCAGCACCATCACGTCGTCGGCGAGCAGCCGAGCACTAAGGAGGTCGTGAGTGATGTACAGCATCGCGATGCCCTTGTCGCGGACGAGCGCGTCGAGCAACCCGATGATCTCGGCTCGGATGGAGACATCCAGCATGGAGATGGGCTCGTCGGCGATGAGGATTTCGGGCTCAGGTGCCAATGCGCGCGCGACCACGACCCGCTGACGCTGCCCGCCCGAGAGCTCGTGTGGGAGTTTGTCGAGGTACTGCGACGCTGGGCTCAAGCCCACGGTCTCGAGCAGTTCGGCCGCCCGGTCGCGAGCCTGCTTGCGGTTCATGCCGAGGTGGTTCTGCAGCGGGCGGCTGATCGCGTAGACGACGCTGCGGGTCGGGTTGAGAGCCGAGAACGGGTCCTGGAAGACGAGTTGCACGTGTCGTCGGTAGCGGCGCAAGGCTCGGCGCTTCAGGCGGTCGACCCGGCTGCCCTTGAACTCGATCGTGCCCTGGGTCGGCCGCTCCACTCCGGTGACCAGCTGGGCAATCGTGGTCTTGCCGGAACCACTCTGCCCAACCAACGCGCTGACCCGGCCCGGCCGCAGCACGAAAGACACGTCTTTGACGGCCTCGGTGTACGTCGTGCGCATGCCTTGCCTAACGTGGTAGGTCTTGCTGACGTTCTCCACCACTAACACCGGCTCGGCATCGACGTCACCGCGAGTGCTGGCGTCGGCGGAGAACACCGCGTCGAGGTGGTCGACCGGCGCCGCCTTCTGGATCGGTACGCCGTCGCGCAGGGACTGCTCGACCAGCAGGCACCGCGCATGGCCACGGCCGGCAGGCAGCAGTTCGGGGTGGTTGGTGCGGCACTCGTCGACCGACACCGGGCAGCGTGGCTCGAACCGGCAGCCGACGAGCTCGCCCGACAGGTGTGGTGGCCGCCCTGGGATGAAGGCGACCTCGACGACCTCGTCGCGCGGATCGGCATACGAGCCGAGCAGGCCGGTGCTGTAGGGGTGAAGCTGCTCGACGATCATGTCGGCGGACGGTTGGTTCTCGACGATTTCGCCGGCGTACATCACCATCACCCGGTCAGCCATCTCCATGACGGTGCCGAGGTCGTGGCTGATGAACAGCACTGCGAACCCGAGCTCGCGACGTAGCTCCCGAAGCCGGTCGAGGATGTCACGCTGCACCACCACGTCGAGTCCGGTCGTGGGCTCGTCGAGGAGTACGAAGCGTGGCTGGAGTGCGAGTGCCAGGGCTAGGGCTACGCGCTGCTTCATGCCACCGGAGAGTTCGTGCGGGTAGCGGCGCAGTACGTCACGTTCCAAGGAGACCATCTCCAGGAGGTCTCCCGCGCGCTGCTCGATATCGACGTCGTCACCCGCCGCCTCGGGGTGCGCCCCGAACGTGTCGGCAAACTGGCTGCGGATCGTCACCACCGGGTTGAGCGAGTTCATGCTGGACTGGAAGACGGTGGACAAGTCGACCCACCGCATCGGACGCATCTCGTCCTCGTCGAGGTTCGTTACGTCGCGCCCGTCGAACGTGACGGTGCCGCCGCTGATCGCGGCTGGCTTCTCCAACAGTCCCAGGATGGCATTGCCGAGTGTCGACTTGCCACATCCGGACTCCCCGAGCAGTCCGACGAACTCGCCCTCCTCGACGTTGAAGCTCACGTGGTCGACGGCGCGCACCGCCAAGGAGTCGCGCGGCGTGTAGGTGACGCTCAGCTCGGAAACCTCGAGGAGGGCCATGTCAGTCCTCCCTGAGGGCTGGGTTACTCAGCGCGTCGACGCCGAAGTTGATCAACGTCATCGCGGTCATGAGGAGAGCCAGGATGAGCCCCGGTGCAATCAGCCATGCCCACCCACCGAGCAGCATTGCGCCACCTACGCTGGCCTGGTTGAGCATGGTGCCCCAGCTCACCGTCTGCGGATCTCCCAGTCCCAAGAAGGCGAGCCCTGCCTCTGCGCCGATCGCACCGAGGGCCGCGCCCATGAACCCAACGACGATCAACGAGGTCATGTTGGGGGCGATCTCGTAGAAGATGATCCTGGAGGTGCTGTCACCTGCGAATTTGGCCGCCGTGACGTAGTCCCGGCTGCGCAAGGTGAGGATCTGCGCGCGTTTGAGGCGGGCGCCGAAGGCCCAGCTAGTAATCGAGATGACGATGATGATGACAAAGACGCCGTCGACCTGTATGTACCCGGCCAGCACGATCATCAGCGGCAGCCCCGGCACGACAAGGCCGAGGTTGATGAAGAAGGACAGCACCTCGTCCACCACGCCCCCTAGGTAGCCGGCACTGAGCCCGACCACCAGTGCGATCGCGGTGGAGATGATGCCGCAGGCAAGTCCCACGAACAGTGACGTGCGGGAGCCCCAGATGAGCTGGGAGTAGACGTCCTCGCCGCTCTGGGTGGTGCCGAGCCAGTGGTCGGCCGAAGGGCCCTCAGACGGCACGAAGTCGTCAGCTCGGGGGTCGAACGGCGCGATCATCGGCGCGAACACGGCCATCAGGATGAACCCGAACAGCATCAAGAGCCCGATCCGGCACTTGACGTTGCGCCACAAGATGATGAACCAGCCGGGCACCCGGGTGGACTTGCCGGCCTCATGGAAGGCGACTTCAGGGCCCTCGATGTCGCGGTCGGGGATGTCGGATGGGGTGATCGGAGAGGTCATGTTGCTTCACCCTTCCGGACCCGTGGATCCAAGTAGCCGTACAAGATGTCGGTGAGGAAGTTCGCGACCAGCACGCCGACGGTGATGAACAGGAACAACGCCTGCATGAGGGGGAAATCCTTGTTGCCCACCGCTTCGATCATCAGCCTGCCCATTCCGGGGTATTGGAAGATCGTCTCGACTATCACGGTGCCGCCGAGGAGGCCGCCGAGCGCCATCGCGAACCCGGTGACGTTCGGCAGGATCGCGACCCGAGCGCCGTACGTCAGGGCGATCTGTCGCCGCGGCAGCCCTTTGGCCTTGGCTAACCGGGCGTAGTCGGCACCGAGCTCCTGCACCATCTGGTTGCGCATCCCGAAAATCCAGCCGATCGGGCCGAGAATAAGCAAGGACATGGCCGGGAGAACACTGTGCTGGATGGCGTCTGAGATGAACGTCCAGTTCCAGCCCGGGGTGCTACCAGGACCGTAGCCGCCGCTTTCGGGGAACCAGTTCAGCGTGATCGCGAAGACGTAGACCAGCACCAGCGCGATCCAGAAGCTCGGCAGCGAGCCGATGAACGTCGACCCGAGGGTGATGGTCGAGTCGGTCTTGGTGTTGCGCCGGTACGCCGCCCATGCTCCGATCAGCGTGCCGATGATGAACGACATGACCGTCGTCACGCCCACCAAGACGATGGTCCAGATCGCCGCGTCAGCGATCACGTCGGTCACCGTGTAGGGGTAGTACGTGTACGAGACTCCGAACTCACCTTGGAGCAGTGCCCCCAGGTAGTCCCAGTACTGGGACAACAGACTTCCGTCCGGCACGCCGAGCATCTTGGTGATCGCGGCGACCTGGGCGGGGTCGACCGCCTCGGACTTCCCCGCCAGCTTGGAGACCATCGCTTGGGCAGGGTCGCCTGGCTGGAGCCGCGGGATGAGGAAGTTGAGAGTCACCGCGGCCCACAGTGTGGCCAGGAAGAAGCCGGCGCGCCGAACGAAATACCGCATCTGTTGTCAGTGTCCTACTCGTCCGACGGGACCAGGTGGGTCAGCACGATGGGGAAGTTACCACCGTCGGCGTAGGGGTTGTCCTCGTTCGGCCAACCTTCTGCCTTGGTGGTGTCGTACTGGAACCACTTGGCGCCGTACCAGATGGGGATCATCGGCACCTCGGTCATCATGATGTCGACGATCCCGGCGACGGCCTCCTTCTGGGCGTCCTTGTCGGTTGCGACCTTCAGCTCCTCGATCAGTTGGTCGGTCTCGGGGTCCTCCCAGCGGATCTCGTTGCCGAGAGTTGCTGGCTCGCCAATCGGCGCCGTGTTGGGGCCGTAGAGCGGGTTGGCGAAGTTGGTGTAGACGTTGCATCCACCGCCGAACACACCGAATATCATGTCGTAGTCACCCGTCTGGCGGGCCTCGTCGTGAGTCGCCGGGTCAGGGGTTTCCTGGTCGACTTGTAGGCCGAGCGCCTCCAGGTTCTCGATCAGGATGTCGCTCGCATCGACCCAGTCGAAGTACGTGCCTGGCACCTTGAACGTGAACGAGATGGGGTTGCCGTCCTTGTCGAGGCGATTGCCATCGTCGTCAAGGACGTATCCCGCGTCGGTGAGCGCCTTGTCGGCCGCGTCAGGGTCGTATGCAATGCGCCCCTGGTCCTCGATGCCTTCCGGCAACCACTCGCTCTCGCCGGGAACGACGAGGCCGCTCTGGCTCGCCTCAGTGACGTAGCCGAACTGAGCCTTGTCGATCACTTCCTGGTCATTGAAGGCCGTGGTCAATGCCTTGCGGAACTCGGCATCGTCGAACGGAGCCTTGGTGAGGTTCATGTAGACACTGATCAGGCCACCCGGCGCGTACCAGTAGTTGCGGTGCTCGGGGTCGCGGTCGATGTAGGACTTCTCGATGTCGGGCATAAACGCTTGGTTCATGTCGTAGAAGCCGCGGCTCATCTTCAGCTGCTCGACCGGCCCGCCTGCTTCGGCCTTGTTCCAGCGGAGCTCCTCCACCTTGACCTTGTCGGCCTGCCAGTAGTCCGGGTTCCGCTCTGCCACGAGCTGCTGCGGGTTGAAGGACTTGACCAACATCGGGCCGGTGCCGACGGGGTCCTCAGAGTTGGTGAAGGTGGCAGGGTCTTTCACCTCCGACCAGACGTGCTCCGGCACGATGGGCACCGCGCTCACGAGCGTGAACACCGACGAGCCGGGCTCCTTGAACGACAAGGTGACCTGGTTGTCACCGGTGGCCTCCACCGAGCTCAAAGATGCCCAGACGCCCGACACATCGAGGACGTCGAACTCCTTGAGCATGTTGAACGTGAACGCCACGTCTTCAGCGGTGAAGTCTTCGCCGTCGTTCCACTTGACGCCCTCACGGATGTCGTAGACGAGCGTCTTCGGGTCGGTCCACTCGTAGGACTCGGCGAGCCACGGGATCTCGGTGCAGCCGTAGGTCTCGATCTGGTAGAGCGGCTCGAAGACGTAGCTCGTGGCGGCCAGCTTGGTCGCGTCGAGGTACGGGTTGTAGTTCTCCTGCGGCTGGGCTCCGCCGCCGAAGTCGGTGAGGTTGAGGAAGTTGATCATGCCCTCAGCGGCCGCTTCGTCTTCCGTGTCCTCGGTGCCGGTGCAGCCTGCCAGCAGCAGGCTCGCGCTGGCGAGCGCAGCCACCACGCTCGTTGTCAGTCGTCGTCGTCTCATTTTCGAGGTTCCTCCATATCGCCGGGTGCAGCGTTGTGATCTCCATGCCCGGCATCGGCGCCGGTGATCGGTGCTTCCAGCACATCTTGGTCGGGTTCGCCCGCGTCCGCACGCTGAGCACCCGAGCCCCCCACGAGTTCGGCCAGCGGTAGTTCAGGCACACCGCTGTGACGGCAGCCGCACGACCCGCGCAACATCAGCTCGGTCGACAGCACGGTCTCGCCAACCGGCTCGATCAGCCGGTTGGCGAGCAGTCGAGCAGTGGTCGCTGCGAGCTCGCGAATCGGCTGGCGCACAGTGGTCATCTGCACAAGGGCGGCCATCGGTATGTCGTCGAAGCCGGTGATAGCGACGTCATCCGGCACGCGAAGACCGCGGCTGAGCGCAGCGATCATCAGACCAAGGGCGATCTCGTCGTTGGCGCACACCACGGCCTCGGGCGGCTCTTCGACGTCGAGCAGTTCCTGGGCGGCGACCGCGCCGTCGGACTGTTGTAGTCCGACCCGGATCGGCTCTGATGGGGCCGTTATGCCTGCTGCCCGGTGTGCGGAGAGGAAAGCTTGCCAGCGGGTGGTCACGTCGGGCGATCCCTCCGGGTTGCCCACGAAGGCCAGCCGACGGTAGCCGTGCTCGACGAGTAGGTGCGTGGTGAGCGCCTGGACGGTGCTGTTGTCGACCCTGACCGAGCAGTGGGCGTGGCCCGTGTCATCGGCCATCACCACCACCCGCGTATGCCGGGCAACCCTCTCGACGGCCGCGGCTGACACGGTGCCGCCGTGAATCGCCACCCCATCGACCCGCGCAGCGAGGTCGAGCACCGTTGCGTCGGTGTCGGCGCGCAGGTGGGACGCCAGCATCAGCACGCTGTCTCCGCTGCTGAGGGCCTCGGACTCGAAGCCCTGGATCAGCTCTGAGAAGTACGGGCCGGACAGCCCGGGGAAGACGAGCCCCAGTGCGCCGTGCCGCTTCTCGGCCAGCGCGCGTCCGAGATGGTTAGGCAAGTAGCCTTGCTCCTCGATGACCCGCAGCACCCGGTCGCGCAAGTGCGGAGAGACCTGGGTGGAGCCGCGAGAAACGCGTGAGACAGTCGCGGGGGAGACGCCGGCCATCTCGGCCACCCGTCTCACCGTCACCCGGCTGTCTTCCATACCCCTTCTCCCGTTATAGGTTGAGAAACCGGTTTCCGGAATTGCCTGGCGCGTCAGAAACCGGTTTCAGTACCATAAGCAGAACCACGCTGATGTGGCAAGGGCCACACTCGGCTCATCGCCCGAAAACCACCCCCACCGACCCCGTGAGGACGCACCCGGTGACCACTCCCGCAACGGCTGATCTGGCGACATCCCCCACCCCTGAGCGACATGACGTGCCCGGTCGACCACCCCGGCCGGTGCGGCTCGAGCGCCGGCAATTTCTCGTGGACGGCGTCCCGAGGATCCTGATGTCCGGTGAAGTGCACTACTTCCGGCTGCACCGCGAGGACTGGGCCGACCGGCTCGACAAGCTGGTGGCGTCCGGGTGTGACGTGGTGGCGAGCTACATGCCGTGGATAGTCCATGAGACGGCTACCGGCGAGGTCGACCTGACGGGCTCCACCAGCGAATATCGCGACCTGGTGGGCTTCCTCGAGCTGGCGGCCGAGCGCGACCTGCTGGTGGTGGCCCGACCCGGCCCGTTCGTGATGGCCGAGCTGAAGAACGAAGGCCTTCCGTTCCGTATCTACCGCGAGCACCCTGACGCCGTGCCGCTGGGTTGGGACGGGGCCCCGGCTCGCACTCAGACACTCGACTATCTCGAGCCTGGCTACCTCGGTGCGGCCGAGCAGTGGTACGCCGAGATCATGCCGGTGCTGGCCGACCACTTGGTCACGCGCGGTGGCCCGGTGGCAGCAATCCAGCTCGACAACGAGGTCGGGATGCTCTCGTGGATCACCAACACGCCAGAGATGACCGACGCCATGCTGGGCGACCTCGCCAAGTGGGCCGACGAGACTTGGGGTCGCGATGCTGCGACGCATCGGTACGGCGCTGACCCGCAGGACGAGGCGCGCTGGGCGGAGTGGTGGCGCTCCGGTGCCACCGCAGGCGGCAGCGCGGCCCAGCAGTTGGCGCTGCACCATGATCTCGGGGCCCATCACCGCGACCGCTATGCGACGTACCTGCTGCGACTGCGCGACGTGGCCCAGAAGCACGGCATCGAGGGCGTCCCGTTCCTCATCAACATCCACGGCACTGTCGGCGGTCGCGGCCGCGCGTTCCCGATCGGGATCAGCCAGTTGTCCAAGTCGTACGCCGGCGTGCCGCAGACCACCTCTGGCTCGGACCACTACATCGGCGAGCTGACCGTGGAGAACGTCCCGGACCTGTATGTCATGAACGCGTTCATGGCCGCGGTCCACGACGCAGAGCAGCCCATCACCTCGCTCGAGTTCGAAGCAGGCACGGGCGACTACGGCGAGGACCTCAGCCGGCATCACGAGTCCGCAGACCGCCGAGCTGAAGACGCGGCTGTGCGTGGCACAAGGCAACCGGCTGATCAACTACTACCTGTTCTCGGGCGGGCACAATCCACCGCTCGACGAGCCCGTCGGCGACGGCAACGACCGCATCGCGTTCACCGGTGAGCGCCACGGCTTTGCAGCCCCCGTCAACCCGGAGGGCGTGCTGACCGACGCCCATGCGGCCACGACCAGCGCAGTGCGCGCGGTCCGCGGGGCCGAGAATCTGCTTGCCAGCATGGACGAGGAGCACGACGGCATCGTGCTCGGCTTCGTCCCCGACCACTACCTCACTGAGTACTGCCATCCGTCCTCGACATCGCGGCGTGACCAGGTCATCGACGTCGAGAGGTTCCGGGGGATGGGCCCGCGCGACATGCTGGCGAGGTCGCTGCTGCTCGGCGGCCTGTCCTTCGGGGCGGTCGACTTGTCAGGTGCGCCGACCTCGGCCGGGGCCGAGCTCGACCCGGCTGGTCCGGCGCTCGCCGTCGCGACCCCGGCCGTGCTCGGTCGCGCTATCCAGGAGAGGCTCGCCGCATTCGTTCAGGCCGGCGGCCGCCTGCTGCTGCATGGCCTGGTGCCGGAGGTGGATGACGACGGCACACCGTGCACGGTGCTGGCCGACGCCCTCGGCATCACCGTCGCTGAGCGCGTCGACGGCACGCCACACTTCTACCCATCGGTGCGTGCGACGGACTGGGCAGGCGCCCAGCCAGAGGTGCGGGTCGGTGTCCTCGAGCATCTGGCGAGCACCGGTGCATCCACCGTGGAGCCACTAATCCTCGACGTGGCCGACGGCTCCCCTGTGGCCGTCGAGGTCAGTCTGCCCAGCGGTGGGCGGGCGATCGTGATGGCGTGCGACTACCCATGCCACCTTGGCTTGTGGCTGGCGTTGTTCGACCGCCTCGGCGTGCGACCGCGGGTTGTCGCGGACGGTGCGACGCCTGGGTTGGTGCACACCACCACCGCGGACGACACCGGGCAGCGCCTCGTGCATCTGGTCAACGTCGCTCCCGTTCCGCAGGCGTTCACGCTGCAGCTGAACGGCGCATCGGTTGCCGACGGCTTCGCGTTCGATCTGGCCGCGCGCAGCGGACTGATTGTGCCCGTCGACGTACAGCTGGACGATGCGGTGTTGCGCTGGGCTACTGCCGAGCTCGACGGTGACGGTGACGGCTCGACCGTGCAGCTGCGGCGCGGCGATGGGCCTGGGCGCGCGTTGCTGGAGACCGACCGGGAGGTCGCGGTCGACGGTGACGCCGAAGTGGCCCGGACCGACGGTGGCTGGCTGGTGAGCTGGGGCAAGGGTCCGGGCCGGCGAACGGCTCAGCGTGCGGCTCACGTGACGGTCGGGCGCAGCTCTGCCACGATGACTGCTGTGGCCGACGTCGTGATCGCCCTGGACGCCGGCGGGACCAAGCTCGTCGGAGGTCTCGTCGGCCGTAGTGGGGAGGTCTTCGAGCGCGACCAGGTCGCGACTCCGCGGGTCGCCGGCCGGTGCGACCCCGGCCTCACCGCGCTGCATGCCCTTGCTGCGCGGCTCGGCGAACGGAGCACGCGCGGCCGGCCACCGGGTCCAGGGGCTCGGCCTCGGCATCGCCGAGTACGTCCGGGACGGGTCGGCTCACCAGTGCCGAGGTGTTCGACTGGCAGGTGCAGCCTCGCGACTTGCTAGCCCGGATGCGGGTGGCGGCGCCGTGACTGTCGACGCCGATGTGCGGTGTGCGGCAGCCGCGGAGGCGGCCGCACGACGTACGGCCAACCCAGAGTCGATGCTCTATGTTTCCTGGGGCACGGGCCTGTCCAGCACCGTGGTGGTCGACGGGCGGTGCGTGGTGGGCCGACGAGGCGAGGCGCTCGCGCTGGGGGAGTGGCCGGTCGACCCGCGCACCGACCCGACCTGGGACGGGAACCTCGAGCAGTTCGCTTCAGGGCTTGGGATCTCAGCGCGCTACACAGCGTTGACCTCGCGACAGGCGTCGGGCTTCGAAGTCGCCCGGTATGCCGACGAGGGAGACGCCAAAGCACGACTCGTCGTCGAATCCGCGGCTGGTGCTTTGGCCCATGCGATGGCCGCGCTCGTGCTGGTCCTCGACCCCGCCGTCGTCGTGCTGGGTGGCGGGGTCGGCACCGGAACCGGCGCACTCTCGGCGACGGTTCAGGAGGCGGTGCCGCAACTATTGGCCCGCCGGGGTTCGCCACCGGTGGAGCCGGCGGTCGCGGGTCCTGACGCAGGTCTGGTCGGCGCGGGACTACTGGCTTGGGAGATTGCCTCGCTCAGGCGGTGAGGGCGTTGGCGGCGACCACGTCGGCGTACCACCGTGCAGAGTCCTTGGGCGTGCGGACGAGCGTTTCGTAGTCGATGTGCACGATCCCAAACCTCTTGGAGAAGCCGAGACCCCACTCGAAGTTGTCCATGAAGGACCAGAGGTAGTAGCCGCGGATGTCGGCGCCTGCCTCGATCGCAGCATGCACGGCTGCCAGGTGGCTGTGTAGGTAGTCGATGCGTCTGCTGTCCGGCACCCGCCCGTCCTCGTCCACTTCGTCGGGATACGCGCACCCGTTCTCGGTCACCATCATCGGCACCTCGGGATAGTCGCGGTGCACCCGCATGAGCAGGTCGGTGAATGCCTCCGGCAGAATCTGCCAGCCCATGTCCGTGTAAGGGCCAGGTTGGGGATACATGTATGCCAAGTCGGTCCCTGCCCAAGCCACCGGCTGATCCGACGACTCGCCTTGGTCCTCGCCCGCGTCTAGGGGCGGTCCACCCACCAGGCCCGGCGTGTAGTAGTTGACGCCAAGCATGTCGAGAGGTGCGTGGATGGTGGCCAGGTCACCCTCGTGGACGAACCCCCAGTCGGTGATGTGACGGGTCTCTTCCATGAGGCCTTCGGGGTAGTGCCCGCGCAGGACGGGATCGAGGAATACCCCGTTCGCCATCCGGTCCACGTGCGCCACTGCCTCCCGGTCGACCGCGGACTCAGACTTTGGATACGCCTGAGCCATGTTCAGCGTGAGCGACACCCCCGTATCCGGGGACGACGTCCGGATGGCCGCGGCCGCGAGCCCGTGCGCGAGGTTGAGGTGGTGTGCCGTTGCGAGTGCCGTTGCGTTGTCGTGGACACCTGGCGCGTGCACGCCACTTGCGTGCCCGAGGAAGGCAGAGCAAAAGGGCTCGTTGAGCGTGGTGATCATGGGCAGGCGGTCGCCAAGGAAGTCGGCAACGACCGTCGCGTAGTCCGCAAACAGCCACGGGGTGTCGCGGGCAGCCCAGCCGCCCTCGGACTGGATCGCCGCGGGCAGATCCCAGTGGTAGAGCGTGACCAGCGGTGTGATGCCCCGGGCGAGCAGGCCGTCGACGAGTCGGTCGTAGAACCCGAGTCCTTCGCGGTTCACAGCACCCGCACCGTCGGGGACGATCCGCGGCCACGCGATCGAGAATCGGTATGACTCGAGCCCGAGAGACGCCATCAGGTCGAGGTCTTCGTCCATCCGGTGGAAGTGATCGCAGGCCACGTCGCCGGTGTCGCCGTTGAGCACCTTGCCAGGTGTGTGGCTGAACGTGTCCCAGATGCTCGGACCACGCCCGCCTTCGTTGACGCCGCCCTCGATCTGGTACGCCGCCGTCGCTGTTCCCCACGTGAATCCCTCGGGGAACGACAGTTGCTGCGGAGCGGCGGTCATGAGCGCGGGTCGTGTCGAGCGCGTTGGTTGTCCTCAACCGGTGTAACGCTCGAGTAGTCGAGGTCGGGAAACTGTGACTCGATCTCGATGACTCTGCCCTCGGCCGCCGAGCGTTTGGCCGCGAGCATCACCTCGAGTGCATGCAAGGCGTGCTCTGGCCGGTTCACCGCGGTGTTCCCGCTGTCGATGCAGTCAACAAGGTGGCGAAGGCCCGCGGTCCAAGGCCATTGTGGCGCCGAGTCCGGAACGAGCTCCCACGAGCCGCGATCGTTGCTCCAGTGCTCGAAGCCTTCGGGGGCCCAGTCGTCGCCCAACATCTGGAGCACACCGTCGGCACCGTAGAGCTCGATAGCTGGCGATCGGTACTTCTGCATGGTGAAGCCCGTCGCGATCGACGCGAACCGTGCGTCTCCGAAGTCGAGCACGATGTGGGCGTTGTCGTCGCTCGACACCTCGACGAGGTCACCTTCGGCGACTCGCTTCGGGATGGCCACGCCAACCATCGCGGTCACCCGCTGGACCGACCCGAAGAATCCACACAGGCTGACGAGGTTGTAGACCCCGAGGTCGAACAGCGCGCCACCACCTGGCTCGTAGAACCACCGACCCCACGTCGGGCCCGACCAGCCGTAGCGGGCACGCGCGAGGTACAGAGCCCCGATGTCGCCTGCTTGCACGCGCCGGTGCATCTCCTGGTAGGTGGGGGAGAGCACGATGTGGGGAGCGCAGACGAGCACCTGATTTCCGCCGGACGCGTCGACAAGTGCCCGCGCCTCGTCCATCGCGGTGGCCATCGGCTTCTCTACCAAAACGTGCTTGCCGGCCTCAAGTGCTGCCAGGGCTAGTGGTCCGTGCTCGTTCATGCTCGTGAGCACGAGGACCGCGTCGACGTCCTTGCGGCCGTAGACATCCTCAGGGCCGGTCGCCCCGGTGTCGATGCCGAACCGCTGGGCAGCGATCTCGCGCTTCTGCGGGTCGGGGTCGTAACCGGCTACGAACTCGACGCGACCCTCCTGGGTCAACTGCTGGATGAGGTTGGCGTACGGACCGGAGAAAACGCTTCCAAGTCCGAGCACACCGAGGCGCACAGTCATGGATGGTTCCTTTCATGAAAGGAGAGAGCATCGAAAGGCGAGGCAAAGGGAGGGGCATCGAACGGCGCGGTGCTAAGGCGGGGGGGCTACTTCTCCGAGGACGCGGAACGCTGCCAGGGAAACGCGCTGGGTCCGTCGAGGGGGATGGCCGGACACGCGAACGACATGATCAGAGCACGTCGCGGCTCGCTTGTCCGGTTCGGGCCGGCGTAGTGCAAGGTCCTGCTGGTGTGCACGGTCGCGCCTCCGGCGGGGAGTGGGCACGCAACTGCCGGCCCTACAGCCTCAGGGTCGGTGACCACCAACCCCTGTGCTTCGTCGTTGATGAGCCGGTGCGGCTGCACCTCGAGCGTGTGGCTACCTGCGATGAACTGCATGCAACCGTTGTCGAGGGTCGCGGGCTGGAGAGGCATCCAGATGCTGAGCGCAATGTGCTTCGCGTTCGCATTCCAGTAGGCCTCGTCTTGGTGCCAGGGAGTCTCCGCACCGTCGAACGGAGGCTTGCGGATGGCATGCATCCCAGTCGACTCCACCTTGTCTCCGAGGAGACTGCGCGCCACTTCGAAGGCGTTCTTGAAGGCAACGGTCTCCAAGAGTTCGGGGGCATAGCGTTCGGGGTTGAGAATCTGAGGGAGCAACGGTGGGGCGTCGCTGTCACCCGCCAGCTCGATGCGGTCGGACTTCTCGATTGCGGCGTCGGTCTCGAACAGCCGGTCATAGATGCCCTGCAAACTTTGGACCTCCTCCGCCGAGGTCAGCTCCTCGAGCCGCAGGAAGCCGTCCGTACGGTAGTCCTGCACCTGCTCCTCAGTGAGGGTGGCGCTGCCGGCGGCTGGGCGCTCATCGGTGCGAATCGGGTCCACGTCCTTCTCCAATGCATGCCGGGGGTTCGAAAGTTGGCTGGGGGACAGCCCGTAACTCAGGCTTCCATCACGCTACCTCTGCGCCGCCACATGCTACAAATAGACCGCTCATGGGACAAGATGCTTTCGAGCGGTCAGCGTGTAGGCTCTCACATGCCGGTCGAGCGACCGGGCTAGTTGTATTAGTGGTAATATCCGACCGTGACCGAACAGAAACCTTCGCGGCGTGCCACCCCCCGCCCGACCTTCGACCGCCCGACCGTCATCCGTCGCGGTGACACCGCTCACCACGTCTGGGGTGACACCGAGTCGGGCTTGGTCACCGACCGGGTCTACGCGTCGACCTCGACCTTGCACGTCCTCGAGTTCGAGCTCCAGCCGGGCGGCGGCTTCCGGCACAGCGCCACCAACAAGACGCTGTTTGCGGCCGACATCATGTACTGCGTCCTGGAGGGCACGCTGGTTCTTACTGACCCGCAGCATGGCGAAGTGCAGATCATCGAAGCTGGCGAGCAGGTGCTCTTCGGCCGCGACACCTGGCACCACGGGTTCAACCCGTCATCGGAGAGCGTGCGCGTGCTGGAATTCTTCGCTCCGCCCCCGAGCCGCGGCACTGCCTCTACGTATGCCCGCAACCAGCCGATGCTCGAGCAGGTCCACTACCGCGACGAGCGGTGGTCAGGCAGGTGGCCTGTCGCCTCCCCCGAGCAGCAGGCAGCCTCACGGCTTCGTGTCGTACGCACCAGCGAAGCGCTGTGGTCGTTCTCAGGCGAGGTCCCTACCCATCTGGTGGGCACGCTGGCCGACACTCCGTTCCTCACGGTCTGCGAGGGCCGCGTAGCCGCCGGACACGTGGAGGACCTTCGCAAGGTCGAGGACGAGTCACTGCTCATCGTCACCGACGGTGAGCTCTGGGCAGACACTAAGGACGAGGCCGGCGATGAGTTCTCCGCGGCTTGTCTTGGCGTCGGGGATGCGGTGTTCGTGCCCCGCAACACCCAGCTGCGAGTCCTGGTGCGCGGCGGCCGCCCGGCGCGCTACATCATCGGGTCCGCCCGACAGGTGCCGGAGGGCTGGACGCCGTAGGTCGAAGCCTGCCCCCGGACTGGGGGCAGACTCACTCTGACTTCGCTGACCTGCTGTGTTTCCTGGGGTGAGTGACGGGACTTGAACCCGCGACATCTGCGACCACAACGCAGCGCTCTACCAGCTGAGCTACACCCACCATGGCTCGCCTCCACCCTGGGGGGCGTCAGCGGCGAGAAGAAGTGTAGCGGCCGTCAGCCGTGACTCACTCCTCGGGATCGGCAGGTGAGGTGAGCGATCCGCCGTACTGGCAGCCAAGCCGCGCGAGGTTTCGGAGTCAGGACCGGGGGTCGGGACGAACACCGTTGCCCGGTAGTAGCGCAGCTCCTCGATGCTCTCCTGGATGTCGGCGAGC
Source organism: uncultured Actinomycetota bacterium (assembly GCA_963811585.1). Lineage (GTDB taxonomy): Bacteria > Actinomycetota > Actinomycetes > Propionibacteriales > Nocardioidaceae > JACDHG01. Next base: position 900,281 of record CAWERR010000008.1, read on the forward strand.
GCACGGTGGTTGCCACTCTTGGGCGGGCTCGCGAAGTACGCCCGAGGGTACCAACGCCGGGCGAGCTCCTTGATCGAGGAGACGTCGACGACCCGGTAGTGCAGGTAGGTCTCGAGCATTGGCATGTCCCGGGCCAGGAACAGCGGTCGGTGCCGACGGTGTTGCCCGCGAGCGGTGCCTTGCGCGCCTCGGGCACGTGACTCGCGGACGTAGTCGAGGACGGCGTTCTCGGCCGTGGCCAGGTCGACGCCGGAGTCGAGCTCGTCGAGCAGGCCGGAGCGACGTGTGCATGGTGCGCACGACGTCGTTCATCTGGTCGAGGGCGGCGGCGGGCGGCTTGATCACGACGTCGACGCCGTCCCCCAGCACATTGAGCTCGAAGTCGGTTACCAGCGCGGCCACTTCGATCAGCGCGTCAGTCGCGGGTCGAGCCCGGTCATCTCGCAGTCGATCCACACCAGCCTGTCGTTCACGCCGGCCACCCTACGGTGTGGGAACCGGGCCGCGGCCCGCTCGCAGCCATTCCTATCGCTCAGTAGCGTGAGTTCTTGTGATATCTGGCCGCGAGAGCGACGTCATCCCGCTCCGGCAGGCGACGAGGACATGGTTCTCGATCTCGCTGCAGACGTTCGGCGGCCCGGCCGGCCAGATCGCGGTCATGCAGCGCACTCTGGTCGACGAGCAGCGGTGGCTCGGCCAGCAGCGTTTCCTCCATGCCTTGAACTTCTGCATGCTGTTGCCGGGTCCCGAGGCACAACAGCTGGCGATCTACACCGGCTGGCTTCTCAACGGGCTGCGCGGGGGGCTGATCGCCGGCACCTTGTTCGTCCTTCCCGGGCTGGTGGCGATGTTTGTGCTGGCAGCGCTGTACGTCGGATACGGCGACACCGACGTGGTGACTGCCATCTTCGCGGGGGTGGGTCCGGCGGTGCTGGCGATCGTCATACAAGCCGTGTGGCGCGTCGGGACCCGTGCACTGCGCCATGTGTTCCTCGTCGGTATCGCGGTCGCCGCCTTTGTCTCGCTGACCTTGTTCGGCGTCCCGTTTCCGGTGGTCATCGCGGTGGCGGGACTGCTGGGGTGGCTGTGGGGTAGGTGGCGACCGGACAGCCTCGACGTCGCCGCCGAGCCGTCGGACGGGCCAGCTCCGTTGATCGCCGACGATGCTCTGCACCAGGGGGCGTCGAGCTGGCGCCGCAATGTGCTGATCGTCGGTCTTGGCCTCGTGATCTGGCTCTCACCCGTGGCGCTGGCGGCTCTCTTGCTCGGTCGTGATCACGTAGTGGTCGACCAGGGCATCTTCTTCTCTGGCACAGCGCTGGTGACGTTTGGTGGCGCCTACGCCGTGCTCAGCTTCGTCGCCTACCAGGCGGTCGAGGTCTATCACTGGCTCGCACCAGGCGAGATGGTCCGCGGTCTCGCCCTCGCGGAAACTACACCCGGTCCGCTGATCATGGTGGTTCAGTTCGTCGCCTTTCTCGGCGCCTACCGCAACCCGGGCGAGCTGGAGCCCTGGACGGCTGCCGTGCTCGGCGGGCTGCTGGTGACGTGGGCGACGTTTGTGCCGTGCTTCGTGTTCATCTTTCTGGGGGCGCCGTATGTCGAGCGGCTGCGAGGCAACGCAAGCTTGTCGGCAGCGCTCACGGGCGTTACTGCCGCCGTGGTCGGAGTGATCGCCAACCTCGCGGTGTTCTTCGCTCTACACACGTTGTTCGAAGAGGTTCAGACGTGGCACGGAATCTCGGTGCCGGTGCTCGACACCGTCCGGTGGTCCGCCATTGCCATCGGGGCGGTGGCGGCCCTGCTGCTGTTTCGACTGAGGCTCAGCGTGCTGAAGACCCTGGGAATCTGCGCACTGCTGGGATTGCTTACCCTCACTGGCTGATGGTCCCTGTGACAGCGACTCACCGCAGGTCACGCGGAAGTTGTACGACGAATGTCGCACCCTCTGTCGCCGCTCCGCCGCCGACCGCCAGCAAGAGATGCCCCTCGTGTCGCTCGGCGATCGCCCGTGCGATCGACAAGCCAAGCCCGGTTCCTCCAGCGCCGCGAGTTCGAGCTCCTTCGACCTGAGCGAACCGGTCGAAGATACGGTCTCGATGTTCTTCCGGGACCCCTGGGCCATCGTCACTCACAGTCATCTGTACCTCCGTCGAGGTTTGCGACAACGCGATCTTCACCAGCGACCGTGCGTGCGAAGACGCGTTCTCGACGACGTTTCTGACTAGTCGCGTCAGCTCCTCCCGGTTGCCGCGGGTCGCTCCGCCAGACACTCCGCTTGTGTCGACGCGCACGCTGTCGCTGGCTCTGAGGCGAGCCACCTCCTCGAGGACGATCACGTCAAGGTCGACGGGCTGCTGAACGGGCGTCCCCTCTGTGGCGTCCTCGCGAGCCAGGAAGAGCAGGTCGGCCACCAGTTGCTCCATGCGGTTGTTGTCGGTGAGCAAGTCTCCGGCCAGGCGGGACCACGCGACACCGTCGGGGTGAGTTAGCGCCACCTCGAGCTGAGTCCGCACCGCGGCCAGTGGGCTCTGCAGCTCGTGCGAGGCGTCTGCGACGAACTGCTGCTGACGCCTACTCGCCACTTCCAACCGATCCAGCATGTCGTTCATCGTGAGCGCGAGCCTGCTGATCTCGTCCCCCGTACTGGGAACCGGGACTCGACGGTCCACGGGACTGTCGGTGATCGCGGCTACCTCCACTCGGATGTCCTCGACCGGTTTGAGCGCGCGCCCCACCATGAAACGGATGCTCAAGGCCAGCAGAATAATCAAGACCGGGATGCCGAGAATCAACGCCCGTTGCAGAGTCTGGACAGCCTCCGAGACTGACTCGAAGCTTGCTCCAACGAGCACGACTGCCGGTCCGGAGGGCGTGTCGGCGGTGGTTACCCAGACTCGGTAGTCCTCTTTCTCGTCGTCGTCGGGAATCGCGCGAAGCGTACGTTGCTGGGGGTCGGCATCCGTGGGCATCGACGACAAGACCGGACCGTGGCCTCGCAGCCCCGGTGACGCTGTCATGACCTCACCGGACTCGAGAAACACCTGGGCAACTGAGTTCTCGCCAAGGCTGGTGACTTTAGGCAGCGATCCGTCCTCCGCCCTGGCGGCCAGGGCCGCCAGCTGCGTTCGGGAAAGATCGTCGCGGCTCGTTGTCAAGGAGTGGTTCAAGGTAGCCAGGAGACCGACGGCTCCGGCGACTAGGGCAATGGCGACCACCGCGCAGGCCATGACCGTAGCCCGCGTTCGCACCGAAGTGCCGGTGACCCGGCGGCGAACCCATGACCGGAGGCCTGTCACATCAGCCGCCGTCCGCGTCGAGCCGATAGCCGACCAGACGGACCGTCTGGAGGCTCTTTCGGCCGAACGGTTCATCTATTCGGAGCCGCAGTTGCCTGACGTAGACCTCAACGATGTTTGGGTCACCCTCGAAGGCGAAATCCCATACGTGCTTGAGTATCTCGGTCTTGGAAACGACATCGCCGGCTCGCCGGAGCAGGAACTCCAAGAGTGAGAACTGCCGCGGCGTGAGCTGGATAGGGGTTCCTGCCCTCGAGACAACGTGCGAGGCAGGGTCAAGACTCAGATCACCCGCCACAAGCACGGTCGGTCGCTCGCTGCCACCTCTGCGTAGAAGCGCCCTGATGCGGGCCACCAAGACGACGTACGAGAAAGGCTTGGACAAGAAGTCATCCGCACCAGTGTTGAGCGCAAGGGCTTCGTTTTGACTGCCGACCTTTGCGGTGAGCATCAGGATCGGCGTCCAGTTGCCCTCCTCTCGCAGCTGCGCGCAGAGTTCGTCACCGTTGAGACCGGGCAGCATGATGTCGAGCACGATGGCGTCATAGGAGTTCTCCCGGGCGTACCACTGACCCTCGAGGCCGTCCATGGCGACGTCGATGGCGAACCCCTCAGCCTCAAGGCCGCGCTTGAGCGCGCCAAGGAGATGCTTGTCATCTTCGACGACGAGAAGGCGCATGACCTCAGCGTGGCAGGTGACGCCTGAACGCGGGCTGAGCCGGGGCTGAATGTGTGCGCCTGCATCGTCGCCGCGATCGGAGCACCAGCGCGGCTCCTCGCACACTCAGGGTGGCTTCAGCCGCCGGAACGCACGATGGTCCTGCCCCGAATTGGCGGGGACCCGATGAGGAGGATCCCATGACAAGCACAATTTCTCGACAGCGCTGGCCCCTGGCCGTAGGCGTTACGGCGCTGCTGCTTGGCGCTCTCAATGCGGCAGGTGGTGCACAAGCAGGCGCTCCCGCAACGTCTCGCCTTACCGCAGCGGCAACCCAGCAGACGCCACACAGAGCCCCACCCATCCGCCCACTCCCTCCGCCCGGCCAGTTCGTCGGGACGATCGACAATCGTTACCTGCCAATGACCCCCGGTACGAAGTGGATCTACCGGGGTGGCACAAACGGCGAGGAGCGAATTGTCGTCAGGGTGTTGCACCGGACCAAGCAGATCGAAGGGATCACAGCCACCGTGGTACGCGACACGGTCACGGCCGACGGTGAGCTGGCCGAAGACACCTTTGACTGGTTCGCCCAGGACCGGCGAGGAAATGTCTGGTACCTCGGAGAGAACACCAAGGAGTACGAGGACGGCGAGGTCGTGTCGACCGAGGGGTCATGGGAGACCGGTGTGGATGGCGCCAAGGCTGGGATCGCCATGCTCGGGCACCCAAGGGTTGGTATCCGTTACTGGCAGGAGTTCTTGCAAGGGGAGGCAATGGATATCGGGCAGGTCCTGGATCTGGCGCTGAGGGTGGCGGGTCCGGCTGGTCACTTCCGTCACGTCCTCATGACTAAGGACACGACTCCGCTCGATCGCACCATCGTCGAACTCAAGTTCTACGCCCCACGCATCGGCGTAGTCAGAGAACTCGACCTCAATCCAGAGCAAGGAGGCGCCGATCTAATCCGCATGGTCAAGCCTTGATGGCTACCGCAAAACCAGACCGTGAGTAGCCGAGTGAATACAGCGTGCGTCTGCTGTTGTGGCACCGAATAGGTGGGTCTAGCGTCACGATTAACGACATCGTCCATTGATGTCGCGAGAGAGGGGAAAACAGATGAGTAACCGGAGAGGTCTCGCTTTGTGCGCCGCTGTGGCGCTCCTTGCGGGTGGTGGGGCAATCGTGAGCAGTGGGCTCTTGTCAGCCCAAGGATCGGCACCCAGCGCGGGCAGCAGCGATCACCGCGCGTGGCCAGTTTCGTCATCGCGCTCGCCAGCTGCAGCGGTGCGGACTGCCAGGTCCGAAGCGGCACGCGATGGCAGCAAGGTCATGACATTCGTGGAGGTCGTGAACCGAGAAAACCTCGTCGATGTCGGAGATCCAGGCGACAGCCCCGGAGACTACTTCCTGTTCGAGGCCACGCTGAAGAACAGGGCTGGGACCAAGACTCTCGGCCGTGACTCTGGACAGTGCACGCTCGGCGCACGGACGTTCATTTGTGAGGCCACGGCCCAAATTTTCGGCAAAGGCAAGATCACCGTCTACGGCGCCTTCTTCGGAGAGTTTGACCCCCGGATCGCGATCACGGGCGGAACGGGCGACTTCCGGGATGCAGGCGGGACGCTCGCAGTCACGGACGCCGCCCACGGCAACTCACTGCTCGTTTTCCAGGTGACCGACTGACGCGCAGCCGACGAACGCACGGACCGCCTGCCCTTCTCTCTCGAGGGTTGGACAGGCGGTCAATTCGACAGGGAGTGACCTCCCAATTACGCGATGCAAATGTGCATCCTGTATTGGATCTGTCGCTGTAAGTAACGGTCCGAAAAATGACGAAACAAGCTCTGGCGCTGGCACGGCTCGATGGGCTAAACACGTATATAGCCCGCCGGCACCGATCGATTAGGTGGGGGGAAGTCAATCCCTTAAGGAGAGAGGCCGTGTACCGCAAGATTCTGGCTGTGGGAGCAGCCGTCGCGCTTACTCTGGTGACCGCCGGTTCGGCTTCGGCCGAAGGCAACGGTGGAGCCACCACCAACGCCACAAAGCTCCGTCTCGGGGGGCCTTACCATGGAGCCGACAGCACACCGTCCGCGTGTGGCTCAATCGCCTTCAAAGACGTGGGCACCAACGGCAACGATTCGCCCATCGACTCGAACGACAGAGCCCTGGTGGCAGACATCTGTTCGGGAGACTTCGCCGAGGCGTACACCAACCGGGCGCTGCAGAACCGGAACCTGGCGACGCTGAAGAACGTCTCGTTCGACTACCTGACCTCCACGATCACCGGGGCCGGACAGGTCTACATCTTCGCACTGATGACCGATGGCGCTGTCGTGTTCCTCGACCCCGCTCACTGCACCGCGCCCATCCAGTCAAGCTCCACCTGGTCACGCGCCGACTTCACCGGCGAGACCGACCTTGGTGCCTGCACTGTCTATGACGGCGCCAGCGTCCCCTATACCTCCAACGGCACCCAGAGTGCCTTGCAGGTGTACGAAGCTGCGCACCCAGGCAGCATCGTGTCGATCACCGACATGGTGTTCTCCGGGTCGGCCACTGTCGACCGCGTGGCGATTGGGACGAACAAGTTGTTCAACTTCTCACCCGTCAAGGCAATCTCGTGCCAGTTCAACGAGGTCCGCTGCTAAGACAGACGAGCGCCGTACGACCCGGCGCCTCGTGACGAGCACCGCCCGCCCTCTCGCTCGGGAGACGACGGGCGGTTTCTCGTCACCCCCGGTGCTGCTCAGGTTCGTGCAGGCGGCCGCTTGCGTGCTTCTGCTGCGTCTTTGCGGTCAATGGATGCTTCGAGCCGGTCGACGGCTGCGGAGACGCGGTCCTTGAGGGCGGCCTCACGTGCTTGGGCGTGCGGGCTGTCGTTAGCGAGCTTGGCCCGGTCTTCTTCCGACGCTAGGCGGTCGCTGTTGGAGTGCGCTCGGTCGTCCTGGGCGAGGGTCCTCTGGTCGGACGCCTTCGTCTCGGCGGGGCTGCCGGTGGAAACCTGGAGCTCGGCCACTCTGTCGTGCCTGTCAGCAGCTTCGTCGCGAGCGTCAGCCTCTTCGTCCCGTCGCTCTGCATCGGCCAGGATCTTGTCGACGTCGTCCTCTCGGAAGCCGCTTGCGATGTCGCGAGCGTCTGCCAGCGTGTCGCGGGCGTCGGCGATGCGGTCTCGCTGGTGCGCTGTCGCGTCGCGCTCGGCCGCTCTGTCGTCGTCGGAGTCATAGTCGTTCATCGCCACACGCCCTTTCCTAGAAGCACTTCGTCGACCCGTCGCTGCGTGAGACGGGCGGCACTGAGCGTTGCGGCGATGATGACCTCGATCAAGAGGTCGGTCTCCGCGGCCACCACTTCGTCTTCAAACCGAAGACTGGTCGACGTTGGCTGCTCGTCTGGGAGCTCGACCATTTGGTATCCGATCCGTCATGCCCGGCGCTGACTGCCGTGAAGCCAGATGCTGCTGCCTTGGGTCCGCCGGTCAGCGAGACGGATACCTGTTCGTGTTGACAAGGCATCAGCCGTGGAACGAGGGGGCGTCATTCGCTGTGAGTATCGAATTGCTTACCCAGAGTGTCAGCAGCAGGCATCGCGGTCAACGAGAATGCAGAAACTTGTGAGACCTCATCTGCGCCCCGGAGTACCGGCCAGTGAGCAGGTGTGCCATTGCGCGTCCACGCCGTTAGGGCAACGATGACGTTGCATGAGCGAGGCATTCATCGTCCAGCCGAGCATGGGACGGCTTCTGGACCTGGGCAGTTTCGAGGCGGTCGTTCTCGCAACGGCCGAACAGACGGCCGGCGCCTTCACTTTGTTGCAGACCCAGAGCGAGCCCGCCGAGTTCGGCCCACCTCTCCATATCCACCGCGACGCGGCTGAGGCGTTCTACGTCCTTGAGGGCGAGTACCTCATGTTCATCGAAGAGAGCCAACAGATCTGTCCGCCAGGCACGTTCGTGTTCGTGCCACGAGGTATCCCGCACACGTTCAAAGTGACTTCCTCCAGACCCGGCAGAAAGCTGAACTTCTTCGCTCCAGCCGCGATGGTCGGATTCTTCGAGGAGCTGGCCGTCGCCGAAGCTGCCGGGCGCTCAACGCCGGACCTCCTGGAGGCCATCGCGCACCGAAACGCCATGGAGGTGCTCGGGCCGGTTCCCGACGCCTATCTGTGAGTCGAGGTCTCCGGGCGCGATGACCACGGGGCGTAGCGATGATCACGAGCACCCGGTAAGGCTGTGGCTACACAACGGAGGCACGGCCGCGTCAAATATGGCCTCTGACCAGGGAAAACACCTTTGCGCGCCCGGCAGGATTCGAACCTGCGACCGACGGATTAGAAGTCTCTTTCAGCCTGAGTCGCTAACCTGCGGCTACGCCACAATCAAGTGTGCTGAACAGCGCTTATGACTCTGAGGGGTAGTTTCCGCTAGTTCCCAGGTTTTCCGTCTGTCTTGTGCCCCTGGTGTGCCCTTGGCCCACCCGAGCATCTACTCGCTTTGGAGAAGGGAACGTGCCGCAGCCTCATACGACGCCAACGCCGTCTGGCTAACGAGCGTCTCTTTGGTTGCTCCTTGGACCTGGGCGTCGATCGAGGCTCGCCGGAGAGCATCGGCCGGGGTGGCGACATCCGGGTAGAGGAGTCGCATCTGAGCGATCAGAAACCGCGCCTCGGAATGCGCACCGCTTATGTCATTGGCCGCAGCGCGCGACTTTCTCCTGGTATGCGTAAGCCAACTCCTGATCGTTCTCGCCCTCTGCGGCATGCATCCGACGGGCCGCGCGCTCGTGTGATACCGCCGCCGCAAAGAGCCGATCGGCGGCGCCCCAGAAGCGGGCCAGCTAAGCGCTACTTTCTCGCGGTACCTGTCGACCCGCTCAGCGTGACGGTTTGCAAGCCACTGCGCACCGATCGCAGCAGAAGCACCGATGAGAAGCCGCCGAGACCCGCGAGCAGGGTGACCGCTGCATCGCTCATGACGGCATGGTCTCAGACCGCGCGAATGTCCTCGACCTCGAACCAGGCGAGCTTCCGCATCCCGACGTCGACGCTGTCGTGACGAACCCGCGCCAGCGTCCGTCGAGCCTCTGCCAGGCCCTCAACGTGCCGTCGTGCCAGCCGTCGTTGTGACGTACGACGACGAAGCTCGGTGGGTTGACCTGGCGCACGTTGCCGCCTTCGCACGTTGCGGCCATATCGGACCGCCGGATAGACGCGCCCGCTTTCTAGGCTCGACGGCATGACCCTCGAGACGTGGGGGAACGCACCGATTGGCCGCTAACTGGCCTGGCCGTGCTGTTCCTCGTCTGTTACGCCTGGCCGATCCTGGACCCTGACCTGAACGCAGAGTTCGCCGGCATCCTGCTCGTCGTCGGCATGGCCACCTGGGTCGCGTACGCCATCGACTACGCCATGCGGATCTACCTGTCCGAACATCGGCTCCGTTACGTGCGCCGTCATCTGGTTGATGTGGCCTTGCTGATCCTCCCGATGCTGCGACCGCTGCGGGCGCTCCGTGTCCTGCTGGTCCTTGGACACGTCAACCGGCAGGCGTCCGCGTCGTTTAGGGGACGCGCCACCCTCTACGTCGCCGGAGCTGTCCGCTGGTGGTGTTCGTCACGGCACTGGCCATGCTCGACGCCGAACGCGGCGCCGACGATGCGAACATCACCAACTTCTGCGACGCCATGTGGTGGGGCAGCACGACCATCACCACCGTCGGCTGCGGCGACCGGTTCCCGGTGACTGGTGAGGGTAGACTGGTGGCGGTAGCGCTAATGCTCACCGGGATCGCGCTGCTCGGCGTCATCACCGCCGCGCTCGCATCGTGGTTCGTGGAGCGCATCGGTGCCGTCGAGGCCGCGAAGAGGGCACTCAGCAGGATTTGGCGCGTGTTCTCGCCGAAGCTTGATGCACTACGCGAAGATGTGCGCGGTCTCACAGCGCGCCGATCCACAAGGTCACCGCTCCTCGGCGTTCCCGGCCATTTACGCGGTCGGTCTGGGAGACGTGGCGACGCGACAGCGAGGTTGGCGGCTTACGTCAGGTGGCACATCGGCGACGGGGTGACTCTACTGCGGTGGGTCGACTCGATCGACGTGCGGCCGGTCTAGAAGCTCGCTTTCGGGTCCCTTCCAGGCAGCCCGACGACGGGCCTGCTCGGCCTTCCTCTCCGCTGCCTGTGCCGCGGCGGTGAGATGCAAGACGTCCGGGATCTCGAGGGTTCGGGCCACCTGGCGCAAGTAACTGCGGTGTCTCTGTGCTTTGCGCATCAGGTCGGATGCTGGGGCGGCACGTCATGGACGCAACAAACGTGCCACCAGGAGTCATGGTCGATCACTACCGGCTCCATTCGCAGTGTCACTCCCATGGGGTTGTCAGCGAGTTCGGCGTAGTGGTCGACAAGGAAGTCTGACGGATGTGCGTATGCGCTCATCGCCCGGTACAAGACATAGGCGTGCTCGCCGCCTGGGGTGGAGTGCTGAGCAGAGTTGTTGGAAGTTCTTTGCTTGTGCGTCTGCGATGGAGTCGATTTGGTCGTCATTGATGTGCATATCTGTGGTGCGCCCTCTTGAAAGACCTGGCTGGCCGAGGCTGCCATGGATCGGGAGAGATTCTTGCGCTGCAGATGTATCGTTTTGGAAGGCCGTGGGGAGCTTCCCGGCTTTGGGCCATCCACTGGGCTGTTAGAGCCGATTCGTGAGCCGGCACGAGAGGCATGGCTTCGAGGCATTTCCCAGTCTCGTGCAGATCAAGAATCACACTGCCCATTCGCAGGCTGTGTTGCGTGAGCGCGTGCACAATCGGCAGGTGGGCGGCGTTGACTACTCGATCGGTGCGAACTTCGAAAGGCTCGGGCTCCCGATGTGATCGTGTCGACCATCTCGCGGCCGAGGTGAATGAGGTCGTCGGTCGTCAGCATGGCCATGGTGGAGACAACCGTATCCACAGCGTAGAAAGCGTGGGGCGCAGGCAGCGTCAACGGGTGAAAGGGGCGACCCCTCGACTGCCTTCCTCCCCCCGGTCGGCAAGTAGCCACACGAAATGAGCCCGGCCGGGAGTGGGCTTGACGCCCCACGCTCAGCTCATCAGATCGCAGTCACCAGGCAGATCGCGGTCGGGTGGTGGATCGCCAGCGCCAGCCGAGTCTCAGCCCTGATAAGGGTCTGGTTGGCGATGAACTCGGTTGTTCCGCCTCGTACGGGGCGACCTCCACCGTGGGCGGCTGCCGGACGTAGGCGGTGGCTGCCGGCTTGAGGTTCGCCACCAGTGCCGTGTTCTCCGTCATCGACTCGGACAGGACCACTGGGACACCCCACAGCGACGGCTTGACCGCCGAGACCGGGTCGCCGAGCAGGTACGCGCCGCCGCTCTCCTTGGCGAGCACGAGACCCGGCCGAGTACCGCAGTCCGTCGGGTGCATGACGACCACGTCGGGGTCGGTGTGCGAGGCCCCGACGCGGAGCGCAGCGAACGCTGCCGCGATGGCGTCGAGGTCGGTGCCTGCCGAGCCCACTGTCAGCACGTCCGGGTGTGCAGCAAGGCCGAGGATGTTCGGCGCGATACCAGTCCCGGTGACCAGCGGCGCGTTTCGCGGTGGATGAGCCCGGACAGCATCTCGGAGCCGATGACTTGTTGGAACGTGTCGAAGTCGGCGATCACCTCGTCGTTGACGCGGGTGTAGTGGGCCAGCTTGCGAACCACGGCGGTTGCCTCGGTCCACACCGGCGTCGACTCGGGCTTCGCTGCTCCCTCAGCCACCGCGGTTGCTCCCGACGCGGCAGTGGTGCCGCTGAAGTAGTGAACCGACGGCGCCTCGGTGAGCTGCTGCGGGATCAAGTCGAGTACCCGCTGCTTGTCCGGAGGAACGGGAACACGTTGAGGTTGTACTCAGCAGAGCCAGTGCCGGCCATCGCGGCAGTCGACGAGGTGACAGCGGCCTTCACCGTGATCCGACGGTCCATCGCCCCGGCCTGGAGTTTCGATGAGCATGTCCTTCGTAAAGGTCATCTCGGCGGGACGGTCATCAGAGCTAGTGCGGGCACCGTCACCGAAGCCGCCCAGCTACTTGAGGAACGACTTGGCTTCGCTGGTCTCGTGGTGAGTTTGGAGCCGGGTCACCTTGTCCATCAGCATCTTGAGGTGCTTGATCTCCCCGGCGGTGGGGGCGGTGCCCTTGGCGTCGAGGGTGTAGCAGTAACGCTCGACCCCGGCCGCGGCGGCCTCGAGGTCTTGGCGGGTTGTAGACATGGTGTTGCCTCCTGGGCAAACGAAAATATGGGGTCGCTGAAGACGCGACTGGGCGAGATCGCTTGCCGAGTGCTTGCCGTCCGGTCAGCGGGGGCCACGAATGGCTTAGCGGCGTCACGGTGGGGCTACCCAGAACAACGACCAACACGCTTGCCACCGGCTTGCCGTCCGATTGAGCGGGATAGGCCACGAATGGCTTGCCGCGTCACGGTGGGGGCCGTAGGGGCGTTCCAACACGCTTGCCAGCGACTTGCCGGCTTCGTCAGCGGGGGCCACGAATGGCTTAGCGGCTGACTCAGCGGGGGCAGCGGGGGCGTTGAGCCCATCATACCGTCAGCCATCGTCAAGACCGCGAAGATACTCGTCGATCAGGTCGCGGTACGACGGACGTGGCTTATCCCGTTCCATCTGAAGCTCGAGACGCAAGATTGCCAGCGCGTCGTCGGCATCTTGGAGCGTCACGCCCTGCGCTATGGCGGCCTCCAGAGTGAGGTCGCCGGACAGCAGCGCAAGCACCCGGTAGACTCTGTCGCTCATCGCGGCTCACCGTCCGGCTTGATCAGTGTCCAGCCTGCGTGGACGAGGATGTACCGCGCTTTGTTTTCGTCCAGAGCGTCGGGCTCCCTCCGTGTCCCGGGCAGCTGGTCCAGCAGCAGCCGCCACTCACGCGAATGCGTCGCACCGTTGGTCGGATCCTTATCCATCCGACGCGCCAAATTGAAGGCGGCAGCCACCCGCGCCTCCGACGCGGCGAACCCCCACCGCTCAATCTCCATCCGGGTAGCCGTCTCCACCGGGCCTGCATCCTCACCACCCGCCTCGAGCGCCAACTCCCGCTCAAGCGCCTTCCGCACCAGCCCGGACAAGGAAATCAGCCGAGACGCCGCCAATCCCTCCGCGCTGGCCGCAAGGCCGGCAGGATCTTGGCGGAAATCGTTGTCACATCAGCCATCTGAGGCCGCCTTTGAGAGGTTTGAGGCTCGGGGTTTACCAACCGGGGGTGTACGGAGAGACGCCGGCCAGAGCGAGGTGGTCGCTGTTTCAGGAGCCGTGGAGATGGTCGATGCCCCTGGGGGGTGGGCATCTTCAGAAGCACCGTCATCGGCTCTGACCCCGCAGCAAGAAAAAGGTGTGTACGAGTCTGGGACTTTGCGCCTGTCTGGATTCTCACGACGTCGCCTGGCGGTTGCTGTCGCTTGGGTCGACGTCGGGGGCATGGGAGCACGACGCACAGCATCGGCGGGACCGCAGCCAGCGCAGCGCGTCGCAGTTTGCCCACGGCGCGCCGCACGACTGGCACGGCGGCTGGTCAGGTCGGCGGGCTCGGGTTGGAGCAGCGACGATCACGCGACGCCTCTAACTACAGCCACGATTCCCGCCCGAAGGGGTGGTCCCGGTAGTGGTCCCACACCTAAAGGTGTGTGGGACCTGGGACCTACCTCCGGCCACTGACGTGGGACCTGTTGGGACCAATGGGACCTCAGAGAGTTCCTCCATGTCGGCGACGACGTAGTTGGTTCGGGACGAAGAGCCGGTGTTGACGATCAAACCCTTGGTGACCAGGGCGTTTACCGCTCGATGGAATGTCGACTTGGGCAGGTCGGTGGCATCTCGGAGCAGTGTCGAGCTGGCGCCGGTGGTCCCAAACGAGTCCGCAGAATCGAAAGGACGTGGGACTCAGACTCTCGAGTAATGGTTGAGAGTCCCACGGGGTCGTGGGACCAAGCAGCGGAGGCTTCCAGACGGCAGTTTGACGGTCACGAGCTGGGCCACGATCGGGTCAAACTCAGGGCCGTCTTTCTGTTTGGTGCAGTCGAGACGGACGATCGTCCCGTCCTTGGTGGCACGGATGACGGTGGTCGCTGCTCCTTCGAGAGCGGTCGACCCGCGCAGGCTGTCGCCTGCTCTGGCCTCGTGGTGGACGGTGAGCAGGCAGGCCGCCGACGCGAGCCGCAGCTGGTCGACGGCGGCAACGTAGAGCCCCATGTCCTTTGAGCTGTTCTCGTCGGCGCCGACGGTGACGCGGGCCTGGGTGTCGAGGACGATCAGGACAGGCTTGATCTCGGCGGCGATCATGGCCACCGCGGGCACGTCGAGCTTGTTCAGCATCTGCACTGCCACCGGCAGGAACAGCAGCCGGCCAGGCTCGATCGTGGTCGAGTTGGTGATCTCCCAGGCTTGTCGACGTTCGTGGATCCCGTGGGCGCCTTCGGCGACGACGAACAAAACCGGGCTTTGCTCGACGGTGTGTCCGCGCCACTGCCGACCGGTGGCGACGCAGCATGCCCAGTCGAGGGCGATGAACGACTTTGCGTGGCCCGGTTTGCCGTGCAGCCACGCGAGGGAATCGCGCATCAGCACGTCGTCGATCAGCGGCGTGGACTTCGGGAGTTGGTCGAGCCGGGTGGCGTCGACCATCGCGCCGTGGAGCTCCATGTAGCGGCGGCCAACCTCGGGGTCGACGTCAGATTCGCCGTCCTCGACAGAGGCGAGTGCCCGAACATCGTGCGGCGTCACGACGCACCACTGCGGATCGAGCAAGTTCGCGGACAGGTCGCCGTCGTGGTCGAGTATTGCGAGCGCCCGGAACCGGGTCACTCCATGCGGGCACTCGGTCTCGGTCACCTCGAACGGTGTGTTCGGCGAGTAGACGAACAGGCAGCCGTGGCGCACCGTCGCCGATACTGCGGACGTGGCGGCCGGATGCTGCCACCCGGATCGTCGGCGTCGCCGTCACCATGGACGAGGCGCCATCCGTGGCGCGGTAGAAGGTCGCACCAGCTCGTGGCCGCGCTGTAGCGTCGGCGATGCTGTCGCCGGTGAACTGCCGCTGTGGCCGTTTGGGAGACCCGGCGATCACCTGGGGAGCCACGAATCCTGCTGCAGCCAGTGCGGCATCAGCACCGGGTCGGTCCCCTCCCAGCGGTACGGAAGACCGGTGTCTGGATGGAGCGAAGGCGGGGCAACGCAGTAGCCGGTGTTCGTCTTGAGGTCGATGCAGTCGAGCCCCTTCACGGACAGCGGGGCGAACGGCCGGCGGAAGTAGAAGTGTCGGCCGCCATCGCCGCGACCGGACCGCACCAGTCAATGTCTCGGGCAGCGGCCGTACTGGGCAACGAGGCCCGCCAGAGTGTCGTCTCCACCATGACGTGGGTCGACATCGACAACAGCAAGAGACGGCGGGACACGGACGCCGATGTTCGCACCCTGATACCGCCCGGACCACCAGGCAATCACCTGGGCGAGGTCGGTGGTCGCGTCAGCACTCCGTTACCCCCAAGACGTTTCGGGATCGCGGGGTGCTTGCCGTTGAGTGGGAACGCTTCCCAGCCGGACACGGCCAGCTCGACCGCGTAGACACCGATGTCGTCGGCCGCGACGATCTCGCCGCAGCTTGCTCCGCCACAGGGCGGTGGCGCGGATGAGGTCAGCCACAACGACCACCGTCACCAAGTCGCGGGACTCGCCAGCACGGCGCGCTCGGCGTTCGTCATCGTGCCCGGTTTCGAGGGTGGCGCTCGCCGCGCTCGCAGTCCTCGAGGTAAGCGGCGGCGATTCGCGGAACCGGAGCAGGCCGCCGACTTTAGGTGGGGTAGCTCGCCGGTGTAGGTGCGTGCGTAGATCCACTTCTTGTTGACATCCCACCAGGCCTCGACCTGCTCGATGGTGAGTAGCGGTTCGGTCATGTGACCAACGATTCCGTTCGTAGGCCAGTAGAGACAATGCCGCGACTAGCCATACTTTATATTCTCCGCGGATTAGTGACAAACAGGCTCGGGACCGCGTAGGCTGCGACGCATGCCACAGCTATCGGGAGGCGTCCAGACGCTCGATAAGACCGGGTCATGGGTAGCTCGGATCAAGTACGAGGTCCGTGGGTCTGAGGTGTTGCCGGTGGGGGCAGAGGTGGCGTTGCGGCCCCCGTGCCCCGGTCACTCCGGCTGGGTGACAGCCGACACCGGACTCGGCCGACGGCGCCACTACGTCGATGCCGACGGCGTCCTCCACTTCGAGGACAACGAGCAGGATTACCGGCCACCTGACCAACCCTGCGACTGTCCGTGGCCGACACCGCAAGCCACTGCCGAGGCGCTCGACGCCCTGCCAAGCCAGGTCTCACTCTGGACCACCTGCGGAAGATTTCGATCAACAGAGACATGGTGAAAGTCCGCGGGGCCTTCCGCACCGTCCTCAAGCTGTCGCCTGCGCTTGATGGCGACGACCCCCTCGTCGGGTTGCCTCGTCGCTCTGACTGGCGACGACCAACCTCGGGTAGGCCGACCTCGACGCCCCCGCCTGCCTGTACTGAGAGCCGTGAGCCTCTATGAGCAGGGCGAACCGATAGCTGACATCGCCAGCGCGCTTGGCTACTCGAGCTCGTGGGTGAAAGACGCACTCGCCTGGTCGCGGCGGAACGACTTGCTCACAGGCGGGACAGGTAGGCGTGGAGCCCGAGGTGGCGTTATGACGACGGCCGCCAAGGATGAACTAGCCAGGCTCGAACAACGTCAGGACGCGGAGGCACACGATGGCCAGCATTGAGAAGCGCACTCATGGCGCAACAGTCACCTGGCAGGCGCGCTACCGCGACCGGAGGGGCACCAGCGCAAACAGACGTTCGCACGCAAGGTCGACGCTGAGAGGTACCTGGTCGGCGTCTCGTCGCGGGTGCTCGACGGCAGCTACGTCGACCCCGGCCGTGGAAGGTTGACGGTGGGCGACTGGTCGCAAGCGTGGCTTGCGGTCGAGCACATCTCAAGCCGACGACCAGGGAAAGCTACGAGTCTCTGCTGCGCTCCCGCGTGCTGCCACGGTGGGCAGACGTTCCACTCGCCAAGGTGTCACACGGTGAGGTGGTTGCCTGGCTCGCCAGCATGTCAACCGAGGGCCTGTCAGCGTCACGGACACGTCAGGCACATCACGTGCTGAAAGCGATGCTCGACGCGGCCGTGCGCGACAACCGACTTTCACGCAACCCCGTAGCCGGCGTCGACCTGCCGCGGCTTCCAGACACCGAGCATCGCTACCTCACACACGACGAGGTCGAGGACCTGGCCCATCGCTGCGGCGACTACCGGGTGCTCGTGCTGACCCTTGCGTACACCGGCCTCCGCTGGGGGGAGGCAGCGGCGCTCCGGGTGGGCCGTGTCGACCTCATGCGGGGCCGTCTGGAAGTCGTCGAGGCTGTGAGCGCCGTCGACGGCTACCTTGTCTACGGCTCCCCGAAGTCGCACGCTCACAGGTCCGTCCCGGTGCCGAAGTTTCTCCGTGACGACCTGGCCGTGGCGTTAGCCGGAAAGTCTCGTGAAGCCCTGGTGTTCACGTCGCCCCGAGGTGACGGCTTGCAGTTGTCAAACTTCCGTCGCCGCACATTCGACCGGGCCGTTATCGGGGCGGGGCTCGAGGGGCTCACGCCGCATTCGCTGAGACACACCGCCGCGTCGCTCGCCATCGCCTGCTCGGGCAAACATCGTTGAGCCCTCCAGCGGATGATGGGTCATGCCAGTGCGGCGATGACGCTCGACGCGATATGGCCACTTGATGGGCGACGAGCTCGACCTGGTCGCCGATGGACTGGACGCAGCACATGCCGCCGTTGTGCCCCTGGTGCGCCCCAATGCGAGCGTCACACCCATTACGCAACGTGACAAGGCTGTCTGACCTGGGATCTTGCGCGCCCGGCAGGATTCGAACCTGCGACCTACGGATTAGAAGTCCGTTGCTCTATCCAGCTGAGCTACGAGCGCACCGGGCGAGCAAGTCGCCGAATTGGTGAGTCTACTGAGCAGCGGGGCGCCGGTGTCATATCCTCTGAGTAAGGAGGGGATCGCTGTGAGTCACCTAACCCTGGCTAGCCCGGCGTCCATGCTGGGGTCACCACTCAACATGCGCGACATGGTCACGCGGAGCCTGCGCGCGTCGATCGCTTCCGGGGAGCTCAAGCCAGGGCGCGTCTACTCAGTCCCAGCGCTCGCATCTACTTTCGGTACGTCGGCGACCCCCGTCCGCGAAGCCATGCTCGGGTTGTCGCGGGACCGCCTGGTCGAGGTCGTCCCCAACAAGGGGTTCCGCGTCCTCGAGGTCAGCCTGACCGAACTCGTGCAGATCAACGAGGTACGGCTGCTGCTGGAGCCCGCTGCCATCGCAAGCCTCGCCGGCAAGCTGACACCTCTCGAGCTCGATGGTCTGCGCGCACATGTTGACGCGATTCTCGAGAACGCCCATGACGGTGACCGCGACGCTGCCTCCGCGGCGGCGTTCGTGTTCCGTGACGTGTTGCTGCGGCTGTGCCCCAACACGCAACTAGTCGAGACGATCGTCGCGCTGCGGACCCGATCGCGCGCTGGCTACCCCGAGACCTCCATCGACTACACGAGATTCGCTGCCACCCAGTACAGCTTGATCGAAGCACTCTCCGACGGTGACGCAGACAAGGTTTCGCGCACCATTGCCTACGAAGTAAGCCGACTCGGGCCGACCCTGCGGCGGGTACCCTCGGACGCGTGACCAGCGCCGCTCTCCTCCCGCCTGTGAAGGCACCGCCGGTGGAGGCAACAACGGCGTCGGCGCGGCGCAGGCGACAGGTCCAGATCGCGGCCGTGACGTCGCTTGTCGTCCTCATCTCCGCCGCCTGTGTGTGGGCTCTTTACCACCAGCTCCACCCCGTCATCGGCCGGCGGGCGCTCGCGTGGAGCCTCCTGTTCGCGTTCGTGCCGGTGCTGCCGCTGTCGGCCGTGTTCATCTGGCTCGACCGGTTGCGCCCGGAGCCGCGCTGGCTGCTCGGCGTAGCTCTCCTTTACGGCGGTCTCGTCGCCACCTTGGTTTCCCTCGAGCTCAACGGCTGGCTCGCCGGTCTCATCGGCGACCGCTCCGGTGCCACACCACGCAGCGCTGTCTTCGTCGCGCCGTGGGTGGAGGAGGCAGCAAAGGCGGCGATCATCTTCTTGATCGTGGTTTGGCGACGCCACGATTTCAACGCAGTGGTCGCCGGCGTGGTGTACGGCGGACTGGTGGGCATCGGGTTCGCCTTCACCGAGAACATCGTCTACTACGGTCAGCTGTTCCAGCAGGTGCTCGCCTCGGCGGAGAGCATCGGTGCCGCCCTCGACGCCGGTGCCGCGGCCTGTTCGTCTGGCGCGGCCTCGCGGCTCCGTTCGTGCATCCGATGTTCACGATGATGACCGGCCTCGGCATCGGGCTCGCGGTCCGATACAGACATGTCGGTGTCCGCATCCTCGCGCCGGTTGCGGGCTTCTGCGCTGCGGTCATCCTCCACATGGGCTACAACACGGTCGCTTCCTTTGCGACCGACCAGAGCTTGCACGCGCTGTACTTCGCCGTCCTGCTACCGACCGTGGTGGTGCTGGTCGCGGTGGTCGTCGTCGTACGTCGTCATGAGCAGCGCGTGATTGCCGCCCGTCTGCACGACTACACCGCCTTCGGATGGCTGCGGACTGCCCATGTGCCGTTCATCGTGTCGACCGCCGGTCGCCGGCGAGCGCGTATCCACGTACGCAAGTTCGGTAAAGCAGAGGCGCCAGCGGGTCCGGGTGTTTCAGCGCACAGGCATGGATCTCGGCGTCCTGCGCGACAGGTTGGTTCGCGGGGTCGCCGGACCAGCCGAGCTGGCCCGCGAGCGCGACCTGATCGCGACCATGCGCGACCTGCGCGGCAAGGTGATGCTTCCCGGTGTCGCCGAGAGCCCCGTCGACGAACGCTCGACGACCTCCTCCAGCTGGTAAGCGCTGGTCGAGCTCGTCGACCCGTGATCTCGACGGGCTCGATCGCCGAGGCAGCCGCAGCGCAATGCGTGAGATCCGGGACGTCCGTCCTAAACTTCACCCACCGGTACGACGTCTGGCCGGATTCGCCGTAGATGAGGAGCACCAGTGAGTGAGCGCGGCCCGCCCCACGGCGCTCCTCGGTGTGCTGGTCCGCCTGCGCCAGAGCCTCGTCGACCACCCGCTACCGTTCGAAGCGGCCGACGCCGACGAGGCCCGCGCCGAACGCACGGCGCTCATCAAGCAGCTCGACGACTACATCCTGCCCCGCCTCATCCAGATTGAGGCGCCACTGCTGGCCGTCGTCGGCGGGTCGACCGGGGCTGGCAAGTCAACGCTCGTCAACTCCCTGGTCGGCAGCAAAGTCAGCCAGACAGGAGTGCTGCGTCCAACCACCCGATCGCCGGTGCTGGTGCACAATCCTGACGACGCCGACTGGTTCGGCGCCGACCGGCTGCTGCTCCGACCTCGAGCGCACTGACCGCGCGACCGGCAACCAGGGCGCCCTGCAGCTCGTGCGCGACCGATCGAGCTACCGGCGGCCTCGCAATGCTCGATGCGCCCGACGTCGACTCGGTCGAGGAGCGCAACCGCGCCCTGGCAGCGCAGCTCCTCGCCGCGGCCGACCTGTGGCTGTTCGTCACGTCAGCGGCCCGCTACGCCGACCAGGTTCCGTGGGAATTCCTGAAGGCGGCTGCCGAGCGGAGCACGGCGGTGGCCGATCGTGCTCGACCGCACCAGCCCCAAGGCAGTTCGAGAGGTCAGCAGTCACCTTGCGCGGATGCTCACCGCCCGCGGGCTGGGTGACGCTCCACTCTTCACGGTGCCCGAGACCCAGGTCGATGACGAAGGGCTGCTACCGCCTGATGCGGTCGCATCGATCCGCGGCTGGCTCGACATGCTGGCTGCCGACAGCATCGCCCGCAATGCCAGTCGTCCAGAAGACTCTCGACGGTGCAGTCGCCGCGCTCGGGCACCGCACCCGCGCTGTGAGTGAAGCGATGCGGACCCAGGAACACGTGGCTGGTCAGCTTCGGGGCGACACCCTCAAGGCCTATGCCGACAGCCTCGCCGCGGTCTCAGAGGCCAGCCAGGACGGCACCATGCTGCGTGGCGAGGTGTTGGCGAGGTGGCAGGAGTACGTCGGGACGGGCGAACTGCTGAGAAGTCTCGAGGACCGCGTCGGCCGCGTCCGAGACCGCGTGTTCAATGCCGCACGCCGACGGCAGCAGCCGGCTCAGAAGGTCACCGTCGCTGTCGAGTCCGGTCTCCAGACTCTGATCATCGAGCACGCCGAGTCGGCGGCTGAGCGAGCCGCGCTGGCATGGCGCGGGCTGCCCGCTGGTGCCGCGCTGCTCGACCAGGCGCCTGGCGACATCGGGAGGGCGTCGCGAAACCTCTCCGCGCAGGTCGAGCGCACGGTCCGCGAGTGGCAGGGCGGAGTCCTCGATCTCGTCCGCACCGAAGGCCGTGACCGCCGAGCAACAGCCCGGTTCCTCGCATTCGGGGTCAACGGCCTCGGCGTCGCGCTGATGATGGTGATCTTCGTCCACTCGGCCGGCCTGACCGGAGCCGAGGTCGGCGTCGCCGGCGGCAGCGCGGTCATCGCCCAGAAGATCCTCGAGGCAGTCTTCGGCGACCAGGCTGTACGTCGGTTGGCCAACACCGCGACGGCCGACCTGAACCGCCGCGTCGGCGAGCTGTGGGAGGTGGAGCGCCAGCGATTTCTCGACATCCTCGACGCACATGCCATCAGCGAAGGCAGCGCAGAGCAGCTTCTCACCCTGTCGCGCGAACTCGATGACACGCGCTGGGTGATCAGCCAGCCATGAGCGCTCTCGCCGAGAGAATCCGCAAGGTGACCGGACGCCCCACCGACGTCGTCACCCGCGTCGAAGGCCTGCAGCGCGCGGTCGAGGCCGCACGCGGACGCCTTGACCCAGAGCTGGTCGAGCAGAGCCGGGAGGTGGTCGAACGAGCCGCTGCACGTCTGCGGCTGTCTGCCGACCACACCGTTGTCGCGCTTGCCGGTGCCACCGGATCAGGCAAGTCGTCGCTGTTCAACGAGCTGTGCGGGCTCGACCTGGCCGCGGTGGGGTCGCGACGTCCGACCACGTCATGGGCGCTTGCGTGCGCCTGGGGCCCCGAGGGTGCGGCCGAGCTGCTCGACTGGCTGGAAATCCCCAAGCGTCATCAGATCGACCGTCTCGGCATGCTCGACGAGTCGAAGGAAGACCGCGACCTGCACGGGCTCGTGCTCCTGGACCTCCCCGACCACGACTCGACCGAGGTCTCCCACCACCTGGAGGTCGAGCGACTGGTCAAGCTCGCCGACGTACTCGTGTGGGTGCTGGATCCGCAGAAGTACGCCGATGCCGCGGTCCACAACCGATTCCTGAAGCCGCTCAGTGGTCACTCCGACGTCATGGTGATGCTCCTCAACCACGTCGACGAGCTTCCCGCCGATTCGGTAGAAGAGACGCTCTCCGACGTCCGCCGGCTTGTGGAGATCGACGGGCTGGGGGGAGCGCCGGTCATTGCCACCTCTGCCGCACGAGGAGACGGCCTCTCCGACTTGCGCGCCTTGATCGTCAAGAAGGTTGCTGAGAAGAAGGACGCTCGCTCTCGCCTCGGTGCTGACGTTCACGCGGTGGCGGTGCGGCTGGCGGAGCAGACGGGTGACGCGAGGCCAGGCGACCTCGCGGTTGAAGCTCGGGTGGAGCTCCTTGACGCTTGTGCTGACGCGGCTGGAGTTCCGGTCGTGGTCGAGGCGATCGCGGCCGCCTCGTTGCTGCGGGCGAAGCAGGCGACCGGCTGGCCCGTGACGAAGTGGTTGTCCCGGTTCAAGCCCGACCCGCTACGCCGACTCCACCTCGACGGGGTCACCAAGGCAGGCGAACGACCTTCCACGTATGTGTCTCGGACGTCGATCCCACGGCCGTCGTCCGTTCAGCGCGCGCGGGTCGACGGTGCCGTCCGCGCTGTTGCTGACGACGTGACGAGGGGAATGGCCACACCATGGGCGACGGCGGTTCGCACGGCTTCGGTCTCCCGGCTCGACGACTTCGCTGACGGTCTCGACAAGGCAGTCGCCAATGCCGAGCTTGGTGTGTCGAGGACCCCGCTGTGGTGGGGGATAGTGCGGCTGCTCCAGTGGTTGCTGTTCTCCGTGGCGTTGGTCGGAGGCCTGTGGCTCGGGGCGCTTGCAGTCATGTCCTACCTGCAGCTGCCCGAGCCGTCGATGGTCCGGTGGGGAGACGTTCCGGTCCCCACGCTGATGCTCATCGGCGGTGTCGTCCTCGGCATCGTCGTCGCAATCGGATGTCGGTTTGCTGCGAAGGTGTCGGCTCGCCGCAGAGCCTTGCGCGCGGACGCGCGGCTGCGCGGCTCCATCGCCGAGGTCTGCGACGAGCTGGTCGTGGAGCCGATGAGGGCAGAGGTGGCGGCATACAACCTGTGTCGTGACGGCCTCGCGGTGGCATTGGCTCGCTGACGTTTTCCCCAGCCTGGCGAGGGCACCGGCGTCGTACACAGGCCGGTCCGTTCACTGCCTCGACAGCCATTGGGCACTGCACCCTGGTCTGAATCGCCAGGGACAGGAGGACTGGATGACAGACATCGCGTTGAACATCGTTGGCCACGTGGGCACGGACGTCGACTACCGCAGAGTCGGTAGCGGCACCGACCTGAGCACGTTCCGGCTGGCCCACACGCCGCGTCGTTGGGATCGCGGCAAGGGCCAGTACGTCGACGGCACCACCAGCTGGATCACAGTGCAGTGCTGGCGGACGCTTGCACTGCATGTGCGCGACTCGATCCGGCGAGGTGACCCCGTGGTGGTCGTCGGCAAGCTGAAGACGGAGGAGTGGACCAAGGACGATGTCCAACACTCGCGTTTCGTCCTCGAGGCCGTCAGTGTGGGCCATGACCTTGCCCGCGGCGTCAGCAAGTTCCGCAAGACCCCACGACCGACACCCGTGGCCAATAGCGACTCGCAGGAGGCCCGAGCTGCCGTCCAGGAGATCGAGGCCGCGCCGGCGGCGGTCAGCTTCGACGATGCAGCGGAGCCGGTCCGGCTGAAGGATGCCTCCTGACGACCCTGACCGGCAGCGGTGCTTGACTGCGCCGATTTGGGCAGCGTCGATTTCAGGCAGCGCACTCTGCCACGTAGGCTTCACCGCTATGGCTGACTACGTTTTCACGCTGCGCAACGTGCGCAAGGCCCACGGCGACAAGGTGGTCCTTGACAACGTGACCTTGTCCTTCCTCCATGGGGCAAAGATCGGGGTTGTGGGGCCGAACGGCACCGGCAAGTCGACGTTGTTCAAGATCATGGCGGGCCTCGACCAGCCTTCCAACGGTGACGCGATCAAGGACCCCGACGCCACCGTCGGCATCCTGCTGCAGGAGCCACCGCTCACCGAGGGCAAGACCGTTCTCGAGAACGTCGAAGAGGCATTCGGCACCGTGAAGCGCCAGCTCGACCGCTACAACGAGATCTCCGCCGAGCTGGCCGACCCGGATGCCGACTACGACACGTTGCTGGCCGAGATGGGAGACCTGCAGACCGACCTCGACCACAAGAGCGCCTGGGACATGGACTCGCGGCTCGAGCAGGCGATGGACGCACTGCGCTGCCCGCCCTCGGACTGGCCCGTTGACCGGCTCAGCGGGGGTGAGCGCCGCAGAGTCGCCCTGTGCAAGCTGCTGCTCCAGCAGCCCGACCTGTTGCTGCTCGACGAGCCCACCAACCACCTCGACGCGGAGAGTGTCCAGTGGCTGGAGCAACACCTCGGCGCCTACCCCGGCTGCGTCCTGGCGATCACCCACGACCGGTACTTCCTCGACAACGTGGCGGAGTGGATCCTCGAGCTCGACCGTGGCAAGACCCATCCCTACGAAGGCAACTACACGACGTACCTCGAGACGAAGCGGCAGCGGCTCGTCGTCGAAGGCCGCAAGGATGCCAAGCGTCAGCGCATCTTGGAGCGCGAGCTCGAGTGGGTGCGGTCGAACCCCAAAGCGCGCCAGGCGAAGAGCAAGTCCCGCCTCTCCCGGTATGAGGAGCTGGCGTCCGAGGCGGAGCGCAATCGTAAGTTCGACCTCGCCGAGATCAACATCCCAGCTGGGCCACGGCTTGGAGACATCGTGCTCGAGTCGCATGGGTTGACCAAGGGCTACGGCGACCGTCTGCTGATGCACGACCAGAGCTTCAGCCTGCCGCGCGCAGGCATCGTTGGTGTGGTCGGACCGAACGGGGTCGGCAAGACCACCCTGTTCCGCATGATCACCGGCGAAGAGACACCCGACAGGGGAGACCTCCAGGTGGGCGAGACTGTCAAGATCTCGTACGTCGACCAGAGCCGCGGCGGCATCGACCCCAACAAGAACGTCTGGGAGGTCGTCTCCGACGGCCTCGACCACATCAAGGTCGCGAACTTCGAGATGCCGAGCCGTGCCTACATTGCGTCGTTCGGCTTCAAAGGGCCCGACCAGCAGAAGCGGGCCGGAATCTTGTCCGGCGGTGAGCGCAACCGGCTCAATCTCGCCCTGACGCTGAAGATGGGCGGCAACCTGTTGCTGCTCGACGAGCCCACCAACGACCTCGACGTCGAGACGCTGCAGTCACTCGAGGACGCCCTGCTCGACTTCCCCGGCTGTGCGGTGGTCGTATCCCACGATCGCTGGTTCCTCGACCGGGTGGCGACGCACATCCTCGCCTGGGAAGGTAACGACGAAGACCCGGCGCAATGGTTCTGGTTCGAGGGCAACTTCGCCGACTACGAGACCAACAAGATCGAGCGCCTCGGCATCGAAGCCGCCCGCCCGCACCGGGTGACGCACCGCCGGCTCACGCGCGACTGACGCGCCGGTTGGCTAACCCGCAGCCCTGAGGATCGGATCGGGGCGACCAGTCTCGAGGGTGTCGGCAACAGCGCCGAACGCGCGGCCGACGGCAACCAGGTCATCGGGATCGATGACGTCGATCAGGGCGGCGCGGACCGACTTGACGTGAACCGGCGCGACAGCGACGAGCTTACGAACACCGGCGTCGGTGAGGTGAGCGTAGACACCCCGGCCGTCGGACGGGCACTGGGCGCGGTCAACGAGTTCGGCGCGCTCCATGCGAGCGATCGTGTGAGTGATGCGACTGCGGGAGTTCTTCACCGAGTCGGCGAGCTCAGCCATCCGAAGCCGCCGCTCGGGTGCTTCGGACAATCGGACGAGAATCTCGTACTCTGGGAGTGACAGACCGTGTTCGCGTAGATCGCGGTCCAGCCGCTCCATCAGGAGCGTCGTCCCGACAAGGTAGGCGCGCCACGCGCGCTGTTGGCCATCGTCCAGCCACTGTGTCGTCATCCCCACATCATAGCCGGGAATAGTTGACTCTTCAACTAGGTTCTTCTATGCTGTCAGTAAGAAGTTGAAAACTAAATTAGAGGAGAGCACCCATGAGCACCACACAGTTCGAAGGCCTAGTCCCCGGCACCTACGCGATCGACCCAGCTCACTCCGAGGTCGGGTTCACCGTTCGCCACCTGATGAGCAAGGTCCGCGGCCAGTTCAAGGACTTCGAGGGCACCGTCACCATTGCGGCGGACCCGCTGGAGTCGTCCGTCGAAGCCCGCATCGAGCTGAGCTCGGTGGACACCCGAAGCACAGACCGCGACAAGCACCTGCGGTCCGCAGACTTCTTCTCCGTCGAAGAGACACCGAAGATGACGTTCACAAGCCACGGCGTGCGGCAGATCGGCGACAAGCTGGTCGCAACCGGCGATCTCAGGATCAAGGACGTCACTAAGCCGGTCGAGCTCGACCTCGACTACCTCGGCGCCGGCCGCGACCCGTGGGGCGGCAGCCGCGTGGGCTTCGAAGGCACCACCACCATCAGCCGCAAGGAGTGGGGCGTGAACTTCAACATCCCACTCGACGGCGACAAGGTAATGATCGGCGACAAGATCAACGTCGTCATCGCGGTTGAGGCAGTCCTGCAGGACGAGGCTGCCTGACCTGAGTGGCCGAGCGCCTCTGCCTCATGTCAGAGGCGCTCCACCACCATCGCCATGCCCTGACCACCGCCAACGCACATCGTGATGAGCCCGGTGGACTTGTCATGGAAGTCGAGCGAGTTCAGCATCGTAGCCTGCAAGCGGGCGCCGGTCATGCCGAACGGGTGGCCGACTGCGATCGCGCCGCCGTTGACGTTGAGCTTGTCGATGTCGACGCCGAGATCCTGGTATGACGGCACGACCTGGGCGGCGAACGCCTCGTTGATCTCGACCAGGTCGATGTCGTCGATCGTCATCCCGGCGCGGGCCAGTGCCTGCTGGCTGGCCGCCACCGGACCAAGACCCATGATCTCCGGCGACAGCGCGCTGACCCCTGTCGACACGATGCGGGCGAGGGGGGTGACACGGAGCTCGGCAGCCCGGGTGTCGCTCATGATGACGACGGCGGCCGCCCCGTCGTTGAGCGCACAGCAGTTGCCTGCGGTTACCAGCCCGTCGGGGCGGAACACCGGCTTGAGCTGGGACACGGCGTCGTACGTCACTCCAGGGCGCGGGCCGTCGTCCTGACTGACAACGTGGCCGTCCGGACGGGTCACGGGCACGATCTCGCGGGCCCAGAAACCGGCGGCGATGGCCTTCTCGGCGAGGTTCTGGCTCCGGACGCCGAACTCGTCGAGCTCGCGGCGGCTGATGCCTCGCGACTGCGCGAGGTTCTCCGCGGTTTGGCCCATCGGGATGTAGATGTCGGGCAGGATCTCGTCGGGTCGCGGGTCGAACCACAGTCCCCTCCCGCCTTCGGCCGCCTCCTTCGTCCGAGCGCGGGCGTTGTCGAAGGCGGGGTTGTGCGTGCCGGGGTGGCTGTCGGAGCTGCCGTTAACGAAACGCGAGACGGTCTCGACGCCGGCGGAGATGAACACGTCTCCCTCACCGGCCTTGATCGCGTGGAACGCCATTCGCGACGTCTGTACGCTCGACGAGCAGTAGCGAGTGACGGTGGTGCCGGGAAGATGGTCGTAGCCGAGCAGCACCGCGACGACCCGGGCCATGTTGAAGCCCTGCTCGCCGCCGGGGAGACCGCACCCGAGCATCAGGTCATCGATGTCGACGGGATCGAGCTCAGGCACCTTCGCCAGGACCGCCGAAACCATCGCAGCCGCCAGGTCGTCGGGCCGACAGTCCACCAGCGAACCCTTGCCGGCGCGGCCGATGGGCGAGCGTGCGGTGGCGACGATGACGGCTTCAGGCATGTGTCCTCCGGGCTTGTGCGGGGCGTCCCCAGCCTAGTGTCAAGATGAGACGTGACCCGACACGTGTTCTTGCTCAAGCCCCGCTGGTCCGACCTCGATGCCTACCAGCACGTCAACAACGTCACCTGGCTCGAGTACCTGCAAGAGGCCCGCGTCGACATGCTGTTCGTCCACGCGCCGGACCGCGGAACGGAAGGGCTGGCCGATGCCGTCCTGGTTGTCCGGGCGGAGATCGACTATCGGCGGGCGATGACGTTCCGGCAGGCGCCGTACCCGATCGAGATGTGGGTCTCGAAGCTCGGGGCAGCGTCATTCACCATCGACTACGAGATCGCCGAGGACGACGAGGATGGCTCGCGCACGGTCTACGGGCGAGCGTCGACGGTGCTGGCTCCGGTCGAGCTGTCCACCGGCCGACCGCGTCGGCTGAACGACCTCGAGCGTTCGGTGCTCAAACGCTTCATCGAGTGACGTCCTCCTCGAACGTGTTGACGAGGAAGTGCGCGGCCCGGACGACGTACTCCCAGAACGTCTCGATCTGCTCCGGTGTCATCCCTGACTCATCAAGGGCGACGCGCATGTGGGCTGAGCCAGTGGTCGCGAGCGGTGGGGCTGACGGCGAACGGCGCATGGCGCTGCCCCAGCCGAGGATGCCCTCTTGTGTCGGAGTACGTCGTCGGGCCGCCCCAGTACTGCTCGAGAAACATCCGGAAACGCTCAGCGGCCGGCGCGAGGTCCTCCTCGGGATAGATCGGCCGAAGCACCGGGTCCTCGGCCACCCCCGCATAGAAGCGCGCCACGATCCGCTCGAAGGTGGGATGGCCTCCGACCGCGTCGTAGAAGGACTGCTGCTGCGATGTCGTCACGCGCTCGATTGTCTCAACACCCACAGACCGAGATGACGGCGGTGGCGCCGTGCGCTGACTTGCGCGGCCAGGCAGGATGGTCGAACGGCATACCCATCGACCAGGAGGACCAATGGCTTCGACTCGCATCGCAAACGCACACTGGGAAGGCTCCCTGAAAGAGGGCGCGGGCAACGTGTCCCTCGACTCGTCGAACCTCGGGAAGTTTGACGTGACCTGGGCATCTCGCGCCGAGGCGCCGGAGGGCCGCACCAGTCCTGAGGAGCTGATCGCCGCAGCGCACTCGACGTGCTTCAACATGTCGTTGTCGCTCGCGCTCACGAAGGCCGGCACACCTCCGCAAACGGTGGACACGAAGGCCGAGGTCGACTTCGTCCCCGGCACCGGAATCACCGAGATCCGACTGACCGTCCGGGCAAGGGTCGACGGAGTCAGCAGCGAGGACTTCGCGTCCGCGGCCGAGGGCGCCAAGCAGAGCTGCCCTGTCTCCCAGGCCTTGGCGGGTACGACGATCAAGGTCGACGCCGCACTGGCCAGCTAACCTCCCGCTCCGATTCGTCCGACTGGCGGCGCCGCCAGCCGGGTATGGCTCAGCCGGGCGTGGGTCAGTCGGACGAATCGGCAGAAGTGGCGGGCGAAGTGGTTGGAGGGGGCGCGGGCTCGGTGCGGTTCCAGATCATCCGCTGCGGTAGCGGGATCTCGATACCTTCGGCGTCGAAGCGGTCCTTGATGCGTTCGCGCATCTCCCGCGCGACCGACCACTGCTGGAGCGGCGCCGTCTTCAATACGACGCGGACGATAACGCCGTCGGGGTCCCAACGCTCGACACCCCAGATCTCCGGCTCCTCGAGGATGTCGGGTCGGAACTCCTCGTCCTCCCAGACCTCGTCTGCGACCTCGCGCAGGATGCCGCGCACCCGCTCGAGGTTCTCCGAGAAGGCGACGGGGATGTCCAGCACAGTGCGGGCCCAGTTCTGGCTCATGTTGCCGACGGCAAGGATCTCCCCGTTCCGCACATACCAAACAGTCCCGTTGACATCGCGTAGCCGGGTTACCCGCAGTCCGACCGCTTCGATGGTCCCCGTGGCGGGGCCGAGGTCGACGACATCGCCGACGCCGTACTGATCCTCGAGGATCATGAAAATGCCGCTGAGGAAGTCCTTGACGAGGCTCTGAGCCCCGAAGCCGAGCGCGACCCCGATGATGCCGGCGCTGGCGATCAGCGGTCCGATGTTGTAGCCGAGCTCGGCCACCAGCATGAAGATCACGATCGTGGCAATGACGCCGGTGGTGATGCTCTTGAGCAAGCCACCGATCGTGTCCGCGCGCTGCTGTCGCCGCTCGGCGACGATCGCTCCCTGCTCGAGCAGCATCTGTGGCACCTTGCCGCGGGCGATCATGCCCGGGATGGCTCCCGAGGCCGCCCGCTTCGCCACCCGGTCGATCGCTCGGTGCAACAGCCAACGCACCACGAGGGCGAAGAAGACCAGCAGCAGGATCGAGAGCGGCTTGGCAATCAGC
This sequence comes from uncultured Actinomycetota bacterium, assembly GCA_963811585.1. Lineage (GTDB taxonomy): Bacteria > Actinomycetota > Actinomycetes > Propionibacteriales > Nocardioidaceae > JACDHG01. The sequence continues at coordinate 930,910 of CAWERR010000008.1, forward strand.
CAGTTCGAGGCTTTGGCGAGCCACTCGTTGCCGGTCGCGTCTTCGACGTACGTGCAGAGGGTGTCGCTGGGGTCAGGGCAGGCGTCAGAGGCCAGCACTTACGGTCCTTACTCGGTCGAGGTCGATGAGGGTGCCAGGTGGTCCACCCATGACCGTACACAAGAGCCTGAGGGCAGTAAGTTGGACCCGTGAGCCTTGCAGACGCGCCCAGCACATGGGTGGACCCAGACCCAATGTCGACACTGAACGCCCTGTTGTTGTTCGCCGGGGTCCCGCTCCTGATCGTGGCGGTTCTCACGTTGCTCGTGATGGCGCCGTCCCTGGCCAAGGGACCGCGCTACCGCCCAGGTCAGCGTTGGGATGCCGGGCCCGAGTGGTTCGCCGGGCCACAACTCGACGAGGGAGATGACCGGCGGCAGCTCGCCGCAGGGGAGGAGTCCAAGGCGGACACAGGCGGCGCCAGTGCCCGGTGGTGAAGCCTTCACTGCGATGCAACGGCACGAGATCGCGAAGGCGATCTCAGACGCCGAGCGCGTGTCTGGCCACGCCTTCTCCGTGTACGTCGGGGCGGCCCAAGGTGGTGCTCGCCAGCACGCCGAGGCCCTCCACCGCCAGCTCAGCAACCCCACAGACAGCGTTCTGGTTCACGTCGACCCGGAGGGACGCACGATCGAGATCGTGACCGGGTCAGGCGTCCGGACAGATCTCGACAACCGCCAGGCCGGACTCTCCGCGCTGACCATGCAGTCGGCATTCGCCACCGGCGACCTGACGCGCGGCCTGGTGGCAGGGCTGCAACAGCTCGCAGGTCTTGCCCGCAAGCAGGCGCCGCTTCACACCAACACCCCCTGACAGCCGAGCGTTAGTTCTGCGCGTCGCAGCGTTGTGCTGCCAGCGCACGGGCGACGTCGTCGCGCCCTTCTGAGACGAGCCGCCGCGTTGCGGGGTTGCCCTTGGACGCCTTGAGCCAGGCGTCCGTCGTATCGAGCGTCTCCTGCGTTGAAACCTCGCGCGGGAACATGAAGGTGAGCACAGTGGACGCGTGGTACACACCGCGGTCGTGCCAAATCGTCTCGGCCGCCGCGAGGTACTTGTCCAAGTAGGGCTGCAACACGTCAGCCTGGCCACGCTGGTTGAACCCGAACGCGATGTTGCGCATCGTCTCGTTCGGTACGTCATCGCGCTCGACGGCCTGCGCCCACGCCTGCTGCTTGGCCTCGGCCGTCGGCATCGCCGCCCGAGCCCCGGCTGCGGACTCACGTCCGGAGATCGTGTTGTCGCGGTCGAGCTCCTTGTCGATCGCGTCGTTGCCGCAGCGGCCCTCGCGGGCCAGCGCGGCCAGCAGCAGCCACCGCAGGTCAGTGTCGACCTCGAGCCCGTCGAGCCGCTGAGTTCCGTCGAGGAGACCGGCGAGCAGTGATAACGCGTCGTCGTTGTGGGCGGCCGCAGCGACGCCGCGGGCAAACGCAAGCTGCTCGTCGGTGCCCGCATCGGCTGCGTGCAGCAGCTCGAGCAGGCCGGCCTCCCAGCGTGCAGCCACGGCCGCGCGGTTGTCTGCCGCGGTGTACTGCGCGACGGCCTGGCCAGTGCGCGCAACCAGCGAGCGGACGGCGAACTGGTCGGTTTCCACTGCCAGGCCACGCAAGACGAGCTCGACCCAGTCGGTGGCACGCATCTCGGCGTCGCGGGTCATGTCCCATGCGGCACCCCAGGCGAGCGCCCTCGAGAGCGAGTCGTGGAACTTGTCGATGTTGCCGACCAGCGTCGCCAGCGAGCGCTCGTCGAGTCGCACCTTCGCGTAGGTGAGGTCGCCGTCGTTGAGCAGCACCAGATCCGGTTGCTTCACGCCGACAAGCTCGGGCACCTCGGTGTCATCGTCGGCTACGTCGATCTCGGTGCTCGAGCGGCGTACGAGGCCCTCGGCGGTGAGGTCGTAGAGACCGATCGCGAGTCGGTGGCGCCGGAGCGTCGGGAAGTCGGGATGGGCGGACTGGAGCACCTTGAACGACGTGAACACGCCCTCGTCGTCAACTGTGAATACCGGGCGCACCATGTTGACGCCGGAGGTTTGCAGCCACTCCTTGGTCCACGAGCCGAGGTCGCGTCCGGACGTCTCCTCGAGAGCCTTGAGCAGGTCGGTCAGCTCGCTGTTGCCGTACGCGTGGCGTTGGAAGTAGATCCGCAAGCCCGCCATGAACTCGTCCTGGCCCACCCAGGCGACGAGCTGCCGCAGCGCCGACGCGCCTTTGGCGTAGGTGATGCCGTCGAAGTTGACCTCGACGGCCTCGAGGTCGCGGTTGTCGGCAGCGATCGGATGTGTGGACGGGAGCTGGTCCTGTCGGTAGGCCCACGTCTTGCGGGCGTTGCAGAAGTTCGTCCACGCGTCGTCGTACTGAGTCGCGTCGACAGACGCCTGGTGTGAGGCCCATTCGGCGAAGGACTCGTTGAGCCAGAGGTCGTCCCACCACCTCATCGTGACGAGGTCGCCGAACCACATGTGGGCCATCTCGTGGAGGATCGTGTTGGCACGGCCCTGGTATGCCGCCCGGGTCTGGCGACTGCGGTAGATGTACTCGTCGCGGAACGTCACGCAGCCCGCGTTCTCCATCGCGCCCATGTTGTATTCGGGGACGAACAGCTGGTCGTACTTCCCGAACGGGTATGCCATGTCGAAGGCGTCCTCGAAGTACGCGAAGCCCTGCTTCGTCACCTCAAAGATGTCGTCCGCGTCGAGGTGTGGCCGCAGTGACTCGCGGACGAACACGCCGAGCGGGATGTCGCCCCGGCCGCCGCGGTAGGTGTCGCGCACGACGGCGTACTCACCGGCAACGAGCGCCGTGATGTAGGTCGACATCAGCTTGGTGGGCTCGAAGTGCCAGACAGACTTCCCCAGACCGAGCTCCTCAGGCTCGGGGGTTGGGGAGTTGGACACGACCTGCCAGTGCGAGGGTGCGGTCACGTGGAAGGTGAAGGTGCCCTTGAGGTCAGGCTGTTCGAACGTCGTGTAGACGCGGCGGGCATCAGGGACCTCGAACTGTGTGTAGAGGTAGACGAGCTTGTCGACCGGATCGACGAAGCGGTGGAGCCCTTCGCCGGAGTGACTGAACGGGCAGGTCGCGACCACCCGGAGCTCGTTGTCGGCCGCCAGGGCGGGCAGCTCGATCCGGCTGTCGACGTACGACGAGAGGTCGAGCGGGCGGCCGTTGAGCGTGATCTCCTCGACCGTGGCGTCGACGAGGTCGGCGAACGACGATGCCCCAGGCTCACTGCAGGAGAAGCGGATGACCGTGGTCGATCCGAACGTCGATTCGGACGTCGTCAGGTCGAGGCTGATGTCGTAGGTGGAGACATCGAGGATGCGCGCGCGCTCGGCCGCTTCGTCACGAGTGAGGTTGATTCCAGGCATGTCGCCATCCTGTCACGCAGCGTAGGGAATGCTGGCACGCGCTGACGGGTTGATATCAAGTTGAGAGCGCACCCCATCTCCAGGAGGACGTATGTCCCGCGACTCCACGGTTGTCGACTTCTGGTTCGACCCCGGCTGCCCATGGGCTTGGATTACATCTCGTTGGATGAAGGAAGTGGAGCAGGTCCGTGATGTCACGACCCAGTTCCACGTGATGAGCCTTTCCTACCTCAACGAGGACAAGGACGACCTGACCGACAACTACCGAGCGTCTCTCGCGACTGCTTGGGGTCCCGTGCGGGTCTTGACCGCTGCCGCGGAACGGCACGGCGATGAAGTGCTGGATCGGCTCTACACCGAGATGGGCACGCTCTTCCACAATCATGGCCGCGAGCGCAATCGCGCGACGCTCGTCGATGCTCTCGAGGCGGCCGGGCTGTCTGCCGACCTCATCGACGCGATGCAGTCAACCGACTACGACGATGCGTTGAAGAAGTCGCACCACGCCGGCATGGACCAGGTCGGCACGGATGTCGGCACGCCGGTCATCTCGGTCGAAGGCAGCGCCTTCTTCGGCCCGGTGGTGACGCCGATCCCGCGAGGCGAAGCCGCCGGCCGCCTGTGGGACGGGTTGCGGCTCGTGGCCGGCGTCGACGGGTTCTACGAGTTGAAGCGGAGCCGAGTCGTCGGCCCTAGCTTCGACTGATCGCACCTACCTGACAAGATCGCGTCCATGCGCGTACACCTCGGGTCTGACCACGCCGGCCTCGAGCTCAAGGATGCGGTCGCGCAGTGGCTCCGCGAGCACGGGCACGAGCCCGTCGACCACGGTCCCGTCATGTACGACGCCGATGACGACTACCCGACGTACTGCCTGCGAGCCGCCGAGGCGGTCGCCGCCGACGCTGGGAGTCTCGGTGTCGTGGTCGGCGGCTCCGGCAACGGGGAACAGATCGCGGCCAACAAGGTGACCGGTGTTCGTGCCGCCCTGGCCTGGTCCGAGGAGACCGCCGAGCTCGGGCGCCTGCACAACAACGCCAACGTCGTCTCCATCGGCTCGCGCATGCACGCGACCGAAGCGGCTCTCCGGTTCGTCGAGGTGTTCGTGGGGGCGGAGTTCTCCGCGGAGAAACGACACGTCCGTCGGATCGCCATGCTGACCAAGTACGAGCAGACCGGCGAGCTCCCCGCATTGCCGGCCTCGGCGCCGCCCGTTCTAGCCGACGACGCCTGATCCACCGATGCCCGAAGGTCACACTCTCTACCGGTTGGCCGCTGACCTCAACGCGGTCTTCGCCGGCAACCCGGTGGAGGTCACGAGCCCGCAGGGCCGGTTCAGCGCCGGGGCGGCCCAGGTTGACGGGCACGTGCTCGAACTGGCCGAGTCAGCGGGGAAGCACTTGTTCATCCGCTTCGCGAACGGCGAGATCATCCATGTGCACCTGGGACTCATCGGGGGCTTCGCCATCGAGGAGCGTGCGCCGAACGCCGCACCGCCACCACCTTTTGGGGCGGTGCGGTTGCGGATCGTCGGCCCGACGACGTACGCCGACCTGCGTGGGGCGACGACGTGTGAGCTGATCGGTGCCGACACGATGACTCAGATCTTGGGCCGGCTCGGACCGGACCCGCTGCGGCCGGATGCCAACCCAGACAAGGCGTTCACGAGGATGCGCAAGAGCCGAAGGGCGGTCGGTGCGTTGCTCATGGACCAGTCGGTGCTGGCCGGGGTCGGGAATGTCTATCGGGCCGAGACATTGTTCCGAGCCCGCCTGCATCCGTTGACGCCGGGCCAGAAGGTTTCGCGGCGGCGGTGGATATCGCTGTGGGCTGACCTGGTCGACCTGATGGACTACGGCGTCCAGACCGGCCGTATCGACACGGTCAGGCCAGAGCATGAGCCGGAGGCGATGGGTCGGGAGCCTCGGGTCGACGACCACGGCGGGGAGGTCTACGTCTATCGGCGAAACGGTCAGCCGTGTCTTGTCTGCGGTACGACCGTGCGCACTCGGCTGCTCGAGGGCCGCAATCTGTTCTGGTGCCCGACCTGCCAACGTCGTCGTTGAGATTGAGTGTCGATCTCTTAAGGGCGTAAGCGACATGACCCTTGGGCAGTTACCCTCAAACCCGTGGTCGAGCTTTCGCAACCCCCGAGCGCGGCGCGTGGGCTGTTGCGACGGCTCGTCCGGCAGGGCCGGTTCGGGGCACGTCGAGCCATGGCAGAGGAAGAGTCCACCTGGCTCACGCTTTTGGCTGCGTTGAGCCTGCTCTTCATGGTCGCTCACGCCGCTTTCCCCGACTGGTGGCCACTCACGGCATACGTGATCCCGGTCGTGCTGGCGATGGCCGTGTTGTCGATCCGCACCATGGTGATGCTCTTTGCGGTGGTCACCTTCTGCATAGTGGTCTCGCTGGCGGGGCTCGGGAGCCTCAATGCGCTGCGGATCAACGGCATCATCGTCGTCGCCCTGGTCGCCTTGATCGTGCTGTGGCATGCGCGCAACCGGCAACGGCTTGGGGTTGCTTCAGGCCGTGGGGAGTCGATGCTGATCGACCTCCGCGACCGTCTCGCGACGCAGAGCAAGCTGCCCGGGCTTCCCTCGGGCTGGCACGCGGAAGCGGTGATGCGCTCGGCCGGTGGCGCGTCCTTTGCCGGTGACTTCATCGTGGCCGCAAAGACGCATCGAGGCCGGCTGCTCGAGATCGTCGTCGTCGATGTGTCAGGCAAGGGGGTCAACGCTGGGACGCGGGCGTTGCTGCTGTCGGGTGCGTTTGGCGGGCTGCTGGGGTCGCTGCCTCAAGCACGATTCTTGCCGGCCGCCAACGAGTACCTGCTGCGCCAGGAGTGGGGCGAGGGTTTCGCGACCGCTGTCCACCTCGCTGTCGATCTCGGGACGGGTGACTTCGAGGTGCGGACCGCGGGCATCCCCCGGCGGTGCAGTTTCATGCTGGCTCAGGTCGCTGGGCGGTGCACTGGACCGACGGTCCCGTGCTGGGGCTGATGGAAGAGGCGGTCTACACCGTCCACAACGGCCGGATGAGCACGGGTGACGTGCTGCTGATGTACACCGACGGGCTCGTGGAGACGCCGAAGCGTGACATCACCTACGGCATCGACAAACTTGTTGGTGAGGCCGAGCGACTGGTGCAGAACGGCTTCGCCGACGGCGCCAGCCGGCTGGTGTCGAGCGTGGACTCAGAAAGCGACGACCGCGCGCTGATCCTGCTCCACCGCCGCTGACTCGGGTGACTCAGTGGGCGAGAGCGCCCATGGGATCCCAGGCAGGGAGAACGATCGGCTCCTGATGCAGCGCCTGCTGGAGCTCGTCGGAGAGCGCCGAACGACGTACGGCGATCTCGAACACGTGCTCGCCGAACCAGTTGTCGTTCATGGTCCAGAATCCCTTGTCGGCCTTGTCGCCGCCCCAGCTGTTCTCGACGCGCCACCTGCGCGGCACGTCGTTGCCGCCTGATCGACGACGACGTCGACGCCGGTGAAGAGCATGGCGTGCGTCATCAAGGTGTCGTGGTGGAGGAGTCGGTCGGCCTTGTCCATGGAGAGGTCGGCGTCGATACACGCCGTCGTAGTCATAGAGCCGCTCGTCCCAGTAGCCGCGCTCCAGGTTGGACATCTTGCCCGTGTCGCAGCCGAACCAGACGGGCTTGCCCTCGAGAAGTGACGCCATAGCGAGCTCGCGCATCAGCGACATCTCGACGTTGAGGTAGACGACCGAGGGCGCGTCGACGACGTTGCCGAGGTACTCGACCGTGTAGGTGCGGCCGACCTCACTCGTTGATCGGGGGTCATGGACCAGGCAGACGTGGTCCTCGACGGTCAGGTCCGCCGTACTTCGCGGCGAAGTCCTGAGGTGACATCTCCTCGTCGCGGTGGAAGCCCTTGTCCTTGTCGTTCCACTGCCACTGCACGGTGGACGGCGGAGTGCCGAGGTGGATGGCCAGGATGCGATGCGCGACTTCGAGTGCCTGCAGCTTGGTAGCGCGGAGCTGGTCGAGCCGATGACCCGGATGCTGCTGCGGCACGCAAGTCGCGGGCCGTCCTCCGGAGCAGCAGCCCGAGTCGAGCGGTTCAGGCTGCCTGTCTTGGACGACGAATGGGTCTCGGGCATCGGCCGCCTTGGGGACCAGGCCGTGCTTGGCGACCAGGGCGGCGAACATGTTCCACTGGCCGCCGTCCTCGGCGGGGTTGGCGAGCAGGTGCGCGACCGTGCGGTCGTCGACATCGCGGTCGGAAGTCTCGATGACGGCCTCGAGCCAGAAGTTGGCCTTCTCGAGCTTGTCCCAGAAGAGCAAATGGTTCTGAGAGAACTCGAAATCCTTCACGACCATGCTCTTCGCCGCGCCGACCCGCAACAGGTTGAGGCCCGCGAACAGCCAGCAGCGCCCGCTCTGCTTCTGGTTGGTGACCTCCCAGTCGTCGAGGTGGTGCGACATCGACTTGTCCATCGAGGTGACGACGGATCGGTCGAGCGCGACGTCGTCGAGGCTGGTGTTTGTGACAGCGTTCTGGGCCAGGCGGTAGGCCGGGTTGGACTCGAACTGCTTGGTGAAGCGCTCGAAGTCGCTGTCATCGATGGCGCGGCGTGCGTCGTGGCCCATGTCGGTCCTTCCTGGAACAGGGAGTGGCTCGACCTTATGCCGCGTCTGCATGGCGGCAAAGGCAGATTCTCGGAAATCCGCGAGAATCGAGTCATGGCGAAGTATTCGGTCAACAGCCAGGCGGTCGCACGTGCCCGCGAGCTCATCGACGGTCGGCAGTATGTCCTCGACAGCGACTGGGGTGACGTACAGCCGGTCGCCGCTGACGAGAACGCCTTCCTGGAGGCGCACGGCTGGAATGACTACGGGAAGTGGCACCTCGGCCTGACCGAAGGTGCGAACGACGAGACGAAGGCGCGCTACGCCTTCGTCTTTGGCGACTTCCGCCGGGTGCACAGGACGGCTCTCATCGCGTGCGTCTACCGGGCGTCCGAGTGGCGACACAAGGATGTGGAGCTGGCCGCCCATGACCTCCTTCAACATCTGGACAAGACCGCGACCTAGCTGATCGGCAGTCGGGGTGATAGCTGGTCAGTGCGTGACGGCTCGCTGGCGGGCGCGGTAGGCGCGCACCTTGGCTCGGTTTCCACAGCCGTACTCGCACCAGTTTCTTGAGCGGTTCTTGGAGGCGTCGTAGTAGGCCCACTCGCACTCGTCCGACCAGCAGATCTTGAGCCGGTGCCAGACGTCCTCGGCGACTGCCTGGTGCATCGCCATGGCCACCTCGGACAGGGCACCGAGGACTCCCTGCTTCAACGGCGCCAGCCGTGCCACATCGCCCTGCCAGCGCAGTTCGAGGGGGAGTACGGCGAGTGCTGAGTCGAGGACAGGGATCGCCTCCCTCCGTCGGTCGTGGTTGAGCTCGAGGGCTCGACGCAGGCCGCTTCTCAACTGGTGTGCCAGGGCGAGCTCTTCGGGAGTCGACGGCGTACGCCGTGGCATCAGCCCGGATGAGTGAAGGTACTTCGTCAGCCCGGCCGTGGTGTCAATGTCGTCCGTCGCTGTTTCGTGGTCGGTGGTGTTGACGAAGTCGCGCACCACAATGACGGGATGCGGGATCGCGGGGGAGTTGGCTGTGGACTGCTCGTTCAAACTTCCCTCTTCCTGAGGTGGCGTGGTTCACACCAGCATAGCGTGTTTACCGGTTGCGGATATCAGGATACCGGCGTAGCGTGTTTGCCAGTAACGGCCTTATCAAGCGCAGGAGGCAGCTATGAGCCACTGGGGGTACGTCATCGAGTCGTTGACCCACGAGAGCGAGGCTGAGCGCCGGGACCGAATCCGCCGGCAACGCCCTCGCGCAGAGGCACGGCAGGACCCATCCGGTTCACCTCTCACATCGCCGGAACGGGCGGCGGAGGTCGCGAAGGCGACTCCGCGCCGGCTCGGGTCGCCTGCAGTGCAGGCTCCTTCTACCGACTGAGTCGAATCGCCCGAACGGCATCCGCCAGCGCGTCGCTTGTGCGCGGCGCGCGATGGTCGACAGACTGAGCAGATGCCGACATGCAGCGTCGTCGCGGCGGCCTGGTAACGGTTCGCAATGCGCCTTAGCCGACCACGACTCCTGATCTGGCTGGGGTCCGTCGTCCTGACGTTTGGCCTCCTCGCGGGGATCGTCAACCACGAGATTCTCGATGGTGAGCGATTTGTCGAGCACGTCGATTCGATCCGCCAGGATCCAGACGTGGCGCGGGAGGTCGGTGAAGCCATGACCGCAAGGGTTGTGGCTGCGAAGCCTGATCTGGTCGCCGTGCGTCCGCTCATCGAGGCAGCTGCGGTTGCCTTCGCGGGCAGCTCAGCATTCGGTCCCATCGTCCGTGCATCGGCCGCCCAAGCGCACAAGGCGTTCACCGGTCCCACACCGGCTGCCCTGCGGGTGGCAGACCTCGGCGCGGTGCTCACGGGAGTCGTGCAGTCAGTCGCCCCCGAGGCCGCCGAGCAGCTGCCTCCAGATCTCGACGTCACACTTGCGCAAGTCGGCAGCCAAAGCTTCGCCTCGGACACCATCCATCTGACGCACGTTGTGAGCGAGTTGGCCTGGCTCCTACCGCTGCTCGCACTGCTGTGCCTTGCCACCGCGGTGCTGCTTTCAGCCGATCGCAGGCGCGCGGCGATCGATGCCGGCAAGGGCGTGTGCTGGGCAGGGGGGGTGCTCATCGGCATCGCGATTTCCGCCCGTGGTGCCGCGTCGTTTGCCGATGCGGACACGCTGCCGGGTGCGCTCATCGCTGCGTCGTTGCATGAGTTCAGCCGACCGGTGGTGTGGACGGGAGCAGGCGCTCTTGCGGCGGGCGGGTTAGTCGTTCTGGCGGCCGCGCACCGACCTGGTCTCGACGTACGCGGCGCCTCGACGGCCTCCTGGAAATGGCTAGCGGGACGTACTGGAGCAACCCGTGAACGCCTCGCCCGCATCCTTGTGTGGGCGCTGCTTGGGTGCGGCCTGATCCTGCGGCCGCTGGAGATGGTCACCGCGGCCGCGGTCATCGCGGGCGTGGGCTGCGTGCTCTACGGCCTGACCGAGTTGTGGCAGCTGGTCAAAGAGAGCCGCTCCGGCGCGCGAATCTCGCGCACGGTGTCGACCCCCGGCGCTGGCCGGACCCGCATCATCGGAGCGATGTGCGGGGTGGCGCTGCTGGCTGGGGTGCTGGTCGTGCTCGCCCGACCGGTTGACTCCGACATCGCGGCGGCTCAGTCGGCCCCGGGAGACCCAAACGCGTGCAACGGCCATGTCGAGTTGTGCGACCGGCCTACGACGAGGTCGCGTATCCGGCGACGCACAACTCGATGTCCGCTGTCGACCATCCGAACTGGTTTTTCCCCGAGCAGCCGACGGGCTTCATCGGACAGCTCGACGACGGGATCCGGGTGTTGCTGATCGACACCTGGTACGGCCAGTCGACCCAGCGCCCCGGCGTGGTGGCGACTGTGCTGCCAATCGGAAGCCGCGAGGCCGAGCTTGAGGCTGACTATGGCGAAGAGCGTGGTCGAGAGTGCCATGCGATTGCGCGACGCCGCCTCGCTCACTCCGACGGGACCGGTCGAGCCCTACCTGTGCCATGGATACTGCGAGCTGGGCTCGTAAGCTCTGCAGCCCGAGCTCGAAAACGTCGCGGTTGGCTGGAGGCTCATCCGCGCGAGGTTGTCTCGCTGTTCATCCAGGATGAGGTGTCGCCGGCTGACACGGCCGAGGTGTTCGAGCGAGGCCGGCCTCATTCCGTACGTGCACACCAACAGACCGGCGAAGCTTGGCCGACGCTCGGCGAGATGATCGACTCCGGTCGGCGGCTCGTCGTCCTGATGGAGAACCAAGGCGGCGGCACGACGTACCCGTGGCTGCTGCAAGGCTTCGACTGGGTGCAGGACACACCCTTCGACGCCCAAAGCGTCGGATTTCGACTGCAGTCGACGCGCGGGCAGCCGACAGTCCGCTGTTCCTCGTCAACCACTGGCTCAACAACCACGGATCGCGGGTCAGCGACGCTGCCAAGGTCAACGCGTACGACGTGCTGTGGCCACGGGTCGAGACGTGTCAACGCGAGCGCGACCAGCTCCCCAACTACGTCGCGGTCGACTTCTACGACCAGGGGGACCTGCTGACCGTTGTCGACCAGCTCAATGGCCTGGACTAGATCGTCAACCTGCTGTTGACGATCAGGGAACGTCAACCTAGGGTTGACGCCATGACGTTGGACGAACTCATCAACCAGGCCAAGAGTCGGCATCCCGACGGCAGTGCCCTCGACCACCTTGCCGAAGCGTGCGCGTTGGCCGACAACCTCGGCGAGCTCGCCGATCATCTCGTCGGCCACTTCGTCGATCAGGCGCGACGCGCCGGCGCTTCGTGGGCGATGATCGGGCAGAGCATGGGCGTGACCAAGCAGGCCGCCCAGAAGCGCTTTGTCGCCGGTGACACCACCATGGACCGTTTCACCAACCGGGCGAAGGTCGTGGTGCTCAAGGCACAGAACGAAAGCCGCAACCTGGGTCACGACGAAGTCACCAGTCTCCACCTCATCCTGGGCCTGCTCGCTGAATGGGAAGGGTTGGCGGGACAGCGCGATCGAGGCTGCGGGCGTTGGCAAGACGGCGGTCAGTGCAGCGGCCGGTGCGGCCCTTGCACCGGCGGGAGTGTCGCACGCCGATCACGCGCCCTTCTCCGCCGGCCTCAGGAAGGTGTATGAGCTCAGCGTGCGTGAGGCGCTGCGGCTAGGTCACAACTATGTCGGCACCGAACACATCCTCCTCGGCCTGCTCGAGGCTCGGGAGGAGCCGGGCGCGCAGGTCCTGACCGGACTAGGGGTGTCCAAGCCTGACGTGGAGGCATGGACGCTGCAGGCACTCGAGGACATGAAACGGACTCGGGCCTAGCCCCGAGGCCGGCCCGCTACCCCGATGTGATGATGGCGGGATGACCTGGACCGCGCCCGACGTGGCACTGCCTGAATTCTCGCTCACCGGCGATGACCGGCCAATCCTCGAAGGCTTCCTTGCCTGGCACCGCGCGTATCTGAGACACAAGTGCTCGGGCCTCACCGGTGAGCAGCTGGCGGAGCTTGCGGTACCGCCATCCAACCTGTCCTTGCTCGGCCTGGTTCGCCACATGGCCAAGGTTGAGCGGGTCTGGTTCCGCGAGCGGATCGCCCGGGAAGACCACGAGCCGATGTATGACCGCGCTCTGGGTAAGGACGCTGACTTCGAAGACCTCGACCCAGGTCATGCACTCGCTGACTATGAGCGTCTGCTCGAGGAGTGTCGGCTGGCCGATGAAGCGCTGGCCGCGGCGTCATACGACGACACCATCACGGCACGCGCGGGCGTCATGTCGGTGCGCGCCGTGGTCGTCCACATGATCGAGGAGTATGCCCAGCACAACGGGCACGCTGACCTGCTCCGCGAGTGCATCGACGGCACGACGGGCAAGTAGCGACGTCGGGGGTCACGCCAGCAGCAGATCCAGGTTGAGCCAGTGCGCCAGGTCGTTGATCTCGCGGTCGACGGCCGCGGTCATGGTTTTCGTGAAGGGCGCATCCTCGTGGATGGCGTCGACCCGGAGGACTCCGGCGTTTCGATCGGCGGTGGCGTCGAGCTTGCCCACCAGCCGGTCGCCGTACAGGATCGGCAGCGCGAAGTATCCCCACTTCCGCGTGGCCGCCGGCTTGTACATCTCTAGCTGGTAGTCGAACTCAAATATCTCGAGCGTGCGTTTGCGGTCGTAGACCAGTCGGTCCAACGGGGACAGCAGAGCCGCCCGCCCGGCGAAGCGTCCGCCGAGCAGGGTGGGGTCGACGCGCCACGTGCCCTTGACTCCCTCGATGACGGCGGGCTCGCCGGCTGCTCCCACGTCATTCGGCTCCGATGGTGTCACCGGTGCCTTGGCGCGCGCGATACCCAGAGCCCGCAGCCGACGCTCGTCGCAGATGCGCTTCGCCTCGTCGACGGGAACAACCGGGTCGTCGGGATAGACCCGCTCGGCCAGGTCAAAGAGCCGCTCCCGGCCCTTGCGACCCGCGGTCGCGACCTCACCGCGCTGCACCATGAAGTCGAGCATCTTGATGACGTTCTGGTTGTTCGTCCAGCCGCTCGACTGCCACGGGAGCTCGCAGGTGTCGGGAAGCTCGCGCGAGGTGAGTGGTCCCTCGACGTCAAGCAACTCGAGGATCTCCTGGCGGCACCCGTCGTTGGCGAGCACCCAGTCGCGGAGGTACTCCTGCCAATCGAGCAGCTCACCGCGCCCCGGCCATTCGGCCATCTCGGCACGAAAGAGCGCGAGGTCCTCGCTGGGCCGGATCATCAGGTGCAGCTCGATCAGCGTCTGTTCTTCCAACGCCGCGACGAGATGGGCTGGTGAGTACGACAACCCGAGGCGACTCCAGGCCACCAGATCGGCACTAGGTGCTATGGCCGTTGCCGGGTCGATCTTGAGCAGCGTGAGGTGGCACACCAGGTCGTGCAGATCGGTCGGTCGCGCGCGATCCAGCAGTTGCGCGCGCACGGCGATCCGGCGGGCGTCGGTGCGCGACAGCTCGTGGACGGTCACGGGACGTGAACGCTCATGCGGGCTGTCGGTTGTTGTCATCCTGAGGCAAGTGGCCTTTCGCCTCGTCGTACGTGCCGGTGGGAGTCCAGGTGAAGTCCAGATCCTGGTTGGAAACCAGACCAGCAGTGAGCTTCCGCATCGAGCTACTCCTTGGTCATCGGGAGGCGTTGGGTTGACCAGTCTGGCAGCGGCCAGGACTGGTCACACTTCGAGTCCAGGCGCACAGTCACCGGCCCGCTCGAGGACAAAGTCAGCATGGGCTAAACCGTAGACGGCACCGCCGACGGTCGCCCGCCTGCGATTGCCCGCGGACTCTCGGCGTCGGCTCGGAGGTCCCTGGTTAAGAATGGGCACCTCCAACGCGAGGAGTGCCTGTGACAACGACGTCGGACGCAACCCATCTCTACGACCTCCCGATCCTGGACCGCATGGCGGAGCACTGCGTCCCAGGGGTCAGCGTGGCGATCATCAACGATGGTCAGGTCGCCGAGGAGCACGTGTACGGCGACCGGACGGCTGACACGTCGTCTCCTGTCACACCGACAACCCTGTTTCAGGCCTGCTCGATCAGCAAGCCGGTGACAGCGATGGGGATGCTCCGCCTGGTGGAGCAAGGGCGGCTCGATCTCGACGCCGACGTCAATGACCACCTCAAGTCGTGGCGGGTTCCGGCAAACGGAGGCTGGCAACCGCGGGTCACGCTTCGGCAGATCGTCAGCCATTCCGCGGGACTGACCGCTCACGGTTTCCCTGGCTATCCGCGCGGGCAGTCGTTGCCGACCCTCGTCCAGGTGCTGTCAGGCATCGCCCCGGCAAACACCGAGGGAGTACGGGTCGACATCGCGCCCGGCGTGCAGTTCCGGTACTCCGGTGGCGGCACGACCGTCATGCAGCTTCTGCTCGAGGAGGTCACCGGTGTCGCGATCGCCGAGCTCCTCCGCGAACTCGTGCTCGAGCCGCTCCGCATGGAGCACAGCACCTTCGAGCAACCACTTCCCGACGCACGATCCGACGAGGCTGCGACCGCCCATCACACTGACGGATCGCCCATCGAAGGCGACTGGCATACGTACCCAGAGCAAGGCGCTGCCGGACTCTGGACAACCCCGGGCGACCTGATTCGCTTCGCACTGGGTATCCAACGCGCGGTCGCCGGCGGTGTGGACGGCCCGATCTCCACCGCGATGGCCGAGCAGATGCTCACCGCCCAGACGCCGCCCACTCCCGGTGCCGATCGGATTGGTGGGCTGAATGCAGTCGGGCTCGGCCCGTTCGTCCGGTGGGAAGAAGGCCGGACGACGTACTTTGGGCACAGCGGCGGAAACGAAGGGTTCCGGTGCCATCTGATGGCCCACCGAGACGATGGCGTGGGCGCTGCCGTGATGACCAACAGCGACAGTGGGTCGTGGGTCGTCATGGACGCGTTCAATGCCATCGCCCGGGAGCATGCGTGGCCGGGCTACGTGAGCGAACCGTTCGACGCGCCACCGCCGCGTGGGCCTGGGCTTGATCAGTTCACGGGGGTGTTCGTGCTGCCTTCGGGCGTTCGCCTCGACGTGACACGGGTCGGCGACCAACTCAACGTGGTCGTCGGGGACCAGCCGGTCATCCCGTTCTCGGCGGAGGAGGAGACCAAGATCGTGTCTCAGTACGTCGACAGCACGCTAGCGCTGTCCGCAGACGGCAGTTTGGTGCTCCATCAAAGCGACGTTGACACACCCTGTCGCAGAGTCTCGGAGTGACCGAACGCGGCCAGCAGGCGGCGAGATTAGGGGATTTACCCGACGCGACGACGGACCGCTGGGGCCGATCGTCATTGCATGACTATTTCCAACACCACCGACCGCCCGTGGTCGTACTACCTGCGTTTCCTCGCTCCCGGCCCGATCTCGCTCGGCATGCACTCATGCGTAGACCCCGCTGTGTGGCACGCCACGTGGCGGGCGGTAGGCGCCGGGCGCGACGTCGTGCACGCGCAAGCCGAGGACGAGGACATGGCTCAGGGAAGAAAGCGATGACTCCCAGCATCCTCGGCCTGTCGCACATCTCCCTCAGTGTCCGGGATCGCGACGCCGCTCGGCGCTTTTGGGTCGACGTCCTGGGTTTCGAGCTCATCGACGAGGAGCCGACCTACTGCTTCGTCTTCGACCGCGGAGCAGGACTCGCCATCACTCTGACCGACCACGACCAGACAGTGTCTGGCCCCTTCGACGAACACCATGCCGGTCTAGACCACCTTGCGTACGCGGTGCCTGACGTCGAGTCGCTGCTCAGCTGGGAGCAACGGCTGGACGGGCTCGGCGTAGCACACTCACCGATCGTCGAGACCGATGCCGGTCACCACCTCAACCTCCGGGCGCCCGACAATTTCCCCATCGAGCTCTACGTGATGAGGCCCGAGTTCGTCAGCGTTCTAGGTCTGGACGACGGCGTCGAGCCGGTTGCCGCCACCAGGTGACTAACCTCGTTCGTCGACGCCGCCGTTGCTCGCGTCGACAGCAAGAACCCTCGCCAGCTCGGTCCGGGACCGTAACCCGCGCTTGCGCAACACAGCGCCCAGATGATGCTCGACCGTCTTCGGACTGAGGAACAGTGCTGCTGCCACCTCACGGTTCTTCAGGCCCTGCGCCACGAGCAGCGCCACCCTCGTCTCCTGTGAGGTGAGTGGCTCGCGAGTCGCGTCGCGGGAGCGAGTGCGCTCCCCGGTGCCAGCCAGCTCGTGGGCGGCTCGCTCCGACCAGAACGTCAGGTCCATCGCGACGAACTCTCGCCGGGCGGCGTCCAGCTGGGCCCGCGCATCCACCCGGCGACCGCCGCGGCGCAGCCGCATGCCGTGGAGCAGCCGCGTGCGTGCGACCTCGAGCCTGTCCGGCTGGGCCCCCTGCGACGCGAGGGAACGTTCGAACGCCGTGATGGCCTCTTCGAGGTCGGTCGCCACGAGTCCTTCGCAGCGGGCCACCATGGCAGCCACGGGCGGAATCGGCTGATCCGACTGGGCTGCGCGGAAGCGGCCCGTCAGCTCATGGGCGTCATCATGGCGGCCGAGACCGAGGTAGGCCTCCACCAGCAACGGGGCGACGCCGAGCGGCTCTAGGTAGTCCCCCACGCCGTTGAACCGCACCAGCTGGTCCTCCAACACGTCGACAACCTCGGTCAGGTCACCGCGACAGAGCGCGCAGAGTGCGACTGCACGCGCGAGGTGGGGAGGCATCGGGTCGAAACCGTTGACAACGACGTTGACCCTCGCCCGCTCGAGCAGCCGTAGGGCGTCGTCATGCATGCCTCGGCAGGCGCTCTCGATCGCGGCTGCTTCGTATGCAGATCCCGGATCCCCCGCAATATCGAGGGCCTCCAGCAGCTCGACCGCCTCACCGACGAACGCATGGGCACGCACGTGGTCCCCCATCCAGGCCAGGCCAGCGGAGAACAGGGGCAGGCTCACGGCCAGGACGCCGAGCGCTCCTGCCTCGCGAGCCTGGCTGATCCGGCGCTCGGCGTAGCCCAATGCCGAGGTCGGGTCCATCAGCCAACGCGCGCACAGCAGGGAGACCATGAGGTGCCGTGGGTCGTCGCGGAGGACGGGGTCCGACTCGAGCAGCTCGATCGCCTCGTGCAACAGCGGGGCGCCGAGATCCGGACGCCCCTCGTTGACGCGCGCCGCGCCAGCCAGGTACGCCGCCAGCATCGCCTGCTCCGGGTCGGTCCGGTCGGCGACCGTCGTCGCCCGGTCGGCGGCTGCGGTCATCCCTACGGTGTCGTCGAGCAGATGGCAGGTGTGGAAGAGCTCGCACAGCGTCCGGACGAGCAGCCGCCCGGTGGCCAGTCCGGATGCCTGCTCGAAGAACTCACGGGCGCGGGCAAATGGGCCATGGGACCACTCGAGCAACCCCAGCGCGACCAGGACGCGCGCTTGAGCGTCCGCGCTGGCCTCCGCACCGAGTACTTCAGCCGCCAGCCGTCGAGCGCGGTCGGCGTCACCGGCGACGTACGCGTCATCAGTCGCCGCGGCCTGCCATTCACCTCGGAGCACGGGGTCGGGCGTAAGCCGGGCTGCGCGTTCCATCGCCCTCGAGGCGGCAGCGAACCCACGGCGCGAGCGATCCATATCGGCCACCGCCGCGAGCTCTGCGGCTAGCGCCGCGTCCTGGCCTGGTGTGGCTTCTGCGCGGTGCCAAGCACGAGCAGCTCGGTCCGGACTGACGGCCGCGAGCGAGCGGTGCGCAGACTGTCGCTCGGACGCCGAGGCGCGCTCCCACGTGGCCGAGCGCAGCATCGGATGCCGAAACGTCAGGACGCCGCCTTGTTCGGCCAGCACCTCACCCGACTCAGCTAAGCAAGTCCCGGAGTCGAGACCTTCGGCATCCAGCGCCGCGAGCACTGGCGCCGCTCCCTGGTTGCCGCTCGCCGCGCACAGCACGGCGGCCCGCCACGCACCCGGTGACAGGTCTGCGAGCTCGCCGGCGTACACGTCCCGCAATCGCTCGGGAACAGGAAGGGACTGCGGCAGGGGAGCGGCTCCCGCCCGCTGCGCCCGGCTGAGCACCCGCTGACATTCCCGCAGAGCAAGCGGGTTACCTCCAGTCTCCGACATCAGCCTGGCCACGACATCGGCAGCGAAGCCTGGCCCAAGGAGAGCCCGCACGGCTTCCGACGCAAGGCCTTCGACCGCGATGACCTGGAAACCGTCAAGCGGGACGGGGAGCGGCGTCCCGTCCCGATGTGTCATCACGAACGCGACCCGGTCATGGCCGAGCCGACGGGCGGCGAAGCCCAAGGCGTCCACAGACTCCGAGTCAACCCACTGCACGTCGTCAACGGCGATGAGCAGCGGCATACGGGATGACTCGATCGCTAGCAGACTGAGCGTCGCCGCGCCGATCAAGAACCGATCCCCGGACCCGCCGGCGGGTCCCCAGCCAAGCGCGGCGGACAGCGCCTCTGCCTGCGCCTCGGGAACGGAGCCCAAGCCTTCTCTTAAGGGCGACAGCACAGACAGCAATCCTGCTCCCGACAACACCGTCTCGGACTCGACTCCCTGCACGTACAGGCACTTCCAGCCGTCCGCCCGAGCGCCCTCGGCCACGGTGTTGAGCAAGTAAGTCTTACCGCATCCGCTCTCGCCACGGATGACCGCCACAGCGGCCTTGCCTGACCCCGCCCGCGACATCAGATGCGAGAGCTCGTCGAGCTCCGCGTCACGGCCAACAACACGCGACACGGCCGCATTCGTCTCCCGGCTGGGGATGGGCATGTGGAACTGTATTGCGCGAGTCGCACACCCACCAACACACCGCCAGGTCAGGGTCGCAGCAGGTACAGGCGGAACGCGACGCTCTCGACTGGCAGCACCTCGACCGTGGCGAAGCCAGCCTCGGTGGCGTAGCGACGGACGATGTCTGGGCGTATGAGCGTCCCCGTGGCGGCGGAGCCTGGCTCGGTCATGCTCGCTGGCAGGCAGTGCAGCAGGCTATAGCCGTAGTGCCGCCGCTCCTGCTCGTCGGCCGGTCCGGCGTACGCGTCCTCGGTCGGCTCGTCGGCAACCAGCACCACGCCTCCCGGGCCTAGGGCCTCGCGGGCGGCGCGCAGTGCCTCCACCGGCCGCGCCAGATCGTGCAGCATCTCGAACATGGTCGCGACGTCATACCCGGCGCCAGACAAGGAAGCTGCATCGCGCACCTCGAACCGCACCTGATCGGTCACCCCCTCGGCCACAGCCACCCGTTGGGCCTCTTCGATCGAGGCGGGGTGCAGATCGACGCCGTCCACCGTCACACCCGGATAGGCCTGCGCGATGCTGACGCTGGACCAACCGATGCCACAGCCGATATCCAGCACCCGAGCGCTGCCGCTGGCGAGTCGCTCCACCAGGTCGGGGACGGCGGCGAACCAGCTCTCGATCTCGGCCCGGTAGACCGGACGGGTGCCCATCGCCTGACCCTCGGCCTCGTCCGGCCCGTAGTCGTCGTACGGGATGCCGACGCCGGTGCGGAAAGACTCGACCAGCCGGGGCACCTGCGCCAGGTCAGCGACCAGCGACAGCATCGTGCCGGCGACGCTGTCTAGTGCGTCGGGATCCAGCAGTACGTCGGCATGCCCGGCCGGGAGAGCGAACCGCCACCCACCGACGTCGCTCGTCGCCACCAGCAGCTCGGTGGCGCCCTGTTGCTCAAGCCATTCGCGCACCAGCCGCTCGTTGGTGCCAGTCCGCTCCGCCAGCTCGACGGCCGTGGCAGGTCCGTCCTCAGCGAGCGACCGGTAGAACCCCAGCTTCACTCCCAGGTAGGTCGAGGCGATGTCGAACACACCCAGTGTCGAGTCGTTCATCCGCTGGACGAATGCCTCGCGTGTCATCGAAGTCATGCCGTGAGTATTTCGGGTGTGGCCACTGCCTCCGGCGTCAGCCCCTTGAACGCGTGACGTGCAGGCGTCGCTAGCCGGGCGTCACGGTCAGGATCTCGCTGCGGGTCACACCCCCGTACGACGCCGTGATCGTCACCGACCTGGAGCTGCTCACCGCAGAGGTCGTGATGTCGAACACCTTCGACCAGCCACCTGCGGGCACTGTCGCGCTCGCCGGCACGGCTGCCACCGCGGGGTTGCTGCTCGACTGTTCTGCAGGGTGCGCTGAAGAGACCGGAGATCAGGATTGCGACCTGCCATGCGCGAGCGGCTGCGCAGCATCAGCGGCCGGCTCCACCGTGTCGGACAAGTCCTCCGGTTCCCAGCGCAGTAGGTCGCCGGGCTGGCAGTCGAGTGCCTCGCACAGGGCAGCGAGGGTGGTGAACCGCACCGCCTTCGCGCGACCGTTCTTGAGCACCGCCAAGTTCGCGGGCGTGATGCCGACGTGGTCAGCAAGCGTGCCCACGGGCATCTTGCGCTTGGCCAACATGACGTCGATGTCGACGATGATCGGCATCAGATCACTTCGTTCAGCTCGGCCCGCAAGTGGTGCGCCTCGGCGTCGCGGTCGACCGCCTGGGCGAGCAGCATGCGTAGCACCAGCACGATCAGGGCGACGCCGGCAACGATCAGAGACACCCCGCAGATGAGTCCGACGACACCGGGCGCCACGTCCTCACCAGGCGCGAGGGTCACGGCCAGCCCGAACGTCAGGGCCGAAGCTGTGGCGATCGCGCCGATCACGATGTCGACGTACCGAAACGCGGCAGGGGAGAACACCGTGCCTCGCCGCACCATGGTCAGCAGCCGCCAGACGCAGACCGCGGTGACCTGCATGGTCACGATGCCCAGAGTCACGATGATGACGACGGGAACGCGCACCCCGGCGGGCTCTTCATCAATGTCAATCCACAGCAGCGGCATCATCACCGCCTGCACGAACAGCGACCCGGCAATTGCGATCGCCAGCACGACCCGCAGCGCGAGGACGGTCAGGTTTCCCATCGAGTCTCCTTCGATCGAGGTACGACGTAAACCTACCGATAATCGATAGATATCGCAAGAGATTCGATGGATTGGCACTCGAACTTCCTGGCACCAGCCACCACTCCCCAACGGCCACATGGATGCTGAATGCGATCCAGAAGGCGACGGCGAAGCGGTCCGGAAAACTGAGGATCCCGGCCTCGCTGAACGCGCCGATCCAGAGCCGAATAGTGCCCACGGCCAGCCCCACCATGAATGCGCGGATCATCCGGCGCCGGTGGGCCACCACGTCACCCCTGCGGATCGCGACCACGGCGGCCACAAGGGAGGCGACGAACCACGACCCGAACAGAACGCTGACGACACTCTGCGGTGGGCCACCGAAGGCATACCGAGCGCCGAACAAGATGCCGGCCAGACCGCTCAAGATCGCCACGGTCGCGAGGATCCGCCCCAGTCTCCGGTGCACCGGAGAGTGGCTGACCCGGAACCGCGGCCAAAGCTGGAGCGGCGCCCCGAGCAGATAGATGCCACCGCTGCACTTTGACGGCGACTCTCGAGGCCTTCAGCCCGTTTCTTGACGCATGGCCTCAACGGTGCGGGCGACCTCGACGCGCGAGGTGACGTCGAGCTTGTGGAAGATGTGTCGAAGATGAGTCTCAACCGTCTTGGGGCTGAGGAAGAGAGTCGCCGCGATCTCTGGGTTTGTATGCCGGGCCACGACGAGGTCGGCGACCTGCCGCTCTCGCTGGGTCAGCGACGCCACTCCGAATCCGCTGAAGTCACCGGGATTGCTGCGCCGGGAGACGTGGCGTCCCAGCCGCCTCAGTTCCAGCTCGGCCGCGTCGCGGTACCGACAGGCACCGCAGGCGTGCAGCGCCGCGGCGGCTGCCTCGAGTTCCACGACGGCGCGCTCGGGTTCACCGGCTTTCGCGAGTGCCCGCCCCGCGAGCGTGCGTGAGAGGGCTGCCTCGACCGGGATACCCACCTCGTCGGCGGCTGCTGCGGACTCGAGCGCCTTTCGTGCGGCGAGCTGATGGTCACCCGCGTCGAGAGCGATCGTGGCCGCAGCCCGTTCGGCCATGGCCGTAGCCATCCGGAGTCCTCCCATCGGGAGCACGGTGTCCCGGGCAGCGGCAGCGGCACGTTCGGCGTCTGCCTGGCGTCCGAGCGCGAGCGAGCAGCGGGTGAGCAGTTCGAGCCACTTGGCACGGAAGCTGCCGCCTGGCATGAACGGCAGCCCTGGACCCCCGCATCGTTGAACCATGAGCCCGACGGCGTCGCCAAGGCCGGCGTCGCCGGACTCGAGGAGCGCCGCGCACAGGGCCAACGGGGCCGCAGCGGGGATGAGCCCGTCGTCCATGGCTCGGGTCAGGTCGACTGCTTCCCGGCCTGTGTTGACCGCGAGCGCCAGGTCGCCCGCCGCCAGCGCAGTGAGAGATCGATTGAGGATCAGTCCGGCCAGGCTCTGTTGGTTGCCGAGCAGCCGGGATTCCTCGATGGCGGCGTCGAGGGTTTCGGCGCCGTCGGCGAGGTCTCCGCGCAGCATTCGCACCCACGCGAGAAGCATGAACGCGAATGGGACGAAGGCGGGTTGGCCGGTGGCTCTGGCGACTGCGATCACGCGCTCCGCGTGCTCGCCGGCCGCCTCGAACCGGTCCAGGTAGAGCTCGGCGCCAGCGAGGTGGATGGCAGAGTCTGCGACCAACACTCCCGCGTCGGGCGGTCGGCGAAGCAGCGACCCGAGGAGCTCGACGGATGCAGGGTCGGCCCAGTGGAGATCGTCGAAGGATCAGCACCAGCGGCCTGGTGGCCGTCAACCGTTCCAGTAGCTCACGCACCGCACGATGCGTGCGGTAGCGCTCGTGCTGGAGTGGAGCGTCCCGGCGTGCGAGGCGGGACAGCGACGGGAAGACGTTGGCGAGCTCGGCACGAACGTCGCCGTCCAGGAGGTCGAGGAGTCGCGGGTCGAGGCCACGCACGTAGTCATCGAGGGCGTTGACGAACACCCAGAAAGGAAGGTCTCGTTCGAGCTCGGAGGCGGAACCTGAGAGCACCAGCTGGTCGCGGAGATTGGCACGACTGGCAAGTTCGCCGAGAAGCCGGGTCTTGCCGATGCCGGGTTCGCCTACCAGCTCGACAACCTTCCACTCCCCGCGCGCGACGTCGACCAAGGCGCCGTCGAGAAGTGTGAGACTCCTCGGCGCGGCCGACGAGCAGGGCGGTAACAACGCCCGCGGTCGCCGAACTCCAGGAGGCGCATCCTGACTTCTACGTCGGCTCCTTCGGCGAGAGCACCGAAAAGGCGCTGCAGGACTCGTTCACCGACGACCTGAAGAAGGCAGGCCTTTACTCGGTGCCGCTGACCCTGGTCATCTTGCTGATCGCGTTTGGAGCAGTCGTCGCGGCCGGGATCCCATTGCTCCTCGGGTTGACCGCCGTTCTCGGCACCATGGGGCTTGTCTCGCTCGTGAGCCACGTAGTTCCCATGTCCCAGAGCACATCGGCCCTTGTCCTGCTCATCGGATTGGCGGTGGGGGTGGACTACTCGATGTTCTACCTCAAACGGGAGCGAGAGGAACGGGCTGCCGGACGCAGTGAGGGCTCCGCACTCGAGGCGGCCGCTGCGACCTCCGGGCATTCGGTACTCGTCTCAGGCGTCACGGTGATCGTGGCGATGTCGGGCATGTTGATCACTCGAGACGCAAGCTTCGTCTCCTTCGGGATCGCGACGATGATGGTGGTGGCCGTCGCCATGCTCGGCTCCCTGACAGTGCTCCCCGCGGTGCTCTCCAAACTGGGCGACCGGGTCGATCGCGGCCGCGTACCCTTCACCAGCCGGCTTCGCCGTACGAATGGTGAGGGCCTCATCTGGGGCGCGATCCTTGACCGGGTGCTTCGGCGCCCCGTCGTTTCGCTGGTGATCGCCGGTGGGCTGTTGCTCGCGATCGCCGCCCCTGCGCTCCAGATGACAACTGTGCAGCCGGGGGTCGACACCTTCCCGCAGCATCTGCTGACCACCTACAACCGGCTCGACGCTGCGTTCCCCGGGACTGAAATCTCGGCCGATGTGGTGGTCAAGGCTGCTGACGTCCAGTCGCCGCAGATACAGGCGGAGATCCAGCAGCTGATCGACGTCGCCGTGGGTACCGAGGTGATGAACCAGCCCGTCGACGTGAGCTTCAACCCGGAGCGCACGGTCGCCGTGGTCTCCATCCCTGTCGCCGGGAACGGCAGCGACGGACCGTCCAACGCAGCCCTGGACGCGCTTCGCAACGACATCGTGCCCGCAACGGTGGGCTCTCTGGACGATGCCGACGTCGCCGTCACCGGAATGACAGCCCAGACCCGGGACTTCGACGCCAAGATGAACACCACGGCCCCCCTGGTGTTCGCCTTCGTGCTGCTGCTCGCATTTCTCCTGATGCTGGTGACGTTTAGGTCGCTGGTCATCGCCGTCAAGGCGGTGCTGCTGAACCTGCTCTCAGTCGCGGCGGCGTACGGGGTCCTGGTGCTCGTCTTCCAGGAAGGCTGGGGCAAGACACTGCTGGGATTCGACGCCACCGGCGGAATCGACCCCTTCTTGCCGATCCTGCTCTTCGTCATCCTGTTCGGGCTTTCCATGGACTACCACGTCTTCATCCTCAGCAGAGTCCGGGAGAGCTACGACGACGGCCTCACCACCCAGGCCGCGGTCGCGCACGGCATCAAGACCACGGCTGGCGTCGTCACCAGCGCGGCCATTGTCATGGTCGGCGTGTTCTCCATCTTCGGCGTGCTCCAGGCGATGATCTTCAAGCAGTTCGGAGTCGGGCTCGCGGCCGCGATCCTCATCGACGCTACCTTGATCCGCGCCGTTCTCCTGCCCGCGTCTATGAGCTTGCTGGACAGGTGGAACTGGTACCTGCCGGGATGGCTCGAGTGGCTTCCTCGCCTCGAGCACGGACACTACGAACCCGACGAACCCGACGAAGAGCCCCTTCCCGAGCCCCAACTGGACCCCGTCGGCTAGAGCAATGTCGCCCCGCTGCTCGCGACCAACCACCCTCCCGAAAGGAACACGAAATGAGCAACCCTCAAAGCTCCCTTGGAAACGGGCGTGGCGTGCTCTGGCAGCTCCCGACTCGAACGCGACGACTGCTCCTGATGGCACCGCCACTGGTCCTCGCCGGATTCACCGTTCTGCATCCGCAGCCGGACCACAACGCACAAGCCCTGATGGACGCCTCAACCTGGTTCATGGTCTTCCACATGATTCAACTGGCGCTGGTCGGACTGGTGGCCATCTCGGTGTTCCTGCTTGCGGACCAGTTCGGCCGGGCGAGCGCATGGCCTACGTGCTTCGGCATGGGCATCTTCCTCGTCTTCTTCAGCGCCTACGACACCTTGGCCGGCATCGGCACCGGTCTCGCCATGCGCGGCGCACGCGAGCTCCCAGGTTCGCAGCAAGAAGCTGTGTTCGAGCTCGTCAAGACGTGGCCGGCGGCCGAGCCGTGGGTCTTCTGGCTGAGCCTCGCCGGGACCGGCGGCTGGATCCTCGCGCTGGGCTTTCTAGCTGTCACTGCGCGGGCCGCGGGCGCATCGCGGGCGCAGTGGGTCTTCCTCGGGCTCGCGGCGTTCTTCCTGATGCTCGGGCATCCCGCGCCGTTCGGGACGCTCGCATTCGGCAGCCTGTTCATCGCGGTCCTCATTCGCGAGCGACAGGCCTCACGCCTCCCGGGTATGGCGCACCCGGAGATGGCGCGGCCGACCCTCACCGAGTAAGGCAACTCTTCGGCCGGCGGGGTCCGCGCGCAGCACTGGCCGACAAGGGGTCAGTCCGTTCCAAGATTCGAGGTGGTGAAAATGGCTGGCAGTCAGCAAACCTGGCGGCGAGTAGTTCTGCTCGGCGTCCCGTCCCTCTATCTGCTCCTCGGCCTCGTGCACCCGACGGCCAACCCGGAATTGGGCGACGACACCGAGCTCTTCATCGTGTTGCATGTCGTGCAGCTCTTCCTCATCGCGGGGCTGGCCTATGTGCTGTGGCTGCTCGTGGATGGTGTGGACAATCGGGCCGCCACTGTCGTACGCGCGCTGATCCTTCCGTTCGCGGTGGTCTACACCGCCCTGGACGCAATCTTGGGGATCGCGTGGGGCATTGCGGCCGAGACCGCGAACGACCTCCCCGCCGAAGACCAGGAAGGAGCGGGTCGGCTCATCCACGAGTTGATCGCCGGAGATCCGGACCCACGGGGACTCATCCTCTACTGGGGCGCCGGCGTACTTTGGCTCGCCGTGGCGCTCGCGGTCGTGGTGGCGCTCAGGAAATCGGCACCGCCCGGCGCCCTCGTGGCAATGGCGCTTGGTGCGGCGGTGTTCATGCTCGGTCACGCCCCACCGATGGGACCGGTCGGGATGGGGTTGTTCCTGCTCGGGATCGCGTGGGCCGAGTTCCGACCTCGCGTTCCGGAGACGTTGCCCCAGACGGCAAGGACCTGAGGCGATCGCACCTTCCTTGCCACAAGCAACCTAACG
>CAWERR010000009.1:0-869946 GCA_963811585.1 uncultured Actinomycetota bacterium
CGGTGAAGCGGTGCCACGCCACACCCATCGTCGCGTTCATCGCCAGCACGATCATCCAGGTGAACGAGATGACGATCTTGAGCATGGCGACCAGGTAGATGAGGTTCTCGAGGCTGGACGTGCTGAGGCCAGACAGTGCGTCACCGATGAAGAACGTGAGTGGGTAGTGCTCAGTCGAGGGGTCGCTGTCGAGGGCGTACTCGGCTCCGCGCAAGGCGAGGATGCAGAGCCCGATCCCGACGATGACTGCCTCGACGAAGTAGCCCTGCCACATCCGCGACCCGGAGAACCGGCTGTAGCGGCCCGCTGCGCCGGTTGGCAGGTTGGTCAGCCGGATCGCAATGAGCCCGAGGATCGACACGAGCATGAGCCAGGTGATCAGCTCGGTCGCCCACTCGAAGACCACCCAGTGGCCGATCAGGGGAAGGGCGTATGCCGCATCGAACAGCTGGCCGAACGCGGTGACCAGCGTGAAGAAGAGGAAGCCGAACCCGACGAAGACGAACCAGTGGAGGATCCCGACATGGCTCCACTGGAGCATCCGGGTATGTCCCAGCGTCTCCTTGAGCATGGCTGCCCAGCGCGATGCCTTGTGCGTCGACCGGCCGGTGACTGGCTGACCGGTCGAAACGACCGCCACGATCTGCCCGATGGCTCGTGCGAACAGCGCCACAGCAACGGCCGTGATCGCCAGCGAAACGACGATGGCAAGCACCTGCATGGCGACTCCTTGCATCCGCGTCCGCTACCCGGTCGACGCGGCGACCCTGGTGGAGTGACCCTAGAGGTCGCCACGATAGGGAATGTCGGCGGGCTGGTGCGTCAGCTGAGGGTCAGCGTCGGCGGCGTGACGGCGTCGGCTCCACCGGCTCTTCGGCCTGGAAGTCAGACATCCGGGTCAGCCGCTCCGGATGGTTCTTGACGAACCATGGGTCCTGCGACATCAGCTCGTAGGCTCGAGCGAATGCTTCGGCGGCCTCGGCCTGGCGTCGGAGTGAGACGAGCAGCTCACCTCGTTCCTCGTGCACGTAGCCGTCGTTGACACTCTCAGGCCGCTCGGCCAGATCGTCTTGGATCGCGAGCGCTTCCTCGTAGCGGTGCATCGACCGGAGTGCGCGGCCCACTGTCCACTTGGCAATGGCGATCTCGCGAGCGCTGCCGTGCTCCTGGCGCGCGGCCAGGGACCCCTCGAAGTACGACAGGGCTTTCTTGAAGTTCCCCGTTTCGTGATAGTCCCAGCCCATGTTGTTGAGCAATGTCGCGAACCATCGACGGGCGGCTGGGTCGCTCGACCCTCCCGCTTCCTCGATCGCGCGCTGGTTCCACTCCTTGGCCGCTTCGGGGCCGTCGGTGTGGCCGATGGCGATCGCGGTCATGTGGAGCGCGTCGACGGCCAGGCTCTCAACCTTCGCAGTCGACGCACACTCGTATGCGCGGTCGAAGAACGGGAGCGCCTGGACGTGCTTGCCTTCTGAGTTATGGATACGCCCGCGCTCGATTTCGAGCCGTGCCTGCACGTGGTTGCGTGCCTGGATCCCGGCCACGACCGCCAGATCGGCCTCGATCGAGTCGAGCGCCGCGAGGGCTCCGTCGTAGAAACCTTGCAGTCCCAATGCGCGTGCAGCCTGCGTTTGGAGCACCAGGCCGGGCGCGGTGTTTCCCCCGGCCTGGTCGGAAGCGATCTGAAACTCCTCGTACGAGGCCGCGGGGTCCGCGAAATCCCAGGTTTCCAGGATCAGTAGTTCGGTTTGTGCGGGCGTCATAGCCGGTGCCTTTCAGGGCCTGAGGGAACTCCCGGAGACGAGGCAAGACCGTCGGGACTCGCCGGACCTCATCTGTGAGGGAGTGGCCACGTTCAGTGTGCAACGCCTAGCGCCCGGATGGGGCCGAACGAGCCGGAGTCCTCGAACTGTTTCCGGCGATAACACGCATCTGTCGCAGATGTCCGTCTCGTGCGGGGTTACGCGTAGCGCGCTGAGTCGGGGGACTCCCTCAACCGTGGGTCAGGCTCTCAGCGTGTGCAGGGCAGAATGGCCGGATGACCTCAGTCGTCACCGTCGGCATCGGCCCCGTCTCACGCGAGGACGTTGTCGCCGTCGCCCGCCACGGTGCGGGGGTTGTGCTCGCCGATGACGCCGTTGCTGCCATCGAACGGTCCCGTGCCGTGGTCGACCGGCTGGCCTCGGCAGTGACGCCGTCATACGGCATATCGACAGGATTCGGCGCCCTGGCAACGCGTCACATCGCTCCACCTATGCGCGCCCAGCTGCAACGCTCGCTGATCCGGTCTCACGCGGCCGGCTCCGGGGCAGAAGTGGAGACTGACGTCGTTCGCGCGATGATGCTGCTTCGGCTGTCGACGCTCGCGACCGGGCGGACCGGGATCCGGCTCGAGACGGCTCAAGCGCTGGCTGCCTTGCTCTCGGCGGGCGTGACCCCGATCGTGCACGAGTTCGGGAGTCTTGGCTGCTCCGGCGACCTCGCGCCGCTGGCCCACTGCGCGCTGGCGCTGATGGGCGAGGGCGACGTCCGCGACGTCTCCGGTGTACGTCGTCCGGCCGCCACGGTCCTCGCCGAGATCGGCGTCCAGCCCGTGGAGCTCGCGGAGAAGGAAGGTCTTGCCCTCATCAACGGCACCGACGGGATGCTGGGGATGCTCGTGCTCGCGCTCCACGACCTCGACCGGCTGCTCACCGTCGCCGACATTGGAGCGGCCATGTCGGTCGAAGGGCTACTCGCGACGGATCGAGTCTTCGCCGCCGACCTGCAGGAGCTGCGCCCGCATCCCGGCCAAGCCCTCGCTGCCTCGAACTTGCGCGCGCTGCTCATCGGATCGGGCGTCGTGGCGAGCCATCGCGGACCCGACTGCAATCGCGTGCAGGACGCCTACTCACTGAGGTGTTCGCCGCAGGTGCATGGCGCTGCACGTGACACGGTGGCCTACGCGACGAGCGTCGCCGAGCGCGAGCTTGCGTCCACCATCGATAACCCGGTGGTCCTCGAGGACGGTCGCGTCGAGAGCAACGGCAACTTCCACGGTGCCCCGTTGGCGTACGTACTCGACTTCCTGGCGATCCCGGTTGCCGATGTGGCGAGCATGGCCGAGCGTCGTACGGACCGGTTCCTCGACATGGCTCGCAACGCCGGACTGCCGCCGTTCCTCGCCGACGACCCGGGCGTGGACAGCGGCCACATGATCGCCCAGTACACGCAGGCCGCAATCGTCTCGGAGCTGAAGCGGATGGCCAATCCGGCCAGTGTCGACTCGATCCCCTCGAGTGCGATGCAGGAAGACCATGTGTCGATGGGCTGGTCTTCGGCGCGCAAACTGCGGCGCGGCGTCGATGGCCTCACGCGCGTCATCGCCATCGAGGTGCTCACTGCTGCGCGGGGCATCGACATGCGTGCGCCGCTCGAGCCTTCGCCTGCGACGGCCGCCGTGATCGCAACGTTGCGCACGCATGTCGCCGGCCCAGGCCCCGACCGACACCTCGCGCCGGAAATCGAGGCCGCTGTCCAGCTGGTGGCGTCAGGGGCGATCGTTGACGCTGCGAACTCTGTTCTGCCGATCCCTCTCGTTTGACCGATCCGACCAAGGAGCCTCCATGACCGCAGGCAGCTCATCGCGCATCGTCCGTGCCGCGCGTGGCACGGACCTGACTGCCAGGTCGTGGCAGACAGAGGCACCTCTGCGGATGCTGATGAACAACCTCGACCCCGAGGTTGCGGAGCATCCCGAGGAGCTGGTCGTCTACGGCGGCTCGGGCAAGGCAGCCCGGGACTGGCCGTCATACGACGCGATCGTGCGATCGCTGACGGACCTGCACCTCGACGAGACTCTGCTGGTCCAAAGCGGTCGGCCGGTCGGGGTCATGCGTACGCATGAGTGGGCGCCTCGGGTGCTCATCGCCAACTCGAACTTGGTCGGCGACTGGGCCAACTGGGAGGAGTTTCGGCGGCTCGAACAGCTGGGACTCACGATGTATGGCCAGATGACCGCCGGGTCATGGATCTATATCGGCACGCAAGGCATCCTCCAGGGCACCTACGAGACGTTCGCTGCCATCGCGACCAAGCTCGCGGCGGCCGGCACGCATCCGGGCAGCGACGGCTCGCTTGCCGGCATGATCACCCTGACGGCAGGGCTTGGCGGGATGGGTGGCGCCCAGCCGCTGGCGGTGACGATGAATGACGGCGTGTGCATCTGCATCGAGTGCGATGACTCTCGGATCAAGCGGCGCATCGCGCACCGCTACCTCGACGTTCGGGCCGAGTCCCTCGCGCATGCCGTGGAGCTTGCCGTCGCAGCCCGTGACGCACGTAAGCCCTTGTCCATAGGGGTTCTGGGCAACGCAGCAGGGATGGTGCCCGAGCTGCTCGCGATGGACGCGCCGATCGATATCGTCACCGACCAGACCTCGGCACACGACCCGCTGATGTACCTCCCGATCGGCGTCGACTTCGATGACTGGGTGACGTCTCGCGAAAAGGATCCGGCCGACTTCACAGACCGGGCGCGCGAGTCGATGGCGCGGCACTGCGAGGCAATGGTCGGGTTCATGGACGCGGGCGCCGAGGTGTTCGACTACGGCAACTCGCTGCGAGCCGAAGCGCAGCTGGGTGGGTACGGCCGCGCGTTCGACTACCCGGGGTTCGTGCCGGCGTACATCCGGCCACTGTTCTGCGAAGGCAAGGGGCCGTTTCGCTGGGCTGCGCTGTCTGGCGAAGCAAGCGACATCGACGCCACCGATCGCGCCATCCTCGAGCTGTTCCCCGACAACGACAACTTGCACAGGTGGATCAGCAAGGCACGCGATCTGGTGCACTACCAGGGACTGCCGGCACGGATCTGCTGGCTCGGGTACGGCGAACGGCACCTGGCGGGGATACGGTTCAACGACATGGTGGCATCGGGCGAGCTGCAGGCGCCGCTCGTCATCGGTCGTGACCATCTCGACTGCGGATCAGTTGCGTCGCCGTACCGCGAGACCGAGTCCATGCTCGACGGCTCCGACGCCATCGCGGACTGGCCACTGCTCAACGCGATGGTCAACGTGGCGTCCGGTGCCTCATGGGTGTCAATCCATCACGGCGGCGGTGTCGGCATCGGCCGCTCGATCCACGCCGGTCAGGTGGTGGTCGTCGACGGAACTGACCTGGCAGGGCAGAAGGCCGAACGCGTCCTCACCAATGACCCCGGCATGGGCGTGATCCGACATGTCGACGCCGGCTACGACCGGGCATCGGAAGTAGCACACGAACGCGACGTCGCGATCCCCATGCAGTGAGCGTCAGGGCGTGCGCTCCGCGTGCAACCACCGCAGCCAGCTGGCGAATTCGTCAGGGTTGACGCCCTGGTCTGTCGGGAGTGCGAATGACGTGTGACCGGTCAGTTGGGTGTTCACACGTCCGAGGCCCCGCTGCCAGGACGATCGCTCGGCGGCGAGACGAGCCTCCGCCTCGGGGGTGGTGTCCAGCAGCACCGTCTTGACCGGCGCCGCGAAAACCCGGATGCCGACGATCTCGTTCCATCCGACCCGAGCTCGGTCCACGGCCACACCAGCGTGATCGATCACCGTCACCGGCTTCCCGGTTGCGAGCCGCCAGCCCAAAGCTGGCAATCCGAGGACGCCGAAGAAGGCGACTGCCAAGACACCGATGACCATGCGCGCGCCACCTTCACCGATCATCACGACTCCAATGGCAACGAAGGCAACGCACACGACCAGGAGCACTGCCATCTTGCCGCGCGCGCTCCTGAGCACGAGCCGGCCGTTGCCCTGAATGTCGGCAGTCCAGCGCTGGGGGTCGCTCTTCGCCATCGACTTCCTTCCGTCAATCACGTTTGTCGCACTCAGGCTGTCATGCGTGCTTGCCCCACTGGCCACGGTGCACCACGTCATCGACGGGCTTGCGGCCGCGCCGCAGGGACGGCGACAAGGTGTCCGGCGCCCGATGGCCGACTGTAATGGCACCGATCGGCGTGTAGTGCGCAGGGATCGCGAACTCCGACCTTAACGTCGGCCACGCGGCGCTGGGAATTCCGAAGAAGCACGCACCAAGTCCTTCGTCGGTGGCCGTCTGAAGCATGAGCAGTGCGGCCATGCCGGTGTCGATGTCCCAGTACGGAACAGGCCAGCGACTCTCATCCCGGTCGGTCCACCCCTTGTCGGGCGCGGCATACCGGTCGAGGTAAGCCTCCTTGCACGACAGGGGCACGATGATCACCGGCGCACGCAGCATGCCGCTCAGCCAGCTGTCTGGCTGATCGCCGCTCTCCCGGGTGCTGGCCCAGAACCGCTGTACGTCGACGGCGGTGTCAAGCAGCAGGAAGGCCCAGCCTTGGCTGAACCCGGCGCTCGGAGCGTGCAACGCGTTGGCCAGGATCCGCTCCACGGTTGCCGAATCAACCGATTCGTCCGTGTAGTTGCGTATCATGCGGCGCCGGTTGACGACCTGCTGGAAATCCATCGAATTAGTCCCTTTCGCTCGGATCAAAAAGCAGCGCAGCGTGTTGGAACCATCACGGAATTGACGCTGTTGTAGTTCCGACATCCCGACTAGAATTACCGAAACTGGGCACAGCCCAGTTTGTCATAAATGGTTGCGCTGCGGCTGAGTCGGAGGGGATTCCAGGACTCAGCCTTGCGTCAGAGGGGAGTCCAACTCATGTTTAAAATTTCTCGGTCCGTCGCTCTGGTGGGCCTTACCGCGGGCTTCCTGGTCGCGACGACAGTTGCGAGCGGATCCATCCATCATGACGACGTCGTGCTGCAGGATCCGGTCAACTACACGCCTCAGGTCCTGGTAACCACGGATGTGCCCAAGCCGCACATCGACGGCATCTCACAACTGGGCGGCGTCATCTATGCCGGCGGTCGGTTCGACCGGGTTGAGGAAGACGGAGGCGCGCAGTTCAACCGCGGGAACTTCATGGCGTTCAACGCCAACAACGGGCAGATTCTCGACCTCCCCACGGACCCGACGTTCGACCGGCAGATCTTCGCCGTCGAAGCGTTTGGAGATTCGATCTACGTCGGTGGCCAGTTCCGTCAGGTCAACGGCATCGTCCGCAGAGCTGTGGTCAAGCTCAACCTCGACGGCACGGTGGACATGGGCTTCAACGCGAGGCTCGGCGGTCAGGTCAACAAGCTGCAGATGCACAACGGCAGGTTGATCGTGGGGGGCAGCGTCGGCAACAAGCTGATTGCGCTCAACCCTGACACGGGGGCCGACACCGGCTACATCAACCTCGGCATCGCTGACCAGATCCCCAACTCGTGGGGCACCGTCTCCGTCTACAGCTTCACGATCAGCCCGGCGGGCGACAAGATCATCGCGACCGGTAACTTCCGTGTCGTCAGCGGCCAGTCCCGGCACCGCCTCTTCGTTGCCAACCTCGGCGAAACCGGCGCGACGCTCGACCCGTGGTACTACGCAGACTTCCGTAGGGCCTGCTCATCGACTCACCCGAGGCGCATCGCTTATCTGCAAGGTGTCGACTTCTCGCCGGACGGCAGCTACTTCGTCGTCGTCGCGACCGGACAGATCCCCAACCCGGGCGACCTCGGGCGGACCGTGTGCGATGGCATCGGGCGCTTCGACATGGACGACATGACCCAGCCGCAATGGATCAACTACACCGGCGGCGACAGTGTGTGGGCAGTGTCTGTGACAGGTGCGGCCGTCTACGTGCAGGGTCACTTCCAGTGGCTCGACAACAGGTTCGGCTTCGCCAGCAGGTGCCCGGCCAACCGGGTCTGCGCTCGCAGGCTGGCGATCGGGGCAATCGACCCGGACTCTGGTTTGGCATTGCCCTGGGCTCCGAACAAACCTGCGTCGATCGGTGGCAAAGTGTTCCTCGCCACCGACGAGGGGCTGTGGGTCGGGTCCGACAGCCAGTACTTCGATGGAGAGCCACACCGCGGCATCGCGTTTGCGCCCCTGCCCTAAGGGTGGGAGCACCAGCGGCATGCACTGAGTTCGGCAAACGCAGTGAGCCGATCCGCCTGGTCGCCTAGAGTCTTGAGGCGACCAGGAGGATCGGAATGTCTGATGCGTCAACCCGGGGTGTCGGCCCGGACATCGCCATTGTTGGCGCCGCCAGGAGCGGTACGTCGCTGCTCGCCTCACAGCTCAGCGCACACCCCAGCATCGATCCGGGCTCGGTCAAGGAGCCCAACTTCTTCAGCCGTCGCCGCGACCACGACGCCGCCTGGTACGAGAGTCTGTACGCCGACCGCGCTAAGGGTTTGCTGCGCCTCGACGGCAGTGCCTCCTATACGTATCCGAAATTCCCGGATGCGCTGCAACTCCTGGCGAAGGCGTCGCCCGACGTCTACGTAATTTACGTCGTACGCGACCCAATTCCGCGCGCTATTTCTCACTACCTTTTCTATCGGTATTACTTTCACAACGAGCAGGCGGTCGACTTCGGTGCCGCGCTGCGGACTTCTCCGTTCTACGCCGACGTGAGCGACTACGAACGCTGGCTGGACCTGATCGGAGCCACTTTCCCTGAGGATCGAGTGCTGGTCGTTCCGTTCGGAGCCCTTCGTGACCCCCACGCCGAGGTCACCTCGGTCATCTCCACGGAACTGGGAATCAGCCAGGTGTCCGGCTCGAGCTCGGAGGGGTCTGCTCATCAGAACAACGTGGTCGAGTTCCGCCATCCTGCCGTGCGCAAGATGACGAGGGCGCTGCGACAGAGCCAGTGGTATCCGCAGGTGCGAGCCAGGCTCGGTGCCGATCGGATGCGACGGCTCCGTTCCGTCGTCACCAGAAAGCCAGATCTGCCGACCAACAGCCAGGTGCTGGCATCCTGCGACGCCGAGCAGCTCGCCGCGTTGACGGAGCTCGAGCAGAGAGCGCGTGGGGCCGTCGGATCCTGGTTACGGAACCAAGACAGACGGTTGGGGCTTGCCTGGGCCGAGCACTGGGATTTCGACGCGCACTGACCTTGCGCGAGTGCTCAGGCCCGCTCGGCCACCACGGCTGCATAGATCCGCTCTAGACCTTCAAGGCTCTTTGCCGGTGTGTGGAACGCCTCGTATGCCGCCCGAGCGTTCCCGCGCATCTGGCTGAGCACGCCTGGGGAGGCCGTCAGATTCAGCACCGACTTCGCGAGCGACTCGGAGTCTCTCGTCTGGAAGGCCACGCCGGCCTCGGCCCTCAACACCTGGGCGCTGATGTTCTCGAGGTCGGAGCAGACCACCGGTGTCCCGGTCGCAAACGCTCGCAGGATGATGAGCGGCTGAGCTTCGTACCACTCCGATGGAAACACCAGCAGCTCCGCCGCAGACAGGAGCTCAGACATCGCGTCCTCCTCGACCCAGCCGAGGAAGTCGATCGCGGGGTTGGTCGCGGCCTCCTCCTCGACCAAGTGTCGAAGCGGCCCATCGCCAGCGATCTTGAGGGGGAGCTCGCTGCCGACCGAGCGCCACGCTGCGAGCAGGGTGCGAATGCCCTTCTCCTCGACGAGCCGGCCGGCGTAGAGCGCATAGGCGGGACCACCGTCGCGTGGTTTCGGCGGGCCGGGATCCTCGACTGAGTTGGGCTTGACGACGACATGGTCTGCCGGGATCCCGTCTCGGACGAGAAGCTCCGCGGCGAAGTCGGTGAGGGTGATGAAGCGGTCGACGTGACGTTCGAACGTGCCGATGGTCCGGTGGGTAGCCAGGGAAAGGGTGAGGGCTGTGCTCGCGCCAAAGCTGGAGTGGTAACAGCGGTGTCGAATCCCGGGCAGCTTGAAGGTCTTGCCGACGCAGTCCTCGCACGGGGATCCGTCGCGCAGACACGTGCCCACGATGCAGGAGTACCGGTAGCTGTGGACGGTTGTCACCGCCGGACACCCCAGGTGCGAGATGGTGCGGAACACCGCAGGCGAGAGCAACGGAAAAGGCGTATGGACATGCACGACGTCGGGTTGGAAGGCCTTGATGCGGCGTTCGAGCTCTCGGGTGGCCGAGACATTCCAGATGGCGTCAACAGACCGTCGCATCGTCGACATACGGCCTGGACCGGCGGGCTCCAGGAAGAACTGCTCGACAGTGTGGCCGGCCGAGGCGAGCAGGTCGCCCTCATCCTCGAGAACCTGGTCAGCACCACCACGTGCCGTGTGTCGGTTGTGCGCTTGGAGAATTCGCATTCCTCATCCCGCCGTGTTCTTCATCAGCCGCAGGTCGGGGCGCAGCGTCATGTGTGTCCGGACCCCAATCTTGCGCTGTGTGACCAGCCACATGGCGGCGAACACACCGACCGTGACGACTGCTGCCGAGACCCCGAGCCCAATGACCCCGAACACCAAGGCAGCTGTCGTGCCGAAGATGACTCGTGCGCCCACGCCGCACCATTGGACAGTTGCCACCGAGCCCTCGTGGTGGCTCATGATCAGGACCGTTCCGCACAGTCCCACCAGGACGTTGGCCAGGTTGCCCGCGGTCAGCAGGAGCAGAATGGGCGCGGCGTCGGAGAACCCGGGGCCAAACACCCAATTCAGCAACGTTGCGGGGATGACCAGCATCGGAATCCAGATAATGGCGGTCGCGGCTGTCGCCATCGTTGCGCCCGTGCGGACCAGGCGTTCGAGTTTCTGATCCTCATCGCGGACGAGCAGTCGCGACACCACGGGCGCGAACACGACTTGCAGTGAGGTCAGGGGGATCACAAGGAGCAGCGCCAACCTCTGGGCGGCGCCGAACTGCGACACGTCGACGCGGCTCAAGATCAGGCCGGCAAGCCAAAGCTCGATGGTCGAGTTGAGATAGGTGGCTGCCTGATTGCTGGTGAACCGCCAGTCACGTCGCAACACGGTCCGGAGATCGGCAAGCACACCGCCATGTATGTCGACGTGCCGCCACAGCGGCACGACACGGCTACGCGCCCAGATCACCGGAATGGCGAACCCCACAGCGGTCGCCCACAGGGCGCCGGCCAGACCTAGCTCGGGGAACAACTGCCAGAAGAGCAGGAGCAGCAGACCTTGCAGCACGGACACGACGGCGCCGCCGGAGCGGCCTTCAAGCAGGCTGGCGAGGCGGACCTGCCCGAATCCGCGCATGTAGTTGGCCCAGATCTTCTGTTGGCCGCTGAGCAGGACCAGCGCGGCGATTCCTAGCGAGGCTGACCATCGGGTCGGCTCGTCGGCGTCGATGAGGAAGTACGCGACGACACCGGTGATGACGCTGAAAAGCGGCAACGTAACCAGTGAAACAGCGCGAACCCCGCGCCGCAGCTCGCCAAGGCCCGCGACATCCGTCATCTCCAGCCGGGCGGCCTCACGCAGCCCGGATCGGTGGACTCCCAACAGACCCACTTGGCCGACCAGGGTCGTGGCGGTGATGGCAATTACGAAATAGCCGAAGTCGTCGCTGCCGAGCCACCGGCTGGCGACGGCGTTGAGGAGCAGGTAGCCAAGGATCGCAACGCCGTACGACGCCGCGAACCACACCATGGCCCCACCGATGGAGACACGCTTTCGCGCAGCGCTCACCCTCGAACCGGCTCTAGGGCGTTGGACTCGGAGCGTGTTGCCGGGCGTTCGGTTCTCGATTTTCGAACGTGGTTTGTCGCCATCGCGCCGGCCACGAAGCCGAGGGTGATCCACTCGACTGGGTTGATGAGGCCGCCACCCGAGGTGCCGAACCGGACGATCGGGAGGACGAAGGCCGCGGCGACCGGCACCATGTAAATGGGCTCGAGGTGCAGTCTCATCATCAGGGCGATAAACGTGAAGACGATCGACAACATGACCACAGCAGCCGGCAGCCCGACGAAGATGCCGCCGCGCAACAGCGCATCGATCACGAAGTTGTGTGAGCTCTCGCCTTGAGTGTCAACTCCGCCCGTGAAGAAGTGCCCAGGAAGCTGCGAGAAGGCTTGGTCATACAGACCTTGGCGGGCCTCGTATGACGACGTGTCTGCCGTAAACCGGGTCCATAGGACGGCGGCTGCTCCCGATACCACGGCCACTCCGGCGATCACCATGAAGACGAGTGTCATCGCCACCTGGCGCGTGCGGAGCTCAAACGCCCGCACGGACCTGAAGAGCGAAATTGCCGGCCAGAGGGCAGCCGCGATGATGATCGAACGGCTCAACGAGGCAATCAGCAACACAGCGCCGAGGAGCATGGACAGCTGGTAGAGCGAGTGCTGCAAGCGTCCCCGCAGCGGCCTGCACTTAGCGGCCCAGGCAGCGATGTACATCGAACACAGCACGGCACCGAAGACCTCGTGTCGGATGTTGCCGCGCACGGTGGCTTCGTCATACCCGAAGCCGACGAATGCGTTCTTGAACATTTCCTTCTGGAAGATCTCAGGATCGCCAGTGGCGATGGTCTGAGCGAAGATCTTCGGCGGGCTCACTCCGTTGAGGAGCATCGAGTAGGACAGGGCGAGCAGGACAGACAGCGCCGCCACCGCCGCTGACCAGCGCATCAGCTCCAGCGCTTTTGTTTCGCGACCCGAGCCAGCCCGGTAGACGAACGCGCCGACCGTCAGGAACACCCCGAGATAGAGGAACTCCTTGATCGGACCCGTGGGGATCTGTGAGTGGTAG
Source organism: uncultured Actinomycetota bacterium (assembly GCA_963811585.1). Classification (GTDB taxonomy): domain Bacteria; phylum Actinomycetota; class Actinomycetes; order Propionibacteriales; family Nocardioidaceae; genus JACDHG01. Next base: position 12,557 of record CAWERR010000009.1, read on the forward strand.
AGCATGATGATGGACCACATCGTGAGCATCACGATGTTGGCGATCACGAAGTAGCCGAGCGTTCTCTGCAGCGGTGCGGTGGCCCGAATGCGGTATCGCATGACGAAGATGGCCGCAAACCCCAGGATCGCGAGCTGGTGCAGCCGGCCAACACCAAGCGGCGTTGAGGTGATGACGAACCATTGCAGTGGGAGCGCCGCCAGCGTCGCCATAAAGACCCACTTCATCGGGGCTCCTTCCGCGAAACTCGGGGTCCTCACTCTGGAGAGGCAACTCGCCGGGATCCTAAGGTCTGCAACGAGATGATTGCGAACGGCCCCACGGCCGAACCTTGCCTATATCATGGCAGCAATCACGCAAACCGACTCGATTCTGGGGGGACGCACTGTGGACAATGACGTCATCGATCTGCATGCACAGTCAGTTGTGCTGCGGCGTCGTTGGCGTGTCATCGTTCTCATGACTCTGTTGGGGCTTGGCGCAGCGTACGCAATGGCCTACATGGAGACGCCCACCTATGTCGCCAGAGCCGAAGTCCTCATTGATCCGCTCACAACTCAGACACCGGCAAACGGGGTGCTCGTCCAGGCAGAGGAAGTGGCGACCCAGCTCCAGGTGCTCGGGTCTTTTCCGGTGGCCAAGCTGGTCATCAAGCAGCTCGAGCTGACCGACACTCCCTCACAACTGCTCAAGGCCGTGACGGTGACGTCCGTGGACGACACGCGAGTGCTGTCGGTCGAGGTCACTCGCCCCAGCGCAGAGGATGCCGCCGCGATTGCCAACGCGTTCGGCGCGAACTACCTGGAGTTCCGCAAGAGTGGCGCAGTCGCCCAGGCCGAGGCCGGGCGGCAAGCGATCTCCGACCAGTTCAGCACCATCGAGGACCTGCTCTCGGCCATCGACGAGCAGCTCGAGACGGCCACCGGGAGTGAGGAGGCCGCACTCCAGGCGCAGCGACAAGGTTTGCTCATCCAGCTGAGCCAGCTGTCGAGCGAGCTCTCCGGACTGAACACGTCAGGCACCGGCACCCTCGAAGGCGGGCAGATCCTGCGCCCCGCCGACGTCCCCCCCAATCAGGCAGCTCCTCGACCCATCCGGATGGCGTTGCTCGGGGCGATCATCGGATTCATGCTCGGCGTGGGTCTGGCCTATGTGCGTGACCGCTACGACGACGCGGTGCGAGATGAGCGACGCCTCGAAGAGGCACTGGCTGGGCGACCGATCCTTGGCCACATCCCGCACTGGTCTGGCTCGCGGTCCGGCCGGATTGTGACGCTCATCGAGCCGCACTCCCCCACGAGTGAGGCCTATCGAGCGCTGAGCACGAACGTTCGGTTCCTGTTGGCTGCATCCGTTGCGAACAAGCCGGGACGTCCGGCAAACCGTACGTTGCTCGTCTCCTCAGCAGGGCCGGGAGAGGGCAAGACATCAGTCGCTGCCAACCTCGCCGTGGCCGCATGCGGGGTCGGGCTTAAGGTCATCCTGGTCGACGCCGACCTGCGTCAGCCGCGGTTGTCCCACCTGTTCGGGCTGGGAGACTCACCCGGCCTGTCCGACGTACTGGCCGGCGGCGACTCCGCGCGCGACCACCTGATCGACGTAGGGGTCGACAACCTCCGCGTGCTGCCCGGAGGCTCCGCGCCACCGAATCCGGCCGAGCTCCTTGCCTCCCCGGCTGCCCAAGCGTTGATCCGTGAGCTCAGGAAAGACTGCGACCTGCTCATCTTCGACAGTGCGCCCATCCTGCGCGTGGCCGACTCGCTTGAGCTCGTCGCGGACGCTGGTGTGGTGCTCCTGGTCGCCCGAAACGGCCAGAGCCGCCTGCGCAACCTGACTGCGACCATTGCCCGGGTCAAGCAGGTGGGCGGCGAGGTCTCAGGTGCAGTGTTCAACGACATTGCGCCACGCACCAGTGGCTTCACACAGGGATACGGCACCCCGCCGCCGGTCAAGCCCGACGAAAAGCGGGCTTCGAAGCCGCCCAGGTCGTCGCGCAAGGACGCCAGCAAGCATGGGGCAGATCAAGCAGCCCGAGATGCCGACGACGACCGCAGGGTTATGCCGAAGTCTCGGCGCTGAGCGCTTTTCTCTCGTCCTCGGGTACGCCGAACAGGTAGTCCGATGCCGTCGCCGTCAAGGCTGCAATCTCTTGCGCGATCGCCGAGGTGGCCGCTAGGTCGAAGCCATTGGGGTCAGTCACATCCTCGAGCTCGTCAGCCGCGGCGACCACGGCCCGAGATCGGTGCAGGGCCCTTACCTTCTCCGGCAACGGCACGGGCTGAGAAGGAATCGCAGTGCAGAGTCGGACGAGTTCTCGCAACGTGAACACCCGAGTGAGCGATTGCGGCTGCATCCGGCTGACCGTCGTCCGTTGAGCCTCGGTCATCGTCACGATCAGATCACTGCGACGAACCATTGCACTATCGATAGCCTGCGCCCCGTGCGCGGAAAGATCGATGCCCAGGCTCCGAGCAGCCGTTTGCATGTGCTCAATCGCTGGCGCGGAGTCAGCCACGGTGAGGCCGGCACTGGTGATGATCACCCGGTTGCTCGGTCCGAGATGGTCGTCGGCCTCTCTGATCAACAGCTCAGCAGCCAGCGGACTGCGGGCCTGGTTGGCTCCACAGACGACCACGATGTTCACCTTGTCATCCACGCGCCGTCTCCCTGTCTCGGTGTTGCGCGACGCTCAGCATGTGCGGATGCAGCCGCGGATTCCAGCCACCGCCGCCCGCCTCGAGCCGCACTGATCTGACAAACATCTCGAGCAGATACAACGACGACACCAGGGGCACGGCGTCGCGCGAAACTCCCATGGCCACCAGGTCGTTCTCGGCAGCATCTACGGCAAGGACGGCTGCATCCAAGCCGTTGCGCGGGATCGTGTGCTGGAAGTGCCAGTGCAGCGCGTCGAAGCCCACGGGAACGTTTGCGGCGCTGTGTTCCCAGTCCCAGGCGGCCACCCGGCCGTTGACGCTGCCCAGGTTCCACGCGACCCAGTCGCCGTGCCACCGGCCGTACCGAAGGGGCGTGGCTTGTGTGCACAACCGGTCCAACCATGCCGAGAGCACTCGCGACTCGTCGCTTGGAGAGGCCAGGTGCTGACGAAGGCCGCGACAGTAGTCGGACTCCGCCAGCGGCAGAACCTCTGACTGAGCAGAGTTGGCGATGTCGAGAAGTATGTCGGGGTCGGCCGAGGGTGGTTTCGTCCAGCGGCGCAGGCTTTCAGGAAGAGGGCCGGAGACGGAGTACACGTGGTCGTGCCAGCTACCGCTGGCCACCAGCACAGGTGCAACGACATGGCGAAGCTTGCCGCGCACGGCGTCCAACGAGCGCGCCTCAGTCCTCACCATCTCGCGGGTGGCGGGTGACCAGCCGACCTTGGCGTAGCCGACGGGGCGACCGGTGTTGTCGAAGAGCTGGAGGGTCGGTTTGACGTTGGGGTTGGCGCGCCGGACAGTCATGGCGGCCTGCAAGCCGTTCGAGCCGAGTTCGTCGGCGAGGTGCGACATCAGCAGCCACTCGCTGCGTGCCTCGGCGCCACCTTGCTGTCAATACTCACCACCACGTGATCTCGAAAGGCGGCCCGCGCTACGCCGGTCCCGAAGGCGCCAGCCAGAGCTAGCTGCCGAGCCCGCGTCTTCGGAGCCTTCATCGCGTTGTACTTCCAGAAGCTGTTCACGGCGGCGGCTCGTGACCCGAGTGGGACCAAGAACTTTGCTCGGGCAGCGTTGGGGATCGCGGCATACCGCTCGACCACGACATGCCCCTCGGGCTCGCCAGAGAGACTGACGGAGACAGGCGACGATGGATCGGCGGCGCCCCAAACCCTCTGTACCAACGACCCCAGGTTGGTTTGGGGATCGGGAACTGTCACCGGCTTGCCGGATCGGGCGCGGATGCCCCGCTTGAAGGACGACATGGCGTCAAGAGGCCTGACCTAGTGGGAATAGCGAGCCTCCCATCCGAAGTCCTCACCTAGTGCTTGGTAGAGGGCGGCGTTGTGCGGTCGGTAGTACTCGGCGAGTCGCGCGGCCGTTGCGGGGTCCATGGGATGGCGTGGGCGCTCGTTGTACTTCGACAGTGGAACTGAGTCGACGACCGGGATCCCGAGGAACTTCTGCACGCGGACGAAGATGTCCTCTGGGTCTTCGAACATGGACTCTGCTCGGAGGATCAGGACCTGCTCAGGGGGCAGGGCCTCCATCCATGGTTGCAGGTGCTCGAGGTAGCGACCTCGTGCCAAGTACGAATGGTTGTCGTGGTCGAACGAGTAGTACGAGGGGTCAGTCGCGAGGCGGCCATGGTCGACGTCGGCAAGGCGGCGCTCCTCGGCATCGATGGCTGCTTCGAACGTCGGTTGGTCCTCGGTGCCGGTGGCTCGCCGGTCCCAGTAGTTCGAGTACGCGCGCGACACCGGATCCCGCAGCAGCGCTATGACCTTGACGTCGGGTGCCGTCTCCTTCACCCGGTGCGGTGCCGCAGGGTGGAACATGTAGTAGGGGCTCGCCTCGCCAACGACGGTCACGCCACCCGTCCGACGTGCCCGAGTCTGTCTCGAACGCGCAGTGGGAAAGTGCGACTGGTACCAGCGCGGTCCCTTCGCGTAGTTGATATCGAAGTAGTGGGCGCTCTTGAGCCGCTGACTCGTGGGGAACATCCTCGCGACGTTCGGGTGCTGGACCAGCCAGTTCACCAGCGAGGTTGTCCCACCCTTCTTCGTGCCGATGATGAGGTAGTCGGGCAGCGGTCTCGTCGACGCTGTCGCCGCACCGTAATGCCTGATCGTGTCGCGAACCGCCACTTGCACCGCGCGTGGCACGGGTTTCCGCAACTTCTCGATGTAATCAGGCAGTTCCATACCCCTCTTTGGTGCCGATGACACGTTCCCCACCCCAATATTGCGGCTGCTCCCGATGTTGCAGCCATCCTATCCCGCAGGGTGGGGGCGCCGAATGCACTTTAGGGATGTTGCAATGCCCTGAACCCGGTGACCTCAAGTCGATATCATGTGTGCATTGACCGGCCGTCTGCATCGGGTATCGCAGCTGCCGGAGCTTCCCCATCCAGACCAGCGCCCACGACGTTCGATCGGAGTAAGTCTTGCGCTTCTTGCACGTGTCCGAGGTGGACGCCGGCGGGGTGCTCAGCCTGATGCGTGTCTATACCGCCGAACAAGAGCGGCGCGGACACGAAGTGCACCTGTTGGCGCCGGAGCCTATGGGCATGCCCGAAGGCAGATGGCATCACTGGCCGATCGACCGCAGGAGGCCTCACACCTTCCCGGGCGCCATCGCTCGACTGCGCGAGGTCGTGCGCCAGGTCGAGCCCGACGTCACGCATCTGCACTCCTTTTTTGCGGGGGTCTGTGGACGCGTTGTTCCGCGCGCGCTACCGGGATCGACCGCGGTCGTGTACCAACCCCACAGCTGGGCGTTCGACGCGGTCGACCACCGTTGGCTGCGCAACAGCGTTGTGGGGTGGGAGAGGTATGCCGCTCGACGTACCGACTTCCTCGTCGGCAACTGTGCCGAGGAAATCCAGGAAGGCCACGACCACGGAGTCTGCATCCCGTCCCGGGCCCTCGGCCTTCCGGTCGACACTGCCGTATTCAGTCCGCCTGACGCGACGGAGCGGGAGGCCCTGCGCACTCGAAACGACTTTGACACAAGGGTTGTGGCGTTGTGTGTCGGCAGGCTGTCTCGGCAGAAGGCACAGGATCGGCTGGTCGCGGCGTGGGAGCAAGATCCCGTTCCCGACACCCTTCTCGTCCTGGTCGGAAGCGGCGACGACACGCCGTTGCGTGCCCTGGCGCCCACCGAATGGGGTCGCTCGATTCGCAGCGTCGGCCACCAGGACGACATCCGGTCATGGCTGCGATCCGGCGACATGCTCATCCAGTCTTCTCGCTATGAGGGTCAGTCGGTCGCGGTGGCCGAAGCCCTCGCCTGTGGATTGCCGGTGATCGCCATGGACGTCAACGGCTCTCATGACGCCATCGAGGCTGGCCCGCTAGCGGCTGCTGGCTCGGTCGTCGCGCAAGGCGACGTACAGCGACTGTTAAAGGAGCTCGCCGCCCGGGTCGCTGATCCACTCCTTCTGCAACGTGAGTCCATCGCTGCGCGCGAGCGGGCCGTCGAGCTGTTCGCCGCCGAAGCCGTCATCGACGTGCTGGATGGGGCATACGCAGAGGCACGACGCCTCCGGTCGAAGGGCTGATCCATGGTCGAAGACACGCACCCGAACTTCGCCATCGTCGGCGCTGCTCGATCGGGCAGCACCGCTGTCGCGGAGGCGCTGAGGGGACATCCCGACGCATTCGTGTGTCAGCCCAAGGAGCCCCACTACTATGCGTTCGCAGGCCAGTCGATGCGATTCGCGGGGCCGGGTGACGACGCCACGATCAACCGGGTAGCCCTTACAAAGCGAGACGAATTCCTCGCTTTGTTTGCAGGGAGTGCTGATCACGTCGCTCGCGGTGACGGTTCGGTTTCTTCGCTCTATTACCCGGACCATGCAATTGACACGATCCGTGACATCAATCCGGCCATGCGGATCATCATCATCCTCAGGCATCCGGTCGAGCGTGCCTACTCGAGCTACCAGTACTTGCGGGTGCGCGGGTTCGAGCCCCAGCCGAGCTTCCTGGACGCGGTCGCCGAGGAAGACAGCCGGCGTCAGGCGAACTGGCACCACTTGTGGCACTACACGTCGATGAGCTACTACGCCGAGCCGGTGGGGCGGTTCATCGACGCGTTCGGCCGCGAGCAGGTGGGCGTCTGGTTCTACGACGACCTGGTGAGTGATCCGTCGACCTGCATCAACGGCATCTTTGAGTTCCTGAAGCTGGATCCTCGACTCGCTCCCGCCGCCGTGCCACGTGTCAACGCGTCAGGCACGCCCCGGCGCAAGAGTCTCCAGAAGCTCATCGGCTGGGCGAGCCGACACGAATCCTTGCGCAGGGGGCTGAAGGCAGTGGTGCCGTTCGGGGTCCGTGAAGGAATTCGTTCGGCCAACCTCCAACCAAGCACCCCCTCGCCGGAGGAGCTGCGCGTTTTGGCGCCACTCTTCCGCGAGGATCTCGCGAAGCTCGAGGTGACGCTGGAGCGCAGCCTGCCGGGCTGGACCGACCAGCAGTAAGCGACTGACCCACGGTGGTCTCGACAAGCTCGACCGGCGAGACCTGCCCGACCCACGGTGGTCTCGACAAGCTCGACCGGCGAGACCTGCCCGACCCACGGTGGTCTCGACAAGCTCGACCGCCGGACTTCGCCTCGACCGCCGGAAGTCAGCTCGACCGCCGGAAGTCAGCTCGACCGCCGGGGCGTCAGCTCAGGGAAGTGGTGCGAACGCAATTCCCTTGTGGTACTTGCCGCCGAAGCGAGTGCTGTCACTGACGACCCACAGACCTTGGTCCGTAACGAAGAAGTCCTGACCACCCTGCGCGGCGGGCTTGCGTGGGTCCCAAGGCAACGCCATCCCAGTGACAGGGTTGATCGCGCCGATCCCGGGTCGGTCGACTGCGCCGGGGCCCTTGGTGTCCTTGCCCTGCGGGTTGTCGAGCCACCGGTTATGGCCCTGGACGTACACAGCAGCTCCCGTGATAGCGACGGAGTGCAGGGTGTCACCACCGGTGTAGTTGATCCAGGTCGGCTTGACGGGAGCGGCGATGTTGGTCTCGAACCTCGCCGCAGCGTCACACACCATAGTTCCGATCTCAGCTGTGGTCGTCGGCACGAAGCCGGTCGCCGCGAACACGAAGTAGCTGCCGTCGGGGGAGAAGTCGACATCGTCGAGGTACGCCTGCCGGGTGGGTGTATTCGAGATGCATTTCTTATCAAGTGGTGGGTAGTACCACGAGTTCAGGCTCGCGGACGTGTCTCCGAGGGTGAGCATGAACGCCCGCCGCCGGTTCTGACCGTCCACACTCGTGAAGTTGCCGACGCCGACGAGGCGAGTGCCGGCGGGGTTGACTGCGAACCGGTAGACCTCGGTCTTGTTCGGAGCCAGCGGCAGCACCCCGGCGATGGCGAGGTTGATGTAACCGGTGTTTGCACCGGTGTCTGGGTCAATTGCGAGCAACCTCCTGCTGAAGGTGCCGCTCACCAGCAGCCGGTCGTTGACCAGCCGGATTTCGCTGACTCGTCCGGTGTTGATCTTGGGCTTGAATGCCGTGTCGAGCTCACCAGTCTGGGCGTCGAGCTTGGCGATGGCTGCACGCGCCGTGCCGTCGACCGTCGTGAACTGACCGCCAACGTAGATCGAGTCGCCAACTCCCAGCAGGGAGAACACGGTGCCGTTGAGGTCGGGGGCGAAGCTGTGGATGGTAGGCGAGTCTGCGTCGAACGCCACGATGTTGTTGCGGGTATAGCTGGTGGTCCGGCCAGCGTTTTGCACGGAGTGGAACTTGCCGCCGACGTACATCGTGCCGTTGAGCTCCGCGACCGCCAGCGCCAATGGCTTCGGAATGGCGGTGTCACTTTCGAGGTGAGGTGTGTGGGTGGCGGCATCCTCACTGACCACCGCGGGATGCTGCATCGATCCGCCTGCGACTCCGGTGCCTAACGCCAGGCCGGTCAGGGCCATCGCCGTCATCAACAACGTCGCTCGCTTGTATTTCATGAGGTCCCCCCTCAATCAGCGGCTGAGCCCGTCAGCGCTCTGCGCAGGTGCGGTGAACTGCCTAACTATGCCAGACCCGAACACTGTACTCGGAGGAATGCGCCGGATCTTCATTTCTTCAAATTCTCAGAATGACCATCGAGCTGACCGGAATTGGTCACGCATTGCGTTCATTCAATGGCACAAAGTGATGCTTGATTCAAACTTCAACGGTGTGTGACGGTCTGACTGCTTGCAGTAGCGGATGGCCGGACCTTTGGCTGCCCGACCACCCGCGACGGTCTTTAGGGCAGTGGCGCGAAAGCGATGCCTCGGTGATACCTGCCGCCGAAGTAGGTGCTGTCACTTGCCACCCACAACCCCTCGGGTGTCACGAGCATGTCGTGTCCACCCTGTTTCGCCGGCTTGGTTGGATTCCACGGGAGCGCCATCCCGGTGACCGGGTCGATCGCACCGATACCCGGCCGGTCGACCGCGCCGATCTCCTTGGTGTCGCGACCCAAGGGGTTGTTCAACCAGCGGTTATGACCCTGGACATACACCGCTGCCCCGGTCACGGCAACGGAGTGCAACGTGTCGCCTCCGGTGTAGTTGATCCAGGTCGGCTTCACGGGATTGGGGATGTTCGTCTCGAACCGGGCCGCTGCGTCGCAGACAGCCAACCCGATCTCCGCAGTCGTCAGCGGAACGAAGCCGCCAGCGGCGAACACGAAGTAGCTGCCGTCTGGGGAGAAGTCGACGTCATCGAGGTAGGACTGACGGATTGGGTTGACTGACCAGCACTTCTTGTCGAGCTGCTGGTAGTACCACGGGTTCAGGGACGCTGAGGTGGGGCCGAGAGTGAGCATGAAAGCGCGCTGCCGGTTCACCCCGTCGACGGCGGTGAAGTTACCGACTGCCACCAGGAGCGTTCCCTGCGGGTTGATGGCGAAGCGGTCGACCGTGGTCTTGGTGTTGATCAACGGCAGGACACCCGTGATCGGGAGGTTGATGTACCCGGTGTCGGCACCGGTCTCCGGGTCGAGGGCTACCAGCCGCTTGGGGAAGGATCCGCCCACGATGAGCCGGTTGTTGACGAGCCGCATTTCCTCGACCCGTGACCCGTTGATCGGCGGCCTGAAGCTGGGGTCGATGGCACCGGTCTCGGCGTCGAGCTTGGCGATGCCCCCGCGGCGTACGCCATCGACGTTCTTGAACTTGCCACCGACGAAGACGGAGTCGCCCGCGCCCAGGACGGAGAAGACCTGGCCGTCAAGAATCGGGTCGAAGCCTTCGTTCACCGCGCCCGTGGCAGCGTCGAAGGACATGACATTGCCTCGGACGTACGTCGTGGTGCGTCTCGCGTCGGACACCGCCCGGAAGTTGCCGCCGACGTACATGGTGCCGGCTGACTCATCGATCGCGAGAGCAAGTGGATGTGGGACAGCCGCGGTGGCTTGCAGATGGGGTGTCCAGTTGACGGCCACCTCGCTTACCACTTGGGGATGCGCGATGCCGCCAGTCGCCATTGTGCTGGCGCCGAGGGTGGAGCCTGCCAACGCTGTCGCGAACACGAGCAACAGCGGCTTGTAGTACTTCATGAATCCCCCTGTCGGAAGGCGGAACCCCGACGGCGCCTGCGCGCCCGCGCGATGGACTGCCTATGAGTTGTTGAACGGACAGTACGACGCGGGAATGGTGACGAGAGTGCTTTTCGCAAAGTCCGTGGGAGTGGGGTAGTAGACCAGTCTGGATAGCCACTCTGTGCGAGCAAAGAATCGCCGAGAGTAGCGATTTTCACTCGTCGTGCCAGGCATCGATCAAGGGGCATCAAGTTGCGAGCGTCAACCAACCTCGATGACGACAAGCTCGCCGGCGAGGGATATGGACACGCTTGCGGTGTGTGGCCGCGCAGCCACCGGGTCCAGGCTCGTTGCCGGCTCGTAGACCCTGACCGTACGGGTCCGGTCGAGCTCCACCGTGACCACATCGGGAGGCACGCGAAGGGTGCGTCCCTCGGGGTACCTCGTGGCCACATCCACGTCACGCCACAAGAGGATGTAGTGCTTCCCGTTGCGCTTCTGGACAAGCAGTTGCTGCAGGTCGTCGCTGCCACCGGTGATGCGCATGGCAAGGCCAGCGGGATGGAAGGAACTGCCACGATCAGACAGGAGCTTGAGAAACCGCTGCGTGGCGAGGAACTCCGGCTTCTTGCGCCAGGTATCCGGTGTCGCCGTGGAGACGCTGCCTTCAGTCATCGCTACCAAGCCGAAATGCGCCTCGAGGTCAGCCGTTTCGTTGATGCTCACCTGACTGCGCATCGCGATGCGGTCGGGATCGTCCAGCAGCTCGAACCGGCCATAGATCGCGCCACGCCGGAAGAAGTCGCAGATACCTCGGATGGCGTACGTCGCCGACGCGGCCTCGGGCACGGTCTGTCCTGCGTCGTCCTGCGGCGAGTTGTTGTAGCCGGTCTCGGAGAAGATCCACCTCTCCGCATCGGGGAAGCACGGCGCGAGAATCGCCATGTGTTCGTCGATGTTTCGGGTGGGGCTTTCACCGCGGTTGTACATGTGCGCGTTCGCAAATCGATCGCACCAGGCGCTCACGTCGCCAAGCTCAGCAGCCCGCGCTGGCGTGACGTCCGTCCGTGTTGAAGGGCCTGCAACCAGGATGCCCCGCGTCAGCGGGTTGGCCTTCGCCTGCTCCCACAGCGCTTGCTGCATCAGGCGCGCATGCGCAGCCCACTCGAGGTCGGAGGTCCCGTCAACCTCGTTGCAACCGCCGAACGAGTGCATCAGCGCGCGGAGGTTGCCGCCCAGCTGCGGGGCGTAAACGGAGGCAAGCACGTCCATGACTTCTCTGTTGGCCTCGGCGGCGCGCGGCCAGTCATTGAGCTCAGCGACGGTCCCGTGCCAGCGCACACCGGCGTTCGCCAGCTCGAGCATCGCTTGCTGCTGGGTGCGCGCAGCGGTCGACGAGCCCACGACGATCCGTTCCCGGACGGTGCGGACGCCCAGCTCCTTCACGAGATCGACCACAGCATCGGTCTGGCCGTAGACGGTGTCGGTGAAGTACGTCTTCGTGTTGAGGCAGTACGACGCGCAGAGCTCCTCGGCCATGCGGGCCCGGACGACGGAGAACCCAGGGTCAAGCGCGCGTGAGTCGCCCCTGATCGCGGCGGCTGCCAGGACGACAGCACCGGCGGAGAGGAACGTCCGTCTGTCCAAGTGAGGCACCGCCGGAGTCGCTGGAGTGAGCCGCCAGGCTACAAGGCAAAGCGGGCGAATGTGGCTAGGTCGTGAACGGTCCGGGGAGGACTCGGGTCATCATCTCGGGTTGACAGGACTGCAATGGGCACCATGATTGGTCTGGACCATTGGTCCACCCGTTGAGCACCCTGAGCCCTCCCGGAGCCCCTCGCATGATTGTGATCGCGCTGGCGTCCGGTACGTCGGCGGACGGGATAGACGTTGGCGTCTGTGATCTCCGATGGGGCGCCGGCGGCGAGATCACCCTGCAGTTGCTGGCGTCGGTTGGGCACGCGTGGCCTGACGGTGTTGGCGAGCAGATCCTGGGCATGCTGCCGCCGCAGCACACGACGGCCGCAGAGATCTGCGCCCTCGACACGGCGATCGGGCAGGCCTTCGGGGCAGTCGCACGTCGGGAGATCGTCGAAGGCTCAGGCGCGGATGCGGAGCTGATCGTCTCGGCGGGGCAGACGGTGCACCACGAGGTCCAGGACGGCCGCTGTCTCGGGACGCTCCAGCTCGGACAGCCGGCTTGGGTGGCCGAGGCGACCGGGCTGCCGGTTGTCTCCGACCTGCGGGCCCGGGACGTCAGCGCCGGCGGCCACGGCGCCCCGATGGCGAGCACCCTCGATGCTTTGTGGCTCGCCGGGCCAGGTGGGCCGCGCGCCGCACTCAACCTTGGCGGGATCGCGAACGTGACGGTTGTCGGTGACTCCGACGCCGATGTCCTTGCCTGGGACACAGGGCCGTCTAATTGCCTCATCGACATCGCTGCCGCGCGAGCGTCAGAGGGTGCGCAGCGGTTCGACCGCGACGGGCTCCTGGCCAGGTCAGGCAAGATCCGCCCGGACCTGCTCGAGGCGCTGTTGGCGCACCACTACTTCGGCAGCGCTCCGCCTGCGTCGACGGGACGTGAGACGTTCTCGGGCGAATACCTTGACGACGTACTCCGACCGCTCCCGGATGTCGAGCCGGCGGATCTCGTTGCCACGCTGACCGAGCTGACCGCAGTCACGGTTGCCGACGCCCTGCGGGCTTACGGCGTGGTTGAGGTCGTTGCGTCGGGCGGCGGCACCCGCAACCCTGTCCTGATGGAATCCCTGGCGCGCACCCTCGGCGACACGAAGCTGAGCACCAGCGATGCGCTGGGGCTGCCCGCGTCGGCCAAAGAAGTCGCGATGTGGGCTCTCCTCGGATTCCTCACCTGGCACGGGATACCCGGGGCGACCCGGGCCACTGGTGCCCGTGAGCAACGGATCTTGGGCCGGCTCAGTCCGGGGGCCAGCGCGTTGCGGCTGCCGGCGCCGGTCGTCGAACCAGTACGTCGGCTGCGCGTCTTGCAGTCCACACAAGGAGGGGACGCATGACAGGGACAGCTCTGCGGCTGGAGATCGCGCAGCAGCCTGAGGTGGCCGCCGGCATGATCGAGCGCTGCTGGCCGATGCTCGACGAGTGGCGGTCCGCCATGCAGCTGGACGATCTCGACGGGCTGATGTTGGCTGCCCGTGGAAGCTCCGACAACGCAGCGAGGTACGCGCAGTACCTCTGGAGCATCCGCCTCGGTCTGCCCGTGATGCTGGCGACGCCGAGCATCGGCACCGTCTACGGCGCCCAGGTCGACATGAGTCGCTGGGGCGTCGTGGCGATCTCCCAGTCCGGTGCGTCGCCAGACATCGTGTCGGTCGTGAAGAGGTCCCGCGCCCTTGGCAGTCGCACGATGGCGATCACGAACGACGCCGACTCCCCACTCGCGCAGGCGGCCCATGTCGTGCTTGACCTCGAGACCGGCCCCGAGGTGTCCGTGGCCGCGAGCAAGACCTACACCGCATCCGTGCTCGCGGTGGCCCTCGTCGGTGTTGCTTTCGGTGAGCGAGCCGATCGCAAGCAGGCGGAGCATGACCTCCAGCGGGTGCCCGAGGCCATGGAGGCGGCGGTCAGCCTCACTACCGGCGTCGATGAAGCCTCAAAGGTGCTCGCGGGCGTCGATCGCTCGGTCGTGGTCGGTCGAGGGCTGAACCTGAGCACCGCCCACGAGACAGCACTCAAACTGACCGAGCTGACGGGCGTGCTCGTCGCGCCGTACTCGCCCGCCGACCTGCTGCACGGGCCGGTCGCCGCAGTCGGGCCGGACGTGCCGGTCGTGCTCGTCGCTCCGGACGAGCCGGCCAGTGCGAGCGTGCTCGACGTCATACCCGAACTGCGTCGGCGGTCGTCGCCCGTCGTGCTCATCCGGCAGCACACCGACGACACGGACCCAAGTCCGGCGACGGGCGTCCACGACGTCGTGCTCCCGCCGCGCGGCCGGGTCGAAGGCTGGCTCACTCCATTGACGGCGGTAGTTCCTGGTCAGCTGCTTGCCCTGGACGTCGCACAGAGCCGCGGCATCGACGTCGACCGACCGGGCGGGCTGTCCAAGGTGACGCTGACGACCTGAGGAGCCGGCTTTGGCTGCAGGGCTGCGATAGTTGCCGGGATGACGTTTGAGCGGATGTGGCATGACCTGCAGCCGATCGGCCGCGATCCGCGGTCCGGCGGCTACTTCCGCCCACCGTTCGGCTCGGCCGAGCGGGAGTGCGCTGACTGGTACGCCGAGGAGGCCACCCGTCGGGGCCTCGTCATCGATCGGGACGGTCAGGGCAATGCTGTTGCGTGGTGGCGGCCCGACGGCGTGGCTGGCAACGGGATTCTCATCGGTTCACACCTGGACTCCGTCGACGACGGTGGAGCCTTCGACGGACCGCTTGGCGTCGTGTCGTCGTTCGCCGCCATCGACGCGCTGCGCGAGGCCGGCTTCACGCCGGGACGGCCCATCGGAGTCGCGATGTTCGTCGAGGAGGAGGGCACGCGATTCGGCCTTGCCTGCTTGGGCTCTCGGCTCGCCACCGGCCTGACGGATGTCGAGCGGGCACGCGAGCTCCGCGATCGTGATGGCGTCTTTCTCCTAGACGCGATGTCGTCCGCCGGCCTCGACCCACAGCTGGGCAAGTCTGGTCTGCTGGACGATGTCGACCTGTTCGTTGAGCTCCATGTCGAGCAAGGCCGCGACCTCGTCGACCGGGATCGAGCCGTCGCGGTGGCATCGGCGAGCTGGGCGCACGGCCGGTGGCGCTTCGACTTCACCGGTGAGCCGAACCATGCGGGTGCGACCGGGATGGATGACCGTCACGACCCGATGCTCACCTACGCGATGACGGTGCTGGCCGCCAACAAACAGGCGCGGATCGCTGACGCTCGGGCGACGTTCGGACGCGTCGCTGTGCAACCGAACGTCACCAACGCGATCCCGTCCGCCGTCCAGGCATGGCTCGACGCCAGGGGAGCGGACGCCGGTCGGGTAGCTGAGCTGGTGGCGAGCATCGAGCGACAGGCGGGTGAGCGCGGCCTGCGCGACGGCACCTCGGTGTCCGTTGTCGCGGAGTCGGTCACGCCGACCGTCGACTTCGATGCCGGCTTGTCGACGCGAATCGCGGCCATCCTCGATGATGCCCCGCAGATCCCCACTGGCGCGGGTCACGACGCCGCGATCCTGCAACTCGCCGGGATTCCTTCCGCGATGCTGTTCGTCCGCAACCCCACCGGTGTCTCGCACTCGCCTCAGGAGTTCGCGGAGACAGCTGACTGCCTAGCCGGGGTGGATGCCCTGACCGACGTGCTTCGCGAGCTCGCCGCGTGACGACGTACTGGTGCGAGCGCGCCTGGCTGGGACAGGGCGACATCGCCTCGGACGTCGCCATCGAGGTCGACGGGGACCACATCACAGCCGTACAGCGCGACCAGCCGCAAGGGTCGGCGTTTCGCTTTACTGGCTTGACGATTCCCGGGTTCGCGAACTGTCACAGTCACGCGTTCCATCGGGCGCTGCGTGGTCGCACACAGCATGACCGCGGCACGTTCTGGACGTGGCGAGACACCATGTATCGGGTTGCCGAGCGCCTCGACCCAGAGAGCTACTACGACCTGGCACTTGCGACCTATCGGGAGATGCTGCTCGCGGGAATCACTGCGGTGGGGGAGTTCCACTACGTCCATCACGCGCCTGACGGTGGCGCGTATGCCGACCCGAACGCCATGGGGCGAGCGGTGGTGGCTGCGGCCGCTGACGCCGGCCTACGCATCACGCTGCTCGACACGTGCTATGTGTCGGCCGGGTTCGGAGCGCCACCCGAAGGGGTTCAGCGCCGGTTCAGCGATGGCGACGCCGAGCGCTGGGCGGTGCGGGTCGAGGCGATGGACGACCTGCCTCCTGGTGCACTGCTCGGGTCCGCCATTCATTCGGTCCGGGCAGTGCCGCGCGACCAGCTGGCGACCGTCGGTCAGGCACGACCGCACTCGCCACTGCACGTGCACCTGTCGGAGCAGGTGGCCGAGAACGAAGCATGCCTGGAGGCGTATGGCAGTACGCCGACCCAGTTGCTGGCCGATGCCGGGCTGCTGTCGGATCGGCTGACTGCGGTGCACGCCACGCACCTCACCGACGACGACGTCGGGGTCCTCGGGCGCGGTCGCAGCAACGTGTGTTTCTGTCCGACGACGGAGCGAGACCTCGCGGACGGGATCGGCCCGGCGCGTGAACTCGTTGCCGCGGGATCAACGCTGACACTGGGCTCCGACAGCCATGCGGTGATCGACATGTTTGAGGAGATGCGTGCCGTCGAGATGAACGCACGGCTCGGATCGCAACGACGCGGGCACTTCTCGGCCGACGAGCTGCTATCGGCTGCAACCGGGGACGGACACCGGTCGCTCGGCTTCCCCGACGCTGGCGCGCTCGAGCCGGGCTCCTGGGCCGACCTGGTCACGATCGACACGACCAGCCCCCGCACGGCCGGTGCAGATGCCGGTTCGGAAGGCGCTGTGTTCGCCGCCTCCGCTGCCGACATCACGCATGTCGTCGCGAGCGGGCGGGTCATCGAGCTCGACACCGCCTCCGTCGGGCATGGGCTCGCCAAAGCCATCGATGCGGTGATGCTCTCGTGATGAGACCGCTCTTCACAGTGAGGGGCTGATGGTGTCGCTGCTGGTCGACCATGTGGGCGAGCTGGTCACGAACGACGCGTCGCTTGGAGACGGGTCACCGCTCGGGGTGCTGCGTGACGCGGCATTCGTCGTCGAGGGGGATCGCATTGCGTGGGTCGGTGAGCGGGCGGCTGCGCCAGCCGCCGACGAGAGCATCGACGCGTGGGGTGCGGCCGTGGTGCCTGGCTTCGTCGACAGCCATGCGCATCTCGTGTTCGCCGGCGACCGGGCTGAGGAGTTCGCCGCTCGCATGGAGGGCCGGCCCTACTCGGCAGGCGGGATCGCGACGACGGTGCGGGCCACCCGCGCAGCGGGCGACGAGGCCCTGCGGCATACGGTCGCGCGGTTGGTTGGGGAGATGGGGCGCCAAGGCACGACGACCGTCGAGATCAAGTCGGGCTACGGCCTGACGGCCCATGATGAGGCGCGGAGTCTCGCGATCGCCGCCGACTTCACCGACGAGACGACGTACTTGGGGGCCCACGTCGTGCCCGCGGAGTACGCCGATGACGCGGCAGGTTACGTCGACCTCGTGACGGGCGCGATGCTTGCGGCCGCCGCGCCGTACGCCCGTTGGGTCGACGTGTTCTGCGAGCGTGGCGCCTTTGACGCCGATCAGGCAACGGCGATCCTGCGGGCGGGTATGTCGGCTGGGCTGCAGCCACGCATCCACGCCAACCAGCTGGGCCACGGACCCGGCATCGGTGTCGCGTGTGAGATCGGTGCGGCCTCGGCCGACCATTGCACGTTCGCCACCGACGAGGACCGCGACAACCTCGCGCAGGCAGGTGTCGTGGCGACACTCCTGCCTGGGGTGGAGTTCTCGACGAGGTCGCCCTACCCGGACGCCCGAGCGATGCTGGCTGCTGGCGTCACGGTGGCGCTGGCCACCGACTGCAACCCGGGCTCGTGCTACACGTCGTCGATGCCGCTGTGCATCGCGCTCGCCGTGCGTGAGATGCGGATGTCACCCGCTGAAGCGTTGTGGTCAGCAACCGCGGGCGGGGCCGCTGCGTTGCGGCGCGACGATGTCGGGTGGCTGGGAGTTGGCGCGCGCGCCGACTTCGCGGTGCTCGGCGCTCCGTCTTTCGTTCACCTCGCCTACCGGCCCGGTGTGCCGCTGGTCGGAGCCGTCTACCTCCGCGGCCAGCGCCTCGCCTAACGCTGTCGAGTCGCCAACTCCCGCCCTCCGAGTCGCCAACTCCCGCCATTCCGAACCATGCCGGAAGGGCGGGAACTGACGATTCGAAGGCAGAAGCTGGCGGTTAGACGAGGACGCGTTCGTCGCCGGGCTGCTCGCTGATCTCGTCGGGCTCGACGTCGTGTTTCTTACCCAACTCGCTCGGCCACCACATGTGCCTGCCGACGTCGAGGTTGAGAGCCGTCACCAGTACGGACCGCACCACGATCGTGTCGAGCAGGACGCCCAGGGCCACCGCAAAGCCGAGCTCGGCCAAGAAGACCATCGGAATCGTCCCCAGAGCGGCGAACGTGCCCGCCAGCACCAGGCCGGCCGAGGTGATCACGCCTCCCGTCGAGGACAGTCCGATCAAGGCACCGCGCCTCGTCCCGTACTTCAGAGCTTCCTCTCGCACGCGGCTCATCAGGAAGATGTTGTAGTCGATACCGAGGGCGACGAGGAACACGAAGACGAACAGCGGGAAGCCGGCGTCTGCTCCGCCGAAACCGAACACGTGGTTGAACACCAAGGCGCTGATCCCAAGAGCAGCACCGAAGCTCAGCACCACAGTGGCCATCAGGATCAATGGCGCCGTCAGCGCCCTCAGCAGGATCGCGAGGATGAGGAAGACGACGACGAGCACGATCGGGATGATCAGCTGGTTGTCTGCTTCGGCCGCGGCCAGCGTGTCGGCAAAGATGGCAGTGTCGCCGCCGACCTTGGCATCTGCGTCGGGCACGGCGTGGACCGCATCGCGCACCTCCGCGACAGTGTCTTGCGCTGACTCGGAGTCCGCGCCCACGGACAGAGTTCCGTCGATGCGTGCGAGGCCATCGCTGACGACAGGCTCGCTCACCTGCGAGATGCCCTCGACGCTGGACATCGCCTCGCCGACCTCACCTGCCTGGTCAGCATTGCTGATGACTACGACCGGTGACGCGCCGCCCGCGTCGAAGTGCTCGGCGTAGATCTCCTGTCCCACGATGGACTCCGGCTTGTTGACGAAGCTGTCCTCGTAACTCAACCCCTTGGCGTCGAGTTGCAACATGCCGAGTGCGAATGCCGCGAGGACGAGCGAGCTCACCACCCAGACGGCGCGCGGGGCGACGGAGATCCGCTGACCCACCCGCGCCCAGAAGCCATCGGCGGTGTGGTCTACCGACCCGAGGTGGGGCGTGAGCGGCCAGAAGATGGACCTGTTGAAGATGACCAGCAGCGCCGGCAGCAGGGTCAGCATGGCGAGCATGCCGACGCCGATGCCGATGGCCAGCACGGGTCCCATGCCTGCCGTTGAGTTCAGCTCCGCGAAGGACAGGCACAGCATGCCGATCACCACTGTGCTGCCGCTTGCGAAGATGGCAGGGCCGGCACGGTGCAAGGCCAAGGCCATCGCCTCGTGGCGGTCCTCGTGAGTCCGGAGCTCTTCTCGATATCGGGCTACCAGGAGCAGGGCGTAGTCGGTCCCGGCGCCGAACACCAGGACGGCCAGGATGCCTGTGGTTTGGGCGTTGACGGTGATGACGTCGCCCTTGGCGAGCAGATAGATGATGCCCTGCGCGGCACCGAGTGCCATCGCCGCCGAGACGAGCGGGAACAGCCATAGGACTGGGCTGCGGTAGGTGACGAGAAGCAAGACAATGACGACGATTCCGGCCGCGACCAGGAGGCGGCCGTCGATGCCGGCAAACGCTTCCGCAAAGTCGCCGTTGACGCCGCCAGGGCCGGTGACGTGGACTGACATACCGTCCTGGTCATCGCCGACCACGTCACGGATTTCGGGTATGACGTCGGCGAGCGCCTCCCAGCCGGCTTCGCCGATCGTGATCGGCACGATCACCTGGAGAGCCTGGCCATCTTCGGAGTCGATCGGTCCCAGGACCTCTTCATCGATGACGAACTCGATGTCCTTGATGGCTTCTGCGTGGTCGGAAGCGACCTCGCGGTCTGCGTCAGTGATGCCGTCAGGGCGTTCGTAGACGATCACCGCGGGCAACACGTCGGTGTCCTGGAACTTCTCCTGCAGCTCGAGCGCCTGCGTCGACTCGGCACTTTCGGGGAGCCACGACGACGTCTCGTTGTCCTCGACTGTGGTGAGCTTGCCTGCCAATGGGCCGGCGACGCCGAGCACCACCACCCAGAAGAGCACCACCACCCACTTCATGCGGCGCCCTGTCAACGAGCCAGCGATCTGCCTATGCATTGGGTTTCCCTCCCCGCGATTTGAAAAACTCGTGCGAACTTATCGAGCCGGTTCGAGACCGTCAACTTAGTTAATGATCAACTGTATGACGTCGCCCACACGGCCGTCCCCGGCCGCCCGCGCAGGGCGGGAGAGCGCTTACGCCAAAGGCCAATTGGGCTGTCGACCGTCACGTGACCTCCGCGGGAACCTTGTCTTCCTGTGGGGCAGGCCCTTGCCGCGGGGCAAGCGGTGAGGGCTCCACCCGAAGAATGCGCGCGACCCACACCGGCAGCCACCAGTTCCATCGACCGAAGGTGGTCACGAGGGCGGGCACGAGTAGGGCGCGCACAATCGTGGCGTCGATGAGGATGCCGACTCCCAGCGCTGTGCCGAGCACTTTGACGTCGGTCCCAGGGGACGACGCGAGCGCCGAGAAGGCGAAGAAGAGGATCAACGCCGCCGACGTGACAAGTCGCCCGGTCCGGCCGATCCCGGTGATAACCGCCATGTTGGTATCACCGGTGCGGTCGTACTCCTCACGCATCCTGGCCAGGATGAAGACCTCGTAGTCCATGGACAGGCCGAACAGGAAGGCGAAGATGAGCACCGGCAGCCAGAACGTGATGGCGCCGGTCTCGCTGACGCTGAAGATCGCATCGGACCCGTTGCCCATCTGCCAGAAGAAGACGACTGACCCCGAACACAGCCGCAAGTGAGAGCAGATTGAGGATCACCGCCTTGAACGGCAGCAGCACCGAACGGAATGTGCGGACCAGGAGCACGAACGTGATCAGCGAGATCAACGCCAACACATAGGGGAACTTGTCGTACACCGCGCTGTCAGTAGTCCTCGACCGTCGCACCAAGACCCGCAACCAAGACCTCACCTTCAACGGCGCCCTCGACGGCTGCTCTCACGTCGTCGACCACCGCGGTGCCGGAACTGTCGACCGTGACCTCTGTGGGCAGTACGTCGACGACCGCGGAGTCGCCTTCGGTGCTGCCGACGACGGCCATCTGGACACCGTCGACCCCACGGGCCGCCTCAGCCGCGGCGTCTGCCTCGCTAGCCGGCACCAGAACCTCGATAGGCGTCAGGATTCCCCCTCCAACCCCGCCGTCTTGCAAGGTCTGCAGGGCCTCGAACCGCGGGCCGCTTCGTGCTTGCGACTCAAGGCCCGACTGCCCGATCTTGAGGCTGAACACAGGGGCGATGAGGATTGCCAGCATCGCGAGAGCTGCCGCAGTCGCGACGAAGCGGTGCGCGACGATGAATCGTGCCCACGCCGACCAGCCGCGCGACGCCTTGCCTTCGTGGCGGATGCGTGGGTAGTCGATGCGCGGACCGATGCTCGACAACAGAGCCGGCAGCAGCGTCAGGACGACAGCCACGGTCACCAGCGGGATCAGCATGCCGCCGATTCCCATGCTGCGCAGGAACGGGACGGGGACGACGAGCAGCGCGACGCAGGCTGATGGCGACGGTTACCCCCGAGGCAAGCACGGCGTGCCCAGCGGTCTTCATCGCGACAATGACGGCTTCCTCGTTGTCGCGGCCGTGCGCTCGCTCCTCACGCCATCGCGAGACGAGGAGCAGCGAGTAGTCGATCGCAACCCCGAGCCCGATCAAGGCGATGAGGAACTGCACGATGACGCTCACATCGCTGAACGTCGTCAGGAGTAGGACGAGCATGAAGGTCGTCAGGATCGACACCGCCGCGATCAGCATCGGAAGCAGGGCCAGGAACGACGCGTACACGAAGATCAAGACCAGCAGTGCGCCGGCCGCGCCGAACAGCGTCTCGACCAGGACGCTCGGACCCTCCGTGTCGCCGCCAGCCGCGAGCAGACCGTATGACGTCAGGCCACTCTCGAACCCTTGACCCTCGGCCGCCTCGGTGAGCGCTGGGTCGAAGCGGCACCTCGACGTAGGGGCCGAACGCGATCGGGATCGGAGCCTGCATGAGGGCGAACGTCGTCCGCCCGTCTTCAGTGATGAACCCCTCGTCGCCCGTACTCGCGAACGTGACGACGCGCATTGGCATGTCCTGAATGGCTGTCAGGGTGGGGTCTTCTCGCACGGCCGTCGCGGCAGTGTCGAAGATCTGCGTGATGGCGTCCTGGTTGTCCTGGACCGTCTCGCCTTCAGGCACCGTGACGACCGCGACGTAGGTGTCGAAAGTGCTGACGCCGTAGGTCTCGATGAGCTGCTGCTCGGCATCGTCTCCGGGTTGCCCGGGCAGCGAGAAGTCGAGCGACAGCCGGTCACTGAGCGCGCTGGCGGAGAACATGCCACCGAGGAAGAGCACCAGCCAGACGGCACTGACGATGCGGCGGTGATGCATGACGAGCCGGGCCAGACGCTCCACGACGTGCTCCCCTCCCAGGCAAACTCCCTCGGAACGTATCCTCGGCCGAGGCAAACGTCAACTTACTTAACGATCAATCTGGTGAACTCATGGCTAAGATCAGGGTGAACCCTGATGTTTCGCTCTGGTGGAGGTGATCGTCGTGGCGACTACGTCGCTCGGGCCGCCCACGCTCACCCGCCACATCGGCTACCTGCTTCGACGGGCGTACGTCCTCGCCAGCGATTGTGCCCGGGCGTGCATCCCCGACGACACCCATCTGCGCGAGGTCGCCATCTTGGCACTGCTCGCCGAGCGGGCGCCGATGTCACAACGGGAGCTGGGCGAGCTCCTCCTCGTCAACCGGTCCGCGATGGTCAAGTTCGTCGACTCGATGGAGGCCAAGGGCTGGGTGCTCCGTGAGCGCAACCCGCAGGACCGACGCTCCTACGCCCTGCAAGTGACCAAGACCGGACGCCGGGTGCTCGCAGCCCGACTGAACGACCTGAGCCACGGCGATGACGTGCTGACCGCGCGCCTGACACAGCGTGATCGCCGATGGCTCAACCACGCGCTGATCGACCTTCTCGACAGCAGGGAGCTCGCTCCGATCGCCTCGCTGTCGAAGCACTCCGGCTACCTCATCGCGCAGGCGCACCGGCAGATGCGACGGCGCGCGGTCGAGCAGCTGGCGCCTCTCGGCCTCGACCCACGCGATTTCGGGGTCTTGTCGGTGCTCGCGGCCAACCGTCCCTGTTCGCAGAACCAGCTCGCCGCCAACCTCGGCGTCAGCCCCCCGGCCGCGCTCGGGTTCGTCGACGAGCTCGAGGCGAGCCGGCTGGTCGTCCGCGAGCGCAGTTCTGCAGACCGACGCGTGTACGACGTACAGCTGACGGTCAAGGGCCGGCGGCGTCTCGAGGCCGCTCAACGCGTCGCCACCGAGCTCGAGCACGACCTCGCCCTCCGGCTTGGCGACCGCAACGAGGAGCTGCGCCGGCTCCTGATCAAGCTGCTGACCTAGCCGATCCGCTGGTCGAGACTGTCGAGACTGTCGGGATTTTCCTTGCTGCCCCAGGAATGTTTGCGCAGGTCAGGCGTTGTAGCGTACGTAAGACCTGAGTGTGATGGACGCAACTCTTTGAGTTCTGCGGTCAGCACCGGTAAACATGAGTCCTCCTGACTCAATTCTTCGAAAGGTAAGACCACCATGGCTCGTGCGGTCGGAATCGACCTGGGTACGACGAACTCCGTCGTCGCCGTCCTCGAAGGTGGAGAACCCACCGTCATCGCCAACGCCGAGGGTGCTCGGACCACCCCCTCGGTCGTCGCCTTCGCCAAGAACGGCGAAGTGCTCGTCGGCGAAGTCGCGAAGCGCCAAGCGGTCACCAACGTTGACCGCACCATCCGCTCCGTCAAGCGGCAGATGGGCACCGACTGGTCCCAGAAGATCGACGAGAAGACGTTCACGCCGCAGCAGATCTCGGCGTTCATCCTGCAGAAGCTCAAGCGCGACGCCGAGTCGTATCTCGGTGAAACAGTCGCCGACGCGGTGATCACCGTGCCGGCGTACTTCAGCGACGCTCAGCGCCAGGCGACGAAGGAAGCCGGTGAGATCGCCGGCCTCAACGTGCAGCGCATCGTCAACGAGCCGACGGCGGCAGCGCTCGCCTATGGGCTCGACAAGGAGTCCGACCAGACGATCCTCGTCTTCGACCTCGGCGGCGGCACGTTTGACGTGTCCCTGCTCGAGATCGGCGACGGCGTTGTCGAGGTGAAGGCCACCAGCGGCGACAACCACCTCGGCGGTGATGACTGGGACACCCGGATCGTCGAGTGGATGGTCGACAAGTTCAAGAACGCGCACGGCACTGACCTCGGTGCCGACAAGATCGCCAGGCAGCGGCTTCAGGAGGCTGCTGAGAAGGCGAAGATCGAGCTCTCGTCATCGTCGGAGACGAGCATCCACCTCCCCTACATCACGCTGAGCGAGACCGGCCCGCTGCACTTCGAGGAGAAGCTCACTCGCAGCGAGTTCCAGAAGATGACGTCCGACCTGCTCGACCGCACCAAGCAGCCGTTCGCTCAGGTCATGAAGGACGC
The DNA here is from genome assembly GCA_963811585.1 of uncultured Actinomycetota bacterium. Lineage (GTDB taxonomy): Bacteria > Actinomycetota > Actinomycetes > Propionibacteriales > Nocardioidaceae > JACDHG01. Next base: position 37,235 of record CAWERR010000009.1, read on the forward strand.
GGCTGTCACCGTCGAGCAGATCGACCACGTCATCCTCGTGGGCGGCTCCACTCGGATGCCCGCCGTGACCGAGGCCGTCAAGGAGATGACGAAGGGCAAGGAGCCCAACAAGGGCGTCAACCCCGACGAGGTGGTCGCGGTCGGCGCGGCTCTTCAGTCCGGTGTCCTCAAGGGCGAGGTCAAGGATGTCCTCCTGCTCGACGTCACGCCGCTCAGCCTTGGCATCGAGACCAAGGGCGGCGTGATGACTACGCTGATCGAGCGCAACACGACGATCCCGACCAAGCGCTCCGAGGTGTTCAGTACTGCGGCCGACAACCAACCGTCGGTGGGCATCCAGGTCTACCAGGGCGAGCGTCAGATGGCGGCTCACAACCAGCTGCTCGGCAACTTCGAGCTGACCGGGCTGCCGCCTGCACCCCGCGGGATCCCGCAGATCGAGGTCACGTTCGACATCGACGCCAACGGCATCGTGCACGTGTCTGCCAAGGACCGCGGCACTGGCCGCGAGCAGTCGATGACGATCACCGGTGGCTCCGCGCTGTCGAAGGAAGACATCGACAAGATGATCCGCGACGCCGAGCAGTACGCCGACGAAGACCGTCAGCGCAAGGAAGCCGTCGAGCTGCGCAACCAGGCCGAGTCCGCGGTCTACTCGACCGAGAAGTTCCTCAGCGAGAACGCCGACAAGGTCCCTGCCGACGTCAAGACCGAGGTCGAGTCCGACCTCGCCGAGGTCAAGGCAGCCCTCGAAGGTGATGACAACGACGCGATCTCGACAGCGTCGGCCAAGCTCGCGACCTCGAGCCAGAAGATGGGCACCGCCATGTACGAAGCAGCCGCTGCCGCAGAATCGGCCGGGGCGGCTTCGGCGGACGAGACAGCCTCCGATGACGACGTCGTCGATGCTGAGATCGTCGACGAGCCCGGCGAGTCCGGCGAGTCCGCCAGCGAGTCCGCCAGCGACGACGCCGGTTCCGATGGTGCCGACAAGGGTGAGAACAAGTGACGTTCGACCCCAACGAGTTCGAAGGGCAGAGTCGTGAAGGGGTGGTGTTTCGCGACAAGCGGCGGATCGACCCCAACACGGGCGAGGTGAGGGAGCCGGTCGCGGCTCCGGCGACCGACCCGGCTCCGGCCGGCGACGGCCCGGAGTCGCAGCCGGCGACCTCGCCGACACAGCCTGACGCGGAGGCCGCCCTGGCCGAGCGCACCGCAGACCTGCAGCGCTTGCAGGCCGAGTACGTCAACTACAAGCGACGTGTCGACCGAGACCGCGACGTCGTGCGCGGATCGGCGGTCGCCTCGGTGCTGACCGGGCTGCTCCCGGTGCTTGACGACATCGGCCGGGCGCGCGACCACGGTGAGCTGACCGGCGGCTTCAAGGCCGTGGCCGACTCGCTCGAGCGCTCCCTCCAGGGTTTCGGTCTGGTGGCGTTCGGTGAGGCGGGCGACCCCTTCGACCCTCGGATCCACGAAGCGCTCATGCACAACTACTCCGACGAGGTCGCCGAGCCGGTCGCTGAGACAGTTCTGCAGGTCGGTTACCGGCTCGGTGACCGGGTGCTGCGACCTGCTCGCGTCGCCGTCGCCGAGCCCGAGCCGACGAGTGAGGCGGCCGTAACCGACACTGCCAGCAGCGAAGGCGCTCCGACGACGTACGACGCCGCGGGCAGCGAGACCGAGGGCGTTCCAGACGACGGCGGCTTCGCCGCAGGTAGTGACAGCCCCGACGAGAGGTGACGAGGAGGTGACCGCATGAGCCCAGCCGACTGGGCGTCGAAGGACTTCTACGAGGTCCTCGGCGTCACCAAGGATGCGTCCGCCGACGAGATCAAGAAGGCCTACCGCAAGCTTGCGCGCGTCAACCACCCCGACTCCAAGCCGGGTGACAACGCTGCAGAGGAGCGCTTCAAGTCGATCTCCGAGGCCTATTCAGTGTTGTCCGACCCCGACAAGCGCAAGGACTACGACGAGCAGCGGGCGTACTTCGGATCGGGCGGATTCCGCCCCGGCGGCACCTCCGGCGGCTTCGACGTGTCTGACCTCTTCGGAGCCGGACGCGGAGGTGGCGACGGCGGGCTTGGTGACCTGTTCGGCGGCCTCTTCGGCGGCGGACGGGTGCGCACGTCGCAGCCGAGGCGCGGTCAAGATGTCGAGACGGAGACGACCCTCACGTTCGAGCAGGCGCTCGAGGGGATGACCGTCTCGTTACGACTGAGCAGCGAGGCAGCGTGTGCTGCCTGCTCCGGCACCGGAGCCCGCGCCGGCACGATGCCGCGGGTCTGCGCCACGTGTGGTGGCTCGGGCATGCAGACGTCCAACCAGGCCGGTGGGTTTGCGATGACCGAGACCTGTCGCGACTGCCGCGGTCGCGGTCTCGTCGTCGACGACCCGTGCCCGGTCTGCCACGGTTCGGGCCGAGGCTCCTCGACCCGCACGATCAACGCACGGCTTCCCGCCGGCGTGAAGGACGGCCAGCGGGTCAGGCTGCGTGGCAAGGGCGCACCCGGTGAGTCGCGGCGGGCCACCGGGTGATCTGTACGTCGTCGCTCACGTCCAGCCGCACCCTGTCTTCGGTCGCAAGGACGACCACCTCACGTTGACCGTGCCCGTTCGTTTCGATGAGGCCGCACTCGGTGCCGACATCGCGGTGCCGACACTGGGCGCGGGGCACGTGACCCTCAAGATCCCGGCGGGCACACCGAACGGTCGTACGTTTCGCGTCAAAGGCCGAGGGGCAACACGCCGCGACGGCACCAGGGCAGACCTGCTGGTGACTGTCGAGATCGAGACGCCTGCCGCTCTTGACGAAGCTTCCCGCGCGGCCGTCGAGGCGCTTCGAGCCGCCTCGGCAGACCACGACCCCCGGGCAACCCTGATGCAACGAGGATCCGCCGATGGCTAGAGCACGACTCACGTTCGAGGTCAGCGACCCTGACGCGCCGGTCTTCGTGATCAGCGTGGCAGCCGAGCTGAGCGGGATGCATCCGCAGACCCTGCGTGGCTACGACCGGATCGGGCTGGTGAGCCCAGGTCGGGCGGGCGGCGGCGGTCGTCGTTACTCGCTGCGCGACATCGAACTCCTCCGCACCGTCCATCAGCTCACTTCGTCCGGCATCGGCATCGAGGGAGTGCGCCGCATCCTCGAGCTCGAACACCAGGTTGCCGCGCTCCAGTCGCGTATCGCTGAGCTCGAAGCCGACCTCGAAGCCGCCGTCGAGATGGCGCTGCCGAACTTGCCGGTGTTGCGCGCCGCCACGGCGATGACGCGCTACCGACCACCCACACCACAAGGCCGTTGATCATGGACCCCACCAAGTTCACCCATCGCAGCCAGGAGGCGATCGGAGCCGCCGCCGAGCTCGCCAAGTCCGCCGGCAACCCGGCGGTCGAGCCGGCACACCTGCTTGCCGCATTGCTCGCGCAGACCGACGGAATCGCTCGGCCGCTCCTCGAGGCAGTCGGAGTCGAGCCCGCGAACGTCGCGCGCGACTTGGCTGACGTGCTGGCGAAGCTGTCGTCGGCGACCGGAGCGACTGTCGCGTCGCCGGCCTACAGCCGCCCGACCGTAGCCGCGCTGGAGTCGGCGACCCAGCTGGCTGAGTCTCTCGGCGACGAGTACGTCTCGACCGAGCACCTCCTCGTCGGGCTTGCTTCGGTCGACAGCCCAGCCAAGGAGCTGCTCGACCGCTCTGGGGCTACTGCCGCAGCCCTGCAAGGTGCGTTCGACGCCGTCCGCGGCTCGCAGCGCGTCACCAGTCCCGACCCCGAGGCGACCTACCAGGCGCTCGAGAAGTACGCCGTTGACCTGACGGGGGCGGCTCGCGACGGCAAGCTCGATCCCGTCATCGGCCGCGACAGCGAGATCCGGCGCGTGGTGCAGGTGCTGTCGCGACGCACCAAGAACAACCCGGTGCTGATCGGCGAGCCCGGAGTCGGCAAGACCGCCGTCGTCGAAGGGCTTGCGCAGCGCATCGTCGCCGGCGACGTGCCGGAGTCGCTGCGTGGTCGTCGGCTGTTGTCGCTCGACCTCGCTGCGATGGTGGCCGGGGCGAAGTTCCGCGGCGAGTTCGAGGAGCGGCTCAAAGCCGTGCTGGAGGAGATCAAGAGCTCCGAAGGCCAGGTCATTACGTTCATCGACGAGCTGCACACGGTCGTCGGTGCCGGGGCAAGTGGCGACTCCGCGATGGACGCGGGCAACATGCTCAAGCCGATGCTTGCCCGCGGTGAGCTGCGGATGATCGGCGCCACGACACTCGACGAGTACCGCGAGCGGATCGAGAAGGACCCCGCGCTGGAGCGGCGGTTCCAGCAGGTGTTCGTGGGCGAGCCCAGCGTCGAAGACACGATCGCGATCCTGCGCGGCTTGAAGGAGCGTTACGAGGCCCACCACAAGGTGTCTATCTCTGACTCCGCTCTGGTTGCCGCCGCGACGTTGTCGCACCGCTACATCACCGGCCGTCGACTGCCCGACAAGGCCATCGACCTCGTCGACGAGGCATCGTCGCGGCTGCGGATGGAGATCGACTCGAGCCCGGTCGAGGTCGACGAGCTTCGCCGCACTGTCGACCGGCTCAAGATGGAGGAGTTCCATCTCGAGAAGGAGGGTGACCCCGCCTCCATTCAGCGCCTCGAGACCTTGCGGGCCGAGCTCGCCGACTCGGAAGAGTCGCTGCGCAGCCTCGAAGCTCGATGGGAACGCGAGAAGCAGAGCCTCAACCAGGTCGGCGATATCAAGCAGCGCATCGACGAGGTCCGCACTCGCGCCGACATCGCTTATCGCGAGGGCGATCTGGAGACGGCCGCCCGACTCCTCAACGGTGAGATCCCAGCGATGGAGCAACAACTACATCAAGCACAGGAAGCAGAGTCCGCAGTCGACCAGAGCCAGTTGATGGTGCGCGAAGAGGTGGGCGCGGCAGAGGTTGCCGAGGTCATCGCTGCGTGGACTGGTATTCCGACCGGCCGGCTCCTCGAAGGCGAGACCGGCAAGCTGCTGCGGATGGAGGAGGAGCTCGGACGTCGGCTGATCGGCCAACGCGCGGCGGTCACGGCCGTGTCCGACGCCGTACGCCGTGCACGGGCTGGTATCTCCGACCCTGACCGGCCCACCGGGTCATTCCTCTTCCTCGGCCCCACCGGCGTGGGCAAGACCGAGCTCGCGAAGTCGCTTGCCGACTTCCTCTTCGACGACGAGCGCGCGATCGTGCGCATCGACATGAGCGAGTACTCCGAGAAGCACACGGTGGCCCGGCTGGTCGGCGCACCTCCCGGCTATGTGGGGTATGGCGAAGGCGGGCAGCTGACCGAGGCGGTCCGACGCCGGCCTTACTCCGTCGTCCTGCTCGACGAGGTGGAGAAGGCGCACCCCGAGGTCTTCGACGTGCTGCTCCAGGTGCTCGATGACGGGCGACTCACCGACGGACAAGGGCATACGGTCGACTTCCGCAACACCATCTTGATCCTCACGAGCAACCTCGGGTCGTCATACCTTGTCGACCCCCAGCTCGACAGCGCCGCCAAGCACGACGCCGTGATGGCGACGGTGCGTTCGTCGTTCAAGCCGGAGTTCCTCAACCGGCTCGACGAGATCGTGTTGTTCGACGCTCTCGACACCGAAGACCTCCAACGCATCGTCGACCTCCAGGTGCAGGCGCTCGCCCGCCGGCTTGCCACGCGACGCATCACCCTCGACGTGACATCGGCCGCGCGTGAGTGGCTGGCGCTCACCGGGTTCGACCCGATGTACGGCGCCCGACCCTTGCGGCGGCTGGTCCAAACCGCCATCGGCGACGCGTTGGCGCGGTCGTTGTTGGCGGGCGAGGTTTCTGATGGTGACACTGTGGTGGTGGACGTCGACCAGGGCCGAGACACCTTGCAGGTGACCCGCGAGTGACGGCAGACGGTCGCTCGCCAGCGCGCCGCCCGCGTGAAGTGACCATCGCGGGCTTCCAGATTGTGGTCGGCAGCGCGCTCGTGCTGTTTCTCGCGTTCAACGCGATGTCGCAGCTGCAGAGCTCTCAGATGCGCGAGATTCTCGTTGACATCCTCGAGTCCGACGAGGCTGCAGGGCTTGACTTGACGCTGGAGTCGGCCCGGACCCTCGTGCGGTACTCGCTGCTGATTGCTGGCGCCATGGCAGCAGTCGCGCTCGTGCTCGGGATCTTCGTGCTGCGGCGTGACCGATCGTCGCGCATCGCCCTCACCGTGATGGGCGCGCTGATCGCCGGCGTCACCTTGTTCGCCGGACCTGCGGCCTGGGTGATCACCGTGTACGTCGTCGCCTCGGTCCTGCTGCTGTGGACGAAGGCGGCGCGCCTCTGGTTCTCGCCGGCGCCGCCAGCGACCGGCCCGGCAGGCCCGCCGACGTCGACCTGGCCGCCGCCTCCGCCGCCACCCGACCGCTGACTCGATCCCTACCGTCACAGCGTTTGCAGGCTGTCGTGAGCACCGGCGGGCTACGCTCATGTCGCGAGGTGACCCAGCCACGCACCCGGAGGAAAACATGTCCTACCCGCAGTACCCCGACCAGCCCGAGCAGCCGCCAGCCGGTGGCCCGTACTCGGGCGGCCAAGACCCGAGTGGCCAGTACCCCGGTGGCCAGTACCCGGTGGCCAGTACCCGGGTGGCCAGTACCCGGGTGGCCAGTACCCAGGTGGCCAGTACCCGGGTGGCCAGTACCCGGGTGGCCAGTACCCCGGTCAGTATCCGGGCGGCGGGTACGACGAGCGGCCGGCCCCATCGCGTCCCGGAACACTTCTTGCCGGCTGCATCCTCACGTGGATCGGTGGCGCGCTCGGGCTTCTGATTGGTGCGGCGCTGCTGGCCGTTGCCTCAAGCGAAGATTTCTTGAACGACTACGCATCGGCAGACCGGGCGGACGTCGAGACCGCCGCTCAGCTGACCGGCGCGGCCTTGCTCATCTTGAGCACGGCTGCGGTCATCTTTGCAATCTTTGCGTTTCTTGGCCGTCGCTGGGCTGCCTACGCACTCGCCGCCACGGGTGTCGTGTATGCCCTCGTCTCCGTGTACAACATGATCCAGTCCGGTGAACCAACCGGCGTGGTCAGCGTTGTCTATGTGGCGGCGGCCATCGCCCTGGTCTTCGCGACGTCGAAAGAGTGGTTCGCCTACAAGGCGGGCCAGTCGGTCAGTCACTGAGGCGCGCGAGGCGGGCGACCGCCTCGTCGAGCACGTCGTCGCGCTTGCAGAACGCCCAGCGCACCAGCGGCCGGCCGGCTTCCTTGTCGTCGTAGAAGACCTCGTGGGGGATGGCGACGACACCGCATCGCTCGGGCAGCTTGAGGCAGAAGTCGACGCCGTCGTCATACCCGAGCGGGCGGATGTCGGTCGTCACGAAGTACGTGCCCTGTGGCGTGAAGACGTCGAGTCCGAGTCGCCCGCAAGCCGGCGCAAAGCCGGTCGCGCTTGTCCTGCAGCGAGGTCCGTAGGCTCAGGTAGTAGGCGTCGTTGAGAGCGAGTGCCTGGGCGATCGCGGGTTGCAGCGGTGCACCCGACGTGAACGTCAGGAACTGCTTCGCCGTCATCACGGCCCGCACTAGGTCGGCCGGGCCGACCGCCCAGCCGACCTTCCAGCCGGTGAACGAGAACGTCTTGCCGCCGCTGGAGACTGTCAGCGTCCGTTCGCGCATCCCGTCGTACGTCGCCAGCGGTCGATGCGTGGTGCCGTCGAACGTCAGGTGCTCGTACACCTCGTCCGTGATCACCAGCAGGTCGTGCTCGCACGCCACGTCGGCGATTGCCTGAAGCTCGATCTCGTCGAGGACCGTGCCCGTCGGGTTGTGCGGGCTGTTGATCAGCAAGGCTCTGGTGCGGGGGGTGACGGCAGCGCGAAGTGCCGAGGCGTCAAGCCGAAAGTCCGGTGCGCGGAGAGTGAGTGGCACCCGAACACCGCCAGCCATCGCTATGCCGGCGACGTACGAGTCGTAGTAGGGCTCCAGGGCGATCACCTCGTCGCCGGGATCGATCAACCCCAGCAGCGCTGCGGCGATGCCTTCGGTCGCGCCGGTCGTAACGATCACCTCGGTGTCGGGGTCGATCGTCATACCGTAGAAACGCTGCTGGTGGGCGGCGATGGCTGCGCGAAGCTCGGGGACGCCGGGGCCGGGGGCGTACTGGTTGCGGCCGCCCAACATCGCCGTGGTGGCTGCGTCGATGATCTCGCGGGGGCCGTCGGTATCCGGGAATCCCTGCCCGAGGTTGATGGACTGGGTTCGCAGGGCGAGAGCCGACATCTCGGCAAAGATCGTCGTGCCGATTCCGGCGAGTCGCGAGGCGAGAACAGGTGAATCCATCCGGTCAGGGTAGTGACCGGTGCGACCTGGCGCCTCCACGTCTCCGCACGGTTGTCGCTGGTCGAGGGCGTTCGAGCGTCGTTACAGTGGCAGGGCAATGGACAGCACGCCGCCGGAGGACACCGGCGATACCGCTTCGGATCCCGACCCGGACGCACCTTCGGCGACTCCCCGTCGCCGCGGCGGGGCCAGGTGGGCGGTGACGGGCCTTGTCGTGGTGCTCGTTTTGGCGGGCATCGGCGGCCTCGCGTACGTCGTCTGGGAGTACTTCGGCACGGATGTGGTCTCGCGGCAGGCGCAGACCGAGCTCCGGGAGGAGATTCGCGAGCAGTGGAAGCACCCCACGGTCATCGACGTGCTTGGGCCGGCGGGAGTACCCGCATTGGGCACCGCCAACGCGCTGGTCCGGATCCCGCGGTTCGGTCTGGCCTACGAGATGCCGATGGTGGAGGGGGTGCGTGACGGGGATCTGGCGAAAGGGCTTGGCCACTTTCCCGGCGCCGGCCCTGGCCAGATCGGAAACTTCGCGCTGTCGGGCGCCCGGGTCACGCATGGTGAGCCTCTCCGGGACGTGGCCAAGCTCCGGCCCGGTGACGAGGTGATTGTCGAGACGTCCGATGCGACGTACACCTATGTGATGGACACCAACCCGAACGACCTGGTCGTGTCGTTCGCCGAGACGTGGGTCATCGACCCGGTGCCGAAGGCTCCGGCCGGGCAGGCGCCGCCGGGGATGCCGAAGCTCAAATCAGAGCTGCCGCGCAAACCGCTGTTGACGCTGACGACCTGCTCGGAGCTGTTCCACACCGACGACCGCATGGTCGCCTTCGGCCACCTCGCCTCCACCACCCCCAAGTGACCCACCACCTCCCCGGAGGGCGTTTGCCTTGTTCACAAGGCAGATTCCTTGTTCACAAGGCAAATGTGCCTCTGCAGCTGGGCATCTGCCTTGTTGACTCCCTCAGGCGCTTCGATGTCTTCGGGGGCTACGTTGCTGCTCGATCTCGCGCCAGAGCCGCTGCCGGGCGCGGTTGCCATTGTGAGGAAGAGTGTCCACCCAGATGATGCGGCTCACCCCCGTACCCAGACCTCGTACCTTGTCCTCACGCTTCTTCTCTTTCCAGAGCAACTCACGTCCGGTAACGAGTCGCCCAAAGTCGTCGTACCCGTCCTGGTACTTCATGCGGCCATCGCACTCGAATAGATAGTCGAGTTCGGGCGAGTAGATGTCTCCGTCGGCGTATCCGCCGTCGTCGAACGTGAACCTGTGCTGGAGTTCGAGTTCGGTGATACCCATGCTCTTCACCAGGATGCGTCCGAGCGTTTCGATGGGAGTCTCTGCGCGCCCGTCCGCCTCAGCGGCCACAGCGGCGAACACCGGTCGGTAGGGCTCGGTGGTGAGAGCTTCGGCGAGATTGATTAGGTCCTCGCGGTTGGCCCCGGCGCGCAACGCGGCATCCGCGGCGACCAAACCGGCGCGATACCCGTACTCGCGGCTCACGTCCAGCACCGTGCGGATCGGGGTCGTCACTGGGATCCCTAGGACCTCGCTGACGTGCTCGGGGCTTAATGCCGCTACGTGATGCTTGATCCCAGCTTCGACCCGGGCCGTCTGCCTCAAGCTGGCGCGGGTCAGATGTGAGAGGCCATCGTCGACGTCCACCAGAGGCAGTCCAAGCCTGCGGGCGGCCGAACTGTGGCTCAGCACTGCGTCATCGTGGCAGACCAGGAGAGCGCCAAGATCGCGGAGCCCAGCCCGACCGTCGTCGTCGAGACGCTGCCACCGACCGCGGTCTGCATAAACGGCATACCGGACTTTGACCCATGGGCCGCCGGGCTTCGTCATCGTCGCGAACTCGCGCGACGTGATGCCAGCAGCGATCGCTTGGGCTCTCGTGAACACATCGCCTTGGGATCCCGCGACGCCTGCAAGGTCTGCTCTCATCCAGACAGCCTCGGGTTTGGCTGCTTGGACCTCGATGTCCGCCGCCCTGGCTGTGGATCTAGCGAAACCCACCTCGAACCGGGGGATAACCAGGTTTGCCGCAACGCAGAGGAGCACGCCCCACCATGCCTCCAGCCCAACCCCGCCCGGTCAACGATCTGGCAAACCAGGCAGATGCACTCTTCCCGAGGCGCGTTTGCCTTGTGAACAAGGAATCTGCCTTGTGAACAAGGCAAACGCGGGAGGGGAGTAGCCGGTTAGTTGGTGAGGGTGGTGCCGGCGGAGCGGAGGTTCTCGCAGGCTTCGACGACGCGGGTCGCCATCCCAGCCTCGGCCGCCTTGCCGTAAGCCCGCGGGTCGTAGGCCTTCTTGTCGCCGACTTCCCCGTCCACCTTGAGCACGCCACCGTAGTTTCCGAACATGTGGTCGACGATGGGGCGCGTGAAGGCGTACTGCGTGTCGGTGTCGACGTTCATCTTGACCACGCCGTAGTCGAGTGCGTCGCGGATCTCCTCGAGCGTCGACCCGGATCCGCCATGGAAGACCAGGTCAAAGGGCTTCGCGTCATCGCCCAGGTTGTGCGCCTTCGCCACCGCCTCTTGGGCGGCCTTCAAGATCTCCGGGCGCAGCTTGACGTTGCCGGGCTTGTAGACCCCGTGCACGTTGCCGAACGTCAACGCCGTCAGGTAGCGGCCGTCGTCGCCGAGCCCGAGGGCCTCCGCCGTACGAAGCGCGTCATCGGGCGTCGTGTAGAGCTTGTCGTCCATCGCCCCGACGATGCCGTCCTCTTCGCCGCCGACGACGCCGACCTCGATCTCGAGCACGACGTGTGCCGCGGCCGCGTCGGCCAGCAAACCCCGGGCGATGGAGAGGTTCTCCTCCAAGCGGCACTGCCGACCCGTCCCACATGTGGGACTGGAACACCGGATTGCCTCCGGCTGCGACGCGCTCCTTCGACACCGCCAGCAGCGGCCGGACGAACCCGTCGAGCTTGTCCTGGGGGCAGTGGTCAGTGTGCAGCGCAATGTTGACCGGGTACTTCTTCGCTGCCTCCTCGGCGAACGCCGCGAAGGCTAGCGAGCCCGCCACCATGTCCTTGATCGTGGACCCGGACAGGTACTCGGCTCCACCGGTCGAGACCTGGACGATCCCGTCGCTCTCGGCCTCGGCGAAGCCGCGCATCGCCGCGTGCAAGGTCTGCGAGGAAGTCACGTTGATCGCGGGGTAGGCGAAGCGGCCCTCCTTCGCCTTGTCGAGCATGGCGGCGTACACATCAGGCGTGGCAAGAGGCATGGGATCTCCGTGTCGGTATGTCGGCGGCGCTGCGCGGCCCAGTATCCCCCGTCGACACACGGGCTGTCACCGCGCCCACCTGCTGGGCGTCGACGTCATGCTGATGGTGCGGCGTGCTGGCGTACCCAGGTGTGCATCGCGATCGCGGCCGCGGCGCCGGCATTGATCGACCGGGTCGACCCGAACTGCGCGATCGACAACGTCACCTCGCAGGCCGCGCGCATGGGGTCGCTCAGACCAGGGCCCTCCTGCCCTAACACGAGCACGCACCGTCGTGGCAGCGTCGCCACCTCCAGCGCGGCCGCCCCAGGGAGGTTGTCGATCCCGAGCAGGGGCAGGTCCGCTGCGGCCGCCCAGTCCACAAGGTCCTCGACCGAATGGTGGTGGCGCACATGCTGGTAGCGGTCAGTGACCATCGCGCCGCGGCGGTTCCATCGCTTGCGGCCCACGATGTGGACCTCCGCGGCGAGGAACGCGTTGGCGGTGCGCACGACTGAGCCGATGTTGAAGTCGTGCTCCCAGTTCTCGATCGCGACGTGAAACTCGTGCCGTCTGGTGTCGAGGTCGGCCACGATCGCGTCGAGCCGCCAGTAGCGATAGCGGTCGGCCACGTTGCGGCGGTCTCCACCCTCGAGCAGCGCTGGGTCGAGGCGTGCGTCGTCGGGCCAGGCACCCGACCACGGGCCGACTCCGACGTCATACCTGGGGTCGGGGCCGGGACTGTTCACGCGAGTCACTGTAGGAGGCCAGTTACCCTCGGGGGGTGACGACAGCCCAGCAGAGCCTCCTCCTCCTTGGTGGCCTGCTCGACCCGCAGGCCCTGATCGACCAGTTCGGGACGTATGCGCTGTGGGGCGCGGTGCTGGTGATCTTCATCGAATGCTGGCTGTTTCCGTTCCTTCCCGGCGACTCCCTGCTCTTCCTCGTGGGGCTGCTCATTTCGCAGCAGGAGACGATCACCGTGCCCCTCTGGGTGGCATGTGTGCTGCTGACGACGTCCGCCATCGCGAGCAACATCGTCGGGTACGGCGTGGGGGCCAAGCTCGGGCCAGCGGTCTTCAACAAACCTGACTCACGCTTCTTCAAGCAGGAGCACGTCGACAAGACGTTCGCGTTCTTCGACAAGTACGGCAACCGCGCCATCGTGCTCGCCCGGTTCGTGCCGATTGTGCGGACGTTTATCACGCTGGCCGCCGGTGTCGGCCGGATGCCGTTCCGACGGTTCCTCACCTACTCGGCCATCGGCGGCATCCTCTGGGCGACCGGACTCACCCTGGCCGGCTACTGGCTCGGGCAGATCGACTTCCTCGCCGACCACATCGACATCGTCTTGATCGGTCTGGTGGCGCTGTCACTGATCCCCATCGCGATCGAGGCGATGCGGGCACGATCGACGAAGCGCGACGAGCGGTATGACGAGCCGCATGAGCGCGAGCAGGTGCTACGTAAGGACGTCGCCGACCCCGACTGAGTCAGGCTGCCCAGCGATGCGGGGTTGAGCCTAGGGGCGGAGGGGCGCCTCAGGGTCGCAGTCGGCGAGGAACCCGCGGCAACGCTGTGCCTCTTCTTGGTCGTTGATCCGCTCGGACGCCTCCGCCAGCGCCGCCAGGCACCGCAGGAAGCCCTGGTTCGGCTGGTGGGACCAGGGCACCGGCCCGTGCCCCTTCCATCCGTTGCGCCGCAAAGCGTCCAACCCCCGGTGATAGCCCACCCTGGCGTAGGCGTAGCCCTCGAGGTCGCGCCCGTCGGCCAGCGCCGACTCCGCAACGCCGGCCCATGCCAGCGACGACGCCGGATGAGCAGCAGCCACCGTCTCCGGGCTGTCACCGGCGGCGAGCGCGTCGGTAGCGGGATCTGCTGGCAGCAGGGTCGGCGGCGGCCCACCGAGCAGGTTGTCGAAGGTCATGGGTCCATCTTGCCGGGAGACGCCAAGGCGGCATACGCCGGTCCGGGTCGGCATGACACGCAAGAGCGCGGCGACGGAATCGTCCCCTGCGTCGATTCCGAAACCGCGCTCGTGCGGTATCCATTGTGCACCGATCTGCCCTTTCGCGGTGGCATGAAGGTGTCATTGGCCCTAACCTGCCAAACATGGGGGAGATGTCCGGGCGCGGACCGCTCGCTGTCGTCGGTATCGACGAGACCAGCGAGCGCGCCTATCGGTTCGTGTTGCGCAACCCAGGGTGCACTATCCAGCAGCTCTGCGACCGATTCGGCGTGCCGCCCGACGTCGCCAGGAGCGACCTCGCTCCCCTCATCGAGAGCCGCCTCGTCAAGCTGACCGGCGACTCGGTGACCGCAGAGGTTCCCGACCTGGCACTTGGCAGGCTCCTCAACAGGGAGGCGCGGCGGCTCACCGAGCTGGAGGACGCGTTGGCCGTCGCGGAGGCAGAAGTGCAGACGTACCTCGGCGAGCACCTCACTGGCCAGCGACCGGAGCGCGAGCTGGTGTCGGTCGACCTGATCCCGCTGGCGGAGTTCACCGACCTGATGGTGACGCTCATCGAGAACGGCACCGGTGAGCTCCTATTCCTGCGTCCTGACCAGTGGTTCCTGCCGATTGGGGCCGAGATGGATGTCGTCGTCACCGCAGCGCTCGCCGCTGGCCGGAGGTCTCGGGTGATCCTGCCCGCCCAGGTCCTCGAGTCGAACCCGGAGTCGGTCCGGCGGCGCGTCGACGCCGGTGAGCGCGTCAAGGTGGTCCCGCACGTCCCGACCCGGATGGCGGTCTTCGGGGAGGAAGCGGCGATCCTGCCGAAGCGGTGGGGGGAGAACAGCGGTCAGCGTCTCCTCATCAGGGAGCCCGCGATCGTCGCCTGCTGCATCGGATACTTCGACCTGCTGTGGGGCCGAGCGGTCCACTTCTCGTCGCTCAGAGGCGAGTCCGGCGAGCCACGACAGGCGCTGCTCGAGATGCTCGCGAGCGGCGCCAAGGACGAGCAGATCTCGCGCGCCCTCGACATGTCGTTGCGCACGGTGCGACGCCGGATCGCGTTCCTGATGGCAGAGCTCGGCGTCGACTCGCGGTTCCAGGCGGGCATGGAGGCCGTACGTCGCGGGTGGCTGTGACGTTTTTCGCAACGTCGTAGTCGTCAGTCGGCCGGCCCCTTCGGTTCTTCCGGTTCGGACAAAGGCAGTCGCATCGAGAACGCCTGCGGGCTGAGTCGCCAGGCGCGCAACGTGATGGGTCCGGCGAGCTCACCGTCGGCGTTGCACCAGAACGGGTCGCCCTCCATCGACACGTGACGTGCCCGCACCGTGCGTACGTCGTGGCGCTCCTCGTGGGTGCCGCGCTTCAGATGGATGCCGTAGAGGAACCGCTGGCGTCGTGCCACCGAGAACGACACGACGACGTCGACCACACCGTCGGTCGGATCAGCCTGAGGTGCAAGTTCCGTGCCTCCGCCGATGTGGGAGCCATTGCCGATGCCGACCTGCAGGACACGGCGGTGGCCGTCGGCGAGCAGTTCCTCATCGGCAACGACGACCAGGTGATGGCCCTCGGACTTGAACCCGGCCTTGACTGCCCCGACGACATACCCCAGCTTGCCGAGCCGCGACTTCCACGGCTTCGCCTCCCGGCCTGCCTCTGCTCCGACCCCGGCATGCACGGCGTTGACGACGATCCCGTCTTGGTCGTCGAGCAGTACGTCGACAAGGGCAGTCCGTCCTCCGATGACCACCGCTGCGGCTTCCGCCGGGCTCAAGGGGATCTTCGTGCCCCGGGCGAAGTCGTTGCCGGTGCCGAGGGGGATGAGCCCGATCGTGGGACCCGCCAAATCTCCTCGCCGATGCAGCGACGCGACCACGGCGTGCAGGCTCCCGTCTCCGCCGGCAACCACGACGTCGCGCCCGTCGCGTGCGTCGAGGGCCTTGTCGAGCTCGTCGTGGTTGCTCGTCGCCACCACGCGGACCTCGGCACTGTTGCGCAAGATCGTCAGCGCCTCGGCGACGGCCGCCTCGTCGTGAGTGCCGGCGCCGGAGTTGGTGATGAGCAGGATCCTGTCCACCAGCGAACACTAGTGCCCATGTCATCGCGCGAGGCGGATAGCATTCAGCCGCAAGCGCCCCGGCTGTTGCAGCCGGGGCTCACGCTTTCGCCCTGGACGGCGGGGGCCTGCTCGGACGTGACAGGTCGAGGAGAGGGACGCAGATGCCCGCAATCGTGATCGTCGGTGCCCAGTGGGGCGACGAGGGCAAGGGCAAGGCGACGGACGTCCTCGGGAGCCGGGTCGACTACGTCGTCAAGTTCAACGGGGGCAACAACGCTGGGCACACCGTCGTGATCGGCGACGAGAAGTACGCGCTCCACCTGCTGCCGAGCGGCATCCTCACGCCAGGGTGCACACCCGTCATCGGCAACGGTGTCGTGATCGACCTCGGTGTGCTCATGGGGGAGCTCGACGCCCTCGACGCGCGCGGCATTGACACGTCACGGCTGCTCGTAAGTGCCAACGCCCACCTGATCACCGAGTACCACCGGACTCTCGACAAGGTGGCGGAGCGGTTCCTCGGATCCCGTCGGATCGGGACGACTGGTCGAGGCATCGGACCTGCTTACGCCGACAAGATGAACCGGATCGGAGTCCGGATCCAAGACGTCTTCGACGAGAAGATCCTGCGACAGAAGGTCGAGGGCGCTCTCGACCTGAAGAACCAGATCCTGGCCAAGATCTACAACCGCCGCGCGATCGAGGTCGAGCAGATCCTCGACGAGTTGCTCGCGCACCGTGACCGGCTGGCGCCGATGGTCGCCGACACAGGCCTGCTCCTCAACGAGGCGCTTGACCGCGGCGAGACCGTGCTCCTCGAGGCAGGGCAGGCAACGCTGCTGGACGTCGACCACGGGACCTACCCGTTCGTGACGTCGTCGTCGGCCACGTCCGGCGGCGCCTGCACCGGGTCGGGCATCCCGCCGACGCGCATCGACCGCGTCGTCGCGATCGTCAAGGCCTACACCACGCGCGTCGGCGAAGGACCGTTCCCGACGGAGCTGACTGACGAGAGCGGCGAGTTTCTCCGCAAAGCGGGTGACGAGTTCGGCACGACCACGGGCAGGCCGCGCCGATGCGGCTGGTTCGACGCTGTGATCGGGCGGTACGCCGCGCGCGTCAACGGGGTCACCGACTTCGTGCTGACCAAGCTTGACGTGCTCACGGGGCTGGAGAAGGTTCCCGTCTGTGTGGCGTATGACGTCGGTGGGGTGCGCCACGACGAGATGCCGGTCAGCCAGTCCGACTTCCACCACGCGCGGCCGATCTACGAGGAGTTCCCGGGATGGTCGGAGGACATCTCCGGCGCCCGCACGCTGACAGACCTGCCGGCCAACGCGCGTTCCTACGTACAGGCGCTCGAAGAGATGGCGGGGGCGCGCATCTCGGCGGTCGGTGTCGGCCCGGGCCGAGACGAGACCGTCGTCATCCACGACCTGCTCTGACGTCAACCCCTTGCGTCCGTGCGGCTGGTCGCTGGAGCGCTCGCTTGTACGGACGTAGGGGAGGCGCCGTGCTGCGTCCGTGCGGCTGGGCGCTGGAGCGCTCGCTAGCACGGACGGAAGGTGCCGATAGGGTCGTCCACCGTGAAGGTGCTGGTGGTTGGTCCGGGTGGTCGGGAGCACGCACTGGTGGAGGCGCTGTCACGTGACCCCGATGTCCACGCCATTCACGCCGCACCCGGCAACCCCGGCATCGCTGAGCTTGCCGAGGTGCACCCGATCGACGCCCTAGACGGGCGCGCGGTCGCCTCTCTCGCGTCGCGTCTTGCGGTCGACCTGGTCGTGGTTGGTCCTGAGGCGCCGCTGGTTGCCGGGGTCGCCGACGACGTACGCGCCGCCGGGATCGCCTGCTTCGGACCGACCCGCGAGGCCGCCACGATCGAAGGGTCCAAGGCGTTCGCCAAGGAGGTGATGGCCGCGGCCGACATCCCCACCGCGATGGCCCACGTCTGTGAGTCACCCGCCGAGGCCGAGAGCGCGCTCGACGCGTTCGGACCGCCGTACGTCGTCAAGGACGACGGCCTCGCTGCCGGCAAAGGGGTGCTGGTCACCGCCGACCGGGTGGCCGCGCTGGCCCATGCCGCCAACCACAAGCGCGTTGTCATCGAGGAGTACCTCGACGGACCTGAGGTGTCGCTGTTCGCGATCTGCGACGGCGAGACGGTGCTGCCGATGCAGCCCGCACAGGACTTCAAAAGGCTGCGGGACGACGACGAAGGACCCAATACAGGCGGCATGGGTTCCTACACGCCGCTGCCGTTTCTCCCCGACGGTTTCGTCGACGAGGTCGAGCATCGCGTGCTCCGTCCCGCTGTCGCCGAGCTCGCCCGTCGAGGTACGCCGTTCGCCGGGCTCTTGTACGCCGGACTGGCGCTCACGTCGCGCGGCGTGCGCGTGGTCGAGTTCAACGCCCGGTTCGGCGACCCTGAGACACAGTGCCTGCTGCCGCTGCTCGACAGCCCGCTGGGCACTGTCCTCCACGCGGCAGCGACGGGCCGACTGCACGAGATCGGGCCGCTGCGTTGGAAGCAGGCCGCGGCGGTCACCGTCGTAATTGCGGCAGCGGGATACCCGGAGGCTCCACGTTCCGGCGATCTGATTAGCGGGGTGGCCGAGGCGGCCGCTCTCGACGGTGTCCATGTGACACACGCCGGTACGACGCTCTCGCCTGATGGCCTTGCCACGTCCGGCGGCCGGGTGCTCGGCGTGACTGGCGTCGGCCCCGACCTGGATGACGCCCGCTATCTGGCCTACCGGGCAGTCTCGGCGATCGGCTGGGCTGGTGCACAGCATCGCAACGACATCGCTGCCGCCGCCTCCCGCCTGGGCTGACCCCGAGGCGGCGGAACCCCGCGCGACCCGAGACTCGGGCAGTGGCCCGGTGATGTCGACAAGCTCGATCAGCGGACCGTGGGAGAGATCGGCGGTCCGTGGGAGAGATCGGCGGACCGTGGGAGAGATCGGCGGACCGTGGGAGTTCAGCGGACCCGTGGGAGAATCAGACACGTGACGGCCATCTCCAACGTGCTTGCGACGCGCTACGCATCGGCCCCCATGCGCTCCCTCTGGTCGCCAGAGCACAAGGTGGTCACCGAACGCCGGCTCTGGGTCGCAGTCTTGGCGGCACAGCGTGACCTCGGCGTCGACATACCCGACGGAGTCGTCGAAGCCTACGAACGGGTGGTCGAGCACGTCGACCTCGCCTCGATCGCCGACCGGGAGCGGGTCACGCGCCATGACGTGAAGGCGCGGATCGAGGAGTTCTGCGCACTCGCCGGCCATGAGCACATCCACAAGGGCATGACGAGCCGCGATCTGACCGAGAACGTCGAGCAGCTGCAGATTCGTGACAGCCTCGTCGAGATCCGCACTCGGATGATCGCCACTATCGCCCGCCTTGGCGAGCTGGCGGCTCAGCATCGCGCCCTCGTCATGACCGGTCGCTCCCACAACGTAGCGGCTCAGGCGACGACGCTCGGCAAGCGGTTCGCCACCGTCGCTGAGGAGCTCCTGTCAGGTCTGCAGCGGCTGGACGAGCTGATCGCGCGTTACCCCCTACGTGGCATCAAGGGGCCGGTTGGAACGTCGCAGGACCAGCTCGACCTGCTCGACGGGAATGCGGCAAAGCTTGCCGACCTGGAGCAGCGCATCGCGCACCATCTCGGCTTCGACCACGTCCTCACGAGTGTGGGTCAGGTCTACCCACGCTCTCTCGACTTCGATGTCGTTTCCGCCCTCGTGCAGGCGGTGGCAGGCCCGAGCAACCTCGCAACAAGCATCCGGCTGATGGCCGGCGCCGAGCTCGTGACCGAAGGATTCCAGCCGGGTCAGGTCGGCTCGAGCGCGATGCCTCACAAGATGAACACGCGTTCGTGCGAGCGCGTCAACGGGCTCGCGGTAGTCCTGCGTGGCCACCTGTCGATGGTGAGCGAGCTGGTCGGTGACCAGTGGAACGAAGGCGACGTCTCCTGCAGCGTGGTGCGCCGGGTCGCACTGCCTGATGCGTTCTTCGCCGCCGACGGTCTCTTCGAGACGATCCTGACCGTGCTCGACGAGTTCAGCGTGTTCCCGGCCGTCGTCCAGCGCGAGCTCGACCGCTACCTCCCGTTCCTCACGACGACGAAGGTGCTGATGGCCGCCGTCAGGCGGGGCGTTGGCCGGGAGACGGCGCACGAGGCGATCAAGGAGCATGCGGTCACGGTCGCCCTCGCGATGCGGGAGAAGGCGGCTGACCGCAACGACCTGTTCGAACGGCTGGCGTCCGACGACAGGCTAGGTCTCACAACCGCTGACCTGGCGGCGTTGGTGGCCGACCCGCTGTCGTTCACGGGCGCGGCGGTTGCCCAGGTCGACGACGTCGTACGTCGGATCGAGGCACTGGTCGTGGCAAACCCAGAAGCCGCTGCCTACCGTCCCGCCGCCATCCTGTGACTCCGTGCCAACGCACCTGACGAGTCGGCAAGTCAGCCAGCGGCTGCGTCGCCGGCGATCAGGTAGGAGTCGCCGGCCGGCTCCAGGGTGAGCTGCTTGGTCTCCTGGCCCGACTCTGTCCCGTCCTCGTACTGGTACACGATCTGGTACTGCACCGTCTCGTCGTCAAGGGCTTCGACGTTGCTCAGCGCGACGGAGTCGATCGGTCCCCAGAAGTCGTCGTATGAGTCGCGTCCCGTCTCCGCCTGAAAGCTGGGGGTCAGGAGGTTCCAGCCTGCATCGGTGTCGCCGGGGACGACGGCGAAGTAGGACTCGGTGAACGCGACCGGGTCGCCCGCCGGGGGCTCTTCGGTCGTGGACGAGGTCTGCTCTTCGGTCGTGGATGTGGTCTGTTCGTCAGTGCTCGACTCCTCCTCGGGGGGAGGAGTGTTCTGGTTGCCCTGACCTCGGTTGGCTTTGGGACCTCCGGTGGTGGAGGAGTTCGCTGAGGTCGGGTCTTCACCGCCGTCACCGCCGAGGTCGACCACATTCCAGAGCAGCGCTCCCGCCCCGACGAGGACGAGCAATGCCAGCAGGGCCATTGCCAGCCGACCGCGACGGCCGCGTTCGTCGCTGTCGTCGGGTGGGGGGCTGTCGCCGCCGTCGGCGGACCAGGTGCTCGCCAAGGCAGGCGCCGGTTGGTGGCTCTCGGCCGTCGGCTCCTCCGGTTGCTGGAAGGTGCTCGTCGCGTCATATGTCACGGCGGCTGCGGCGGGGCTCCCCATGAGCGCGGTCGCCTCCGACGAGGCGTCGCCGTCAGTGCCGCTGGGCGCTTGGGCCGCACGGAGCGCGGCGAGCGACTCTGACATCGTCGACCGCTCGCTGGCATCCGGATGAAGCATGCCGGCGAGTGGGCCGGTGAGCACTCCTGCATGAGTCGGCGGCGGGATCGGCTCACGGGTGATGGCGCTCAGCATGGCGAGAGGGTTGGACTGGGTCTCGTACGGCGGCGACCCCTCGGTGGCGGTGTACAGCGTGATCCCGAGTGCCCAGACATCCGAGGCGAACGTCGGGTCCTCGCCTCGGGCGAGCTCTGGTGAGAAGAAGGCCGGGGTACCGGAGACCAGGCCGGTCTGGGTCAGCTGCAGGTCCTGATGGCCGCGCGCGATCCCGAAGTCGCTGATCTTCGCAGTGTCGTCGTCGCTCACCAAGATGTTGCCGGGCTTGATGTCGCGGTGCACGATGCCCAAGGCGTGGGCGCTGCTGAGCGCCGCCGCGACCTGGGCGCCGATGTGGGCAACCCGCTCCGTGGCCAGCCGGCCTTCCGAGGCGATCAGCTCAGACAGGGTCCGCGAGGGGACGTACTCCATCACCAACCACGTCGAGCCGGCATGCTCGACGACGTCGTAGATGGAGACGGCATTCTTATGGTTGAGGGCGGCGGCGAGGCGGGCTTCCCGCATCGCGCGGGCGGTATCTCCAGGCGACTCTCCGGGAACCGTCCCGACCTGCTTCACTGCGACCTGACGGTGCAATGTCTCGTCAGTGCACAGCCACACCGTGCCCATACCGCCCTTGCCGACGGCGCGCACGACGCGGTATCGGCCAGCGATCGAGTCGGGTTGCATCAGATGGAATCTACCCACTTGTGGGGTGGCCTAATCCCTTGTCCTCCTGGACGAGCGGTGTCGGCGTCGCAGCCGACCTGTGGCGACGAGGCCCACCGAGCCTTACATTGAGCGCATGCCCACCTCTGCGCGTAACCGGCAAACGACTGCCTCGCCGCAGCAGGTCTGGGCGGTCCTGAGCGACGGTTATCGGTATGCCGAATGGGTCCAGGGCACCAAGGAGATCCGCGATGTCGACGCCGAGTGGCCCGCGGTCGACAGCTCCATCCACTTCACGGTCGGCGTCGGACCTCTGACGTACAAGAACGTGACGAGGTCGCGCGAATGTGTCCCGGAGCAGCGGCTGGAGCTCGAGGCGCATGCCTGGCCAGCCGGCACTGCGCGCATCGGGATCAGGATCAGCCCCTCGGGGAGCGGCAGCCTGGTCACGCTGAACGAGCACCCGCTGCGAGGCCCGGCCCGGCTGCTGCACAACCCGCTCAGTGCGCTGGGCCTCGGGTTTCGTGTCCAGTCCATCCTCGACGACCTGGTCGAGCTAGCCGAGGCCGAACCGCCCCGATGACCGACCTGTCAGAGCGTGACCCGGCTATAGGAGGGTGAGGGTCTGACAAGTCGGTCAGCGGCGCTTGGCCGCAGCCCTCCAGCCGTCATGATGCAGCAGCGCGGCCTTGGCGGCGTTCGCGCCGGCTGCGCCGTGCACGCCGCCGCCCGGGTGAGCCGACGCTGACGCGAGGTACAAGCGCTCGACGGGAGTCTCGGCACGCCCCATGCCAGGGACGGGGCGCAGCACGAGCTCCTGCCCGAGGCCGGCCGTGCCCCCGTTGATCGCGCCGCCGTGCAGGTTGGCGTTACGTTGCTCGAGCTCGCGTGGGCCGAGGGCGCGGCGGCTCATGACGCAGCTCGCGAAGTCGGGAGCGAACCGCTCGACCCTGCTCTGGATCCGGTCGGCGAAGCGCTCGAGGTCGGAATGGTCCCAGTCGCCGCGGATGCCGTCGTTACCCGCGTCACTGCGTGCCTGCTGGGGGACGTGCGTATAAGCCCACAACGACTCGGTGCCTGCGGGCGAACGCGACGAGTCAGTGGTCGTCATCTGGCCCATGAGCAGCATCGGTGCTGCCGGAATGGTCTGCCCCTTCATCTGCCCGGCGTACGTCGCGAGCTCTGCCACCGAGTGACCGATGTGGATTGTCCCGGGTGCCACCGGTGGTGCCGGGTCCCACGGGACAGGGCGTGACAGCGCCCAGTCGACCTTGATCGTCGAGGGATCCCAACGGAAGCGCCGGATGCCCCACCGGGTGCGTGACGGCAGGTCGTCCCACGAGACCAAGCCGCCGTACAGCGCAGGAGCCGTCACATCTGCCAACACAGCACGTGACGCCTGGATCTGCTCGCCGTCGGTCGACCTGACCCCCACAGCCCGCCCGTCGCGTATGACGACCTCCGCCACCTCGCAATCGGTCAGCACCGTGCCTCCCCGTGACTCGAGTCGGCGAACCAATGCCTGGGTCAGCTGGCCAGCGCCCCCTTGGGGGGCGGGGAAGCCGACTGTCTGGGCCAGCATCGACATGATCAGGCCGAAGAGGCCCGAGCCCATGTCCTTCGGAGCAAAGTCGGCATGCAGGGCGTTGCCGGCCAGCAGCAACCGCGCCCCCTCACCGGCGAAAGAGCGTCGCCCCAGCCGTTCGACCGACATCAGTGGGATGGCAACTCCGGATGGGCCGGCAGCGCGTAACAGCTTCAGCAGGAAGCTGGTGCCGTGCCGCACGGGCGGGAACGGGCTCAACAGGGCCCGGAGGAGGTGCGGACCGAACCCGTCCCACTGCTCGCACAGCCGGAGCCACGCCGCGCCGTCCCCGGGAGCCAACGCGTCAAGCCCGGCGGCGGTGTCGTCGCGGCCTCGGTGGATCATCGCCCATCCGCCGTCAGGCAGCGGGTTGCCCAGAACCGCCGGGGCATGCACCCAGCGGAGGCCATACTCCTCGAGGTGCAAAGACCGGATGGTGTCAGAGGCGGCCGCCAACGGGTAGAACGCACTGAACGTGTCGTGCAGGAAGCCGTCATGGACCTCGCCGTCGGTGCGGACTGCGCCGCCGGGAGTCGGCTGCGCCTCGAGCACCGTCACTGACCAGCCGCGGTCGGCGAGCAGGTTCGCGGCCACCAAGCCGTTGGGGCCTGAGCCGATCACCACGGCGTCCGTCATCCGGCCATCCTCTCCTGAGCACTCCGGCGCCGCACTCGCCGCCCGGCCTCGCCGCGAGGCACGGACCACCTGCGTCGCATCGGCTGCCTCGGGGATGATGGCGGCCATGACGACGTCGGCCCCGATGGGCACCCGGCCGCCCGCGAGCCGGAGCCCGCCACCTGCACTCCGGCAAGGTGCGCGACCTGTATGAGTTCGCTGACGGCAAGCTGCTGATGGTGGCGTCCGACCGGCTCTCGGCCTTCGACTTCGTGCTCACCCCGGACATCCCCGACAAGGGCGAGATCCTGACCCGGATGTCGTTGTGGTGGTTCGACCAGCTGAGCCGGCTGGTCGCCAACCACCTGGTCTCGACCGGACGTGCCGGCCGAGGTCGCCGGTCGGGCCGTGGTGTGCGAGCGGCTCGACATGTTCGCCGGTCGAGTGCGTGGCCCGCGGCTACCTGACCGGGTCGGGGCTGCATCGACTACCGGGCCACCGGGTGGGTCTGCGGCGAACGCGCTGCCGCCGGGCCTCCAGGACGGCTCGCGGCTGCCCGAGCCGATCTTCACCCCCGCAACCAAGGCGGACCTCGGCGAGCACGACGAGAACGTCGACTTCGAGGCTGTCGTCGTGACGGTCGGCGACGACGTCGCGGCCGAGCTCCGCACGCTGACGCTCGTCGATCTACGCCAAGGCGGAGGCGATCGCCCGCGAACGCGGCATCATCCTCGCCGACACGAAGTTCGAGTTCGGCGGCCAGGCCCGACGGCACGATCGTGCTGGCCGACGAGGTGCTGACTCCCGACTCGTCGCGCTTCTGGCCGGCCGACGAGTGGCAGCCCGGGCGCGCGCAGACGTCGTACGACAAGCAGTTCGTGCGCGACTGGCTGACGTCGCCGGAGTCTGGGTGGGACCGCAGGTCGGGCGAGCCGCCGCCACCGCTGCCCGCCGAGGTCGTCGAGCAGACCCGTGCGACGTACATCGAGGCGTTCGAGCGGCTGACCGGCGAGCGATTCCGCTGACCGGCCTGCTGGCCCGAGCAGACAGCCATGGCGACTGGGTGCTCAGGTCGCTACGTTGTGGCATAGCCACTCGCGCACCGACCTGGAGGTCGACGTGCTCAACCTGGCCGTGATGCTCGAGGACAGCGCCCGACAGGTGCCCGACCGAGACGCCGTGGTCTTCAACGACACCCGGCTCACCTACGCACAGATCGACGCCATGGCCAACCAGGTGGCGAACCTGCTTGTGTCGCGAAGGGCATCGAGCCGGGCGACAAGGTCGCGCTGTCGTGCCCGAACCTGCCGTACTTCCCGGTCGTCTACTACGGCATCCTCAAGGCCGGCGCGGTCGTCGTGCCGCTCAACGTGCTCTTCAAGGGGCGCGAGGTCGCCTACCACCTCGACGACTCCGACGCGAAGGCGTACTTCTGCTTCGAGGGCACGCCGGAGCTGGCCGATGGCCGAGGCGGTGGAGGGCTTCGAGGACACGCCCGGCTGTGAGCACTTCTTCGTGATCCCGGCCGACCCGACCGGCCGGTGCCATCGAGGGTGCGGAGCACTTCTTCGCGGCGATGAAGGACCAGCCGCCGACGTTCGAGACCGTGGTCGACCGAAGGCGAGCGACACCGCGGTCATCCTCTACACCAGCGGGACGACCGGGCAGCCGAAGGGCGCCGAGCTCTCACACGCCAACATCGTGTTCAACGCGACTGACGTGTCACCGGCATCTGGGAGCTCAGCCCGTCCGAGGCCAGACGTCCACCTGGTGGCGCTGCCGCTCTTCCACTCGTTCGGCCAGACCGTCCAGCTGAACGCCGGCTTCGGGCTCGGCTCGACGCTGGTGCTGCTGGCCCGCTTCGAGCCAGCGCAGGCACTCGCGTTGATGGACAAGGAGGAGGTGACGTTCTTCGCCGGCGTCCCGACGATGTACTGGGGTCTGCTCGACGCGCTCACCGACGACAGTCGACGTCGACAAGATCGCCGGCAACCTGCGCCGCGCCGTCGCCGGCGGCGCCTCGCTGCCCGTCGAGATCCTCAAGCAGGTCAAGGAGCGGTTCCACGTGCAGATCCTCGAGGGCTACGGGCTCTCGGAGACGTCGCCGGTCGCGACGTTCAACCACCTCGACCGCGAGCCGAAGCCCGGCTCGATCGGTACGCCGATCTGGGGTGTCGAGGTGAAGCTGATCGACGCGGACTGGAAGACGATCGAGGACGTCGACGAGATCGGCGAGATCGCGATGCGCGGCCACAACATCATGAAGGGCTACTACAAGCGGCCCGAGGCGACCGCCGAGGTGATGCGGGACGGCTGGTTCCGGTCCGGCGACCTGGCCCGCCGCGACGAGGACGGCTACTACTACATCGTCGACCGGGCGAAGGACATGATCATCCGCGGTGGCTTCAACGTCTACCCGCGCGAGATCGAGGAGGTCCTGCTCACCCACGAGGCGGTCTCGCTCGTCGGCCGTCGTCGGCGTACCCGCACGAGCGAGCACGGCGAGGAGGTCAAGGCGTACGTCATCCGGCGCGAGGGCGCCGACGATCACCGAGGACGAGCTGGTCGCGTGGGCGAAGGAGCAGATGGCGTCGTACAAGTACCCGCGCGAGGTCGAGTTCCGGGACGACCTGCCGATGACCGCGACCGGCAAGATCCTCAAGCGCGAGCTCGCGTAACGAGACTCCGGCCACGGCTGCATAGACTGAGGCGCACCGACCGTCACCCACCCGCTGAGGAGCGCCGATGGCCCGCGTCGTCGTCGACGTCATGCTGAAGCCGGAGATCCTCGACCCGCAGGGCAAGGCCGTGCATGGCGCCCTGCCCAGGCTCGGCTTCGACGGCGTCGTCGACGTACGTCAGGGCAAGCGTTTCGAGCTCGAGCTCGACGGCGAGGTCACCGAGGAGCGGCTCGCGGAGGTCCGCAGGGCGGCCGAGACGCTGCTGAGCAACCCGGTCATCGAGGACTACACCGTGCGGGTTGAGCAGCAATGAGACTGCGGTCATGAGGGTCGGCGTGGTCGACGTTCCCCGGCTCCCTCGACGACGTTGACGCGCGCCGCGCCGTGACGCATCGCCGGCGGCGAGGCCGTCGCCCTCTGGCACGGCGACCACGACCTTCGCGGGGTCGACGCAGTGGTGCTGCCTGGCGGCTTCTCGTACGGCGACTACCTGCGGTGCGGCGCGATCGCGCGATTCGCGCCGGTGATGACCGAGGTGATCGAGGCGGCCACGGCCGGGATGCCCGTGCTCGGCATCTGCAACGGCTTCCAGATCCTCTGCGAGTCGCATCTGCTCCCTGGGGCGCTTGATCCGCAACGACCACCGGAAGTTCGTCTGCCGCGACCAGCGCCTCCGCATCGAGAACACCAACACGGCGTGGACCTCGGGCTACGAGGCTGGCGCGGAAGTGACGATCGTGCTCAAGAACGGCGAGGGTGGGTACGTCGCGGACGCGTCGACTCTCGACCGCCTCGAGGGCGAGGGTCAGGTGGTGGCGCGCTACCTCGACAGCAACCCCAACGGCTCGCTGCACGACATCGCCGGGATCACCAACGAGCGTGGCAACGTCGTCGGGCTGATGCCTCACCCCGAGCACGCAGTCGAGTCCCTCTGCGGGCCGGGCACCGACGGGCTGGCCTTCTTCACGTCCGTACTCACATCCCTCGACACTGTCTGAATCATTCACCGATCGGGGCAGCAGCCCTACGATGGCGGCATGCGTCCTCGAAGTGTGTCCTGGGTGGCGTTTGCCGCCGCGGTTTCCCTGTTCGCTGTTGGTTGCGCCCCGACCGAGGAAAGTGAAGAGCCGACGGCCACTGAGTCGTCCGATCCACCCGCCGACGCCTGTGCCGACCCGGCGACATTCAAGCCTGGCGTCTTGACGATCGCGACCGATTCGCCCGGCGTTCGAGCCATGGTTCAAGGGCGACGACCCGACCAACGGCAAGGGGTTCGAGTCCGCGGTGGCCTACGCCGTTGCGGACGAGATGGGCTTCGCCCCCAGGCGACGTTGAGTGGGTGACGGTGGGGTTCAACTCCAGCTACCAGCCGGGCGAGAAGAAGTTCGACTTCGACATCAACCAGATCTCGATCAGCGCCAAACGGGCGCAGGCGGTCACGTTCTCCGACGGTTACTACTCGGCCGCGCAGGCGATCATCACCCTCAAGGACTCCGCGTACGCCGACGCGACCAGCATCGCTGATCTCGCGGATGCCAAGCTCGGAGCCCAGGTCGGGACCACGTCGCTGGACGCGATCACAGACACGATTCAGCCGGCCCAAGCGCCGCAAGTCTTCGACGACACGAACATCGCCAAGAACGCTCTCCTCAACGGCCAGGTCGATGGGATCGTTGCCGACCTCCCCACGGCGTTCTACATCACCGCAGTCGAGATTCCACAAGGCACCATCATCGGCCAGTTCCAACCGGAGACCGGGGAGACCGAAGAGTTCGGGCTGCTGTTCGAGAAGGGCAATCCGCTCGTGGAGTGCGCAAACCAGGCGATCGCCACGCTTGAGGACGACGGGACGCTCGCCGCGATCGAGGACCGCTGGCTCAGCCAGGTCGTCGACGTCCCGCAGCTAACGCCCCTGACCGCATGTCCGACTGGACGCGGAGCGACCGTCAGGCCGCGCGTCTCGTTTACCGCCGGCGGCGTGCCGTACGGCGCGGCACGATAGCGGCGGTCTCGACAGTCGTCGTCCTCGCCGCGCTGATCGTGCTGGCCGTCAACGCACCTGGCTGGGAGCGGGTACAGGCCACCTACTTCGACGTGGACTACGCGCGAGATGTGCTGCCGGAGCTCGCGTAGGCCTTCGTGCTCAATATCAAGCTGTTCCTGGTGGCCGAGGCTTCATCCTCGCGGTGGCACTGCTCGTCGCGATCGTCCGGGTGGTCCCGTCTCCGGCGATGGCGCCGCTGAGGCTGATGGCCATCATCTACACCGACGTCTTCCGGGGGACGCCGACCCTGCTCGTCATCTTCCTGGTCGTGCTTCGGGCTTCCGGCGCTCCAGCTGCAAGGGCATGCCAAGCGACATCTTCTGGCTCGGCGTCATCGCGCTGACGCTGTCGTACGGCGCGTACGTCGCCGAGGTGATCCGTGCCGGTATCGCCTCGATTCACCCCAGCCAGTGGTCGGCCGGCCGCGTCGCTCGGCTTCACCTACGCGCCAGACGCATGCGGCATGTCGTGCTGCCGCAGGCGTTTCGACGCGTGGTGCCGCCGCTCATCAACGACTTCGTCTCACTGCAGAAGGACACCGCGCTGGTGGCGACCGCAGGGCTCGTCGAGATCCTTCGCAAGGCGCAGATCAACTCCAGCCGGGACTTCAACTTCACGCCGTACGTCGTCGCCGCCCTCTTCTTCATCGCCCTCACCGTGCCGCTCGCCCGGCTTCGCCGACTGGCTGGCGCTGCGGCAGGTACGCCGCGAGCAGGGCAGTGTCTGATGGCGCTGCTGCGAGCTCGAACAGGTGCGCAAGCACTTCGGCTCGCACCACGTGCTGCAAGGCATCGATCTGACAGTCGCTGAGCACGACGTCACCTGCCTGATCGGGGCGTCGGGTTCGGGCAAGTCGACGTTGCTGCGATGCATCAACCTCCTCGAGACCGTCGACGACGGCACGATCTGGTTTGACGAGCCGAGACATCACCGATCCACGGATTGACGCTGACGAGGTACGTCGCGAGATCGGCCTCGTCTTCCAGGCGTTCAACCTGTTTCCGCACCGCTCTGTCATCGACAACATGACACTCGCGCCACGACAGCTGCTCGGGGTAGGCCGCGCGGCCGCCGAGACCCGAGCGACAGAGCTACTCGACAGGTTCGGCCTCGCGGACAAGGCCACGACGTACCCCGACAGCCTCTCCGGTGGGCAGCAGCAGCGCGTCGCGGTGGTCCGCGCTATCGCGATGGAGCCCAAGCTGTTGCTCCTCGACGAGATCACGTCTGCGCTTGATCCCTTGCTCGTCGCTGAGGTGCTCGAGGTGATTGCGCAGCTCGAAGCGGGACGGGATGACGATCGTGATGGCGACCCACGAGATGGACTTTGCGCAACAGGTTGCCGATCGGGTGGTGTTCCTCGACGAGGGGGAGGTGGTTGAGGACGGCACGGCGGCACAGGTGTTCTCGACCCCGCGCGACGAGCGGACGGCGAGGTTCTTGGCGCGCCATATGGGGCGCTGACGTTGCCACGCCGGTCGAGCGGCCACGCCGGTCGAGCTCCCACGCCGGTCGAGCTTGTCGAGACCCGGTGATCTCGACAAGCTCGATCAGCGGACCTGTCACTACTTCGGGGGTCAGGCGCAGTAGATGCCCTGCCCCTTCGCGGCTGGCCACCGCTCGACGTCAGTCGCATCGTCGAGGCTCACGAGGTAGGCCGCCTCGTGACCCGGGACGAGCCATAGCTGGCGACCGTCTCGGTGGAATCCCGAGTCGGTAGCGTTCTCCGGCAGCGTCGCACTGGCGTCGTACGTCGTCTTCAAGTTGTCTGCCAGCTCGCCCTCGGTGTCGCGGACGAACTGGTCTCCCTCGTGCTTCGCGCCGACCTTCAGGAAGGTGATGTTTTGCCAGGAGCAATGCTCGGCGCCCTGGTACGACTCGACCCTTGTCACTGGCACCCGTGCACCTGATCCGTCTTTCCAGACTCCGATTCCCGCGGGCTCGGTGACGCTGGCGGGCAGTTCGGCCGGGTCGCACTGCGCCCACGACTCGACGCCCCAGCCCACGTTGTCTTCGTAATCCTTGATCCCGTCCGCCGCGATGAACGCGATCTTGGTGCGCTCGTCGACGTCGTAGGACAAGAGCACGCGATCGCCGTCTTCGCGCTCGACCTGGTAGCCGGTCTCGGGAAGCTGGCCCCAGCTCTCGTTGTCCAGCCAGTTCTCAACTGCTTCTGCCGGGCTGCCCTGCACCGACTCGAGGCCGCTGTCGTAGGCGCCACCGCCGCCGCTGTAGGGCTCGAAGTCGCACTCGAGCGCCAGCCCCGCGGCGCCGGACCTCTCAGCCACCGTGGCGTTGTCGGAGAAGTCGCGCTCCTTGGTCATCGGCCCGGAGTAGGGGGTGGCTACCGGATCATCGTCGACAACGACGTTTGACTCACCGGCCTCCAGAGTGGACGAACCGCAGCCCGCAAGGAGCGCGGCGGCGGCGACGGCAATGACGATGTGGCGCATGGGAGCGGCCTCCTTCGATTCTCCAGTCTGACGGGAGGGGTGCGATCGCGGTTCCAAACGAAATGAAATGTTTTGCAACCCCCGCCGGTCGAGCTCCCTCGCCGGTCGAGCTTGTCGAGACCCCCTCGCCGGTCGAGCTTGTCGAGACCCCGTGGCCTCGACAAGCTCGACCACCGTTCACGGAGCCGCGGGCGGACTGGGTAGCGTGGCTACCCGGTAGACACCCCCGTCGCCACGAAGCCCCAACGATCCGGAGCCAAACCGCGGTGACCGACCAGCGCCAGCAACCGACGCCCGACACCGTCGGCGACGCGGCGACCTCTCCCGACGTACAGCAACCCTGGGCTGCGCTGGGCCTGAAACCCGACGAGTACGCCCAGCTGGGCGAGATCCTCGGGCGTCGCCCGACATCGAGCGAGCTGGCGATGTACTCCGTGATGTGGAGCGAGCACTGCTCCTACAAGTCCAGCAAGGTGCACCTGGCCAAGTTCGGCGAGCTCGTCACCGACGAGATGCGCGCGCCCCTGATGGTGGGCATCGGCGAGAACGCTGGCGTCGTCGACATCGGCCACGGGTATGCCGTGACGTTCAAGGTCGAGTCGCACAACCACCCGTCGTACGTCGAGCCCTACCAAGGGGCCGCCACCGGCGTGGGGGGCATCGTGCGTGACATCTTGTCGATGGGGGCGCGCCCTATCGCGGTGATGGACCCGTTGCGGTTCGGACCACTCGACGCCGCCGACACGCAGCGCGTCCTGCCCGGCATCGTGGCCGGCATCGGCGGCTACGGCAACTGCCTCGGTCTCCCCAACATCGGCGGCGAGGTGGTGTTCGACCCGTCGTACGTCGGCAACCCGCTGGTCAACGCGCTCTGTGTCGGTGTCATGCGCCACGAGCAGATCCACCTGGCCAAAGCGTCTGGGGAAGGCAACCAGGTCATCCTCTACGGAGCCAAGACCGGTGGCGACGGAATTGGTGGAGTCTCGGTGCTGGCGTCGGAGACGTTCGGCGACGCCGGGGCGGCAGACGGATCCGACAAGCCGCCGAGCAAGAGGCCCAGCGTCCAGGTCGGCGACCCGTTCATGGAGAAGCTGCTGATCGAGTGCACGCTCGAGCTCTTTGCCGAAGGGCTCGTCGTCGGTATTCAGGACCTCGGTGGCGCCGGCCTCTCGTGTGCGACGTCGGAGCTCGCGAGTGCGGGCGACGGAGGCATGCACGTCTGGCTCGACCGCGTACCGCTTCGTGATGCGTCGCTCGCTCCGGAAGAGATCTTGATGAGCGAGTCGCAGGAACGCATGATGGCGGTCGTCGAGCCAGCGCAGGTGAAGCGGTTCCTCGAGATCTGCGAGAAGTGGGAAGTCGACGCAACAGTCATCGGAGAGGTGACGGCCACCGAGCGCCTCGTCATCGAGTGGCACGGCCAGACGATCGTCGACGTACCACCGCGCAGCGTGGCCCACGACGGACCCGTCTACCAGCGACCGTTCTCCCGACCCGAATGGCAGGACGCGCTCCAGTCCGATGTAGCCGAGAAGCTCGACAGACCCGTGACTAGTGACGAGCTTCGCGAGACCTTGCTACGCCTCGTGGCATCGCCCAACCTGTGTGACAGGTCGTGGGTCACCGACCAGTACGACCGCTACGTCCAGGGCAACACCGTGCTCGCCCAGCCCGAAGATGCCGGCATCGTCCGCGTCGACGAAGGGTCAGGTCTCGGGGTGGCAGTCTCGACCGACTGCAACGGCCGGTTCGCAAAGCTCGACCCGTATGCCGGTGCGCAACTCGCGCTGGCCGAGTCCTACCGCAACGTAGCGGCATCCGGTGCCAAGCCGTTGGCGATCACCGACTGCCTCAACTTCGGGTCCCCGGAGGATCCCGACGTGATGTGGCAGTTCGCCGAGGCCACCCGCGGCCTCGCCGAAGGGTGCCGCGACCTCGGGATACCCGTCACCGGTGGCAACGTCAGCTTTTACAACCAGACGGGAGACACCGCGATCCTGCCGACGCCGGTAGTCGGCGTGCTCGGAGTCATCGCTGACGTCGCACGACGTACGCCGATGGGCTTTGCCGAGGAGGGTCAGCGGATCTACCTGCTTGGTACGACGCATGAGGAGCTGAGTGGGTCGGAGTGGGCGCATGTGGTCCATGACCACCTCGGCGGCCTCCCGCCTGTGCTCGACCTGGCCGCCGAGCGTGCCCTCGCGGACATCCTCGTCACCGCGTCACGAGATGGCCTGGTCGCGGCAGCCCACGACCTGTCGGACGGCGGGCTCGCCCAGGCCATGGCCGAATCGTGCCTGCGACACGGCGTCGGAGCTCAGGTGTCGCTGCCCGACGAGCTCGACGCATTCGTTGCCCTTTTCGCGGAATCTGCCAGCCGAGCCATCGTGGCCGTGCCCGCCAGCGAAGAGGGCCGCTTCACGCAGCTGTGTGAAGCGAAGGGTTTCCCGTACGCGGCGATCGGGGTCACCGCTGGCCGCGGCGCCGACGCTGCGCTCGGTGTGAACGGTCAGTTCACGGTGCGGCTCGACGAGCTGCGTGCAGCCTGGAGTGCGACCCTCCCAGCGGCCTTCGCCTGATCACCCCGGTGGTCTCGACAAGCTCGATCAGCGGGGATCGGCCCCGGTCGAGCGCCTCCCGTCGGTCGAGCGCCCCCGTCGGTCGAGCGCCCGCGACGGTCGAGCTTGTCGAGACCACGGTGGTCTCGACAAGCTCGACCAGCAAACCGTCGAGCGTCAGCGGATCCGGACAGCCGAAGCAGTCGACCCACCTGAGTCGGCGGCATACGCCATCAGCACGCGTGCACCCCTCCGGACTCTTTCGTCAACGGGTACGTAGATCTGAGAGTGCCGGTAGGTACCAATCTGCTTGACCTTCGACCCGAGCACGTTGCCCTCCCTGTCGACGACGAACGCATGAGCCTCACCGGGACCACGCACGTCGAGTCTGACCTTGACGACGGTCCGGAAGTCTCGCGCCTTCTTGGCCACTGCCGTCGAGCGCCGGTCGGCCTCTGGCCCACCTCCGACAGCGACCCCGTTTCGTACCGACTGCGCGATCGTCTGTGGCGAGTCGAGGCTCGACAGGCCTACGGAAGGGATCGTGGGCTCCGCGGTGGGAATCTCCGGAGGCGTCCAGCCCGGCAGGGTTGCGATGCCCCACCGATACGGGTCGCCCTGGACCCCGCCCCAGGTCGACCAGCCGATGCGGGTCTGGCCGGTCTTGTCCTGGGTGTCGGAGTCGTAGACGAACACGTTGAGACCCAAGTGCTCCGGGTCGACCGTGGCCGGCAGCTCCGACGCCGGGATCTTCGCCTCGACGACGTATCCGGTGTAGGGCTCGCTGACGGTGCTTGCGATCTCCATGCCCGGGGCAGTCTCAGCGCCCGGACCCTGCTCGTTGTCGGCGTCGCGGCCGGAGCAAGGCTCCGCCGGCCGTGGTCGTCGGCAGCACCAGCGCCTTGAACGTCGTCGAGGTGTTCTCCGAGTGCCAGTCGGGTCGATCGCGATCTCGACCGAGTCGGTGCGCCAGTGCCGCTTGCAGTCGCGACGGCTCGAGCACGGTGCCGAGCTGTCGTCAGTGACCTCGGCGGCGACGTAGAGGTCGTCGCCGGACCGGGTGACATGTCCGGTTGCCGAGCAGTCGGCTGCCGCTCGCACGGCGGATCCCTCCCACAGCCGGCTCAGGTCGAGCGGCGACGAGCGTACTCGCCGGCGTCCGATCACGCCGTCGACGTGGGCGCGGCCGCCGCCGCTCGATGGCTGTGGTCGGCACGAGCTCGAGCGCAGCGCTGAGTCGGTGCTGGCGCCCGACGAGCTGGTCGTCTCGATCGTGTAGTCGTAGTCGCCGCCGGTGCCACCCTCGTTCGAGGTCGGCAGCGAGTCGTCGTCGTTCGTCACGGTGAACGTCGACGCGTGGTCGAGTCACCCGCGGCAAGACCCGTCGTAAGACGCCGTGGCGGGCGTCGGCGCTGAACCCTGCCGGCAGCTGCAGGCTCACCGAGCCAGCCTCGGTGGCGGTCGCCGTTGTTGTGACCGTCGACCCGACGTTGCGCGGGCCGCCGGACGGCAGGGTGAGCACCGGCTTGACGATGCCCTCGCAGCTGCGGGTACGCCGTTGCCGGCCGCCCACGCTCGAAAGCTCGGCGACCTGAGGCAGCAGCTGCTGGGTGCCCGACACTGCCGGCACCACCTCGAGCTGCTGTGTCGTTGTGGCCGTGACGGCCGCTCGACGGGAGGTCGACCGATCGCCGAGCACGCGCGTGTTGGTCGCGGCGTCAGCCGGCGCGCGTGACGCTCGAACGTCGCGGTCACCGTGTCGCCCGCGCCGCACCGTCCCCGACGTGCCGTCGCCGTCGACCGGTCCAGCCGGCGGGCAGGCTCGACGCCGAGACTGGCGTGCGGCAGGTGGCGCGACCTCGGCGCTGTCAGGTCGACCGTCGAGCGTGGTCGAGGCCGCCTGGCACGACCGCGAATGTGGCAGTGCCGACAGTCGAGACCGGTCCCGAGCGGCAGGCCGCCGGTGCAGTCGGCAGCACCGCGCCCTGAAGCATCGTCGCGGGGTGGGCCGCGGCCGCGGTCAGGTCGCCGCGGATGAACGGCACCCGTGACGTCGATCTGGGTGAAGTAGTCGCAGCCGAGCTGGTCGGGATCGGCGCTCACGTCGGGGAACCCGGCCCAGCCCTGGTGATGCGTACTCGCGCTGGGCCTCCCGCTCGACCTGCGCCCAGGTCTTGCCGTACTCGCTGCGACGGCGGCCGCTCCAGACGCCGTAGATGTCGTCGGTGGGGTCGGTCGGGGTGAACGTCGTCGGGCAGTCCGCGCCGTTCGCCGGTCGCCGGACCGCGTGCGCCGCGACGTGAGCAGCTTGCTCGGCGTCCACGGGCTCGAGGCCCTCCTCGCGTGATCTGGTCGGGGTACGCGGACGGGTCGCCGGCGAGGTTGTAGGCCTCGACCGCCAGCAGCGCCGCCTCCTGGTGCGCCCCGTGGTTGCCCGGGACTCGGCGCGGTGTTCATCGTCATGATGATCTCGGGCGTGGTCTCCCGGACGACGCGGACCAGCCGGCCGAGCGTGTCCTCGTGGCCCCAGACGCCTGCGGTGCAGCGGCGCGCTGACCGAGTAGTAGAAGTCGACCTTGTCGAGGTTGTAGACGTCGGTGATGCCCGCCTTGCGCGACGGCGGCGCGCTCCTCGTGCTCGCGGATCAGGCCGAGCGCCGGACCCTCCTCGGGGCCGACGGCGTTGCCGCCGCCCTCGCCGCGGGTGACGGTGACGACGCCGGTCCGCGCGCCGTAGCGCTCGCGCCACTCGCCGAACATCGACAGCCGTCCGGCCTCGTCGTCGGGGTGCGCGCCGACGTAGAGGACGTCGAGGTCGGCGGGCTGCGGTGCTGCCGGTGCGTGGGCGCCGCGCCGGTGTCGGCCCGCCGCGGCGGCGCGACCGGTGCCGCGAGGCCGAGCCCGCGGCCGCACGAGGGCGGTGCGACGGCACGGGCGTACGGCTCTGCCGTCCGCCGCAGGACTTCGACCCCGGTCGGTCGTGGCCACGTGCGGTCTGGTGTCTCGGACTGACATTGCGTGCAGCCGTTCAGTGGGCGGCACGGGCTCAGCCCTTGACCGAGCCGTCGACCATTCCGCGGATGAAGTGCCGCTGGGCGAACAGGTAGAACACGACGACCGGGAGCGCGACCAGCACGGCGCCGGCGGCGAGCAGGGACGTGCCCGCGGTGTACTGGCCCTGGAAGAGCGACAAGCCCGAGCGGCGCGGTGCGCAGGCGCCTCGTTGGTGGATCATGACCAGCGGCAGCAGGAACTCGTTCCACGTCCACATGAAGAACAGCACCATCATGGTCATGCACCGCGGGGCGGCCCATCGGCAGCAGGACCGACCAGAAGATCCGCAGGTGGCCGGCGCCGTCGAGCCGGGCCGCCTCGACCACCTCGCGCGGGACGCTGCGGAAGTACGCCCGCATCCAGAAGGTGCCGAAGGCCAGCGACTGCGCGATCTGCGGGAGGATCAGCGCGGTGTAGGTGTCGGTCAGGTCGAGCGCTGCGCAGCTCGAAGTAGAGCGGGATCACGATGGCCTCGCTCGGCACCATCAGCCCGAGCAGCAGCAGGTAGAACAGCACCGACGAGCCGCGGAACCGCATCGTGCCGAACGCGTAGCCCGCCAGCGCGGAGAGCAGCGAGCGCCGACGACGACCACGGACGCCGGTGACGATCACGCTGGTGCGCAGGTAGCTGCCGAACTGCCCCTCGCGCCCACGCGGCGGCGAAGTTGCCGAGGTCGACCCCGGCCGCTGCGCCGATCGGCGTCGGGCTGCACCGCCTTCACGAGGATCAGGCCCACCGGGTAGAGCGCGAGCAGCGGCGGCGAGGACCAGCACGACGTAGCGTCGTGCGCGCTCCAGCGCCGAGGTCCTCATCCGGCCCCCTCGTCCGAGCGATCCGGTTGACCAGCCAGGTGGCCAGCCAGGATCACCGCGGTGAGCACCAGCGCGACGGTGATGCCGGTGCCGACCTCGCCCTCGAGGATCGCCCGGTCGTAGACCTCGTACGACGGCACCCGGGAGGCGCTGCCCGGGCCGCCGCCGGTCATCACGTAGACGAGGTCGAAGGTGCGCAGCGCCGCGACCATCGTCAGCGTCAGCGCCACGGCGAGCTCGCCGCGCACGCGCGGGCAGGCTGACCGCGAAGAACTCGCGGAACGCGCCGGCGCCGTCGAGGCGGGCCGCCTCGTAGAGCTCGCGGCGGACCTTGGAGAGCCCGGCGAGGAACAGCACCATGCACAGGCCCGGTGCCGACCCAGGTGCCGACCAGGCCGATCGCGACCAGCGCCCAGTCGGGGTCGCCGAGCCAGCCGCGGGCCACGCCGTCGAGGCCGACGGCGCGGAGCAGCGTCGTTGAGCGGGCCCTGCGGGCGCGTAGATCTGCGCGCCACACGACCGCGACGACGGTGAGGGCGACGACCTGGGGCAGGAAGATCACGGTGCGGAAGAAGCCGGCGCCCGCGGACCGCGAGCGGGTCATCAGCGCGGCCAGCAGCAGTCCCAGCGAGCACCGGGAGCAGGCTGAAGAAGACGATCGAGCACGAGGGCGTGCACGAAGGGCGCCCGCAGCTCGGGGTCGGTCAGGACGGCCGCGTAGTTGTCGAGCCCGACCCAGGTGCCGAGGCCCAGGCCGTCCCACTCGAAGAAGGACAGCTGGACCGCGTAGCAGCAGCGGCGCGAGCAGGAACAGCCCGAAGACGACGCAGCGCCGGCGCGATGTAGAGGTAGGCGACGCGCCGGGGCTCCCCGGGCGGCCCGCCTGCCGGCGGGCCGCCCGGGGATGGGCTGCGGGAGCGGTCGGCCAGCCGGCGACGTGTCAGCTCGCCGCGCAGACGAAGGACGTGTACTCGTCCTCGAGCGTCTGCGAGGAACTCCTCGGCTCGCTGACCGAGCCCGTCGCCGAGCTCCTGGACCTGGGCGGTGATCAGGTCGTAGAAGTCCGGCGTCGCGTAGTCCAGGTAGGGCACCAGCGCGTCCTCCTCGCTCGGCGGTGGTCCACGCGTCGAGCACATCGGCTGCGACGCCCGTCCGCCGACTCGGTCGACCGCCGACGACCGGCAGGTTGCCGGCGTCCTGGATCATCTGCATCGCCTCGTCGCTGGTGATGAAGTCGATGTAGGCCGCCGCCACGTCGGCGTTGTCGCGACGCCTCGGTGATGGAGAACGGGCAGGCCGGTGCCGCCGGTGACGGCGCGCTCGCCGGTCGTCGCCCGACCGGCGGCAGGGCGAAGCCGACGTCGTCGCCCATGGCGGCGTCGAGGTCGGCCTGCAGCCAGGTGCCGGCGACCAGGAACACGCCCTCGCCCTTCGCGAAGTCCTGCCAGGCCGGGTCGTAGCCGACGCCGTTGAAGTCCGTGGGTGAAGTAGCCGACTCGACCCAGTCGGTGAAGCGTCGTCGGCGGCCTGCACGTTCTCGGCTCCGACGTCCACGACGCGCCCTCGCGGCCGAAGCCGAGGTTGCGGATGTCCTCGCGCGGGACGAACTGGTTCTGCACGAAGCCGTAGTCGTGGATGCCGGGCCAGCCGTCGAGGTTGCCGAACTGGATCGGCAGCTCGCCGGCGTCCTTGGCCGCGGCGCAGCGCGGCCTCGAAGTCCTCGGTGGTCTGCGGGACCTCGAGGCCGAGGTCGGTCGAGCTTGGCCTTGTTGTAGCAGACCCCGACCAGCTCGCCGACCTGCGGCGAGCCCGTAGAGGCTGCCCTCGCCGAACGTCGCGCCGTCGTCGCTGTAGGTCGCGAGCGAGCGCACCGACTCGGGGAAGCGGTCGGTCCAGCCGTACGCCTCGGCGTACCCGTCCAGCGACTGCAGCAGGCCGTTCTGCACGAACGCGCCCATGTCGGTGCGGCCGTTGTTGGCCTGCACGACGTCGGGGGCGTCCTCCGACGTGATCGCGTTGCGGAGGGTGCGCTGCAGGTCGGCGAAGGAGCGCTTGGTCCGGTCGATCGTGACGTTCGGGTACTTCGCCATGAACGCCTCGTTCAGCGCCGCGATCTGCTCGGCCTGTCCGCCGCGGACCTCCTGGTCCCAGACCGTCAGGGTGACGTCGCCGAGCGTCGGCGATGTCGGTCTTGACGTCGTCGGCGCTCGTCCTCGGTGCCGGTGCCGCCCTCCTCGCCGGGGGCGCAGGCGACGGTGGCGAACAGCAGCACGGCGGCGAGGCCGGCGCCGAGCACCCGGCGTGGACGGAGGCTAGGTCATGTGCGCTCCTGCGGTGCGGTGCCTGCGGTCTGCGGGGTGGTGGTGCGGCGGGTGGCGGCAGGGCGACGCCGAGTGGGACAGCGAGGCGTGTCACGGCCGGGGGCCGTGCCGGGAGTGGTCGTGGCTGCCGGCGTCGAAGCCGATCGTCGGCACGGCGCGGGCGAACATCCGGTGCTCGACGCCGGCCAGGACGTCCTCGAGGAAGGCGTAGTCGCGGGCCAGGCGGCTGTCTCGGTCGAGGTCGGTCCACCAGTCGCACGACGTCGGCCCAGCCCGGGCGAGGCGAGCGCGCCGCCGAAGTCGCGGACCGAGAGCGCGGCGCGCGAGGTTGGCGAAGCGGAGTCGCTGCTGCAGCGGCCAGTCGCGCAGGGTGCCGCCATCAGAGCGGCCAGGAAGACGTCACCCGCTCCGGTCGGGTCGATGGCCGGGACCGGGACACCGGGCGACCCAGACCGTCTCACCGGTCCGTTCGTCGGCGGCGTAGGCCCCGCCGCTCCCGGCGGTGACGACGGCCAGCGGCACCCAGTCGCGGAGCGCCTCCAGGGCCGCCCCGGGATGGTCGGCGCCGGTGTAGGCCATCGCCTCAGCCGCGTTCGGCACGAACGCGTGGACAGCCCTCGAGCCGGTCGCGCAGCGCGGCCGCGTCCCAGGCGCCGGTGTCGTCCCAGCCGACGTCGGCGAAGACCAGGCTGCCGCGGTCGACGAAGCCGTCGACCCACGGCGCGCGCGAGCGCGTCCATGTCGGCGAAGCAGGCGCCGCGCGCTCGGGCACCTCGGTGAACAGCAGCTCGGGCTGCACCGGCGGCTGGGTGGGCGTGGGTGACCATGGCGCGGTCGTCGTCGTAGGCGAGCGACACGGTGACGGGGGAGTGCCAGTCGGGGACCCGCTGCGACCCCGACAGGTCGATGCCCTCGTCCTCCTCCAGCGTGGTCCAGCAGAAGTCGCCGTAGACGTCGTAGCCGAAGGCGGCGGCGAGACCGGTCGACAGCCCGAGCCGGGAGCGCGGCGACGGCGAGGTTGCGCGGCGCCCGCCGGGGCTGGAGCCCATCCCGTCGGTCGTTGATCTCGCGTCCGCCCACCGGCGCGGCGCGCAGCCCGGTGAAGATCGAGGTCCAGGAAGACCGTGCCGGTCACGACGAGGTCGAGAGGTGCGGCAGCGGCGTCTCGCACCGGACTGCTACCTGCAGCGTCGGGATCGGACATCACGGCCACCTCCTCCTCCGGGCGCAGTCTGGCCCAGATGCGCGATTTCTGCGCAAGTGCCCTCCTGGCGGTGTGCATCTGATGCTCCTGCTGCGCAGAATTGACTGCTACCGTGTCGCGGCGTGCTCGCCCGGCGTCGCCACGACCGCATCCTCGAGAGGCTGCGTGCCGACGGTCCCGACGGAGGTCTCCGAGCTCGTCCGACGGCTGCTCGGCGTCAGCGGCGCGACCGTACGCCGGGACCTCGCCTCCTGGCAGCCGAGGGGATGCTCCAGCGCGTCCACGGTGGCGCGGCTCCGCTGGGCACGGTCGAGCCGCCGTTCGACGTGGTGGCGGCCGACCACCAGGCCGCCAAGACTGCGGGTCGGCGACGCGGCCGCCGGGCTGGTGCTCGACGGGGACGTCGTGCTCGTCGACATCGGCACCACCACCAGCCACCTCGCCCGCGCGCTGCGCGGCCGCGAGGTCACCGTCGATCACCTCCAGCCTGCCGGTCTACGAGGAGCTGGCGCACGACGAGGCCGTCGAGCTGATCCTGCTCGGCGGCGCGTGCGCCGGAACTACCGCTCGACTGGTCGGCTTCCTCACCGAGCAGGCGATCCGCCAGGTGCGGGCCGACGTGGTGTTCCTCGGCACCAGCGGCGTACCGCCGAGACGGGAGCGTGCTCGACACCACCGCGGTCGAGGTCCCGGTGAAGCGAGCGATGCTCGAGGTGGCCGAGCGCGGTGGTGCTGGTCGCCGACGCGAGCAAGTTCCCCGGCAACGGGATCGCGCGTGTGTGCGGTCCCGGCGACCTCGACGGCCGTTGTCGACCGGGCTCACGCCGAGCCGACAGGTTGGCCGCGCTCGCCGACGCCGGCGCCGTGTCATCGAGGCGTCGAGCGGAGCGCGACAGTCATGCGACTGACGATCCTCGGCGGCGGCGGGTTCCGTGTCCCGCTGGTCTTTCGG
This sequence comes from uncultured Actinomycetota bacterium, assembly GCA_963811585.1. GTDB lineage: Bacteria > Actinomycetota > Actinomycetes > Propionibacteriales > Nocardioidaceae > JACDHG01. Next base: position 79,081 of record CAWERR010000009.1, read on the forward strand.
GCCTTGTGCGAGGACGCGTACCTGGCCGGGTGACGACCTGGTGCTGTACGACGTCGACGGTCATCGGCTTGCGCACCATCGGCCGGGTGCTGGCAGACTGCCGAGCCGATGCCGGCGCCACGGCGCCGAGGGTGCAGCTCGAGACGGACCTGGACGTGACGCCGTCGCGGACGCGGACTTCATCTTCTCCGCGATCCGGGTCGGCGGGGTTGGCCGGCCGGGTGTGCGACGAGCGCGCGGCGCTGGACGCGCGGGGTCGCTCGGCCAGGAGACGACCGGCGCCGGCGGGGTCTGCTACGGCCTGCGCACGGTGCCGGTGGCGATGCGGATCGCCGACGCGGTGCGCCGGCTCGCACCCGTGCCGCGTACGTCATCAACTTCACCAACCCGGCCGGCATGGTCACCGAGGCGATGGCTCGTTGCTCGGCGACCGGGTGGTCGGCATCTGCGACTCCCCGGTCGGCATGTTCCAGCGGGTGGCCCGGGCGCTCGACGTCGACCTGGAGGCGGGCGGTGTTCGACTACGCCGGGCCTCAACCACCTCGGCTGGCTGCGCCGGGTGCTGGTCGAAGGCGGGACGACCTGCTCCCCGGGCTGCTCGACGACCGGGCGGCCTGCTCACCACCGAGGAGGGCCGTCTGTTCGGGCCGGACTGGCTGGCGTCGCTCGGCACCATGCCCAACGAGTACCTCTGGTACTGGTACTACCACGCGACGCGATCGCGGCCGCACAGGCTGGTCACGACCCGGGGCGAGTTGTTGCTGCGGCAGCAGCCGACTTCTATGATGCAGCCTTCAACACAACCGTCCCGTCGGCCAACGACGAGGGTGGCGGGCATGGTGCTCCCACGCGTACGCGTCTGGGAGCAGACGCGGCTCGAGCGGGAGGCAGACCTACATGGCCGACAGTCGCGACGCGATCCGGCGCCGGCGAACGGGAGCGTCGAGGACCTCGACGGCGGTGGCTACGACAGGGTGGCGCTGGCCGTGATGCGCGCCGTGGCGCGGACGAGCGGCAAACGCTCGTGCTCAATGTGCCGAATCGCGGGACCCTGGCCGGTCTCGACGCCGAGGCCGTGATCGAGGTGCCCTGCCGCGTCGATGCCTCAGGGGCCCGCCCCAACTCGGTCGGGCCTCTCGACCTCGCCGCCCGGGCATGGTCGCGAGCGTGAAGGCCGTCGAGCGCGTCACGATCGAGGCGGCAGCGACGGGATCGCGGGAGCTGGCTGTGCAGGCGCTCGCCTCGCATCCGTTGGTGGGCTCGGTGCCAGTCGCGCGGGCGATCCTTGCCGACCAGCTGGAGCGCCTTCCTGAGATGACGAGGGCCCTTCCACACGACTGAGCCCTTCCTTGCCGCCGGTCGAGAGGTCCCTTGGTGGTCGAGCTTGTCGAGACCCGGGGTCTCGTCAAGCTCGACCGCCGGGATTGGCCGCGACCGTCGGGGTCTCGACAAGCTCGACCACCCGGGATTGGCCGCGACCGTCGGGGTCTCGACAAGCTCGACCGCCGGGGATGGCTCGACCGACCGCCGGGGATGGCTCGACCGCCGGGGATGGCTCGACCGCCGGGATGGCTCGACCGTCGGGGCATGGTTAGGGGGCTCCGACGAACAGCCGGACCGTCACCTGTCCTTCGCAGGGGCCGTTGATGAACTTGACGCCGCCGGTGACACTTTGGCCTCGGGCGAAGAAGATGTCGGCCTCGATGATTTCGTTCTCCTGCGCGATGATCGTGTAGCCCGCCTCTCTCAGGGCATCGGACACCGGCCTGGTCATGCCGTCGACGTCGCCGTCGGTGACCGAAACTGCGTTGACGTAGCCGCGCTGCTGCTCGACCCGCGTGAAGACACCGAACTCCGGGAGCAGCAGGTCTGCCGGGACTGCATCCGTCTTCGTAGTCTCGCGGGGCTCGGGGCACGATCCAACAGAGTCGTGGCTGTCCGAGCCACCAGTGCAACCGGTAAGGCCCAGCCACAACATCACCACCAGGCCGACAAGCACAGCTCTGCTGGTGGGCATCGACGTCGTTCCTCCGCTGATCGGGCTCGACTGGCGCTCCTGGAACAGGCCATTAGAGTATGGCGTCTGATGCCTGCCGCCCGCCCGCCGCAGCGTGCCGCCGTTGCCTATGGACTCGCCGCCAGCCTGGTCGTCGTTCTGTTCATGGCCCCGCTGGCCTTGATGGTGCTTGGCTCGCTGCGACTACCAGGCTTGCCTCCTCCCGATGGCTTCGACCTGTCGCCCGACGCACGCGCGTGGGAGAACTATCAAGACGTCGCGCAGATCATCCCGCTGTGGCGCCAGCTCGCGAACACGTTGCTCATCGTCGCGGTCGCGGTCCCGGTGACCGTCCTCGTTGCATCGTGGGCTGGCTTCGTGCTGGCCGTCGGTGGGACACGGATCCGCCGCCTGCTGCTCACGGTTTCCCTTGTTGCGCTGATGATCCCGGCTAGTGCCTTGTGGGTGCCACGCGTCGTGATGCTGGAGTTCATCGGCGCGACCGACCACACGCTCGTCGCGGCGACACCGGCGCTGATGGCGACGACCCCGTTCTTCGTGCTGCTGTTGGGGTTTGCGTACAGCCGGGTGCCGCGGTCGCTGTACGACGCCGCCGCGGTCGAAGGATTGTCGACGTACCAGACCTGGCGGCTGGTGGCGTTCCCGATCGCGCGACCAGCGACCATCGCCGTTGGCGTGTTGGCGTTCGTCTTCCACTGGTCCAACCTGATCGAGCCGCTGCTGCTGCTGAGCCGCGAGTCCACGTGGCCGGTGTCGCTTGGGCTGCGCACCCTGGCGTCATACGAACCGACCTTCTACCCATTGCTGCTCGCTGCCTCAGTGCTCGTGACCTTGCCAGCCGTGCTCGCGTTCGTCCTTGTACAGCGAGCCTTCTTCAGCCGGACGCTGGGAGTTTGACCATGATCCTGAATCGAGTCGCGATTGCCTGCACTGCAGGCGTTGTGGCGTTACTGCCGGGTGCCTGCTCCGACGAGCCGGAGGCGAAGACCGCGATCGAGTTCCAAGTCTCTGGCGAGCCGGAGGAGATCGCGGTGTACGACGCCTTGGCCAATGCCTACATGGAGGAGCACCCCGACGTCACGGTCGAGGTCATCGAGTCAGCCGAGAAGAGCGACCACCTGGCAAGGCTTTCGACGTCGTTCGCCGCGGGCAAGCCGCCCGATGCCTTCCTGCTGAACTTCCGCGAGTACTCGCAGTTCGCCGCCCGCGGGGCGTTGGAGCCTGCTGGGCCTCTCGTCGAGGAGGCAGGGGTCAACTTCGACGACTACTACGAAGCACCACTCGAGGCCTTCACGTATGACGACGCCCTCCAATGCATGCCGCAGAACATCTCCTCCCTCGCCGTGTACTACAACCGCGGCGTGTTCGAGAAGCTAAGCGTCGAGGAGCCGCCCAAGGAGTGGAGCTGGGAGGAGTTCCAACAGACCGCGAAACAGCTGACTCGTGGCGACGTGGACGGCGTGGGCTTCGAGCCGAGCATCATCCGGCTCGCGCCGTTCGTCTGGTCCAACGGCGGAGAGCTCGTCGATGACGTCGATGCTCCCCAGCACTTTACGCTCGAGAACACCGAAGACAAGCAGGCCTTGCAGTTCTTGCTTGACCTCGTGCGCAATGACAAGGTCGTGCCGACCGAGGAGGAGGTCGCTGCCCAGGACCTCGAGACGCGCTTCGAGACGGGCAAGCTCGGCATGTTCTTGTCGTCGCGGGTCGACACGCCGCGATTCCGTGAGGTGAGTGGACTCGACTTCGACGTTGCTCCGTTGCCGGTCGCCGACGAGCCCTCGAACATCCTGCACTCCGACGCGTACTGCATGGCACGTGACTCCGACGAGAAGGAAGAGGCGGCCGCGTTCATCACGTATGCCGTCAGCGAGCAGGGACAGATCCTGACCGCGCGCGGTGGGCGCACCGTGCCGTCGTTGAAGTCGGTTTCCACCTCGCCTGCATTCCTGGATCCGACCCAAGCGCCATCGCGAGCTCAGGTGTGGATCGACGCGATCCCTCACCTCCAGCGAACCCCCGTGATAACGACGTGGCCAGAGATCGAGGACCGCACCGAAGAAGTGTTGACCTCGGCGTTCTACGACGACATGAGCACCGAGGAAGCTGTCGAGCAGATCGACGAGCAGGCTGATCCGCTCTTCCAAGCCGGTCACTGATGACAGTCGCCGTGCGGGGGGCGCGACGGGTCTTCCGGCGACGGCGTGACGACGTCACTGTTGCGCTCGCTGGTGTCGATGTGTCGGTCGCGGCGGGCGAGCTCGTGGTCGTCGTGGGGCCGTCAGGCTCAGGTAAGACGACGCTGCTACGCACGATTGCCGGCCTCGATCCGTTGGAGTCGGGCACTGTCGAGGTCGGCGGGGTCGATGTCACCGCGATGCCGCCGGGCAAACGAGATCTCGCGATGGTGTTCCAGGAGTTCGCGCTGCTCCCGCACCTGACGGCCTTGGACAACATCGGCTTTGGCGAGCGCGCCCGCGGCGGCACCCGCACGGTTGTCGAACGAAAGGCACTCGCCGCCGCCGAGATCCTCGACCTTGGACCGCTCCTGGGTCGACGGCCGCATGAGCTATCCGGAGGCGAGCGGCAGCGCGTGGCGCTCGCGCGGGCCATCGTGCGAGAGCCGGTGGCGTTCCTGCTCGACGAGCCGTTCTCGAGCCTCGACCCGGAGCTGCGGCTGCGAGCAAGGGCAGAGGTGCGGGCGCTCCAGCGTCGACTCGGTGTCGCCATGCTGTACGTCACCCATGACCAGCACGAGGCGATGGCGCTCGCCGACCGGATCGTCGTGCTGCGCGCCGGCAAGGTGGAGCAGGTCGCTAGCCCGGAGGACCTCTTCGAGCGGCCCGCGAATGCGTTCGTCGCCAGGTTCGCGAGCCCACTTCCGATGAACCTGATCCCGGTCGCGGTGTTGGGTCGCGAGGGAACGGGTGTCGTCGGCGTCCGTCCCGAGCAGCTGCGGTTGGCTGCGGTGGGTGCCGGCCGACTCGACGGTCGGGTGTCCCTCGTCGAGCCCGCCGGAGATCAGGCGATCGCTCACGTCGAGGTGACGGGGGCACCCGCCGACGTCGACCGGGTGCTCGTCCGCACTGCCTGGGCCGATCGCCCACGCGAGGGCGATGACGTCTCCCTGACATGGCACGGCAGCGATGAGCACTCCTTCTTAGAGCAACACAGCCCTGAGCAACACAGCCCTGAGCAACACAGCCCTGAGCAACCCAGCTCCGAGCAGCGCAGCCCGCAGAACCCATGACCCGATGAGACGCTCGTGGCTCGCGGTGCCGTATCTGGCCGGCTTGTGCGTGCTCGTCGTGGTGCCGATGGTGCTGGCATCGTGGCTCGCGTTCACGGAGTACTACGGCTTCGAAGCGCCGACCTTCACCGGCTTCGACAACCTCCGCCGCGCGATTGATGACGACAGGTTCTGGGACTCCGTGTGGGTGGCGTGCCTGCTCGCGCTGATCATCGTGCCGTTGCGCTTGGTGCTCGCCACCGGGTGCGCCCTCCTGCTGCACCGTCGTCGGCGTGGTGCCGCGGTCGGGCGAGTGTCGGCATACCTGCCGAGCGTCATCCCCGACGCAGCCTGGGCGCTGCTGTGGTTGTGGCTGCTCAATCCCCTGTACGGGCCCGTGGCGCTGGGGAGCGAAGCAGTGGGCTTGCCCGGGCCGGGCTTCCTCACCGATCCGTGGGCCACTCGGGTGGGGTTGGCAGTGATGCTGAGTTTGCAGCTCGGTGAGGCGTTCATAGTCGCGCTGGCGGCACGGCGGATGATTCCCGACCGCCACTACGAGATGGCGGCTCTCGAGGGTGCGAGCGCGTTCTACGCCACCCGTCGCATCACAGCGGTCTCGATGGCGCCGCTGCTCGGACTGCTGGCCGTCCGAGACTTCATTGTCGTGCTGCAGGTGACGTTCATCCCCGTCCTCCTGGTGACCGAGGGCGGTCCTCGGTCCACGACCACGACCAGCCCGGTCTACATCTACGAACGGGCCTTCCTCTACGGCGAGCTGGGGTACGCCAGCATGCTGTCGCTGGTCTTGCTCGTCCTGACCTCGGCAGTCATCGCGGGCCAGTTCGTGCTCCTGCGCCGGCTCCGCTTCGATGTGGCCACAGAGTGAGACAGTCACAACGCTGAGTAGTCAAAACCAAGGGCATACCCCTAGAAATCGGGGGTCGATTACTGAAGGATGACAAGCGTTCGTCGCACCCACGAATTCATGGAGGCACCCCATGAGACGCATCGGAATCTATGTCGCGGTGGCCGCCTTGGCTGTCAGTGGCGGCACGGCTGTGGTGGTGAAGTCGTACGACGGCGGGTCGAGCCGCGACGACACCAGCACCGGTGAAGCGCCCCGACCCATCACGAACGCACACCATGAGCCAGGTCAGGACGGGCTGACCCAGCGACTCGGACTTGGCGTTCCCGTCGACGCCTACGACCGGGCCCTTGCCCAGGACGCGCAGCTCACCACGGTCCAGCAGGCGTTTGCCAACGCCAAGCCGGGCAACCACGGTTCGGACTGGACGTCGCGCGGCCCCACGAACATCGGCGGCCGGCTCGTCGACGTGGTTCAAGACCCCAAGAACGCCAACATCTTCTACGTCGCCGCGGCCGGCGGCGGTGTCTGGCGGAGCACCGACGGCGGTCGCACGTTCAAGTCTGCCTGGCCCACCTCCAAGACCCAGGCCATCGGAGCGATGACCATGGGCCGCGACGGCACGCTGTGGGTCGGCACCGGTGAGACCAACCCCGGTGGCGGCAGCACGACGTTCGCGGGTGACGGCATCTACAAGTCCAGAGACGGTGGCAAGAAGTGGACGTATGCCGGCCTGGGCGACTCCCGCCGCATCAGCCACATCGTGGTCGACCCCAAGAACCCGAAGCGCGTCTTCGCGGCCGTGTCGGGCGACCTGTTCCGCCCAGGCGGCGAGCGTGGCCTCTATCGCACCGAGAACGCCGGCGGCAGCTGGCAGCGCGTGCTGAGTGGCGCGAACGGCACGTCCGGCGCCGTCGACTTCACGCTCGACCCGAACGACAACAAGACCATGTACGCGACGTTCTGGGACCACCTGCGCACTCCAGAGGTGCGTTACTACGGCGGTCCCGGGTCGCGCGCCTACAAGTCCACCAACGGCGGCACCTCGTGGAAGCAAATGACCAACGGGTTGCCTCCCGCGAGTGAGACGACCGGGCGGATGGGCATCGCCGTCGCACCGACCGACTCTGACCGCCTCTACCTGATCCACGTAAACCGCCTCGGCGGGTTCGCGGGCTTCTTCGTGTCGAACGACGCCGGCGCGTCCTGGACGCGGACGCCAGACACGCCACTGCTGACGAGCTCGCAGTCGTCATACGGCTGGTGGTTCGGCAAGGTCTGGGTCAGCCCCGACGACGCCAACGACGTCTGGGTGGCGGGCGTCCCGCTGATCCGGTCCCGCGACGGCGGCACGACCTGGGGATTCGGGGCAACGCAGGACGTGCACGTCGACCACCACGCGTTGATCTGGGACAGCCGCAACTCCGACCGGATCTACAACGGCAACGACGGTGGCTTCTATCGCACGACCAACGACGGCGTGTCGTGGACCAAGGCCGAAGTGGAGCCCTACACGCAGTTCTACACAATCGACGTCGGCGAACAGGCGCCGAGCAAGATCACCGGCGGCACCCAGGACAACGGCTGCAACCGGTCCTACGGCGAGCCGCACGGCTGGAACACGTTCGCCTGCGGTGATGGCCTCGAGACGCTCATCGCGCCGGACGACGACCGCTACGTCTACTCCTGCTCGCAGTACGGCTCCTGTAGCCGCTCTGAGGACGGCGGCGACACGAACGCCAACTTCTCGGGCGGCACGGTGTCTGACCGGCGCAACTGGAAGACGCCGGTGGAGTTCGACCGCACGGACCCGACGGTCATGTACTACGCGGGCAACATCGTGAACCGCTCGACCGACCGCGGTAAGACGTGGACGGCGATCAGCCCCGATCTGACCAGCGGGCCGAGCGCCGACCCGCAGTACCCGTACGGCACGGTCACCACGATCGCGGCAGCCGAGAGCGACCCCGAGCGTCTGTACGTCGGCACCGACGACGCGCGCGTCTGGACGAGCCCCGATCTCGGTGCCACGTGGGAGCGGGTCGACGCCGGGCTGCCGGAGCGCTGGGTGACCCGGGTCCGGGTCGATCCCGACGATGCGGAGACCGTCTACGTCACGCTGTCGGGCTTCCGGGCAGGCGACGCGGCTGCGCACGTGTTCCGTAGTGATGACGCCGGCCAGTCGTGGGACAACATCAGCGGCAACCTGCCGAACGCTCCCGTCAACGACATGGTCCTGCGCGGCAGCCAGCTGTACGTCGCCAACGACATCGGCGTCTACCTGAGCACTGACAACGGGCGCAGGTGGCTGGCGTTCGGCCGGAACCTTCCGGTCACCGCGATGATGGAGCTGCGCGTGCATGAGCCGAGCGACACGTTGTTCGTGGCCAGCTTCGGTCGCGGGATGTACGGCGCCCGGATGCCGGGACGCGGCGACGACGACAGGAACTAACTGCCCCTCGGTGGCCTTACGGTCCCTTGGTGGTCTCGCGGTCCCTTGGTGGTCGAGCTTGTCGAGACCCGGTGGTCTCGACAAGCTCGACCGACGGGAGTGGGCTCGACCGACGGGAGTGGGAGCGTCCTAGGCTCGGCGGTATGCCGGTACGCCTCCAACCGCTTCCGCCTGACGAGTTGGCGCTGCTGCTCGGACGGCTCGAGGTGGCGGTGGCGGCCCGCGTGCCAGCCAGCCGCGACGACGTACGCGCGGCGGTCAAGCACTTCCTCGCGGTGCTCGCCGACCGGGCACCTGGCAAGAGTGTTGAGGTGCGGGTGCCGCCGTACGCCGCGGTCCAGTGCATCGCGGGTGCCCGGCATACCCGCGGCAAACCTCCCGCTGTCGTCGAGACAGATGCCGACAGCTGGCTGGCGCTCGCGCGTGGTCAGGCGACGTTCGAGGAGCTGGCCGACGCCGGCAAGGTGCGCGCCTCCGGCGAGCGCTCCGACCTGACCCCCTTCCTTCCACTCATCTGACCTCCGGATCTGCGGGGTCTCGACAAGCTCGACCGGCGGATATGCGGGTCTCGACAAGCTCGACCGCCGGGTTGCGGTGATCGGAGGACCTTCGGTGATCGAGCTTGCGCCGACCGGCGGGACTCTTCGACCGCCGGAAAAAACTCGGCCGACGGATCTGTAGACGGTGGATAGCATCGGCCCATGACTGAGTCTGCCGATCTCAAGGCCGCTCTCGGGGCGGTCATGCCCAGCGTCCGTGCCGACCTCGAGGAGCTCGTCCGCATCCCGTCGGTCGGCGCCGACCCCGCGCGTCACGACGACGTACGCCGCTCGGCCAGCGCCACCGCCGCCCTGTTCCGCGATGCCGGTCTTGAGACGCAGATCGTCGAGGTAGGCGGCGGCCTGCCCGCCGTCATCGCCCGCAAGGCAGCGCCACCGGGCAAGCCCACCGTCCTCCTATACGCCCATCACGACGTGCAGCCTGAGGGCAACCACGACGACTGGGAGACCAAACCGTTCGAGCCGACCGAACGAGGCGAGCGGCTCTATGGCCGCGGTGCCGCCGACGACAAGGCCGGAATCGCGGCTCACCTGGCGGCGATCCGTGCCCACGGCGATCACCTGCCCGTCGGCGTCACCGTGTTCGTCGAAGGCGAAGAGGAGCATGGCTCGGCATCGCTGCCGGCAATCCTCGAAGAGCATCGCGAGACCTTGGCAAGTGACGTCATCGTCATCGCCGACTCCACCAACTGGGACGTCGGCACACCGGCGCTCACGACATCCCTTCGCGGGTTGTCGGCAACAGTGGTCGAGGTCCGCACGCTGCATCACGCCGTCCACTCCGGCATGTGGGGTGGAGTGGCTCCTGACGCGCTGACCACCCTGATCCGGATGTTGGCGACCCTGCACGACGAAGCGGGCAACGTCGCCATCGAGGGGATGGTGGAGGGCAAGGCGTCAGACCTCGACTACCCCGAGGATCGGTTCCGTGCCGAGGCAGGCCTGGTCGACGGCGTACAGCTGATGGGCACCGGCTCGATCGTCGACCGGCTCTGGACCAAACCGGCGATCTCCGTCGTCGCCCTCGACGCGACCCAGGTCGCCGATGCGAGCAACACCTTGCTGCCGGTGGCGCGGGCCACGGTCAGCATGCGCATCGCTCCTGGTGACAACGCCACCGAGGCGCTCGAGCGACTCAAGGACCACCTTCGCCGCCACGTTCCCCACGGGGCTGAGGTGACGTTCAGCCACGATGACCTCGGCGAGCCGTTCGCGGTCGACGCGAACGGCCCTGCGTATGACGCCGCACGCGCGGCCTTCCGCGAGGCCTGGGATGGCACCGACCCGGTCGACATCGGGGTGGGTGGCTCCGTCCCCTTCATCGCCCAGTTCGCCGAGATGTTCCCGCAGGCAGCGATCTTGGTCACGGGGGTCGAGGATCCCGACACGCGTGCACACGGCGCCAACGAAGGGCTCCACCTGGCTGAGTTCGAGCGGGTCTGTCTGGCGGAGGCCCTGCTCCTCCGCAATCTCGCCGAAGCCTGACCTGGTCTGCCAGTCTCCGCCGGTCGAGCGTGTCGAGACCCGTGATCTCGACAAGCTCGATCACCGGAGGTCCGCATCACCGGAGGTCCGCCGATCACCGGTGGTGCGGCCCGGCGATTGGGTATGTCGTCAGCCGCCACCTACAGTGGTGCCCGTGCCTCGCGGAGATGGTTTGCTCACCCACGAACTCGACCCGCAAGACCGTGGACCCCAAGACGCGTGCGGAGTTTTCGGCGTCTGGGCCCCCGGCGAGGATGTCGCAAAGCTGACCTACTTCGGGCTCTACGCGCTCCAGCACCGCGGCCAGGAGTCAGCCGGCATCGCGGTCGGTAACGGTCATCAGATCCTTGTCTACAAAGACATGGGGCTCGTCTCGCAAGTCTTCGATGAGCCAACGCTGAACTCGCTGCGTGGCCACGTTGCGATCGGGCACTCCCGCTACTCGACCACCGGCTCCAGTGTCTGGCACAACGCACAGCCAACGTTCCGCTCCACGCCCGCGGGCTCGATCGCCCTCGGGCACAACGGCAACCTCACCAACACCAGCGAGCTCGCCACCATCGTCGACGAGCTGGCCCGCACCAGTGGCGCGCTCGACCTCCCGCGCGACACCTCCGCTGCCTCCACCGACACCGACCTCGTGACCGCGATGCTCGCGTCCTACCCCGACCGCAGTCTCGAGGACGCCGCTGTCGCGGTGCTCCCCCGGCTGCGCGGCGCGTTCTGCTTCACGTTCATGGACCAGGGCACGCTCTATGCCGCGCGGGACCCCCAGGGCATCCGGCCGCTCGTGCTCGGCCGGCTCGAGCGTGGCTGGGTGGTGGCCTCGGAGACGGCTGCTCTCGACATCGTCGGTGCGTCATTCGTCCGCGAGATCGAACCAGGCGAGCTGGTCGCAATCGACGAGGACGGTCTGCGCTCCCGCTCGTTCGCCGAGCCAGCTCCCAAGGGCTGCCTGTTCGAGTTTGTCTACCTGGCGCGACCCGACACGCTCATCAGTGGCCAGCGGGTCCAGACGGTGCGAGCCGAGATCGGTCGGCGACTCGCGAGGCAGTTCCCCGTCGAGGCCGACCTCGTCATACCCGTGCCCGAGTCGGGCACACCGGCCGCGATCGGGTATGCCGACGAGAGCAAGATCCCTTATGGGCAAGGGTTTGTGAAGAACTCCTACGTCGGTCGCACCTTCATCCAGCCCAGCAACACGATCCGCCAGCTCGGCATCCGCCTCAAGCTCAACCCCCTGCGCGACGTGGTCGAGGGCAAGCGGCTGATCGTCGTCGATGACTCCATCGTGCGCGGCAACACGCAGCGTGCGCAGGTGCGGATGCTCCGCGAGGCCGGCGCCCGAGAGGTCCACGTCCGCATCGCGAGCCCGCCGGTCAAGTGGCCGTGCTTCTACGGGATCGACTTCGCCACCCGTGCCGAGCTCATCGCCAACGGCATGACGGTCGACGAGATCTGTCGGTCAATCGGCGCCGACAGCCTGGGCTACGTCGGCCTCGACGAGCTCGTCGCGGCCACCAAGATCGACAAGGACAACCTGTGCCGGGCCTGCTTCGACGGCGTCTACCCGATCGACCTGCCCGAGCCAGAGTTTCTTGGCAAGCATCTGCTCGAGCAGGTGCTTGACGCTCCACTCGGCCCCGACGGCCTGACCGCGGCGTTGACCGGCGGCGGTGCCAGCGACGCTCTCAACCGGCCCTGATCCACGGGAGTTCTGACGATGACCGACGCATCGACCCCCAGGGAGCGGTCGGCGTACGCGGAAGCAGGCGTCTCCATCGAGGCCGGCGACAAGGCGGTCGAGATGATGCGCCAGTGGGTCGACAAGGCCCGCCGCCCGGAGGTCGTGGGTGGGATCGGAGGCTTTGCCGGCCTCTTCGACGCCTCCGCGCTGAAGGGCTACGACCGGCCGTTGCTCGCCACCAGCGCCGACGGCGTGGGCACGAAGGTAGCGATTGCCCAGGCACTCGACCGACACGACACGATCGGCTTCGACCTCGTGGGCATGCTCGTCGACGACCTGGTCGTCTGCGGTGCGGAGCCGCTGTTCATGACCGACTACATCGCGACCGGGGCGGTCGACCCCGCCCGGATCGCCGCCATCGTGAAGGGCATCGCCGAAGCCTGCGTGGTCGCCAATTGCGCCCTGCTCGGCGGCGAGACGGCCGAGCATCCCGGCCTGCTCGAGCCGCACGAGTATGACGTCGCCGGGTCGACCACCGGGGTTGTCGAGGCGGCCGACCTGTTGGGCCCCGAGCGGGTCACTCCAGGCGACGTACTCATCGCGATGGCGTCCTCGGGGCTGCACGCCAACGGGTACTCGCTGGTGCGCCAGGTTCTGCTCCGGCTGGCCGGCTGGACACTCGACCGACACGTGGACGAGCTGGGGCGCGCCCTCGGCGACGAGCTCCTAGAGCCGACCCGCATCTACGCCCGACCCTGCCTCGCACTGGCGCGGTCGAAGGGCACTCACGCGATGTCCCATGTGACCGGCGGAGGGCTCGCAGCAAACCTCGCCCGGGTGCTGCCCGCGACTACGAGGGCGGTCGTTGACCGGGCAACCTGGACGCCGGCGCCGATCTTCGACGTGGTGGCCGACGTAGGACGGCTGGACCGGGCGGATGTCGAGGCAACGCTCAACATGGGCGTCGGCATGGTCGCCGTGACCGCGGCCGACGCTGTCGACGCGGCGCTCGCCCTGCTCGCAGAGGCGGGGATCTCAGCCTGGGTCTGCGGTGAGGTCGCGGCCGGCGATGGTGGCGGAGTGACGCTCAGCGGTGACTACCGACGGTAACGGGCGCTCCGAGCTGGAACGCATTCGACGGCCACAGTTCGGGCGGATGTGTGCCGACGGGTGTGGGCAGGTATCGTGGACAACACGAGAACCTATATGACAGTCCGGCACCCTCGGGGTGAGCCGGCCACGATTTGTGCGAGGGGGTCGAGCCTATGGGGCGCGGCCGTGCGAAGGCGAAGCAGACGAAGGTCGCCCGAGAGCTGAAGTACCGCGAGTTCAACACGGACTTCAACCAGCTCCAGCGCGAACTTCACGGCGATAGCGAGTCGCCGTCATCCGCGGAGTCCGACCCTGGTGTGGGTGACTCCGACGGTGACGACGATCCCTACGTCGATCTCTACGACGACTCGGAGTCGGCCAACCGTCGTTAGCACTAACGACTGACGCGACCGTCTCGGCTCACCCATATCTCTCGGAGCCGCCCTACCTCCGCCATCCGGCGTTCGGCGATCCTGTCGGCGGCAACAGCGGCAGGCACGCCCTCCTTGGCGGACAGCTCGAAGACCCGCTTCGTGGTGTCGAAAATCTTGCCTGCCCGTGCCTTAGCGCGGTCGAACGAGAAGCCTTCGAGCTCGTCGGCGACCTGCACCAGCCCGCCTGCGTTGACGCAGTAGTCGGGGGCGTAGAGGATCCCCCGAGACTCGAGCACGTCCTCGATGCCCGCGTGGGAGAGCTGGTTGTTGGCCGCTCCGCAGATGACCTTGGCCTTGATGATCTGCACGCTGTCGTCGTTGATGGCGTCGCCAAGGGCACACGGCGCGTAGACGTCGATGTCGGCAGCGACGAGGGCGTCGTTGTCGACGACTACGTCGACCTCGGGGTGGGCGCTCGTCACCCGGTGCACCGCCGGCTCGTAGACGTCGGTGATCACCACCTCGGCCTTGTCGTCGAGCAGGTGGTCCACGAGGTGGTGCCCGACCTTGCCGACTCCGGCGACACCGACCCGCCTGCCGGCAAGGCTGGCGGTCCCCCACGCGACCTCGGCCGCGGCACGCATCCCCTGGAAGACGCCGTACGCCGTGAGCACGCTCGAGTCGCCCGCCCCGCCGTGCTCGACCGTGCGGCCGGTCACGAACTCGCACTCACGGGCGACGATGTCCATGTCCTCGCTGTAGGTGCCGACGTCGCAGGCGGTGAGGTAGCGGCCACCGAGGGACTGGACGAAACGACCGTAGGATCGCAGCAGCGGTTCGGTCTTGTCGGTGTGCGGGTCACCGATGATGACGGCTTTCGCGCCGCCGAGATCGAGGCCGCAGAGCGCCGCCTTGTACGCCATCCCGCGCGACAGGTTGAGTACGTCGCGGAGGGCCAGATCCTCCGTCGCGTACGGGTAGAAGCGGGTGCCGCCGAGCCCTGGGCCGAGGGCGGTCGAGTAGATGGCGATGATCGCCTGGAGCCCCGTGGCGGGGTCATTGCAGAACACGATCTGCTCGTGCTCGCCGCCCTGCTCGAACACGGAGGCTCTCGTCGACTCGGTCACGGTGGTGACTCTCCCTGTCTGGTGATGGCCCGCCTCCCGAACGGTCAACGACTTGAAAGGCAGGCCACTGCGCCCGCGGGGGTGTTGCGGACGTGTTGGGTCAACGATAAGCCCGCGCTCCGAACCACGGGCGGGGCGGGCATGCCGCTACTAGTCTGGACGCGTGCTGCCTTACGCGTCATACCTGCGTGTCTATGAGCCGCTAGCAGCGCTGAGCGAGGCCGCTCGCGCCGCGATAGGGGACGACGTGGAGTCGTCAAGCGACGGGACCGCCACCTTGGTCGACGAGCAGACCACGGTGTTGCAGCGGGCGATGACGTCATCGACCATCAGCCTTGATGTTGACAAGGGGTCGGGGACCTATGTCCTCCAGGTTGACGGTCATTCCTTCTACTGCCCGGCCGACATGCCTCTTCGCGCGTGGCTGTCGCTGACGGCGCTCGTCGACAGCCTCGGTGACGCCAACGTGGCGTTGCTGTTTCCCGCGGAGTCCCTGGCCATCGCCGACGCGAACTTCCTGACCTGGCGCCGTGACCATCCGCGCGCCGTTCCTCACGTCCGCCAGGCGACCTGGTCGGTGCCGCGGACCTGGTTCACGCTCGTATCACCGGCCGAGCGAGAGGTGTACGACGCTGGGGGTTTCGACAGTCTCCGCTACCGGGCCAGGATCGTCGATGCCCGCAGGCGTGTCAGCCGTACCCTCGCCGTGCTGGAGAAGGTGCTCGACGAGGCCGAGCTGCTTGAGGAGCTGCAGGAGCTCGCGGAGTGGCTCCAGGCGTTCAGCCCCGCCAGCTGGGTCGAGGTCGACTACGCCGGTGTTGCCCGCTGTTTCGGCCCTGAGCTGGCCGACGACCACTCTGCAGACGACATCCGGAACGCGCTTCGCGCCCTGCGAGATGGTGACTGGGGAGCCGCTGGGGAGGCCTATCGCGGGTTCGAATCACGCTGGCGAGTGATCAACTCTTTCGAGCGCGCGAACTGACTTTATGTGCTGGCGAGTAAGAAACACATATTTTCGCTGGTCTTTGTCGCATTCGGCTACCCTTTGAAGTCGGTTGACCTACTTGGTCCACCGACTCGACCAGAGGTGCCGCCAGGCGCCTGGGGTCCGTGCGATGATCGTCCCCTGGATCATCGAGCGGAAGGTCGAGGATCCGTGAACGAAGCGCCTCGCCTCAGGCTCCGGCGCCCGACAGAGAGGAGGCCGCGTGAACGCACGACCGACCGAGTCCGAGCCATTGCTGACCCCGGCCGAGGTTGCCGCGATGTTCCGCGTCGACCCCAAGACGGTCACCCGTTGGGCCAAAGCTGGCAAGCTCAGCTCGATTCGTACGTTGGGGGGGCACCGCCGCTACCGTGAGTCCGAGGTACGCGAGTTGCTCAACGGCGTACCTGGACAGCGTCAGTCCGACTGACGGCAGGCTCCCTGACAACACTCTCCTGACCGGTCCGTAACGGGCCGGTCAGGAGGACACACAAGGCGACGAATCTCGGAAAATGAGGTCGTCGCCTTTTGCGTGCCGAATAGGCGAGTGCGTGCCCGGCCGTAGGCGAGCACACCCGCATCGGTCAGGCGCGCTTGCGAAGAGTGTCGTCTGTCAGGTGACGAGGAGTCGGATGCCGACCAGCAGGCCCATAGTGACGACGAGGAACCGAAACACGGCCGCGGGCAACCGCAGTCCGATCATGGCGCCGAGCTGGCCACCGACGACTGACCCAGCGGCGACTAGACCGATGACCAGCCAGTCGAGGTCGGCGAAGCCGATGAAGACCACGCTGGCGGCGACGTTCGACGACAGGATCGCGACGTTCTTCAAGGCGTTGACGACTTGGAGGTCGTCGTCGATGCCAAACGCCAGGCACGCGACGAGCATGACGCCCTGCCCTGCGCCGAAGTAGCCGCCGTAGACGCCAAGCAGGCTGGAGGTGCCGATCAGGGGGCTGGAAAGTCGACGGCGTGACGCTGGCTGACGTGGGGTGCCGAGGAGTGTCGCGCGTCGTACGAGATGTCGTGAGATCAGCGGCTGAACAGCGACCAACAGCGACGCGAAGATCACGAGCGCCGGCACAACGGCATCGAAAGCGGCAGCGGGAAGCACGAGCAGCAGGATCGCCCCGACGATCGCGCCCCCGGCACTCGTCGCGAAGATGGTCTTCACCCACGGCGCACGCCCGTGCATCATGCTGCGGTATCCCCAGGTGCCCGTGAGTCCTCCCGGAACCAGCCCCACGGTGTTGCATACGTTGGCTGTGACCGGTGGTAGGCCGACGGCAAGCAGGATGGGGAAGCTGACCAGCGAGCCGGCTCCAATGGCGGTGATGACCACGCCGGCGCCTAGGCCGGCGAAGACCACCGCGAGCATCTCGCCGGCGCTCACCCGCAGTCCGCCGCCGTGCCGAGCGCACCAGGCCGTGGAAGGGTCATGGGCAAAGGGTATTGACAGGTCGGACTGGATACCTATCGGCTAGGCGTCTAGTCCAAGACGTCTGACGGCTGCCGCGCCCGGCTCATCCATGTCGGCGAAGGCCGTGCCGAAAGGAGCGACGATGTCGCAAGAGTGGATCGCAATCCTGGCACTCCTGGCGTTGTTCACCATCGGGACGGTGCTTCCGATCAACATGGGGGCGTTGGCCTACGTCGCCGCATGGTTGGTCGGCGTCCTCGCGTTGGACCTTGACGAGAAGGAGATTCTCGCAGGGGTGAGCGCCGACCTCATCCTGACCCTGATCGGCGTCACCTATCTGTTTGCCATCGCGAAGAACAACGGGACGGTCGACCTCATCGTCAATGCCTCGGTGCGGGCAGTCGGGGGGCGCGTCGTGCTGATTCCGTGGGTGATGTTCGCTGTCACGGGGGTCCTGACCGCGATCGGTGCCGCCAGCCCGGCCGCGGTGGCGATCATCGCCCCGATCGCCCTGGGGTTCGCCGCGCGGCACTCGATCAACCCGCTGATGATGGGGATGTTCGTGGTGCATGGCGCCCAGGCAGGGGGCTTCTCGCCCATCAGTATCTACGGATCGATCACGAACGAAGTCGTCGAGGCCAGTGGGCTTGAGGCTGGCGAGCTGACGATCTTCTTCGCGAGCATGATCTTCAACCTCCTGATGGCGGTGGTCTTGTTCGTCGCTGCTGGGTGGTCGAGAACTGGTCTCTCGCCGCTTCACGTCCGACGAAGAGGAGGCGGCGACGGGCGCAGCGAGCAGCGGCTCCGGCCCCAGCTCGGGAGCCGGCGATGCGATGCATCAGGGCACCTATCCGATGCCAGGCGCTCGGCCGGCCACCACGGATAGGGGCGCCACGACGCGTCCCGACGCCATCTCCTCGAACAGATCGCCACACTCGTCGCCTTCCTCGGGGTCGCCGTCGTCGCGCTGGCGTACGACAAGAACATCGGCTTCGCGGCCATCACTGCTGCAGTGGCCCTGGCGATGCTCTCGCCAGAAGCCCAGAAAGGTGCGGTCCACCAGATCGCCTGGCCCACCGTCCTGCTTGTCGCCGGCGTCAGCACGTACGCCACCATTCTCGAGACGGCAGGTTCTCCGGAGTACGTCGGAGAGTGGGCTGCTGGCCTTGGCGCAGCCACGCTGGGGGCGTTGATCCTCTGCTACGTCGGTGGTGTCGTCTCCGCCTTCGCCTCGTCCACTGCCCTGCTGCCGATCATCATCCCGATCTCGATTCCGCTCGTGGTGGATCAGAACCTCAGTGCGATCGCGGTGGTGGCGGCTGTCGGCTGTCTCGTCGACGATCGTCGACGTCAGCCCGTTCTCGACGAACGGCGCTTTGGTGCTCGCCAACCGTCCCGACACGATCCCGGAAGAGCGGTTCTACAAGCAGATCCTCACGTACAGCTTCATCGTTGTTGCCGTCGGGCCGCTCCTCGTGTGGGCTGTCCTCGTCGTCCCCGGCTGGATATAGAGAGGCATCGACGTGGCAAGTGCGAGCGGACCGCTCAGCGACATTCTCGTGGTCGACCTGTCGCGAGCCCTTGCGGGACCACATGCGGCGATGATGCTCGCTGACCTCGGTGCGCGTGTCATCAAGATCGAGTCACCGGGAGCTGGTGATGACACGCGTGGGTGGGGACCGCCGTTTGTCTGGCCCCCTGGCGACGAGGCTCAGCGACTCGAGGACCGCCAGTCGACGTACTTCTTGTCGGCGAACCGCAACAAGGAGTCGGTCGTCCTCGACCTCAAGGATGAGCGTGATCTGGCCGTGCTCTGGGAGCTCGTGTCGCGCGCTGACGTCTTGGTTGAGAACTTCCGCACCGGAGTGCTCGACCGGCTTGGTCTCGGCTTCGATGCACTGCAGAAACGCAACGAGCGTCTCGTCGTCCTGTCCATCACCGGGTTCGGCCACGACGGTCCCGAAGGTGGCCGGGCAGGCTATGACCAGATCGCCCAGGGGGAAGGCGGTCTGATGTCGCTGACCGGCTCCGACCCCGATGACCCGCAGAAGGTGGGTACTCCGATCGCCGACCTGCTCGCCGGAATGTACGGCGCGTACGGCGTCCTCGCCGCGCTGCACGAACGCGAGCAGACCGGCCGCGGCACGATGGTGCGTACGTCGCTGCTCGCCGCGGTCGTCGGAGTCCACGCCTTCCAAGGCACTCGCTGGACCGTCGCTGGTGAAGTCGGCAAGGCCCAGGGCAACCACCACGCGTCCATCGCCCCGTATGGCATGTTCGCATGCGCCGACGGCCACGTGCAGATCGCGCTGGGCAGCGAGAGCCTGTGGCGACGCTTCTGCGCCGGCTTCGGGATCGATCCAGACCAAGAGGGGTTAGCGACCAATTCCGAACGAGTCGGCGCGCGGGACCGGGTCATCGACATCGTTCAGACGGCGTTCGCGTCGTGGGACGCGGAGGCCCTGCTCGCGCGGCTGGAAGAGCTCAGCATCCCCGCCGGCAAGGTGCGCACACTTGACGAGGTCTACCGCTGGGAGCAGGCGCTCTCGCAAGGGCTCGTCATCGACGTACACCACGAGACCCTGGGGGACCTCAAGCTCCCAGGCCCGCCATTGCGCTTCTTCGACAGCGGCGGCACGGAAAAGACCGCCAGGGAGCACGCCGCCCCGCCACTCCTTGATGGCCACGGAGAAGCCGTCCGGGAGTGGTTGCAAGCCCGGCCATGATTCATCGCCACCACGCTAGTGAGCTGCGTGCGGGCTAGGTGCTGGCTCAGTCCAGCTGCAGGACGGAAAGAATGTTGCCGGCCGGGTCCTTGAACCAGGCGATGGGTGGTCCGTAGTCGCGCTGGACTCCGTGCTCGTCGACTCCGTCGTACATCTCGAACTGGACTCCGCGCTCTGCGAGCGCAGCCACCGCGGCATCGATGTCGTCGACCGGGAAGTTGAGGATGGTGAACGTCGCCGGGGTGTGGTCTTCCTTGGGGTAGATCAATGTGTCTCGGTCGCCGGCGATGTGCAGGTGCAGCATCCCGTTCACCTCGGACACGCGGAGGCCCAGTGTCTCGCCGTAGAACTGCTTTGCCTTTGCGATGTCGTCGGCGGAGAATCCGCTGAATGCCTTGGTGTGCTCGAACATTGCGCTCCAATCCCATGCGTGGCGTCGGTGTGCTGGCCTGTCCAGCTGCCGCGTCGGCTCAGCGACCAGGCTAGGACTTCCCCTTGCCGGTCAACAGCTTGCGCCTGTCTGCCGCTGACTTCACCTCAGAGGGTGCGAACATGTTGGCGCCAAAGTAACAAGCGACGCTCTCGAGTACCGGCTGGGACTTGGTGAACAGCACATACCGCTTGCGCATGGCTGTGCCAACCAATGGCGCCCGGAAGTCGACGTGGTAGCCGTGTTCGTGCGCGATCGCTCGCAGTGCCTCTGGCGTGTAGTACGAGCTGTGGTCGGAGAAGAAGAGGTAGGAGTCCTTCGAGAGGTCGCCGCCGTCGTAGATGTTGGTGCCGCACACGATGATTCCGTTGCGTTCGACGAAGGAGAACAGGATGGCGAAATCCTTACGTGGATCGCGAAAGTGCTCAATCACCTCGCTCGCGATCACGATGGGGAATCTCCGACTGGCGGGTTTGTTGGCATCGATGACCTCGGCGTCGTCGCGGATGTTCATGATGTCGCCGATGGCGACGTGGCGCACCCGTGGCAATTTCGCGATGTGGTGGTTGTCGAGGCTGCGACCCGCGCCAAAGACGAGCACCTCGAGGTCGTCACGACCGAGGATGTCGAGAGCCATCTTGGCCATGTAGTACTCGCGCCCGGGCCGATCGTCGGTGCCGACACGAGTCCCTGCCGGGAGGTTCTCGATGGGGCCCCGATCCCGGTAGTCGTTGATGTTGGCGGGGTTGCCGATGAAGCCGCAGGCCTTACAGATTCGGACATTGCACACCCGGGCACTATCCCCAGCGGAGCGAATCTTCTCGTGTCGGATCGGGCGTGCAGAGCAGACCAAGCACGCGTCACCGTGGTTCTGGCGCGGTGCACGTCGAAGCCGCTGCTTGGCGGCGGCGACATACCGTGGTCGGGATTCCGGGCTGGCAAGCCCGCGAACGATCCGAGCGACGCGCCGCGCTCCTCGAGGGACCGTCGACAGCTGAGGGGGCGAAAACACGGGGCGATCGTAACAGTGACGGGGCGGGCGGCCCTGTCACCCAACCTCGTCAAGGTCGCCGACGAGTGAGTCCGGAGCACGCATCCGCCACGCGTCCGTCACGAGCTCTCTCAGTCGCGGGACGTCCACCTCAGCCAGTCGCAACATCACGAGCGGCCATCCGTCGTAGCGGGGTGTGGTGAAGAAGACCTCCGGCTCGCCGAGCACCAAAGCCTGCTTCTCTGCTTCATCCCCGACGAACAGCACCGCGATGTCGGTCCGGATGATCCGCGGCTTGCCAGGTCTTGGTTCGGGGTAGGACCAGACGAACCCCTTGTCGCCCACCCGGAAGTCGAAGCCGTCGCTCTCGATCTCCTCTACGTGCGGCAGGGCAAGCGCCATCCGGCGTACGCCGTCGGCGTCAGCCATCGTGGTCGACCCGAGGTTGCTCCAACCGCACACGAGCAGGTTAGCCGCCGGCAGTGGGGCAGTACGGAACACCAGTGCACGACCCGAATCTCGAGTTGCGGGGCCAAGGCAGTTGCGCAAGCCTGCTCGGCAGCGGCCGGGGAGTGTCGAAGGCCGGGGAATTGCCAGCCGGAGGTGTGTCATGCCGTCAGCACAGACCTTATGGATCAAGGGCATGGCGCCCCTGGCCGCCCTTCTCGTCGCGGCGGCGATGCTGCCAGGGCAGGCCGCCTCCGAGGGAGCGCGGCCCGCAGCAGCGACCGGTCAAGCACCGGGTGCGCCCGGTGGTCCCGCCGTGTGGACCGACGGGGCCAAAACCGGGTTCGGTACAGCACGCGGCACGCAGAGCCGCGTCTGGTACACCGTTGGCCGCGGCGGCAGTGCGACCGAGCTGTTCTACCCGCGTGTGGACACGCCCAGCGTGCGTGAGTCGCAGTTGGTGATCTCCGACGGTGAGACGTTTACAGACCGGGAAGACCGCGACACCCGCCATCGGGTGCGGGTGCTCGATCGGCGTGGACTGACATACGAGGTCGTGAACACAGACCAGGATGGTGACTACAGGATCACCAAGACCTTTGTCACCGACCCGTCGAGGTCGACCGTCTTGGTGGACATCCGCTTCGAATCGCTGTCCGGAGAGCCGTACGACGTCTACCTGCTCCATGACCCAGGGCTCGACAACGACGGGACCGACGACAGTGGTGGCACACGCGGGGCGACCCTGTTCGCTCGGGAAGACGGCATGGGCAGCACGCTTGCCACCCGACCGGCGTTGACCCGCACCTCGAGTGGCTACGCCGGTCGTAGCGACGGCTGGAATGATCTCGCCAATGACCACACGATGGACTGGACCTACACAGCAGCTGAGCCGGGCAACGTCGTCCAGCTCGGCCGGACGACACTGACGGGTCTGCCGGGGTCGCGCCAACTGACCATGGCAGTCGGATTCGGCGAGACCGTGCAGGCCAGCGCCCGGGTGGCGGCTCGCTCACTGGCTATTGGCTTCCCTCGCGTCGCCCAGGCCTACGCCGCAGGGTGGCGGGCTTACCTCGGCTCGCTCGATGGCCGGCCGCAAAGCGCGGATCGATGGCGTCGGGAGTGGAGAGTGTCGGCGATGGTTCTCGCAGCGAGCGAGGACAAGACCTACCGAGGCGGATTCGTCGCCGCGCCGGGTCGCCCCTGGGCGTGGGCGTTCGAGCTTCGTGACATCCCCGTCTACCACGCTGTTTGGTCGCGCGACCAGTACCAGATTGCGACAGGTTTGCTTGCGGTGGGTGACACCGCGGCCGCAAACAGGGCACTGAACTATCTGTGGGACGTCCAACAGCAGCCCGACGGGTCGTTCCCTCAGAACACCAGGCTCGACGGCACGCCGGTGTTCACCAGCTTGCAGATGGACGAGGTGGCGTTCCCGCTGGTGCTCGCGTGGCAGCTTGGTCGCTCGGGGCCGGCTGACTGGTCGCACGTACGTCGTTCGGCCGACTACCTGGTGGCCAACGGGCCGGCCTCGCCACAAGAGCGCTGGGAGAACCTCGGCAACTATTCGCCGGCGACGATCGCAGCCGAGATTGCCGGGTTGGTGTGCGCAGCCGACATCGCACGCGACAATGGCCGGCCAGCTCTCGCGCGGTCATACCTCAGCACCGCCGACCGTTGGCGCGACGAAGTGGAGAGCCAGACAGCGACCACCACAGGGCCGCTGTCGAACGATCCCTACTACGTGCGAGTCACCGTCAACGGCGATGCCGATGCCGGCACTGACATCCAGGTCCCCGACGGCGGGCCACTGGTCGACGAGCGCCGCATCGTCGATCCGAGCTTCCTCGAGCTGGTGCGCCTCGGTGTGAAGCGGGCCGATGACCCCACGATTCGCAACTCGCTCGATGTGGTCGACGAGCGACTGCGCTTCGCTACTCCGAACGGTCCCTTCTGGCGTCGCTCATCATTCGACGGTTACGGCGAGACGAGGACTGGCGCCCGATGGGAGCCCTCAGACGACGGCTCGCGGCTGACACTCGGTCGCGGATGGCCGCTCTTGACCGGGGAGCGTGGTGAGTACCGGTTGGCCCGCGGCCTCGGTGCGCAGCGCTACCTCGACGCGATGGCATTGTCGGCGATGGCCAGCACCGGGTTCATGGCAGAGCAAGTCTGGGATGGGCGGCCACCGACCGGACAGGCTGGACGGTTCAAACTCGGCGAGGGCACGCACTCGGCACGGCCGCTGGCGTGGTCGCACGCCCAGTTCCTCCGGCTTGCGCGCTCGATCGAGGCTGGCTATCCGGTGGAGACGCCGCAGATCGTCGCGTGCCGCTACCACAGCGAGCTCTGCCGTCGCTGAGCGCCGTTTGCTCGCCCGGTGAACGTCGTGGGAAGTACGTCAACTGTCATGACGGCCCTTCCTTTCAAGGTCCTCAGCGGTATCGGTGTGGAAAGTGCGTAGCTCGGCCGGGACGGCCCACCACTGGTCGGGGCGATCGACGACCGGGGTCTCCAGCCCGTCGTCCAAGACCCGTGCCAGGCGGCGCAGGAACGTCGCAATGCCCGCGGCGCCCTGCATCCACGAGGTTCCCGGAGGAAGCAGTGGCGGGTCTTGGCGATGCTCCACGAACCGCCATCGCGCCCCGTCATCGTCGCGGATCGAGCGCTGGAGGAGTGCGTCACCCATCACGCCCGCCGCCACCAGCAGCCGGTCGGCCAGCGCCGGGTCCGCGGCGTCTTGCGCGGCGTCAAGCAGAACGTCGCCCACACCTGCGGTGCCGCAACACCGCCCGTCGTTGTCCCAGAACCCTGGGCGGAGCCGTTCCGGAAGTCCTGATGTCAGGACCGAGTTCAGGCAGCGCTGCCGCAAGTCCGTGACCTTCAAGCCGGACACCTCGTCGACGCCGGCGTACGCCAACGCAGTGAACGCGTGGGAGGTTCCGGCCGGTCCATGACACCAGGTATAGGTCACGGGTTCCACGTCGCGGGTGGAGAACGGGAGCGTGTGCGGGATGACGAGCCCGTCGTCGTCCAACGAACCCACATCGAGCAGGTGCTGCGCACCCTGCTGCGCAGCCGCGACAAAGTCCTCACGATCCAGTGCTTGGCCGGCTATCGCCAGTGCTGCTGCCACGCCCGCCGTACCGTGCGAGTAGTTGGGCGAGCTGTGCGAGTATCCCGGGAGCAACCGCCAGTCCAGCCCCTTCTCGGTCGGCTCCGCCACCTGCAGCAGAGCTTCGCCACCAGTCACCGCGATCGCCCGGCCGCGCTCTCCGCCGGCCCAAACCGCGGCGAGTACCACGCCGGCTGTGCCCAGGACGAGGTCTGTCACGGGCGATGTCGACCCTGGCTGCATTTCTAGCTCGCTGGTCCAACCGGTGGGTGTCATCAGACCCACTAGGCGCTGCAAGGCAACCTGCTCACTGCCTGGGGCAAGCATCCTCAGCGCCGTCACGTATCCGGCCAAACCTAGGTACAGCGAAGGTTCGACTCTCCAAGTTGCGACGCCCGAGAGGCGGGCAATGATCCCGGCGGCCAGGGACTGCTCCTGCTCGCTCAGCGCACGAGCCTGACCGATCTCGGCCAACGCCGGAGCCAGGCCGGCAATCCCGGCATAGAGCGAGTCGCGATCGACCTCAGGTCCTACCGGCGATCCGTCGACCGGTACGACCTCGGGCAGCCACGGGCCATCCTCATCCCTCAGTTGACCCATGACCCAGGACCAGGCATCTTCGCTCACTTCTCGATAGGCGTCGCTCGTCGACATCTGACCAGGCTATTCCCGCGACAGGAGGTAGTGGCCGCGGGACCCGACGTACCACCATGATCGGGGAACGGAACTCCCACACACCCCCAGCCCCGAGGTTGAGCCCATGGACATCTCAGATATCGACCTTGCCCACTTGCGCCGCTGCGTCGAGCTGGCCGATGAGGCACTCGAGGACGGCGACGAGCCGTTCGGTGCACTCGTGGTCGACTCCGCCGGTCGAGTGAGGTTCGAGGACCGCAACCGGGTAAAGGACGGTGACGAGACTCGTCATCCCGAGTTCGAGATTGCCCGCTGGTCCGCTTCTCATCTCACGCCCGAGGAGCGGCGTTCGGCGACTGTCTATACCTCCGGCGAGCATTGTCCGATGTGCTCAGCTGCGCACGCATGGATGGGGTTGGGCAGGATCGTTTACGCAGTGTCCGCCAGCCAGCTCACGCAGTGGCGGAGCGAGTGGGGGATCGCGCCTGGGCCAGTGAAACCGTTGCCGATCGGCGACGTGGCTCCTGATGTCCCCACGGCGGGACCCGTCGCGGAGCTGTCAGCCGAGATGCAGGCCCTTCACCGCCGCCGGTTCGACTGACTCAGAAAATCACCGCGCAGCTCGACATCCGGACCTCACCGCTGGTGCAACGGTCGGCGCCGTCGTCACCCCGGATGGAGTCCGAGCCCGCGCCACCGTCGAGGGTGTCCGCCCCGGCACCACCGGAGATGTCGTCGTTGCCGGCACCCCCATCGACCGTGTCGTTGCCGGCACCGCCCAGGATCACGTCCACCCCGTCGCCACCGCAAAGCCTGTCGTTGGCTCCGAGACCCTCGACCCTGTCTGACCCGCCGAGCGCGTGAATCACGTCAGCGCCCGCGGTGCCCCGGATCGCGTCGTTGCCGCCGGTCCCCACGATGGTGGGAGTCGAGCCCAGACACTGGGGCGCACCCACGAAGTAGGGACAGGACTGGCTCGCTGTGTTGCCGGCCCGGTCCGTGGCAGTGAGCACGGCGGAGTGTGCGCCGGCGACCGCTGTCGAGACCAGCCTGCTGATCGAGACTGACGGCGGACCGGAGAGCGAATCGGTCACCACGGCACTGACCGTCGCGATCGACTGGCCGAGCTGGAAGGTCGGAGCGGCGCCGCACGTGATGGTCGGGGGCGTGGCGTCTCGTTTCACGGTGACCGATCCGGACCCCTGGCCACCGGCTGAGGTCGCCGTACAGGCATATGCCGTTCCGCCGGAGTCCACTGACAGCGTCGACGGGTCACAACCGACGCTTGAGGTGATCGGCGACTCGTTGTCGGTCACGGTCCAGCTCACGGAGACGTTCGAGCGATACCAACCCTGATTGCCCAGCGTGCCCGTCACCGTAGGCGTGACAGCTGGCGCCGAGTAGTCAACGCCCGCCGGTCGCCAGAGCCACACTCCACGATCCGGGCTCGCCGCGTCGGCGGCCGTGCCGAGCCCGACGCTCCCGTTGGCAGTGGGGCCGGCCAGCGCGTGGGCGTATGCGGCGGACCCGCCGATGGGGAGGCCCGAGGCGGCGTCATGCGAGGCGGTCCAACCGCTGGTCGACTCCGAGTAGGAGTAGTTGCTGGAGTGGTACGCCGTCCACCGCATCACTGCGAGGAAGCTGATACCTCCCCAGAAGCCCTCGATGCCTGACACCACTGGGGGTTCGGCCGTCGCGAGTCCGGGCGCATAGTCGTCCAGCAGGTCTCGGACCTGGCCGGCCGTGGCCCAGGTCCAACCAGTGAGGTTGCGGCCGCCGACCGTGCCCGAACACGCGGTGGCTCCATCGGTGGGGCACACCGACGCGATGTCGGACCACGAGAGCCCGGTCGTCTCGTACAGTTCCCGCCACTCCCGCCCGTCGACGGTGGGTGCGGCGGTCGACGGGGGTGCGCCGATCGAGACCAGGCCGCTCATCAACAGGGCGAGGACGGCGAAACGCATGGACCACTGACGCATGGGACCTCCAAGGCGGGTGTAATTTACGCTTCACCTAGGCAGGACCAGTTGTCTATAGCACGTTAGGGGCATTCCCTTATTGGAGTGACGTCGCGTAGCTGCGCGACGCCAGAGAGTCAGGCTCGTTCGCCGAGAGACACGATGTGGTCCGGAAGTCGCTCATTGTCGCCGTACATGAAGTGGTTCTGCATCCGCTCCGAGAACCTGCTTGCCTCGGTGGTGAGACCAACAGCCTCGGCCACCTGACGGATCAGCATCGGCGACGCACCGCAGCACACCCCGAGGTAGTTGATCCCGAGGGCTGCTGCTTCACTCGCGAAGGCACCGACTTCGTAGCGGTTGGCGTACAACGGGTCGAGCGCGGTGGGGAACGTCCGGCCGTGCGGCGATGGCACGTTCGCGCGATCGTCGCTCAGGTTGAAGAAAGTCGGCTCGTCGGTGGTCGTCCGATACGGAATCGGTAGGGCACCGACATGGCACGAGACCGCCGCCCGAATCTCGCGCAGCCACGGCATCATCGTCTCAGGCCCGCGGAAGCAGTTCATCCCCACGACGTCGGCACCGGCCTGCTCGAGCTGCTGGCAGGTCTCCACGATTCCGACGCCGTCGGCCATCTCGTTCAACGCCATCGGTGCAATGGTCAGAACAACGGGTAAGTCCGTCGCCTTGGCGACCTCGAGAGCGGCGAGGGCTTCGCCGGCGTAGTAGAACGTCTCGCCGATGATCATGTCGGCGCCACCCTCGACTGCCCAACCGACCATCTCCTCGAACATGGCCCGAACATCGGCCTGCTGCTTTTCATCGGCCGGGTCCCAGATGTTCGTGTTCGAGATGTTGCCAGCCATCAGGTCACCGGGCCGCGCATCGGCGACCTCGCGGGCGATCCGCAGCGCTGTCCTGTTGAGTGGCTCCAGCAAGTCTTCCTTGCCGATCACGCGCATCTTCTCGCGGTGCCCGTTGTAGGTGAACGCCTCGACGACGTTGGAGCCCGCGCGCTGGAAGTCGACGTGCAGCGTCTTGAGCGCGTCGGGGAACTCCAGGGCAACCTCGGGAACGAACTCTCCGGCGCTGAGGTAGCCCCGCCGCTCGAGCTCGAACAAGAACCCTTCGGCACAGATCACGGGACCTGCATCAAGGCGTTCGGTGAGCTGATTGCTGTCACTCATGGTGTGCTCCTTCGCGGGGTCTGCGTCGCAGCGGCGAGTCTAGGCCCCCGCTCGTAGGATGCTCAAAGCAGTCGCCGCAACACGCCTTCGGTGATCTCTGCGCCATCCGCCTCGAGGTTGTAGGTGTCACTGCGCACCTGGTTCGTCACCCAGAAGACCATGGCGCTCCCGTCGGGCGTGCGGGCGATTTCGCCGTAGGACCAGCCGTTGCCGCCGTTATGCCAGGCAATCTGCTCACCCTTGGCCTCGAGGACGACCCACCCGTACGAGGCGAACGCGTCGCCACCTGGTTCTTCGCGCACGCGGGCTTGGAACAACTGCCGCTTGGCGTCGGCGTCGAGGACTGTGTCGCCGACCAGCGCCAAGTGCCAGCGGAAAAGGTCGCGGGCGGTGGAGATCAGGCCGCCGTTGCCGCGCAGGTTCCAATACGGGCCGTCGGCAGCCCAGGGATGATCGGTCGGGCGCCCCTGGGCTACGCCGCGCCGGTCGTACTCCACGGCGAGTTGGTCCGACTCCCACTGAGGCAGCACGTAGCCGGTGTCGTGCATATCGGCCGGACCGAACAGCTCGTCCGCGAGGTAGCGCTCGAAGCCCATCCCGGACGCCTCTTCGATGATGACGGCCAGCAGGCTGTAGCCGACGTTGGAATAGAGGTGCGTCGATCCGGGGGGCGACTTGAGCTCGGACCCGAGCGCCGCCGCCACGAAGGCAGGGCGGTCCAGTGGCTCGTAGTCGCCGCCGAGGGTGTCGACAAGGCCAGAGGTGTGCGTCAGCAACTGCTCCACGGTGATCCGTCGCTTGTCCGCGGGCACTCCAGCGAGGTGGGCGCCGATCCGGTCCGACACCGAAAGCCGGTCCTGCTGCTGCAGTTTCAATATCGCCGCGGCGGTGAACTGCTTGGTCATCGACATCACGTCGTACGCGGTGTCGCAATCTGCCTCGATGTCCCGCGCGCGATCAGCGAGCCCCCAGCCCTGACAGGTCACCAGTTCCTCGCCGCGCGCCGCCACGAGAGTGCCGCTGGCGCCCGCCGGCCACTGCGCGACGACGAACGGCGCCGAGGAGTCGCGAACGTCGGGCGGCTCCGCGTCGGGGCCACTACATCCGACGACGCTCGCCGCCAGCAGCCCCACCAGACCGGACCGGAAGAGACGCGTTAATCGTGGCCTGGGGTGGACGTAGGTGATCACGGAGGCCGGCGTCAGGTTCGGTCGCCCACGCGGCCGGTGTCGTAGGCCCACATTGCGATCTCGACGCGGTTGCGGGCGCCGATCTTGGTGAGCAGGCTCGCGATGTGGGTCTTGGCGGTCGTCAGGCCGATGAAGAGGTCGGCGGCGATCTCGGCGTTCGTGTGACCGCGGGCGACCAGCGCCAGCACCTCCTCCTCGCGGTCGGTGAGCGGCTCGATCGGTTGGGTACGCCGTGTCGACGGCGCCTTAGCGGCCAAGGTGGACAGGAGTCGCCGGGTGATGTTCGGTGCGATCAGGGCATCACCGTGGGCGGCGGCGTGCACGGCCTGGACGAGCAGCTCCGGCCCGGCGTCCTTGAGGAGGAAGCCCCGGGCGCCGGCCAGAAGCGCGCCGTGGACGTACTCGTCCAGGTCGAACGTGGTGATCACCACCACCGCGATCGGATCCGGGACGTCATGCCCGGCGAGGAGTTCGGTCACCTCGATGCCGTCGAGCTCGGGCATCCGAATGTCGACCAGGCACACGTCGGGGCGGAGCCGGCGCGCCAACTCGACCGCGGCGCGGCCATCTGCGGCCTGGCCTACGACCTCGATGTCTGGCTGGGCGTCCAGGATCATCGACAGGCCGGTGCGCACCAACTCTTGGTCGTCGGCCACCAGTACGCGCACGGTCATCGGCGTACCCCCGTCGGCAGCTCGGCGTCGACCGCCCACCCGCCCTCCGGCGCCGGCCCGGCGCGTAAGGTGCCGCCGAGAAGTTGTACCCGCTCGGTCATCCCCAGTAGCCCGAAGCCGTGGCTGGCCGGCCGCGCGGGGTCGATCTGGCCGTCGTCGGTTACGTGTAGCCGCAGCCTGCCGGCGCCTTCGGCGACTCGGATCTCCACGCGCGAGGCGTTGCGGGCGTGCCGCAGGGCGTTGGTCAGCGCCTCTTGCGCCAGCCGGTAGACCGCCGTGTCGACCTGGAGCGGAAGTTCCGCCAGGTCACCTGCCAGCTCGACGTCGACGACCGGGGCGGGGTCGCGGCGGGCGAGGGACAACAAGTCGGTCACGCCCGGCTGCGGGGCGTACTCGGCAGGCGCACCGTCGCGCAGCACCCGGACCATCGCCCGCATTTCCGCCAGCGTCTGCGACGCTTCCGCCTCGATGACCGACAGCGCC
The DNA here is from genome assembly GCA_963811585.1 of uncultured Actinomycetota bacterium. GTDB lineage: Bacteria > Actinomycetota > Actinomycetes > Propionibacteriales > Nocardioidaceae > JACDHG01. The sequence continues at coordinate 110,211 of CAWERR010000009.1, forward strand.
TCGAGCGCCGCTTCAGGTCTCTGCCCGGCCATCGTCCGCCCCGCTTGCGCCTGGACAGCGATCGCCGAGACGTGGTGGGCGACCGTGTCGTGCAGCTCGCGCGCGAGCCCGACCCGCTCCTGGCCGCGGATCTGGTCGAGCGCCCGGCGCCGGCTCTCGGTGCGGTAGCGGAACGCCGTTCCGCCAGCCGCTGACGCCAGCAGGACGGCGAACCCGCCGATGACTTCGGCCGCTCCGGTGTAGTCGGCGATCGTGCCGACGATCGCAGCGACCAGCACCACCGCGAGGCCGATCACGATCTCGCGCCCTGAGCCCCAGCGGACCAGCGCGTAGACGAGAGCCAGGATGTAGACCATCGTGTTGAGGCCGACGGTCTCGACCTCGCTTGCCAAGTTCGCCAACCCCAACACCAGCCCGATGCCGAAGCCCACTACGACGCAGGCAAGCGGGTAGGTCCGCCGCCACAGCAGCACCGGCGCGAGCCCGACCGCCACGATCGTCACCAACGGCCGCCAGGCGACGTCTTCCCGGAACACTCCTTCGAGCAGCGCCGCCACCATCACCACGCCGACCAGCACCCAGTCGCGCCACACCCGTTCAGGAGCGCCAGGGGCGCGGGGCTCGGCCCACAGCGAACGCAGGGCGGTGGTGATCACACACCCAGCCTAGGGATCGCCGACGCGTCGGGGACCGACCGAAAGAACGAGACGTGTTTCCTCCCATCGGCCGACGGGTCCGGCCTCGACGCCGATGTGACGTTGCCCGGCGCTCCGCGAGCGTTGAACCACCCGGCGCAGAGGTCCGGACCACGGAGCAAGGAGAAGATCCATGTCGCACGTGCTGTATCGCTGGGGCCACTGGTCAGCCACCCGCCCCTGGTTCGCCATCGGGGCGTGGGTGCTCGTCTCCGTCCTGGTCGTCGCCTCCTCGGCCGGCTTCGGGAAGCAGTTGGACGACTCCATGGCGGCGCCCGGGACCGACTCCCAGGCCGCCGCCGACCTGTTGGCAGCCGCCGACAGTGGCGCCGGTGGTCTGACGGCGTACGTCGTGGCGACGTCGAGCCAGGACGGTGACACTTTCGTCGACTCCCGGCAGGCCAGGGCCGACCTGGCCCAGCTGGAGTCGGCCCTGGGTGACCTGCCGAAGGTGCTGGGCACGACCGAGGAGGTCTCGCCGGACGGCCGAGTGGCACTGGTGCGAGTGCAGTACCCCGAGATCGGCGAGCTCGCCGCCTCGGACCTGGCCGCGTTCAAGGCTGTGCTGGCGGACGAGAGGACTTCGTCGTCGCTGCGGCTCGAAGCGGGGGGCGACCTCTACTTCAGCTTCGAGCAGCCGCCCGCCAACGTGGGCGAGGTGATTGGGCTGGTCGTCGCGGCGGTGATCCTGCTGGTGGCCTTCGGGTCGCTGCTGGCCGCAGGACTGCCGCTCGCGGTGGCGCTGTTCGGCCTGCTGGTGGGCGCCAGTTCGCTCCCGCTGCTCGGGCTGCTGGTCGACATCCCGGTCTGGGCGCCGGTCATGGCGGCCATGGTTGGGCTGGGGGTCGGCATCGACTACGCACTGTTCCTACTGTCGCGCCACCGGGAATACCTCGCCGAGGGCTTCCCGGTTGCGGAGTCGGTGGGCCGCTCCCTGGCGACCGCCGGGCAGGCCGTCGTGTTCGCCGGCGGCACCGTAGTCGTGGCCATCCTTGGGCTGGCCTTTGCCGGGCTGCCGTTCGTCGCCGCGGGTGGTGTCGGTATCTCGGCTGTGGTACTCGTGATGGTGCTGGCGGCGATCACCCTGCTGCCGGCCCTGCTCGGGCTGGCTGGTCATCGCCTCCAGACACGTGGGCTGCTTGCTCGGCATAGGCACGGACACAAGCATGGGCCAGACGCCGCGGTGGTGCGGTGGTCCCGCTGGGCTGCGCACGTCTCGCGACACGCTGCGGCGTACGCCGTCGCCGGCACGATGCTGCTCCTCGCGCTTGCTGCGCCGGTCCTCGCCCTGCGGCTGGGGGTGCCGGACCAGGGCAGCTACCCGGAGGCGCGCACCGAGCGGCGGGCCTACGACCTCATCGCCGACGGCTTTGGGCCCGGAGCCACCGGTCCGATGGTCGTGGCCGTCGACGTCTCGCAGGACCGGTCCGTGGTTGAGCCGTTGGTGTCGGCCCTCTCGGCAGACCCAGGCATCGCATCGGCTGCATCTGCGCCTCTGGATGGGACGTCCGACGTCGCCGTCATCATCGCCCAGCCGACGACGTCACCGCAGGACGTCGCGACCGCTCGGACGCTCGATCGGGTGCGCAGCGAAGTGCTGCCAAGCGCGTTGGCAAGCAGCTCGGCGACCGCGCACGTCGGTGGCTACACGGCCACCATGTCCGACCTCAGCCAGCGAGTCGAGGAACGGCTGCCGATCTTCCTGGTCGCGGTCGTGGCGATGTCGTACCTGCTGCTGATGGTCCTGTTCCGCTCGATCCTGGTGCCGCTCAAGGCAGCGGTGCTGAACCTGCTGAGCGTCGCCGCGTCGTACGGCGTGCTGGTGATGGTCTTCCAGTGGGGCTGGGCCGCGAGCCTGATCGGGTTGGAGTCGACGGTGCCGATCATCTCGTTCATCCCGCTGTTCATGTTCGCGATCCTCTTCGGGCTGTCCATGGACTACGAGGTCTTCCTGCTCTCACGTGTTCGCGAGGAGTACCAGCGCACAGGCGACAACGACTACTCCGTCGTGCGAGGGATCGGGGTCACGGCGCGAACGATCTCGTGCGGTGCCGCGATCATGGTGTCGGTCTTCGTTGGCTTCGGGTTCGGCGATGACCCCGTCCTGAAGATGCTCGGCCTTGGCCTGGCAACGGCGGTGTTCCTCGACGCGACGCTCGTGCGCCTGGTGTTGGTGCCGGCGACGATGAAACTGCTTGGCGACGCCAACTGGTGGCTCCCGACATGGCTGGACCGGCTGTTGCCGAGCTGGGACCTGCAGGGCGCGGACGATCACGGCCAAGCTCTGGAGGAGCCGGGCACAACCGAGCCCGCTCCACAGCTCCCGGTCCGCACTGGGTAGGTCAGGCGGCGCAGGGCCGAAGGACCTACCGGCAGTGGACGAACGCCTCTGATGCGAGTGCGGGCTCCGGCGGAGAGTCGAGGAGAGACACATCGGGCGCCGCACGGTGCCGGATCCGTTCACCCGACCTCAATCGGGTTACCTTGAAGGAGCAGCCTGATGAAGAGCCTGGTGCTTTACGAGTCCATGTACGGCAACACCCACGCAATTGCGAAGGCGATCGGCTCGGCGTTGTCCGAAGCCGGCGAGACTGTGGTGATGCCGCTTTACCAGGTCGTCGACGGTTCGCTGCGAGGCGTCGACCTACTCGTCGTGGGAGGCCCCACCCACGCCCACGGTCTCAGCCGGGCCACCACGAGGAAGTCTGCTGCCGATGCGACCCATGACGCGGAGAAGCACCTGACACTCGAGATCCAAGGATCAGGGCGCGGGCTACGCGACTGGTTCAAGGATGTCCGCGATATTTCGGCGAAGGGCGCGGCGTTCGACACCCGGGTCGACCTGGCCCCAGTCTTGACCGGGAGCGCGGCCCGAGGCATCGCTCGGCGGCTGCGCCACCACGGTTGTCACCTGGTGGCCAAGCCCGAGAGCTTCCTGGTGGACAAGCGCAACCACCTGCTCGCGGGCGAGGAGGACCGAGCGCGTCGATGGGGTGCCGAGCTCTTGGAGCTCCTGGCCACAGGGGATTTGGCTGGCGAGGTTGATCCACCGAGGGACTCGGTGACGCGACGCTGATCCAGAGCCCCCGAAGCTTGGGGCCGTCGCGGAGCCGCAGTTCCGCCAGGGACTGCTGCAACAACAGGTCGAGGTCAGCGTCGCCCACTTCACGGCCAACACGAAGCCGGTCAGTTCACGAGAAGCGGCGGCTGAGAAGGGGTGGCCAGGCTGGGGTCTAACCGGCGACCTTCCGCTTTTCAGGCGGAATCACGGTTTCCATGGAGGTTCGCCGGGGTCCGCATCTGGTATCGCGGTGGACAGTGGGAGCCAACCCATGGCGGACCATGTAAACCCGCCCAGAAGCCGTAGCCTCAAAGAATGATCAGTGACCTGCGGGGCGAACTTGCGGTCCTCGCGCTGGGCGCAGCCATGTGGGTCCTTGGGGTACTCGCGCCTGGTGAATGGGGGAGAGCATTCACCGGAGGTGGAATCGTCTTCACTGTCTGCGGCTTCGCCCTGATTGCGGTCGGACTCATTCGCAGGGAAGTGCGAGAACGGCTCAGGCACGACCGTCGTCAACAGCCTTGACGCTCAGTGCCCGGCTCCGGACGTAACCAACACACTCAACTCGGCAGATCCGGAACGTTGTCGCTCGTCTCGCGATACTCGCCGATGAGTGCGCAACGTAGCTCGACGAGCGACCCGGCGCGCACTTGACCGATAAGACCGCCAAGTTTTCGCAGCCTCAATGCACCCTACGATCCAGTGGCGATACTGGCATTATCGCTGCGATCAACAGCGGCGAATTGGCACCACGGATCGACCGTCAGGAGGCACCGGCACGCGGGGCACCGTCGGCGGCCACGTCGAGGTAGGCCACCACCCGGTTGAGCAAGGAGGTCGCCTTCAGCAACTCGGCCGACGGCGCTGGGGGGTTCTCGGCCAGCTCGTAGAGCAGCGGCGCCGCTTCGGAGTGGCCGAGCTGCAGGGCCACCTGTGCGCAGGCCCGGGCGGCTGCGCGCACGGCCGCTGGCTCGACGGTCCAGATCGCCTCGAAGAGTCGCTTGCGGTCCGCAACGGTGGACTGGCCGGGCAGCTCCCAGGCCGTCAACATGGCCGGGTAGTCCGGCGCGTCACAGACGACGACCCACTCCCGCCGCATGGGGGCGTCGCCTGGAAGGTGCACGAGGGTCGTCCCGGCGACCGGCGCCGGGCGCCTCGCCGAAGTCGGCGAAAGCCATCGTCGACCGGGCGATCCGAGCCAGCTCCGTCCAGCGCTCCTGGGCAGCGCGGAAGAACCGCTCCTCTTGGAAACCGCCAAAGATCATCGGCCGCTCGGCACGCGCGCAGCACTCGTCCTCGATCGCCCACGACAGAGCCGATCAGGGTGGACTTCTGCAGTCGCTGGGGTTGCAGGAGGGGGTACGAGCGGCGCATGGTCGCGTACACGGAAAGGGCGCCGGGCGGGTCTATGGACGCCGGCCTGGGCCAGGACGACCTCGGCGACAGCCGCCTCGAGGCGAGCGCCGGCGTCTCGCCGCCGGATCACCTGCCTGACGAGGCCGACGTCACTTTCGGCGTAGCGCCGGTGACCACTGTCCCGACGGTGGGGTTGAGGGAACCCGTACCTGGACTCCCACATCCTGAGCGTGGCGGGCATCAGACCCGTCCGTTCGGCAAGGTCGCCGATCGTCAGACTCGCCTCGATGGACGGAGCGGTCGGGCTTGTGGCTTGCGGTCTAGGGTCCACCCTGTCATAGTAAACCTAAACAACGTGTTGAGGAAAGTGTTTAACTACTTCTGAGACGCCGACATGGAGGAGATAGCGCATGACCGAGAGCACCGCGTACACCGAGCGCCAACCCGCGCGAGGTCGTCGACTGGACCGACATCGGCCGAGAGATGTGGTCGTTCCTGACCGGTCGCGAGGCAGCGATCAACTACCGCTTCATCGACATGGCCGTCGAGGTCCCGCGCGACACCGGTGCCGGGGCTCCACGGGCGACCTGGAAGCTCAACGGAACCCTGCAGGTGACCACGAAGGACAACGCAAGCTCCGACAGAGAGCGGCGCCTGAGCCGATGGCCAGCGAGCTGACGGTGGAGGTCGACCTGGAGTTCTCGGTCGACGTCCCCGGTTCGCGCACCGTCGACCGGTTCGCTGACTGGTTCCGGCAAGACGCTGGAGCTGCGCCGTCAGCGGCCCGGTCCTCTTCGCCGGGCGGTCAGACCTGGGTGCGATCCGAGGGCTGGCACGAGCACTGGCCGGCAAGGGGTTCTCAGTCAGCGTGGTCTCGCCGTCCGGGCCGCTCGTCACGCTGGGCGCGTCGCGGACGTCCTGGCTGCAGCGCCGGGTGACGGGCTCGCGGCATATCCGCATCGAGCGAGCGAGCAGGGATCTGGACTCTTGTTCGCGGCCGGACCCGGTCCCCGAGCGGCGGCGCGCTACCGGCGGCTGACCTAGCGCCGCCGCCGACTTTGACCCCGATCGCGCCCACCATGGCTCGGCGACCCCGCCGCCCAGTGACCACGACGCATGATCCAGACCGAGGCGGGAATCCGCGACTCATCCTGGCGCTCGGACCGTACCCGAGGGCGGGTGACCGCCCCAAGGTGTTCATGCTGCGCGACGACGTCACGACCATCGGCGGGGGAGCCGACTGCGACATCCGATTGCAGGGACTCGAGCCGCTGCATGCAGAGATTCGGCACGACGACGCCGACGAGTTCGTGCTGACGCGGATCGGCAGCACCGCAGACACCCGTGTCCACGGCGCTCCGGTGCAGAGCGCGATCCTGCGGACCGGAAGCGGGGTAGATCTCGGTGAATGGCACCTGTCGTTCTTCCGCGAGGAGTACGCCGATCACGGCCGCCCGTACGGCGGTCGGGTCGGTGGGGAGCTCGGCCATCAGCGATCCCAGCCCAGCCGCGTGTACGTTCAACGGCAGCGACAGAGGGATCGCAATGATCTCGCCAGGACCTGTTCTGGTCGCCGGAGCCTCCGGCTTCGTCGGGCGACGGCTCTGTCCAGCACTTACGGCGGCTGGCCATCAGGTACGGGGCATGACCCGACACCCGGACAGCTACCAAGGCGATGGCGACGCTGTGTACGGGGACGTGCAGGAAACCGCCACGCTGGCTGCCGCCCTTGACGGTTGTCGAGCCGCGTACTACCTGGTGCACTCGCTGGACTCCAAGGACTTCGAACGGCTGGACGCGGACGCTGCCAGAGCGTTCGGGAAGGCCGCAGCTGAGGCAGGGGTCCAACAGATCATCTATCTCGGCGGACTCGGCAGCGAGACCGACGCGCTGTCCTCCCATCTGCGCAGCCGACGCGAGGTCGAAGGCCTTCTCGGCAGTGCTGGGGTGCCGGTCACCGTGCTGAGAGCCGGCATCATCGTGGGCAGTGGCGGCATCTCGTGGGAGATGACTCGGCAATTGGTCGAGCATCTCCCCGCGATGGTCACGCCGCGCTGGGTGCGCACCAAGACGCAGCCGATCGCCGTGGCCGACGTCGTCCGCTACTTGGTCGGGGTGCTGGACGAGCCCCGGTCGAAGGGACGGGTCTTCGAGATCGGCGGCCCCGAGGTGATGCAGTACGTGACGATGCTGCGCCGGGTGGCCAAAATCAAGAACCGTCCGCTGTTGATCGTGCCGGTCCCGCTGCTCAGCCCCGGCCTGTCGTCACGCTGGCTGGCCCTGGTCACCGATGTCGACACCCAGACCGGGCGATCACTCATCGACTCCATGGCCAACGAGGTGGTGGTCAGCGACGACAGCATCAGGTCCATCGTCGCGTTCGAGCCGATGGGCGTATGACGAGGCGGTGCGCACCGCTCTGCGCGAGCACGACCAGCATGAGGCCGCCGGATGACCTCGCCGGGCACCACTGCCCGGTGGCGGCGCGCGCGTGACCAATTCAGGTCCACGCTTCCGATGTCGATCAGGCACGTCGTGGCGGTCGAGCATGTCGAGACCCGCAGCCGTCGTTCGCCGCAGGCGACGCGTCGTGGCCGGAGTCTCCTTGCTGGGTACCGGTCTGCTCGGCGTGTCCTTGTCGACCCAGCCCGGCTCCAAGAAGTTCTACGGGCTCACCGCCGCCGTGGCGGCGACCTGGACGCTGGGAGGCTTCCTGTCCGGGCCGCTGCACCTGGGCTGGATCCAGAGCCGTGACCAGCGTCTCCGCCGGCCGATCATCACACCGGTCGCGACCGGTGTGGCAGCGTTCGGCTGCTTCTACGGATGCGCTCTGGTGGCGCGGCAAATCCCCGTCCTCGACCGGGCCATCGGAAACGTTCTGGCGTTCGCCGACGAGGGCAGCACCCCCATGGTCGTGGCCACGACACTTGCCAACGGTCTGGGTGAGGAAATCTTCTTCCGCGGTGCCCTCTACGCGGCATTGGACGCCGACCGGGCCGTCGTCGTCTCGACTGCCGTCTACACCTTGGCGACCGCAACAACTCGAAACCCCGCCCTGATGCTGGCGGCCGGGGCGATGGGCACGCTCTTCAGCCTGCAACGTCGTGCATCCGGAGGTCTGCAGGCGCCCGCCCTCACGCACCTGACATGGTCGACCCTGATGGTGTGCTACCTCCCGCCACTGTTCCGCCGCGCGCACCGCACCACACCCTGACTACGCCTCCACACCTCAGTGCCGACGGCGCGGCAACGTGACAGGGGGAACGGTTCCTCGGCTATGACACGGACGCCTCTGGGGCGAGTGATCCCACACGTGCCCGCGAGCCAGGGTCACGTCCCCGAAAGTCGCGGGACTGACCCTGGCTAGCCGTCGCTGGGCTCAGGTCGGGTTGACGCGCGCGTAACCGAAGTTCTGGCCAGCGCGGAACACGTGCACGCCGAACGTTTGGTTCACCGCTGCCGCCGCTGTGCGGTTAAAGGTCAATCGGACCGGCCCGAGCTGCGGACGGTGCGACTCGGCGATGTTGAAGACCGCCGTGCGGACGTCTCGGTTCACCCAGGCGCTGACGTAGCCGCGGCGCAGGTTGATCCGGAAGCGCTCGAGCATGAGCGCCTCGTGGCCGTCCGAAAGTTTGACGCCGCCGGAGTGGCTGATCCGCTTGCCGTCACGGCTGGTTCCCGTGATGTGGAAGCGGAAGGCGACGGTCCCCTTGAACGGGAAAGCCTTGGCGTCGCCGGTCGGTGTGGCCGCAATGCCGGCCCCGGTGATGATCTTGGCGACCCGTGGGGCTACGGCCACGCGGGTGGCTCCCTTGTCCTCACCTGCGCTCGGAGCCGTGTCGGCTGCCGGGGCTGCCGGACTCGTAACTAGTGCGGTGCCGAGGAGGCCGAGGGTCACCGTAGCTGCGGCGACGAGACGGCGGGGCAGCAGCCCGAGGCCGACGCGAGTAGTGCTGTGGTTCATCTTCTCTCCTTGTGTCGAAAGTTTGTCGAATGTTTGAACTAAACCAGATCTACCAACCCTCTGTCCAGACTTTGTCCAGAGTTCGGCTAGGCTCTGAGCGTGTACACCATCAAGCACGCCGCAGCCCTGACCGGCATCCCCGCGGACACGCTGCGGATGTGGGAGCGCCGCTACAGGGTGGTCACGCCGATACGCAACCAGGGGGGCTACCGCCTCTACGACGATGCGGCGATCACGCGCTTGACCGCCATGCACGCTTTGGTCGCCGCTGGATGGGCCCCGCGGGAGGCAGCCGCGCAGGTGGCGTCTGGCACGACCCTAGGACCGACAAAGGGACGGCCTGAAGACTCGAGCATCACCAGCGGGAACACCGACGATGCAGCGGTCCCCGGGGCAGACCTGGACCTGTTGGTACGTCTCGCCTTGAAGTTCGAGACGGCGACCCTCGAGTCGCTCTCTGGACGAGATGTTCTCCCGATACGACGTGGACGAGCTGGTCGACTCCTGGCTGATGCCCGCGCTTCGACGCCTTGGCGACGCATGGCAACGCGGTGAGGTCTCCGTGCCGGCCGAGCATTTCGTCAGCGCCGGTGTGCACCGCCGCCTCGCTATCGCGCTCGACGCCCTTTCGACGCCGCCGGGGGCGCCGTGCATCCTCGTCGGTCTTGCCCGAGGCTCCCGTCACGAGTTCGGCGTCCTCGCCTTCGCGGTGCTCTTGCGGCGCGCCGGCTTCGATGTGAGCTACCTCGGCTGCGACATCCCCTCCGACAGCTGGGTAGTCGCAGTGGCTACGCGCGACCCCGATGCAGTGGTCCTCGGCGCTCACTCACATTCGGACGTGTCCGCGGTTCGTGACGCGGTCGCGGCCATCCAGGCAGCCAAGCCGCAGCTCCCGGTGCTCGTAGGCGGTAGCCATCAGTCCCAAGTGGAAAGCGCCGAGCCCCTCGGCCACTCCCTCCAAGCGGCCGCAAGCACGCTGGCCGACCGCTACGGCATCGCGCCGCAGTAACTCCGGGCACAAAGCAGCGAGGGGAACAGCGGGCCTCCAGGACCCGCAGGCCGGGACAGTGAGCGGCATCGTGGCCGGCTTTTTGCCCTTCCCGACCAGTCGCAGGACGCGGTGTCCGCGCAGGGTCTCGGCGAAGTCCTCTACGATCGCGCCCGCGGCAACCTCGACCGGCACGGTGTCCACCTTGTCACCGCCTACGTCGCTGGAGTCTGAGGGCACGATCACAGACCACGACGGTCTGGGGACGACGACGGCACGCCACGATGCTGCTGCTCGCGGGTGTGCCCGTTCACCTTGTCGCGTCCCGGTTGGGTCATGCGGACGCGGCGATCACGTTGCGGATCCACGCCCATGTGTTTGCGGCTCGACGCGGCAGAGGTCGGCGAGATCTTCGCCCGCGCTGTCGGCTCGTGTTAGCAAAGTGTTAGCAGGAGGGCTCGTGTAGCCGATCACGCTCGGTCACGCAGCCTGCGGAACTGCACTCATGCGGTGGCCAGGGCCGGGGTCGAACCGGCGACCTTCCGCTTTTCAGGCGGACGCTCGTACCAACTGAGCTACCTGGCCGATGGCCACAAGGCAGGACCTCGCGGCGCGCGCAAAACCATACCTCAGCGAGCTTTCCGCCCCGAACTGGGAAAGCCGCTGCCACCCGCGGCCATGCCACGCGCCTATCCCCGAAGTACAAGACGCCCCACCTGATCTCTCAGGCGAGGCGTTTCTCTTGCGACCCCGACGGGACTCGAACCCGCGGCCTTCGCCGTGACAGGGCGGCGCGCTAACCAACTGCGCTACGGGGCCAGGTGTTGGTGCTGCTGTGACTCTTCAGGCTTGCGACACGGTCACTCTCCGCCTCGCGCGCCAGAACACTAGCGTACGAAGCACCCCCAACGGGATTCGAACCCGTGCTACCGCCGTGAAAGGGCGGCGTCCTAGGCCACTAGACGATGGGGGCCAAAGCCCGGGCATCAGCAAGCAATACCGTCGGGGACCGCATAACTATAGGCGCAGGCCACACCGGCCTCCAAACCGACAAGGTGCCTCAGGGCTGGGCCGGTTGGAGCTCGTCCGTGACTTCGAACTCGCCGGGCCAAGGCACGGGGGCGGCACCATCGGCCTGAGCGATGACCTCGCCGAGATACCACTCGCGCACGGCGAGCTCCTGCGGCCCAGCTCCGAGCGCAAGGAGCTCGGCGCGGTGGCAGAACTCTTCCGCCTCCAACAACCTGTCACGAAGTTCGCGGATGCCATCGATTGCGCTGTGCGGAATCTGGAAGGTGAGGTCCGTGCGAGTGAGGCCCTGACGCACGGCGTCCTCGACCTGTCGTGACGAGGGTTCGCCGTACGAGTCGTACCTGTCCAACTGCTGGGCCGTGTCAATCAGCCGGTCGGCGACGTGCGTGTCGTCGCGGGCGTCGAGCGCGATCAGTGTCAGCTCACGGCGAAGGTCGCGAAACCTCGTGCGGTAGTGGAGCAGCAGCAACACCGGGACATCGAGCAGCTGGACTTCGACGAGGGCCTCACTTGCCGGAGGGTCGTTCACCAGGTCCGAGGTAGACACAAGTGGGCCTGACATCGTGCGCGCGAGGGCGCCTTCGGCCACCGGTTGAAACCAGACGCACTTGCCTGCCAGCTCGGAGCTGACGCCCCAAGCCTGGGACACCGAGTCGAGGATCTGAAGTCCGCGGCCGACCGTGGACGGGTTCGTCGCCTCCCCAGCAGACAACTTGTTGCGGGTCTGTGGCGTGTGCGGTGACTCGTCATACACCTCGATCCGCACCGACGGGTTATCGAGGATGCGTATGACGACTGAGCCGCGGACATGGACGACCGCGTTGGTCACCAGCTCCGAAACCCCAAGGACGGCGGCCGACTCCAACTCGGTGCGCGACCGTGCGGTCAATTCGTCGCGCACCCACGATCGGGCTGCGCTCGCTGCGGTCGGATCGGCAGACAACCAGAGTTGCGCCGTCAACGGCGACCTCCTTCGATGCCACCCCGAACTGGAGACATGCTGCCGGTACAGGTTACTCGGAGCGTGGTGCCGGCGCAGCCGTTGCAAAGCGACGTTTAACGGTCAGTCCTTGTCGACAGATCCTGACTTGTCAACAGTTGCGGCGGCCGCCCCGATGCGCATGAACGTGAGGCCGACCATGCGTGCGACGACCATGGCGATGTAGAGGACGCCTGCTACCTGCTCGATCATCACGACTGCCCTGGCGAATGACAGAACAGGCACCACATCGCTCAGGCCAGTGCTCGACAGTGTGGTAAAGCTCAGGAACAGCAGCTCCATCCAGCTCCGCGTTCCCTCCGGATCGATCGCCGCAGTGAAGCTGCCCGGAGAGGCCGCCTGCACGACGACGAAGACGTACGCAAAGCCCCACGCCACGAGGGTGAACGTCGCGCCGACGGCGAAAAGCTCGTCCCTTGTCACCTCGTGGTCAGCGAACATGTATCGGAGCAGCGCGATGGCGCAATAGAAGTACAGCGCGGCTTCGAACGCCGCGCTCCAAGGGGTGAGCCACGAGGCGGAGGAGAAGAGCTGGGCGACCAGAAGCACGACGGCGGGCATCGCCAGGGCCATGCTCATCCACGTGAACGAGGGCGTGGGTCGTACAGCGAGCACAGCCAGCGCGAGGACGGCGATGCCGAACACAGCAAAGGCAGCGCGGCCGGGCCGGCTCTCGTCCATGAACGGGTACAGCAGCACTCCGACGAGCTGGACGAACAGCAACGCCGCCGAGGGTGTCTCCTTGATGCGGCGGATCAGTGACATGGCAAGCAGGCTAGCCGCCAGCGGAGCATCGGACGGTCGACCTGCCGCGACTAGGGTTGACCTGTGATCGACGTCAGCCGTGAAGAGTTCGACGAACTGGTTGCCGACGCGCTCGACCGCCTCCCTCCAGAGCTGGCGCGGCTGATGGACAACGTGGCCATTTTCGTCGAGGAGGACACGCCGGATGGTGAGGATCTGCTCGGGCTCTACGAGGGGATCCCCTTGACGGAGCGCGGCGGCGGCTACTTCATGGCGATCCCCGACCGGATCACGGTCTTTCGGCTGCCGGTGCTCGCGGCGTGCGAGGACCGCGACGACGTACGCCGGGAGGTCGAGATCACCGTGGCGCACGAGGTGGCACACCACTTCGGAATCGACGACCAGCGACTGCACGAGCTGGGTTACGACTAGCGCTTCCGGTGGTCGGATGACCCCGGGAGGCCCCGGCCGACCCGGGCCAGGTGTAGAACTAGGCGCGTGACCGCAGACACCTTGGTCCTCGGGCCGCTGCTCCGATACGTCGACGAGACATCCGCCGCGGTCTGGGTCGAGACGCGCGACACCTCGACGGTGACGGTCGCGGCCGACGACCGGACCTGGAGCACCAAGACGTTCGCTGTCCATGGGCACCACTACGCCCTCGTCGAGCTGGATGGTCTTGTTCCGGGCTCGATCCAGGACTACACAGTCCTCGTCGACGATGCCGTCGTCTGGCCCCTTCCAGACTCGCCCTACCCACCCAGCCGGATCGCGACACTCAAGCCGGGCAAGGACCTCAGGATGGCGTTCGGCTCGTGCCGGACGAGCGTGCCGCACGACGGTGCCGGCAACCGCAGCCACGGCGTCGACGCGATGCGTGCCTATGCCCTGCACATGGCCAAGGACGAGGACCCGTGGCCAGACCTTGTCGTGTTCCTCGGCGACCAGGTGTATGCCGACGAGACGTCTGACGCAATGCGCGAGTTCATCAGGGCGCGCCGCAACATCGAAGAGCCGCCGTGCGAAGAGCTCAAGGACTTCGAGGAGTACGCCCACCTCTACACGCTGGCGTGGACAGACCCGGCCAACCGTTGGCTGCTGTCGACGCTGCCGAGCTCGATGATCTTCGACGACCATGACATCCGTGACGACTGGAACACGTCCGCCACCTGGCGCCAGAAGATGCACGACACCGACTGGTGGCACGACCGCATCCTCGGTGGTCTGGCGTCGTACTGGGTCTATCAGCACCTCGGGAACTTGTCGCCGGCCGACCGTGCCAACGACGAGATCTGGAAGGAGGTTGTCTCTCGTCGTGACTCGGAGGACGAGCCCGACCTCAGTGAAACGCTCGACGCGTTTGCCGAGCGAGCCGACGAGAGCCCTGAGACCTACAGCTGGAGCTACTCCCGCGACATCGGGCCGACGAGGCTCATCGTCGTCGACTCGCGGGCAGCCCGGGTCCTACAACCTGAGCGCCGCTCGATCCTCGACGACGAAGAGATGGCTTGGCTGGACGAGAACCTGCAGGGCGGCTTCGACCACGTGTTCATCGGTACGTCGTTGCCGTTCCTGCTGTCCGAGGGTCTGCACCATGTGGAGGCGTGGAGTGAGGCGGTCTCGACCGGGGTGTGGGGAAGACGCTGGTCGAGGTGGGGAGAAAAGATTCGGCAAGGCATCGACCTCGAGCACTGGGCAGCCTTCCAGGAGGGCTTCCACGCAGTTGCCACCATGGTCACTGAGGTTGCCGACGGGAAGCGAGGGTCTGCGCCGGGGACTGTAACGTTCCTGTCGGGCGATGTGCACAACTCGTTCGTCGCCGAGGTGCAGCGGCCGGGCGGCTCCCGCATCTTGCAGGCCGTGTGCTCACCGATCCGCAACCCGTTGCCGCAGGCCGTCCGCTACATGACCGGATTCTCGTCCAAGAACTTCGGTCGGAGCATCGGGACGTTCTTGTCGCGGCGGGCGAAGGTTCCGCCGCCCCCGTTCACCTGGAAGACGACCCGCGGCCCGTGGTTCGACAACAACCTCGCGACGCTCGAGACCCGTGGTCGCAGTCTTACGATGCGATGGGAGACGGGCGTCGTCGACAACGACGGCGACGATCCGCGGCTCGAGGTTGTCGCGACGGTGGACGTCGACGTCTGACTCGCCGGAAACCCCGCAACGTCCGTGCAACTGGCTGCCAGACCGACCGCTACTACGGACGCTGCAACCCGACCTGTGCAGCGTCCGTGCAGGCGAGCGTCCTGGCGACCAGCAACACGGACGTCCGGGCGGGTTAGCCGAAGCGACCGGAGATGTAGTTCTCGGTCCGTTGGTCCGCCGGCGAGCTGAAGATCTTCGTGGTGAGGTCGTACTCGACGAGCAGGCCGGTCCGATCACCAGTGCCCTCGTCGGCAAGTGCGGTGAAGAAAGCGGTTCTGTCGGCCACGCGGGCCGCCTGCTGCATGTTGTGGGTGACGATGATGATCGAGTAGTCGTCACGGAGCTCGACCATCAGGTCCTCAATCCGTGAGGTGGCGATGGGGTCCAGCGCGGAGCACGGCTCGTCCATCAAGATGACTTCCGGACGGACCGCGATCGTCCGCGCGATGCATAGCCGCTGCTGCTGCCCGCCAGACAAGCCCAAAGCAGACTGCTTGAGCTTGTCCTTGACCTCGTCCCACAGGGCCGACCGGGTCAGCGCCTCCTCGACGAGGTCGTCCATCGTCGAGACCTTCATGCCTGTCACCCGGGGGCCGTACGCGACGTTGTCGTAGATCGACTTGGGAAAGGGGTTCGGCTTCTGGAACACCATGCCGATGCGACGACGAACCTCGATCGGGTCAACTCCCTTGGCGTAGATGGACTGGCCGTGAAACGTGACCGATCCCTCGACACGGGCTCCGACGATGAGATCGTTCATCCTGTTGAGCGACCGAAGCAACGTGGACTTGCCGCAGCCGGACGGGCCGATCAGGGCAGTGATCTCGTTGTAGCCGAAGCCGAGGGTGACATCGCTGACGGCACGGAAGTCCTCATAGAAGACATTGACGCCTTCGCACTCCATGATCGGCTTCGGCTCGGGTGGCAGGGAGCGGCGACCGTCGCGGTTGACTTCGATCACCGGCACCACTTCACGGTCGTTGGCCGGCTCGCCAGTGCGAGTCGAGTAGGTGTGAGAGGAGGACATGGGTCACCAACGCTTCTGGTAGCGGTTCCGGATGACGATTGCGATCGTGTTCATCAGGAGCAGTAGTGCGAGCATCAAGATGATGGCGGCCGAGGCCACCTGCTGGAAGGCGAGCTGAGGTTGAGCCGCCCAGTTGAAGATCTGGATCGGCAACGTGGTGAAGCCGGAGAACAACCCGTTCGGGTCGTAGTTGACAAAGACCAGCCCACCCAACAACAGCAATGGCGCTGCCTCTCCCAGGGCTCGTGAGAGCGCCAGGATCGCCCCCGTGGCGATACCAGGGACGGCAGCGGGCAGCGTCTGGCGCCATACGGTCTGCAAGGGGGTCGCGCCCAGCGCGAGGGACCCCTCTCGAATCTCCCGAGGGACAGCTCTGATGGCTTCGCGCGTGGTGATGATGATCACGGGAAGGATCAGGAGTGCCAGCGCAATGGCTCCGGCGAGCACCACTCGGCGGGGCAGGCCGATCGACAGGGCCACTCCGGCGGTGAGCATGCCGTAAACGATGGCGGGCACCGCGGCCAGGTTGGTGAGGTTCACCTCGATGAGCTTGTTGTACCAGCGGCGGGAGTCTGCGAAATCCTCGAGGTAGACGCCCGCAGCGACACCCAAGGGGATGGCGAGGAACGCCGTCGTGACGATCACGAGTGCGGAGCCCAGAATGGCAGCGCGTGCACCTGCCATCTCGGGCAACACGATCGATGTGTAGCGCGTGAACAGGTTTCCGTCGAGCCGTGCCGACCCGTCCACGAATGCCGTAATGATGAGCACGGCGAGACAGAGCACGGAGAAGAAGATCGCAAACCAGAGCACGCCCAAGAAGATGATCGACTTGGCGTTCTTGTCGCTCTCTCGCTTGGCCTTAAGCGGCGCCGTTGCGATCGCACCAATGCTCGCCATTAGTACACCTCTCGGATGCGACGGACGACCGAACCTGCGGCGATGTTCATCAGCAGTGTCACGACGAACAACAGCAGGCCGACGGCGAACAAGGTGTTATAGGTAAGGGATCCGGGGGAGCTCTCCCCGGTTGCCGTCTGGGCGATGAAGCCCGTCATCGTCTGGCCGTTCTCCAGCGGGCTGGACACCATCTGTGCCCGAGTGCCGGCGGCGAGCGCGACGATCATCGTCTCACCGACGGCTCGCGATGCGGCAAGGACGATCGAAGCGGTGATCCCGGACACTGCAGCCGGGAAGACAACCCGCAAGGTGGTGCGCATCCGGTTAGCTCCCAGTGCGAACGACGCCTGGCGAAGTGACTGGGGCACCGCGCTCATCGCATCCTCCGACAGGCTCGCGACCGTCGGGATGATCATGACGCCAAGGACAAGACCTGCGGCCAGCACGCTGAACGTGCCGACCCCTACTCCCAGGATGTCGTTGAGGAGCGTAGGAGCCACGAAGTACAAGGCGAAGTAGCCGTACACGACCGAAGGAATGCCGGCAAGAACCTCGAGCACCGGCTTGAGCACCCGCCGCACCCGCTCCGGGGCGTACTCGGCCAGATAGATGGCTGCGCCGAGGCCGAAGGGAACGGCGATCAGCAGGCCGATCAGCGTCGTCCACAGCGTGCCAGTGATGAGGGGGAGCACGCCGTAGCTGGCGTCTGCGAATGACGGTGCCCAGCGTTGGCCGGTCAGGAACTCGCCGACCCCTACCTCACGGAAGAACTCAAGGGTCGGCATAAGCAGCGCGAAGAAGATGCCCACCGTGATCAGGACCGAGAGGCCGGCTGAGCCGACCAGGACGCCCATCGCGGCACGCTCGCCGTAGCGTCCGCGCCGCTGCCGCAAGAACGCAGACGGGTCCGACTTGTGTGACGAGTGGTCAATCCCCTGAGGGGTCGTCTGGCTTGACGACCCCTCAGGGGCGATGGTTGGACTCACGAGGGCTGCTCCTGGAAGCGTTGTGTGGCGGTTGTCAGGACGAAGACTCCAGCTCTCCCGCCGCTTCTTCCAGCGCCGACCGCTGGTCGTCGTTCAGTTGGATGAACTTGGCGACCTCGGCGATCCTTTCGTCGTTGTCGACGTAGTAGTCGACGAACGCGGACACCTGGGGCTTGTCGGCGTACGCCTTCGTGGATACGTAGATGAACAGTGGTCGCGAGAGCGGGGTGTACGTCCCGTCCGCGGCCGTCTCAGCGCTTGGCTCGACGCAGCCGTCACCGCTGTCGATGGGCACAGCCTTCAGCGCGTCGGCGTTCTCCTCGTAGTATGTGTATCCGAAGTAACCCAGCGCGTTGGTTGAGCCGGAGACGCCCTGCACAGTCACGTTGTCGTCCTCGGTGGCGTTGTAGTCGGAGCGGCTGGCTCCTTCTTCACCGTTGACGGCGTCCGTGAAGTAGTCGAACGTGCCCGAGTCTGTGCCGGCGCCGTAGAGCTCGAGCGGCTCGTCAGGGAACTCCGGGTTGACCTGGCTCCAGCTGGTGACCTTGTCCTCCGACTCAGGCGCCCACATGGTGTTGAGCTCTTCGATCGTCAGACAGTCGATGAAGTCGTTGTCTGCGGAGACCACGACTGTCAGAGCGTCGGTGGCGACCTGCAGCTCGACGTACTCGACGCCGTTCTTCTCGCAGACCGCGATCTCTTCGTCCTCGATCGGCCGTGAGGCGTTGGAGATATCGGTGTCGCCCACACAGAACTTCTCGAAGCCGCCGCCTGTTCCCGACGTGGCGACGGAGACGTTCACTCCGCTCTGCTCCTCACCGAACAGCTCACCAGCGGCAGCCGTGAGTGGCCCGACGGTCGAGGAACCGTCGACCACGACCTCCCCGGAGACGCCGTCGCCTCCGGACGAGCCGTCATCCTGGCCGCCGCAGGCGGTGACAAAGAGCAGCAGAGCACTTGCGGTGAGGGCGGCGCAGCGCCCCGCAATGCTTGAGTTCACAGTGATGGTTGCCTCTCGTAACGCGTGCGTGGTGACAGGGCTGACGCGCCTGTCGATCCCGACGCTAGAGAGACTCTGTGAACCGACGAACGGTCTTGGACGAACGGGAGGTGAACAGAAGAGACAGTCCTTCCGCTCGCGAAGCCTCAGCTGCCCTGCGGCGCCCTCGCGAGCCAGCGGTTGAACGCCTCGGCGTTGTAAGGCCGGCCTAGGAAGTCGGACACCAGGTCGGCGGCGTCGCGGCTGCCACCTGCAGCCAGGACCCGGTCGCGATATCGGATCGCGACGTCGCTCGCCATCAGGTCGTCGGGGTCGAACGCCGAGAACAGGTCCTTCGCGATCACCAGGCTCCACATGTACGTGTAGTACGCCGACGTGTAGCCCTGCAGGTGCCCGAACGAGGCGTAGAAGTGCGTCCCCTCGATGTAGGGGAACAGGTCGTATGACGCCTGGAGCACGCTGACCTGCCGGGTCAGGTCGTCCTCGCGCCTCTGGTGGAGGTAGTAGGAGACCGCGGCGTAGAACATCTGGGTGCGGGCCCGGTAGCCCTTCCCGAACTCGTTGGCAGCACGCATCCTGTCGACCAGGTCGGACGGAATCGGGTGACCCGACGAGTCCGTGGCAAAGGTCTGGAGGATGTCGGCCTGCCAGGCCCACTCCTCGAGCATCTGCGACGGCGCCTCGACGAAGTCCCACTCGGTCGCGACGCCGGAGAATCTTGACCACTCGTGCCGCCCCGCGAGGGTGTGGTGGACGAGGTGGCCGAACTCGTGGAACAGGGTGACCACGTCGCGATGCTCCATCAGCCCACGCGGGAAGTTGCACACAAGGGCACCCTCGGGCAGCTGCCGGCCGCGGATGCCGGCGACGAGGTCGAACTGCGCAGCGTGCTTGTACTTGCCCTCGCGCGGGTGTAGGTCGAGGTAGATGCGGCCGAGCAGCTGGCCGTCGGCGTGGACCTCGTACACGGCCACGTCCTCGTGCCACGCTGCGGCGCCCTCAACCGGTGCGTACTCGAGGCCGAACAGCCGGCCGGTGACGTCGAGGAGGCCGGCGCGCACCTTGGCGAAGTCGAAGTACTGCCGCACCTCCTGCGCGTCGACGTCGTACTGCTCACGGCGAACCACCTCGGCGTAGTACGTCGTGTCGGCCCGGTCGATGTCGGTCGCGCCTGGGTGGTCAGCCCGGAGGCGCTGCAGCAGGACGTCGCGGTCGCGGCGGCCGGACTCGTCAGCCGACGAGGAGATCTCGTCGATGAAGGCGGCGATCGCGTCGCCGCTGCCGATCATCTTGACCTCAGCGTCGAAGTCGGGCCAGCCGTCATACCCGAGAAGGCGCGAATGTTCCTCGCGGAGTGTCAGTAGCTGAGTGAGGACGGCATCGTTGCGCGGCCAGGCGCGGTTGTTGAAGGCGAGCATCATTTCGCGACGCGCGGCGGCGTCCGCGGCGAACGTGAGGAACGGGTACGCGTCGGGGTAGTCGGTGGTGACCGTGACTTTTCCGTCCCCGCCGGCCGGGTGGTCGCGGACGAAGTCGTCGGGCAGGCCTCGGAGCTGCTCGGGGTCGAGTGACACGGTGCCCACGCTGTCGCGGACGTTCTTCGAGAACTCCTGTCCGAGCAGCGTTTCCTCCTCTGACAACGCACGGAGTCGGTCTCTGGTTGCCTCGTCCTGGTTGACGCCGGCTCGCCGGAAGTCGCGGAGGGTGTGCTCGAGCACGCGGCGGGCAGCCTCATCGAGACTCTGCGTGTCGATCGCGGAGAGCAGGTCGAATACGTCGCGGTCGAGGTTGATGTCGGTGCCAAGCTTGCTGGCGGCCTGCTGCGCGGCCTCGGCCTGGGTGCGGATCTGCTCGATCGGATGCACCTGGCTCACCAGGCCGGCGGCGGATGAGGCGGCGCGCAGGGCGATGCCGACGTCGTTCCACGTGGCTAGGACTGCGGCCGGGTCGGACGGGGACAGCAGTTTGAGGTCAGCGACGCGTTGGCGCGCTTGCTCGATGTTGTCGTCGCAGAGTTGTCGGATCCAGTCTGACCACCCTGCTGGGTCGGCGGGCAGTTCGAGCATTGTGAGAGCTTGGTTGTCGGTCACCGCCAGAGGGTAACCGACGTACGTCGGTCAGCCCCAGAGTTCGGTCGGACGCTCCATGTCAGCTCCCCTCAGGGTTGTTGTCGCCGGCAATCAGCGACCAGACCGCGGGGTTGACGATGCTGTTTGCGGCGAGGCCGTTGGCGCGCTTGAGCGCGATGATTGTGTCGGCCGTGGTGGCACCGAAGAAGCCGGTGCGCCCGACGGTCGGGAGCTGGAGTGCCACCTGAAGCGCGTAGACCTCGCGCCCGGCGTTCATCCGTTGCAGGCGAGGTGATCCGGCCCCGTCCCTTGCCCAGTCCAACGCTTCACGCTTGCTCCAGTCCGGGGCGTTCAGCCGCGCCGAGGAGGGTCGTAGGGCGGCCCAGGTCGGCTTGTCGAGCGCGCCGGTGCGGGGCAGGTCGTGTTGGGCCTGGAAGCGCAGCACCGCACGGCGCGTGGTGATGTCGAACGACCCGGTTGGGCTCACCCCCAAGGCACGTTGTGCGGCGGCAACGGTGCTACCAGCACCGCCGAACCATGAGAACGGCATCGTCGAACCGCGCGGCGACATCACGGTGCGGTCGCATGGCTGTGTCCGAGCCCGACTGCCTGGCACGACCCCGGGTTGGCCCGTGAACACCTGGCACGGCCCGAGGTCTGCTGCCCACACGCGGCCGGTCCAGAACGATGTCTGCGCGCGGGCGCCGTTCCACGACAGGGAGATGTGGATGTGGCTGGTGTGAGGGTCATATCCTGAGTACGTCTGCCATTCGCGGTTGTATGACGACCAGCTCCGGTGGTTGAAGATGACGTACATGATGCCGAGACGGGCGGCCATCTCTCCGCGTACGCCGCTCGGGCCGCGACCGGTCAGCCAACTCAGGAAGTCGGCTGCCGCGCGGCGGTCGGCGACGTTGCCGTGGTTGAGCATCCAGTCCCACGCCCGACCGTCCTTGTGCTCCGAGGTACTGCCGGAGCTGCAGGCCCGAGTGCTGGCGGGGCTGCTGCCGCCTCGCCCGTACGTCGACAGGGCCAACGCCCGAAGCCGCACCAAGCCGACGGACGGCGTGGTCAGGCAGGCGGTCTGGCCCTGGTAGCCCGCGAACGGGTCGACCTTCTTGCCCGGGTTGGTGGGCGCAGGCAGGCCTTCGGGGTTGCCCGGCATTGGCACGGGAGGCGATGCCGCATTGCTGTCAGCGGCAACTGATGCCCCGGCGCGCACGGCGGTTGACGGACCGGCTTCGGCGGGGAAAGCGGCGGCGGCGAGCGCGAAGACGAGCGCCGCCACGGCAAGGCTGGTGCGGTAGACGGGCATGTCACGCTTTCAGTTGGCTGCAGCGGCTGTCGAAGTTCAGCGACGCTGTGTGATCGAATCACTACCTAGTGTGACGGTGTTGGACCTGCCCTGCCGCGTGATTGGCGGCGAATGGGCCGTTCGGCTGAGTCGGCCGCGACGCTTGAAGCGGCCACGGCGGCCAGCCACGCGTCCGTGAAGCTCTCGCCGTCCACGTCGGTGATGACGTCCACGGGGCGGCCATCCGGACTGTCTTCGAAGGCCAGCCAGTCGCCGTCATACCGCGGCACCAGCCGCATCTGCTGTCGCGTGACATTGGCCCAGCCGGCGGCGACAGCTGCCGTGAGCGGATCGTGGTGGAAATTCAGCAGATCGTCGGGTAATCCCTTATGGGCAAGGGCTATCTCGGTCTTGGACTCGTCGTGGCAGTACGCGAGAGCTTGCCGTGCAAGAAGTGCGCCCACGGCACCGGCAGACTCGAGCCGCGGCAAATCCCGGCGCCGCAAATGCACCGAGAGAGTCGTTGACAGGGGCACGAGAGTCAGTCGCGCCTGCGCGAGGACGATGGTTGCTGCCTCAGGGTCGCACTGGATGTTCCAGTCCGCTGACGGACCCCAGCTCGGCAGGCCATGACGAGGCTCAAACCATCCACCCATGGCGACGACAGGGATGCCGGCCAGGCCACCCGACCGATGACGCACCACCCGGGCGAGGTTGGTGAGCGGTCCGATCGCCGCGACGGTGGCGCCGGCGTCGATGCTCTCGGAGAGCAGTGCAGTCGCTGTGTCGGCGGACTGGTCAGGAGTCATGAGCAGCGATGGAGCGCCCCAGTAGTGGTCGTGATCGGGGATGCCGCCCATCGAGTGACCCGCGAGCGAGGCTCCCGCACCACGTCCGACCGGGACGTGGGTGTGTCCGGTTAGGGCGAGCAGACGACGTACATAGGCCGCCCGCCGGCCATCGGGGTCGGCTGTGGTCGTGATCGCGGTGACCTCGACGCCCGGCCACCCGAGCAGCATCGCGAGGGCGCATGCGTCATCGGGATCACCGGCGAAATCGGTGTCCAGATGAAGCTTCACCGCCGCGGCTCCCGGCCGGCAGGAGCGGCGGGCTAGGCCGTCACTTGGACGGCTCGGGGATCGTGCACTTGACCTTGGGGTTGACACCCATGTAGTTGAGAGGTCCGGAGATGATCGTCAGAGCGGTATCGCTGAACTCGGCGCAGTCTGTCTTCCTGTCGCCGCCGCCGAAATAGTCCCGTTGCACCGCTGCAACGACCCCGATGACCAGCCAGACGACGAGAATGATGGCACCGATCTTCATGCTGCCTCCTACCCCGACGGATTGTCAGGCTCAGGCGAGCCCGACATGACAGCACGTACCCGTCGTTGAGTCCTCGAAACCGGCAATCTGTGCTCGTCAGTACTTCGAGGTGCGCTGGCCAGGCCGCCAGCCGACGACCACGCCCACGAGGACGAACGCAGCGCCGAGGATGAGGAGCCATTTCACGGCGCTGATGATCCAACCCACGACCACCAAGGCAAGTGCGGCACCCAGCAAGATAAGAACCCAGCGCATGGTTTCAGCCTAGCCAAGCTCAGCGGTGGATCGGGGCGGGCGCAGAGCTGGGTCTCGGCAGGCTCGATCAGCGGGGGGACACGACACTGCCCCGCCCCGAGAAGAGTCGGGACGGGGCAGGTTTGCCGTATCCGGCTTGCTAGCCGACTAGCTCATTGCCTGCTAGCGCACCACTCGGACGGTGGCTGTGTCGTTGCTCGATCCGATGTTGTTGTTACCGAGGTAGATAGCCCTCATCGTGTGCTGACCGCGGGCGATGTTGCGGTCAATCACGAACTGGATGTGGCCGTCCTGCATGAATCCTCGGGCGAGCACATCCCCGCGGAACCTGAGCTGGACGCGACCGTCCGGCTCGATACCTGGGGCTGTCGTGTCGATGTTGGCGAACAACCTGCGTCCCTCTTGCACCGGGTTCGGTGTGAGCTGGAGTCGCGTCGTGGTCGCTGCCTTGGCAACTCGGACGGTGAATGCGTCAGAACTCGACGCGTGCAGGTCCTCACCGGTGTACCGGGCAACCAGGTTGTGGAGACCAGCGCTCATGCGTGCGGGCAAGAACACCCGGGCACGACCGTTGTCGTTGCTGTCCAGCGTCGCGCTGCCCAGCGTCCGGCCACCCTTGCGGATGGCGATTTCGCCAGTCGGGGCACCTTGTCCGCCGAGGGATTCGACGACCACGTTGACCCGGGGGGCGTTGCCGTAGCGCGACGGACGCGGCGACTGCGTGGCGGTGACCTGAGTCTTCGCCTTGCAGGTCGACACGACGACGTTGTCGACATACCAACCGTCGATCGCGCCGCAGCCGTCCATGCCGAAGTCGAACCTGAGCTCGACCGAGTCGCCAGACTCGGCGCCGAGCATCGTCAGGTCGATCTGCGACTGGCCCCAGCTACCGGTTACCTCTCCACCGTCGGTGCCGGTGAAGCCGGGCTGGCCGGCGAGCGGGCTGGTGTTGCCAGCACCCGCAGTCGCCATCGGAACGGGCTTGTTGAAGATGTACGCCGTCTCCGGAACCACGTTGAAGGCACCGTCGTTGACGCTGACCTTCAAGTTGCCGCCGTCGAAGCCGTTTTCGGTCGCGACGTAATGCATGAACGTCAGCCGCGGGCTCCGCTGGTTCGAGCCTGGGATGAGGATCGGCTCACTCTGCATGCTCATCACCCCGGAGACGTCCGTCGCCGGGTCACCACAGGACCCGTCATCGCGGTCCAGCGCGAAGGCGCCACTGCCGTTGCGGTCTCCGGGGAGATCCGATTCGGCAGCCCAGTCGAGTGCTCCGCCACCAGAGGTGTCGGCCCAACCTGGGAAGACGCCAGCGTTGCTCAGCGTCCACCCGTCGAGGCCGTCATCGAAGGTTTCCTTCCAGACGATGTTGCGCTTCGCGTTGGCATCGCAAACGCTCGGTGCGTTCTTGGCCAGCAGCGGCTGGAAGTTGCACTGCGTCGGCTCCGTGCGGAGCTCGACTGCGGCGATCGCGGCACTCAACTGTGCGCAGGTGTCTGCGGTGATCGGGCCGTCAGCCGGCAGCGGTTCTGGCGCCGGCAGGCTCTCCCCTGGTGCCCCAGCAGTGCTGAGCGGCTCGAGGTCGGCATCGATGAGGTCGGTGCAGGACTGCTCGAGCGCATCGGCGTGGTCAACGAAGTCGGTCGTCTCCGTCTGGTACGTCGACTGCGCGCGCCAGTAGATGTGAGCGGCTCTCGTCAGACCGATGCCTTCTATGGTCTGGCCGTTGAACGTTCCGCCGTCCACTAATAGAGCGTAGCCGTGGTTCGGAACGCCAGAGTTGCTGTGAACGCCGCCACCGTCGGCCGTGCTGCACTGGTACTGAGCGTCGGTGACCTTGCCGGGGTCATTAACGCAGTTGGGGTTCCACATGTCGCGGATGGCCCCACCGAAGGCGAAGCTGTCCTCGCTCACCAGCCAGCGGAAGGAGTCGTCCGTGACGCTGTCATCGATCCGCAAGGTGACGTTCACGGCCTCCGTTGCCAGCTTGCCGGTAATGACGTTGCGGTTGGCCTGGCTGATCATCAGTGACGGGATAGTGATCGTCGGGTCGGTGCCGCTCATGCTGCCCGGGAAGTCGGCGGTGTTGTTGCCCACCACGACGGCTATAGCGCCGGCGTTCTGGGCGTTCTTGACCTTGACCGTGAAGCCACAGGTGCCACGGTCGACGAGCGCGACCTTGCCGCTCACCGCGGCGCCGTTGGTGATCGCCGTGCAGGCGTCGGTGGTTGACGGTCCGGCGGCGTCAGATGCGTCGACCGCCACAGCGACATCGCCCGTCGTACCGGACTCCGTGAGTGGAGGCCCGAACGCTGCTGCCCCGGCGGGGCAGTTCTGAGCTATGTCGGCGGGGGTGTTGATCGTCAGCACAGGCAGGGCCCCCGTGTTCGACGAGCAGCGTCCGACAGTGCGCACCTGGTTGGTCTCGTCCTCGTCCTGGCGCTCGTTGATCAGGTCGACAGTCTCGCCCCAGATGTCGGAGTAGGACTCGTTGAGCGCGCCTGGCTGCCACTGGTAGATGAGGCCGTGGGTGAACTCGGTGTAAGCGTGGCCCCACTCGTGGGCGACCACGTCGTCAGACGTGACGCCGTTGCAGTAGTTGGTCGTGGTGCCGTTCCAGTTGGCGTTGGGGCAGGCGATGCGGGGGTCGTTGTTGACCGTCCTCATCGTCGCGCCGGCGTCGTCATACGAGTCACGGCCGAACGAGTTCAGGAAGAACTGGTAGGACTCACCAGTGCCCAGCACGAGGTTCTGCTGCTCCTCGTTGAGGGCACCGGGGAACGGGTCGCCCTCTTCCCACACGGGCGTGGTGTCGGGGCTGACTTCGTACAGCTCGCGCTCAAGGGCGTCGTGGATCATCGAGTAACGGTTGAGAACCTTGCCGCTACCGGCCTCCATGAAGACGATGTCGCGGATGTTGGCGCCGTTGGTGACCTCGACGCGGTAGGCGAGCTCGTTGGTGCCGACGTCGCCGCGAATGAGTCCGGTGCGGTAGACCATCAGCTCGGTGGTCTTGGCGCGGATGCCGGTCGTGTCGCCGGCCTTGCCCTCGGCGCTCGTCGGTGGCTCGGCCCTGATGTAACGGACCGCGCGGGAGCCGATCTCACTGCTGCTGAGTGCGGGCGTCGTGCTGAGGGACAGGTTGGGGACGGCCGTGCCGTTGACTGCCGTCAGGTCACCAGCTTTGTCGAGGTGCGCGAGGATCGTGCCGCCGAAGACGGGCAGACCCTTGTACTCCTGCGTGTAGGTGACGGTGGTGCCGTACTTGTCGCTCTTGCTGTCTGTCTGACGCAGCTGCGACGAGTCGGTGGCGCCGAGCAGGGCGCCGTACTTGTCGAGGAACGCGCGGGCCTTGTCGGTGGCTCCAGCGTCGCTGCTCGGGAGTAGGTCGCCGTTGAGGCCGGCGCGAATGAACCCAGCCTTCTTGGTGGCGGTCTCGCCTGCGACCTTGACCGAACCGCGCGCTGAGTCCTTCAGCTCCTGCAGCAGGGAAGGGTCGGGCTTGCTCTGAGACGGAGCCTCAGAAGCCGTAGTAGCTGAGCCGAATCCCTGTACGAGCACAAGCCCGGTACAGATCATCAGCAGACTGATGAGATGACGGAGTGGTTTCACAAATGGCTCCTCGCCAGGTGTCTGATGCTTCCCACACAGTGGGACGGGGGCAGCGTGAGAGATGAGGTGCGGTAGGGGTGAGTGGGTACGTAACGCTCGTTTCGCACCCTAGACCGTGTTGCACGTCACGTCTATAGTGCGGCCGAAGCGTAACAGTGAGTGACGGGATTCGCCGTTCAGCCCTACGTCGGATCCCCGGTGCACATAGGCTCCGTCGATGGAACTGACCTCGTTGACCAGGCTGCCGGAGCACGCCTCGACCGACCGTGCTGTCCTCGAAAAGCTGATAGACGACGTCCGTATCGGCCATGTCGGCTTCGTCGTTGACGGCCAGCCGGTGGTGATTCCGACCGCGGTGATCCGAGACCGCGACCGCGTGTTGATGCATGGGTCGACCGGGTCGGGGTGGATGAGACGACTAGCCGCCGACGTACCGATGGCGCTGTCGGTCACCGCTGTGGACGGACTGGTGGTGGCGCGGACGGCGTTCGAGTCGTCGATGCACTACCGCAGCGCCGTTGTCTTCGGCACCTGCCGGCGGCTGACCGACGCCGACGAGAAGCTGGCCGCACTCGACACAATCACCGAGGGCTTGCTGGCGGGAAGGTCCGCGGAGGTACGTCGGCCGAGCGTCAAGGAGCTCGCCGCCACCCTTGTACTTGCCCTGCCTTTGGACCGCTGGTCGCTCAAGGTGTCGGACGGCTGGCCGGAGGATCTGGACTTGGACATCGAAGGCCCCGCGTGGGGCGGCGTCGTGCCAATGACGACGGTGTACGGAGACCCGCTGGATGCACCCGACCTCCGCGACGGGATTGACGTCCCACCCTCCGTCTGGAACCTCGTGCAGAGCGGCTGAGCGCCGACACCTCAAGGCAGCCGACAGGCGCGTCCGCCGATGTTAGCCTCGGCCGATGGAGCAGCGGAGTGAGGCGGCCGAGACGCGCGAACGCGGCGACGGCATGTCGCACTTCGAGCGCTTCGTCGAGGTGGCGCACCATCGGGTCAGCAGGGCACCGTTCTTTGCCCTGGTCTTGGCGGTCGTCCTGGTGTGGTTCGTCAGCCTGCCGCTGTGGCCGAGCTCGAAGGAGTGGCAGGTCGCAATCCACACCGTGGGCAGTGTTGTCGCTCTACTGCTGCTTGTGCTGCTCGAGAACGCCGGCCGGCGGGCAGACGAGGCCGCTCAGGAAAAGCTCAACGTCATTGCCGAGGCGCTGGCAGCGCTGATGAAGTCGCGGTCCGACGAAGACCCTGAGCTCGCTGAAGCGACCCAGCGCCTGCGCGACGCGGTCGGGCTGGAAGAGCGTCACTAGGCCGATTTACAACGAGGACCATCGCAGCGGTGGTCACGCCGAGCACGACCACCATGCCGACTGGGGTGAGGACCTCGGCGAGGAACGGCGCCAGCACGGCACCGAACAGCGAGGCGGTCACCATCGCGGAGTCGGTGACGCCCAGCGCGAAGGCGCGTGCGTGGTCAGGTACGGCGCGCTGGATCACCGCAGTCGCAGCACACTCGACCTGAGTCGCGCCGGCGCCGGCGATCGCCAAGGGGAGCAGAGCCCACGTCCAGGACGGTGAAGCAGCGACGGCCAACAGCGGCAGGGCGGTGAGCATGAGCGCTGCGGTGGTCGCGGTGGCGCCGAGACGAAGTACGTGGCAGAACAGAGGTGTCGCCAAGGCGCCGAACCCGAACGCTGCCGTGGCCAGACCGAAGGCGCGACTGCCAGCCGACCATTGCTCCTCGACGAGTGGGAGCAACCCGACGGCGACACAACCAACGACGAAGTTCACGGCCGCCACTGCGACGATGACGCGGACGGCAGCCGGCGTGCGCGTGAGCACGGCGATCGAGCGGCTGGCACGACCGGTGGCGGCGGTCTGGCCTGATACCCGCGCCCCTGTCAGCAGGATTGAAGCAGCCAGGGCAACACCGGCGGCTACCGCGAGCGATGCGGTGGCAGACACCGCACCCATCACGAGGCCGCCAACGGCCGGTCCGACGACGAACGCGCTGACCTCGAAAGTGACTAGCCACCTCGTCGCCTGTTCGGGATGAATCTTTGCGGTCGCGGGGAGCGCAGCTGCCAGGGCTGGGTATGCCGGCGTGCCGACAGCGACCACCACCGTTGCCAGCACCACAGCGGAAGCTAGGTGCCCGGCCGCCAGAGCAAGCAGGGCCGCGAACAGCAGGACTGCGCGCAGCCAGGTGGACACACGGATCAGTGCCCCGCGTGGGACGCGGTCGCCGAGGACACCGGCCGCCCAGGACAGGAAGACGTACGGGGCCATGCGGGCTCCACCCACCACGGCGAGCCACACCTCGCTGTGGGTGCTCTCCCACACGAGGGCGAGCAGGGCTGGCCACGGCATCGACATGGCGCAGGCGGCGAGAGCGTGCGACGTGACCAGCCGGACGCTGGACGGTGGCGTGCGCAGTCGCGCCTGCAAGCTCATGGATGGCCGACGACGTGGGTGGGTAGCGGGGCGAAGCCGTTGAAGCCGACGGTGGAGTAGGTCGTGCTGTAGGCGCCTGCTGAGTGGAGCCGGACGATGTCGCCTTCGCCGAGTGCGAGTGGGAGCTGCACCGGGTCCTTCTCATACAGGACGTCGGCGCTGTCGCAGGTGGGTCCCGCGAGCACGACGGGTCCGGTAGGGCCGCCGTCGGCCGTCGTACTCATGGGGTAGCGGATGGCTTCGTCGAGGGTCTCGACCAGGCCGGTGAAGACGCCGGCGTCGAGGTAGACCCAGCGACGTTCGCCCCTCCAGCAGACCGTCACGACGGTGGCGACGAGATCGCCGGCGTCACCGACGAGTGCACGCCCGGGCTCGATGACCGTGCGGGGTCGCTGGTCGCCGAACGAGGCGGAGATAAACCGCTCGATGGCGGCGCCGTACGCCCCGAACGTCGGGATGTCTCCTTCGAGGGACGCCGGAAACCCGCCCCCCAGGTCGAGGAGCCAAGGGTGGAGCCCCAGCGCCCGCAGGCGCTCGAACACAACCGCACTCGCGGCGATTGGTGCCTGCCACGCCGCGGGGTCGCGTTGCTGCGATCCCACGTGGAAGGCGGTGCCCGCGACGTCGAGGCCGAGCTCATGGGCGGTCCGGAGGATGTCCACGCAGGTGTCGACATCGCACCCGTACTTGCGTGACAGCGGCCAGTCGGCGCCCGCGCCGCTGGTGAGAAGCCGGCACAGCACGGACGACCCCGGCGCCTCGTCGGCCACCTTGCCGAGCTCGCCGAGGCAGTCGACGACATACAGCCGGACACCCGCGGCATATGCAGCAGCCAGATCGACGCGGCGCTTGATCGGGTTGGAGTAGAGGAGCTGGTCTGGTGATGCGCCGGCATCGAGGCAGGCGTACACCTCGGCTGGGCTGGCGACGTCGAATCGCGAGCCAACTCGGGCCAGCTTCGAGAGGATCCGTGGGTCGGGGTTTGCCTTGACGGCGTAGTGGATGGCCGTATCGGGGAGGGCGGCCGACAGGTCGCGGTACCGGTCCACTGCCACCCGCGGGTCGAGGAGCAGGTAGGGCGTCGCTGGGATCTCAGGCCGGTAGGCAGTGTCGAGCGTGAGCCGGCGATGCTGACGCGGCAGCGGCTGCGTGATCGGGGGAACGGTCATCGTCATTTGGGGTCCTGACTGTCGAGACTCGACAGTCAGGAGTGCGTCACCGCAGACTTGATACCGAGCGGCGTGGCTACCGCCCGCAGGTCACTGGGTCCAGAGAGTGTGCACTGTCCTCTCAACGGCGGTGCCATCGGAGTCGGCGACTCGTAGGCGCATGGAGACCGGGCCGTGTCCAGCCAGCTTTGGACGGGCGGAGTACCCGTCGCGACCGCGATGAATACGCTCGGCTCTTCCAGGTCAGGCCGCCGTCTGTCGAGAACGCCATCGTCACGTCGACGCGATGTGTGGGGGCGCCATCGAGCCGCCACGGCGTGACCGTGAAGATGCGTGGTCCTCGCGGAGTCCCGGAGAGGTCGACGGGTACGTCGATGCTCGCGTCGATCAGCGGCAGCGGGACAGGCTCCGAGCTCGGCGGGCCACCAGCCGTGAACGTCCAGGCCACCTGGCTGACCGTGGCGCTCGCCCAGGCGCCCGAGAAGTGCGAATGGTCGATCTCCAGTCGCCAGGTCGCCGGTGTTGTCCCCTCCGGCACGGTGGTGTAGCCGTCGAGCTCCTGAACCAGCTCACCGTTTCGGAACAGCCGACCCTCGGTGAATCCGCCGCTACCGCCGTGGCCCGCGTGGTCGGTCACCGGGGGGATCCGAACCGTCAATGAGCCGTTCTGACTGAGCGCGGGGTAGCGGAAGTCCGTGATCGGCACGTCGTTGGCATACGCCAGGCCGGGCGTGAGCGGGGCTTCAAGCCAGTCGGTGGTCCTCGCGTCTCCATGGGTGTAGGCGTGCGCGGCGTCGCGCACGGTGAAGCCCGGCTTGAACAGCTGCTGCTGCCACACGCTGCCGTTGTCGGACACGTAGTCGACCCGTTCGCTGCCCTTCTCGATCGGATGGAAGATCGGCTGAAGTGAGCAGCGGCACGGCGAGATCGGCGAGCGGGTCTCGTAGAACGCGCTGTCGACACCGTCTCCGTGGAACCGCTGAACCACGCGATGCACGTCGTTGTCACCGATTCGGTAACTCAGATCATCGGGGATGCTCCTCGACTCGCGCAGCGCCAGGTCGTAGAGGTACGGCGAGTGCGGCGTCACCGTCACCTCCATCTTGCTGCGCCTGTCGACGTGATGGAGCAGCGAGCGGCCTTCGGCGTACGGCACAGCGAGGACGGGAACGTCAGGGCTGTCCACAGACCCATACACGACTCCCGGCTCGGCGGGCACGACGACGACCGCGGCGGCGCCTCGAGACCGTGCAGCCTCTACAGGCCCAGCCAGGCCAGTGTCCGCGTCCTCCTGGACGACCACGGCGCATCGGTGACAGGGGTGCTCAAGGTCGGTCAGTCGAAGGTCGGCGTCCATGTCCTCGCTGCTGCTTCCAGGCAGCAGCTTGGGGTGCAACGACGGGTGCCGGTGGAGATCAGCGGACACGATCGATGCTGTCTCGCGGAAGGTCGGGTAGAAGTCGAACTCCCCGTCTGTGATCGGTGGGCTCGGAATCGCGGAAAGAGTTGTCACGGAGTCGTACTGCGGCGTCAGCACGACCGCGGTCACCAACCGGCTACCGGGGATTCCCCGGGTCCAGCCCAAGACGGCGGTCGCCGGCTCGGACTCGTGCCGGGTGGATGTCTCGAGCCGCTCGGCGTCGCGGGCATCAACGACGATCTCTCGGGCGCCGTCGACGTCGAACTGTGGGTTTCCACCGATGGTGACCTCCTGGAGGAATCGCCCGGACGCGTCCAGCGTCGTGATGTCACCCATCAGGCTGAAGGTGGACGGGGCGAGGTAGAAGGTCTTGCCGGTCTCGGGCGGCGCGGCGAACTGGATGTATCCGTTGTTCTCCCACGGCCGGCAGTGGTAGTCGTGCAACACAAAGTTGCCCCACGACGGGTCGCCGCGACGATCCAGAGCCTTGATCGTCACCGGGAACTTCCCTGGGCCCGGCTCGTTCGGGTCGCTGTAGCCGGCGCAAGGATCGGTCGCGTCAGTTGCGTCGGCGGTCTCCTGCCCACCGCCGCTGTACGACGCACCGGTGTCGAGCCCGATGGCCGCGATGCCAGGCGCCCTCGTCGGCCTCATCGCCGCCGCATCGGACGGGCGTGCACCGACGAGCGAAACCCACTGATCGTGTGCTTGAGCCGCGCCATGCCGGATGGGCAAGCGCCTTCGGTCACCGGATTCTCGGCTGACCTCCAGGCTTGGGTCGGTCGCATCCGCCAGGTCCGCGACGTCGAAGATGGCCGGGTCGATCTGGCCGCTGTCGACGTACCGCTGTGCTTCAAAGGGGATGACCCGCACGTGATCGCCGAGGACGACCGTGCGGAAGCGGCCACTGGCGCCCGGTGCAGCCTTGACACCGAGGACCTCGATGCCGCGGGCGTCGCGCTCGTAAGTAACGCGATCTCCCGTCGGAAGTGTGACCCACCCGATCTCGGCCGATGGTCGGCTGGTTGGGGCGTCAATGTCCGTGCTCGTCGCGGACGTGGTCGGTGGGCTTGAAAGCGAGAGCGCTATGAGCGCGGCTACCCCAGCGCTGATGGCGGCACGTCGGGACATGACGGCTCCTCTAGTCGGGTGCGGACTGTGGCCAAGTATCGAGGGCGCAACACCGGTTGTCAGGGCCGCGCCGTGTCCGATACCTGACACGTCCTGAGCAAGACATCGCGGCCCCACGCGGCCAGGCATCCAGTTGCGCCATCGCAGTTATCATCAAGTCGGCTGATATCTTCATTGTCATCGAAGAAACTGGCTGGCATCGTCGCGTTGACCCTCTTGTTTTCGTTGTCGGCGCGGTCTCTTTGCTGGTCTACGCCTTGCACGGATTCGAGGGCTATCTCTCTCGTGATAGCGGCGTCTACAGTTATGCCGGGCAGCAAGCTGTGGACGGGGTCGCCCCCTATGTAAGCATCCTGAACCGCGCCGGTCCGCTGGCACATCTCATCCCAGCAATTGGCGTAGCGGTCGCACGCCTCGGTGGATTCGACGATCTGCTCGGAATTCGCTTGCTCTTCATGGCCATTTCCGTGGCCTGTGTGTGCGTGATGTATCTGGTCGCGCGAAACTTGTTCGCCTCGTCATTGGCGGGTGTAGCCGCCGCAACTGTGCTGTTGAGTTTCACTGGCTTCGTCGAATATGCGTCCAATGGGCCGCGCGAGAAGACCTCGATGGTGCTCTTCATTCTGTGTATGCTCCTGGCGTTCACCAAGCAGCGTTGGTTTATCGCGGGCTTCTCTCTGGGCTTAGCCACTTTGGTGTGGCAGCCGGCTTTCTTTGTCGGGGTGGCCGCGATGCTCGTGGAGCTGACAACCGTAATCCGCCCTCAACGCCTCCGAGCCACCGGTCGATTCCTCGTGGGCGGCCTGATTCCAACGGCAGTCTTTGTCGCGTTCTTCGCGTTGGTAGGTGCACTGCGGCCATTCCTCGATGGATTCCTGCTGATCCATGTCCGATACACCGGCGCCAACCCGATCACGAAAAACTTTGCGGACAAGTGGTCAAGCCTCCAACAGGGCTACGGCTGGTCCTTGTGGGTGCTGGTGGTGGGACTTGTGGCACTGGCAACCCTCACCGTGTTGGCGATTGATCAGCGATGGCGGCGGCACGACGCGGCCAGCCTGCCGGTGGCTGCTGTTGGAGCAGCGAGCGTTGTCGGTCTCATCTGGACCTCCCGCGATTTCAACGGGTGGCCAGATGCATTTGTGCTGCTACCGTTCGCGGCCGTCGGGATCGCAGGCCTGGTCAAGGAAGTCACCGAGCGGATGGCATTCAAGGCAGCCGTTGCAGTCACACTCACTGCGGTGGTGGTCGCAGTCGCCGCCACTGTGACCTCCGCAGTGACGGGTCGCCACGAAGGGTTGAAGGTCCAGAAAGCCTCTGTGGCAGCCATCCTCGATGGCCTGCCGTCCGACGCAACGATCCTTTCCATCAAGGCTCCTCAAGCGCTCGTCCTTTCGGGCAAGACGAATCCCACCCGCTACCAAATGTTCACGAACGGATTGGATGACTACATTGACGACACCTTCCCGGGCGGGATTGCCGGCTTCAGCGAATGGATCGGACGCGAAGAGCCCACCATCCTCGCGCGCAGTGGTCAGAACCCTCCGCCGTGGTTGGTGGGGACACTCGAGTCGGAGTACCAGCGGGTGGGAACAGCGCCAGGCTGGGTTTGGTACGTGCACGAATCCGTCGATGCTGAGACGATCTCGGCCCTGCAGGCCGCCCTGGAGGATGTGATTCGACAGGGCCACTCGTGACCGGAGGTCGCTCGTCCATGGCAGGCTGCGCGGATGGCATCTGATGCGCAGCTGAAGATGGGACTGATCGGCGCCGGGCCGTGGGCGCAGATGTTCCACGCACCCATGATCGCTGCCGGTCCCGCCACCACCCTCTCGGCTGTATGGGCACGTCGCCCCGAAGCCGCGGTGGCCGTGGTCGAAGCACACGGAGGCGTTGCGGCCAAGTCCCTCGAGGACCTGTTCGACCGATGCGACGCGGTGGCATTCGCGGTGCCGCCTGACGTGCAGGCAGCCCTTGCCCTGCGCGCGGCAGCCGCGGGAAAGCACCTGCTGCTCGAGAAACCACTCGCGTTCACTCTGGTCGATGCGCAGCGGCTGGTCGAGCAGGTCGATGACGCCCATGTGGTCACCATGCTGATGCTGACGAACCGGTTCTCTCCCCTAGTGAGGTCATTTCTCGAAACCGCTCAGGCCGCCAGCGTCTATGGGGCGGTGGCGAGCTTCATCGCGGGTGGGTCGCTGCCCGGCGGCGCATTCGCAACGCCATGGCGAGTCGAGCGCGGTGCCCTGCTCGATTTGGGGCCACACGTCCTGGATCTGTTCGATGCCGCCATCGGCCCGGTCGAACGCATCTCCGCCACCGGGGACCCAACCCGATGGGTCGCGCTCACGACGGAGCATGCCGGTGGGTTGATCGGTCAGGCCGCGCTCTCGATCACGACGCCAGGTGCAAGCAGACCGGTCCAGTGCGATCTCTTTACCGACGATGGCACCGTCCGGTTCGACGGCAGCGAGCTCGTCGACCACGAGGCGTTGGGCACGACCATCGTGAGCGAGTTCGCCACGGCTGTGGCGGAGAGTGGGCAGCACCCGCTCGACGTACACCGTGGTCTCTACCTCCAGAGGTTGATTGACGCCGCTGAGCGATCTCTGTCCGACGCTCGCGGTCAGGCCATGTCCGTCGCGCCGACAGGGGAAGACTAGGCGCTGCGAACTGGCACCTTCCGCCGGTCCGCTACCGGAGATAAGGTCGCTCTTGCAGAGCCGTCGGGGGCGATCGTCGGAGAGGGCGGAACATGCTGAGTGACACCGCATTGACAGAACTCGAGGCTCGACGCGAGGAGTTGCGCCAGCAATACCTGCGTCCGCGCGAGGAGCAGGAACCAACGCCAGGGCGGGGGATCCACCACGCGGTGCTGATCTGCTCCGACGTCGAGCAGACGATCCAGTTCTACCAAGGCCTGCTCGGCTTCCCGCTGGTCGAGCTGGTCGAGAACCGGGACTACGACGGCTCGTCGCACTTCTTCTTCGACCTCGGCAACAAGACCATGCTGGGGTTCTTCGACTTCCCCGGACTGGGGCTCGAGCCGGGCATCGAGGCGATCGGCGGCGTACAACACATCGCCATCTCGGCTCCACGCGACCGTTGGGAGCAGGTCCGAGAAAGGTTGGACGCGGCGGGGGTGCAGTACGGCGGTCCGGATCGCGGGATTGAGGAGTCGATGTACTTCAAGGACCCCGACGGCATCCAGATCGAGCTGCTGAGTGATCCGCTCATGTACTTCGGCGGCAAGCAGCTCGACGACTAGCCGGAGGCTCGCGGCGTACGTCGAGCGAGCCCTGGTTGACATCCGACGGGGGTGTTCAGCGAGAGAGGTGTAGCGCATGAGTGAGTGGAACGCGATGACGTACGAGGGCAAGGACACCATTCTCCGGGTGGTCCGCAACGAAGCCGAGCGTATGTTCGCCCTCGCCGAACGACCGGAGGTTTGGGACGCCCCCACGGCATGCGAGGGATGGTCGACAGCCGACATCGTGGGTCACATCGTCGACACGACCGAGGGCTACTTCAGGGCGTTCGACGCCGCGCGTGGCGGCGGCGAGGCGCCGCCTCCGCACGGGTTGCCCGCCATGAGCACCAAGGCCAATGAGGGCGCGACCGCCTTCCGCGGGGTCCCGCAGGCAGAGATGATGGAGCGTCTGCGCAGCGACTGCGAAAAGATGCAGGGGATCCTGCAGCCCATCGGGCCCGACGATTGGACGGGCTTCATGGTGACCCACCCCTACATGGGTCCGGTGCCGGCGTTCTTCTACGCGGCCGGTCAGCTGATGGACTATGGCGTGCACTCGTGGGACATCCGGCAGACGAGCGGCAAGGCTCACGGGTTGTCAGGTGACGCCGCTGACCTGCTGGTGCCGTTCATGTTCGCGATTTGGCAAGGAACGGTCCGCGCCGAGGCGGTGACCGAGCCCTTCACGATCGGCATCCGTGTCACGGGTCGCAATGCCGGCGACTACCGGGTCTCGGTCAGCAGCGAGGGACTCACCTACGAGGCCGGAGAGATCGAGAGTCTGCCTGCCTACATCGAGTTCGACGCCGGAAGTCTGGTGCTGACCGCGTTCGGACGCTGCAACACCGGCACGGTCCGGGGCGACATGGCGCTGGGCGAGCGCTACTTGAACTCGTTCTTCTCCATCTAGTGGCTTGAGTCGGCCGGGGGACTCGGCGGCGTGTACGTCGTCGCCTGGTGGACGTGGTCGAAGATGTCCATGCCGACCGGATGACGCATCTCCTCGGCGATGTGGCCAACCAGGCCGGCGGTCCGTGCCAGCAGGGCGAATCCGCGCAGGATCTCGGCCGGGAAGCCGAGGTCACACAGTGCGGCTCCGCAGGCGCCGGCGCCGTTGAGAGGCAGCCGTCGGCCGAGCACCTCTGGGTGTACGCGTCCCACTGCCTCGAACAGCTGTAGGTGTGGCCCGCGCAGGTCCTCTTCGCCGGCCACTCGAAGGAGCACGGGAGTGCGGGGATCGCCGGCCTTGTGCACGGGGTGCCCGAGACCCGGCACGTGAAGCCCGGCTCCTTTTTGTCGTTGCACTGCGTCGCGGGCCATCTCGTCCCATCCGTCATCGGACGTCGGGAGTGTGCCTCCACGTGCCTCTTGTCGGGTGAGCTCCGCTGCGAGGAACCGACCGGCGTCCTCCGTGACCCCGAGGAAACGCGATCCGCCTCCGAGCAGGCCAGCCGCCAAGGCTCCCTGGACTGACTCGGGCGCGCCGGTCAGGGTGAGTCGGGCCGCGATGGCCGAGGGCGTGTAGCCGTGGTCGGCCAGTGCCACCAGCACGGTCTCGAACACACGGAGCTCGCCGGGCGACGGCCGGCGCATCGCGACCAGCCAGAAGGCAAGTTCGGCGAACCCCAGCTGGCCCATCAGGTCGCCGGCCAAGTCCTCGCCCAGGAGCTGGATCGATGACTCGTCTGAGGTGCCGATCGACGTCGGGTAGTCGCTCATGGTTGGTCCTTGGTCTCGCGTTGAGGAAGGCTTTCCTGCATGTCGTGCTCCTCGGGTGGGTGACCGACCGGAAGCTTGTGCTTGGCGACTCGCGCCGTCGGCGTACGCGGCAGGGCGTCCACAGCCTGCCAGAACCGTGGAACCTTGAACGCCGAGAGGCGCTCAGCGGTCCATGCTTGGAGCTGGCGGAAGTCAAGTGTGCGGCCCGGCTCGGGCACGACAAAAGCCTTCACTTCATCTTCGGTCAGCTCGGACGGAACCCCCACGACTGCGACCTCGAGCACGTCGTCGTGGGCCAGGATGGCGTCCTCGACCTCAGCGGGTGACAGGTTCTGGCCGCGTCGGCGCAGGACCTCCTTGCGGCGGGTGACGAATGTATAGGTGTCGTCTGCATTCACCGTCACGATGTCACCGGTGTGGAGCCAGCCATCGACAATCGTGGCTGCGGTCTCGTCGGGCATCTCCCAATAGCCGGGGGTCACAGCCGGATTACGGAGCAACAACTCTCCGGTTTCCCCGGCGCTGAGCGCTCGGCCGTCGTCGTCCACCACGCGTGCCGCGTTAACAGTGCCGAGCGTCGGGTGTTGCCGGGGCGAGCCCAGCGTGCCGAAGGGACGCGTGCCGTGGCGCCAGACGAGGCCGTACGGCGACTCCGACAGCGCGTACCCACAGACGACGCGCAGCCCAAACCGTTGCTCGAACGCCTCTTGCCACTCGCGCGTGGGTGAGGGGCCGGTGTAGCACAGCCGTAGGTCGGTCTCGGCGTCGTCGGCCCGGACGGGTTGGCGCATCAGAATCTCCAGCATCGCGCCGATCGCGTTGAACTCGGTGGCACCGTGGCGTCGAGCCGAGTCGAGGAACCCGCTGGCCGAGAAGCGGGGCAGCAGCACGAGGCCGGCCCCAGCCGCCAGTGAACCCAGCACTGAGTATGCGGGTGCGTTGATGTGGAACAGCGGGAGTGACGTCATCAGCCGGTCGTCGCTCGTGAGCTCCATCCAGTGGGGAAAGCCCACGCCCGCCATGGCGTAGGCGCGCTGCGTCTGCATCACCAGCTTCGATCGCCCCGTGGTGCCGGACGTCGAGATGAGCACTGCCAAGTCGTCGGGCATCACGTGGGTCGACAACGGTGGGCCGTCAGGCACCGCGTGCTGCCAGCTGCCGACGGTGGCGTCGATGTCCAACAGGCCCAGGTCAGGCGTTGCAGCGGCAGTCGCCTCTTCGGCCATGGGGAGTAAGGCGGCGTCGGTGATCAGGAGTCGGGGTTTGACCTGGTGGACCAGACCGGCGAGCTCGCCCGACGTACCGACGGGGTCGGTTGGCACGGTGACCGCGCCGAGGGAGGCAAGGGCGAACCAGCACAACAGGTACGGCGGCGTTGTCCGCGCGGTGACCACGACCAGGTCGCCCCGGCGTACGCCCGCTTCCCGCAGCCGCTCGGCAAGTCGAGCCACCTGGGCGGCCGCGCCTGCAAACGTCAGGGTGCCGTCGTCGGTGCGGAGCCAATCCCCATCGGGATCACGGTCTGCGGCAGCGGCCAGCAGTCCGGGAATGGTGTCCGGCATGTCTGCAGTCTGGCCGAGCCGCGCGACCCCCGGCAATGCAGACGGCGTTGGTATCAGGCGGGGCCTCTCTTGCTCCTGAAACCCAAAGCCAAGGAGGCAGTCATGTTCCCACCGAAACTCGGTCCACTCCTCGTGGGCAGCCGCAAGGACGACCAGGAGCGGGTACGTCGGCGGACCAAAGCGCGGCGCGGCACGAAGCCGTCGCGGCACGCTCAGCCGGCACCGCGTCAGCCTGAGTAGCCATCACTCAGGCTGCCGCGGTCTTGCGCGGCCGACCTCTCGGTCGCTTGCGGGCGACCACAACTCCCCCGATGAACAGCTCTCCGCCCCAGACGCCCCAAGGCTCTCGCCTCTCGCGTGCGCCGGCCAGGCAGAGTTCACGGACCGGGCACTCGAGGCACAGGCTTTTGGCGAGCTCGAGCTGACCGGGGCTCTCGGCGAACCACAGCTCGCCGTCGTTCTCGCGGCAGGGCAGACCCTGCGCTGTTGTGGGCAGCCCGATCGCGTGTGCGCTCACGCCACCCGACCCACAACCGGTCGGGACGCGTGGGTGACGTTGCGGTGCTGCGACCGAGCACGGCGGTCAGCCCGGAGGCGTCGACGGAGGGCGGCACCTGCGAAGTAAGAGCGGGCGCGCTCGCGGTGGTAGGAGTTTTCGGCTGATGCGAAGTGTTCGAAGGTGTTCAACATC
This sequence comes from uncultured Actinomycetota bacterium, assembly GCA_963811585.1. Taxonomy (GTDB): domain Bacteria; phylum Actinomycetota; class Actinomycetes; order Propionibacteriales; family Nocardioidaceae; genus JACDHG01. Next base: position 151,061 of record CAWERR010000009.1, read on the forward strand.
TCTGGCTCCTGATTGGCTTGACTCGATGACTTGAGCCTGCCGACCTAAGGTGCCGCTACACATGAGGACAATGCCTTATCTCGCCACGACTACGACCTCAGATGCCTTAGACCCAGGCGTAGGACCGCGATCCACCGCATCGTGAGTCATGACGCTCGCGTCCAGCCCATCACGTCGGCTCGACGAAGGTGGCCGTCTCGACCAGGCCGGAGAACAACTGGACTCTCTTGCCCTCCCCAGTGCCGAAGACGAGGGCGCTGAGTATCAACAGCGATCCGTCGACGTCGAGGATCCAGTACCGGTCGACCACCGGCTCGCCGAGATCCCGGCCGAGGTCGTCGCCCGATTTCCAGATGTGCAGGGTGTCCTCGACGCACGTCTTGTAGTCGAGGTCGGCCGGTGTAGTCAGCTTGAGGTAGAGCCCGTCGTACCCGCCGACCGACACCGGGACAGGCTTGCTCGTGGTCGTCAGCTTCTGCGCTGCCAGCGCGGCAGCGACGTCCTCGGCGGTTGCGCCGACAGTGGAAGTTGTGCCGGAGGCCGAGCATGGCTCCTCGTAGACACCGTCGACTGCGTGGTACCCGATAACCCCACGGTTGTTCCAGATGAAGGGACCACCGCCGTCGAAGTTCTCCGGGACGTCGATGACGGCAAGGGGCGCTTCATTTCCCCCGGCGGCGGCGACCGCCCATCGGCCAGCCAGTATTCTCCGCCCGACGTCCCAGTTAGGGAGTACTTCGTAGTCGGGCTGTGCTGTGCTCCTGGTGGGCGTCTCGCCGTTCCCTGCCGGGTCGGTCCCTGTCTGGCCGTCGCTGGTGCAGGAGGCAAGCAGGACCACCGCGGCGGCAAGCGTTGCCGGGAGGGCGCGAGCCGTGATGATTCGGTTCATGATGATCTCCTTCGCGGCCGCCGCATGCGACCTTGTGATCCAGTGGCGCGCCGTCGGGTATCGGTGGCCCTCCGGCGCGGGTATCAGCCGGGTATCAGCCCTGTTGACGCCCCCGCACGAGGGCGCGGACAGTGGAGCCATGGGTATCGCCGTGCTCGGCCCGATCCGGGTCGACGGTCAGGTCAACGGGCTGAGCCCGAGGGACCGAGTGGTCTTGTCAGCGCTGGTCGTGAGAGCCGGCGAGCCGACCAGCACCGAGGCGCTGGCGGACGCGCTGTGGGGGGAGGAGCAGCCCGCCTCGTGGGCGAAGGTCGTTCATGGCTGCGTCGTACGGCTGCGCAAGCGGCTGGGTGCGGCGGCCATCGAGTCGGGATCGTCGGGTTACCGCCTCACCTTGAGCGACGAAGAGCTGGACCATCGCCTGTTCGAGCGGCTGCTCGAGCGCGGGCGTGAGGCGCTTTCGGGTGGCGATCCGGAGCGGTCGTCATACCTGGTTCAGGAAGCCCTGGATCTGTGGCGCGGGCGGGTGCTGGTGGACCTGGAGGAGTGGGAGCCGGGGCGGGTCGAGGCCGAACGGCTCGAGGGTCTGCGGATGGATGCCGAGGAGCTGCGCGTGGAGGCCGAGACGCGCGCCGGGCACGCGCAGGCCGTGCTGGAGGAGGCACGAACGCTGGTCGCGAAGGCGCCGTTCCGGGAGCGGCGTTGGGCGTTGCTCGCCAGGGCACTGCACCAGGCGGGCCGCCAGGCGGAGGCCTTGGGCGCGCTCAAACGGGCTCGCGCGATGCTGGTCGACGAGCTCGGCCTGGATCCGGGCCGTGAGCTCGTGGAGCTCGAGCAGCTGTTGTTGCGGCAGGACCCTTCGTTGGCTCCGCCAGGGGAGAGGGAGGTCAGTGCTGACTGCCCCTATCGCGGGCTCCTGCCGTACGACGCTGCGGATGCCGACTCGTTCTTCGGTCGCGATGACGACGTCGGGGCGTGCCTGAGGCGGCTCAGGGACTCGGGTGTCCTGACGGTCATCGGGCCCTCGGGTATCGGAAAGTCCTCACTGGTCCGGGCCGGTGTGATGGCAGCTCTCGTCCGCAGTGGGACGCCGGTACTGGTCACCACACCGGGGGCGCATCCGATGGACTCGATCACCGGGTTGAAGGCCCGCGGCCGACAGACTCTTGTGGTCGACCAGGCCGAGGAGGCGGTCACGGTCTGCTCAGACTCCGCCGAACGGGAGCGGTACTTCGCGGCGCTGGCAGCCCATGTCGGCGCAGGCGGAGTGCTGATTCTCTCGCTGCGGGCGGACCACCTTGGCGACCTGGCGCCGTACCCGGATATCGCGCGCGTCCTCGAGGACGGCCTGTATCTGCTTGGTCCCATGAGCGAGCCGGACCTGCGCAGCGCGATCGAGGGCCCCGCCCGTCGAGCCGGCCTGCGGCTCGAGCCGGGCCTCGTCGACCTCCTGATCCGCGAGGTCGAGGGTGAGCCGGCTGCGCTGCCGATGCTCTCGCACGTGCTGCGCGAAACCTGGGAACGTCGCGAAGGCCCGACGCTGACCGTCGACGGATACCGCGCCACGGGGGGCATCCGATACGCCGTCTCCCAGTCGGCGGAGCTCCTGTACGACGCGATGGACGATTCCGAACGCAGCCGGCTCCGTAGCCTGCTGCTCCGGCTGGTGATGCCCACCGAGGACGGCGACCCGGTGCGCGCCAGGGTGCCGCGCGCCAAGGTCGCCGCCGACGACGCACACCAGCGACTCGTCGAGCAACTGGTGGAGGCTCGCCTGGTCAGCATCGACGGCGACACGGTCCAGATTGCCCACGAGGCGCTGGTACGGGTGTGGCCACGGTTGCGTGGCTGGCTCGACGACGACGTCGACGGTCAACGACTCTTCCGACATCTCGCCGGTGCAGCCGACGCCTGGGACGCCATGGGTCGACCGGACAGCGAGCTCTACCGCGGGACGAGGCTCGGCCGCACCCTGGAGTGGCGAGCACGCGCCGCCCCTGACTTGAACGCCACCGAGGACGCGTTCGTCGCTGCGTCCGTTGCCCTCTCGGAAGCCGAACTGCGCACCGCGGAGACCCGGATCGCCCGCGAACGCTCGGTCAACCGTCGACTGCGAAGCGCCTTGGCCGGAGTCGGCGTCCTGCTCGTGATCGCGCTGGTCGCAGGTGTCATCGCCGTACAGACGGCCGACCGCGCACAACGCGACCGGGACCGCGCCGAGCTTGCGTCCGTCCAGGCTGAGCGGGCGTCAGCGCGGGCCGAAGCAGCGGCGGACTTGGCGGACGCCAGGCGCGCCAGCGCCCAGGCACCCTTGCACGAGGACGTCACGACCGGGCTGCTACTCGCTGTCGCTGCACTCAACATTGACGCCACCCCGCAGGCCCGCGAGAACCTCGGCGCAGCCCTGACCCGCGCAGGGCCTTTGTCCGGGGTGCGTGACATCGGCGAGATGGCTGGGGCACCCGGCACGGCCTGGCTCGCATCGATGGCGGCGAGCTCGGACGGTGCCTGGGTAGCCGCTAGCTGGCCCAACGGGCAAGGGGTGCTGCTCTTCGACGCCTCCACGCTGGCGCCCGTCGAGTTCGAGGACGGCACCTCCAGCCTTGCGGTCGCCTTCTCGCCGGACGGCAAGCAGCTGGCGGTCGCCCACAACCAATGGGTTCCGGAGGGCCGGCCGAGAGTCGACCTGCCCATCCGGCTGTACGACTTGCCGGGAGGCGCGCGGTCCGAAAGTCAGCTCGGCGGCCTGCCGCCGGACAGTACGGTCGAGTATTCCCTCGACTTCAGCCGGGACGGCAAGCGGATTGCGGCGGCCGTCCGGCAGTGGGACAGGTCGAGATTGGAGTGGAACCCTCGAGGACGGGCCGCGGTCTGGGACCTGGCCAACCCATCGCAGCCCTTGTTTAGTGAGCGCGTGCCGGACTTCGCAACTACGGCCCTGAGTCCGAACGGTCGACTCCTCTACGTCCTGGTCCCGGGTGGCCGGCCACTGCGTGTCTACGACGTCGACTCTGGCCGCCTGATCCGTTCCATCGACAACGCACCCCTCAAGGCCGCCGGAACGCAGGTGTCCGCGGAGATCGCTGGCGATCGGCCGGCGAACCTCCTCGACGTCAGCCCGGACGGCGCGACGCTCGCCGTCGCGACCGGGAACCAGGTCCTGCGGTTCGACGCGGTGACCCTGGAGGTCCGCAGCCCAGCGCTGCGCGCCCACACGGCTGACGTCAGTGAGGTCGGCTTCTCCCACAACGGGCGACTCCTGGTCTCTGCTTCTGACGACGGGACCGCGATCGTCTGGGATGCCGCCTCGGGTGGCCTGCTTCATCGATTCGTCGGGCGCGGTGGTCTCCGCAATGCTGCGTTCAGCGCCGACGACCGGACCGTGTACACGACGGGGGGCGACGGGGCGATCTTGGCCTGGGACGTACGAGGGGCCAGCCGGCTACTCACTCTGGGGGAGGACACCAGTGGGATGGAGGAGCAGGACTACCTGGTGTCGCTGCCGGCGCCGGACGGCCACACAATCGCCCGGGTGGAATCGGGCAGATTGTGGTTCGAGGACGCCAGGACCGGCCGCAGAACCACGCGCCCGGTCCCCACCGGCGACACGAACTTCATCTGGTCGCCTGACGCGCGCTGGCTCTTGTCGAGCGGCGGCGACGAGTACCTGAAACTGTGGAACGCAGCGTCTGGCGCCCTCGCCGCCAAGAAGTTCGGCTACGGGCCGAGCGAAGTGCTGGCAGCCTTCAGCCCGGAGAGCGACAAGGTGTACGTGCGGGGCTCGGACTCGAGTCTGCGGACGTTGGACAGGGCGTCCCTAACACCGATGTACGACGACGTCGAACTGGGCAGCCAGCCGACCGCCATCGTGCCCCACCCGGACGGCTCTGTCATCGCCCTCATGCACGAGGGCCAATTCCTTCGCGTGCAGCCCGAGACTGCGGAGATCCTCGAAAGCGAGCCGCCGGGACTGCTGTCGCCTTCGGACCAGCTAGGCGCCTTGTCTCCGGACGGGTCGCTGATGGCCACGTCGGACGTGAACTACAACGTGGGACTGCTCGATCTGGAGAGCCATGAATGGATCGGCCCGGACTCGCAAACGCGGACGGGTGACCTCACGTACGCCCCCGACGGCAGCCAGTTCGCCACGCTCCAGCGGGAGCGAATCCGGCTCTGGGACGGTCGCACAGGCGAGTACCAGGCCAGCCTTCCCCTCCCCAGCCGGACCGCACACCTGTCGATCTCATACTTGCCCAACAGCAAGGGTCTCCTCCTCGCAGCCACTGACGGGCGCACGTGGGTTGTGGATACCCGCACGAACAGATGGGTGCAACGCGCCTGCACATCAGCCGGCCGCAACCTCACGCAGGAGGAATGGAAAGAGTTCTTCCCCAACCGGCCGTACGACGTCACCTGCCCACAGTGGCCGGCCGGGACATGATGCCAAGCCCCCTGCTCGAGACGAAGTTCTATCTCCCGAGGTCGCGGCGTGGGCTGGTGTCGCGTTCGCGACTGATCGGGCGGCTTGACCGCGGGACCGAGTCGAAGTTGTTGCTCGTTTCCGCACCGGCCGGTTTCGGCAAGACGACTCTGCTCGCAGAGTGGCTCGCTGGGGAACCGACGAACCTCGGCGGTGAGTGGTCCGTCGCGTGGCTGTCGCTCGATCGGGGCGACAACGACTCCACCACGTTCTGGACCTACGTGATCGCTGCGCTGCGGACGGCGGCGCCCGGCGTCGGCGCGCAAGAGCTCGCACTTCTGCAGGAGCCTCAGCCGCCTCCGATCCAGCTGGTGCTTACCACGCTTCTCAACGACCTCGGCGCGTTGCCGAGCGACATCGTGCTGGTGCTCGACGACTACCACCTCGTCGACGCGCGCGAGGTGCAGGAGGCGATGGCTTTCCTGCTCGACCATGCACCTCCGCGGCTGCACTTGGTGGTCGCCAGCCGCGCAGATCCCGCGTTGCCGCTGGCCCGGCTGCGGGCCCGCGGTGAGCTCGTCGAGATACGGGCTGCCGACCTGCGCTTCACGACCGACGAGGCCGCGGCGTACCTCAACGAGATGATGGGCCTGCAGCTGGCGGCACCGGATGTGGCCGCGCTCGAAGGCCGCACCGAAGGGTGGATCGCCGCGCTTCAGCTGGCCGCGCTCTCCATGCAAGGCCGCGACGACGTCGCCGGCTTCATTGCCGGTTTCGCGGGCGACGACCGGTACGTCGTCGACTACCTGGTCGAGGAAGTCGTGCAGCGTCAGCCCGAGCAGGTGCAGACCTTCCTGCTGCAGACCGCCATCCTTGGCCGGCTGAGCGGTCCACTTTGTGAGGCCGTCACCGGCCAGGCTGACGCCAAAGCCATGCTCGAGGCGCTAGACCGGGGGAACTTGTTCCTGGTCCCGCTCGACGACCGCCGCCGGTGGTACCGCTACCACCAGCTCTTCGCAGATGTGCTGCATGCACGCCTGCAGGACGAGCAGCCCGAGCAGGTCCGGGAGCTGCACGGTCGCGCAAGCGTTTGGTATGACGAGAACGGCGAGCAGTCCGCAGCCATCCGGCACGCGCTGGCCGCCGAGGACTTCGAGCGAGCGGCCGACCTGGTGGAGCTGGCGATGCCGGCGACGCGGAGGAACAGGCAGGAGGCGACGCTGCGTGGCTGGCTCGAGATGCTGCCCGACGAAGTAGTCCGCGTGCGGCCCGTGCTGAGCATCACCTTCGTCGGCGCCTTGCTGTCCACGGGCGAAATCGCAGGCGTCGAGGCGCACCTTCAGGATGCGGAGCGTTGGCTGGACGAAACAGGCAACTTGCCCGTGGGGCCGACAGATTCGCCGACCGAGATGGTCGTCGTGGACGACATGGAGTTTCGCCGTCTTCCCGGTTCGGTCGCCGTTTATCGTGCCGCACTGGCTTTGCTGCTGGGCGATGCTGCCGCAACACTGACCCACGCCCAGCGGGCTCTCGATCTTCTTCAGGCAGACGATCATCTCGGGCATGGAGCGGCCGCGGCACTGATCGGACTCGCGTCCTGGGGAAGCGGGGATCTGGCAACAGCGCACGACGCGTATGCCGATTGCATAGCGAGCATGCGCCGAGCCGGACACCTATCCGACGTACTCGCATGCTCGATCACGCTCGCGGACCTCCGGATCACCCAGGGCCGTCTCCGCGACGCGATGCGCGCCTACGAGCAGGCGTTGGAGCTCAACCCCGAGCAGGGCCAGCCAGTTCTCCGAGGAACATCCGACATGTACGTCGGGATGAGTGCGCTCCACCGGGAGCGAAACGAGTTGGATGTCGCCAGAGAGTTACTGCTGCGAGTCGAGGAACTGGGCGAGCACATCGGGATGCCGCAGAACCGTTATCGCTGGCGGGTCGCGATGGCTCGGATACGGGAGGCTGAAGGAGATTTCGGTGGCGCGGTCGACCTGCTCGACGAGGCGGAGCGAGCGTATGTAGGTGACTTCTCGCCCAACGTGCATCCGGTTCCAGCAGTGAGGGCACGTACGTGGATCGCGCAGGGAAGGGTTGATGACGCGCTCGGCTGGGCCCGTGAGCAGGGTCTGTCCATGGACGACGAGCTCAGCTACCTGCGCGAGTTCGCGCACGTCACCCTGGCGAGGGCGGTGTTGGCCCACGATGAGGGCAAACGCGCAGCGGCCGCCTCTGACGACGCGATTTCATTCTTGGAGCGACTCCTCGACGCAGCAGAGCATGGGGACAGGACGGGAAGCGTCATCGAGATCCTGCTGCTGCAGGCGCTAGCGCATCACAGGCGAGGCGACATCCCGGCTGCGCTCGAGCCATTGGAACGCGCCTTGACGCTGGCCGAGCCGGAAGGCTACGTCCGGATCGTTATTGACGAGGGCACACGCATGGCGATCCTGTTGAGAGCTGCCGCGGACCAGGGGATCGCCCCGAGCTATGTTCGTCGACTCTTGGTGGCGTTTGGCGAGGCTGATGACAGCCCGAGCACCAAGCAGGATCTGGTCGATCCACTGAGCGAACGCGAGCTTGACGTCCTCCGGCTTCTCGGGACCGACCTGGGCGGCCCGGAGATCGCCCGCCAGCTCGTGCTGTCGTTGAACACCGTCCGAACTCACACCAAGAACATCTACGCCAAGCTCGGCGTGAACAACCGTCGCGAAGCGGTCCGCAGGGCCGGCGAGCTGGACCTGTTGTCGCGAACCCGCAACCGATAGCCGTCAGTCAGCCCTCATCGAACACGCTTCACGGGCAGGATGGCCACGGCTCCGATGATGGCGCAGGTCCCGGCGACCGTGTACATGAGGCCGTAGCTGCCGTCGCCGATGGCGAGGATGGCGGGCGCGATTGCCGGTGCGACGGAGAAGGGCAGCGCGCTGGCGATGTTGAACACGCCGAGATCCTTGGCTGCGCTGGCCGGGTCAGGCAGCACGTCGACCACGAGCGCCAGGTCGACGGCAACATAGGTGCCGAAGCCCAGGCCGCCGATGGCCATGCCAACGAGGAAGCCGTTGAAGTCGCTGGCGATGGCGGGCCCAGCCTCGACGACGTACGGTCGCTCATCTTGCCGAAGAACGGGTTGGCGACCATGGACACCAGAGCACCCGTGCCGGCGGCGAGGGACAAGCTGTTCGGTGCATCGTCGATCCCCACCAGGGAGTTGACCTTCAAGGCCAAGGTGACTAGCAGGGGCGCGAGGAACAGCAGGGAGGTGCTGATAACCGCCAACGTGTAGAGCGAGATGAAGCCCCATCCGACCGGAGGTAGTGCGCGTGACTCTGGCTCCACTTCCAGCAGGGTAGCCAGCGGGCATTAGGTTGGCTCGTATGCGCATCGCGATTGTTGGCGGGCACGGACAAGTGGCCCGACCCCTCCACCCCCTCCTCGTCCGCGCCGGGCACACACCCGTTGCGCTGGTGCGAAAGGAGGACTACCGCTCCGAGCTTGAACGAATGGGCGCGGAGGTCCGACTGCTCGACATCGAGCGCGAGGATGCCACCGCTTTCGCCCAGGCGTTCGGCGGCTGTGACGGAGTCGTCTTCGCCGCTGGTGGCGGTCCCGACGGCAACAAGGAGCGCAAGCGCACGGTCGACCTGGAAGGCTCGCTGAAGTCCATCGCGGCAGCAAAGACAGTCGGCATCCGCCGGTTCGTGCAGGTGTCTGCCATCAACATGGACAAGCCTGTTCCCGCTGACGCCGGTGAGGTGTGGAGGGCGTACGTCGAAGCGAAGCGTGACGCCGATGCCGCCCTGCGCGACAGCGGCCTGGACTGGACGATCATTCGACCGGGCCGTCTCACCGATGACCCGGGCACCGGCGCCGTCTCACTCGGCCCCGACCTGTCGCGGGGCGACGTACCCCGCGCCGATGTTGCTGCAGTGCTAGCGGAGGTGGTGGGTTCTGAGGCCGCCATCGGCTGGCAGTGGGACCTGGTGACTGGCGATACGCCGATCACCGAAGCCGTTCAGCGGGCGGCCGCTCGGTGAGTGCGACGGACCAGGGTTAGCGTGGCTGCGTGAGCATCGTGGTGAAGCCCGCGACCACGGCACGGTTCAACGACGTGGCGACCATGGTCGGGCCGAAGAACCCCGACTCCTCCGTGTGCTGGTGCCTCAGCCATCGAGTCGACGCCAAGACCAACCGTGAGCTTGTCGGACGTGCGCGAGGCGAGTACGTGAGAAAGCTCTGCAGACGCAAGGTCTCGCCGGGCGTCTTGGCCTACGAGGATGACGTGGTCGTGGGCTGGGCCGCCGTCGCACCTCGATCCGAGCTGCCCTTCGCGCGGTCGACGAAGATTCCGCACGTCGACGACCTGCCCGTCTGGTCGGTGTGGTGCATCCGAGTACGTCCCGGCCACCGCGGCAAAGGCATCTCCCACAATCTGCTCGAAGGCGCCGTGGAGTTCGCGCGGTCGAAAGGTGCAAGGGCTGTCGAGGGCTATCCGGTAGACAACAAGGGCAAGAAGGTCGACCTCACGATGGCGTACGTCGGGACCCGCACAGTCTTCGAGAAAGCGGGCTTCACCAAGGCCGCTGACACCGACTCGGTGTCAGGTGGATTCCCTCGGGTGATCATGCGGTTGGACCTGCGCTGACCCTGCTGAATGCCTGGCCGTAGTCAGCCCGGGTCCCCGCTCGCAGCCAAGGCCAGGACAGTGTTGACACACGACGCCGCGATGAGCGGGACGCCGACGCGCTTGGGCACCTTCCCGGTCAACGTGAGCAGTGTGGCCGTGAGTGTGTCCGACGCGTGGATGAGGGGGGCTTCGGCGAGTGCGTTCCGACGCTCCGGTCCGTCCTTGACCAACAGCTGGCGGCCGAGCAGCACGGTCCTGATCCCGAACAGTCGGAAGGCGTACACGGCCGCAGGGCTCTGGGCCGCGGGACCTTCGATCCGGCGGATCAGGATGTTCGGTGCCACCAGCCCGATGGTTCCGAACGTCAGTCGCGTCACGCCTAGCGCGACCCGTGCCCGATTGGCGACTTCGTCGGTCGCCGTACGTCTGGTCAGTCTCATTGTCATAGGGAGCCCCTGGATCTGGCGCACTCTGCTAGCGCGCTTGCGCATCATTTCATGATTGACGTTGCGGAAATCGGCGGCCGGTGAGAGTGTCCCGGCATGGCCACCGCAGGCCCGTCCGCCGACGACCCGATCTTTACGCCGTTGAGGTTCCCCAGCGGGCTCACGATCAAGAACCGAGTGCTGCGTAGCAACATCTCTGGCCGCATCGACAACTATGACGGTTCCGGCACCCAGGCCCGCGTCAACTGGGAGGAGCAGTTCGCCCGGGGCGGCGTCGGAGCGGTGCTGTCCGCGCACGTTCCCATCCACGTCCGTGGGCGGGTGCTGCCGAACTACGCGCTCATCGACGACGACGATAAGGTGCCTTTTTGGCGAGTGGTGGGGGAGCGGGTTCATGCGCACGGGTGCGCGTTTCTGCTGCAGTTGAGCCATAGCGGCCGCCAGCGCGACATCGGTGGCGTCGAGAACGCCGCGAACATCGCCGTCAGCTCCACCAGCAAGCCGGACCCGGTGCACGGCCTGCCGTCTCAAGCCATGACCCAGGACGAGATTGCCGATGTCGTCGCCCGGTTTGGCCACGGTGCCCGTCGTGCCCGGGAGGCGGGTCTGGACGGAGTTGAGCTGCATGCGTGCAACGGCTACCTGTTCACCCAGTTCCTCTCCTCCGCGATCAACGACCGCACTGACGGGTACGGCGGGTCCCTGGAGAACCGTGCTCGCTTCCTGCTCGAGGTGATAGCCGCGATCCGCCGCGAGGCGGGTGCGGACTTCCACCTACAGGTCAAGATGAGCGCGGTGGACCACGGGAACGCGGTCTTCCCGTGGAGCGCCAAGGGCAACACGCTGGAAGAGTCCGTCCAGGTGTTCAAGTGGGCGGAGGAGGCCGGTGCCCACGCCGTACACGTCTCCACCGGCAACTTCTTTCCGCATCCGCTGAACCCGGCCGGCGACTTGACCCCCGGCGACGTGATCGGCACCTACGACACCATGCTCTCGTCGGGCAACAAGACTCTGCGCAACTATGCGCTGTGGCGGTTCAGGCCGACGCGGCCGCTGATGCGGTGGGTGTGGCAGCGCACGGTGCCCGACAACCCCGAAGGCCAGCTGCTGCCGACAGCAGCCGAGGTCAAGCGCAACCTGTCGATCCCGGTGATCGTCACCGGCGGCTTCCAGACGGCGTCGGTGGTCCGGAAGGCACTTCGTGATGGTCAGTGTGACGCGGTCAGCATCGCTCGGCCGCTCATGGCCAACCCTGACCTGGTGCACCAGTGGGCGGCGGGCGTGGACCGTCCGGAGCGGCCTTGCAGCTACTGCAACCTGTGCCTGTTCCACGCCCCCGAGGACCCACTTGGTTGCTATGACATACGCCGTTTCGACAACGACCATGACGCCATGATCAGACAGATCATGTCCATCTACCGACCAGACGGCTGGACTCCGCGGTCGCCAGACCAGCCCACCGAGCCCTGACCGAGCAACCGGAGTTCGGCCGAGCATTCGTCGAGCAGCTTCCCCGCGTCGCCAAGCCGTGCGCCCACGCAGTCGCCGTCCGGTGCTTCGGAGTTGCGATGACCTGCGGCTGACGAAATCGGTGTTCTGGTGGGCGGCTCAACGACTCTCGCCCTTTCAGCGGGTGGCTCAACGACTCTCGCCGGGGAGACGAATACGACACCTTCAAGCGTCAGCAGCTTGATGCCAAGTAGCCGCGCCAACACCGAGGTCTCGACGACGAAGCCCTGCGAGAGATCATCTGCGCGAACGGGCTGCGCTCCCAGCACCGGTGGACCCACCACTGCGATGCGACGATTGGCCGCCTCCGCTGCCGTACGCGTCCAACCTGCGCGACGCCTGCTGCGTCGCGACCTTGATCTGCGCATATCGCTCACGTCCCGCCTTGCTTCCCAGCACGTAGCCGACGCCAAACACCGCCATGGTCGCGAGTTTCACGCGTCGGAGTTCCTGTTTCGAACCGCAGACACGGCCGCGCTTACCAACGTGACGGCAACCATGGACCCCGCGGCTGTCAGGCCAGACCTGACTGCGGATGCTGGCTTTCCACTGGTCACTGGCCCGACCAGCTTCTCCCACTTGGACTTTCGGTGAAACAGCTTCATGACAGTTCCTCTCAACGCGCTCGTCGCAATGCCGTGACCAATGCCGCCTTCGACATGGTTGACCTGCCAGGTATGTCCTTGGCCTGGGCCCGCTTCATGAGCTCCTGACGAGACAGGTTCTCCAGCGTTGCCGGCCCGCTCGACCTCCCCTTGGCCCGCCCACCGGACCTGCTCTTTGCCTGCGGTCCCGACTCTCTCGACTTCGTGACGCGAGGCCGGGTGGCGCTGGACGTCTTCGCGGCCGATGCTCCACTCGGCCTTTGCTGTGCCTGCTTGGCGACGGCGTCTACGCCCGCCGCCTCACGCTGGGCGTGCGCAGAGAGGTTCTCCGCCTCATGGTGAGCCTGGTCAGCGGCGGCCTGTGCCGCCGCGGTGGCCTCGTCCGCGAGCCTGCGCGCTTCGGCGAGCTGTGCAGTCGCGATGCTCAGTTGGCCCTGCGCTTTTGCCTGCGCGGCCTGCGCTTCTTCGCGCGCCTTCTGCGCGCGCTCTTGCGCGTCCGCCTCTTCGCGAGCGATGACCTTGTCGGCTCGCGCTTGTGCTTGTTGCCGCGCCTCTTCGACCTTCGTCTCCGCGGCCGCTCGAGCCTCGGCGACACGATCCTTGACGTGCTGGTCCTGCTCGCGGCGAACCTCGGTCACGCGCGATTTGCTCTGTCGTGCGGTCTCCTTGGCATGCTCCGCCAGTTCTTTCGCTTCTTCGGCGGCCTGAATCGCTCGAGCCTCAGCCTCGCGAGCCTGCTCCGTGGCGACGTGGGCACGTTGGATGCGTAGCTCCACGGAGTCGCCGATGATGGGCAACGAGTCCTTGATCGACGCTCCAGCGCTGCGCAACGAATCCATGGCGCCGCCGTTGGAGTCGGCGCCGCCAGTCGGGTTCAGGGCGCGGGCCAACAGCCACGATGTATTGCGCGGCAGGTCCTTCACCCCCGTCGCCAACACGGATGTGACACGGCTTCGCGATCGCTTGTTCGGCATCAGTTCTCCCTCCCTGGCACGCCAACGTGCGGCGGCCATGTCCTCGGCTCGCTACGTACCCAGATGCTGGAACTGGTAACGCAACCGACGACATCGAGCGGCCACCGGCCCCTAGCGGTGCTCCACCACTGCGAGCTGGAGCTGGGCAGCAACCTCTTCCGCACACTCCTCCGCTGACCTTGCGCTCGTATCGACCTCAGCTGCGTAGTGCATGCCGTCGTGGATGTCCCCGGCCTGCCGTACCGCCCAGCCGACGGGACGCTCCTCGGGCCGCCCCGCCTCCCTGTCAGCACACCAGCGGGGGTGCCCAGTAGGGACATCAAGAAAACGCTCGGTCGGCCTCCACGAGGACCGCTGGAACCCGCAGCCGACGTTGGAGCTCTTTCGCCAGGCTCGTCTTGCCCGACGATGAGGGCCAGAAAGCAAGATCACGAGAGGCGGCGACACCCCTGATTTCGTCGACATCGCGACACGGTAGCCATCGCGGAACTCGCTTGACCACGGGGTACCACGCGGAAAGAATCCGCGGACCGATGAATCCGGCCCGAGGCGGTGTCAGTTCAGGCATGACCACAGGAAAGATCGACCCAAGGTATGGCGATGCGTCGGCCACTGCGCCGCCATGGAATGACATCGAGCGGCTCCTCGCCGACGCGCAGCTCTACTGGATCATCACAGTCCGCGCGGATGGGCGTCCGCACGCTGTACCACTCGTCGGCGTGTGGCACGAGGGCGCGTTTGCCTTCTGTACCGGCGCGGAGGAGCAGAAGCAGCGGAATCTCGACTCCAATCCGCAGGTGGCGATTACCACCGGCAGCACAGGTGCCAACGGCTGGGACCGTGGCAAGGACATCGTGGTCGAAGGCACGGCGGTGCGGGTGACCAACGCCGAGGCGCTCCAGGCGCTGGCGGCCGCGTGGTTCGCCAAGTACGGCGAGGACTGGCATTTCGAAGTGCGAGGCGATGAGTTCGTGGAGCTCAGTGGCTCCGGAGGCAGCACCACGGGGGGTGCACGGGTCTACCGGGTCGCGCCGGCCAAGGTCATGGTGTTCGGCGACCCGCACGGCCAGACGACCTACCCGTTCTGAGCTGCGCATGGTGACTGTCGACGACGTACGACGACTGGCGCTCAAACTGCCGCGGACCACGGAGCACCTCATCCACGATCGCGTGAAGTTCCGGGTCAAGCAGCTGGTCTACATTGCATTCTCCCGGGACGAGACCCTGATGGGCTTCGCGTTCCCCAAGGAGCAACGTCCAGCGCTGGTCGAGAGCCAACCGGACAAGTTCCTGCTCCCGTCGGCAGGGGACATGCGCTACAACTGGGTCGACGTGAAGACGGCGCTCCTCGAACCCGAGGAAATGACCGAGCTGGTGACCGACGCGTGGACGATGGTGGTCCCGAAGTATGTTGCCCAGGGGTACTTCGACTCTCGCGGTACCTGACCCAGATCACTGGTCCACACGAACGAAGGGTCTGCAATGACCACTGAACCGTCACCACGGCTGGTCGGCGACGAACTGGCCCGGCTGTTGAAGCTGGTCGAGGACGCCGACAGCGTCGAGTTGAAGTTGACCGTGCCCGAGGTGTCACATCGGTCGACCATTGCGGCCCTCGGGCTCGACCCGCTGGAAGCCCAGATCCGGCAGGTGTTCTTCTTTGACACGCCGGACCTGGCGCTCAACGAGGCGGGTGTCGTGGCACGGGCTCGAAGAGTCCAGGGCCGCAATTCTGACTCTGTGGTGAAGCTGCGACCCGTCGTGCCCGCCGACGTACCGGTCGACCTCCGTCGCTCGGATGACTTCTCGGTTGAGGTGGACGCGATGCCAGGCGGGTATGTGTGCTCGGCCTCGCTCAAGGGCAAGCTCTCACCCAATGCCGTCCTCAGGTCGGTGTCCGGCAAGAAGCCGCTCAGGAAGCTGTTCTCGAAGCAGCAGCGAGCGTTCTTCGCTGCACACGCCCCCAACGGGCTGACGATCGACGACCTCTCGATCCTCGGTCCCATATTCGTGCTCAAACTGAAGCTGCCTAAGGATACGTTCTCGCGCCCAATTGTCGTCGAGATGTGGCTGTACCCGGACGGATCCCGAATCCTGGAGTTGTCCACGAAGTGCCTGCCAGACGAGGGCGTGAGCGTTGCGCTCGAGCTCCGCCGGTTCTTCGAGGACAAGGGGATTGAGATTTCTGACCAGCAACAGACCAAGACGAAGACCGCCCTGCAGTACTACTCCTCGGAGCTAGAGGCGTAAGTGCCACCGAAGAAGCACCAGGTCAGTGGGCCCCGTGGGACTCGAACCCACAACCCGCGGATTAAAAGTCCGCTGCTCTGCCAATTGAGCTAGAGGCCCCGCCGCGTGACCAAGTATGGGGCAACCGGTGGCAACAAAATCCGGTGGATCGGGAATGGCCGCGTGGTCTAGCGTCTTGTCGAGTTTCAGGATGAGAGGGCTCCTTGTCACGACGATGAGCTTCGGAGTCCAGCAGCCTCAGCTGAGCGTTCCGAGTTCATCGCGTCGAGGTCCCCCTCGTGACGTTGCTGGACCGCTAGATTCGGTCCACCAGACGCTCAGGAGAGACCGTGATGGACGACGACCGGCCCACCGGAGAGGCTGTCGAAGAAGCACCTGCTTCGACTGATGAGCTCGACCCACAGCGCTGGCTCGCGCTCGGCATCATCGCCGTCGCCCAGCTGATGATCATCCTGGACGCGTCGATCGTGAACATCGCGCTGCCCTCCGCACAGGAGGACCTCGGGATCAGCGACGCCGATCGGCAATGGGTCGTCACGGCATACACGCTCGCCTTCGGCGGCTTCCTGTTGCTCGGCGGCCGGATCGCCGACTACACGGGCCGCAAACGCACGTTCATCATCGGACTCATCGGCTTCGCGGGCGCCTCCGCGCTCGGCGGCATCGCCACCACCGCGGGCATGTTGTATGCCGCTCGAGGTCTCCAAGGCGCGTTCGCCGCGCTGATGGCACCCGCCTCGCTGTCCCTGATCACCGTCATGTTCACCCTTCCCAAGGAGCGCGCAAAGGCCTTCGGGGTCTTCGGCGCAGTGAGTGGCGGTGGCGCGGCCATCGGGCTGATCGTCGGCGGCGTGTTGACCGAGTACGCCTCGTGGCGCTGGTGCCTTGGTGTCAACGTGCCGTTCGCCCTCGGCACGGCTTTGGCCGCGTGGCCGGTCGTGCACGAGAGCAAGGCTCACGGCGACACCCGTTACGACATCCCGGGCGCCATCTTGGCCACAACTGGCCTGGTCTCCCTCGTCTACGGCTTCACCGAGGCCGCGAAGCTCAAGGACCCCGGCCAGAGCACCGAGGTGCAAGGCTGGACCGCGCCCTCGACGGTGTTCTTCCTGGCTGCTGCGGTGGTGCTGCTCGTCGCGTTCGTCTTGTGGGAGATGCGCGCCAAGAACCCACTCCTCCCGCTCCGCATCGTCCTCGATCGAAACCGTGGCGGGTCCTACCTGGTCTTTTTGCTGGTCGGTGCCGGCCTGTTCGCGATGTTCCTGTTCCTCACCTACTACTTCCAGATCACGTTGGGCTACAGCCCGCTGAAGTCCGGCTTCGCATTCCTGCCGTTCAGCATCGGCATCATCGTCACCGCCGGGATTGTGGCTCAGCTGCTTCCGAAGATCGGTCCGAAGCCACTGATGGTCCCCGGCATGGTGATGGCCGTTGTCGGCATGCTCCTGCTCCTGCTGATCACACCTGACACGGCGTACTGGTCGCATGTGTTGCCGGCGATGATCATCATGAGCGCAGGCCTGGCGGGCGTCTTCATCCCCGCGGCCAGCACGGCCCTCGTCGGCGTCGGTCACCACGATGCCGGGGTGGCCAGCGCCGTGCTCAACACAGCCCAGCAGGTTGGCGGCTCGCTTGGGCTGGCCCTGCTCAACACGTTGTACGCCGCGGCGGTGACGGACTACATGGCCGAGAACCTGACGGACCCCGCAGACACCGCGAGCGTGACACAGCTGGCACTGGTCCGTGGATTCCACGTCTCGTTCTTCTGGGGAGCGGTGATGTTCTTCCTGGCGCTGCTCACAGTCATCTTCCTCATCAACGCGAAGAAGGAAGACGTGCCGACCGAGCCGGGCATGGTCTGACGGCTCGACGAGTCAAACGCTGACGTTCAGGCAGCGTTGTCTGGGTTGAGGCGGTGGGTGCCGGTGTGGTCGACGAGCCAGTATCTGCCGTGGGGTGATCGCCACAGGTAGATGCCGGGGAAGGGTTGTTTCACTTGCCATTTGCCGTGGGTGCGGATGCGGTGATGTCGTCGGGTCAGGGGTCCGAGTTTCCCGATCCCGGTTTGCCCGGGTGGTCCCCCGCCGCTTCCGTTGGTCGAGCCGGTTCCGCCGGTCGAGCTTGTCGAGTCCCCGGCGGTCGAGCTTGTTGAGACCATGGGCAGGTAGGGGATGGTGTGGTCGAGGTCCATTGTGCGGCTGGTGCAGGACGCGTAGGGGAAGGTGTCGGCCGGGGTGATGATGTGGATGGCTTCGCGTATCTGGTCGGGGATTTCGTAGGCGTCGACGGGGGCGATGCCGGCGATGTCGATCACGGGTTTGAGGCTGATGGTGCAGTCGCCGAGCCATCGTTTGGCTTGGTCAACGGTGACGGGTCCGATCCCTTCCACCCGGGCTACCCCGTCACCGGAGTCCAGCGATTCCTTGGTCATGTGGACGTAGAGGACGGCTTTGGGTCGTGGGTCGACCTTGATGCTGACTCCCCGCACGAACGGAGTCGGGTTCCCACTCGGCTCGACCGACGCGGGTAGGTCTGTGGTCTGGGCGGTGGCGTAGAGGTCCATGGTGAGCTGTGGGTTGGCGAGGATGCCGAGGGCTTTGGACCGGCGGATGTCTTTCGAATCCGAATCGCCGAGGAGTCCGAGGGCGTCGGCGGTGCGGTTGAGGCCGGCGTCGAATTGGAGGGCGTCTGGTCCGGCGGCGGCGAAGGCTCCGGTGATGGTGCCGGTCTCATCGGCCGGGTTGAGCCAGACTCCGCGGTTGCGGCGGTGGGATTCTTCGCGTTGGCGGGCGTAGTCGGGGTCGGTGTCGATGATCGCGGCCTGGACTACTTTGGCGAGGCGTCCCCAGGTCAGCGAGTGGGCGTATTTGGCGACCCGTCGGTCCACCACGGCTGCGGTCTCTTGGGAGACGTCGCGGGTGTCGGTGGCGATCTGGCGTCCGATCCACGGTTTCACCTCCCCGGCACAGATCCGTGCCCACAGCATCGGCAGGCGGTGACGCAGGTCGAGGGCGTCGCCGATCAACCTGGCGGCGGATGCGGGGGAGATGGCGAGTTCGGCACCGAGTTCGGCGGGGCAGAACTCCGACACCTCAGGGGTGCCGTCGCCGCCGTAGCAGATCATCTGCTCGACTCCGGGTAGCTCGTAGCTGGTGGGTTCGAGGACGCCGTTGAGGTCGGCCCAGTGGGCGGCGTCTTGCAAGATGGCGACCTCGGCACGTTGCGCCGATGCTTGCATTGCTCTGATGTGTCGCAGGGTGGCGTCTGCGTCGAGGTTGCTGCGGTCGGTGTTGGTGTCGAGCATGGGGCTGAATCTATCGGTGGCCGCCGACAGTTCTGAGGCTCAGAATCCCTTATGCACAACGGGCTTTCGAGACTTTCTTGCCTCGTTTCCGGTGATCGAGCGTGTCGAGATCACCGGGTCTCGACAAGCTCGACCGCCGGGTCTCGACAAGCTCGACCAGCCTGTGCGTTCCGCAGCCGCCGGCGTGTGGCAACCAACAGCGCGGCTTCCGGCGTTGCTGCGCCTTTCACCACGAGCGAAACCGCGGGGGTCTCGACAAGCTCGACCGACGGGGGCAGCTCGACCGGCGAGGGGTTCCTCGAGCGGCAGTGGGACAGCGCGACCGCCGTGGTGGCGGTACTCGACGGTGCATATCCTCGGGTGATCCGTGCAGGCCCCAACACCAAGGAGACCAGTGGCTGAGTCCTTGATGATCCATGTCGATGGGCAGTTGTTGCCGCGCGACGAAGCCCGCATCTCGGTGTTCGATGCCGGCTTCCAGTCGGGTGACGCGATCTGGGAGGGGCTGCGTATCTACAACGGCCAGCCGTTCCGCCTCGAGCGGCACCTCGATCGTCTCGAACAGTCGGCCACGGCACTGCGCATTGCCCTGCCAGGCGCCCGAGCCGACATCGAGGCCGCCCTTCGTGACACTCTCGATGCAAACGGTATGACGGACGACGCCCACGTCCGACTCATGGTGACTCGTGGCGCGCGCTCCACCTCAGGGATGGACCCTGCGAACGCCCCGGCGCGAGGCAGCCTCGTCATCATCGCCGAGCACAAGCCGGTCGAGCCCAGCCCGACACCGCAACGACTCCGCACGGCAAGCATCCGGCGACCCCCGCCGCACGTGCTCGACCCGGGCATCCATCACGCCAACCAGCTCAACTCGATCCTGGCCCGGCTCGAGGTGACCGAGGATGCGGACGTCGACGCTGCCCTGATGCTCGACGTGCACGGGTACGTCGCCGAAGCCGACACGGCGAACATCTTCTGCGTCATCGGCGGAGTCTTGCTGACGCCGCTGGCAACCGCCTGCCTGCACGGCATCACCAGGCAGATCGTCCTCGATCTCGCCCAAGCACGAGGCGCGACGGAAGCACTCGCTGCCCGCGAGCAGCAGCTGACGTTGTTCGACCTCTACCGCGCCGACGAAGTGTTCGTGACAGGGACGGTTTGCGAGCTCGTCCCGGTGACCACGATCGACCGCCGACAGATCGGGAGCGGGAAGCCGGGACCGGTCTGGCAGAGCCTGCTCGACGACTATCGAGCGCTGGTGCAAGAAGAGACAACGGCCTGAGCCAGCTCACTCCGTCGGCGCACCGCGCACAGCGATGTGGGTCAACGCACGCAGCGCTGGCTCGGCGGCGAACAGAGCCATGGACGTCTGGGTGTCGCCGAACAGCTCGATCAGCCACTCGCGACCGTCGTGGCCGGGCTCACCCGCTGCGACGACTGACACGTAGCCCATCCGGGCCAAGTACGCCCGCTCGGTCTCTTCACCGTCAGTGAGCGATGCTGAGTACGAACCGCCTCTGAGGGCTGCCAGAGTCGCGGGGAAGTCCTCTGCGTTGTACGGCGTGCCAGACGTCAGCTCGACGCCCGAAAGCAGGCCTCGCGCATCAGGTCGCAGCATCCGACCGAGTACGTCGATCAGGACGCCTTCGTGGTTGCAGCTGACCCACCACGACGCCACGTCGTACACCTGTGAGATCACGTCGGCGGCAATCTGAAGACGCCATTCGACGGTGTTCTCGGGCGCTGCCGCGAACGATCGCAGTGCCACGTCCATGACGATGCCGGCGTCCTCAGGCAACAACGCAGCCACAGGAGTCGGTGAAAGCAGGACCCCCTCCGTGGCGACGCGTCTGGTGCGCTTGTGGCGGTACTGGGCCGCGTCGGCAAGACGCAACAGGGTGCGTGCGGCGGTCTTCGGCGACTCGCTGGGATCGGGCCGGCTCGCCGTCGTGGCAGCCCCCACCGCCAGGCCGGTGCCGTGCGGCAACGGCATGTCGGCCAGCCGCTTCTCCAAGGCTTGCACTTCATCCTTCTCGGCGCCGCAGATGAGGACGACGAACTCGTCGCCACCCATCCTGGTGACATGTACGTCGGCCAGATCCTCGGCTGCTGTCGTGATTTGAGACGCGACCAGCTTGAGCAGATCGTCACCAGCCGTGTGGCCGAACGAGTCGTTGATCTTTTTCAATCCGTTGATGTCGCATAGCACCACTGACACCGGGTCGAAGACAGTCTGCGTGTCGAGCCTGCGTTCGAGCCACTCGTCGGCTGCGCGGCGGTTTCCGACGCCCGTCAGGGCGTCGGTGTACGCCAGGTGAGAAAGGTCCGCCAGCAACTCGAGGCGCGACAAGCCTGCCGACATGAGCCCGACCAGTACTTCACCGACGGCCAGGTCCACGTCATCGAACTGCTCGCCGTCCTCGCGCGCAAGGTAGATGTCGCCCCACACACGGTCCGCAACCCGCACCTGGAACGAAGCAGCGTGGCGCTTGCCGATTCTCACCAGCAGGTCGCGGTCAGGACCTGCGGTGTCGGGGTCGTCGAGAGAGCCGCGCCAGGAGCGTTCGCCGCCGCCGACCGTCGTCATCAGTTGGGAGTACTCGCTCAGCAGGTAGTAGGAGTCCTGCGGCCACATTTCTTCCCACTCCGTCAGCTGGCCAAGGTTGTGCAGGATTTTGACCCGGCCGCGTTCGAGCTCGAAACGGGACACCGAGGCCGACGCCGCGCTGAGTGCGGTCAGCGCCGTGCCGAGGGTTTGTTCGGCGAGCTCCTTGACCGACATACACGTCAAGGTCGCCTCGGCGTAGTCGCGCAGGAGGTGCCAGCGGTCAGCAGTTGCAGACATCTCGCCCCCTAACGCGCGTCGATGTTCCATGGGTGTTCGCGGATTGTCCTCCTACGGTTACCCTCGCAGAAGGCGAACGACACCGTTATCTCGCGGGCATCCACCGAACGACGCGAAGTTTCGACTGATATACCCGGGGATGCCAGGAGTTCGCCGCGGTCACGACTGACTCGGAAGCAGAGCGTGGACCCGCTCACGGATACGTTATCTCAATGGCTGTGATTCGAACGGAGTTATCCCGCGGCGGTAGATCCGCTCCCCTTGGAGGGATCCATGGCCCTCGCTACGTTAGGACCATGGCGAATCAACTGCGGCGGGTACGAGCAGCGGTTACGCTACGTTTGTCGGCTTCGCAGCGTAGATTTCTCGGTGTCAATGTCGCTGCCGATGTCCCGGAACGGCCCCGGAAGGCGAAATCCGTGAACGACCAGCTGGACGTCAAAGTCCACGACAGCCAGGTCCTCGACGAGATCGAGATGATGACCAATCTCATCATCGCGACGTCTGAGGCCGACGGTCCGCTGAGTCAGGGCCAGATCGACACGATCCTCGGCGTCCGCGAGGATGTGCCACACATCTGAGCGCAGGTTCTTCTCGATCCAGCGCGGTGCACGACGCGGTTGCACGGTCGTGGCAGCCACCCCCTAGCATTGCGTTGATCATTCCGCATTCGACGGGAGTATGCCGTGCCCTTCCGTTTTCGCCCCACGGACACGACGTTCTACGATCTCTTCGCCGATTCGGCCAAGAACCTTGTTGTCGGGGCAGAACTGCTCGCCGAGATGCTCCCCGTCGACAGTGACCGTAAGACCATTGCAGCCCGCATGCGCGAGGCCGAGCACAACGGAGACGAGACCACCCACGCCATCGTGCGCCGGGTCAACACGACGTTCGTGACGCCGTTTGACCGCGAAGACATCTACCGCCTCTCAGCCGCCCTCGACGACGTCATGGACTTCATGGAGGAAGCCGTCGACCTCGTCATCTTGTATGAGATCGACGAGCTTCCCAGCGAGCTCGCCAACCAAGTCGAAGTGCTGCAGCGGTCGGCCGAGCTGACTGCCGAGGCGATGCCGCGGTTGCGCACCATGCGCAACCTCGAGGAGTACTGGATCGAGATCAACCGCCTCGAGAATGATGGTGACAAGTCCTATCGCCGCATCGTGGCGAAGCTGTTCAACGGCCAGTACGACGCCCTGACGGTTCTCAAGTTCAAGGACGTCGTTGATTCGCTCGAGGCGGCCATTGACGCCTTCGAGAAGGTGGCCAACGTCGTCGAGCAGATCGCCGTCAAGGAGTCCTAGGGATGACCTTCCGGTCAGGTAGGTCATCGTCGCGCGCGCACTCCCTCGAGGGCGGCCAATGGAGCTAGCGCTCGTCATCGCCGTCGTCGTCATCGCGTTGGGATTCGACTACACCAACGGTTTCCATGACGCCGCCAACGCGATCGCGACCTCGGTCTCGACACGTGCACTGACACCGCGCATCGCACTCATCTTGGCGGCGGTCATGAACTTCGCCGGAGCGTTCCTGGGACAAGAGATCGCCACCACAGTGAGCGACGTCATCTCGCCGCCGAGCGGCAACCAGGGGCTCGTCGTAGTCGCGGCTGGTTTGATCGGCGCGATCGCCTGGAACCTCACCACCTGGTACTTCGGTTTGCCGTCCTCGTCGTCGCATGCCCTGATCGGGGGCCTAGTGGGCGCCGCCCTCGCCTCGGGCAGCTTCGTGGACTGGACGTCCATCCAGGAGAAGGTCCTGATCCCGATGGTGGCGTCACCACTGGTGGGCTTCATCGTGGCCTTCGCCTTCATGCTCGCGATCATGTGGATTTTCCGGCGCCGTAACCCCGGCCCGACCAACCGCGGCTTTCGGTTGGCGCAGACCGTTTCTGCAGCGGCCATGGCACTTGGCCACGGCCTGCAGGACGCCCAAAAGACGATGGGTGTCATCTTCCTTGCCCTCGTCACGGGAGGCTACGCAGCGCCCGGTGATGATCTGCCGACGTGGGTCATCGCCTCCGCAGCGGGCGCAATCTCGCTCGGCACGTATTCCGGTGGGTGGCGCATCATGCGCACTCTCGGCCGCCGCATCATCCACCTCGACCCGCCTCGAGGCTTCGCTGCAGAGACCACGGCCGCCTCGATCCTCTACGTGACGGCCTACGTATTCCACGCCCCGATCTCCACCACCCACAGCATCACCTCAGCGGTGATGGGTGCCGGGGCCACCAGGGGCAAGGGCGCAGTCCGCTGGGGGGTCGCAAAGTCGATCGTCGGTGCGTGGGTGCTCACGTTCCCGATGGCTGGGCTCGCTGCTGCAGTCGTGTACGCCGCCGTGCGCTTTATCGCCTGAGGTCACTCGGGCCGGTGGTGCTCCGTGGCCACGATCTTGCCCTTGGCCCGATGCAGCACCACGACATCGGCGGGAGACATGGCGATCGGGTCGAGGCCGAGAGCGGCATACATCTCAGGCAAGACCGGACGATGGGAGCAGTAGGCAACCCGCTTGCTGCCTGCCAACGCCTTCCCGAGCCTACGATGAATGCGTCGCGGGTCGGCGGCGGCCTCCGACAGAGCGGGATCGAGCCTCATCCTCGCGCCGGACGCGTTCGCGAACGGCAGCACGGAGTCGACACATCGCACTGCGTCGCTCGATACCACCCGCCGGATGGCGTACACCTGCAGCAGAGCCGTGATGTGCTCGGTCTGCGCGTAGCCGTCGTCGTTGAGCGTGCGTTCGGAGTCGTCGCCTTTCCATGCCTTGCGGCTCTGCGCCTCCGCATGCCGGACGAGCACCAGCGGGCTGCTGGCGTATGCCGCCTTGGCGAACCGCCGGACGAGCTGTACGTCGTGGGGGTAACTGAGCTTCCGGAGCGCTGAGCTGATCGAAACCCAACGGGCATCGCTGACCTCGTCGTTGGGCTCGAATCGACTCAGGTCAGAGTCGTCGCCGGCGCGAGCAGCCCAGTAGTTGACCACTTTCGGTCGAGGCTCGGCGTCACTGGCGCCGACTTCGTAGCGTTGCTCCGGTAACGGCACTCCCAGGGCGACTTGCAATCCCGTCTCTTCCCGCACCTCCCGCACGGCCGCCACCGGGCTCAGCTCGCCCTGGTCGAGCTTGCCCTTGGGCAGGGACCAATCTCCGTAGCGGGGACGGTGGACCAGGACCACCTCCGGCTCGTGGCTGCCGTGGCGCCAGACCACGGCACCCGCCGCTCTGATCAGTCGGGTGGGCGCCACGATCGACTACTCTCACATGCGGGCACGACAGGTGTCCATCGAGTCGAGGGGCACCGGCAGTGACGCGATGGTGGACGGTGATCGGTGCCGTCGTGGCCTTGCTGCTGATCGCGGTTGCGGTCGTGGTGTGGCAACAGTCGCAGGGTCCACAGAGTCGCATCGACGCAGCCCTCGCGACCATGCCCGACGACGTACAGATCGCCAGCTTCACTGACTGGCGTGCGGCGCGCGACAACATCGCTGACGTCTCGTCGGACTCGACGGTGCATGAGCGGGCGGACTTCTTCGATGCCGCGTACGAAAGAGACTTCTCGACACTCTCGCTCCTCGCGACCTACGAGGATGCGATGACCCGGACCTACGGCTGGTCGGTCCTCGACCTCGAGTGGGAGATGTACGGACAAGGGCGCGAAGGCGCGGTTGCCGTGCTGAAGGTGCCTGACGGCTTCGACTACGCGGAGGCAGACGCAACGTTGACCGAGCTCGGATACCCGGAGCCCGGCGACGACGGGGTCCGGGCAGGGGGCCCTGACCTCATGGCGGCGATCGAGCCAGGCCTGACACCGCAGCTCGGCTATCTCGTGCTGCTCCCTGACGAGCACCTCATCATCGCAAGTGACAATGCGGCGTACGCCGCCTGGACCGCCACTATCGCCGAGGGCGACGCCGACTCGCTGTACGACTCGGACGACGTTACGGCGATGTCTGACGTGTTGGGGGAGTCCGCCGTTGCGACGGTGGTGTCGATCGGTCCGCGCGCGTGCATCGTCTCGGGCTTCGGCGACGCAGCACCGGCCGAGCGCAAACTTGCCCGCCAGCGCATCAGCGACGTGGGCGGCATCAACCCGCTCACGGTCCAAGCTCTGGCGACGGACACGCGTGGGCGCCTTGCGGTTGTGATGGGGTTCGAGAGCTCCGACCAAGCCGATCAGGATGTGATCGCTCGCCAGGAGCTGGCGACAGGGGAGGCGCCCGATCAAGGAGGCACCTTCGAGGAGCGCTTCACCGTGACGAAGGCCGAGGTGGCTGACGAGACGGTGCTGCTCCAGCTGACACCGACGTCCGACGACGCCCAGCTGCTCTCCGACTTCAACCGGGGTGGGCTGCTGTTCGCGTCGTGCTGATCTCACCGGTGTACGGCGCTTGCTGCATCCCGTCGCCGACGGTGCATCGCGATCAGCACGGACTGGAGGTCGGCAAGGGGCTGACCGTCGGCGTCTCTCGCATGCCGCTCCCACTCGCCGTCCGGTTGCAGACACCAGGACGCCGTCTCGTCGTCGAAGGCTTGGTCGAGGAGCTGGCCGAGCTCGTCGACGTGAGCACGCGTCGGCACCTCGACAAGCACCTCGACGCGGCGGTCGAGGTTGCGGTGCATCAGGTCGGCAGACCCGATCCAGGCCTGGGGCTCGCCGCCGTTCTCGAACCAGAAGATGCGGCTGTGCTCCAGGAACCGGCCCAGGATGCTGCGAACGGTGATCTTGTCGGAGAGGCCGGGGACGCCGGGACGCAGCGCGCAGATACCGCGAACCCACAGTTCGACCGGGACCCCGGCACGCGATGCACGGTAGAGCGCGTCGATCGTGGCCTCGTCGACGAGCGCGTTGATCTTGATCCGGATCCGGGCTGGGCGGCCGGCACGGCCGTGCTCGATCTCGCGCTCGATCCGATCGATGAGCCCATTGCGGACGGACTCGGGAGCGACGAGCAGGTGTGGGTAGTCGCGTTGCCTGGCGAACCCGGACAGGTTGTTGAACAGGTTGCTGATGTCGCCAGTGATGCCGTCGTCGGCGGTCAGCAGCCCGATGTCTTCGTAGAAGCGCGCGGTCTTCGGGTTGTAGTTACCGGTGCCGATGTGGGCATAGCGCCGGATACCGACGCTCTCGTCGCGGACGACGAGTGCGAGCTTGCAGTGGGTCTTCAGGCCGACCAGACCGTAGACGACGTGGCAACCGGCCTGCTCGAGCTTGCGCGCCCAACGGATGTTGGCGCGCTCGTCGAACCGCGCCTTGATCTCGACGATCACGAGCACCTGTTTGCCCGCCTCGGCCGCGTCGATGAGGGCCTCGATGATCGGCGAGTCTCCGGATGTGCGGTACAGCGTCTGCTTGATGGCGAGCACGTGCGGGTCGGCAGCCGCCTGCTCGAGGAAGCGCTGCACGCTGGTGGCAAACGAGTCGTAGGGGTGATGCAGCAGTACGTCGCGACCCGAGATGGCGGCGAACATGTCGGCGGGGCTCGACGACTCGACCTCGGCCAGGTGGCTATGGGTGTGTGGCACGAACGCCGGGTACTTGAGCTCCGGACGGTCGAGATCGACGATGCCGTGCAGTCCGGTCAGGTCGAGTGGCCCGGGAAGATGGAACACCTCGCTCTGCGACACGTCGAGCTCCGACACCAGGAGATCGAGGACGTGATCGTCGATCGACTCTTCCACCTCCAGCCGTACCGGCGAGCCGAACCGGCGACGCTGCAGCTCCCGCTCGAGCGCCTTCAAGAGGTTCTCGGCGTCGTCTTCCTCCACCTCGAGGTCCTCGTTGCGGGTGACCCGGAACGTGTGGTGCTGCAGGACCTCCATCCCCGGGAACAGCTGGTCGAGGTGGGCGGCGATGACGTCCTCGAGCGGAACGAACCGCTGCTCTCCGAGCGTCACGAACCGCGGGAAGATCGGCGGCACCTTGACGCGAGCGAAGTGCTCCTTCCCGGTCTCGGGGTTGCGGATCGTCACGGCGAGGTTGAGCGACAGACCGGAGATGTAGGGGAAGGGGTGGGCAGGGTCGACCGCCAACGGCGTGAGCACCGGGTAGATCCGGTCGGTGAACAGCTCCTGCATCCGCTTCTGCTCGTCGGTGTCGAGGTCGCCCCACCGCAACAGCGCAATCCCCGCCTCCGAAAGTGCCGGCAGCACGTCTTCGCGGAACAGCTGGCCGTGGCGGCTCATCAGCTCGCGCGCTTCGGACCAGATCGCCGCCAGCACGTCGCGAGGCATCCGGCCACTAGCGGTGGGGACCGCGACTCCGGCCTCGAGACGCCGCTTCAGGCCGGCTACCCGGACCATGAAGTTCTCGTCCATGTTGCTGGCGAAGATCGCCAAGAACCGGGTGCGCTCCAGAAGCGGCAGGTCTGGGTCCTCGACGAGGGCGAGCACGCGGCTGTTGAACTTCAGCCAGGACAGCTCGCGGTCGAGGAAGCGATCCTTCGGCAGGTCGTCGTCTGCTGGTTCGTAGGGCGGCTCGACGTCGAACGAGTCGGCAGGTGTCGCCCGTGGCATCGCGTCGGTCGGACCCTCCTCTGGTGCTCCCGCCGTCTTTGCGGGCAACCTCACCGGCAGCGAGCCGGGCGAAGACTCGGCGCTGGGGTCGTTGGGAACCGTTGCGGACGACGTGGACATACGTGAATCCTCTCACCACTGGGTGAACGCAGGGTTACGTCGCCAGGGTTCGGTCACAACGTCCGTAGCTCCGAGCGCTATCGCGACCCGTCGTACGGACGCAAGGGATCAGCGGCGCTCGTACATCACGTCGACCGCGCTGGTCGTAAAGCCCAGCTTCTCGTACACCGCCACGGCAGGTGTGTTGTCTGCTTCGACGTACAGCACCACCGTGTCGAGGCCGCGGTCACGCAGGTAGCGGAGACCGGTCAGCGTCAATGCCTTGCCGAGCCCGAGGCCCTGCGCCTCGGGGGCGACCCCGACGACGTACACCTCACCGACGTGGGGGACGCCGTCGTCGACGCGATGCTCCTTGGTCCAGTGGAAGCCGAGAAGCTCGCCCCCGCGCTCGGCCAGGAAGAAGCCCTCGGGGTCGAACCACGGTTGCCGCATCCGGCGGTCGAGGTCGCCGCGCTCGGTGCCGCCCTGCTCGGGGTGGTCGGCGAACGCGCGGGCATTGACGTCGAGCCAGGCATCCTCGTCACGACCGGCTTCGAACGTGCGGACGGTCACGTCGGGCGGATAGCGTGGCTCGTCGAGCGGGTCACTCAGCGAACGACGCATCTGCCAGAGGTCCCGAACGCGCGTGAACTCAAGACGTCCGGACAGGAAGCGAGCGGCGGCCTCGTCGCCATGGGCCCACACGCGCAGACCCCGATCGCCTGACTCGACCACCAGCCGCTTGATCAGGGCGGTCCCAACCCCATGCCTGCGGTGGTCCGGTGCCACCACGGCATGCGCGCTGCTGGGTCCCTCTTCGGTATGACGCACGTGCGCGTAGCCGACGAGCGTGCCGTCCTGCGCCGTGGCGAGCAAATGGCGGCTTGCCCTGTCTGGAAACTGCAGGTCGAGGCGTACCTGGTCGTCGAGGGGTCCGACGCCGTCGACCTCGAGAGCGGCCGCCTCGATGGCCTGCACTGCCTGGCGGGTCGGCTCGTCGACCTCATCGACGACGGTGATCGAGATGGCGCCTTCGTCAGCGCTCACGGATGCGTGGCCTGCTTGGCCTGCGCACCCTCAGGATCGGCGCCACGCGAGCGAGTCGGCAGCACGAACCGGTAGCCGACGTTGCGCACGGTGCCGATCAGCGCCTCGTGCTCAGGCCCGAGCTTTGCGCGCAGTCGTCGTACATGCACGTCGACGGTGCGGGTGCCGCCGAAGTAGTCGTACCCCCACACCTCGTGCAGCAGTTGCTGGCGGTTGAACACCCGCCCCGGGTGCTGTGCGAGGTGCTTGAGGAGCTCGAACTCCTTGAACGTCAGGTCGAGTGGGCGGCCACCGAGATGCGCGGTGTATGACGACTCGTCGATCTCCACGTCGCCGCTCTTGATGATCGTCGGCTCGTGGTCGCCGTCGGCACCCGCCAGCGCCAGCCGTCCCATGCCGAGCCGCAGCCGGGCCTCCACCTCTGCCGGCCCAGCAGTCGACAGCAGTACGTCGTCGATGCCCCAGTCGGCCGCGACGACGGCGAGGCCGCCCTCGGTGACCACCACGATCACAGGTACGGCGACACCGGTGGTGCGGACGAGACGGCACAGGCTCCGGACCGCAGCGAGGTCGTGCCGACCATCGACCAGCACGACGTCGCAGTCAGGCGCCTCGACCAGCACCGTCGGCTCGGCCGGGAGGATGCGGACCTGGTGGGGCAGCAGCGCGAGAGCGGGGATGATCTCCGCAGATGGTTGGAGCGCGTTCGTGAGCAACAGCAACGTGCTCATCGGTTGCCACCTCCAAAACGTGCGAGGCCCACGGCGGTTCGCCGGGGCCCCATCGCGGTTGCGACAATACCGGACATGGCGAGTGCATCGACCCCAGCGACGAGCGCTGAGACCACCACGCACGCCGCGGTGACGGTCCGCTACTGGGCGGCCGCACGCGCAGCGGCTGGCGTCTCGGAGGAGATCCTGCGTGGCTCCACGGTCGCCGACGTACTTGCGGCTGCACGTGAGCGGCACGCGGATGAGCCGCGTTTTTCGTCGGTGCTCAGCGTCTGCTCGCTCCTGCTCGGCGACCGTCCGCTGGGCTCGTCACAGCTGTCGGAAGTGGCGGTGACCCAGGGCGACACCCTGGAGGTGCTGCCACCCTTCGCCGGTGGCTGATCCGCCGGAATTCTCAGCTCAGTCTTCACCGCTGCCGTAGGGCCGGGTGATGATCTCGAGGAAGTGCCCGTTGGGGTCCTCCCAGTAGACGCCGCGTCCGCCGTCGTTGGTGTTGAACTCGCCCGGGCGTTTTTTGAAGGGGTCGGCCCAGAACGGCAGCTGGCGCTCCTTGATCCGGCCGAAGATGGCGTCGAACTCGTCTTCGCCGACGAGGAACGCGTAGTGCTGAGGCGTGAACGGTTCGGAGTCGTCCATGAAGTCGAGCGAGACCTCGTTGCTGAGCTCGACGACGAGGAAAGGCCCGTAGGGCGTCGGGCCCGCCACCCCGAGGATCTCGGACATGAACTGCGCAGACGCCTGTTTGTCCTGGACGTGGATGATGTGGTGGTTGAGCTGGATGGTCATGCCGCACTCCTTCGGGGAGAGAGTTGTACGCAGAATAGTTGAGCCACCGGATCCTGCAGATCCGGCGGCTCGTTCCCTAGCTGAGACGGCCATCTCACCATCTGACCAGTTCCGAAATAGCCGTCCCGAGACGCGCGTAGCCTGGCTGCATGCAGTCGACGTACCTGACGAAGCGTCGCGCGGTTGACCATTGCCGCTGCGCTGCGGCGCTGTGTCGAATGCCCTGACAGGGCACCCCTCGACTCCTGTGAAAACCGTCCACCGCTTCTTCCCCGGCCGCATCCGCGGCAGGGCCACGACCACGGAGGTAGCTGCATGAGCCGCGACGCTGTACTCGTCGACGCTGACTGGGTCGAGAGCCATCTCGACGACGACAAGATCGTGCTGGTTGAGGTCGACGAGGACACTTCAGCCTACGAAAAGGGACACATCAGGGGCGCCATCAAGATCGACTGGAAGCAAGACCTCCAGGATCCGGTCCGGCGCGACTTCGTCAACAAGGAGCAGTTCGAGGAGTTGCTGTCGAGCCGCGGAATCGCCAACGACGACACCATCGTGCTGTACGGCGGCAACAACAACTGGTTCGCCGCCTACGCCTACTGGTACCTCAAGCTCTATGGCCACGAGAAGGCGCTCCTCCTCGACGGCGGTCGCAAGAAGTGGGAGCTGGACTCGCGCGAGCTCACCGCCGACACCGCCTCTAGGCAGCCGACGTCATACGCGGCCAAGGAGCCTGACCTTGACATCCGCGCATTCCGTGACGAAGTGGTCGCGGCCATTGGTGCCAAGAACCTCGTCGACGTGCGCTCACCCGACGAGTACGCCGGAAGGCTGTTGGCGCCTGCGCACCTGCCGCAGGAGTCGGCGCAGCGCGGCGGCCACATCCCGACAGCCGCCAACATCCCGTGGAGCAAGGCTGCCAACGACGACGGCACGTTCCGCTCCGACGAGGAGCTGAAAACCCTCTACCAGCAGGCCGGCGTCGCGTTCGGGTCGAAGGACACCATCGCGTACTGCCGGATCGGCGAGCGCAGCGCACACACCTGGTTCGTGCTGCACGAGATCCTCGACGAGAAGAACGTGAAGAACTACGACGGCTCGTGGACGGAGTACGGCTCGCTCGTTGGTGTACCGGTCGCCATTGGCGAAGAGCCCGGGGAGGCCTGAGTGTGCGGAGCCAAGGCGGGCGGTCCGAGCCTCGACGGCGTTGACGTTGCGGCGGAGTCGATCATCCAGGGCATCGTCGTGCGTGGCGAAGAGCCGGTCGGCAACGCGTACGTACGCCTGCTCGACGGTACGGGTGAGTTCGCGGCGGAGGTCCCGACAAGTGCCACGGGTCAGTTCCGCTTCTTCGCTGCGCCTGGCGACTGGACCCTGCGGACGCTTGCCCCGGGGGTGGCGTCGGTGGACCAGCAGGTGACCGCGTCCCGCGGCGACGTCGCGGAGGTGCGGATCACCGTCTGAATCGTCGGTGGCTCCGGCGCTGCCGTCGGTGGCGTGTCGCTCGATCCGAGCGAGCGGCACCTACACTGCTCTGGACCTGCCACGGGCTGACGCCGTCGTGGCTTTTAACCAGACGAGCGAGGACGACGGTGGCCGTTGAGCGCGACGAGCGCCCGTGGGGGTTCTACGAGGTCGTCGACAGCGGGGCCGGGTTCCGAGTGAAGCGGATCTGCGTGAAGCCAGGGCAACGGCTGAGCTACCAGCGACATCGGATGCGCAGTGAGAACTGGTTCTTCGTCGGCGGCTTTGGCACGGTGACGCTCGATGACGCGGTGACCCCCGTATCGGTCGGAGCGACGTTCCAGGTCCCGCTCGGTGCGGCGCACCGGGTGGAGAACACCGGCCACGACGATCTGGTGTTCATCGAGGTGCAGACCGGAAGCTACTTGGGGGAGGACGACATCGAGCGGATCGAGGACGACTACGGCCGCCATGGCGAGGCAGAGGCCCGCGCACGGTTCGAACCCTGACTCGGCGTCGGCCTGCTCAGTTGACCTGCGTGTCTTCGGCCAGGGCCTCGTCGGGATGGCGCTCGATGTAGCCGGCGATCTTGCCGCGCTCGATCGACCTGAACAAGGAGCGGGTTTGTCCTGGGTCGAGGCGGACGATGCTCTGCCCGCTGACCTCGTCAAAGGACCCGAAGGGCGCCGTGACGAACTGGACGTGCTCCGCATCCAGGTCACGCATGGCCAATGCCAGGCCACGGATTTCGTCGTTGTCCCACGTCTCGTCGACGGTGAGGTATCGCGTCAACGTGTTCAGCACTTTCCCGAAGCGGATCGGGTTGCGGGTGGTCGAGCTCGACAACAGTTTGCCCATCAGCGCGCGTAAGAAGTTTTGCTGCCGCGCCATCCGGCCGAAGTCGCTCTCCTTGTCACCCGGTATGTCGTAGCGGGTTCGGACGTATTGCAACGCCCGCTCACCCTCGATGGTCTCCCACCCCTTCGTCCAGGTGACGTTCTGACTCGTGTCGGTGAAGGTCTCCGGGATGTAGACGGCGACACCTCCGACGGCGCTGGTGAGGTCGCGGAACCCGGCCCAGTCGATGATCGCGACATGGTCGATGGTGAGGCCGGTCAGGTTCTCCACGGTCTTGACCGCCAGCGCCGGCCCGCCGTACGAGAAGGCGGCGTTGATCTTGCCGTGCCCGTTGTCGTAGGGGTAGTCCTCGATCTCGACCCAGCTGTCGCGGGGGATCGACACCAGCTGGGCAGACTCTCGGCCAGCGGGAATATGGACCACCATGATGGTGTCGCTGAGGTGTTCCCAGGGGGTCCACTTGCCGTCGGCCATGTCCTCGGCGACGGACAGCCCGACATTGCCGTGGTCGGCGCCAAGAAGCAAGATGTTCAAGGCGTATTCCGACTCGTTGTGGTCCTTTTCCGGTTGCGGCGTGATACCAGCGTCGATCCGGGGGATCTTGCCGATCTGGTCGTTGGCCCACCACAGATAGCCGCCAGCAGTGGTGACGAGGAGGATCAGGACCAACCCCACGGCGGTCCACACCTTGTGGCGCGTGAAGATGGACCAGCCGCTCGCGGGCTTGGGCGCGGGCGCAGCGGCGGCATCGGGCTGATCGGCGGAAGGCCCGGTGGATGCGGCATCGGGCTCAGCCGGAGTGTCGTGTGGTTCGTCCCCCACGAGTTCCCCTCCCGGCCAGGCGGTGATGACGACGCGAGCGTACCCGACGAAATCGGCGTTGCAGGTCGGGTTCGGCTAGTCGACGCTGGTCGGGCTCCCCAAGCCCTGATCGGGATACTGCTTGAGATATCCCTCGATGTCGTCGTCCTTGATGGCCGTCCACAAGTCGAGGGACTGCTTCGGCTCGAGCCGGACGATGCTCTGCCCGTCAGAGGTTGTGTCATAGCTCCCGAACGGCGCTGTCAGGAAGTCCACGTCCTCGGTCCTGATGTCGCGCAGCGACAGCGCCAACGAGCGGATCTCGTCGGTGTCCCACGTCTCGTCGACCGTGAGGTAGTTGGTGACGGTGCCGACAACCTTGGACAGCCGGAACGGGTTCTTGGTAGTCGACCCCGAAAGCAGCTTGCCCATCGTGGATCGCAGGAAGTTCTGCTGCCGCTTGATGCGGTCGAAGTCGCCGTTGGCGAGACCGTGGCGCGTACGCACGTACTGAAGAGCCTGCTCACCCTCGAACGTGTGCCAGCCCTTCTCCCAGGTGATCCGTTGCGAGTCGTCGTAGAACGTCTCCGGGATGTAGACCTTGATGCCACCGAGTGCACTCGTCAGGTCGCGGAAGCCGACCCAGTCGATGATCGCGATGTGGTCGATCTGAATGTCGGTCAGCTGTTCGACTGTCCTGAGCGACAGCTCAGGTCCTCCGTACGAGAAGGCGGCGTTGATCTTTGCGTGCCCGTTGCCAGCCGGGTAGCCGTCGATCTTCACATAGGCATCTCGGGGGATCGAGACCAGCTGCACGGACTCACGGTCAGCGGGGATGTGGGCGATGATGATCGTGTCGCTGAGGTGCTGGTACGGCGTCCACTTGCCGTCCTCGAGGTCTTCGGCGACGGACTGCCCGATATTGCCGTGGTCGGCGCCGATCAGCAGGATGTTGAGTGGCTGGTTGTCTTCGTTGTGGTTCTTCTCGGGGTTCTCGGTCACCCCCATGTCGGCACGTTGGATCGTGCCGAGCTGGTGGTTGAGCCACCACACGAAGCCACCCGTCGTACCGCCGAGCACGGCCAGCACCACGGCAATCGAGACGATGACAACGTGGCGGCGCATGAAGCCTCGAGGCTTGACTGCCTTGCGCCTGCCGCCGGCCGGAGAGGTGTCGCCGTTTGCCACGCCAGGACCGGTGTCGACGGCTGGATCGGTCGTCGATCCCTCATCGGACGGTGGGCGTGGTTCGCTCATAACTCTCTCTGTCTTCGAGGCGCGCTGCCCGCGGCAGGCGGGGCGCTGGCACGCGGGGTTCGCGGCAGACTCTCCGGTCCAGTTTGCCAAGGATCGGCACAACCGGGAAATCGGGCCAGAGACTCCTGAGGATGTTCAGGACATTTTCAGGTTCGATGTAGCGGGTCTGGCACGATGTGGCGTATGACGGCCGCGCCACACCCCACGACCCTGATCACGGTCGCCCCCACCGGGGCGGAAACGGCCAAAGCGGACGTACCGGCCCTGCCCACCACGCTCGACGAACTCCTCGCGACAGCCACCGCATGCGAGGCTGCGGGCGCCGCGATGATCCACCTTCACATCCGCGACGCCGATCACCGCCCCACGCTCGACCTCGGCCTCCTGAGCGCCGCCGTCGCGGGAATCCGCGAGACCACCGACCTCGTCGTCCAGCTGTCGACCGGAGGATCGGTGCACGACCCCCTCGACCAGCGACTGAAGGTGCTCGACGCCGACCCCGACTCCTGCTCCCTGACGATGGGCACGACCAACTTCGGCGACGACGTCTTCATGAACCCCTACCCGTTCGTGCAGGAGCTCTACGCGCTGTCTCAGGAGCGCGAGG
The DNA here is from genome assembly GCA_963811585.1 of uncultured Actinomycetota bacterium. GTDB lineage: Bacteria > Actinomycetota > Actinomycetes > Propionibacteriales > Nocardioidaceae > JACDHG01. The sequence goes on from CAWERR010000009.1 coordinate 187,093, forward strand.
TGGTCCCTGAGTTCGAGCTGTTCGACCTGGGCCACGTGGCCGCACTGCACCGGCTGCTCAAGACCCACGGGCTCCCTTACGGCGGGCGCGTCCACTGCGATCTGGTGATGGGCGTGCCTGGCGGTATGCCTGGCACCGCAGACGCGTTGGTCGCGGCAGTTCAGGCTCTTCCCGCCGAGACGACCTCCTGGTCGGCGACCGGGATCGGCCGGACTACCCTGGCAGTGGCGTTGGCATCGCTGTCCAAGGGCGGCCACCTGCGGGTCGGGATGGAAGACACCCTGACACTGGCGCGTGGAGTTCCCGTGACACACAACCGCGAGCTCGTGGAGCGAGCGGCTGCGTTGTGCGAGCTTGTGCAACGCCCCGCGATGAAGACGAAGGAAGCCCGCGAGTTCCTCCAGGTCAAGCCCCGCTGACGTCGTTAGACTCTGCCGTCGTGGACGCCTTCTATGTCAGCCTGCTTGTGATCGTGGCCCTCGGCATCGCGTGGCTCGCCGGCTACTCCGTCTTCGCGCTGTTCCGCGGCCAGAGCTGACGCAGCGACCGATGCCGATCAAGATCCCCTCTGACCTCCACCCGCAGGTGATGCCGGTCGCCTTCCTGCTGGGCCAGTGGCACGGCAACGGCCGCGGCGACTACCCGACGATCGAAGCGTTCGAGTTCGGGCAAGAGGTTGCGTTCACCCATGACGGTCGGCCGTTCCTCCACTACTTCAGCCGCACCTGGCTCCTCGACGACGAGGGCAACGAGGTGCGTCCGCTCGCCCTGGAGACCGGCTTCCTGCGGCCCCAACCCGGCGGTGAGATCGAGCTGGTCCTTGCGCATCCGACCGGCTTCGTCGAGATCTACTACGGCAAGGTCGGGGGCGCAAAGCTCGAGCTCGCCACCGATGCCGTCGTGCGCACCCAGACTGCCAAGGAGTACGTCGGCGGGCAGCGGCTCTATGGCCTCGTCGAAGGCGACCTGCTGTGGACGTTCGACATGGCCGCCGTGGGACAGCCGATCCAGTCGCACATCTGGGCCCGTCTCACGCGCTCGGAGTAGCCGCTACAGGCCCGTAGACTGGGCAGGTGGATCTCCAGGAGCGGTTGCGGTCGCGAGGCTATCGCCTCACACCGCAGCGCCAGCTCGTCCTCGAGGCGGTCACCGACTTGGGCCACGCAACACCGGAAGAGGCCTTTGCCTGGGTGAAGGAGCGTGCGTCCGGGGTCAACATCTCCACGATCTATCGCACCCTCGAGCTGCTCGAGGAGCTAGGGCTCGTCAAGCACGCTCACCTCAGCCACGGTGCACCGACCTACCACGCCGCCGCTGCCCCCGAACACGTCCACCTCGTCTGCCGCACCTGCGAGGGCATCACCGAGATCCCGCCCGCCGAGATCTCGTCCCTTGTCGAGATGCTGGCTTCGGATCACGGGTTCGTCGCTGATGTCGGACACCTCACGGTGTTCGGCCAGTGCCGGGAGTGTGCGCCATGAGGTGGTCCAGCCCGTTGCTGCAGTCGCCCGGAGCCGTTGAGGCCGACGCTGTCGACGCCGGAGTCGCCGCCCACTACGGCGACCCGCTTCGGGAGCAGAAGATCCTGCTAGGCGGTGACGGGTGCGTCGACCTCTCGCATCGAGACGTTATCCGTGTCGACGGTGCCGACCGGCTGGGATGGCTGCACTCGCTGACCACCCAGCAGATCGAAGCACTCCCGACGGGCACCTGGGTCACGACGCTGGTGCTGTCGCCACACGGTCATGTCGAGCACGCGATGACCGGGTACGACGACGGCACGTCGTTCTGGGCGCACGTCGGTCCCGGCGAAGCTGCCCCACTCGTCGCATGGCTTGACTCGATGCGCTTCATGATGCGCGTCGAGGTCCATGACGTGTCCGAGCAATGGGCAGTCCTGGCGCGGACGCCCGAGACGGTCGAGCTCGTCGCCCGGGCCGACCTCGAGTCGGCGGTCACCGGCACGTTGTGCGGCACCTGGGCGCACGACGCGCTGCGCATCTCCCGCGGGGAGCCACGCCTTGGGATCGATACCGACCACCGCACGATCCCCAACGAGGTCGGTTGGATCGGATCGGCGGTGCACCTCGAGAAGGGTTGCTACCGCGGTCAGGAGACGGTTGCGCGGGTGCACAACCTCGGCAGGCCACCTCGTCGCCTCGTGCTTCTCCACCTCGACGGTTCGGTCGATCGGCTACCGGCCACCAAGGACGACGTACTCCTCGACGACCGTGTCGTGGGCTTTGTCGGTTCCGCGGCACGCCACTACGAGCTCGGGCCGATCGCCTTGGCGGTCGTGAAGCGGAGCGTGCCCATCGACGTACCGCTCACCGCCGACGGTGTGCCCGCGTCGCAAGAGGTCGTCGTCGACCCAGAGGTCGGCCTGCACGTTCGTGCGCGGGGCTGACGATGGGCGGCATCGAGTCCGCGGTGGGGCCCATGTGGTCATGGGTTATTGCCCTGCTCATCATGATCGCGCTCACGTTCGCGGTCGTGCAGCTCTCGCCCGCGCTCGGGTTCCTCGCCCAGAAACTGTTCGGCCGAGCGGATCCGGTGCCGGTAGAGAGACCTGACGCCAACTCCATCGAGCGGCTCGCATCCGATGCGTGCCGACTGCGCCGCGACCTGGTCCTGTTGTCACCGAACGCGCCGTTCGCGAAGAGGGAGGCGATCGAGCTGGCCTACGACGACGTCCTCATGACGGCCGCCAGTCAGCTCGGCGTCGACCAGGAGCTCACGACGGCTCGGCGCGGTCGCGAGCGCGAGCTCGAACGTCTCCGCTTGGAAGCCGAGCTCGAGTCCGCAGGCTTTCGCCTCTCCGCCTGACCCAGGTCAGCTGGACGAGTTGATCATGCCGGCGCCGAGGGTGACGCCGGTGGCTTCGTCGATCAAGATGAACGATCCCGTGGTCCGGTTCTTCTCGTAGGGGTCGCACAGCAGCGGGATCGTCGTGCGGAGCTGCACGCGCCCGATCTCGTTGAGCCCGAGTTCCTTGGTGTCCAGGTCGCGGTGCAGTGAGTTGACGTCGAGCCGGTACTGGATGTCCTTGACCAACGCGCGCGCCGTCCGTGTCGTGTGCTTGATCGCGACCTTCTGACGGGGCTTCAGCGGCGTCGGCGACATCCAACAGATCATCGCGTCGATGTCCTGGCTGGGGGTCGGGGCGTTCTGCGGCCGGCAGATCATGTCGCCGCGCGACACGTCGACGTCGTCCTCGAGTCGCACCGTCACCGACATCGGCGGGAACGCCTCGTCGAGCTCCTTGTCGAAGAGGTCGATCTCGGAGATCTTCGACGTCATGCCCGACGGGAGCACCAGCACGTCATCTCCCGGCTTGAGCACACCCCCGGCAACGCGCCCGGCGTACCCTCGGTAGTCGTGGTACTCGTCGGACTTCGGGCGTACGACGTACTGCACCGGGAAGCGAGTGTCGACGAGGTCTCGGTCAGATGCGACGTGGATGTTCTCCAAGTGGTGGAGCAGTGACGGACCTTCGTACCAGCCCATGTGCGCGGACCTGGTGACGACGTTGTCGCCCTTGAGCGCTGAGATCGGGATGATCGTCAGGTCAGGGATGCTGAGCTTCGTCGCGAACGACGTGAACTCCTTGTGGATCTCGTCGTACCTCTCCTGGGAGTAGTCGACGAGGTCCATCTTGTTGATGCACAGCACGAGGTGCGGCACCCGAAGCAGCGACAAGATCACCGCATGGCGGCGCGACTGCTCGGTCAGGCCTTGGCGGGCGTCGACGAGGACGAGGCCGAGGTCGGCTGTCGAGGCGCCGGTGACCATGTTGCGGGTGTACTGCACGTGGCCCGGTGTGTCGGCGATGATGAACTTGCGGTTGGGGGTCGCGAAGTAGCGGTAGGCGACATCGATCGTGATGCCCTGCTCGCGCTCGGAGCGAAGTCCGTCGGTGAGCAACGCCAGGTCGGTGTAGTCGTAGCCGCGCGACTTCGAGGTCGCCTCCACCGCCTCGAGCTGATCCGCGAAGATCGCCTTGGAGTCGAGCAGCAGCCGCCCGATCAGGGTCGACTTGCCGTCGTCGACGGAGCCCGCCGTGGCAAACCGAAGCAGGTCCATGGAAAGTCCAGCCATCAGAAGTAGCCCTCTCGCTTGCGGTCTTCCATGGCGGCCTCGCTGAAGCGATCGTCACCGCGAGTGGCGCCGCGCTCGGTCAGGGTTGCGACGGCGATCTCGGAGATGATCGCCGGGATGGTGTCGGCGTCGGACTCGACACAACCGGTCAGCGTCAAGTCGCCAACGGTGCGGAAGCGGACCGTGCGTTCTTCGACCTTCTCGCCAGGCCGCAGCGGATTGTGCTCGCTCTCGGTGAGGAGCATCTTGTCGCGCTCGAAGACCCGCCGCCGGTGGGAGAAGTAGATGCTGGGGATGTCGATGCCTTCGCTGCCGATGTAGTGCCAGATGTCGAGCTCGGTCCAGTTCGACAACGGGAAGATCCGCATGTGCTCGCCGGCGTGGATGCGGCCGTTGTAGAGCGACCACAGCTCCGGGCGCTGCATCTTGGGATCCCACTGACCGAACTCGTCACGGTGGGAGTAGATGCGCTCTTTGGCCCGAGCCTTCTCCTCATCACGGCGACCACCACCGAAGGCGGCCGTGAAGCCGTTCTCCTCGATCGCGTGGAGCAAGGTGCCGGTCTGCAGCCGGTTACGGCTGGTCTTGCCGTCGTCGACCACGGTGCCGTTCTTCATGGCCTCCTCGACCGAGGCGATGATCAGGCGGACGCCGAGGCGGTTGACCCAGTTGTCACGGGTCTGGAGCACCTCGGGGAAGTCGTATCCCGTGTCGACCTGCAGTACCGGGAAGGGAATCTTCGCGGGGTAGAAGGCCTTCTCGGCGAGCCGCATCATCACGATCGAGTCCTTGCCGCCCGAGAACATGAGCACAGGCTTCTCGAACTCGGCCGCCACCTCGCGGAAGATGTGGATCGACTCCGCTTCCAGCTCTTCGAGCTGGGTGAGGCGGTAGTCAGCGTGGACGGTCATCAGGTAGACGTCTCCCTTGCATGAGATTCCGGGCAATAGTACTCATGATCGAGCGGCCGCCGAGGCACTTCCCGCTTGCCTTGTGGCGCACGTGACACTGATCGAGCACCCCTGCGTTGTGCGGTTGTACGACGTACGGCCGTCAGCTCCCGGAAGGTGTGGGGGTCTTGGGCTTGTTCGAGCCGATGGCCTGCTCCATCTCCGCGACGGTCGGCGTACCGAACATCGGCAACCCGTGGTGCTTGCGCAGCCCGCCCCAGACGAGTGGGACAAGCACGAGCGTCGCCACCCCGACGAGACCGATGAGCTCCGGGTAGGTCTCGTCCTCTCCGGCACCGAGCGGCGCCCAGCCCGCCTTGTCGAGCAAGGCGACGGCAGACATCGTCAACACGACGACAATCCCGCGGCGGATGACTGACGACGGCACGCGAGGGGCGATCTTGGCACCAATAATCGTTCCCGGCACCGAGCCGATGATGAGCGGGATCGCGATCCCCCAGTCCAGACCGTGGGCGATGATGTTGGAGATGGCTGCCGACAAGACGAGCGGGACGGCCTGGACGAGGTCAGTCCCGACGAGCTTCACGGCCGACAGCATCGGGTAGAGCATCAGCAACGCGATCATGATCACTGAGCCGGATCCGACCGACGTGACGCCCACGAGCAGGCCACCCAACGCGCCGACAAGCACGGTGATCACGGGCCTGATAACCGGGTCGCCTTCAGCCTCTTGCGTGCCACTCGTTACCCGCCGGAGCTGGATGTACAGCCGTAACGCGTACGTCGTCGCCGCGAACAGCAGGGCGAAGCCGATGCAGATTTTCAAGAAGTCGTCGAGGTCGGCCTCCGGAGCGATCCAGCCGACCAGATGCGGACCCACGAACGCCATCGGCACCGAGCCGATGATCAGCCAGCCTGCCAGTTGGAGGTTCGGCGATCCCTCCCGCCAGTGCACGACGGCCCCACCGGACTTGTAGACGGCGGCTGCCGTCAGATCGGCGGTGACCACGGTCGAGGCGTCGCCGACGCCGAGGAAGATCAGTGCGGGAGTCATCAGGGCACCTCCGCCCATCCCGGTGATGCCGACCACGACGCCTACGATGAACCCCGCGATTGCCGTCTTTATCTCGAGGCCGTAGTCGGTGAACACGCCGTCGGCGAGCACCTGTGTGGCTACCTCGTGGAACTGCATACGCCCTCCGTCGGCGTTTATCTTGCGGCTGGGAGCCAGCCCCCGATAGCGAGCGCGTCGAGTACCTCGGCGAGACAGTCTGCAATAGGTCGATCAGTCGTGTCGATTTTGACCGCGTCAGTCGGCGGCTCGTAGGGGGACGAGATGCCGGTGAAGTCGGGGATCTCACCCGCCCGCGCCCGGGCGTAGAGACCCTTGCGGTCTCGGCGCTCGCACTCGGCGAGTGGGGTCGCGACATGCACCAGCACGAAGCCTCCGCCCGCCTGTTCGACCATACGACGTACGGCGGCCCGGGTGGACTCGAACGGAGCAATGGGCGAGCAGATCGCGATCCCACCGTGGCGGGAGATCTCGGCCGCCACGAAGCCGATCCGAGTCACGTTGGTTTCCCGGTCTTTCGCGCTGAAGCCAAGCCCCTTGGACAGGTGGCGCCGCACCACGTCGCCATCCAGCGACGTCACCGTGCGGTCTCCCTGCTCGAGCAGGTGGCCGACGAGAGCGCGGGCAAGCGTCGACTTGCCGGACCCTGACAGACCAGTGAAGAAGACCACCAAGCCTCGCCGATCTCGCGGTGGGCGGTCGCGTTCGACGATCGCTGCGATCGCCGCCGGAAGCGTGCCCTCGGCCTTGCGCTCGAGGGTCAGCGTCTCGGAGGCGTAGGCGCCGCACACGGCGGAGATCAGTCGCGCGTTTGGAGACGCTGCATCCGCACCTGACGTGTCTTCTGGTGAGTCCCATCCGTGGTCGGCTACCGGCACCGCGACCACGCGGGCCTCGCCGAGCACGGACGCCGCCTGGAGGGTGGCGCGGACGAGAGCGGGAGCCGAGATGCCATCCGGCATACCGTCGCCGATGCAGGCGATCAGGAGTGGTCTGCGGCTGAGCTCGTCGGCACGGTTACGGATCGTCGCGAGGTCTGCGCTGGTGAGAGGACGGTGCACGGCGATGGCCAGCAGCTGGTCGGGTGCCTGGGTCTTGTGGACCCGTGCAGGGGGCAGGTGGAGGCGTTGGAACGGGCCGAACTCGTCGTGCTCCAGCCGCTCCACGGGTCCGGCCAGGCCGACCCGTCCATCGTCGGTGTCCCACGGCTCCTCGATGGTGAGGCGCCCGAGCGGAGCGCCCTCCGCGTCGATCAGGTCGAGCAAGCCGATGCCGCGGGCCACTTCGGCCGTCTCCGCGGGGACCACCAAGGTGAGCATCGAGGTGGCTTCGGCCGTGGTGGGCTTGACGAAGCCTCCGGGGCTGTCACGCAGGCAGTCGTTGACGATCAGCTCGAGGTCGTCCATCTCACGCTGCGTCGGGGTCCACTGCGGGATCGGCACGGGTCGGTCGGGCACGGGGGCGATTGTGCCACCTTCGGCTCACCGCGCTGACCGGCTGTCCGGCTGGCCGTGGGGCTGGAGCCGAGCGACGGTACGCTCACCCGTCGTGGCTGATGTCGAGATCCTTGTCGAGGTTGTCCGGTCGGGCTTTGTGGAGAGTCGACACGGCGGCTCTGTGGTCGCGGTTGCGGCCGACGGGTCCGTCGACTGGTACGTCGGAGACGTCTCGACCCAGATCTACCCGCGGTCGTGCAACAAGCCCCTTCAAGCAGCGGGAATGGTGAGGCTCGGACTCGACCTCGACGGGGAACTGCTGGCGCTGGTGGCGGCCAGCCACTCGGGCGAGCCGTTCCATCTCGAGGGGGTCCGCCGCATCCTCGGCGGCGCGGGACTCGACGAGGGCGCGTTGCAGACGCCCCCGGACTTCCCGATGGACGACGCGGCAAGGCTCGACTTCATCCGGAGCGGGCGCGCACCCGAGCCGATCTCGATGAACTGTTCCGGCAAGCACGCCGCGCTGCTCGCCACCTGTGTCGCCAATGGGTGGCCGACCGACACCTATCGCGATCCCGAGCACCCACTTCAGGTTGCGGTGGGCGGGGTTTTCGCGGAACTCACGGGCGAGGCGGTGTCGTCGATCGGAGTGGACGGGTGCGGAGCGCCGTTGTTCGCGGCGTCCCTGACCGGGCTCGCGCGGGGCTTCAGCGCTTTGATGCAGGCGGGGCCCGGAAGCGCCGAACGGCGCGTCGTCGAGGCGATCGTGGCCGCACCTGAGTACACATCTGGGTCGAATCGCGACGAGTCCGCGCTCCTACGGGCTATCCCCGGTGCGATCGGCAAGGCCGGCGCTGAGGCGTGCTACGCCGTCGCCTTGCCCGATGGCCGCGCGATCGCGCTCAAGATCGACGACGGTGGAGCGCGCGCCCGGCAGGTTGTGATGGCTGCGGCGCTCCGCCGGGTGGGGCTCGACGGCATACCTGGGGTGGATCTCGCCGCTGTGGAAGCTACCGGTGCCGTGCCCGTCTTCGGCGGTGGCGAGCAGGTCGGTGAGCTTCGCCCGACGTTCTGAGCGGCGGCCGGCGAGCGGGCACCCGCTGATTGAGCCTGTCGAGATCGAGGGTCTCGACAAGCACGACCGCCGGAGGGTCGGCGGGAGGGTGAGAAGGGTCACGCGTGCTCCAGCTTGCAAATGCTAACTATTGCAAGCACACTCGGGGTATGGCCAAACTCAGGGTAACCAAGCCCCTCGCAGACGGTGCGTCCGAAGCCGCTGCCAAGGTCGGCGCCACCGCGAAGGCGGGCTCGGCCAAGGTCGGGCAGCGCGCGCAGACCTTGGGGGACTTCCTGCGCGACCAGCGTCGCGGAGCCCAGCTGTCTTTGCGGCAGCTGGCTGACCAGGCGGGAGTTTCCAACCCGTATCTGAGCCAGATCGAGCGCGGCCTCCGCAAGCCGTCGGCGGAAGTTCTGCAACAGCTGGCGAAGGCGCTGCGAGTTTCCGCGGAGACCATGTACGTCCGCGCCGGGATCCTCGACCCGGTCAGTGAGCACGAGCGTTCCGTACAGATGGCAGTGCTCGACGACCCCGGTCTCACCGAGCGGCAAAAGCAAGTGCTGCTCGACATCTATGACGCGTTTCGGTTGGAGTCCGACTCCGCCGTCGCCCGTTGACTTCCACAATCCGGTGACCTCATCAACCTGAGGTACATCACCACAGAAAGGCAGGAAACATGCCCCTCAACCCCACGTTGGACAAGACCCGCAAGGACCTGGAGCGCGTCCTCGGCGAAATCGACAAGACTCCGTTGTATGCCGTCGTCGGCGTCGGCGACCTGGCCGTAGAGAAGATCCGCGGTGCTCGCACCGAGCTGACCGCTCGCGCTGCGACCTTTGACCCGCAGGCGTTCCGCAACCAGGCGCAGGCCACCCTGAACGCCCGTGTCGGGTCGTTTCAGGAAGACGTCAAGGCCACTCCCGAGCAGGTGAAGACCCTGCCGACCAAGGCGCAAGCGGCGTTGGCTGAGCTCCTTGCGAACGCCCTGGCGACCTACGACGTGCTGGCCGGGCGTGGCAAGGGTCTCGTGACTCGCGTCAGCCACCAGCAATCCACCAGCGACCTGCACGACCAGGCCAAGAGCACCGTGGCCCGCGCCAAGGCGACCACGACCACGGTCAAGAAGCAGGCAGCGGCGACGAAGAAGTCGGCGAGTTCCACCGTCGGCACCGCCAAGAAGTCTGCAAGCAAGGCGCGGACCTCCGCGAAGGCGACGACGACCAGTGCCAAGAAGACCGCGACTGCAGCGCAGAAGGCCACCTCAGCCGCTGCGGACAAGGTCGGTAACGGACCCGGGGCACCATCTGCATGACCTGACAGCAAGGGCCGCCGTGAGCTATGGCTCGCGGCGGCCCTTCGTTGTGCACGGTCCGCTGCGGGCGGCCGGTTACGATTGTTGGCGTGACCGCGCTCATCGACCCCAGTCTTGCTCTTGAGATCGAGAACAAGTTCCTGCTGGTTCTGTGGCTGGCGCTGCTCGGTGTGAAGGGCTTCGCCCTCTGTGACGCGGTCATCCGGAAGGACGAGTTCTTCGTTGCCGCAGACAAGCAGAACAAGGTCTTCTGGCTGCTTCTGCTTGGCATCTTCCTCGTCCTGCATCTGCTGTTCGGCGAGTCCATGCTGTTCAACATGATCGGCACTGTCGCGGCGATCGTCTATCTCGTCGACGTTCGACCGACGCTGCAGTCCATGCAGCAGCGCTGAGCTCCCGCGGGTGCCGATGGTGGCCGGGCCCGACGGCCCGATCGAATGTCTCGTGAGTGGCTCAGGCGAGCCCGTGACCGTGTTTGCTCACGGGCTGGCGGGATCGATCGACGAGACCCGGCCGTTTGGTTCCGGCGTTGCCGGCACCCGGGTCTTCTTCCACTTCCGGGGGCACGGCGCCACGGTCGGCTCGGAGGCGCCGTGGACGTACGCCGCCTTGGAGCCGGAGCTCCGTGCGGTGGCCGCCGCGTACGGCGCTCGACGTGGACTGGGCGTCAGCCTCGGCGCCGGGGTGCTGCTCCGCGCCGCGGTCGAAACTCCTGAGCTGTTCGATCGGCTGGTGTTCGTGCTGCCCGCCACGCTTGACGAGCCTCGCGCCGATCCGGCGATCGAGCTGATGGTGCAGCAAGCCGAGCTTCTCGAACGCCACGACCTCGCTGGCCTCACCGCCGCTCTCGTGGCGGACCAGCCGGCTGAGGTGAGAGATCGCGCGGACGTCCGCGTGTGGGCCGAGCGGCGGGCGCGCCGGTTGTCGGCGACGGCGGTGGCCCGAGGGTTGCGTGAGCTGCCGCCGCAGCATCCGCTCGCCAGCCGGTCGGAGCTGCGCGCCATCACCTGCCCCGTCCTCGTCATCGGCCAGGAGGGCGACGCAGCCCACCCAGCGAGCCTGGCGCGGGAGCTGGCATCGCTGTTGCCCACGGCGCAGCTCGTGGTGTTCGACCGCGGCGGTGTGCTGTGGACACACCGAGCCGCCGTCCGATCGCTGATCAGCACCTTCCTCAACACCTGACGCTGGTGTCGGTGGCGATGTCGTAGCGGCAGGGTGAGGATGCAGGTATGGAGATCACCCTCGTGCAGGGAGACATCACCACGCAGCAGGTCGACGCCATCGTCAACGCGGCCAACCGCGGGATGCGTGGCGGCGGTGGCGTGGATGGTGCCATCCACCGCGCCGGGGGCTCGGCTGTGCTCGAGGACTGCAAAGCCCGGTTTCCGCACGGGCTCGCGACCGGCGGCGCCGGCTGGACTACCGCGGGAAACCTGCCGGCGCGCTGGGTCATCCACGTCGTCGGGCCCAACTACTCAGCCGGCGAACGCGACCGGAGCCTGCTGACCTCGTGCTACGCCGGCGCGCTCGCCGTGGCCGACGAGCTCGGTGCCGCGTCGATAGCGTTCCCACTCGTCTCGGCAGGCATCTACGGGTGGCCGCTGGATGACGCAGCGGCAGCCGCGGTCGAGACCCTCCGAGGTGCGGAGACGAAGGTCGCCGAGGCAAGACTCGTGGCGTTCGGCCCAGCGGCGTACGACGCGATCACCAGCGCCCTCGAGCAGACCTAGCTCGACGTCACGTGCGGGTGCGGGCGCGAGCGGCGGTGCGCGCTCGCAGCGTCTGGTCGAGCACGACCTTGCGGATCCGGACGGAGTCGGGAGTCACCTCGACGCACTCGTCCTCGCGGCAGAACTCCAGCGACTGCTCCAGGGACAGCTTGCGTGGTGGCACGAGCTTCTCGAACTCGTCGGCGTTCGACCGGACGTTGGTCATCTTCTTCTCTTTGCTGATGTTGACGTCCATGTCGTCGGCGCGCGAGTTCTCGCCGATGACCATGCCTTCGTAAACCTCGGTTGTCGGCTCGACGAACAGCGTGCCCCGCTCCTGCAGGTTCGTCATCGCGTATGACGTCGCCGTCCCCGTGCGGTCGGCCACCAGCGACCCGCTGGACCGGGTCCTCAGCTCGCCCGCCCACGGCTCGTAGCCGTCGAATACGTGGTGCGCGATCCCCGTGCCGCGGGTGTCGGTGAGGAACTCTGTCCGGAAACCGATCAGCCCACGGGCCGGCACCAGGAATTCCATCCGCACCCAGCCGGTGCCGTGGTTGATCATCTGCTCCATCCGGCCCTTCCGGACCGCGAGCAGCTGGGTGATGGCGCCGAGGTACTCCTCTGGCGCGTCGATCGTGAGGCGCTCGACCGGCTCGTGCAGCTTGCCGTCGATTTCGCGCGTGACCACCTGCGGCTTGCCGACCGTCAGCTCGAATCCCTCGCGACGCATCTGCTCGACCAGGATCGCCAGCGCAAGCTCGCCGCGGCCCTGCACCTCCCAGGTGTCGGGTCGCTCGGTCGGCAGCACGCGGATCGAGACGTTGCCGACGAGCTCGCGGTCGAGGCGGTCCTTGACCAGCCGTGCCGTCACCTTGGTGCCCTTAGCGCGTCCCGCAAGCGGCGACGTGTTGGTGCCGATCGTCATCGAGATCGCCGGCTCGTCGACGGTGATCAGCGGCAGCGCCACGGGATCGTCGATGTCGGCAAGGGTCTCGCCAATGTTGATCTCCGGGATGCCTGCAATCGCGACGATGTCACCCGGACCCGCCTCTGTGCCCGGCACGCGCTCGAGCGCCTCCGTGACGAGGAGCTCGGTGATCTTGACGTTGCGCCGGGAGCCGTCGCGCCGCAGCCATGCGACGTTCTGACCCTTCTTGAGCGTGCCCTGGTGGACGCGGCAGAGGGCCAGCCGGCCGAGGAACGGCGACGCGTCGAGGTTGGTGACGTGGGCCTGCAGAGGAGCGCCGACGACGTACGTCGGTGCAGGGACGGACTCCATGATCGTCTGGAACAGCGGTGCGAGGTCGGGGGAGTCAGGCTGCTCACCGTCGCCTGGCTGCTCGGTCGACGCCCTCCCGGACTTGGCCGAGGCGTAGACGACGGGGAAGTTGAGCGCCTCCTGGTCGTGGGTGTCGTCGAGCAGATCCATGAACAGCTCGTAGGTCTCGTCGACCACCTCGCTGATGCGGGCGTCCGGGCGATCGACCTTGTTGACGACCAGCACCACGGGAAGCCGCAGTGCCAACGCCTTACGCAGGACGAAGCGGGTCTGGGGAAGCGGCCCCTCGGACGCATCGACGAGCAGGACGACGCCATCGACCATCGACAGCCCGCGCTCGACCTCGCCGCCGAAGTCGGCGTGACCAGGGGTGTCGATGATGTTGATCGTGACGGGACCGTCGGTGGCGGCCGGCCCGGCGTACCTTACCGCGGTGTTCTTCGCGAGGATGGTGATGCCCTTCTCGCGCTCGAGGTCGCCAGAGTCCATCGCTCGTACGTCGACATGCTGGTGCTCGCCGAACGCCCCTGACTGCCACAGCATCGCGTCGACGAGCGTGGTCTTGCCGTGGTCGACGTGCGCGACGATCGCGACGTTGCGCAGGTCGTTGCGCCGTGCGGTTGCAGTGGGCGTCAAGGCAGACATGAGAAGAACGTGCGTCCTGTCGATGCGGGTGTTGCCGCCACGCGGCGGCCAATCGATCTTATCCGCGCCCGGGCAGTCCACCGAATCGCTGCACGCCCTGATCCGCCGGTCGAGCTTGTCGAGACCACTGGATCTCGACAAGCTCGATCACCGGAGGTGGCCAGTCAGGGCTCCCGGTGGACCTTGTGCTGGGCGGCCTGTGCTCGCGGCCGAACTACCATCAGGTCGATGTTGACGTGTGCCGGCCGGGTGGCGACCCACACGACGGCGTCGGCGATGTCGGCGGCGGTCAATGGATCTGGCACTCCGGCATACACAGCATCACGCTTCTCCTCGTCACCACCGAACCGCACCAGCCCGAACTCTTCCGTTCTGACCATGCCCGGCGCGATCTCGGTGATCCGCACCGGCTTGCCGACCAGCTCGAGGCGCAGCGTCTCGGTCATCACCGCGACGCCGTGCTTGGCTGCCGTGTAGCCACCGCCGCCTTCGTAGGCAGTGCGCCCTGCCGTCGATCCCATGTTGATCAGTACCCCGTCGCCGCTGGCGATCAGCGCGGGCAGGAGCGCCTGAGTCACGTTGAGCGTGCCGAGCACGTTGACGTCGTACATTGCCTTCCAGTCCTCGACGTTGGCGGCCGCGACCTCGTCGGCGCCGAATGCGCCACCGGCGTTGTTGACCAGCACGTCGAGCTGGCCACCGACCGTGTCGGCCAGCCGGCGTACGTCGTCCGGACTCGTCACGTCACACGCAACCGCCAAGCCGCCGATCCGCTCGGCCAGCGAGTCGATCCGGTCGCGCCGACGGGCCGCGCACACGACGTGGAAGCCATGTTCGGCTAGCGCGGTGGCGGTTGCAGCGCCGATCCCGCTGCTCGCTCCGGTGACTACTGCTGTGCCGCGTGCATCACTCATGGGCGGCATTCTTGCGATCGGAGCAGCGCACCGAGTCGCGGGGGTGCAGGAAATACGGGAGACTTGACGGTTGTTGCGCTTCATGGAGGTGTGAACCCGGTGTTCCGACGAGCCGACGTACCGCGTGTCGATCGGCGCGCGCGAGCGTTGAAGCGCGTGGCGATGCTCAGCGTCCACACGTCCCCCCTCGACCAGCCTGGCACCGGCGACGCAGGCGGCATGAACGTCTACATCGTCGAGCTGTCGCGTCAGCTGGCCGCTGCAGGCATCGCCGTCGACATCTTCACCCGCGCGACCGAGGGTGACCTGCCGCCCGTCGTCGAGCTGGCTGATGGCGTCGTCGTCCGGCACGTGGTGGCCGGCCCGTTCGAAGGGCTTACTAAGGCCGAGCTGCCCGGTCAGATGTGCACGTTCGCCCGCGAGGTGCTGCGCACGGAGGCGTCCTACGCATCCGGCTACTACGACGTGATCCACTCGCACTACTGGCTCTCCGGGCAGGTCGGCGCGCTGGCCCGTGACCGCTGGGGAGTGCCGCTCGTCCACTCCATGCACACCATGGCGAAGGTGAAGAACAGCCTGCTCGCAGTTGGCGACCTCGCCGAGCCGCCCGCGCGGATGATCGGCGAGGAGCAGGTCGTCGCGGCCGCCGACCTGATCGTCGCGAACACCGACGACGAGAGTCGCCAGCTCATCGACCTATATGACGCCGAGCCCGACCGGGTTCGGGTGATCAGCCCGGGTGTCGACCTCGCGGTCTTCACTCCTGGCTCGACTCAGCAGGCCCGCGCCAGGCTCGGGCTGGCCGCGGACGCCCTCGTGGTGATGTTCGTCGGTCGGATCCAGCCTCTCAAGGCGCCCGACGTCGTGATCCGCGCAGTAGCCGACCTGCTCGACCGACAACCCCATTTGCGCGACCGACTGGTGGTGCCGGTGGTCGGCGGTCCGTCCGGGTCGGGGATGGACACACCAACAGACCTGGCCGACCTGGCCGAGTCTTGCGGTGTCGCTGACATCGTCCGGTTCGTCACGCCGCGCACCCAAAGCGAGCTCGTCGACTACTACAGAGCAGCCACATTGGTCTGCGTGCCGTCCTACAACGAGTCCTTCGGGCTCGTCGCCATCGAGGCGCAGGCGTGCGGCACTCCGGTCGTCGCGGCCCGCGTCGGCGGCCTGTCCACTGCCGTCTCCGACGGTCGCAGTGGTGTGCTCGTCGACGGCCACGACCCGGCCGACTTCTCGCGCGCCTTCGAGAGCCTGCTGACCGATCAGGAACTGGCCGACCGGCTCGGCCGCGGCGGTGTGTTGCATGCCCAGCGCTTCGGGTGGGCACGTACCGCCGAGGAGACCCTGACGGCATACCGCGACGCGGCTGACCTGATGCGTGCCGACGCGCTCGCGATCGCCGAGTGACCCCAGCAGTGGGCGCGGCCGACCGGGAGCGTGCCGTCGACACCATCAGGGCCGCCCTCGCCGAGGCCGGGCTTGACGCCGCCGAGCTGCGTCCGGGCGTCTTTGCGTTCGACTTGCCCGGCGAACGCAAACTCGCGACCCCTTGCCAGCTCGTCGTCGGCGACCATGCGCTCGCGGTCCACGCGTTCGTATGCCGCAATCCCGACGAGAACCACGAAGGCGTCTACCGCTGGCTGCTCAGCCGCAACCTCAAGCTCTACGGGGTCGCCTTCGGCATCGACCACAACGGCGACATCTACCTCGATGGCCGCCTTCCGCTGGCCACCGTCACGGCCGAGCAGGTCGACCGGTTGCTCGGGTCAGTGCTTTCCTACGCCGACGAGTCCTTCAACACGATCCTCGAGCTCGGCTTCGCATCGTCGATCCGCAAGGAGTGGGAGTGGCGGATCAGCCGGGGTGAGTCGACCCGCAACCTCGACGCGTTTCGTGGCTGGCTCGACCGCGATGAGGACCCACAGCCGCCGCAGTTGTGACTGCGCGACGTCACCAGCAGCATATTGCCAGGTCGTCAAGCGGAAACCACGTACCGGCAACGTGTCGACAATCACCTCTGCGCAATTTGGATCTGCCCGTTATGACCCCTACTCTGTAAGAGGTAAGGGACGCATCCGCGTCTTACGTCGTCACCGGCCCTGCCTGGGCCGCAGAACTTGGAGGAAGTCATGTACACCGCACCGGACGTCGCGCGCGAGATCGGCGCGTCCAGACGAGCCGAGGCGCGCTGTCATGCCCTCGTATCCGTGGCCCGACTCGCCAACCGCGAGCGTCGCATCAAGCGCCGGATAGCGATCGCCGAGACCCGCGTCGCCGGCCAGGCGCTCCACAACTGACCCTCCTCGCCCAGCGAGGCGGAGACCTCAGCGGCCTTGGCTCTTCACCGCTTCGATCGCCTCGGCGGCAGCGGCGGGGTCGAGGTACTCCCCTCCGGCCGTAGTCGGTCGCATCCGGCTGTCGAGCTCGTAGAGCAGCGGGATGCCGGTGGGGATGTTGAGTCCGACGACCGTCTCTTCTGACATGCCGTCGAGGTGCTTCACCAGGGCTCGCAACGAGTTTCCGTGTGCTGTCACCAGCACCGTCTGCCCGCTGCGCAGGTCAGGGACGATCGCGTCGTACCAATAGGGCAGCATCCGGTCGACGACGTCGGCGAGGCATTCGGTGCGCGGCATCAGCTCGGCCGGGAGGTCGGCGTAGCGCGGGTCGCCGGACTGGCTGAACTCGTCGTCGTCGTCAATCGCGGGTGGCGGTGTGTCGTACGACCGGCGCCACAGCATGAACTGCTCCTCGCCGTACTGCTCGAGCGTCGCCTTCTTGTCCTTGCCCTGCAGCGCGCCGTAGTGACGCTCGTTGAGCCGCCACGACCTCCGCACCGGAATCCAATGCCGGTCGACAGAGTCGAGGCACAGGTCTGCCGTCTGGATCGCCCGCCGGAGCACTGACGTGTGCAGGACGTCCGGGAGCAGGTCGCGGTCAGTCAACAAGGTCCCGCCGCGAGTCGCCTCCGCGCGCCCCTTCTCGGTGAGCGCGACATCGACCCAGCCGGTGAATAGGTTCTTCGCGTTCCAGTCACTCTCGCCGTGGCGGAGGAGGACGAGGCGGTACGGCGCGTCGTTCATCCCCGCACCCTATCTGCGCGGGCGGCGCGTCACAGGCCAGCCGGCCAGCGGGCTCAGACGCCTGCTGGGTGCTGGCCCGTCACCAGGAACACGATCCTGCGGGCCATGGATACGGCGTGGTCACCGATCCGCTCGTAGTAGCGGCCGAGCAAGGCCATGTCGATGGCCGGCTCGACGCCCTGGTCCCAGACGTCGCTCAGCAGAGTGCGGAACATCAGGCGACGAAGCCGGTCCATGTCGTCGTCGGCGATCTCGAGCTGGCGAGCAGCCTCGACATCGCGGGTTTCGACGATCTCGGCGGCCGCAAGGATCATCTCGTCGGCGGTCCTGGCCATGTCCTTGATGGTGGGGATCAGTATCAGCGGCACTGCGCGCGTGGGGTAGCGCATCCGGGCCACCTTGGCGACGTGCACGGACAGGTCGCCCATCCGCTCGAGGTCCGCGACCATCCGCAACGACGCCACGAGCATCCGCAGGTCGCCCGCCACAGGTGACTGACGCGCGAGGATGTCAAAGCTCTCCTCCTCGATCCGCTCTCGCGCCTCGTCGATCGCGAGGTCACCGCTGATCACCGCTTCGGCGGCGGACACGTCGGCGTCTAACAGGGCTTGGGTGGCGGTGGACAGCGCGGCACGAACGCCGCCGGCCATCGCCACGAGTTCGTTGAGGATGCTGTCGAGCTGCTGCTGATACTGGTCACGCATGCCCTGACGGTAGAGCGGCGCGGTAACGCGTCGGCGACGGCCGGTGAACGTGGCATGAACAGTGTCGTAAACCACGGGCTCGCCGGCAGCCATACCGCCAGGTCGTGGCTGGCTGGCTGCGTACGATCAGAGTATGGATTCCTCGACCGCAGCCATCCTCGGTGGCCTTGTGGGTGCCGTCTTCGGTGCGGTGACGATCCTGGCGTTCCGGCTGAGTGAGCGCGACCAGGGTCGCACGGAGACCTCCCCGGTCGAGCCCGCCGTTCCCGCCGGCGTAGCTGCTGTCCTGTCGGTGCTGCGGTCGTCCGCCCTCGTGGTCGGTGCCGACGACACTGTCCTGAAGGCCAGTGCGCCGGCGCACGTCATGGGACTAGTCCGCGGCACAGCGGTGGCGGTCGACGACCTATTGGATCTCGTGCGCCAGGTACGTCGCGACGGCCAGATCCGCGAGGCCGACCTCGTGCTCAGCCCACGGCGTGGCCGGTCCCTCCAGGTGGCGGCCCGGGTGGCGCCGCTGGGAAGCCGGCTGATTCTCGTCCTGGTGGAGGATCGCACTCGCGAGCGCCGCGTCGAGGCGATCCGGCGTGACTTCGTGGCCAACGTGAGCCACGAGCTCAAGACGCCCGTCGGCGCCCTGAACGTGCTCGCTGAGGCAGTGGGTGAGGCAGCGGAGGACCCGGAGGCGGTGCAGCGGTTCTCCGCGCGGATGCGCACCGAGAGCGAACGTCTGACCCGGCTCGTGCAGCAGATCATCGAGCTCTCGCGGTTGCAGGGCGACGACCCGCTCGGTGAGGCCGATGTGGTGACCGTCGACGCCATCGTCGAGGGCGCCATGGACAGAGTCCGGGTCGACGCAATGGACAACGGCGTGGACCTCACCTATGTCGCCGACGGCGGCCTCGCTGTGCTGGGCAATCAGGAGGAGCTGGTCGTGGCGGTTGGCAACCTCATCGAGAACGCCGTGGCCTACAGCGATGCCGGTGACCGGGTCGCGGTGTCCGCGCGACGACGGGGAGACATGGTGGATGTGGTGGTCTCCGACCATGGTGTCGGCATACCGGCTGCTGAGATCGACCGCATCTTCGAGCGCTTCTACCGGGTCGACCCGGCCCGTGCCCGTGCCACCGGCGGCACCGGACTCGGGTTGTCGATCGTCAAGCACATCGCCGCTACTCATGGCGGCGAGGCCAGCGTGTGGAGCGTCGAAGGGGAAGGGTCGACGTTCACGCTCACCCTCCCGGCCGCCGAGCTACGGCCGCCGGCAAGCATGCCCCGCCAGATCAACCGGGCGGCCGCGGCTCCATCCCTGTCCCTCACTGAGGAGGACGCCTCGTGACCCGAGTGCTCGTGGTCGAGGACGAAGAGAGTTACAGCGATGCCCTCGCGTACGTACTCCGCAAGGAGGGGTTCGACGTGGCGCTCGCCAATACCGGGCCACAGGCGATCGAGGAGTTCGCCCGCAACGGCGCCGACATCGTCCTGCTCGACCTGATGCTCCCCGGCCTGCCCGGCACCGAGGTCTGCCGCCAGCTGCGGCAGATGTCGGCCGTGCCCGTGATCATGGTGAGCGCCAAGGACGCCGAGGTCGACAAGGTCGTCGGCCTCGAGCTCGGCGCCGACGACTACGTCACCAAGCCCTACAGCCCGCGTGAGCTCGTCGCCCGCATCCGGGCGGTGCTACGCCGGGGGCAGGAGCCCGAGCTCGTCCCGGCGACGCTCGAGGCAGGCGGGGTCCGGATGGACACCGAGCGGCATGTCGTCACGGTGGCTGGGGCCGAAGTGCGGCTTCCGCTCAAGGAGTTCGAGCTGCTCGAGTTGTTCCTGCGCAACGTGGGCCGGGTACTCACCAGAGGTCAGCTGATCGACCGGGTCTGGGGAGCCGACTACGTCGGAGACACCAAGACACTCGACGTCCACGTGAAGCGGCTGCGCTCGAAGATCGAGCCCGACCCCACCAACCCACGCCACTTGGTGACGGTGCGCGGGCTGGGTTACAAGTACGAAGGTCCGGGCTGACCTAGCCTGCCGGGAAGTGTCAGCCGGACGCCTCAGCGTCGACGGGGCCAACGGTCACCTCGGCATAGTCCGGTCCGTCCGACGAGGCGACCGGGACCTCGACCGTGACCGGCGCGGCCTGCTCGAACTCGAACGTCAGAGTGACGAGGCCCCCTGGGATGACGGTCTCTCCGGTCACCCGGAGTGCACCGCTGTGGGCGGTCTGCTCGGCAGTGTGTGGGGCGAGCTCGATGCCTTCGGTCGGCATCGGAGCCACCTGGACTTCGTCGCCATCGCCCGTCTCGGCCGTCAACGAGACGAGGGAGTCGGGTTCGTCTGCCTGGTTGATGAGCGCTGAGACGACGGTGCCGTTTCCCTCGTCGTCGGCGACCACGAGGGCGTTGACGACGTACACCTCGCTGCTGCGGACTGTCACGCCCTCGGCCGGCTGGTACGGCTGCTGAGTTTGAGCGTCAGTGCCGGCGCCACAGCCGGAAAGGATGGGCAACGCGAGCATCAGGAGCGCCGCGGGGGCGAGTGCGCGCAGCGCCGCACCACGGTGTCGGGCCGGTGTGAATGCGTTGGTCACCACGATGGGTCGGTCCTCCCTGCCGCGCAGCCGCGGGGTCGCTCTCAGACGCCGCGGTTTCAGGCGTCGAGCCGCTGCGGGGCTCAGCGTATCCAAGCCGCCGCGCGAATAGCGAGATCGGTGGGCTCGCGGACGCCTGACTTGGCCACACAGCACCCGCGACAGGCACGAGATTCGCCGTTTGTCAAGCCCGAATCAATGCTCTGACCTGGGCAAACACAGTTCCGACCCGCCCCCTGACGTGGTATCCTAGAGGTCCTGGAAAGGGGTAGCTGACACATGACTTTTACGGTCGGCGAAACGGTGGTGTATCCCAATCACGGAGCCGCTGTCATCGAAGATATTGAAACCCGTCAGATCAAAGGTGAGGACAAGCTTTATCTCGTCCTCCGCATTGTCGCCCAGAACGATCTCGTAGTTCGCGTCCCGGCCTGCAACCTCGATCTCGTGGGTGTCCGCGACGTCGTCGATGCCGATGGCCTCGAGCGAGTCTTCGACGTTCTGCGAGCAGAGCACACCGAAGAGCCGACGAACTGGTCACGTCGTTACAAGGCCAACCTGGAGAAGCTGCACTCCGGCGACGTCATGAAGGTCGCCGAGGTCGTGCGCGACCTGTGGCGCCGCGAGCGTGAGCGCGGCCTGTCAGCTGGAGAGAAGCGGATGCTGGCCAAGGCGCGTCAGATCCTCGTCTCCGAGCTCGCGCTGGCTGAGCACACCAACGAAGACAAGGCCGAGACGATTCTCGACGAGGTCCTGGCTTCCTGAGTCAGAGCAGGTCCCGCCCTCGGCGGGGCCTTGTTCGTCTCCTGGTGCGGCCTTTTCCTCGCTGGAGTTCGTATGTCGTCGGTGCTCGGCCTCGTTCCTGTCATCGGCCGCGAGCCGTTGGTGCACCGTCTCTGCCCCTCCGCGCCCCTCTACGCCCAGGCGGTGGCGGCAGTCGCTGCCTTGGGTCACCCCACCGTGGTGACTGGAAACGTCCCGCTGCCGCCGGGGCCCTGGTCGCAGTCCCCTGACCACGACGTCGTGGAGCTGCCCGAGGGTGACAGCACGCTCCGGTCGGCGGCAGCCACAGCGGACTGCATCGTCATCCATGACCCGCTGTGCCCACTGGTCACTTCAGACTTCATCCGTCGGGTGGTGGCGGCAGCCGCGGGCGCTCCCGCAATCTCTGTGCGCCCGGTCATCGACACGGTGAAGGGCACGTCGAGTGGGGTCGTCACAGGCACGGTTGACCGCGAGACCTTGCGGATCGTCACCTCACCCGTCGTGCTCGACCCGGCGTCCTTCGCGGCGATCCCCGACCTCAGCGTCGCGCTGCGCGACCTCGGCGCGCTCACCCACTGGCTGCGAGAGCGAGCGGGCGTCACCTTGGTGATGGCCCCGTCTGCGGGCAGGCGGATCGAGGACGACTCCGCACTCGAGCTGATGACGTCGATGGGCGCGGTGGGACACCAGATCAGCGAACCCTGACGGCAGCGTTGCCGTCAGGGGTCGGTCGTCAAGTCGCGGCGTGCCTCAGCGAGCAGGTGTTCGGCGAGCAGCAGGTCCTCGGGAAACGTGATCTTGATGTTCCGGGCGGGTCCGTCGACGCAGCGCACGGCCAGATCCGTGTAGCGCTGGACGCAGCTCGCCGTGTCAGTCCCCGAAAAACCGTCGCGCTCGGCCTGCTCGTAGGCGGCGAGCAACGGCGCAGCCCGGAACGCCTGGGGTGTCTGGACCACGACCAGGTCCTTGTCGACCACGCCGTTGCCGGGCTCGGTGAAGATGAGCGCCGGCTGCGGCCGGACAGGGATGGCTCCACCGTGCCGGTGCGCCTTGTCGACCACCGTGGCGAACAGCTTGGTGCCGGCCAGCGGTCGTGCGGCATCGTGGATGACGACGACGTCGATTTCTCCACCGTCGATCCGGCTCGCCAGCGCCCGCAACGCATGCAGTTCCGACTCGTGGCGGGCCTTGCCGCCGACGATGACTCCCACGTCGAGATCGCCAACCTCGTCGGCGAGGGCACGCTCGGCCAACTGCCTGTCCTGCTCGGCCGTGACAAGCAGTCGGTACGTGATAGCGGGCACCGGGCCGGCCCAGCGAAACGACCAAGAGAACACAGGGTGCCCGCCCAGCGGAAGAAACACCTTGCTGATCTGGTCCCCCATTCGTGAACTCGAGCCTGCCGCAAGCAGCACCAGCGCTGCCCGGGGCTGGCGGGAGTCAGTTTCGGGGGGCACCCGCAGAGCCTAATTCAGGCATAGACGAGGGCGGTCGCGATCGCCGCCAGGCCCTCTTCGCGCCCGGTGAGCCCGAGGCCGTCAGTCGTGGTGGCCGTGACCGTGACGCTCGCGCCACATGCCGCCGAGAGCACCTGCTCCGACTCGGCCCGCCGCGGGCCGAGTCGAGGCGTCGACCCGATCAGCTGCACGGCAACATTGCCGATCGTGACGCCGGCTTCGCCCAGCCGCCGGGCGGTCTCCGCAAGCAGGGCAACTCCGCTCGCCCCCTCCCACCGAGGGTCGGACGTCCCGAACTCGCTGCCGAGGTCGCCCATGCCTGCGGCCGAGAGCAGCGCATCGCACGCCGCGTGGGCGACGACGTCGCCGTCGGAGTGGCCCTCCAGCCCGGCACTGGCGCCGGGCCACTCGAGTCCGGCAACCCAGAGCGGTCGCCCCGCACGTAGCGGGTGTACGTCGCAGGCGATGCCAACCCGGGGCAATGGTCCATCGGTCACGCACCGATCATGTCAGCCCAGGCCGAACCGTCGGGTGACGAATAGGTGACATCGAGCCTCGATCCCTGGCATCTGCGGCTGTGTGAGGCACCATCGAGGTATGACGACTACCCGCCGGCTTGGTGCGCTGCTCGGCGTGGTGTCTGCGTTGGCTGGCCTGGCGGTAGCCGAGCTGCTCAGCGGATACCTGCACCAACGGGTCTCGCCAGTGATCGCAGTGGCGGAGAGCATCATCGCGCTGACACCGGGCGCGATGATCGAGTTCGTCATCTCCCTGGTCGGCCAGAACGACAAGCCGTTGCTCATCGGGGTAACGCTGGTCGGGCTGCTCCTGGTGTCTGCAGGTGTCGGCATCCTCGCGTTCTGGTCGATCCCGGCTGCGGTCGGCGCGTTCGTGGTGATGGGTTTGGTGGCGGCGCTCGCCGTCGCAGACCGGCTCGTGTCGTCGTCAACGACGTACGTCCCTGTCGTCATCGGGACCGTCGTTTCCGTGGCCACGCTCGTACTCCTCGCGCCGCGGGCAATCGCCTCCCGCCCGCCGCCGCAGGCGTCAGCCCAAACGGGTGAAGAGCCCAGCTGGCGCGAGCACGACGCCTCGCGTCGACAGTTCCTGGCCCTGTCGGGCGCGATCGCGCTCACAGCGGTGTTTGCGGGGGGCGCAGGCCGCCTGCTTGCTCGCAGCCGTGCCGCAGTCGAGGCCGCGCGGCGCAAGCTCAGGCTGCCGGTTCGAGCCGTCCCGGCACCAGCCGACGTTGAGGTCGACGTCCGCGGAGTCGCGCCCTGGGTCACACCGCAGGCGCAGTTCTACCGCATCGACACCGCGCTGTCGGTGCCGCAGATCCTCCCCGACGACTGGGAGTTGCGGATCCACGGCATGGTCGACAATGAGCTGACCCTGTCGTACCAAGATCTGCTGGAGCGGGGACTCGAACAGGCGTGGATCACCCTGTGCTGCGTGTCCAACGAGGTCGGCGGTGACCTGATCTCCAACGCGTCCTGGTCGGGGGTGCGGATCGCCGACGTGCTGGCCGAGGCTGGGGTGCATCAGGACGCCGATGCCGTGCTGTCGACATCGCAGGACGGCTGGACGTGCGGTACGCCGCTCGCGGTCCTCACCGATGACCGCAACGCGCTGTTCGCCGTCGCCATGAACGGCGAGCCGCTGACTCCCGAGCATGGCTTCCCGGTCCGGATGGTGGTCCCGGGGCTGTTCGGCTACGTCTCCGCCACGAAATGGGTCGTCGACCTCGAGGTCAGTCGGTTCTCCGACTTCTCGGCGTTCTGGACAGACCGGGGCTGGTCGGCAGAGGGTCCGGTCAAGACGCAGTCGCGGATCGACGTACCCAAGCCTGGCGCCGATCTTGCCGCCGGTGATGTCGTCGTCGCGGGGATCGCCTGGGCGCAGCACACGGGAGTCGCGAAGGTCGAGGTGAGTATCGACAGCGGCGAGTGGGCTGAGGCGAAGCTCGCCGCCCATCCTTCGATCGACACCTGGCGGCAGTGGTCATACGTCTGGTCGGCGACCTCAGGCGAGCACGAGATCGCGGTGCGAGCAACCGACGCGTCCGGCTACACGCAGACCGGCGAGCGCGCTGACGTCATCCCGGACGGTGCGACGGGCTGGCACACGATCAGCGTCGACATCGGCTGAGGGCCGGGCTCAGGCGGGATCGTTGGAGGTGCCGCAGGCCGAGGCTAGTTGGCAGACCGGACGTCGTCAGTCGACGTCGTCGGAGGGCGCCGTGAACGTGTTGCAGCGCTCCAGGTCATTGACTCGGAAGCCCTTGTTGATCCATTCGCGGTTGGAGGCGCCGGAGCCGTGGTCGCGCTCGTCGTCGCCCGCGCCGGGCTCGTCGCCGAAGGAGCCTGACACGCGGTCGAGCTGGCGAAGCTTCGAACTGTCGATGGGGTAGCTCTCGGCGATGGCGCCGAGGAACAAGCCGCCCAGGCAGCTTGCCTGGAGTTCCACCCGGCGGTTGAGCTCCTGTCGGCCGTCGAAGTCGTCATACACCGCGTCGTCGAACGCCGTCAGGACGCCGATCTGCTCCTGGATGTGGTGCCCGAACTCGTGGCCGATGACGATGGCGTAGGCGACGTCGTTGTCTCCGAAGAACGTGCGCATCTGCGAGACGTCTGCGTACATCACCTGGTCGCCGGGGCAGTAGAACGCCAACGTCCGGCCATCCTCCGGGGAGGCACTTCCGCACGGCGTGGTGATGGATGCGTCGAACGTCACGAGACCCGGCTCGCTGTAGGAATATCCCGCGCTCTCGATGACAGGCCGCCATTCCTCGTTGAGACAATCCATCAGCGAGTCATAGAAGCGCGTCTGCTCCTCCTTGTCGGCATCGCCAAGGTCTTGCGCTGGGCAGTCGCCGTTTGCGAGGCCGCCTTGGTCGTAGAGGGTGTTCTGCTGCAGCACGGCTACGACATTGCTCGAGTCGACGGGATCGGCGTTGGGATTGGACGCACGCGCGGGTGAGTGGTCGACCCCGACGTCACTGCGCGCGCCGGTGAAGGTGTCGGTCACCGCGCTGACAACAATCAGTGCAAAGAAGGCCACAGCGCTGACTCCGACCAACCCCAGCATGAGGCGTCCGCGACGACGTCGCCGCGGTGGCGGCGGAGGCACCCAGCCGCCGTAGCCCAATTGGGGCGCGTACCCGTACTGATACTGCGGGGTCGGATGTGAGGGCGGGTACTGCGGGTAGCCGGGCTGCTGGTAGGGCATCGGACCGTAGCCAGGCCGAGGTGGTGGTGGCGGAGGGTAGCGGTACTGCTGCTGCTGTGGTGGAGGTTGCGGGGGTCCGGGCTGCGGCTGTCGGGAGCGAGATCCACTCGGCTGGGCGTAGTAGCCGGGCGGCACATACGGCGGAGGCAGGATGCGCGCGGGAGGTAGCGGCCTGGTGGGTTCGGAGTCCGACACGCTGCCTCCTTTCCCTTGTGGCACGGGAGTTCTGCGCGGTGAGAACTGGTCGGCAGACTACCCTGGCGGGATGTCACGCAAGCCCGCTCGATGCCTATGGCAACAGCGGGCACAGCCGTTTGCTTCCCTGGTTGCTCTCATTGCTGCCGCATTCCTTTTCGCGCCCGCAGCCGTGGCCTCGGTGTCGGTGCCGAGCCACCTCGCGGCCGCACAGATCCAGAGTTACTCCGCGACAGTGCGGGTGAACGTCGACGGAAGCCTGCACGTGTCGGAGGCGGTGACGTACGACTTCGAAGGCGTCGAGACCTCCAGCCTCGAGCGGACCGTCGTGACGCGGGAGCGGTACGACGCGGATGCTGACCGCGTCTACGAGCTGTCCAACGTGGTGGTTGACGCCGTACAGACCGACGTTGACGCCGACATCAGCACCGACGACACCGTGTCCACCGTCGAGGTGGCCTTCCCGGAGCCGCAGCTCGACCAGGTGACGGTGACGTTTGACTACGACGTCTCCGGTGCGGTTGCCGAGACGGCCGACGGGCTCGAGGTGCGGTGGCCGGTCGTGCAGGGCTTTGACGTACCTATCAACCAGGTGACAGTCCAATGGAACGCCCGCGGCGTCAACTGGCTGTCGTGCCTCGTGGGACCGAGCGGTTCGAGCCGCCCGTGCACCACCACCCAGCTCTCCGAGACCGCGGTCGCGACGATGACGCAGCTCGAGGTCGCCCCCGGCGACCAGGTCGTCGGGATCCTTGGCCTGAACGCCGACTCGGGCGTAGCGCCCAGCACGGATCTGCAGACCCGCTGGAACATCACGCGGTCGTTCACCGCTGAAGGAGCGCCGCTGTGGACGGCGCTCGCCGTGCTCATCGCCGGTCTGCTGTCCGCGCTCGGGCTGTACTGGCTCCGGGGTCGTGACAGTGCGCCGACGTCTCAAGGCACTGTGCGCCCGCTGACTCCCGGCCCTGACGGTCAGCTGCTGTTCTGCCCCCCGAGTGCGGTGCGACCCGGCCAGATGGGCACCCTCGTCGACGAGCGGGCCGACGTGGTCGATGTGGCGTCGACGATCATCGACCTGGCGGTGCGCAACTACCTGTTCGTCGAGGAACTGGCGCGCACCGAGTTCGGTCGGCATGACTGGCTGCTGCGACGGCGTAACGACGCCGGTGACGAGCTGTTGGCGTACGAGCGTGAGATCTTCGAGGCGATCTTCGCCGGTGGCGACGCCGTCCGAGTCAGCGACCTCGAGGCCGTCCTGCGAGACCGGCTGCCGGGAGTCCAGGCGCTGATGTATGACGACATGGTCGGGCAGGGCTGGTTCAACGAGCGGCCGGATGCCGTCCGGAACCGCTGGTCCACGGCCGGCTGGGTGTTGTTGGCGGCCGGCGCCGTACTCACTGTCGTGCTGGCGCTTGCCAGCACGTTCGGGCTCTCCGGGGTCGCCGTCGTGCTCTCCGGGGTTGCTCTGGCGGGCGTCGGGCAGGTCGCGCCGGCGCGCACGTCACGTGGCAGTCGCGTGCTGGCGGAGCTGAAGGAGTTCCGCGAGTTCCTCCAGAGCCCAGACCTCGGCGACATCCCCGTTGACCAGCGCGAGGAGATGATCTCGCGCTTCTACCCCTATGCGCTGGTGTTCGGTCTCGGTGACCGTTGGGCAGACGCCCTGGCGGCGACAGACGAGGACGACACGCCGGACGATCCGATCTACTGGTATGGCGCGCTGCAGAACTGGCATCTCTCCGACGCCGCGCCCACCATGGTGCGGCTCGCGTCGGCCCTGAGCAGCGCCGTCTCATCGCGTCGATTGCTGGCCGACTGACGGCCGCTGCGCCTTGCGGGCAGGGTCACCAGTTGGCCTCTGCCGGTGGCGTCGGCAGTGCCACGTCGGCGGGATGGATGACGTAGGCAATGCCGCCTGAGTGCGGCACCCACACATTCTCGAACTGCGTGCGGTCATAGGTCGTTCGGACCTGATCGTTGCTTGCGATCAGGTGGGACGCCGGGTCGTTGACAACGACGTCACCGTCGTCTGTGAAGCCAACGATCACCATCAGATGCCCGTTGGTGCCGTAGCCTGCACCATCGAGCTCGCCCTCCTTGAACGACACCGAGACGACGAGTGGGATGCCGGCTTTGATGAACTGCTCGGCCTCGGTGAGCGACCGCAGCCGCGTCACGAAGGACTCCAGGTCGTAGCCCGCCGAGTAGGCGGTGTTGAACGGCCAGTTTCCGGTGCCGTCGTAGTTGTAGTCGTAGGTGTTGGCGGCCGCATAGTCGATCACCGGGTCGTCGTACGGGATGCCCGCGAGCTCTTCGGCCGACGGCCTCCGACCCCAGTACTCCACCACCATGGAGGTGGAGGTCGGGCTGCACCAGGCCTCGCCACCGCCGTTGTACTCCGGCAGCTCGCCGATATGGACCTCCTGCGAGTACGTCGGCACTTCGAGCGTCGTACCCCACGCCCCTCCGGAGGGACTGGCCGGAAGAGCCTTGACCTTCGTCGGAAGCTGCGACGCCATGGCGCCCACGAGGTCGACGGACGGTGTAGCCGACGAGCCAGGCTCCCGGAAGAGCGAGACGGTGAGCTGCCACGTGGCAAAAGACCGACCGGCGCGAGCCACCAGCGTGTCGATCGAGACGGTCGCGAGGTCGTCACCCTGTGCGGGCACCGACGTGCGGTGGATGGTGTCGGTGCCTTCAGCCCAGCGGCCGAGGACATAGCCCTTGGAGCGGCTACCGTCGTCAGCGCGCCCCTCGACCAACACCTGTATCCAGGTACCAGCGGGAGTGTCGGCGTTCCAGGAGGCTACGAGCTCCGTGTAGGCGAAGCCCGGCGCGACCTCGGGCGACGTCCACGACGCCATGTCATAGGTCTTGGCCTCGCCGTCGCCCCAGGGGTCCGTGTAGGTGAACGTGCCAGTCGGCGCCGTCATCACGAGCTCGTCACCAACCAATGACGTCCCGGAATGCGTCCCGCTGCTGAGCGCGCCCGAAGCCCACTGCTGGTACGCGATATGGGTCACTGCTGGGGCTTTCTTGGCGGAGGCGACATGGGCAGCGGCGATGGTGGATGCTGTCGCCATCAGAGCCAGCCCAAATGATAGGGCCGACCGGGCGTAGGTCATGGCAACCCCCTCATGGCTGGATCGGTCGGTCCTACCAGTTGCTGTGACGGCCTGGGGCCGGCAGCGCCGTCGACTTCGGGTGGATCACGTAGACGACTCCGCCAGTGGAGTCGAGCCAGGCATTCTCGAACTGCGCACGCTTGTACACACGTCGGACATGGCGCGCGTTGGCGGCCGCGGGATCGTTGACGATGACTTGCCCGTCGCGGGTGAAGCCTCTGATGACGACAACGTGACCACTCGTGGACCGTATCGGTGCGCCGTCGAGCTCGCCGGCGCCGAACGCGATGGACGCCACAAGCGGGACTCCGGCCCGGACAAATTGCTCTGCCTCGCGTAGCGAGCGCAATCTTGTGACGAACGCGTCCAGTCCGAAGCGGGCAGCGTAGGCAGTGTTGAACGGCCAGTCACCGCTGCCGTCGTATCCCCACGCGTACGTGGATCGCGCGGCGTGGTCGACCCACCGCTGTGGGTGCGGCTTGGTGACCCACGCGTACTGCTTTGGCGTTGGCCCGCGATCCCAGAACGACAAGACCATCGACGTCGACGTAGGGCTGCACCACGCTGCCCCTCCTCCGTCGTACTTCGGATAGTCGCCGCGGTGGATCTGCTGCGAGTAGCGCGGGACGCCGAGTGAGACCGCCCGTCCGCGGCTGGGGGAGCTGGTAGCGGAGGTGCCTGGCAGTCGTGAGGCCATGGCGGCCACCATGGTGACCGTCGGCGTCTTACCTGTCCCGGCCCGGCGCATCAGGGTGACCCGCAGCTGCCAGGACCGGTACGCCACGCGCCCATTGGTGACGACCGTGTCGACGGCGACCCTGCTGTAGTCGTCGCGCTGCGAACCGAGCGACATGCGGTGGAAGGCGATGTCGTGGCCCGCCCAGCGTCCGAGGCTGTCCCACGACGACCGTTTGCCGGCGAGGGTCACGCCGCGGACGGAGACCTCGATGAACGTGCCGACGGGGGTCGACGCGTTGTATGACGCGATGAGCTCGTCGTAGCCGAACCCTGGCCGGTGCCATGGCGAGTACCAGCGACCGCGGTCGTAGGCGAGCCGCCGTGATCCGCCGTACGGGTCGTCGTAGGAAACCCGTCGTGGTCGCGGCCCGATCACGATGCCGCCCTGCGAGTGCGTGCGCGCGAACTTGCCATGCCGCAGCGACTTCTTCCCCCAGCGGACGGTGTCGATGCGCTTCGGGGTGGCCTTGGCAATGTGCGCGGCCCCGGCTGCCGAGGCAGTGTCGCCAGCCAAAGCGGGCGAGACGTTGACGTTGGCTTGGGCTGCGCTGGCATCGACGAAGCTGAGCGCGAGCAAGCCCACGACAAGGACTCGACCTAGGGTGCGTGGGGAGGTCACCCGGTCGACTCTATCCGCGCAAGCGTGGAGTTTCTGGTCATTGCGTCGCTCTCGGTACCCTGTGCCGGTGACCTTGCGCCTCTATGACACGGCAACACGCGGTGTCCGTGACTTCGAGCCCTTGGTGCCCGGCCAGGTGGGTATCTACCACTGCGGGCTGACCGTGCAAGGTCCGCCGCACGTCGGCCACATCTATAAAGAGGTCGTCTTCGACGTACTCCGCCGCTGGCTGGAGCACAGTGGCTACGCCGTGACGATCGTCGCGAACATCACTGACATCGACGACAAGGTCCTCATCAAGTCGGCCGAGCAAGGTATGCCGTGGTGGGCCCTGGCCTACCGCAACGAGCACGCCCTCCATTTCGCGTACGACGTCCTGGGCTGCGTCCCACCGACGTACGAACCGCGCGCCACCGGTCACATCCCCGAGATCGTCGAGCTGATCCAAACCCTCGTCGACAAGGGCCATGCCTATGCGGCCGAAGACGGCTCGGGCGACGTGTACTTCGACGTCAAGTCCTGGCCGGACTACGGCTCCCTGTCGGGCCAGCGGATCGACGAGATGGTGGCCGCCGAGGACGCCGACCCGCGCGGCAAGAGGGATCCGCGCGACTTCGCTCTCTGGAAGGGCCACAAACCCGACGAGCCGTCGACCGCGGCGTGGCCCGCCCCGTGGGGTCGCGGCCGGCCGGGCTGGCACATCGAGTGCTCGGCGATGGTGGGCAAGTACCTCGGCAGCGAGTTCGACATCCACGGCGGCGGTATTGACCTGCGTTTCCCCCATCACGAGAACGAACTGGCCCAGTCGCGGGCAGCCGGGCTCGGCTTTGCGCGCTGGTGGATGCACAACGCGTGGATCACAGCGTCCGGCGAGAAGATGAGCAAGTCACTCAGCAACGCACTGCTCGTGTCCGAGGTGGTCAAGGAGGTGCGCCCGATCGAGCTGCGCTACTACCTCGTCTCGTCGCACTACCGCTCGCACGTCGAGTTCTCGTTCGAGGCAGCCGAAGAGGCTGGCGTGGCGTTCCGGAAGATCGAGAACTTCTTGGCCAGGGCCGCCGAAGCCGTCGGTGGGTTGGCCGCAGCGGACGAGCTGCCCGCAGACTTTGTCGCGGCGATGGACGATGACCTGGCGGCGCCCGCCGCACTGGCCGTGCTGCACGAGACGATGCGACGCGGAAACAAGGCACTCGCTGACCGCGACGACGAAGGGGTGGCTGCCGCCCTCCGGGAGATGCGCGGGATGCTGGCAATCTTCGGTCTCGATCCGCAGGCCGAACCCTGGGCCGCGCGGTCCCAGCCCGTCTCCTCGGGGTTGCAAGACGTGATCGACGGCCTCGTCTCGGCGCTCTTGCAGCAGCGCCAGGAAGCACGGGCCCGCAAGGACTTTTCCGCAGCGGACGGCATCCGCGACCAGCTCCGCGACATCGGGGTCGATGTCGAGGACACCCCACAAGGCCCTCGATGGACGGTGCGCGCCTGATGCCCGGAAACAGCAAGCGTCACGGGGCAACCCGCAAAAGACAGGGCGGCAACCCGACGGCGGGCTCCGGCGGACGCCGGCGCAAGGCCCTGCAGGGTCGCGGCCCGACCCCTAAGGCGGCCGAGCGTGAGGGCCACAAGGAGTTCCAGAAGTCTCGGTCGTCGGACCGCAAGCAGTCCGCCCGGCCGTCGCGGGGCAAGAGCGCTGCCAGCACCGAGTGGGTGGCCGGACGCAACTCCGTGGTCGAGGCATTGCAGGCGGGCGTGCCGGTGACCACGTTGTACGTCGCCGACACTGCCGAGCGCGACGACCGACTACGCGATGCCTTCCGGATCGCCGCCGACCGTCGCATCTCGATGCTCGAGGTGAGCCGCGGTGAGCTGGACAAGCTGACAGACAGGGCAGTCCACCAGGGCATCGCGATGAAGATCCCTGCTTACGACTACGCCGACCCTCACGACCTGCTCGAGGCTGCGGCGCTGGCCGCCGAGCCGGCGTTGATCGTCGCGCTGGACTCCGTCACCGACCCGCGCAACCTCGGGGCGGTGGTCAGGTCGTCGGCGGCCTTCGGCGTGCACGGCGTTGTCATACCGGAGCGTCGTGCTGCCGGGATGACTGCCAGTGCGTGGAAGACCTCGGCCGGTGCTGCCGCGCGGGTTCCGGTCGCACGGGCGACCAACCTCACCCGTCAGCTCAAGGAGTTCCAGCAGGCCGGGCTGATGGTCGCCGGGCTTGACGCCGAAGGGGAGGTCTCCATCGGCGAGCTGCCCGTGGCTACCGGGCCGCTCGTGCTCGTCGTCGGCAGTGAGGGCAAAGGCCTGTCGCGGCTGGTCCGTGAGACCTGTGATGTGCTGGTGCGGATCCCCATGGCCAAGACGACCGAGTCGCTGAACGCCGGTGTCGCGGCCGGGATCGCCCTCTACGAGATCGATCGGCGCCGCTCGTCATAACACTCTGAGTGCTCACCACGACTGAAGGACCTCATGGCTGTCGACCGTTTGCTCCCCACCCCGGAGGCCTACGACCTGCTCGCGGTCGTCCGCGAGATCGCATCTGAGCAGTTGGCTCCGCGCGCATCCGAGGCTGAACAAGCTGCTGAGTTCCCACGTGACGTGTTCAGCCTGCTCGGGCAGACCGGGCTGATGTCGCTGCCGTTCGACGAGGATGACGGCGGCGGGGGTCAGCCCTACGAGGTCTACCTGCAGATGCTGGAGGAGATCGCGGCCGCCTGGATGAGCGTTGCCGTCGACGTGTCGGTGCACACCTTGTCGTCGTCGGCGCTCGCCCGGTTCGGCACGCCGGAGCAGCGAGAGCGGTGGCTGCCCGACATGCTCGGTGGCGACCAGCTCGGTGCCTACGCACTGTCGGAGCCGCAGGCCGGGTCGGATGTCAGCGCTATCGCGACGAAGGCGGTCCGTGACGGGGACGAGTACGTCGTCAACGGGGTCAAGGCGTGGATCAGCCACGGCCCTCACGCAGACTTCCTGCTGCTCTTCGCACGCACCTCGCCTGACCCCAAGGGTGGGCTGTCGGCGTTCCACGTGCCCTTGGAGACCAGCCATCAGAGTGCCGCCGGAACGAAGGGCGTCGGGTTCGGGGCGCCGGAGAAGAAGATGGGGATGACCGCCTCGACCACGACTCAGGTGTTGTTCGAGGACGCGCGACTGCCGGTCGACCTGCGCCTCGGTGACGAGGGTCAGGGTATGTCGATCGCGCTGTCGGCCCTCGACTCTGGTCGGCTGGGGATCGCAGCCTGCGCGACCGGACTCGGCCAGGCCGCGCTTGACCTCGCCGTCGGCTACGCGGCCGAACGTCAGCAGTTCGGCCAGGTGATCGGGGAGTTCCAGGGGCTGCAGTTCCTGCTCGCCGACATGGCGGCGGCGGTGGAGTCGGCCCGGGCGACGTACCTGATGGCGGCGCGAATGCGTGACGCCGGCCGGCCGTTCAGCCGGCAGGCCTCGATCGCGAAGCTGGTGGCGACCGACGCCGCGATGAAGGTGACGACCGACGCCGTCCAGGTGCTCGGCGGCTACGGCTACACCCGCGACTTCCCAGCAGAGCGCTACATGCGCGAAGCCAAGGTGACGCAGATCTTCGAGGGGACGAACCAGATCCAGCGGATGGTCATCGGGCGCGACCTGCTCCGCACCCTCACCCGCTAGGCGTTGGTCTCGGCGGGTCCGGGAGTGCGTCGGCCAGCTCTTCGACCTCGGGCACCGTCGAGGTCTCGCGGGCACCAGGCTGGCTCGCCAGATAGTCGCGAGCGGTCTCGAAGAGCTCGATCTCGTGGCCGGCGCGCTCCGAGAGGAACCAGCGGTGCTCGAGGACCTCGTGGAAGAACTCGGCAGCCTCGAGCGGACTGCGCCGGTTCGGTGGCGCCATCGCCGTGATCTTCTCGTAGACCTCAGTGA
Organism: uncultured Actinomycetota bacterium; assembly: GCA_963811585.1. Taxonomy (GTDB): domain Bacteria; phylum Actinomycetota; class Actinomycetes; order Propionibacteriales; family Nocardioidaceae; genus JACDHG01. The sequence continues at coordinate 221,918 of CAWERR010000009.1, forward strand.
GCCACTGGTGTGCCACCTGGCCTGGGTCGACGTTGTGTAGCCCACTCGTCGCGGTGTACGCCTTCAGGTCGTTGAGCAGTCGACGGGCCTGGTTCTCCTCGACATCGATCCCCGTCAGCCCTTGCAGTACACGCCGATGGTGGCCGGGGTCGACGACCTTGGGCTGGATGCGTACGGACGCACCGTCCCAGTCGGTGACGATGTCGAGTTCGTCGATGTCGAAGCCGAGGTCGTTGAGGCGTGAGATGCGTTGCTCGATCCGCCACATCTCGTCGGTCGTGAAGTCCTCCACCCCGGTGAGCTCACTCCACAGCGCCGCGTAGCGCTCCATGACGTCGTCGACGATCTGGTGCGGGTCGACGTCGTCGCCGAGGAACCCGCCGGCGCGCAGGTCGAGCATCTCGGCGAACAAGTTGCCCCGCGCGGTGTCGAGGTCGTGCATCCGCTGGCCGTCACTGAGCTGGTGATGCAGCTCGCCCGTCTCGGCGTCGACGAGGTACGCCGCGAACTCCCCGGCGGAGCGGCGAAACAGCGTGTTGGACAAGGAGCAGTCGCCCCAGTAGAAGCCTGCGAGGTGCAGCTTCGTGACGAGCACGACCAGCGCGTCGACGAGTCGAACCATCGTGTCCGGGCGGACGCCGCGGGAGAACATCTCCCGGTACGGCATCGATGCGGGGAGGTGCTTAGTGACCAAGCAGGGTTCCAGTTCCTCGCTCTGCTTGGTCTCGCGACCGGTGACCACACCGACGGGCTCCACTGCCGGGGCATGGAGGCGCCGCAGGTCACGGAGAAGTCGGTACTCCTGCCAGGCGATGGCGTCGCGGGTCTCCTTGACGGCGTACACCTCACCCCGGACACGCACGAAGCGCACGATGTGACGCGACAACCCCCGTGGCAGCAATACGCAGACCCGCTCGTCCCATTCTTCGAGCGGCGCCCGCCACGGCAGCGACACGAGCGCGGGCTGGGGTGTGGTCGCCACGATCCGCAGGGCCATGCCCGATCCTTACATGCCGCTGCGTCCGTGCGCGCGAGCGCTGATCGCGACCCCTGCTACGGACGCAAGGGTGGTTCGCGGGTGATGCCGTCGTTCTCGGGGGTGGCGAGCCACGCGGGCCCGGGGCCTCGGTCGCCTTGTTCGTCGCCGGGGTTGCTCAGCACGCACGTGCGCAGGCTCAGGCAACCGCAGCCGATACACCCGGTGATCTTGGCCTTGAGACGATGGAGGTCGTCGATCTGCTGGTCGATGCGCCCGGTCCACGAGCGTGACACGAGCTCCCAGTCTGCCTTGGTCGGCGTCCGGCCGTCGGGGAGCCTGGACAGCGCGTCGGAGATCTCGTCGAGACTGAGCCCGACGCGCTGGGCGGCCCGGATGAACGCGACCCGGCGCAGCATGTTGCGTGCGTAGCGTCGCTGGTTGCCAGTCGTCCGCTCCGCCGTGAGCAGGCCGACGTCTTCGTAGAAACGCAACGCAGATGCCGCCACGCCCGATCGGGCTGACAGCTCACCGATGGTGAGCCGTGACGGCATTCGCGCCACGTTGCCTCCAGACTGCTACTTCTTGAACGCGTCCTTGACGTTCTCGCCGGCCTGCTTCAAGTTCGCCTTGGACTGCTCCCGCTTGCCTTCCGCCTGCTTGTGACGGTCGCCGGTCGCGTCGCCGGTCTTCTCTTTGGCCTTGCCCTGCAGCTCGTCGGACTTGTTCTTGATCTTGTCGTCGAGACCCATATGAACCCCTGCCTCACGTCGTGGGGATGATCGCCCCGTTGGAACCTGGAACTCATGTCGTACCCACAAACACCAGAAGCAATCAGCTTCGACTTGACTTCAAGTTTACTTGATGTTCGAGGGAGTCCAACACGAGTGCCCGGACAAGAAGACGCGGGCTCGACCCACAGCGGTCGAGCCCGCGCCCTCGTTCAGGGGGCTCAGCGTCAGTCGGCTAGTTCGCCGTCAGCTGCTGAGCAGCCGCCACTACGTCAACGAGACCGTGGCCCTTGTCGTAAGACGTCGTACCGCCAGAGCCGGACTCGTACGCCGCACCGTTCGTGTACTTGTACGCCGTCGACTTGATCGCGGTCTCGATCTGGGTCGGCGTCGCACCCGGCTTGGCCTGGACCAGCTGGGCGACGATGCCGGCGATGTGAGGCGCTGCCATCGACGTACCGCTGATCGTGTTGAACGTGCCCACGTCGAGCGGTCCTGGCCCGTTGCGGGGGTCGAGACCGGTCGCGCAGATCACCAGGTAGAGGCGGCACGAGGACGTGATGTTCTCACCAGGAGCGGAGATGTCCGGGTACGTCGAGTGGTCGCCGGCCCTGCCGCGCGACGAGAAGTCCGACACGACGCCGTTGCGGGTGCCGGTGTCCTGGTCGTAGTAGGACGCCACCGAGATGACGCCGCCCGTCGGGTCCTGGCCTGGTGGGTTGGACAGGTTCGCCGAACCGTCGCCACCGTCGTTGCCGTTGGCCCAGACGGTCAGCACACCGTCCTGGGCGAGCTCGCGCTGCAGCTTGACCGTCGCGGAGTTGGGGTCGAACTCGCCGCCGCCCGGAGGGCCGTAGGAGTTGTTAGTAACGCGGATCGGCGGGCAGGCCGCTGCGGAGACGCCTGGGCCGCAGGGTGCGGCGTGGTTCTCGAGCACCCAGTTCAGGGCCGCATCCGCGCCGAGGATGACAAGACCCGCACCGGTCGAGAGCGACACGAGGTTGGCGCCAGGCGCGGCACCGTGCAGGCGTTCGCCGCTGGTCAGCGTCGTCGGGCGGCCGGCGATGATGCCGGCGACGTGGGTGCCGTGGCCACCGGCCGACGTGGTGTCGGTGTCAACGTTGTTGGGGACCTGCTGCACTGTGCAGGTCGACTCGAGCAGCGGCTCGCACAGGACCTTCTGGTTGCTGACGACCACGGACGAGCCGTCAGCTTCGGTCAGGAACGGGTGCGTCGGGTCGACGCCGGAGTCGATCAGGCCGACGCTGACGCCATTCCCGCTGAGTGCGGTGCCGTCGGCGCCGCTCAAGGTCTGGAGTGCCTCCTCGCCGCGCGTCGCGACGTTGGAGGTCTCGAGCGTGTACTCGATCGGGGCGTTGCCCTCGAGGTAGGTGACACCGGGTTGGGTGCGGGCGGTGTCGATCTGTGCCTTGGTGCCGGTGGCGGCGACCACGGCGATGCGGTCGAAGCTGGTGACCTTGGTGAGGCCGGCCGCTTCAACGGCGTCGTTGGCCGCTGCCAGCGTGGTGCCGTGGACCATCACGGTGGTGGGTGTCGCTGCGCCGAGCGTGGACAGCTGGTCCGCCAGGTAGTCCTGGACGGCGGCGGGCCTGTCGTCCGCGATCGACCCGCCTGCGGCCTGGGTGGGCATCGACAGAGCGGCACCGATGACAGCGGCCGCCAAGCCGATTCCGAATGGAGCGCGCGCAAGATCGCGCATGGGTCCCTCCTAGGGGTGGACGTAACGACCCAAGCCGAGCTGTTGCAGACCCCATACGAGCCGGTGCGTGGCGTGGGTCACGGTCTATACCCAAACTAACGCGCCGGCGCAGAGAAGGTAACGGCGCGAAACCGGTATCAGGTGTGTGGGTGCGTGTCGCGTGCTCTGGGTAGTTTGTGCACGATGCCGGTCTCGGTTGCGCCGGTCGGCCTAGAGTCAATGCTCGGGTTGCCGGCCATGCAAGGAGTCCAGATGACAGCAGTGCGGCTCGCGATGTGGTCGGGGCCACGCAACATCTCCACCGCCCTGATGCGGGCATGGGAAAACCGCCCGGACAGTCGTGTCGTCGATGAGCCCCTCTATGCCTGCTATCTCGCCGCCACCGGTGTCGACCATCCGGGCCGCGACGAGGTGCTCGCCGCTGGCGACACCGACTGGCGCTCGGTCGTGACAGCGTTGCTCGCCCCCGTGCCCGACGATGTCGCTGTCGTCTATCACAAGCAGATGGCGCACCACCTGTTGCCGGAGATGGGCCACGACTGGGTGCCGCGGATGACCAACGTCCTGCTGGTGCGCGAGCCGCGTGAGGTGGTGGCGTCATACCTCCGGTCCCGCGACTCGGTGACCGCCGACGACATCGGGCTACCGCAGCAGGTGCGTCTGTATGACGCTCTGGCCGCCACCGACGAGGCGCCGCCGGTCATCGACGCCGCCGACTTCCTCGGCGACCCCGAGGGCTACCTGCGGGCGCTGTGCGACCTCGTCGGCGTCGAGTTCACCGGTTCGATGCTGGCGTGGCCGCCGGGGCCACGCGACTCCGATGGCATCTGGGGTCGCTATTGGTACGACGCCGTGTGGGCGTCGACCGGCTTCGCGCCGTACGAGCGTCGCCACGTCGAGCTCGACACGGCTGGTGCACGCGTCGCCGAGGAGTGCCGGCCGCTCTACGATCGGCTGCACGAAGCCCGCTGGCGCCTCTGACGCCGCGAACGGGCCACTGAGTAGGCTCGCGCAGATGACGGCGCATGGGCGGATCGCACTCGTGACGGGTGCAGGCAGGGGCATCGGCCGTGCCGTCGCCGTCGACCTGAGCCGTCGCGGCGCGCGCGTCGTTCTGACCGCCCGCAACGAGGCTGACCTGCGTGAGACGGCGGGGTTGTGCGTCACGGAGACGCGCACCATCCCCGCTGACATCACCGACCCGGACACCCCCGAGCAGCTCTGGTCGGAGGCCGAGGAAGCCTGGGGCCTGGTCGACATACTCGTCGCGAATGCAGGGGCTGGTGTGTCGGCGAAGGTGCAACGGACCTCCGACGAGGACTGGCAGGCGATGCTCGACGTCAATCTGACTGCACCGTTTCGGTGTCTGCGTCGGGCGCTGCCTTCGATGCTGGCGGCAGACTGGGGGCGTGTCGTCGTCGTCGCCTCCATCGCCGCCAAGATTGGGGAGCCGTACATCGCGGCCTACACCGCGAGCAAGCACGGCGTGCTCGGACTGGTGCGCTCGGCCGCCGCCGAGGTCGCGAAAAGCGGGGTCACGGTCAACGCCGTCTGCCCCGGGTATGTCGACACGCCCATGACCGACGCGACGGTGGCCGGCATCGTCGCCAGGACGGGGCGCAGCGCCGAGGAGGCACGAGCGATCCTGGCCGCGAAGCAGCCGAGTGGACGGCTGGTGACACCGGAACAGGTAGCCGAGGCGGTGTGGACGTGCGTGGCCGACGGCACTGTCAACGGGCAAGGGCTCGACGTGGACGGCGGCCAGGCGTGATCGAGGGAGAGAAGTTGCGGTGAGTATCGAGCGGATCAACCCCGAAAACCTCGCGCGACCTCGCGGCTTCAGCCACGCGGTCGTGGCGACCGGACGGGTGGTGGCCCTCGCGGGACAGACGGGGATGGCGGCCGACGGATCCATCGTCGCTGGTGGCGTGGTCGCCCAGTTCGAGCAGGCGCTCTCCAACCTCGTCGTGGCCCTCGAAGCTTCGGGCGGCAGGCCGGACCAGCTCGTGAGCCTCACGATCTACGCAGTCGACATGGACGACTACCAGGCTCACGGCCGCGAGATCGGTGAGGTGTGGGGTCGCTTGGTCGGGGGCGAGTTCCCGGCGATGGCCGGCGTCGGTGTCTCCCGTCTCTGGGACGTCGAGGCACTCGTCGAGGTGCAGGGCCTCGCCGTCATCTGACCGAGGCGACGTACCTCCGTGCCGACTGCTCGAGCCGGTCGCTCAGGGCGCCGAACAGGTCGGCAGCAGCCTGACCCGGCCAGGTCGCCGGCAGCACCTCGTCGGGCAGTCCAGGGTCGAGGAACGGAAGCCTTCGCCACGTCGTCAGCGCCGCCACGAGATCGCGGAACGCTGCCGCGTCAGCCGTGGTCTTGCGTCGGCGCCACCGTGCCAGCACGGGCGTGTAGGCCGTCAGGAAGTCGTCATACAGCTGGGCGAGCGCGTCGAGGTCCCACCACGTTGCGGCGAGATCTGCCACGTCGCCGAACGCCACATGGTCGGCACGGAAGAGGTCGACGTACGACGCCAGCCCATAACGCGCGAGCACATGTCTGGTCTCCTCCTCGAGCTGCGCCGGGGCCACCCACACACCTGCCGCCACGGTGCCGAATCCCAACCAGGTAAGGCGGGAACGCAAGGTATGACGCTTGCTCCGCTCGGACTCGGGCACACTGAACACAGCTAACAGCCAGCCGTCTGACAGGCGGGGTCTCGGCCGCTGGAAAATCCGTCGGTCGCCCTCGTCGAGGATCGCCTTCGCGTCGTCGGAGACTGCATACCCGGCCACGCCATCGACGCGCCGTGACTCGAGGATCCCGCGTCGCTTCAGCCGCGAGATCGATGAGCGGACCGCCGGCTCGTCGACACCAAGCTCCGCCATCAGGCGGATCAGCGTGGCGATGCTCAGCCAGCCCGGCTCGTCGCGGCCGTAGAGTCCGTAGAGGGTGACGATCAGAGCGCGCGGCTGGAAGCCGGCAGTCGGCGCAAGCGCCTCGGGCGTCGTCACCCGAGCACGATAGCGAGAAACCAGTACCGGTGTTGCGCGGTCTTGACTGCCGTCATCGGAGGGGAATACTGAGCCCATGTCGCCATCGCCGTCGGCCCATGTGGACACGTTCTGTCGCGATCACCTGCCGCCGGTAGACGCCTGGCCGGAGCTGAGGTTCGACCTGCCTGAGCTGCACTACCCGGACCGGATGAACTGCGCCGCCGTCCTGGTCGACGAGACCGCCACCAGGCTTGGCGATGACCGCCTCTGCCTGCTCTCGCCGGCCGGTGAGCGGTGGACCTACGGCGATCTCCGTCAGGTCTCCAACCAGATCGCGCACGTGCTCGTCGACGAGCTCGGTGTGGTCGCGGGCAATCGGGTGTTGCTGCGCGGCCCCAACAACCCCTGGCTGGTCGCGTGCTGGGCGGGTGTTCTCAAGGCGGGTGCAGTGGTCGTCACCACGATGCCGCTCCTGCGGCCGGGCGAGTTGAGCACCGTGCATGAGATCGCGCAGATCGACCTCGCCTTGTGTGAGGCTCGGTTCGTCGACGATCTGCGTGCTGCCGACCTGGGTGCCGCGCCCGTCGTGATCTACGGAGGCGACGAAGCTGACGACCTGACCCGGCTCGCGGCGTCAGCGGACCCCGAGTTTGAGCCGGTCGACACGGCGGCGGACGACGTTGCCCTGCTGGCGTTCACGTCCGGTACGACCGGTCGGCCCAAGGCGACGATGCACTTCCACCGTGACGTGCTCGCCAACGCCGACACGTTCTCTCGTCATGTCTTGCGCCCAACTCCAGACGACGTGTTCACGGGCACCCCGCCGCTGGCGTTCACGTTCGGGCTCGGCGCGCTCGTCGTGTTCCCGTTGCATGTCGGCGCCGCGAGCCTGCTCATCGAGAAGGCGTCTCCCGACGAGCTGGCCGACCATGTCGAGACCCATGGGGTCACGATCTGCTTCACCGCTCCGACGGCGTACCGGGCGATGCTTGCCGTCGGTCGGACCGAACGCCTGGCCACTCTGCGGCGATGTGTTTCCGCCGGGGAGCACCTGCCGAAGGCGACCTGGCAGTCGTTCGCTGACGCGACGGGCGTGCGGATCATCGACGGCATCGGCTCAACGGAGATGCTGCACATCTTCATCTCGTCAGCCGACGACGACATTCGGCCGGGCTCGACCGGCAAGGCAGTTCCCGGTTACGAGGCCACGGTCGTCGACCGCGATGGGTCGCCGGTCCAGGCCGGTGAGGTTGGCCGGCTCGCCGTGCGCGGGCCGACGGGATGTCGCTACCTGTCCGACCCTCGGCAGGCTGCCTACGTGCAGCACGGCTGGAACATCACGGGTGACACGTTCGTGCAGGACTCCGACGGCTACTTCTGGTACCAGGCCCGCAGCGACGACATGATCATCTCCTCCGGCTACAACATCGCCGGCCCGGAGGTCGAGGAGGCGTTGCTCGCCCATGACGCAGTCGTCGAGTGCGCGGTGGTCGGCATACCTGACGAGGCACGCGGTCAGCTCGTGACCGCTTACGTCGTCGCTGCCAAGGATGTCGACGCAGGCGAAGCCCTCGCGGCAGAGCTGCAGGCCTTCGTCAAGCAACAGATCGCGCCCTACAAGTACCCCCGCTCCGTGCGCTTCGTCGACGCGCTGCCCCGCACGAGCACGGGCAAGGTGCAGCGGTTCCGCCTCCGCGAATAGCTCGCAGTGGCCGACATCGTGCTGGTCCCGGCCGGCATCAGGTCGGCCACTTGCGCAGAGCGGTCAGCGGTAGAGGTCGCGGGCAATGATCGAGCGTTGCACCTCGGTGGCGCCCTCATAGATGCGCGGGGCCCGCACCTCGCGGTAGAGGTGCTCGAGCAGGTGTCCCCGCTGGAGCGCGCGGGCGCCGTGGATCTGGATGGCAGCGTCGACGACGTACTGCGCGGTCTCCGTCGCGATCAGCTTTGCCATCGCCGAGCTCGTCGAGATGCCGGGGCGCCCTGCGTCGTATGCCGCTCCGGCCCGATAGACCATGGCGCGGGCGGCTTCGGTGCGGGTGGCCATCTCGGCCAGCGTGTGGCCAACCGACTGCAGCTCGCGCAGCGGTGCCCCGAAGGCCTCCCTCGTGCCCGCATGCTCAATCGCCGCGTCGAGTGCTGCTTGCGCCATGCCCACCCCGAATGCGCCAACGCTCGGGCGGAACAGGTCGAGCGTGCGCATCGCCACCGCGAACCCCTGGTCGAGCTCGCCGAGGCGGTCGGATGCCTCCACTCGCACGCCGTCGAAGATCAGGCTGCCGATCGGGTGCGGCGACAGCATGTCGAGGTGCTCACCGGACAGGCCGGCCCGTTCTCCCGGTATGACGAAAGCTGTCACGCCCCGACTGCCGGCGCCCGGTGTCGTGCGCGCGAAGACGGAGTAGAAGTCGGCCTCCGGGGCGTTGGAGATCCAGGTCTTCTCGCCCGTAAGCCTCCAGCCGTCGCCGTCGGCCTCCGCCGCCAGCGCGAGCGCAGCCGCGTCGGATCCTGCGCCCGGCTCGGACAGGGCGAAGCCGGCAACGGCATCCCCGGCGGCCGCAGCCGCAACCCAGTGCTGGACCTGGTCGTCGGTCCCGGCTTGCAGCACGGGGTAGGTGCCGAGCCCTTGCAGCGCCAAGGCGGTCTCGGCCTCCGTCGACACAGTCGCCAGTCCCTCGCGCAGCAGGCAGAGGTCGAGGGCAGCCGCAGTCCGTGAGCTGCCGCCGTCGAGTCCGGGGAAGAGTCGCGCGAGCAGTCCGAGATCGCCGAGCGCCTTGACGAGTGCGCGGTTGACGTGACCTTCTGCACCTCCGGCCGCGATCGCGACGAGCTGGTCACGGGCGACCTCGCGGACATGACTCAGAAATGCCTGCTGCTCGCTCGTGAGCTCCCAAGCAGCCGCCGGCACGGCGACTACCGCCCCGTCCACGTGGGGTCACGCTTGCCCGTGAACGCGGCGTGGAACTCGCGGTAGTCGTCGCCCTTCATGAGGAGCGCCTGGGTGACGGCCTCCAGCTCAACGGCGGCGGTCAGCGGCATGTCGAGCTCGCGGGTGAGGAGCGCCTTCGTCTGGGCGTAGGCCTGCGCCGGCCCGGCGGCGAGCCGCTCGGCCAGCTCGGTCGCCGTCGAGTCGACCTGGTCGTCGTCGACAAGCGAGCTCACCAGCCCGATGCGCTCTGCGTCATCGGCGGCGAGGCTGTCGCCGAGGACCAGCAGCTCAGTCGCCCGACCGAGACCGACGAGTCGCGGAAGGAGGTATGCCGCTCCCATGTCGGCCCCCGCCAGGCCGACTTTCGTGAAGAGAAACGCGAACTTCGCCGAGCGGGCCATCACGCGGAAGTCGCTTGCAAGCGCGAGCACCGACCCGGCTCCGGCCGCGGTGCCCTGGATCGCAGCGATGACGAGCACCGGCGACTCCCGCATGGCGCGTACGACGTCGCCCGTCATGCGGGTGAATGCAAGCAGCTCGTCGGGTCGCATCGACAGCGTGGCCCCGATGATCTCGTCGACGTCACCGCCAGAGCAGAACGACCTGCCCTCCCCACGGAGCACTACCACCCTGGTGTCGTCGCGGTGGGGGAGCTCGCCGAAGAAGTCGCGCAGGTCGGCATAGGTGTCGAACGTCAACGCGTTGAGACGGTCCGGGCGGTTGAACGTCACGGTGGCGACACCGTCGCGGCGCTGCACGTCGAAGTGCTGCCAGCTGTCGGTGAACGGCGCCGATCCGCGGAACGGGCTCATCGTCGACTCCTCCTCGGGGCGGGTGGTTGCAGCGTATAGCGCCAGGCCTGGTCGACCGCCCCACCGGTGGTGGACCGCCCCACCGGTGGTCGAGCTTGTCGAGACCCCGGGAACATGTATCTGCTGCCGTGTTGACGGTCGTCGTGGACACGACATACCCTCGTGAGGAACCGTCGGGCAACGGAAGGCGACGACATGCGGATCGCGGTCGTGGGTGGCGGTCCGGGCGGGCTCTACTTCGCCGCACTGGCCAAGCAGCTCCGCCCCGACCACGAGATCACGGTCTGGGAACGCAACGCGGCTGACGACACGTTCGGCTTCGGAGTGGTGTTCTCCGACGAGACGCTCGGCGGCATCGAGCACGCCGACCCGGCGATCCATGCGGCGATGGAGGCCGAGTTTGCCCGGTGGGACGACATCGACGTCCACGTGCGTGGGCAGGTCATCACGAGCGGCGGGCATGGGTTTGCGGCGATGAGCCGCCGTCGCTTGCTGGAGATCCTGCAGGCCAGGTGCAGTGCGATCGGTGTCGACGTGAAGTTCCTGACGACGGCTCCGGCGGTTGACGAGCTCCGGACGTCATACGACTTGGTGGTGGCCAGCGACGGCGTCAACTCCACTGTCCGAGCGACGTACGCCGACGTCTTCGGCCCCACGATCGAGCGGCGTCGATGCCGCTACATGTGGCTCGGCACCGATCTGGTGTTCGACGCGTTCAAGTTCTACGTCGCGCAGACGTCGTACGGCGTGATGCAGATTCATGGCTACCCGTTCGACGCGAAGGGCAGCACGTTCATCGTCGAGATGCACGACGACGTGTGGGCGGCTGCCGGCTTCGGGCGTCTCGCCGCGGCGGCCGAAGGGCTGCCACCGGGTGCCTCTGACGAGCCGTCGATTGCCAAGGTGTGCGAGCTGTTTGCCGACGTGCTCGACGGACATGCCGTGCACGCCAACAACTCGCGCTGGACCAGCTTCGCGACGGTGCGCAACGAGACCTGGCGTCATGACAACGTGGTGCTGCTGGGCGATGCGGCGCACACGGCGCACTTCTCGATCGGCTCGGGCACAAAGCTCGCGATGGAGGACGCGCTGGCCCTGGCGGCTTGTCTCCACGAGAACGACGACGTCTCAGCGGGCCTCGAGGCGTATGAGCAAGAGAGACGCCCGGTGGTGTTGTCGACGCAGCGGGCGGCACAGGCGAGTCTCGAGTGGTTCGAGAATCTTCACCAGTACGTCGGCCAGGAGCCGATGCAGCTGGCGTTCAACATCATGACCCGCAGCCGCCGGGTCACGTACGACAACCTGCGGGTGCGCGACCACGAGTTCGTCGAGCGGGTCGACAGCTGGTTCGCCGAGCACGAGCATCGACGTGGCCTCGGCACCGGCGACGTCCGACCGCCGATGTTCCAGCCGTTCCGGCTGCGCAACGTCGAGCTGGTCAACCGGGTCGTCGTGAGCGCGATGGACATGTACATGGCCGACGACGGTGTCGCCGGAGACTTCCACTTCACGCACTTGACGGGGAAGGCGCTGGGCGGCGCAGGCCTGGTGATGACGGAGATGGCGTGTGTGTCGCCAGAGGGTCGGATCACCCCGGCCTGCTGTGGGATGTATGACGACGCGCACGTCACCGCCTTCCGGCGGATCACCGACTTCGTACACGAACACACGGCCGCGAAGATGGGGATGCAGCTCGGCCACTCCGGCCGCAAGGGGTCGACCCGCCGGATGTGGGAGGGGATGGACGAGCCGCTGCCCGACGGCAACTGGGACGTGGTGGGACCGTCCGCGCTGGCCTACCAGCCGGGCGTCAACCAGGTGCCGCGAGAGCTGGGCGTCGACGAGATGGCGGTCATCAAGCAGCAGTTCGTCGAAGCCACCGTGCGGGCGGAGGCGGCCGGCTTCGACCTGCTCGAGCTGCACTGTGCGCATGGGTACTTGTTGTCGAGCTTCTTGTCGCCGGTGACCAACCGACGTCCCGATGGCTATGGCGGCAGCATCGAGGGACGCCTGCGCTACCCGTTGGAGGTGTTCACCGCGATGCGGGATGTGTGGCCTGCGGGGTTGCCCATGACGGTGCGGATCTCTGCCACCGACTGGGTCGAGGGAGGAAATGACGTCGACGACGCGGTGGTCATCGCGCGGGCGTTCGCGGACGCCGGTGCCGATGCGATCGACGTGTCGAGCGGGCAGGTGACGCCTGACGAGAGACCCGACTACGGCCGGTCATTCCAGACGCCGTTCTCCGACGCGATCCGGAACCGGGTCGGGGTGCCGACCATGGCGGTGGGGGCCATCTCGTCATACGACGACGTCAACTCGCTGATCATCGCCGGGCGGGCCGACCTGTGCGCGCTCGGGCGGGTGCACCTCTACGACCCGAACTGGACGCTGCATGCGGCCCTCGACCAGGGCTACGCCGGCCCGGGAGTGACGTGGCCATCGCCCTGGCTGCCGGGACGTCGGCAGCCGCAGACCGGTCGGACCGATGGGCCGAAGCCGCGGTTGCAGCTGATCCGAGAGGGTGATCCGGGCGTCCGCCACCGTCGTTGGCGACCCTAGTCGCGAGCCGCCTCCGGCTTGGGCCAGCGCGCTCGTTCGTACTGGGGTGGCCAGCGGACCTCGGCGCCGAGCTCATGGGCCGCGCGTAGTGGCCAGTGCGGTTCGCGAAGGAGTGCCCGCGCCAGCAGTACGACGTCGGCGTCTCCGCCGGAGATGATCGCCTCGGCCTGTGCGGGCTCGGTGATCATGCCGACTGCGCCCGACGGCATACCCGCCTCGCGGCGGACCCTCGCCGCGAACGGCACCTGGTAGCCCGGCGCGATCGGGATCGCCGCCTGCGGGACGGTGCCGCCGCTCGAGCAGTCGATCAGGTCGACGCCGTGCGCGCCGAGGTGCTTGGCCAGCGCGCACGGTGTCGTCGCCGTCCCAGCCGCCGTCGGCCCAGTCGGTGGACGACAGTCTCACCAGCAGCGGCTGGTCGTCTGGCCAGACGTCGCGGACGGCATCGACGACCTCGAGCAGGACGCGGATGCGATCGTCGAAGCTGCCGCCGTAGGCGTCGGTGCGGGGGTTGCTGAGCGGCGACAGGAACTCGTGCAGCAGGTAGCCGTGCGCGGCGTGGATCTCGACGACCTCGAATCTTGCCTCCAGTGCTCGTGCGGCTGCGGCGCGGAAAGCCTCGACCACCGCGGCGATCTCGGCGAGCGTCAGCTCGGCCGGCGCCGGCAGGTCTGCGAACGGGATGGCCGACGGTGCCACGGTGTCGGCCCAACCGCCGTCCGCGGGCTCGACGTAGCCGCGGCCCAGCCACGGGGGCGACGTGGACGCCTTGCGGCCCGCGTGTGCCAGCTGGATGCCCGGGATCGTCTCTTGGGTGCGGATGAAGTCGGTGATGCGTCGCCAGGCAGCGACCTGCTCGTTGTTCCAGATCCCGGTGTCGGCGGGCGAGATGCGGCCGTTCGGTGTCACCGCCGTGGCCTCGGACATGACCAGTCCGGCGCCACCGCGCGCGAGAGAGCCCAGGTGGACGAGATGCCAGTCCTGTGGGACGCCGTCCACCGCGGAGTACTCACACATGGGTGAGACCCAGACCCGGTTGGCGAACGTCGTCCCGCGGAGCGTGATGGGCGAGAACAGGTGTGCCTCGGCATCGGGGGAAGAGAGCATGCCTTCAACTTTAACCGTCAATTACAGCGCCGCCTGACCTGGTCCAGCCGTCGGCGTGGGCGCCCCCATACGATGGGACGGCAGCATCGCCGGCGTGGCGCAATTGGCAGCGCACGTCACTTGTAATGACGGGGTTAGGGGTTCGAGTCCCCTCGCCGGCTCAATTCCCGTGTCCGGGCTCAGGCCCAGGTGAGGACCAGCTGGGGTCGGTTGCTGCCCGACTCCCGGCTGAGGTAGTTCTGCTGCGGCGAGGCGGCAACGCTTTCGGTCCGATCTCGCACGAGGAAGCCGTTGTTGGTCGTGTAGTGCGCCAGCACCTGGGCGGTGACCGTCCATTGCTGGTAGCCGGCACTGGCGACAGTTGTGCTGCCGACGGCGGTCCCGGTCGTCGCAGGCTGAGTGCTCCAGGTAACGGTGGTTTCGACCCAGGCCGTGTTCGCGCGGTAGACGTCGATGATCCGTCCGGAGGAGGGGGAGGTGTTGTAGAGCCTGAGGGTGCCCGCGGTGAGAGTGCAGCCTGCCGGGATGGTGGGCAGGGTGAACCGGACGAGGCTGCGCCGGTTGGACATGGCGCTCCTGGACATGACAAAGAGACTGGAGTCGGTGCCCCTCTGCTGCGTCGGGGCGGCCTGGTCGTTCCAGGTGTCCGCAGTCGCCGTGAGTGTGCTGCCTCCGGGGGTGCACCAGGCGGCGGCCGTAGTGAACGTGTTCCCCCCGACCACGGCGGTGTCGCTGAAGCGGGCGAGAACGCCTGTGGACGCCCACATCAGGCTCGCCGCCGCAAGTGGGACCAGCAGCCAGGTCAGTCGGTTAGATCGATGCATTGTCGTCTCCGCCCAACGCTGGCCGAGTACGCACCGACCGTCGTGGCGAGAACCAGATGGATTTCAGCTGCAGCCACAGCACCAGAGTCGCCGGCAGGGCAATCGCTGTCATCCAGCCAAGAGGAGTCTGTGCGAACACCAGCACGCGGCCGGCGTACGGAACGACCAGCACCGGTGTGGACGTGTTGCCACTGAGCACATACAGGGTGGGGTCTGGCTTGGGATTGGAGTCACCTTTGGTCCGGACGACGATCTCGCCGTCACGTCGGGTGAGCTCGATGACGCGGTGCAGAACGCTGGGGGTCGCCACGCCTTCACCCTCGACGCGCACGCGCACGACATCACCGACACGTACGTCGTCCGCAGCCAAAGGCTTCGACACGACTAGGCTTCCCACCGGCGCCATCTCGGACATGCTGCCGCTGTGGATGGTCAACATCTCGTAGCCGAGCAAGCGAGGAAGCGCCAGCAGGGCACACGTCACGACGATTGCCACCAGCAACGCATTGCATAGCCACCGTGACAGCCGGAAGCCGGCCCACCCCCTGTGGGGGTGGGCCGACCGGGCCGTTACTGAGGCTATGAGACTCACGGGTTGTTGGCGGTCTGCTCAGCGTCGAACGTGAACGTCGCGGTGCTGGCGGCGCTCTTGAAGGCGTTGCCGGTGGACAGCGGAAGCGCTACCCGGAAGCAAAGCGTCTCGGTGGCGGAGACTGCGAGGGTGCGGTCGCCGGCCTGGGCGCCTTGCGCCGAGCTACCGATGATCGCGCCGGTTGTGCCGTCGAGGTCGCCGGTGTAGAGCTGGGTGCCGTCGAAGTTGTCGCACGGCGTTCCCGGGGTGGTGAGGTCGACCGTCTTGACGGTGAGGACCAGCTGGTCCTTCAGACCCTTGGCGTCGACGTTGGTGGCTGTCGAGGACATGGAGTAGCGGCTGTTGGCGCTGCCGGCTGCGTTGGTCACCACGAGGTCGTCGGTGACTTGGTCGCCGGGCAGCATGTTCGTAAAGGACACGGCGGCGCTGGCCGGGTTGGTGGAGATGTCAACGGTGCCGCTCGTGAAAGCGTTGGCACCGACGGTCTCTTGGTCGGTGAACACGGCCAGCACGCCGACCGTCATCACCGAGGCGAAGCAGGTGAGGGCAAGAGCGGTCGCGGCGAGACGGCGACGCTGCTGCTGTCCCTCTTTTGCTTCGTTTGACTGGTGAGTGTCGGCGTTCATTGGATCTCCTGGCGGGTGTCCACAGCGGTGACTGTGAAGTAGGTGTTTGTAACTCGTGTCGCTGACGATATGGCGCTACCTGCCTGGTCAGGCCGGGATTTGCCTGGTCATCGGGCGAACGAGAGGGGACGCGATCTGAGCGTCCGACGCGGAGATCCGCTGAACGGTTGATAGTGATACAGGCTGTACGGGCGTGTCGCTACGCATTGTAATTGACCACGCACGGAGAGATAGCCCAGGTGGGCCATGGTGCGACTAGGCCTCTTCTCCGTACTCTGGGATCACACCGCGGGGGATGCACCGAAGTCCCGCCGACCTTCGATGAAGGACTGACTGATGCTGGACTTCCCCGACGACTACGCGGCCGACGCGTTGCTGATGGAGGAGATCGAGCTGCTCAGCGAGGTCATGATCATGGCCACGGCGAGTGACCTCCCCCTGTCAGGTCAGCAGCTCGACGATCTCCTCGGCGTCGTCGAGGTTGACGAGCTGGCGGCGACTGGCTGAGCGCGCCGACTGGCGACCCCATGGGTACGGTGGAACCCCAGCCGTAAACCAGGAGGTCGTCGATGGTCTCGCTCCGGAAGGCACCCACCAGCGACATCGACGAGTCGCAGCTTGATGTTGGCGACCAAGCGCACTCCGTAGCCGGCCTGACCGCGGTCGCTATCACGGTCAAACGTGGCATCCAGGCGATGGGTTTGGCTCGAGCCACGCGCACCCTCCGCAAGCTCAACCAAGTCGATGGGTTCGACTGTCAGGGCTGCGCCTGGCCTGACCCCGACCCGAGCCACCGCCACAAAGCCGAGTTCTGCGAGAACGGCGCCAAGGCCGTCGCAGAGGAGGCCACCCGGCTCCGAGTAGGCCCGGAGTTCTTCGCAGCCCACAGCCTCGCCGAGCTCGAGGATCGCACTGACTACTGGCTCGGCCAGCAGGGCCGGATCACCCATCCCGTCGTACGTCGTCCGGGCGCCACCCACTACGAGCCGGTCGCGTGGGACGACGCGTTTGCCCTCATCGCCGACCACCTCAACGCCCTGGCGACTCCCGACGAGGCGATCTTCTACACGTCGGGCAAGACGTCTAACGAGGCGGCTTTCTCCTACCAGTTGTTCGCCCGCGCGTTCGGCACCAACAACCTGCCCGACTGCTCCAACATGTGCCACGAGTCGACGTCGGTGGCGCTGGCGGAGACCATCGGCATCGGCAAGGGCAGTGTCTCGCTCCAGGACATCTACGACGCCGAGCTGATCGTGATCTGCGGCCAGAACCCTGGCACTAACCACCCGCGCATGCTGACCGCGCTCGAGAAGGCAAAGCGCAACGGAGCCAAGATCCTCGCCGTCAACCCCCTCGCCGAGGCCGGACTGTTCCACTTCAAGAACCCGCAGACCCCACGTGGCCTCTCCGGGATTGGCACCGGGCTGGCCGACGTGCACCTCCCGATCAGGGTCAACGGCGATCTTGCACTGTTCCAGGCGATCGGTGCCTTGCTCGTCGAGAAGGAGGCAGCGGCCGCGGCAGCAGGTCGGCCGGGCACGGTGCTCGATCTCGAGTTCATCGAACGGCATACGACTGGGTATGACGCCTGGGCGAGCCATGTGCGCGCCGTCGACTGGGACGCCGTGCTCCGCGCCACCGGGCTGAGCCGCGAGCTGGTCGAGGAGGCGGCCGCGATGTTTGCGGCATCGAGCCGCACCGTGACCTGTTGGGCGATGGGTATCACCCAACACCGCAACGCGGTCGCAACCGTCAAGGAGTTCGTCAACGTTGCCCTGGCCCAGGGCAACATAGGCAAGCCTGGTGCCGGCCTCTGCCCGGTCCGTGGCCACTCGAACGTGCAGGGTGACCGGACGATGGGCATCTGGGAGAAGGCGCCTGCCCACTTCCTCGACGCGTTACAGCGAGAGTTCGGTTTTGACCCGCCACGTGAGCACGGCTTCGACACGGTTGAGGCGATCCGCGCGATGCGTGACGGCAAAGCCAAGGTGTTCTTCGCGATGGGCGGCAACTTCGTGTCAGCCACCCCCGACACAGTGGCGACCGAGAGTGCGATGCGCCGCACGTCGCTAACGGTGCATGTCTCGACGAAGCTCAATCGCTCCCATGTGGTGTCGGGCGAGACCGCGTTGATCCTTCCCGTGCTCGGCAGAAGTGAGCGCGACCTGACGGGAGGGACCGAGCAACGCGTGACGGTCGAGGACTCGATGTCATCTGTGCATGCGTCGAAAGGGCCGCTGCCTCCTGCGAGCGACCAGCTGCGCTCTGAGGTCGACATCGTGTGCACGCTCGCGGAAGCAACGCTCGGAGACCGACACGCCATCCCCTGGGACACCTTCCGCTCCAACTACACCCACATCAGGCGGGCCATCGGGCGGGTGGTGCCCGGTTGTGCGGCGTATGCCGACAAGGTCGAGCGGCCCGGCGGCTTCGTGCTCCCGCACCCGCCCCGCGACTCGCGGACCTTCCCGACCCCTCAAGGTGCGGCCGTCTTCACGGCCAGCCCGCTCGACATCGTGCATGTGCCGGAAGGTCGGCTGCTCCTGCAGACGATCCGAAGCCACGACCAGTTCAACACCACGATCTACGGACTCGACGACCGGTATCGCGGCATCTCCAACGGACGGCGCGTGGTGTTCCTGCATCGCGACGACGTCGCCGAGCTCGGTCTCCACGAAGGGCAGATCGTCGACCTCGTGAGCGAGTGGATTGACGGCAGCGAGCGGAGCGCAGCGGAGTTCCGCGTGGTCACCTATGACACTCCGAAGGGATGCGCCGCCGCCTACTACCCGGAGACCAACGCACTGGTCCCGCTCGACTCCACCGCGATTGGGAGCAACTGCCCCACGTCGAAGTCGGTGATCATCCGCCTCGAGCCGGGAGGTACCTACCGGCAGCAGTCGTCGGCAAGTGCGCAGGTCGGGGCAGACGTCGACGTCGACGTCGACGTCGACCACCAGTCCGACGTACAACCGACGCAGCTGAGCTGAGGCGCCGCTCTCGCGGCGGGGCTACTGAATGGGGGAGTCGGGCGGAGGTAGCTGATAGGTCTCGTCGCTCTCGGCTACCTCTTCGACGCCCTCAACAGCCTCGATCCTGGGCACATCCTCGACGCCTGCAGTCACCTCGATCAGGCCCAGCACCGGGTGGACGTGCTCGACTTGGATGCCTTGTGAGCGCAGCTGCTCGGCGACGGCGTCGAGCGCATCCACATGCTCTTCGTCAACGCCAACGGTGAACCGGGTCATCTCGCCACCTTAGTTGCTCACCGAGGTGCGACCACCAATCCGCCACCCACGTCCATCGACGGGGCCATCAGCCGCTGCGACTCTTGAGCCAGCACAGCCCAGAGCCTCCGGGCGCGGAAGCCAGTCGCCTCGGCCCACAGCGCTGCGATCCCTGCTGCGTGCGGCGTTGCCATGCTGGTCCCACTGATGGTGTTGTAGCGAGTCGGCATCGGCCACGAGGAGTACACCTGGTAGCCAGGGCCAGCGAGGTCGACCTGACCTCCCCGGACCGGGTTGCTCTGTGCCGAGAAGTACGTGACTCCCAGCTGTTGTTCGAGCGCGCCGATCGACATGATGTGCGGGCTGTTGGCCGGTGGGCCGACGAACCCGGGATTGCCCGGCCTGTTGGCGTTGTTGCCCGCCGCTGCGATCACGAGCGTGCCGTGGTTGAGGGCTCTGCGCCCGGCGATGCGATACGGAGGGTGCACCTGCGGAACGTTGGCGCCGAGCGACATGGAGATGATGTGGCAGTCGTTGACTACCGCCCAGTTCATGCCCGCGAGGATTGAGGTGTCGCTGCCTGACCCGGCGTTGCTCAGCACCTTCCCGGCGAAGATCTCGGCGTCGTACGCGACACCGTAGCGAGGCCCGGTGGAGGGAGTCTGTGACCCGCAAGCCGTGCCGATGCAGTGCGTCCCGTGCCCGTGGCCGTCGTGAGGTGGCTCGCCTGGCACGAACGACTCTGCGGTGATCGCGCGGCCAGCGAAATCGGGATGGCTGACGTCCATCCCTGTGTCGAGCACGGCGACCTTGATGCCTGCGCCTGACCGGGACGACACATCCGCCTTGGTCGCCTGGAGTCCCCAGGTGAGGTCGGCGGTGTCCTGGAAGTTGGCCGGACTCACCCCGGCGGGCTGCGCCGGACCCAAGACGTGATGAATCAGCTCCGGCGACACCGACATGACCCGTCCGGTATCGCCAGCCTCTTGGGTCGGCGTGAGCGCAGCGACCTGGCTGGGATCACCGGAGACCACCGCAATGCCTAGCTCTTCGAACACCACCCCGTCGGCCCCGTCGACCGCGGACATGTCCTGGCCTTCGGCCTGGAAGTCCCTCGAGCTGGCGACCTGGCTTAGACCCGCCATCGAGTTCAGCACCTCTGCGGCACTCTCGACGTCGTCACCCAAGACGACAATGAAGCGGCCGGTCGTGGCCGCCAATTCAGACTCAATCATTTCTCAACCCCCAACCTCGAGGACCCGGCTGAGACAACCGTCCTCAGAACGCAACTGACTTGGACAACCGCCGTGCGCGCGGGCGCGCCCCCCTTGCGTCGCACTTGCCACCTTGCTCTGGTGCCGGGATGCGTGTCAAGACTCATTCTTGGTGCCGTCAGCAGGTCTTTCCGACGCTCTACCCTCGGTCGTCTCCGACGCTCTACCCTCGGACGTCTCCGACGCTCTACCCTCGGTCGTCTCCGACGACGTGCACAGCCGCCTCTTCGGCGCTGGCCCCGGCGCCGTCGATGCCGACGTCGTCTCCAATGAGGTCCTTCTCCTCGTCGAGACCGATTCCCTCGTCGGGGTCGACGAGACGGCCGGCACGTTCGTCTCCGACCTCGCCGTCATCGAGGAAGTCATCCTCGGGCGGTACGTCGAGGCTCGGTCCGTCCTGCTCATCGCCATACGCCACGTCGGGCTCCGGCTCCTCCTGACGGAGCCGTTCGTCGAGGGACTCACCGCCGAGCTGCTCCTCGGCGGTGTTCCCGAACCGCTCTGCGGACGACCACCTCTCGGGCGGTGAGTAGCCCTCGTCGAGGACGTCATCGGTGCCGCGATCCAGGAGGCTGTCCTCGGGCTGGAGCTGGTCGAGTTGTTCGGAGGAGTCGGGTACGTCGTCTGGCGTTTCGGTCATGGCACCAAGCCTGCCACGCACGCGGCCGTTCGGCGCGCGTCGCTTCTGAGCCCCGCGGGCTGCAATCAGCGTTGCTGCTCGGCTGCCTTCGCGATGTTGCGCTGCATGCTCCCGAAGACGATCCCGTGAAACGGCCACACTCCCCACCAGTAGATCTGGCCGGCGATGCCGCGGGGATGGAACAGAGCCCGTTGGTGGAATCGCACTGAGTCGTCGCCCTCCCCGTCTCCGATGCTGAGCTCCAACCAGGCAAGCCCGGGCAGCCTCATCTCCGCCCGGAGTCGGAGCAGCTGACCCTTCTCGACCTCTTCGACGCGCCACCAGTCAAGGGAGTCGCCGGGGAGCAGGTGGTCAGGGTCTCGACGTCCTCGCACAAGTCCAGGCCCACCGGTGAGTCGGTCAATCCAACCGCGCACCCGCCAGCCCAGCGGGAACGAGTACCACCCACGACGGCCTCCGATCCCTTCGATCACGCGCCACAGGGCAGCCCGCGAGGCGGCGACGTCGCGCTGCCGCTCGTCGACATACAGAGATCCCCCGGCCCAGTCGGGGTCGCTCGAGAGTGGCTCGCTCGGTGCGCCCGCTGTGCTCGCCGACGACCACGACGTCGGCACGTCGAGGGTCTGGATCTTGGTGAGCGCGAGTTCGACCGCACGTTCGTACGACAGCAAACCGTCCCTCGGGTCGGGGATGAGTTCGGCGATGTCGTGCTCTGCGGCAACGGCGGTGTTGCGGAGTGACTCGACGAGTGGCCGGGCGAGGCTGCCCGGCACTGGCGTCACGATGTTGACCCAATGGCTCGACAGGCTCGGCGTCAGCACCGGCACCGGCACGATCCGACGCCGCGACAGCCCCGCCACTGCGGCGAACCGCTGCATCATCTCCAGGTAGGTGAAGACGTCAGGCCCACCGATGTCGAAACCACGGTTGACGTCTGCGGGCAGGCCCGCGGCGCCAACGAGGTAGTGCAGGACGTCGCGGATGGCGATTGGCTGGATCTTGCTGTGGACCCATCGCGGCGTCACCATCACGGGCAGCCGCTCGGTCAGATAGCGCAGCATTTCGAATGACGCCGAGCCGGAGCCGATCACGACTCCAGCCCGCAGCACGACCGTGGGAACGCCGGAGGCGAGCAGCACCTTGCCGACCGCGGCTCGAGAGGCCAGGTGCGGCGACAGGTCCTCACCGGCGGGTTCGAGCCCGCCCAGATAGATGATGCGACCGACGCCGGCGGTTGCGGCCGCATCGGCGAACGTTTCCGCCATGTCCTTCTCGGTGCCCGCGAACTGACTGCCCGTTCCGATCGAGTGCAGCAGGTAGTAGGCGACGTCCACGTCGCGCAGGGCTTTGGCAAGGGCGTCACCGTCTGTGGCGTCGGCCTCGACGATGTCGACGTCGTCTGCCCAGTCACGCCCAAGCAGCTTCGTGGGGCTGCGAGCCATCACCCGGACGCGATATCCGGCGGCCAACAGCTCGGGCACGAGGCGCCCGCCGACATACCCGGTTGCGCCGGTGACGAGGCACAGCCGGGCGGTTTCCATGGACCAGCCTCTCACTACGACCTGGAGTCATCGACAGGGTGTGCGTCTGTGGTCAGAAGGCGTTGTCAGGCGCTGAGGCGGTGGGTGCCGGTGTGGTCGGCGAGCCAGTATCTGCCGTGGGGTGATCGCCATAGGTAGATGCCGGGGAAGGGTTGTTTGACTTGCCATCGGCTGTGGGTCTTGATTCGGTGGTGTCGTCGGGTCAGGGGTCCGAGTTTCCCGATCCCGGTTTGTCCGGGTGGTCCACCGCCGCTTCCGTTGGTCGAGTCCCCGCCGGTCGAGCTTGTCGAGACCATGGGCAGGTAGGGGATGGTGTGGTCGTTGTCCATTGTGCGGCTGGTGCAGGACGCGTAGGGGAACGTGTCGGCCGGGGTGATGATCTGGATGGCTTCGCGCATCTGGTCGGGGAGTTCGTAGGCGTCGACGGGGGCGATGCCGGCGACGTCGAGGACGGGTTTGAGGCTGATGGTGCAGTCGCCGAGCCATTGTTTGGCTTGGTCGAGGGTGACGGGTCCGATCCCTTCGACCCGGGCGACTCCGTCGCCGGTGTCGAGGGATTCCTTGGTCAGGTGGACGTAGAGGACGGCTTTGGGTCGTGGGTCGACCTTGATGCTGACTCCCCGCACGAACGCCGCCGGCAGCTGGTCGTTGGTGATCGAGATCGGGGTCTCGACAGGCTCGAGCGACGCGGGTAGGTCTGTGGTCTGGGCGGTGGCGTAGAGGTCCATGGTGAGCTGGGGGTTGGCGAGGATGCCGAGGGCTTTGGATCGGCGGATGTCTTGGGTGTCGGTGTCGCCGAGGGCGGCGAGTGCGTCGGCGGTGCGGTTGAGGCCGGCGTCGAATTGCAGGGCGTCGGGTCCGGCGGCGGCGAAGGCGCCGGTGATGGTGCCGGTGGCGTCGGCCGGGTTGAGCCAGACTCCGCGGTTGCGGCGGTGGGCCTCTTCGCGTTGGCGGGCGTAGTCGGGGTCGGTGTCGATGATGGCGGCCTGGACGACTTTGGCGAGGCGTCCCCAGGTCAGCGAGTGGGCGTATTTGGCGACCCGCCGGTCCACCACGGTCACGGTCTCGTGGGAGACGTCGCGGGTGTCGGTGGCGATCTGGCGTCCGATCCAGGGTTTGACCTCTCCGGCCTGGATGCGGGCCCAGAGTCGGGGGAGGCGGTGGCGCAGGTCGAGGGCGTCGCCGATGAGCCTGGCGGCGGATGCGGGGGAGATGGCGAGTTCGGCGCCGAGTTCGGCGGGGCAGAACTCCGACACCTCAGGGGTGCCGTCGCCGCCGAGTGGGAGCATCTGCTCGGCTCCGGGCAGCGTAAACTCGGTCGGTTCGAGGACGCCGTGGAGGTCGGCCCAGTGGGCGGCGTCTTCCAAGATTGCGACCTCGGCACGTTGCGCCGATGCTTGCATTGCTCTGATGTGGCGCAGGGTGGCGTCTGCGTCGAGGTTGCTGCGGTCGGTGTCGGTGTCGAGCATGGGACTGAATCTATCGGTGGACGCCGACAGTTCTGAGGCTCAGGACCCCTTATGCACAAAGGTTTTCGAGACATTCTTGTGGTCGCCCTCCGCTGATCGAGCTTGTCGAGATCACCGGGGTCTCGACAAGCTCGACCGCCGTGGTGTAGCGCGCCCGCCCGGGTCTCGACAAGCTCGACCGCCGTGGTGTAGCGCGCCCGCCCGGGTCTCGACAAGCTCGACCATCCTGTGCGTTCCGCAGCCGCCGACGCGACGGAACCAGCAGCGAAACTCCGTGCGTTGCTGCGCCTTTCACCACGAGCGCGAGCGCCGGGGTCTCGACAAGCTCGACCGCCGGGGGAACAGCTCGACCGCCGGGGGTCTCGACCGCCGGGGTCTCGACAAGCTCGACCGACGTGGTGGCTGCTCGACCGACGAGCAGTCAGGTCAGCGACCAGTCGATGGGGTCGGCACCTTGCTTTACCAGCAGATCGTTGGTGCGACTGAAGGGGCGGGACCCGAAGAATCCCCTCGCGGCGGACAGCGGAGAAGGGTGGGCGCTCTCGACCGTCGCCACTCGGTCGAGCGCCGGTCTCGCCGACTGCGCGTCTCGACCCCACAGGATCGCCACCAGTGGCGAGCGGCGTCGTACAAGTGCGTCGATGGCCAGGTCGGTGACCCGCTCCCAGCCCTTTCCACGGTGTGAAGCAGGTCGGCCGGGCTGCACCGTCAAGACTCGGTTCAGCAGCAGCACACCCTGTTCCGTCCAGGCGGAAAGGTCGCCATGCGGGGGCGCGGCCACGCCGACGTCGTCAGCGAGTTCGCGGTAGATGTTGACGAGACTCTTGGGCAGCGGGCGCACCGAGCGCTCGACCGAGAAGCACAGCCCGACCGGGTGTCCCGGTGTCGGGTAGGGGTCCTGACCGAGGACCAGCACCTTGACGTCCGCCAGCGGTTGTCGGAACGCGCGTAGCACGGCATCGCCGGCAGGGAGGTAGCTCCTGCCGGCCGCCACCTCCGCACGCAGGAACATCCCGAGCTGGGCGATCGTCCCGGCCATCGGAGCAAGCGCGTCGGCCCAATCCGGGGCGACAAGATCAGCCAGTGGTCGCGGAGTCACGTCCCCAACTCTGCCAAACATGTGGATAAAGCTGGGGGTAACTCAGGCAAAACGGCGTGTTGATCTGGACACGCCGAACCCCTTGAAAACAAGGAAAAGAAAGTCTGCCGAAGGTCTTGCGCAGCCTCCTCGTAGCGAGATAGAACTTCTCCTACGAACTTCGGAAACGGAGTTCGGGGCAGGTCGGAAGACCTGGTTAGGTCCGGTGAACTTCGGTTCATCGGCGTCATGCGGGGCAACCCGCGTGGATCGCTCGGTGACGCGGGGCGAGTTGACCAGGGGAGAAGACCAGTCGTGTCGGCAGCGTCACGGCCGAGACACCGAAGGCTCCGCAAACTCATACTTTGCGGAGCCTTCACCTATGTCTGGGCATTGTCATCTGGGCCAGCCGCCTGCGTCACTCAGCTGGCCAGCGTCCAGGGCTACTTCGACGGGGCTTCCAGTCGGTCGCCGCCGAGGTCGGTGAGGAACGCGTTAGCCCAGGCGGCAATGTCGTGCTCACGCACCTGCTTGCGCATCGTCCGCATCCGTCGGCGCTGCTCCTTCGGGCTGGCGTTCATGGCCGCGCGCATCGCATCCTTGAGTCCGTTGATGTCGTGGGGGTTGACCAGGTATGCCTGCTTGAGCTCGTCGGCGGCGCCGGCAAACTCCGACAGGACCAGCGCACCAGTGTCCTCGTAGCGGCAGGTGACGTACTCCTTGGCCACGAGGTTCATGCCGTCGGCGAACGGTGTGACGACCATGACGTCGGCGGCCCTGAACAACGCCGCCATCTCCTCGCGCGGGTATGACGAGTGGGTGTAGTGGATCGGCTGGCGGCCGATGCGCCCCAGGTCACCGTTGATCCGGCCAACCCAGTGCTCGATGTCGTGACGCACCTCGATGTACTGCTCCACTCGTTCTCGGCTCGGTGACGCGACCTGCACGAAGACGGCGTCGTCCACCGAGATCGCCTCGTCGACGATGAGCTCGCCGAAGGCGCGCAGACGTTGCCGGATGCCCTTCGTGTAGTCCAGCCTGTCGACACCGAGCAGCATCATCCGGTCGCCGCCGATCTCCGTGCGGATCTCGTCAGCGCGGGCTTGCACCTCCGGCGACTTCGCGAGCGTCTCGAGCTGCTGGAAGTCCAGCGAGATCGGGTAGGCACGCGCACCGACCTCGCGGCCGTCATTCAGCCGGATCCGGTCGCGGTGGGTCTTGTGGCCGAGTCGCAGCCTGACCAGCCGCGCGAAGTTGGCGGCCCCACCTGGGCGCTGGAAGCCCACCAGGTCGGCGCCGAGGAGGCCTTCGAGGATCTGGTCGCGCCACGGCAGCTGCTTGAACAGCTCAGTCGGCGGGAACGGGATGTGCAGGAAGTAGCCGATCTTGACGTCCGGGCGAAGCGCTCGGAGCATCGCCGGCACGAGCTGCAGCTGGTAGTCGTGGATCCACACGACTGCGTTCTTAGCGGCCGAGGCCGATGCTGCCTCCGCGAACCGCTGGTTGACCTGGACGTAGGCCTCCCACCACTCACGGTGGAATGCCGGCTTGGCGACGACGTCGTGGTAGAGCGGCCACAACGTGCCGTTGGACATGCCCTCGTAGTAACACTCGACTTCGCTGGTCGACAGTGGCAGCGGTTTCACGGTGAGGCCGTCCACCTGGAACGCCGCGTCGTCGTCGATGGCGGATCCGGGCCAGCCGATCCAGATGCCGTCGTGCTCGCGCAGCACCGGCTCTAGTGCGGTCACCAACCCACCCGGCGAGGTGCGCCACTCAGACCCTTCGGAACGCTCCACGCGGTCGACCGGGAGCCGGTTGGCAACAACGACGAACGAGCTCTTCGACGACTTGGCCATTGCCGTCAACCCTAAACGGGCTCGGAAGCGCGTGCACCTTCGACTGCCCAACGCCCTGTCGGTCGCTCACAAATGCGTGATCTCACGGCACAATCGAAACGTGCCAGTCAGCGAACGCCATCGACGGGCGTCAGCCAGTGAGCGCCGTCGCAGCATGCCAGACAGCGACCACCGACGCGTTGTGCCGTTTGCCGTCGTCACTGGTGTCGGGCTGCTGACGCTGATGTTCCCGCCGTACGTCGACGAGGGCGGTCACCTGGTGGCGGCGTCAGTCTTGCTTGTCCTCGTGGTGGTCGTCGGGTTCAAGGCTCCCCGGGACTCGTGGTGGGCGGCCGTCCCGCCGATGCTGTTCTTCCTCGTCGTCATGGTGCTGCGTGACGGCACCGGTGCAGCGCCTTCCGGACTGGCACCGCTCGTCGGCCTGCCCGTCATGTGGATCGCCCTCTACGGGACGCGTGCCCAGATGTGGATGGCAGCGGCCGCCACCGGGGTGGTCTTCCTCGTCCCGGTGGTCCTGGTGGGCGAGCCTGACTATCCGCTCGCGGACTGGCGCCGGGCCCTCTTGTGGCTTGCGTTCGCGGGGTTGATCGGAGCGGTCGTCCAAGACGTCGTACGCAAGCTGCTCGAGCGCGATCAGCAGCAGACGCTGATCACCGCCCATCTCGACGGTGTGCTCCGCGCTGCCACCGAGCACTCGATCCTCGCGACGACCCTGGACGGCACGATCACCACATTCAACGAGGGCGCCGAACGTATGCTCGGCTACCGCGCAGACGAGCTCGTGGGCAAGCAGACACCCGCGCTTCTGCACGACCCGAATGAGGTGGCGCAACGTGCCGCGGAGCTGGGCATCGACCCGGGCTTCGACGTGTTCGTGTCCATTGCTCGCCGCGACAGACGTGAAACCCGGGAATGGACCTACCTGGCGAAGGACGGCACCCGCGTCCCGGTCCGGTTGACGGTGACAGCGATCGAGGATGAGGCCGGTCAGACCTTGGGGTTCATGGGCATCGCCGCGGACATCACGGCGGAGAAGGAGGCCCTTGAACAGGTGAGACTTGCCGAGCAACGCTGGCGCGTGCTCCTGGGCCACCTCCCTGACACGTCAGTGCTGACGGTCGGACCCGACCTGCGGTATCGGGTGTCGGCGGGGCACGGGTTGTCGCGTCGGGGCATGACGGAAGCAGTCGGCAAGACTCTCAGCGAGACATCTAGCCCGGAGAACACCGCGATCCTCGAGCCGGTCTACCGCGCCGCGCTAGGCGGGGCAGAAGCCTCGGTCGAGGTCGTGGGCACGTACACGGGCGCGACGATGGAGATCGTGGCTGTGCCGCTGCCGCCGTATCAGGGGTCGGCGGAGGCGCTCGTCGTCGCGCGAGATGTCAGTGAGACCAGGCTGCGGGAGCGGCTGCTGCGCGACGCCCACGCACGGTTTGCGCGGTTGTTCGCTGAGGCGTCCAACGGGATCGCCGTGTTGAGCCCGGTCGGCGTCATCAACGACGTCAATCCGGCGCTCTGCGAGATGGTGGGCCGCCCAGCCGAGACGCTAATCGGTCAG
The DNA here is from genome assembly GCA_963811585.1 of uncultured Actinomycetota bacterium. Classification (GTDB taxonomy): domain Bacteria; phylum Actinomycetota; class Actinomycetes; order Propionibacteriales; family Nocardioidaceae; genus JACDHG01. The sequence goes on from CAWERR010000009.1 coordinate 250,434, forward strand.
CCGGCCACCGCCCTCGGCGGGCAGGAAAGAACGGTGCAACGTTTCCTGGCTGCGTTGCGGGAAAGCCCGAACGGGCGGCTGAGCCAAGAGACCCGACTGCGGCACGCAGACGGTCACATGATGGATGTGGCGTTCGACAGCAGCATTCTCAGGGATGAAGCCGGCGGCCCGGACGAGATCCTCATCAACGCTGTCGACATCTCCGAGCGCCGCCGTTACGAGGCACAGTTGGCGCACCTCGCCGACCACGATCCGCTGACCGGACTAGCGAACCGCCGTCGCTTTGACGTGGAACTCACCCAACACCTCCTCCGCTGCCAGCGGTACGGCGCCCGAGGAGCCCTGCTGATGCTGGACCTCGACGAGTTCAAGGAGATCAACGACACGCTCGGCCATGCAGCGGGTGACCAAGTGATCGTGTCCACGGCCGACCTGCTGCGATCGAGGCTGCGCAAGTCCGACCTGGTGGCGCGCCTCGGTGGCGACGAGTTCGCCATCCTGCTGCCCCAGGGCACCCGCGAGTCGGCGGAACAAGTCGCGATCAACGTGGGCACCCTCGTGCGCGAGAGGGCCGGCCTTCACGACGGGAACCGGCTCGGTAGGGTCACGGCGAGCATCGGCGTCGTGATGATCGAAGACCCTGAGATCACCGTCAGCGACCTCATGCGGTTCGCCGATAGGACGATGTACGACGCGAAGGAGTCGGGCCGCGATCGCTACATCGTGCACGAGCCGGCCGGCTAAGACTGGCCCACGGGCTCGCCGCGTGGTGCAAATGACAACGCTGTGGTTTGTCGCCTACCATGAGCCCGGAGGGCGGGGCGAGCCGCGAACCCCGCCGCGAAGGTCACCAGGAGCCGAACGGATGGACGCTGCGAACGTCGTGACCTCGGGCGAGTCTGCCCGCGCCGCCGTCGACCTCTCCGAGCGTGACCAGCAGATCCTGGCCTTCGAGCGGCTGTGGTGGAAGTATGCCGGCGCCAAGGAGCAGGCGATCCGGGAGCAGTTCGCGATGTCCGCCACCCGCTACTACCAGGTGCTGAATGCGCTGATCGACCGGCCGGAGGCGATCGTCGTTCGACCCGCTGCTCGTCAAGCGGCTGCGGCGACTGCGCTCCGCTCGGCAACGGCAGCGCTCGGCACGTCGACTGGGCATCGAGGTCTGACAGTGGCGCTCCCTTCTGCCGTGATGCTCGGCAGCCTTGCCTTTGTGGTGGCCGCGGGAGTCGGTCTCGTCGCCGTGGCCTCCAGCGCCGCAGAAGACACCGGGAAGGAACCCTCGGCCGACCAGCCGAAGACCCCACCCGAGGCTCCCCCGACGACCGCGCCCACGAAGAAGCCGCAGCACAAACCGCCTGCCAAGCCCCGCGACACCGTGCCGAAGGTGCTCGTCGAGGTCTACAACAACTCCGGCATCAGTGGTCTTGCGGCTGACCGGGCCGCGGTGCTGCACAGTGCGGGCTGGAACGTCGCTGCCACCGACAACTGGTACGGCAACATCCCCGCCAACACCGTCTACTTCCCCGACCGGATGCAGCGGCAGGCACGCGAGCTCGCCGACGTCCTGGACATCACCCGGCTGCGTCCGGCCGTCTCTCCGATGCAGTTCGACCGGCTCACGGTCATCTTCACGTCGGGCTAGCCACCGCCAGTCAGGCAGCGCAGCCACGATCCGATCCTGGTTGACTGGCCGGGTGCTATCCGAGCCCTCGACCGCCGACGGCGCCGAAGGCCTGCGCGCGCTCCTCGACGATCCAGGAAGCGCCCTCGTCGCGTTCGACTACGACGGGACGCTCGCGCCCATCGTTGACGATCCCATGCAGGCCAGGCCACATCCCCGTGTCATCCGAGCACTCGAGGGTCTGGCCGCGCACGTCCGCCTCGTCGCGGTCGTGACGGGCCGCCCTGCTGCCTTGGCGGTTGAGCTGGCGGGCCTCGACGACGTACCCGGCCTGCGCCACATTGTCGTCGTCGGGCACTACGGGCTCGAACGGTGGGACGCCGCGACGGGTCAGCTGAGCCGGTCAGACCCACCGCCGGGCCTCGACGACGTACGCAAGGCGCTGCCTGCACTGCTCGAGTCCTGTGGGGTCGACGACGCCAACGTCGAAGACAAGGGCCTCTCGGTCGCCGTGCACGTACGTCGGTCGACGTCTCCCGACCATGCCTTCCAAGCGATCCGTGGCCCGCTCGACCAGCTCGCAGAGCAGCACGGCCTCGTCGCCGAGCCGGGCCGCTACGTCGTCGAGCTGCGACCACCAGGGATGGACAAGGGCCGTGCGCTGCGAGCCCTTGCCGACGAGACCGCTGCCTCCACTGTGGTCTTTTGCGGCGACGACCTCGGCGACCTCGCAGCCTTTGCCGAAGTCATCGCGATGCGTCGGCGCGGAGTCCGCGGACTCCTCCTCTGCTCGGGCTCGGACGAGGTGTCGGCGCTGGCCGAGCAGGCCGACCTCGTCGTCGACGGGCCGGCCGGGCTCGCGGAGTGGCTCGAGGCCGTGGTCGACCGGCTGGGGCCCGCCTGACCCCTGCCTGGCCTGGGCAGTCTCACATCACGAACAGGCATCCTCCCATCCGAGACGAGTCGGGCTAGGGTGGTGCGAACTCATCGAGAGGGGCAGAGGGACCGGCCCGTTGAAGCCCCGGCAACCCGTTCTGAGTGCGTGAAGTCTCACGTCGCTCGGGACAGGGTGCCAATTCCGACTCGTGGCGAGAGCCGCCGCGAGAAAGATGAGAAGGAGGCTTCGTGAGCACGCTTCTCGACACATCCCCCTTTCGATCGGCACACGGCGCGTTTGGCAACGCGCGATGTCTGGTGTGCCGTGCCTGCGGAGCCGAGCAGGAGCTGGGCGCGTTCTACGCCTGCGCCGAGTGCTTCGGTCCGCTCGAGGTCGGCTACGAGTTCCCGCGGTTGACCCGCGCTGACATCGAAAGCGGCCCCAAGAACATCTGGCGCTACCGCGACCTGCTGCCCGTCCGGGCAGACATCGCCACGATCCCCAACACGGAGCCGGGGTTCACCCGACTCATCAAGGCCGACCGCCTCGGCGCGGAGCTCGGCATCAAGAACCTCTGGGTGAAGGACGACTCCGGCAACCCGACGCACTCCTTCAAGGACCGCGTCGTCGCCGTCGCCCTGGCAGCCGCGCGCGAGCTCGGGTTGCGCGTGCTGGCCTGCCCATCCACGGGCAACCTCGCCAACGCGGTGGCCGCCGCAGCAGCGCGGGCAGGGATCCGGAGCGTTGTGTTCATCCCCGGCGACCTCGAGCGCGCGAAGATCCTCACGACGGCGGTGTACGGCGGCACCCTTGTCGCCGTCAACGGCAACTACGACGACGTCAACCGACTCGCCTCCGAGATCGCCGGTGAGGAGGACGACTGGGCATTCGTCAACGTCAACGTCCGGCCGTACTACGCGGAGGGTTCCAAGACGCTCGGGTTCGAAGTCGCCGAGCAGCTCGGCTGGCGGCTCCCGCAGCAGGTGGTGATCCCGGTGGCGTCCGGCTCGCAGCTGACGAAGGTCGACAAGGGGTTCGCCGAGCTTGGGCGGCTCGGGCTCGTCGAGCAGACGCCGTACCGGATCTTCGGCGCTCAGGCCACCGGATGCAGCCCGGTAGCGACAGCCTTCCGCGAGGGCCACGACGTCGTCCAGCCCGTCCGGCCCGACACGATCGCGAAGTCCCTCGCGATCGGCAACCCGGCAGATGGCCCCTATGTGCTCGACACGGTCCGGCGCACGAACGGTGCCGTCGAGTCCGTGACCGACGACGAAGTCCGTGACGGGATCGCGTTGCTCGCGCGCACCGAGGGAGTCTTCGCCGAGACGGCAGGCGGGGTCACCGTGGCCACCTTGAAGAAGCTGGTGGAGACCGGTCAGCTCGACCCCGACCAGGAGACCGTGGTTTTCAACACCGGTGACGGCCTCAAGACCCTCGACGCCATCGCCGACCGGGTCGGGCCTGCCGCGACGATCGATCCGACCTACGCTGCCTTTACAGCCACCGGCCTGTGACTGACGACCAAGGAGGCCTCACGAGATGAGCGTCAACGTCCGCGTCCCTACTATCCTGCGCACCTACACAGGAGGTGAGTCCGAAGTGGACACCGAAGGCTCGTCGCTTCGTGAAGTCCTCGACTCGCTCGACGCCAGCTACCCCGGGATCAAGGGGCGCATCGTCGACGAGCAGGGCGCGCTTCGGCGGTTCGTCAACGTGTACGTCGGCAACGACGACGTCCGCTTCCTCGACGGGCTCGACACGTCGATCTCCGACGGGACCCAGATCTCGGTCATCCCAGCGGTTGCCGGCGGCTGACCTGCAGCTGCAAAGGTAGCGCCGGAGCACAACCATGCCCACAAAAAGTGGCTGGGACGCGGTAACCGCGTCCCAGCCAAGACCTCGTCGCACCCACGAGGTAAGGAAAAAGATAGCGACGGGGTGCGGTCCCGACAAGGGGTTGAGACGAAGATGACCCGCGCGGACTATGCGCATAGTCAGTGATATGGCCCCTTCGGACTATGACTACCCATCTGCCCTGGCGGGATGCCCGATTCATGTGCAAGTTACTGTCTGGTGACCCTCCAATTACACGCCGCAACAGTCGTGCCCGGGCGGCAGTCATCTTGGGCCGCTGAGCTCGCTTGCACTCGCCTGGGTCGAGTGCTAATAATGGGTTAGCACTCTCGCCCCGAGAGTGACAACGGTGAGCTCGATGAGGGCGCTCGGTGGCGGCGAGAAGGGATCGCAGTGCGGCCAGCGTCCGTCCGTCGCGGGCGTCGTACTGACCGCACTTCCACATTCAAGCGCGGGAGGACTCGCGTACATGCCCAAGATCATTGCGTTCAATGAGGAAGCCCGGCGCGGCCTCGAGCGAGGGATGAACACCCTCGCCGACGCCGTCAAGGTGACGCTCGGCCCCAAGGGTCGCAACGTCGTCCTCGAGAAGAAGTGGGGCGCACCGACGATCACCAACGACGGTGTGTCCATCGCCAAGGAAATCGAGCTCGAAGACCCGTACGAGAAGATCGGCGCCGAGCTCGTCAAGGAAGTTGCCAAGAAGACCGACGACGTTGCCGGTGACGGCACGACGACGGCGACCGTGCTGGCCCAGGCCATGGTGCGCGAGGGTCTGCGCAACGTTGCCGCCGGCGCGAACCCGATGGCGCTCAAGCGCGGCATCGAGACAGGCCGTCGAGGCCGTCATCGCGCAGCTGTTCGCAGATGGCCAAGGACGTCGAGACCAAGGAGCAGATCGCTTCGACCGCCTCGATCTCCGCTGCAGACCCCCCGGTCGGCGAGATCATCGCCGAGGCCATGGACAAGGTCGGCAAGGAAGGCGTCATCACCGTCGAGGAGAGCAACACCTTCGGCCTCGAGCTCGAGCTCACCGAGGGTATGCGCTTCGACAAGGGCTACATCTCGCCGTACTTCGTCACCGACGCCGAGCGCATGGAGACCGTCCTCGACGACCCGTACGTGCTCGTCGTCAACTCCAAGATCTCGGCCGTCAAGGACATGCTGCCGGTGCTCGAGAAGGTCATGCAGAGCGGTAAGTCGCTGCTGATCCTCGCCGAGGACGTCGAGGGCGAGGCCCTGGCGACGCTGGTCGTCAACAAGATCCGTGGCACGTTCAAGTCGGTCGCCGTCAAGGCTCCCGGCTTCGGTGACCGTCGCAAGGCCATGCTGCAGGACATCGCGATCCTCACCGGTGGCCAGGTCATCAGCGAAGAGGTCGGCCTCAAGCTCGAGTCCGCCGGTGTCGAGCTGCTCGGCCAGGCCCGCAAGGTCGTCGTGACCAAGGACGAGACCACCATCGTCGAGGGCTCGGGCGACACCGACCAGATCTCTGGTCGGGTCAACCAGATCCGCGCCGAGATCGAGAAGAGCGACTCCGACTACGACCGCGAGAAGCTGCAGGAGCGGCTGGCCAAGCTGGCCGGCGGCGTTGCGGTCATCAAGGTCGGCGCTGCCACCGAGGTCGAGCTGAAGGAGCGCAAGCACCGCATCGAGGACGCCGTTCGCAACGCGAAGGCTGCCGTCGAAGAGGGCATCGTCGCCGGTGGTGGCGTCGCGCTCGTCCAGGCCAGCCCGCTGGCGTTCGAGAAGCTCGAGCTCGAGGGTGACGAGGCGACCGGCGCGAACATCGTCGAGTCGCCGACCGAGGCACCGCTCAAGCAGATCGCGATCAACGCCGGTCTCGAGGGTGGCGTCGTCGCGGAGAAGGTGCGCAACCTCGAGCTCCGGTCACGGCCTCAACGCCGCGACCGGTGAGTACGTCGACATGCTCGCGACGGGGATCATCGACCCGGCCAAGGTGACCCGCTCTGCACTGCAGAACGCCGCCTCGATCGCGGCGCTGTTCCTCACCACCGAGGCCGTCGTCGCCGACAAGCCCGAGAAGGCCGCTCCGCCGCCCGGGTGGCGCCCCCGACATGGGCGGCATGGACTTCTAGTCCTGGCAACAGCGGTACAGCAACATGCAAGCGGCCCCGGGCACAACTGCCCGGGGCCGCTTTGTGATCTCGACTCTCGATCACCGCACCGTTCAGAGGCCTAGAAATGGCCGGCATGCCTCGAAGCCCGCAATGGTGATGTCGTCTCCGTGCGTTGACTGCAACCAGTCGTCGCGGGTCATCCGCAGGTGGACCATCATGTCGTTGCCATCGCCACGGCGGTTAGTCGTGACGCCGTTGTCGCGGTAGCCGAGTGAACGCGACACACCGAGTGACGCGTGGTTGTCATGCCAGGCCGACGAGATCGCTGCCTGCGCCTGCATCGGTCCGAAGGCCAGCGCCAGGATCGCTCGCCGCATCTGCTTACCGAGGCCGCGGCCGCGCACGGCTGTCGACAGAAAAGACCAGGAGTCAACGGTGCGCAGCGCTGCGAAGTCGTCGCCTTCGAGCGCCTGCACGCCGACGACGCTGCCGGCATGGCGGACGGCAAAGATCAGGTTCCACGACTCCGCGCGCCAGTTACCTCGCGCCGCCCAGTAGGCCTGGGCCATGGTGACGAGCCTCTGGGTGTGCGGGTCGACGGCGAACTCACTGCCGGCGGGGTTGCGCTCGAGGTCGTCGGGCAAGATCTCCAGGATCGTCGGAAGGTCCGCCTCGGTCGCGGCGCGCAGGTCGACGTCAGGCCCGGTCAGGCGCAGGTCGACCAGCGGCCACCAAGGAGCGGACATGTGGCCGATGCTACGGCTCGCTAGCTGGCTGGTTGCTGTGGAGACTGGCCGCCGCGCAGGAAGGACGTGACCAGGCCACCGAGTGTCGGGAGGTGGTAGCCACCCTCCTGTACGACGACAGTGGGTAAGCCCAGCTCCGCGCAGAGGATCGCCCCGGCGCGGGCATATCCATCAGCGGTAACGAGCAGCGGGCTCTCCGGGTCGTCGGCGGCAGCGTCGACGCCGAGTGAGACAACCAGGGCTGACGACCCGTGCGCCTGGGCTGTCTCGGCGAGCTGCGCAACCGCACGGAGAAACTCCGAGTCACCGGCACCGGGTGCCAGCGGCAGGTTGACCGTCGCACCTTCCCCAGCACCCGTCCCCGACTCCGCAGCATGGCCCACGAAGTGGGGGAACCAGCCGGCAGCGGGGTCGACGTGCACCGACCCGTAGAGCACGTCTGCACGCGCGTAGAAGATCGCCGCGGTGCCGTTGCCGTGATGGGCGTCGATGTCGATCACCGCAACCCGTTCGTGGCCCTTCTCGACCAGCGCCTGCGCGGCGATCGCGGCGTTGTTGAGGTAGCAGGAGCCCCCGTACGCAGTGCGCGTCACGTGGTGCCCAGGTGGTCGGCACAGGGCGTATGCCGCCGGGGTGGTGCCCGCCGTCACCACGTCGACAGCGGTCAATACGCAGTCGGCGGCTGCTGCCACCGCCAGCCAGGTGCCGGGCCCGACGGTCGTCATCGTGTCGTAGCAGAACGCGCCAGCGCGGGCATGGACTGAGGCGCCCTTCGTGGGTGGGATCGTGCCGAGCATCGCGGCGGTCGGGAAGACGTAGGGCACGACACGGTCCTGGCCGGGGTCCTCGACGAACCCCGCTGCCACCCATTCGTCGTACACCACCCGGAGATGGTTGACGAGCTCGGCGCTGTGCACCGCAACGAGCGGGCCGTCGCCGTGACTAGACGCGTCGACGAGCGGATGGCCGGCGGCGACCAGTGAATCGCGGATCACGGTCACGCGTTCGCTGACCTCGGTGCCCTGCAGCGGAAGTCCTATCCAGACCTCGCGATCGGGTCGGTGGGCAAGAGTCTGCTCGGACCACACGACGGGGATGGCTGCCATGACCGTCAGCATGTCAGCAGGGCCCTTGATACGGCAGGATCATTCCCATGCCACGCGCTACTGACTTGGGAATCAGGATCGGAACCGCTACACCGGGCCCCACAAACTCGATCCTCGACGTCGAAGGCGTCGGGGTCGGCCATGCGACTCTCGTGCGCGACGAGACGGATCCGCCGGCGGGCAGGGGGATTGCCCGGACCGGCGTGACGGTGATCAGGCTCGCGGACGACCCGTTCCACGACATGTTGGCGGCGGGCGGCGCGATCCTCAACGGTGCTGGCGAGTGCACGGGTTTCATCACGGCGGGCGAGTGGGGCACCCTAGAGACCCCGATATTTCTCACGTCGACCCTGCAGCTGGGCAGGGTGTATGACGCAGCCTGCCAGTTGATGCTCGACCGCTTCCCGGAAGCCGCCGAGGACTTCATCATCCCCGTTGTGGCGGAGTGCGACGACTCCTTCCTCAACGACGCGCGGCGGATGCAGGTGACTCGCGACGACGTCAGCGACGCATGGGAGGACGCGGATGCGTCGGTGGGCGCCTCGCAGCCTCCCGCCGAGGGCGCGGTCGGCTCGGGAACCGGCATGAGCTGCCTGGGCTTCAAGGGAGGGATCGGCACAGCGTCGCGGACCACGCCGGATGGCCACACCGTCGGGGTCTTGCTGATGACAAACTTTGGGTCTCGGGCTCAGCTCACCGTGGATGGGGTCCCGGTCGGAATTCTGCTCGGGTCCGAAGCCCAGGTGGAGCAGCAGAGCGCAGGGCGTCCGGCCGGCTCATGCATCGGGGTCGTGGTCACGGACGCCCCGGTGGATGGAGCAGCATGCAGCCGGCTGGCCCGGCGGGTGGGGCTCGGCCTGGCCCGCACCGGATCGGTTGCCCACCACGGGAGCGGTGAGATCTTCATCGGCTGCTCGACCACGGCCCGACTCCGGCGCGAGGCCACCTCGATGTCGGCGCCGGTGATCCTCGGCCGGGCACTTGATCCCTTGTTTGCTGCTGTTGTCGAGGCGAGCGAGGAGGCGGTGCTCAACTCGATGCTGATGTCACCCACCGTGACCGGGAGGGCGGGGAACACGAGCCCTGGTCTACCTGTGGAGCAGGTCGTCGCGCTCCTGCGTCAGCACGGCCGGATCAACTCGTGAACGGGCCCGCGCTCGACCCGCGCTGTCGCGAGGTGGCGATCACGATGGACGACGGGGTGCGGCTGGCTGCAACGCTCTACCTCCCGGACGACAGCGAGGGGCTGCAGCCCTGCATCCTCGAGGCGTTGCCCTACCGCAAGGACGACCTCACGTCGTCGTACCGCTCCGACTATGTCACTCTCCGCGACGAGTATCGGTATGCCGTCTGTCGCCTGGACCTGCGCGGGACCGGCTCGTCAGGCGGCGACGCGACCGACGAGTACCCGGTCCGCGAGCAGCAGGACCTGGGTCAGGTGATTGCCTGGCTGGCCGACCAGGCTTGGTGCGATGGGAACGTCGGCATGTACGGCACGTCGTACTCCGGGTTCAACTCACTGCAGATGGCGTGCGAGCGGCCGGAGCAGCTCAAGGCGATCATCGCGATCTACGGCACGGACGACCGCTACACCGACGACGTGCACTACCGCGGCGGCATCCTCAAAGTGCTCGACCTGGTCGACTACTGCCACTACATGACCCCGATGAACGCCCTGCCGCCAGTGCCATCAGTGTGGGGCGACGGCTGGCGCGAGGAGTGGGTGCGCCGGGTCGAGACCTCTGAGCCGTGGGCGTTGACCTGGCTGCGCGAGCAGCTCGACGGGCCGTACTGGCGCCACGGGTCCGTACGGCCGGACTACGAGCGGATCGCCTGCCCGACGATGATCATCGCCGGCTGGGCGGACGGCTACCGCAACAACTCCTACCGGCTGATGGAGCGGCTGCGCGCCCAGGACGTCCCGCACCGCTTGCTCGCCGGCCCGTGGGCTCACGCGGGCACTGAGTCGGCCATACCGGGACCGCGCATCGATTCGATGCCGGAGATGGTGGCGTGGTGGGACCGCTGGCTGCGCGGGATCGACAACGGCGTCGATGACGGGCTGGCCGACGACCGTCCGTCGATGACTTGCTTCGTCCGCTCGTCGACCCGGCCGTCGCCGGTGTTGGACGAGTCGCACGGCTTCTGGGTGCGGGAGGAATGGCCGACTCCGCGCATGACGCCCTCGACGCGACCGCTCGAGGCCAGGCCGCCGTATACCGTCCGGCCCGACGTCGGCGTCGACGCCTGGATCGACTGCGCCGGACACCTGCCCTGGGGGCTCAGCGCCGACCAGCGGTTCGACGACGCAGCCTCCACCGGGTGGGAGTGGGACGCGGAATCGCTCACTCTGATGGGCCACCCAGTTGCCCGGCTGCAGGTCTCGGTCGACCAGCCTGCGGCCTACCTCTCGCTCAAACTGTGCGACGTCTTCGCCGACGGCACGTCCGCACTCGTCTCGCGCGGGACGCTCAACCTCGGCTGCCGCGACGGGCTCGGCGCGAACCATCCGCTCGTGCCGGGCGAGGTGTACGACGTCGAGGTCGAGCTCGAAGCCTGCGCCTACGCGTTCGACGACGGGCAGCGGATGCGGCTGTCGCTTGCGGGAGCCGACTGGCCAAACACCGCGGCGTCGCCCGGTCCGGTCGTCATCACGGTGCATGGCGGGAGCCTCGAACTCCCTTGCTGGCAAGGAGATTCACCACATCCGCCGCCGGTGCTGGAACCAGGTCGGAAAGCTCCGAGAGTTCCGACGGCGTTGTTTGGCGGGTCGAGAGGGACGTGCTGCGTGCCACGACGTCGTGCGTCGTCGACCACGGGTCGACGTACCCGGTGCCTTATGACGGCACCGCCACCGAGCACTACTCCGGACGCGTCAGTGTCGACACCACGTCGTTCGAGCAGCGCACCTGGGCGGAGACGACCCTCACCGTGCGGTGGCCTGACGCGGCGGTCTCGACAACCGCGACGATGGAGGTGGTGTTGACAGCCACGACCTACGACGTCGCGATCGACCTCAAGGCACGCGAGGGCACAGAAGTCGTCGGCACCCGGCGATGGCAGCGGCAGATCCCCCGCGCCGGGTGAGTCCGACCAGGCCGACGCTCTCAGACGGACCCGCCCGTCATAGGTTTTGACCCATGGAGACATCGCTGGCAGGCAAGGTTGCGCTGGTCGCAGGAGCTACCAGAGGGGCAGGGCGAGGTATCGCGGTGCAGCTCGGTGCTGCCGGCGCGACCGTCTACGTCACCGGGCGAACGAGCGGGTCCCAGCAATCTGAGATGAAGCGGCCGGAGACGATCGAGGAGACGGCTGGTCTCGTGGACGAGGCAGGTGGCCACGGGATCGCGGTCCAGGTGGACCATCTCGTGCCCGACGACGTGCAGGCCCTCGTGGCTCGCATCGAGAGCGAGCAAGGCGGCCTCCATGTCCTCGTGAACAACATCTGGGGCGCCACCACGATGGAGTGGGACAAGGCGGTGTGGGAATCCGATCTGGACTATGGGCTACACACGTTGCGCCTGGCCGTGGATACGCACGCGATCACCAGCCACTTCGCCATACCCCTGCTGATCAAGACGGTCGGCGGTCTCGTGGTCGAAATGACTGACGGGACAAACGACTACAACGCGACCCACTACCGAGTCTCCTTCTTCTACGACCTGGCCAAGGCGGCAGTGAGTCGGATGGCGTTCGCTCTGGCCCACGAACTAGAGCCCCACCAGGCCACCGCCGTGCTCCTCACACCTGGCTGGCTGCGATCCGAGATGATGCTCGAGGCATTCGGTGTCACCGAGTCGAGTTGGCACGACGCGACAGAGCGGGTGCCCCATTTCGCCATCTCCGAGAGTCCGGCGTACGTCGGCCGCGCCGTCGCGGCGCTGGCGCAAGACGCCGACGTGTCCCGCTGGAACGGAAGCTCGCTGTCCAGCGGGCAGCTGGCGAAGACCTACGGGTTCACCGATCTCGACGGCAGTCAGCCCGATGCCTGGAGGTACATGCGCGAGGTCCAAGACGCGGGTAAACCCGCCGACACCACCGGCTACCGCTGACCAGCTCCCGGCCGGGTCGGGGTCGTTTGGGCTCGCCTGCAGACATCTCCCTATGCTGCAAGGATTCGGGAAACGTCATCGCCAGGGAGGCACCATGAGCGTCTACAAGATCGTTGAAATCGTCGGCACCAGCACCTCGTCATGGGAGGACGCCGCGGTCAGTGCAGTGGAAACGGCGAAGCAGACACTGCGCGACCTTCGAGTTGCTGAAGTGGTCGAGCAGGATCTTGACCTCAGCGGCGATGCCGTGGTGTTCCGGACGAAGCTGAGCGTGTCGTTCAAGTACCAAGCCGACTGAGCCGACTGACAGCTTCCTGGCGGTTACGTCGCTTTGTGGGCAGTCAGCAACAAGAACTCCCAGTCCATGACCGTCTTCTCGGTGCCCTGGTCGTACCGTCGGGCGAGGTCGGCGAGCTCTTGGTCGAGCGCGGCAACCTTCTCGGGGTCGTCAGCGATTGCCTTGTAGACAGCGATCGTCGGGCCGTAGCGGGCCTTGAAGTAGTCGCGGAACGCCTCAGGCTGCCCAAACGCCTCGACTCTTGCCGCCTGGCGGCGCGTCACGACGTCGGTCACTCGGTCGCCGAGCAGTGAGTTGACGTGCTCCTCGCTCCCCCAGAGCGGCGGAGGCTGCACGCCGGGCGGAGGTGGGGGTGCGTATGGCTTCATCGTCGCGAACATCTGGCCGATGAAGCCCTCGGGCGTCCAGCTCAGCAGGCCGATGGTCCCGCCGGGGCGGCATACGCGGACCAGTTCGTCGGCACTCGCCTGATGGTGAGGGGCGAACATGACCCCGATGCACGACATCACCGCGTCGAACTCGCCGTCGGCGAAGGGCAGTGCCTCGGCGTCGGCCTCACGCCACTCCAGCTCGACGCCCTTCTCCTCGGCCTGTCGCCGGCCTGCCTCGAGCAGCTCGGGGGTGAGGTCGGAGGCGACGACGCTCGCGCCTCTCTGCGCCGCGGGGATCGACGCGTTGCCGGATCCGGCTCCGACGTCGAGCACCCGGTCACCGGGTCCTACACCGACTGCCTCGACCAGGATCGGGCCCACCGCGCCGACGATCTCGGATGCCACAGCGGGATAGTCGCCAAGCGCCCACATCGAGCGATGCTTGGCTTTCAGGGCGCGGTCAGCCTCGCCGGAGTCGATCGTGTCGCTCATGGTGGTTCTCCTCTGGAGTCGTCGGGTAGCGGGGTGCGACGAAGAACGTGAACGCTGCCAACGTGGTGCGCCCACGCTAGCCCTGGTGAGGCCCAGGCGTACAGGAGGAGCAGCCCGCCCGATTGATACATCCGCCGCGCGCCTCGACCGTTTGCCGGCGCGTGTCGGAAGTCGTCAGAGAGCGGGTGCCGGAGACTCGGTCGGTTGGTGGATCGGCAGTCCCCGGTAGGCGCGGGCGATCGTCGTGACGAACATATGGACGGCATCCTCGTCGGGCCCGAACGGCCCGGGGCGGAAGTGAGGTGACGAGAGACCGCGCTGCACCGACTCGCATGCCTTCCAGTCCTGCTTGTTGGTCAGGTCCCAGAACTCCACGGCGTACGTCGGGTCGATCGCCGGTGCATCTCCAGTGTCGGCGAAGTACCACGAGCACTCGACCCAGGTGCGGTCAGGTGCGAGCGGCACGAGCCGGTGCGCCATCACGTAGTCAGGGTGCGTCGACACGAGGAGGTTCGGCAGCAGGCCTAGGTACTCGATGGCGGTCGCGGAGACGCCGGGTAGTGGGCGGCCCTTCGACGCACCGGTGATCGACATCGTCTCCATGCCCTCGCGCAGTTCCATCGAGCCGCCGATCCACGCACCGGGAAGGTCATAGTTGTCGCCCGAGCTAGGAGGCGTGACTTGGCAGAGTTCGGGATGGATGAGTGGGCAGTGGTAGCACTCGTGGTAGTTCTCCGAGATCACCTTCCAGTTCGCAGCAACCTCGTAGCTATGCCGCTCGCCTAGCACCAGCGACTCGGGTGCATAGGGCGCCACGATCGAGTCGAGCCCTCCGACGTACGTCGTGAAGTCGACGGCCGCCTGATCCTCCAACGCCGTTGATGCGTGGACGAAGAGCCATCCGTGCCAGCGATGGACTGGCAGCGCGACCAGACCGTGTTCGGTCGTGTCGAAGTCCGGGACGGGTTGGTAGTGAGGAGCGGTCCGCAGCACGCCGTCAAGGTCGTAGGTCCATGCGTGGTAGGGGCACACGATCGACTGCTTCGTGCTGGTGACTTCCTCGGCGACGAGCTCGTGCGCCCGGTGACGGCAGGTGTTCGCGAAGGCGCGAACCTCGTCACCGTGCCACGTCAGCAGCACCAGCACGTCACCGACCCGGACCGATCGCTGGCTGAATGGCCGGTCTGACGACGTGGCCGGCTGCCGCAGGTCCGTCTCCCGTCCGACGCACGTGTAGGTGCCGGCGAACAGGTGGCGCAGCTCCCACGCGAACACCTCGGGGCTCGTGTAGGCCGCGGCAGGCAACATGCGCGACTGCCCGAACGGCTGCAGCGTGGCATCGAGCCCGTCAAGCTCGAGCGTGACGCGGTCGTCTGATGTCGTGGTCATCGAGCGTGTTCCTTCCCGACGGTTACTGACTCGCGAGTCAGTAGTGGCCACGCCTAGCCTCCCATGTCCGTGGCCTCAGCGGAACACGTTTGGCTAGGCCGTGAGTGCTGCGACACCACCGGCGAGGGTGCCGAAGCGCACCACTCGGCCGACGAGGCAGGCCACGCAGAAGGCCCAGCAGCGGATCGTGGAGACCCCGGCGGTGGCGCTGACGAGTGCCAGCGGCGGAATGCCGACGGAGGCGGAGACGGCCACTGCGGCAGGACCGCCGGCCGGGTGCGAGAGCCACTGCAGCAGGCGCGCGTTGGCGCGCTGTAACCACGCTGGCACCCGAGAGCGTCGCCCGGCGTGGGTGGACCGCCACCGCGTCGCCCCACGTCGCGACGCGATGAAGATGACGACCTTGCCGACCGTCTGACCGAGGGCGAGGGCGACCACGCAGGCCACGACCACGGCGGGCCGCTGCAAGAGCGAGGACCCGGCCTGAAAAGCCTCGGCGTTGACCACGGGCAGCAGCGCGGAGACGATGCCCACGCCTGCCGCGGCCAGCACCTCGAGGATCATGACCAGTCCCGCAGGGTCAGGACCCGGCGCGCCGACCACGCTTTGAGCACGCACAGACCCACGCCGATGATCAGCGCCACAGCCACCCAGCCCAGGAGCATGGCGAGGACCACCGCCGACGTGTTGAGCGCCTTGGCCGGCGGCGACCAGTTGAGCCGGTAGACGAGCCGATCAACCAGGTGGAAGTCGTTCGGGCCCTTGATCGGCCAACCGAGGAACGCCAACGAAAGCACGCAGTCGAGCACCATGAACTGGAGCAGGAACACTGCCATCGGGACGGCGGCGTCTGGTTGGAGGACGAGGAAGGCACCGGCCAGGACGGCCGTACACGCCCGGTCGCTGAGGATGTCGAGCACAGCGCCGATCCGCGTCTCCTGGCCCAGCCGACGAGCCGACCAGCCGTCGAGCATGTCGCCGATCCAGTAGGTGGCGTAGGCCACGACGAGCAGCTCGGGCGAGCGTTGCAACAAAGCGGCGATGCCCAGCGCGACCGCGGCGACCGTTCGCACGACCGTGACGACGTTAGGTACGGAGCCGATTCTGGAAGCGACTGGGGCGGACTGTTCGAAGGCGAGCGTCATATCTTCACGCTGGGCCGCGAGCCACTCCCTGGGATCGACCTGAGGTGCCGTGGCCGCAGCACCACAGTGCTGTTCCTCGGGACGACTCGGTACCACAGGAGGAGGCCTCGATCACCCCACGGACGCCATGATGGGCATATGGATCTGCGTCGAGCCGCCCGCCGCGTGCGTTCCATGCGTACGGTCGATGTGGGTGTCACGGTCCTGCTCGTGGCCGCCGTCTACGCCGCCGGGATGCTGAGCATCAGCAGCCCTAACGCGCCCGGACTACTGCTGCCGCTCGGCCTGCTTGTGCTGGCGTTCAAATGGCCACTGCTAGGCACCGCGTCGGCCGCGGCGCTGTCGGTCGGTGTCGCCGGGTTCGTGATGGATGAGACCACGACCCTGGAGGGCTCCGTCGCTGACGCGGTCGTGTTCGCGGCCGCGACGATGATCCTCTGCTCCTACCTCGCAGTCCGGACCGTTCCAGGCTGGGGCGCCGTCGTCCCGGGCGCAGTCGGCGTCCTGGCCGGTCTTGTCTCTGGCTCATTCGAGGTTGCGGCAGCGGCCGCGATCGCTTCGCTCGTCGGGGGCGGAGCCGCTGCGCTGCAAGGACTCGTGTCCCGCACCAAGGAGTCGGAGACGCTCATCACCCGGCTCCGCAGCCGCACGCAAGAGCAGGAGCGCCGACAGGAGCGGCTCAGTGAGCGGGCCGAGCTCGCCCGCGAGCTGCACGACATCGTCGGCCACCACGTCACGGCGATCGTCGTGTCCGTCGAGGCAGCAAAGGCGCAGGGCGCGGAAGGACACACCCTCGACACCGTCGCCGAGCTTGGGCGTCGGGCGCTCGCCGAGCTGGACACCCTCGTCGGCTCACTGCGCGACGAAGATGCAGCGCCCACAACACGGGTCACCCCGCGGCTGGCCGACTTGCCCGCCCTGATGGAACCGCTGCGATCGTCCGGTGTCGCCGCCGACCTCACCACCGTGGTGACAGGCGCGCTCACCGACTCGCAGCAGCTAGCGATCTACCGAATCGTGCAGGAGACCACGACGAACATCCTCAGACACGCCCACGCTACGGCGGCAAGCGTCGAGGTGATCGAGGCCGGCGGTGAGCTGACCGTGCGCGTGTGGGACGACGGCCGTGGCAGCGTCGACGCTTCAGACGCAGCAGAGCGAACCGGCCGCGGTCTCATCGGGATCGGGGAGCGGGTCGAGGGCTTGGGTGGCTCGTGGACGTACGACGCGACGCCGGGCGACGGCACCACCGTCACGGTCGTGTTCCCAGGTGGCGGCGTGCTGTGATCAACGTCGCGATCATCGACGATCAAGACCTCATCCGGGAGGGCCTCGCCCTGATCGTCGGATCCGCCCCCGACATCGAGGTTGTGCTGTCCGGCGCGCACGGGCATGACCTCATCGACGCAGTCGCCAACCGGCGGGCGATCGACGTCGCCCTCGTTGACATCCGGATGCCCGGCATCGACGGCCTCGAAACCACTCGCCGGGTCGTGGGTCGCCCTGGAGCACCGGCCGTGCTCATCCTCACGACGTTCGACGGTGACGAGTACGTGCTGGGAGCCGTAGCCGCCGGGGCCAGCGGGTTCCTGCTCAAGCGTGCGTCGGGGGAGCAGCTGATAGGTGCGGTCCGGTCGGTCGCGGAGGGCGACGCCGTGCTGTCCCCGAGCGTCACCCGACAAGTGCTAGCGCGGATGCGCTCCGGGATCGACAGCGCATCCGAGCCGGCTGAGGTGCCGTCGCTGTCCCACCTGACCGACCGTGAGACCGACGTGCTTCGCTGCATCGGCGATGGCCTCAACAACGCGGAGATCGCCGCCACCCTGTTCCTGTCGGAGAGCACCGTCAAGACCCACGTCGGCAACGTGCTGGCCAAGACGCAGTCGCGGGACCGAGTCCGGGCGGCGTTGCTGGCCGTGCGCACGGGTCTGGTCGAGTTGTGAGTCTTCAGATATCACCGATCCTCCGGGAGTAGGGTCATGGCCGTGGCGGCTCGGCGGAACGTGGACGTGCGCCGCGAGGAGATCCTCACCGCCACCATCGCGGAGATCGAGAAGCGCGGCATGTCGGCGCTGCGGGTGGCCGACATCGCGGCGGGGCTCGGGGTGAGTTCTGGTCTCGTCTTCTATCACTTCGCCACCAAGGACGCGCTGCTCGTCGAGGCACTGGAGTACGCCGTCGTGCGCGACGCCGAAAGGCTTGAGCGGGCGCTCGCCAAGGCTGGAGACCCGGTCGACCGGCTGAGACGTGTCCTGACGTCGTACGGACCCACCGGTGAGGCTCACGGATGGACGCTGTGGATCGAGGCCTGGTCGACTGCCCTCCGCGAACCGTCGATCCGTGCGTCGCTGCGCAAGCTCGACGAACGTTGGCGTGAGGCGCTCGATCATGTGATCGCCGAAGGCGTGGAGACCGGCGACTTCACGTGTCCGGACCCGGCGAGCACCGTCGCCCGCGTCGGCGCGCTCCTCGACGGCCTCTCGGTCGCTGCGTTGATCTACAAGAGCGTCAGTCGTAAGCAGCTGCAGACGTGGGTGCGTGACGCGACCGCCGATGAACTTGGCATCGACCGCGCTCTGCTCAACCAGTGAAGGACTAGGCCATGTCTCCCTATCCAGCGCCGGCTCGCGTGCCCCCGCATCCCGACCGGCTGCGTTGGGCTCGCTCGCGGGAGTATCAGCTACAACGTCGCTCGCCCGCCTTGCCGGATCGGGCGCGGATGACCCGCTGGCTGATCGACGCCGGATAGGAAGACACGCCCTAGGTCGCGCGATCGCAGCTCAGAACCTCCAGCGGACGGCCTGCTCGGGGTGGAGGAGCGCGTCACGATCGAGGGCGAACGGGCTGATGTCGAAGGAGGTTTCGCCGGTCTCGGCGAGATCGGCGAGCAGCTTCCCGAACGTGGGCGAGAACTTGAACCCATGGCCCGCGCCGATACCTACGAACACCGCGTCGTGACCGGGCACGGGTCCGAGCAGGAAGTCACGATCCGGCGGGAGCGTGTAGAGGCAGGTCTTCGATCTCACCGGTGGGCCGGATCCGGGCAAGGTCGTCGCCATGAAGGCGGTCAGCTCTGCCAGCCGCGTCGGGTCGGGGTCGAACGGACGGTCATCGCCTGTCGTCTCGATCTCGCTGTAGTCGCGCGCGGCCTTGATCGTCGCTTCGCCGTAGCACGGGAAGCCGTAGTACGCCGGGTCATCCATCCAGATCCACAGCGGCATCCGGCCTTGCTCGTACGACGTCGGATCTGGCGGCTGGAAGTACGCGAACTGCTCGAGTGTGGTGGTCAGAGGGAGCGAGACGTCCAGTCCGGCGAGCACCTGGTTGGTCCACGCATCGGCACAGACGACAACGCGCTGAGCCACGTAGGTCTCGTCGCCGGTGACGGCGGTCAGCGACTCACCGTTGTCGCGGAGTTCCACGACCCTCGAATGGTCACGCAGAGTTGCCCCGAACCTGGCCGCCTGCGCCTGCATCGTGGCCGTGCCGTGAGCGGCCGGCACGATCGACCCACGCTCTTGGAACAGCCCGATCGTCTCCTCCGGTACGGCGAACTGTGGCCATCTCGTGGCGATCTCCGAACGCGTCAGCTTCTCGAACTTGACGTCGTTCGCCGCCATCGAGTCCGCGTAGTCAGAGACCGGAGTCGAACCACCTGGCGGGAAGAGGTCGAGGCCACCGACCTGGGTCACCAGGCTTTCGCCGCTGTCCTTCTCCAGCATCGCCCAGTCGTCGTACGCGTCGAACGTCAGCTTGACGTAGCCGGGGGTGTGGTAGCTGTGGCGCAGGATTCGCGAGCTGTCGTGCGATGCGCCTCGGATGTGTCCGAACTCGAACTGCTCGAGGCCGAGCACGCGGTGTCCACGCCTGGCCAGGTGATAAGCGGTGGCGCTGCCGAGCGCTCCGAGACCGACCACGACGTACTCGTATTCCTCGCTCATGCGTCATCTCCCATCAACGGCAACAGCCAGCGGCGGATGTCAGCGCTCGCGTCCTCCATCGGTGCGAACCATCCTTGCTGGTAGGCACGTGAGCTCATCCCGCGTTGCACCGACTCGCAGATCGCCCAGTCCTGCCGGTTGACCAGGTCCCAGAGGTCACCCGCGTCCTGCGGCTTGAAGTCGGCAGCCGCGACCGCCTCGGGCTCGAACAGCAGGTCGCATCGCACCCGGGTCCGGTCGACGGCGAGCGGCCACGACGTGAACGCGGCGACGTGGTCGGCGGCGCACGACAGCCACAGGTTCGGGTAGACGAGCTCGCCCTTGTGGCGGCTGCGCTCTGCTTCGCGACAGGTCGGGGAAGGGCCGTCGGTTGGTGGTGCCGCTCATCGTGAACGTCCAGGCTCCGTCGCGATGCGGGATGCCGTCCTCCCAGTCGAGGCCGCTCCCGCCGCCCCCGAACGCCGGCACCAACCGCGTCAGCTCCGGGTGGACCGGACCGCAGTGGTAGCACTCGTTGTAGTTCTCGGCGAGCACCTTGTAGTTGGCGGCCACGTCGTAGTCGTACGACAGCCCGGCCACCAGGTCGGCCAGCGGGTAGCGACTGAGCCGGTCGGCGAACGGCGACGATGTCTCGCGTCGAAGTCGCAGCCTGCGTCAGGGGTCAGGTGCACGAAGCCAAAACCAGCCCAGGTGCGTACGCCGACGGGGGTCAGCGAGAACGCCGCCGCGTCGAAGTCCTCGACGTCCTCGGTGTGCGGGGCCTTGAGCAGCCGGCCGGCCAGGTCGTAGGTCCAGGAGTGATAGGGGCAGCGCAGCGCTGCGACATCGCAGGCGGGGGGCGGCTCGCCGTCGACGGGCACGACCTGGGACCCGCGGTGACGGCACACGTTGTAGGCCGCGTGCAGCGTGCCTTCGCGGTCGTTGGTGACCAGCACGGACTCACCGACGACGTCGACAACCGCGAGCCGACCGGGACGGTCTAGTCCGAGGTCGTCGAGCCGGCCGACGCAGAACCAGCCGGTGAAGAGGGCGCGGTCGCGCTCGACCGTGAACTGGTCGCTGTCGACGTACATCCGCTTTGGCAGCGCGGGCTGGAGCTCCGACATCGAGCAGCCGCGCCCCTCCTCCGCCGCGTTTACTGACTCGCGAGTCAGTAAGGACGCAAGCCTGCCACGACCGACGCCCTCGACTCTCCGAGGCGGCCGGGAGCCAGCAGGCGGCGCGGTGGTCGCCGGTGGCGGGCAGCACCGGCAGCGGCTTCCCACGGCAGTCGTCCTCGATCCCTGCCTGCGCAGCCTGACCGTCGAGCAGCGCCGGACAGCGCGGGTGGAAGCGGCAGCCGCTGGGCACTCTGGTCGGGTCAGGAGTCTCACCACGCAGCACGACCGGCTCGATCTGCGCGATCTCGGGTACGACGGACAACAGTGCGCGGGTGTAGGGATGCTGCGGCGTCGACAGCACCTCTTCGGTGGTACCGACCTCGACGATCCGTCCGAGGTACATCACCGCGATCCGGTCGGCGATGTTCCAGGCGAGCCCCAGGTCATGGGTCACGACGAGCACCGACAGGCCAAGGTCCTCTCGCAACTTGCAGCAGCAGCGCCAGGATCTCGCCGCGGATCGAAGCGTCGAGACTGGAGACCGGCTCGTCGGCGATCAGCACATCGGGCTCGAGCGCCAATGCTCCCGCGATGACGACACGCTGACGCTGTCCGCCGGACAGCTCGTGCGGGTAGTAGAGGAAGAACCGCTCGGGCGGCCGCATCCCCGCCTGCGACAACGCCTTCGCCACCAGGTCGGCTTCGGTGACCGGGCTCGCCCGCCTTGCGTTTGACGCTCGACGAGGTTGTGGATGCGAATCCCCTCAGCCACGGACTCGTAGACGCTGTGCCGCGGGTTGAGCGCCCCGGTCGGGTCCTGAAGGATCAGCTGGACCCGGCGGCGATACGCACGCAAGTCAGCAGTCGTTGTAGGTCAGCCCTGCTCCGTCATACGTCACCTCGCCGGCACTGGGCTGCTCGAGACCGAGCAGGGTCCTCGCCAACGTCGTCTTCCCGCAGCCGGACTCGCCGACCAGCGCGAGGATCTCGCCGGCGGCGATGTCGATGTCGACGCCGTCCACGCCCTTCGCGTCCGAGCTCGGCCATGGCGCCCGCGGAACGTCACCTCGAGGTCGCGCGCCGCGAGCAGGTCCTCGTCATCGGGACTGCCTTCTTCGGTGTCGGCGACACGCTGCGGCCAGCAACAGCTTCATGTCACGGCTCTCGTCGGTGTGCAGGCAGGCCACGCGACGACCTGGCGCTGTGAGTCTCGAGCGGGGGGTCGGTCGTGAGGCACTCCTCGGTGGCGAGAGCGCAGCGCGGATGGAAGGGGCAGCCGCTCGGCAAGGCACTGGGATCCGGCGGGTCGCCGGGCAGGCCCATCGGCGCGAACCTGGCGACTGGGTCACCCACGCGGGGAAAGGCCGCGGCCAGGGCACCGCCGTACGGGTGCAGAGGGTGGACGAACAGACCGCTCGGCAGGTCCCTCCTCGACCACCTTGCCGGCGTACATGACCAGGACACGGTCGCAGGTCGTCCCCAGCACCGACAGGTCGTGGCTGATGAGCAGGAGACCGAGTCCGAGCTCGCGCACGAGATCGGTGAGAACTGCGAGCACCTGCGCTTGAACCATCACGTCGAGCGCAGTGGTCGGCTCGTCCGCGACGATCAGCTGGGGGCGGCAGGCCAGCGCCATCGCGATCATCACGCGCTGCTTCTGCCCGCCGGAGATCTGGTGCGGGTACGCCTCCGCCCGTGATGCAGGGAGCCCCACCTGCTCGAGCAGCTCACCGACGCGAGCGGCTGCCTGTTGCTTGCTGACGGACTTGTCGTGGAGCAGGATCGGCTCGGCGATCTGGTTGCCGATGCGCTGCACCGGGTTGAGGGAGTGCAAGGCGCCCTGGAAGATCATGGCGGCCTCAGCCCAGCGCACCGCCCGCAGCTGACCCCAGGGGATCGTCTGCACGTCCTCGCCGTTGATGAGGACCGAGCCGTCCACGCGCGCGGTCTTGGGCTGCAGCCTCAGCACGGTGGACGCCAGCGTCGACTTCCCGCAGCCGGACTCGCCGGCGATGCCCACGCTCTCTCCGGCAGCCACCGACATCGTCACGCCCCGAACGGCCGGCAGGTCGCCGGCAGAGGTCCGGTAAGTCACGTGTACGTCGGCAGAGCTCGAGCAGCGCGGCCATCAGCGGTTCCTCAGCCGTGGGTTGAAGATCTCCTCGAGAGCCTGGCCCACGAGCGTGAACGACAGCACGACGAGGACAACACAGATGCCCGGTGGGAAGAGGAACCACCAAGCACCGAGGGTCAATGCCCCGTTGTCGAACGCCGAGTTGAGCATCGTTCCCCACGACACCCGAGTCGGATCACCCAAACCCAGGAATGACAGCGTCGTCTCTGCCAGGATCGCGGCTGCCACGGTCAGCGTCGTGTTGGCGAACACCATCGGCATCACGTTGGGCAGGATGTGCCTGGTCATCTGGTGCCAGTTGCCGGCGCCCAGGACCCGGGCCCGCTCCATGTAGGGGCGACTCTTGATCGACAACGTCTGTGCCCGGATGAGCAGGGCCGTGCCCGGCCAGGACGTCACACCGATCACGAAAGCGATGGTGTACAACGACCCGCCGAGCAAGGTGGCGAGGACCAACGCCAACGGCACGAAGGGGATCACCAGGAACCACTCCGTCAGCCGGTAGAGCAGACCCGCCGTCCAGCCGGTGAGAAACCCGGATGCGATTCCGATCAGCGTTCCGAGCACCATCGAGATGACGGTGGCCAGCAGCCCGACGAGCAGCGAGACGCGGGCGCCGTAGATGAGCAGCGTCAGCACAGACCGGCCGTACTCGTCGGTGCCAAGCGGAAACCCCGATGTCGGAGGGGCCAACACCTCACCCGTGGCCTGTGTCCGTGACAGGCCCTCGGGATCCGCCAGCAGCGGCGCGAAGATGGCCACCAGTACGAAGAAAATGAGCACGATGAGCCCGCCCACGCCCGTTCGGTGCCGTCGGAACTCCTGCCACGTGCGCCCGGCCGCCGCTCTGCGACGGCGCCAGGTGACCTGGCGGGGGGTTAGCGGCGCGGGGGACCCGGAGCGCGCGGACTCGGTCATATCCGCACCCGCGGGTCGAGGTAGCCGTACAAGAGGTTGGCCACCAGGTTGGCCAGCACCACAGCAGCAGAGAAGACGAAGAAGGTCCCTTGCAGCATCGGGATGTCAGGGATGCGGAGCGCATCAACGGTCAGGAGTCCGAGGCCCGGAATCGAGAACACCGCCTCAACCGTGATCGCACCCGACACGATGAATCCGAAACTGAGCGAAACCAGGGTCACGACCGGCAGGAGGGCATTCCTCGTTGCGTGCCGACGACGTACGAGCACGTCGTGCAGACCTTTGGCCCGGGCCGTCTGGAGGTAGTCCTCGCCCATCTCGTCCAGCAGGGAAGAGCGCATGATGAGCGAATACTCCGCGAGGTAGGCGAGGGTCAGCGTGAGCACGGGTAACACCAGATGCCAGGCCTGGTCGATCACGCCGTCGAGGGACGACGCGTCTACACCTGGCGTTTGCAGCTGCCCGATCGGGAATAGCCGGGGCATCGGTCCGAAGCCGGTCGCAAAAAACAGAAACAGGATCAGGCCGAGCCACCACTCGGGCATCGAGTAGAGCGTGATGGTGCCCGTCGTGGAGATCTTGTCGAACTTGCGGCCGCGATTCCAGGCGGCAATGATGCCGATCCAAAAACCGAACATCATCGACAGGATTGTCGACGTGCCGACGAGGGCAAGGGTCGGCCAGAGCCGGTCGAGCATCAGTTCGTTCACAGGCTGGCTGTACTGGTAGGAGTCGCCGAAGTCGAGAGTGACGATGTTCTTGAGGTAGATGAGGAACTGTTGCGGCAGCGGGTCGTCGAGGCCGTACTTGTCGATGACGGCCTGGACCTGTTCGGGTGTCTTGGCGCGGCCGCGTGCGAGCGTCCTCTCGGGGTGCTCGTTGATCACCCGAAACAGGAAGAAGTTCACGACGACGATGAACCCCATCGTCGCGGCCGAGCCTCCGACCTGGCGGCCGAACCAGCGCCAGCTCGCCGCGCGACTCGGTCTGGGGACCTCGTCAGAGCTGGTCGGTGACGGCGGCTCGGCCTCGTAGCCCGTGACGTCGATCGGGTGGCTCACTCGCGCTGATCCGCGCCTCGCCTGCGCACGACCATCCAGCCGCCCACCAACCCGCCAGCAACGAGGACGACGACGAGCACGATGATCGAAACCTGCCCTGTGTCGATCCCGCCGTCAGCGGCGGCTGTCGCTCCCGGTGTCCCGTCCGCTGTGCCGGCCGGTGCAGCGTGGAGATAGTTTGCGTGACCGTACTGGAAAAGCAGAACACCGCCGGGGTCAGGCTGCGGTACAAAGCCCTCCCACCGGTCGCTGCGGTAGGCCTCGTTGATCTTGCCGTAGGCCGTGTTGAGGTAGGGCGCGTCGTCGTACAGGATCTGCTGCATCTGCATGACGATGTCGGCACGCTCGGCCTCGTCGAGGGCGGAGGCCTGCTCCTTGTAGAGCTTGTCGTACTCGGCGTTGCAGTACCACGAGTCCGACCAGCCACCACGCTGAGCGCAAGTGAAGTAGCTCAGGATCGAGTCCGGGTCGGGCTCGACGTACCAGCCCCATTCGAACGTGTCGAACTCACCGTCGAGGATGACGTTGGTCAGCTTGCTGCTCTCGTACGACGTGACCTCGGAGTCGACCTGCACGTCGGCCAGCCACTCCTTGAAGTAAGCCATCACGTTAATCGAGGACTCGGAGTCGGATCTTGCGAACAGGCGCAGCTTCCCGATTGGGGTGCCGTCGGGCATGGTGCGCCATCCGTCGTCCCCGACGGTGAATCCGGCATCGTCGAGGAGCTCGCGCGCACGCTCGGGGTCGTAGGCGTAGGCGTCCTCGCTCGGCGGCTCCCAATGGAAGGTCGGGTATGCCGGCGGGATGATGTTCTCGGCCGGTGTGCCGGCGCCCTGGTAGGCCTTGTCGACGATGCGCTGCCGGTCGATCGCGAAGTTCAGCGCGAAGCGGAAGTTCTTGTCCAGCACAGCCGGGTTCGGGTCACCCATCGGCTCGCCGGTCTTGAGGTCGACGGACCCGGTGTTGAACGCGATCTCTTCGAAGCCGGGTGAGTCCCCCTCGACTGTGGTGATGTTCGGATCACTTTCCAGGGCCTCCACTTGGAGCTGGTCGATGCCCTCTGCGAAGTCGATCTCGCCCACCTTGAGCGCCTGGATCTGAGTGTCCTGGGAGCGGTAGACCTGCATGATGACCTCGCTCATCGCGGGTTTGCCACCCCAGTAGTCGTCGTTGCGGACGAAGCGGTAGGTCGGCCCACCGGCCTTGCCCTCGACGAGCTTGAACGGCCCCGACCCGACGATGGGCTGGTCCTCGCTCGCCGGCTCGTTGGAAAAGGTCTTGACGTCGTCTTCGCTGACGTCCTTCCAGATGTGCTCGGGGAGGATCGGCATCGGCAGCAGCGGGAGGACGGCATTCGGTCTGTCGAGCTCGAACAGCACAGTCGTCTCGTCAGGAGCCGTGATGGTGTTGACGGAGCCGAGATAGTTGCCCCAGGACGCCGACTCCGGTCCGCCGTCGAGGATCCGGTTGTAGGTGTAGGCGATGTCGTTGGCCGTGAGCGCCACACCGTCAGACCACTTGACGTCATCGCGGATGTGGAACGTCCACTGCAGCCCGTCATCGGTCGTCTCCCACGAGGTGGCGAGGCTCGGCTGCGGGACTCAGGTCCTTCTCGGACCAGCTGATCATGTAGTCGTACATCAGCGCCCACGCTTCATACGACTCCGCCTCGATGCCGTTGAAGGGGTTGAACGAGTCGACCTCGTTCGTCATCCCGATCGTGAACTTCGGGTCATCGGCTGCGGCGACGGCCTGGCCCCCCGTCGTGATGCCCAGGACCGCGGCTCCGAGCATCAGGGTCACGGCGGTCGATACTGCGGCTGCCTTGGTCGCATGTTGCCGGTTGCGTCTCATCGACGTCTCCCTTGGCAGGCCTTCGGCCCAGTTGACGGAGTAGGTTGCCATGCGTGAACCAGTCTCCTGACTCGCCAGTCAGTGCTCCGACGGTACGTCGAATGGAGTTCGTCAGGGAGCAGCACGGGCACCAGCGAGTCGACGCGTATGCATGGCTGCGTGACGTGGACGATCCCGAAGTGCTGGAGTACCTCGCGGCTGAGCGGTCCTACTACAACGCTGCTACGTCTCATCTGCGTCCCTTGGTTGAGACCTTGGCCAGCGAAATGACTGCCCGAGTACCAGATACTGACTCGTCGGTCAGTTACCGGCGACAACTGTTTTCTTACTACACCCAGACCCCGTCCGGTAGTGAGTACGCACAATTGTGTCGCGCCGTTGATCCGCCTGAGCGCGACAAGCCGGGCAGTCCCGACACCGAGCAGGTACTTCTCGATCCTGAGCGACTGCGCGGTGACTCTGCGTACGTCGATATCGGCCTGTCGCTGGTGAGCCCCGACGAGTCTGTCCTCGCCTACTCCTTCGACCTCACAGGGGACGAGGTGTTCACACTCCGATTCCGGCAGCTCGGCAGGAACGGCGAGGTCGAGGACCTACCTGATGTCCTGCCGCGGACGTACTACGGCGGCGCCTGGAGCGCCGACGCCAGCGTGTTCTTCTACACCGTCCACGACGAGACCTACCGGCCCTTCCAGGTGTGGCGGCATCAGATCGGGACACCGGCGTCGGAAGACGTGCTGGTGCAGACGGAGACGGACGAGCAGTTCGAGTTGGAGGTCAGGCTGACGCGGTCGGGGGACGTGATCGTGATCCACTCCGCCAACCGGGACACGTCGGAGGTCTGGCTTGTCGATGCACACCATCCCGAGGCTCCTCCCCGCGTAGTCGAGCCGCGGCGACGCGGGGTGGAGTACACCTGCGAGCACGCTCGCACGCAGGCCGGTGACCGGCTCTTCATCGTGACCAACGACGACTCGACCGAGTTCCGGCTGATGTCCGCACCGTTGTCGAGTCCCGCACGGAGGAGCTGGACCGAGGTACTCGCCGAAGACCCGGCAGAGCGGTTGTACGACGCGACCGCCTTCTCTGGCCACCTCGTGACAACGTTGCGCCGCGACGGAACGCTGGTCGCCCGGGCGTATGCGCTCGACGCCGACGGAGCACTCACGGCACCACTTGACCTCGTCCCGTCATACCCCGCGGGCAGCATCGAGCTCGGTGACAACGAGCTCTTCGACACCGGCCGAGCTGACGATGGTCGAGCAGTCCTACACGCAGCCGCGCAGGTGGTTCGCGGTCGACCTCGCCGACGGCACACGTCGCCACCTCCGCGACCAGGACGTGCCCGGCTACGACGCCGGCGATTACGAAACTGAGCGGCGGCGGGTCCCCGTCGACGGTCTCGAGATCGCGGTGACGATCGTGCGGCACAAGAACACCCCGCTCGACGGCAGCGCGCCGTGTCTGCTCTACGGCTATGGCGCCTACGAGGCATGCGACGAGCCCGAGTTCGACGCGGCGCTGTCTGCCCTGCTCGACCGCGGAGTGGTCTGGGCACATGCCCACATCCGCGGCGGCGGCGAGGGCGGGCGGCGCTGGTGGCTCGACGGCCGGCTGGCGCACAAGCAGCACACGTACACAGACCACCTCGCCGTCGCCGACTTCCTCGCGGCCGGGCTGGTCGACGGGGAGCGGATCGTCACTCGCGGGCTGTCGGCCGGCGGGTTGCTCCAGGGTGTGGTGTTCTCGCAGGCACCGGAGCGATGGCGCGGCGTCATCGCGGAGGTTCCTGCCGTCGACATCCTCACGACGATGCTCGACCCGTCGGTGCCGCTGACGATCAACGAGTACGACGAGTGGGGTGACCCGCGGCGATCGGAGGAGTACAGGTGGCTCCTCGGCTACTCGCCGTACGACAACGTGCCGGCGGCTGGCGGTCGGCCCGACCTGCTGGTGACCGGGGCTGTCCACGACCCGCGCGTGATGGTGTGGGAGCCGACCAAGTGGGTGGCGCTGCTGCGTCATACCGACCCCGAATGGTCTCCTCGCTGCCTCTTCCGGGTCGAGCTGGGCGAAGGGGCGCATGTGGGTCCGTCCGGCCGGTTCGCCCATCTGCGCTACGAGGCCGAGATCTTCGCCTGGGCCCTCGAGTGCTTCGACCGGCCGCGGCTCGAGGAGGAGGACTAGGCGGGCGAAGCGTTTGCAGGAGCTCGAGCCTGAGCTCAGCGGATTCTGGCAGGCTCTGTTTCCGGGAACGGGTTACTTACGAGCGTTGCGGTCATCGCTCTGCGCTTGGCGGTGTACTGAGCCTGGTCGGCGGCCATGAACAGCTCGCTGGGCGTGACTGTCGACGAGGCTGTGACGTCGGTGCTCGCTGCGCCGCATGAGACTCCGGGTCGGGCGCCGAGACGCCAGACGTGCATGCACAGCCGGTCTGCGATGGCGACGACCGCCGACTGCTCATGACCCACCACCAGCACCGTGAACTCGTCCCCACCGACGCGCGCCACCAGGCTGCCGGGCAGCTCGTCGAACTCAGCTAGCAGCGAGCGGGCGACGGACTGGATGAGATGGTCTCCTGCGTTGTGTCCGAGGGTGTCGTTGACCTCTTTGAGGCGGTTGATATCGACCTGCACGACGGTGACGAGCCGGTTCGCCTCCGGGCCGGGCGTGAATACTTTCGCGGCGCGTTCGTCCAGTGCTCGACGATTCCACAGTCCCGTCAGCGGGTCTTGATACGCCAACCTCTCCAGAGACTCTTCCCGGAGTGACCGCGAGATCGAGCCTGACAGGATCGCCACCAGCGCCTCGATGTAGGCAACGTCGTCAAGGTCAAAGCCCGGTTCGCCGATGTGCCGAGTGGCGTAGAACTCACCCCACAGCTGGCCGTCGACGATGATGGGTGAGCCAAGGGATGACCCCTTTCGCAGCTCGAGCAACAAGTCGACCTCGGCATGCGGAGCATCCGGATCATCAAGTGTGGCGGTCCAGGTCCGAAGGTCTGCCAAGACGAGCTCGAGGTTGGAGAACGAGCCGGTCTCGTAGGTCTCGTCTTTGGGCCAGCGCTCCTCCGACGGGCCGAGGTCACCAATGTTCACAAGGGTGCGGATCGTGACCGTGCCTGGTTCGTGCCGGCTGACCGAGACGGTGCTGGCGTGAAGCGCACGCCTGGCCTCCTCCGCGGCGATCTCGAGCAAGCGCAAGGGGGCCTCGGACCGTCCCAGGGCGTGCGCCATTGCGGCGAGACTGCGAATGCGCGTCTCGTCACTTTCGGCCATGGCTCACCGCCGGCGTTTCAATAACGTTGCTCTGGACCCTCCATCATGCGTTGCCACGTGCCCCCGGCCGCGCGGTTGACGTCAGAACAGGGCAGCGAGACGCTGATTGTGCCCGTTTGGCCGACCGTCCCCTGGGCCGCACGGCTGAGTGGGCGCCACGTCGACGACGCACCGGCGGTGACAACCGACGTCACCGCTTAGGCGTGTATCAGGCATGGGGTCTCCGTTCTCCTGCCGGTGAGACCACGACTGCACGGAGGTGCGCAATGAGGATGTCGTTCAAGTTGGCGGTGGTCACCGCCACCGCCCTGGCAAGCACCGTTGCCACTGCCCCGATGGCCCAAGCACGGCCCGCATGGGACACCACGCCCGTGCGAGTCACGCACAACGTGGCGCCGCAGCCGAAGGTCGTGGACCTTCGCGTCGGCGAGCACCGCAATTTCGACCGGGTTGTCATCGACCTCGACGGCCGGATGCCTGGCTACCACGTCAGGTACGTCCGACAGCTGCATTACGACGGCTCGGGCAACGACGTCCCCTTGCGTGGACGCAAGTTCATCGCAGTCACCCTGTTCCCGGCTCGGGCGCACAACGCGCAGGGTGGCGACGTCTACCAGGGCCCGGACCTGCAGCAGTACCACTTCCCGGCTCTTCGCGGCGTTGCCTTGACGGGTGACTTCGAGGGCCAGGTGTCGTTCGGCCTCGCGCTTCGCAACCGCAACGACTTCCGCGTCTTCGAGCTGCACGGGCCCAACCGGCTCGTCATCGACGTACGCCACTGAGCTGCAAACACAAGAATCCGACTCGGGCATCGCGATGGCGACGCCGGAGTCGGATCCTTGCGTGTGGGTGCAGAACTACTGGGTCAGCAGTGTCAGACCGTTGGCGCTCAGTGCTTCGCCAATGGGCTGGTGGAAGCTGACGTTGGGCTGGCCGACCTTCTCGCCGCAGACCAGGGAGCTGCCGGACTGGTAGAGCTGGCCGCCACTCGAGACGCCCTGGGCGAGGTTGCCGCTCAGGTTCGAGCCGCCGCTGTCACCCTGCTCGACGCAGGCGCTGTGCCGGACCAGGCCGGAGACGATGTCGCCACCGCCGTAGTTGACGGTCTGGTTGTAGGCCTCAACCGTGCCGCAGGTCCAGCCGGTGGTGCGGCCGCTCTTGCAGAGCGACGAACCGACCGCGGCCTGGCTCTGTCCTGTGACCGGGCGAGCGAAGCCGTTGTACATGTCGACTGCGGCCTGGGGGGCCCAGAACGCCGGGTCGTTGATGTTGACGGCTGCATAGTCGTTCCCCGGGAAGCTGTAGCTGCGGGTCGACCCGAGAAGGGTGCCGTTGCGTGAGAACGTCGGGAAGCCCTCGGCGCAGTGGCCAGCGGTCACGAAGGCAGACGCGCCAGTCGACGTAGTTGCGTTGAACCCGAGCGAGCAGATGAATCCACTGCTCATGTTGACCTGCTGGCCGCCATACAGCGCAGCCGTCGTTGCAACGGCGGCGGTGCGGCGAACGTCGACGGTCTGGCCGAAGGAGCGGGCCTTGGCAAGGAATTGCTTGGTTGCGGGGCTGTGAGCCTTGGCAAGTGTCGAGACGACGACCGTGTTGGTGGGCACGTCGACATACCAGCCCTGGACCTTGCCGGCTCCGCTGAGCTCGGCGAACCTGTCCAGGCCTTCGTGCACGCGGCTGAGCCGAGCGGTCGAGTACGCCACTCGCTCGGTGGTCGCTCCGGCTGCGCGGATCTGGCGCGCCGTCGCTGCGTCTGTCGCGGTGACGACGAGCTTGCCGCTGGCTGCGTCAAGGTAGGCGCCGCCGGTGTGCCGAGCGCCGACCCGGTCGACGAGGCGGTCCGCGAGCACGTCCTTGGATCGCTCAGTTGCCAGCCGCTGCGTGGCCTCGGTGCGCGAGATTCCGTTGTCGCGTGACAACGCCTGTACTGCGGAACGGTCACCGTCTCCCGTCCGGAGCCGGTCCGCTGATTCGTTGGAGGCCGTGGTCGCGTTTGTGGAGGTGGCCAGCATCGTGACAGATGCGGCCACCGCGACAGCCGCGAGTGTGGCCCTCTTGGTGGTGAACAATGATGGGGACACGAAAGTCCTACTTCCCTCGAGTGTGCGGCCCGGAGGAGGACCCCCCGGGCCCTCAGCCCACGCGACGTGGACCTACCGCACGGTAATCAAACGGTTACCGACGGTCAAGCGACGATGGGGTGTCAAAATATGGTTTGTCAATATGAATCGGGTGGATGATGCGGTGAACGGTCCCAAGTACGTGTTCGACGGCCACAACGACCTGCCCTGGGCAATGCGCGATCTGTGCGGCTACGACTTCGATGCGGTCGACCTGCGCGGTGGCGAGCCCCGGCTGCAGACCGACATACCCCGGCTCCGGGCGGGCCAGGTGGGTGCCCAGTTCTGGTCGGTCTTCGTGCCGTGCGACCTCGCCGGCGAGGCCGCGGTGACGGCGACCCTCGAACAGATCGACTTCGTACGCCGGCTGGTGGCTCGCTACCCCGACACCTTCGCGCTTGCGACCTCGGCTGACGAGGTCGAGCGCGCCGCGGCGGCGGGCAAGGTGGCTTCGCTGATGGGTATCGAAGGTGGGCACAGCATCGACGAGTCCCTCGGCACCTTGCGGATGATGCATCTGCTCGGCGTGCGCTACATGACGTTGACCCATAACGAGAACGTGTCGTGGGCGGACTCCGCCACTGACACAGCTGCCCTCAACGGGCTCAGCGCCTTCGGGCGCGACGTCGTGCGCGAGATGAACCGGGTAGGGATGTTCGTCGACCTATCCCACGTCTCCGCGGCTGTCATGCGCGATGCCCTGGAGACGACCACGGCCCCGGTGATCTTCAGCCACAGCTCGGCACGTGCGGTGTGCGACATCAACCGCAACGTGCCCGACGACGTACTGGCTGGGCTGGCCGACAACGGGGGTGTGTGCATGGTGACGTTCGTGCCGATGTTCGTGTCGCAGGCGGTGGCTGACTGGTTCGCGGGAGTCCTCGACCTGACCGAGCAGCGAGGCGGCGACCGGAGGCGGTTCTCCGACGTGGAGCCGGTCATCCAGGAGCTGTCGAAGACGTCACCCCCGCCGCGTTGCACGGTCGAAGACGTGGCCGACCACGTCGACCATGTGCGTGACGTCGCCGGGATCGACCACGTCGGAATTGGCGGCGATTACGACGGCTCGCTGTTCTTCCCCGACGACATGAGCGACGTCTCGAGCTACCCGCGGCTGCTCCAGACGCTCCGCGACCGCGGCTGGTCGGAGCAGGAGCTGGTGGCGCTCGCGCACGGGAACGTGCTGCGGGCCATGCATGACATGGAGCAAGCCGCGAGCCACTGACACCAGTCGAGGGTGCATATGTGACCAGTGGGCGCGGCATATGTGACCAGTCGGCGGGAGGGGCGCCCGTAGAGTTGAGCGCATGGAAGCGCCGCACGCTGGTCAGGGTGGCGCTCGTCCGACTGTCGTTGCGCTCGTGCTCGCCGCCGGCGCCGGGATGCGGCTCGGCCGACCGAAGGCGCTGGTGGCGGACGCCGACGGCACCACCTGGTTGGCGCAGGCGGCGACGACCGCCCGCGACGGCGGAGCGGCCCATGTGTATGTCGTCGTCGGGGCTGAGGCCGAAGCCGCGCAACGTGTCGTGCCCGACGGCTGTGTCGTCGTCGAAGCCACCGAGTGGGCTGAGGGGATGGGCGCCTCACTACGGTCCGGCATGAGCCAATTGATGCTCGACCACCCGACTGCCGACGCCGTGGTCGTGCTGCTCGTCGACACCCCCGAAGTGGGGCCGGGCGTCGTCAGTCGCTTGCTCAGTCACGCTGCCCCGGACTCGATCGCGCGGGCGAGCTACGACGGCGTACCTGGCCATCCAGTACTGCTCGGTCGTGAGCACTGGCCTGGGGTTCTCGAGACGGCGCACGGCGACCGGGGCGCCCGCGACTACCTGAAAACGCAACAGGTGACCCTCGTCGAGAGCGGCGACGTCGGGTCGGGCCTCGACGTAGACACACGCGAAGCGCTTGGGGAATGGCAGCGCGTCGTACAGGCTGGCCCCATGCATTCGGTCCAGTCCGCCGCAGACCTCGCCGACAGGCTCGCCCACACGGGCTACCTGACCGATGACGGGCTGGCCACGATCGGCTACCTGGCCTTGGCGATGCACCGACCGCTGCTCCTCGAGGGCGAGCCAGGCACCGGCAAGACTGCACTCGCCGAGGCGCTCGCAGAAGCGCTCGGCCTCAAGCTAATCCGGTTGCAGTGCCATGAGGGCATCGACGCCAGCCAAGCCTTGTACGACTGGGACTTCGCCCGTCAGATCCTGCACTTACGCACCGTCGAGGCGGTCACGGGTGATCGTGAGATCGACCAGTCAGAGGTCGAGAAGTCGTTGTTCGACGAGCGGTTCCTGCTCGCTCGCCCCATCCTGCAGGCACTCCGGGAGAGTCCTGCGGTGCTGCTCATCGACGAGGTCGACCGGGCCGACGACGAGTTCGAGGCCTTCCTGCTGGAGGTGCTGTCCACCAACCAGGTGACGATCCCCGAGTACGGCACGGTCGTGGCGGCCACCCCGCCGATCGTCGTCCTGACCTCCAATCGCACGCGGGAGGTCCACGACGCCCTCAAGCGCCGCTGCCTGTACCACTGGGTCGAGCACCCGGGCCTCGAACGGGAGGTCGAGATCGTACGTCGCCGGCTTCCCGACGTACCCAAGCAGCTCGCCGAGCAGGTGGCCTTGGCAACGATGAAGCTTCGGGCGCGCGACGACCTTGTCAAGCCACCCGGCGTGGCCGAGACCCTCGACTGGGCACAGGCCCTCCACACGCTCGGAGCTTCAGAGCTCGACCTCGAGACGGCGGCCTCGACGCTCGGCGCCGTGCTCAAGTACCGCGAGGACGCGGAGCGAGTGCGGGCCTCGCTGGACAAGATCCTCGCCTGATGAGCACAGCCTGATGAGCACTGCGTGATGGACACAGTCTGATGAGCACGGTTGCCCCGACGCACGAGGCTGACGAGATCCTGACGGCGTTCGCGGTCGCGCTCCGGGCCGCCGGACTGCACGTGACGATGGACCGGACCTCGGCGTTCCTCCGGGGTTGCGCCGTCGTCGGCGCAGACGACCAGGCGGCCGTCTACTGGACCGGCAGGGCCACCCTGTGTGGCTCGCTCGACGACCTCGACCGCTACGACCAGGTGTTCGCGGCGTGGTTCGGCGGGTCAGGGCTGGTGCCTTCGACGCCACGCGAGTGGCTGCGGCGCACTGAGCAGGCTGACCTTGGTGACACGGGTGACGAGGACGGCGACGGCGACGGCTCGAAGACCGTGGTCCGCGCTTCCGCGAGTGCGACCGAGGTGTTGAGGCACCGTGATATCGCGACGATGACGCCGGCCGAACGTGCAGAGCTGGGGCGGCTGTTCGCGGGCCTGCGCTGCGTGCCACCCCGGCGCATCTCGTCGCGGCGCCGTCCCGCGCGCAGCGGCGAGGTGGACGCGCGGCGGACGCTTCGCGAGCAGCTTCGTCGCGGCGGTGAGCCGGCCCGGCTGAACTTCAAGCGACGTACCCAACGAGCCCGGCGGGTCGTGGTGCTCATCGACGTCTCCGGCTCGATGGGACCGTATGCCGACAGCCTGCTCCGTTGGGCACACGTCGTCGTCACGGCCAGCCCGGCCAGGACAGAGGTGTTCACGATCGGCACCCGGCTGACGCGAGTCACCCGCGCCCTCCGGGTGCGCGACGGCGAGGCCGCCCTCATCGCCACCGGACAGGTCGTCCCCGACTGGTCGGGGGGCACCCGGCTGGGCGAGGCGATGCAGGCTTTCGTCGATCGACATGGCCGGCGCGGGCTCGCCCGAGGCGCGGTCGTGGTGATCTTGAGCGACGGGTGGGAGCGCGGTGACAGTGCGCAGCTCGGCCAGCAGATGCAGCGGCTGCGCCGGCTGTGCCACTCCATCGTCTGGGTGAACCCTCACCTCGGCAAGGTCGGCTACCAACCGGTCCAGGGCGGGATTGTCGCGGCCCTTCCTTATGTTGACACGTTCTTGGCGGGGCACAGCATGGCCACGTTCGAGGAGGCGTTGGAGGTGATCGCCCGTGCGTGACGTCTTGGATCGGCTGCTGCCGTGGTGGCAGGCCGGTGAGACGGTCGGCGTCGGGACCGTGGTCGCGACCTTCCAGTCGGCTCCGCGGGCACCAGGTGCAGCGATGCTGGTCGGCCCGGGAGGTGAGGCTGTTGGTTCGGTCTCGGGCGGTTGCGTCGAAGGGGCGGTCTACGAGCTGGCTGAGCAGGTCATCGCCGACGGCCACCCGGTCCTGCAGCGTTACGGCGTCAGCGACGACGATGCGTTTGCCGTCGGCCTCACCTGCGGAGGGATCCTGGACGTTTTCGTCGAGGTCGTTGACAAGCAGACCTTTCCAGAGCTCGGGGAGGTCGCGGCCGACATTGAGGCCGGGCGGCCGGTCGCAGTCGCGACAGTGGTCTCCCACGACGAGCCCAGCCGGATCGGACGCCGGCTCGTCGTACGCCCACCCGACCACGCGCAGCCGGTCGTCGGGTCGCTCGGGTCGAGTCGCGCCGACGACGCCGTCGCCGCTGACGCCCGCGGCCTGCTTGCTGCCGGACGTAACGAGACACTCCACTACGGACCCGACGGTCAGCGACGCGGCGAGGGGATGGCCGTCTTCGTGGTTTCCTACGCGCCGAAACCCCGGATGTTGGTGTTCGGCGCCATCGACTTCGCGGCGGCCGTCGCCCGGGTCGGGTCGTTCCTCGGCTACCACGTGACGGTCTGCGACGCGAGGCCTGTGTTCGCCACCGCCTCACGCTTCCCCGAGGCCGACGAGGTCGTGGTCTCCTGGCCGCATAAGTACCTCACCGAGCAGGTCGCGCAGCACCTCGTCGACGAGCGTACGGTCCTGTGCGTCCTCACCCATGATCCGAAGTTCGACGTCCCCCTGCTCGAAGTCGCGTTGCGGCTGCCGGAGGTCGCGTACGTCGGGGCGATGGGATCACGTCGTACCCACGACGACCGGATGAAGCGGCTCCGCGAGGCCGGCCTGAACGACGGCGAGCTCGGCCGCCTCTCCAGCCCGATCGGCCTCGACCTCGGGGCTCGGACGCCAGAGGAGACGGCCGTCAGCATCGCGGCCGAGATCATCGCGTTGCGGTGGGGTGGAAAGGGCGATCGGCTGGCCGGAGTCGAGGGACCCATTCACCACGACGTATGACCTCGAGGCGCCAAGCCTGGCGTGCATTCGGGGCGTTTGGGGTGTAGGGCTCGGTACCGAGCCCCCGGTCTTAACGGCGGAGCGGTTGATGCCGAGTATTCGCTGATCAACCACTTGTGCGGGCGCCGGTTGCGCGGTTGTGTGTTACCTACACCGTGACGGGCGGATCCCACCAGGTTGCCTGGCGAGAGGGGCTGGACATGACTCGAGTTCACATCAAGGTCGACGGGGTGGATTACTCCGACGACGTCGAACCCCGCATGCTGCTCGTGCAGTACCTCAGGGAGCAGATCGGCAAGACGGGCACGGTGGTCGGCTGCGACACGACGAACTGTGGTGCCTGCACGGTCGACCTCGGCGGTCACAGCGTCAAGTCGTGCACGGTGCTCGCTGTCCAAGCCGATGGCAACGAAGTGACCACGATCGAGGGCCTCTCCGCGAACGGTGAACTGCACCCGATGCAGCAGGCGTTCCATGAGAATCACGCCCTGCAGTGTGGCTTCTGCACACCGGGGATGATCATGCAGAGCATCGACCTCCTGCGCGACAACCCCAGCCCCACGGAGCAAGAGGTCCGCGACGGCCTCGAGGGCAACCTGTGCCGGTGCACGGGCTACCAGAACATCGTCAAGGCCGTGCTGGCCGCCTCGAAGGCAGGTGCATGATGACCCTCACCGAGGACCGACCCGCGACCGAGGTCGGGGCGCCGCGCCTCCGCAAGGAAGACCGCCGGCT
Organism: uncultured Actinomycetota bacterium; assembly: GCA_963811585.1. Taxonomy (GTDB): domain Bacteria; phylum Actinomycetota; class Actinomycetes; order Propionibacteriales; family Nocardioidaceae; genus JACDHG01. The sequence continues at coordinate 288,718 of CAWERR010000009.1, forward strand.
CATCACCGGCCGCACCCGCTGGGTCGACAACCTCCAGCTCACAGGGATGCTCCACCTCGCGATGGTTCGCAGCCCCGCTGCTCACGCCAAGATCACGTCGATCGATGTATCCGCTGCGAAGGCGTCGCCCGGCGTTGTCACGGTGTATACCGGAGCCGATCTCGCCGAAGAGCAGGGAGAGCTCCCCAACGCCTGGGCGATAGTCCCTGAGCAGAAGGCGCCGTCGCATCCGAGCGTCGCCGTCGACCGGGTCGCGTTCGCCGGCGAGATCGTAGCCGTCATCGTCGCCAGGAGTGCGGATGCGGCACGTGACGCCGTCGAGCTCGTTGACGTCGACTACGAAGACCTCCCCGTGGCGGCGGATCTCAAGGCTGCAGCACGCGACGAAGTCATCGCACACCCGAGCCTGGGCACGAACATCTCCGCCGTGCGGACCTTCGACTCGGCAGAGGCAGGCACAGGCGGCAACGTCGACGACGCCATCGCCAAGGCACGGACGGACGGGATCGTTATCGAGCGCGAGTTCCGTCAGCAACGGCTGATCCCAGCGTTCATGGAGCCGCGGTCGATCGCGGTCGACCCCACTGGCGAGCAGCTGACCGTCTGGACATCCACCCAGGTTCCGCACTTCGTGCGTATCTTCATCAGCCTCGTGCTAGGGATTCCCGAGAGCAAGGTGCGCGTGATCGCCCCGGACGTGGGCGGTGGCTTCGGCGGCAAGCTGCAGTTCACGCCGGAGGAGGTGCTCACGGTCATCGCCGCTCGACGTACCGGCAAGCCCTGCAAGTACACCGAGTCACGCAGCGAGTCGCTCATGGCCGCCCACCACGGTCGCGACCAGTGGCAGCAGATCACGCTCGCGGCCGACAAGGACGGCACAGTCACCGGGCTCAAGGTCGACCTGCAAGCGAACATGGGTGCTTACCTCGGACTCGTCACGTCGGCTATCCCGTTCTTGGGTGCCTTGATGTACAACGCGATCTACAAGTTCCCGGCCTACCGCTGGACGTGCACCAACGTGTTCACGAACATGGCCTGGACCGACGCATACCGCGGCGCCGGCCGACCCGAGGCGACGTACGCGATCGAGCGCATGATGGATGAGCTCGCCGTCGAGCTCGGCGTAGACCCGCTGGAGATCCGCGAGCGCAACTGGATCAAGCACGACGAGTTCCCTTTCACCACGGTCGCAGGCCTCGACTACGACTCGGGGAACTACGAAGCCGCCACGGCCAAGGCCAAGGAGGTGTTCGGGTATGACGCTCTGCGCGCCGAGCAGAAGCAGCGGCGCGAGAGCAACGACCCGGTCCAGCTCGGCATCGGAATCTCCACCTACACAGAGATGTGCGGGCTGGCGCCTTCACGCTGGCTCGGGACCAATGGCTACGTTGGTGGCGGCTGGGAGCACGCTTCGATCCGCATGCTGCCGACCGGCAAGGTCGAGGTCATCGCGGGCACCAGTCCACACGGCCAGGGCCACGAGACTGCGTGGTCGCAGATCGTCGCAGACCGGCTGGGGGTTCCGTTCGAGGACGTCGAGGTGCTTCACGGCGACACGCAGGTATCGCCCCGAGGCCTCGACACGTACGGCTCCAGGTCACTGGCGGTCGGTGCGATGGCGGTCCTCGCGGCGGCGGACAAGGTGATCGAGAAGGGACGGGTCATCGCCGCGCATCTGCTCGAGGCCAACGCCGACGACCTGGACTTCAGTGCCGGCTCGTACGGGGTCAAGGGCACTGAGGCATCGATGGGACTCGGCGAGATCGCATTCGCCGTCTTCCAGGGGCACAACGTCGGGGCCGGCACCGAGGGTTCGCTCGACTCGGACGCGACGTTCGATCCGGACACGTTCTCGTTCCCACACGGCACGCACCTGTGCGCGGTCGAGGTCGACACCGAGACAGGCGAGACGAAGCTCCGCAACTACACCTGCGTCGACGACGTCGGAAAGGTCGTCAACCCGACGATCGTGGAAGGGCAGGTTCATGGCGGCCTGACCCAGGGCATCGCGCAGGCACTCTGGGAGGAGGCGGTGTATGACGAGTCCGGCACGTTGGTGACCGGGTCGTTCGTCGACTATCTCGTGCCGAGCGCGGCGGATCTGATCAGCTTCAATACGGGACGCACAGAGTCGCCATCGACGACGAACGAACTGGGCGTGAAGGGTGTTGGCGAAGCCGGGACGATCGCGTCGACACCGGCGGTGGTCAACGCCATCGTTGATGCCGTGAGGTCGTTCGGCATCAACGACATCGAGATGCCGTGCACCCCCCATCGGGTCTGGACGGCCTTACAGGCTGCGTCATCGGGCGAAGGGACACCGAGCCACAAAACGACCAGTCCCACCGCTGCGGACCCCTCGCACAACGCGGCGGTCAGCCCCGGCTCGAATAACGGTTCCACCGAAGGACGGCAGTCATGATCCCGGCAGCGTTCGACTACACCGCGCCAACGACGGTCGCGGACGCGATCGCAGCCCTGGGCTCTGACGCGGAGGAGATCAAGGTGTTGGCCGGCGGCCAGAGCCTGCTCGCTGTGCTGAAGCTACGGCTCGCCGCCCCCACGTTGCTCGTCGACCTCGGTCGCATCGAGGAGCTGAGCGGTATCTCCGACGACGGGGACGCGATCGTCATCGGAGCGATGACGACGCATGCCGAGGTCGCCAGCAGCGACCTGGTCAAGGAGCACGCGGCGGTGCTGGCCAAGGCGACCAAGACGGTCGCCGACCCGCAGGTGCGGCACCGGGGGACCCTCGGGGGCGCCCTCGCCCACGCCGACCCGGCGGGCGACCTTCCGGCCCCGATCCTTGCGCTCGACGCGGAACTCGTGGTCGCGGGTCCCGACGGAGAGCGCACCGTGGCGGCCGCCGACTTCTTCGAGGACCTTTTCACCACGAACCTTGGCGAGGACGAGATCCTCACCAAGATCCGGATCCCGAAGCACACCGGCTGGGGTGCCCACTACGAGAAGTTCTCGCGGGTGGCGCAGGCCTGGTCGATCGTCGGAGTGGCGGCGACCGTGCAGCCCAACGGCGGCTCGATCTCGCAGGCCAAGGTTGCGCTCACCAACATGGGCTCTACCCCGATCCGGGCCACCTCGGTCGAGCAGGCACTCACCGGGCGACCCGCGTCCGTCGATGCGGTCAGGGAAGCAGCGGCGACAGCGGCCGACGGCACCGACCCACCGACGGACACCAACGGTGACGCCGACTACCGGCGCCACCTGGCAACTGTCCTGACCCGCCGTGCAGTGCTGGCGGCTGCGGGAGGCTGAGCCTCTCGTCGTCATACCGAGCTCTGTGAGAGGGCACCGATGGAACTGACTCACCGCTTCACAGTCCCGGCGTCTGTCGACGATGCCTGGACGGCGTTCAACGACCTCGAGCGGATCGCGCCGTGTTTTCCTGGTGCGGCGCTGACGTCGTTCGACGGGGAGAACTTCGAAGGGCTGTGCAAGGTGAAGCTGGGCCCGATCTCATTGCAGTACACGGGTTCCGGTCGGTTCGTCGAGCGCGACGAGGGTGCCAAGCGGGCGGTGATCGAAGCCAAGGGCAAGGACAAGCGCGGGAACGGCACCGCGGCTGCCGGCATCACTGCCCAGCTCATCGCGAAGGGCGACAACGAGACAGAGGTCGAGGTCAAGACCGACCTCAACATCACCGGGCGACCCGCCCAGTTCGGTCGTGGGGTGATGCAGGATGTCAGTGACAAGCTGCTGAACCAGTTCGCAGCGTGCCTCGAGACGAAGCTCGGCGCGGCATCGTCGGCCGCGGATGAACCGGCGGCCGAAGAGACCTCGCCCCGCGCACCGGTGCAGGCGTCCGAGGTGGCAGCGGCGAGTATTTATGCTGAAGGCGGCGAGTCAGGGACTCCGATGGCTCAGCGGGCCCGCGACGCGGTGAGCCCAACGCCTGAGCCATCCGCTGCTCGCGCCGCCCAGCCAGCGGCTGCTGCCAGTCCTGCGCCGGCGGCAGAGCTCGACCTCGGCGCGGCAATGCTGCCCGTGCTCCTGCGGCGGTATGCCGTCCAGGTGGTCGGTGTGCTGCTCGTGCTGTGCGTGCTCAGGAAGCTGGTTGCCCACCGACGCTCATGAGCGTGCCGAGCGCGGCGACGAGCGCACCCGACTCCGAGCACACCCAGTGCGGGTCGGGGCCAAGCTCGGGCTCGATGGCCAGGCTGTGCTCGACCGGATCGGCGCACCCCACACACAGGGGCCAACGCTGGGCCTCGTCGAAGAGTGCGTCCTGCACGTCCTGCGCGACCAGCCCTTCGACGTACGGCGCTCCCTGTCGCCACTGCGAGAGCCACCAGCGCCGCTGAGCCACGCAGTCCTCTACGACGGAGACCGTGTGGGGGTCGACCAGTCCCTGGGCCGCGAGGTCGTTGAGTACAAGTGCTCGCGCATTCAGCAGCGGGTCGCCCGACGTCATGGCCTCCATCCTGGCACTCTGTTCAAGTGACCACACCGCAAGCAGGTGGGCGAGAGAGCGGCGGTCCACAGATCGAGGTCGTCGCGCTGCTTCCCGCCGACGCCGAGCGCGCCCAAGAAGGCGGAGCAGACCGCCTGCACGTCTGCACGCTCGTGGGCGATGAGACTCGCTCCCTCGAGCCGGCCGCGGTGAGCGCCATCATTCGCGCGACCGACCTGCCGGTGCGGGTCACGCTGCGGCTGTCCGAAGGGTTCACGACCCAAGGAGGCGAGCTCACCCGCTTGACCGGGTTGGTGTCGGACTATCTCTCCCTCGGCGTCGAAGGGTTCGCGTTCGGCTTCCTGACCCCCGACCTCGACGTCGACTTCGAAGTGTGTGCGGCGCTCGTCGACGAGATGTCAGGTGCGCCATGGACCTTCGACCGGGCCTTCGATCATGCACTCGACGCGCGTCGGGCTTGGCGGTCGCTTGCGGGTGCCACCGGCCTCGACGGGATCCACACAGCCGGCGCTGTGCTCGGGATGGAGTCCGGGTTTGACGACCTCGTCGCGATGGCGCACGCCGATCCCCGCTTCGCGGCCCTGGCTGTTGCGGCCGGCGGGGTGCGCCCTGAGCATGTGCCGTGGTTGGTCCGGGCGGGTATCACCCGGCTCCACCTCGGCGTCTCGGTGCGCCCCGGTGGATCCTGGTCGAAGTCGTACGTCGACGCGAGCTTCGTCCGATCGTGGCGGCTGCTCCTCGACTCGGCCGTCCGCCCCAGCCACGTCGACGGGTTGGGCAGTGGGGCTGCCGGCTGAGCTGTGGCCATCCTGATCGACCCACCGGCGTGGCCAGCCCATGGCCGGCTGTGGTCCCACCTGATTAGCGATCTGTCTCTCGACGAGCTGCACAGCTTTGCGGCCGCGCACGGCATACCTCGGCGGGGATTCGAGCGAGACCACTACGACGTACCCGATCACGCCTATGACCGCCTGGTCGCTGCCGGTGCGCTGCCGGTGTCGTCGCGGGAGGTCGTCAAGCGGTTGTCAGAATCGGGTCTGCGCAAGCGAAAGGTGGAGTCGATGGCCAGACGTGCGGTCGGTAGTCCGTTGCTACGGCCCCGTCGCCTGGTGCCGGGAGACCTGGTGGCGGTTCCGGCGACGGCGGGTGTCGTCGACGCCGAGCGGCTGCGCGTCGGGGTGCAGCGGTTGGAGAGCTGGGGGCTGCAGGTGCGTCTTGGCGACCACGTGCTCGACACCGACGCCAGGTTGAGCTACCTCGCGGGCAGCGACCGGTTGCGGGCGGCTGACTTCACCGAGGCGTGGATGGCGGCCGATGTCGCGGCCGTCGTGGTCGCCCGGGGTGGTTACGGCTCACAGCGGGTTGTCGACCTGCTCGACTGGCGGCGGCTGGCCGAGGCTGAGCCGAAGGTGCTGGTCGGCTTCTCCGATGTGACCGCACTCCACCAGGCGGTGGCTGCCCGCTTAGGCCTGGTGACCATCCACTCGCATATGACGCTGTCGTTGGGAGGGGCGACTGTCTCCAGCGCCGAGGGCTTGCGCAGGCAGCTGATGGAGCCCGACGCGGTGACCGACGTACTCGCCGGTGCGTCCGTGGAGACGGTCGTCAGCGGCATGGCGGACGGAGTGCTCGTCGGCGGAAACCTAGCGCTGTTGGCCGCCGACCTGGGCAGCGACTTCGAGCGGTCCGCCGCCGGAGGAATCGTGGTGCTGGAGGACATCGGCGAGGACACCTACCGCATCGACCGGTTGCTGACGCAACTGCTGCGTGCTGGCTGGTTCGAGGGAGTGCGTGGGCTGGTGCTCGGCGACTTCAGCGACTGCAACGACCCGATCGAGCTCGACGCCGTGCTCGACGCGAGGCTGTCACCGCTGGGCGTGCCGATGGTGCGGCATGTCGACATCGGCCACACGCCGTCGACGTTGACGGTTCCGCTGGGTGTGGCGGCAACGCTCGACGCCGACCGAGGCTCGCTGTTGCTGAGCCAGCCAGCCCTGAGCTGATCAGCGCAGGAGCTTATACAGCTCGGATTCGACGTTGGCTCGGGCGGCTGCTTCCCAACGGTGGTGGCCCTCTGGGGTTCGGAAGAGCTGCGGAAGGTCGAGCAGCTGACGCAGGACTGCTGCCCGCCCGGCGCGGAACGTGCTGTCGTCGACGTGGGCGTACTCCGAGCGGACCCGGGTGACGTACTCGGCGTAGGACTCCGCCGACGACCCGAGGATCGCGAGGTCGGCGTCACAGATTGCCTCGCCGTTGGTGTCGCCCGGTGCCGGGTCGTGTGTGCGCGTGAGCCTGACCAGCCGCGCGACCTCCTCCACTGAGAGGGCAGGGACGTGCAGCGGCCCCAGCACCGACTCCGCGAGGCGTGCCGACTGTTCTTCGTTGTCGTCGCGGCGTACGTCGTAGACCGCGTCGTGAAACCAGGCCGCCAACGCCACCGCGGCATCGTCTGACACCGTGGCCGCCACGTGCTCCAGTGACGCGAGGACATGCTCGAGGTGGCGGAGGTCGTGGTAGCGGCGGGCCGGCTCGGCGTACCTAGCCAGCAGGTCCGCTCCGACTTGGGAATGACCTGGAAGCAGTCGATCCCAGCGGGCTCGCAGGGCGTCATGCATGGTTACATGATCCCTCCCGCCGGGCGGTCACCGTGACTTACTCTGCTCCCATGACCGAAACGACCGGACACGTCGCGAACTGGTATCCCGATCCCTGGGGCCGCCACGAGCACCGCTACTTCGATGGCGCGAACTGGACCGAGCACGTGGCCAGCCACGGTCGCCAGTCGGTCGACCCACCAGGCGGGGTGGCGCACACGCCCACCGTGAACCGGGCCACCGAGAAGGTGCAGCGCGACGTACAGCAGGCGGGTGTCCAGGCCGGTGCCGCGCAGGGCGGTGGCTCGTTGTTCACCGAGCCGGTGCTGGTCGTCAACCAGAAGGTCAAGCTGATCGAGATCAACCAGGAGTTCGCGATCTACGACCAGCATGGGCAGCAGATCGGCGCTGTCCGGCAGGTGGGTCAGAGCACGGCGAAGAAGGTGATGCGTTTCGTCGCCGACGTCGACCAGTTCATGACGCACAAGCTCCAGGTGGTCGACGCGAACGGCCAGGTCGTGCTTGCGTTGACGCGTCCCCGCAAGTTCATGAAGTCACGGATCATTGTCGAAGGTGGCAACGGGCAAGAGCTCGGCCAGATCGTGCAGCAGAACGTCATCGGCAAGATCCGCTTCGGCCTCGAGGTGAACGGCCAGCAGATCGGGACCCTCAACGGCGAGAACTGGCGGGCCTGGAACTTCAACATCCAAGATCACACCGGCCGCGAGGTCGCGCGCATCACGAAAACCTGGGAGGGGTTCGCGAAGACGATGTTCACCCAGGCTGACAACTACGTCGTGCAGCTCCACCAGCAGTTGCCTCAGCCGCTACACAGCATCGTGCTCGCCTGCGCGTTCGGCATCGACACTGCGCTCAAGCAGGATGCACGCGGGTTGAATGCCGGCGGACTCTTCGGCTGACCCCTGAAGGCCGTTGGTCGAGCCTGTCGAGACCCCTGGATCTCGACAAGCTCGATCGCCGGAGAAGCCGCGTCGACTGGTCAGGTATGCCGCGTCGACTGGTCAGGTATGCCGCGTCGACTGGTCAGGTATGCCGCGCCGACTGGTCAGGTATGCCGTCAGGGGCCTGGGACCGGGATCGGCTCGGAGTGCGTAATCACGAGCGACGTGACTGCCCGCGTCAAGCAGACGTAGAGACGACGCAGCCCGGTCATCTCATCGTTCTCGGCGGCTGCGATCGCCGCCGGCTCGACCAGCACCACGTGGTCGAACTCGAGTCCCTTCACGAGACTGGCAGGCACCACGTCCACGCGGGACGCGACTCCAGGCGTGAAGGCGTCGTCGTCGCGGCCCAGGACGCTGTGCACCACCCCGGCGGCAGTCAGGCTGCTGCTGGCTCGGTCGGTCAGCGCATCGGGGACGATCAGCCCGACCGACCCCTCGTCGTCGAGCGTCGTACGGATGCTTGTCACAGCCGCGGCCAGCGGGTCGCTTCGCAGCAGGATGACCAGCTCGCCGCGGGTGCGACGCACGGAAGTCGGCTTCGTCAGATTCGGCGCGATCTGAGGCAGCAGCCGGGCGGCGTAGTCGATCACGTCGCCGGGGACCCGGAACCCGACCGTGAGCTCCTCGACGTGCGCTCCTGCCTTTCCGAGATGTCCGAGCGCTTCTGACCAGGCGCTGACGCCCCAGGGCGTGGTGGCCTGGGCGACGTCGCCGAGCACCGTTGCCGATCCGGTCGAGCACTGACGACCCACCGAACGCAACATCATCGGCGACAGGTCCTGGGCTTCATCGAGGACGACATGCCCGAGGCTAGGGGTGCGCTCGAGGAGGTCGGTGGCCTCGTCGATGAGCACCGCGTCGTGGAGAGACCAGCGGGCGCTGCCGGGACCTTTGGCAGGCTTGGACCAGCGTAGTCGCTCCTGCTCGTCCTCGGACAGCACGCCTGCGGCAGCCGAGGCGAGCAGGGCCGGCTCGCCCAGCAGGCGCATCACCAACCGCTTTGGGTTCATGGCCGGCCACAGCGCGTCGACGTACTGCTTCACCGGTCGGCTGCGAGCCACCGAGTTCTGGACGCGGTCGTCTGGCGCGTCGCCGGCGAGCTCCATCTTCACCAGGACTGCGTGGGCGAGCCGTTGCGGCAGCATGGTGCGTCCGGCGGCGTACCTGATCCCACGCCCGCGAAGCTCCGCGACGATCTCATCCGCTTCGTATGCCGGGACGCGCCAGCGGCGGGCCCCGATCGGCACCACGAGTGCGTCCGTTGCGGGGGCAAGTTGGGACCACAGGGCCCGCTCGAGCACCGTGGCCATCCGGGCGTCCCCCTTCAGGCGAGCGACCTCGACCGCGTCTTCGGACCGGACGGGGACGTGGGCGACGAGCTCCTGGAGCGTGGTCTGCTTGGCGTCGATCTCACCGAGGGCGGGGAGCACGTCGGCGATGTAGCGGAGGAACGAGTCGTTCGGTCCCACCACGAGCACGCCTTGGCGACTGAGCTGGTCGCGATGCGCGTAGAGGAGGTATGCCGCGCGGTGCAAACCCACCGCTGTCTTGCCCGTTCCGGGTGCACCCTGGACGCACACACTCTCGGCGAGCTCGGATCTGACGATCTCGTCCTGCTCGGGCTGGATGGTGGCGACGATGTCGCGCATCGGGCCGACCCGCGGCCGCTCGATCTCAGTCTCGAGGATGTCGCTGTGCACACCATCGCGGGTCTCGGCCGGGGCGGTGGCGGTCGGCGTCGGCACCCCGGCTCCTTGACCGAGCGGCTCGTCCTCGTACGCCGTCACGGCTCCCTGGTGAAAGCCGAACCGTCGTCGCAGCCGAACGCCGAGGGGTAGTTGGCGACTGGCGCGGTAGAACGGTCGCGAGATCGGAGCCCGCCAGTCGACGACCATCGGGTCGCCGCCCTCGTCGGTCACGTGCCTGCGACCGATGTAGAAGCGCTCGCCCGCCTTCCCGCCGGTGGCCGACACCTGCTCGCCGTAGTCGAGCCGGCCGAAGAACAACGGCACCTCGGGGTCGTCCTCGAGCGCCTTCATCCGCTTCCACAAGGTGAACTTGAGGTATTCGCCGGAGAACCGGTCGCCGGCCAGCGCGGACATCGAGGCAGTGCGCTCGCGCATCCGGGCGAGGGCTGCTCGGGACTCCAGGAGATGGGACTGTTCTGTGGATATCTCTGGGTCCATGGGCCGGGCGAGCCTAGCAGCGCTTCTGGACGCCGAGCCACTGATTTCGTGCCGACCTCGATCCGGGGCCCGCGCGCGGCCCACGGCAACCGCCGGGAGGTGGCGGCACCGATATGCACAATTCGGGGACCTTAACGCTCTGTGTCTGTTCCAATACAGTATGGCGAACAAGGACACAAGCAGTCAGTTGCAGACGCTGTCGGGTGTCATGCAGGACGCTGACCAGCGGCTCAAGGCGGGATCTCACGCTGCTCCGCGAGTCTGGCCTACCGGTTTCCGGACCCTGGACACCTGCCTGAGTGGCGGGTTTCGTGCCGGGGAGCTGATTCTGCTTGCGGGTCCACAAGGCCTCGGCAAGACGACATACGCCCTGCAAATGCTGCGCTACCTCGCCTGCGCCGGCCGCTCTGCCGTGTACTTCTCGTTCGAGCACGACCCACAGACGTTGCTCGAGCGACTGGTCGCGATGGAGGCCGGCATGATCGCCGGCACCAACGGCGTCACGCTCGACCGCGTGCGCAAATCGTTCGAAGGCAGCGATGGTCTAGCCGGATCGCTGGCCGAGCGTCTCGCCGACACCGAGGGCGGCCGCGAGGCAGTCGAAGCCCTCGAGACCTACTCAGAGCGCCTCCTGCTGCACCGGTCGACCGGCAGCGCCACCACGCTCGAAACGATCCGTGAGGTCGTCGAGCAGGCTCAAGCGGACACCAAGCAGCTCCCGTTCGTCGTGGTCGACTACCTGCAGAAGGTCAAGGTCACCGAGTCCCGCCGGACCGATGACGACCGAATCACCACGGTCGTCGAGGGGCTCAAGGACCTCGCGCTCGACCTCGACATCCCTGTTCTCGCCATCGTGGCCGCAGACAAGATGGGCGGCGACTCGGGCAAGCGGATGCGCACCGCCAACATGCGCGGATCTTCGGCGCTGGCCTACGAAGCCGACACCGTGCTGATCATGAACGAGAAGTACGACGCCGTGGCGCGCCACCACCTCGTCTACAACGTCGGCAGCGCGGAGCGCTTCCGCGACTGGGCCGTCGTCACGATCGAGAAGAACCGAAGCGGTGTCTTCGGCATCGACCTCGAGTTCCGCAAGCGCTTCGAGCAGAGCCGCTTCGAAGGCGGCGGGCAGCGCATTGCCGAGCAGCTCGTCGACGAGCGCATCTACGTCGAGTAAGACTCCGGACCTGCCAGCTCGTCGTCAGATCGGGAGCGAGTCGGCGTCAACGATGTTGTAGGCGTAGCCCTGCTCGGCGAGGAAACGCTGCCGGTGCTGGGCAAAGTCGGCGTCGACCGTGTCGCGTGCGACGACGCTGTAGAACCGCGCGGTCCGGCCGTCGCCCTTGGGGCGTAGCAGTCGGCCGAGACGTTGCGCTTCCTCCTGCCGCGAGCCGAACGTGCCGGACACCTGGATCGCCACCGTCGCCTCGGGGAGGTCGACCGAGAAGTTCGCCACCTTGCTCACGACCAGCAAGGAGAGCTCACCTGTGCGGAATGCCGCAAACAAGCGTTCCCTCTCCTTGACCGGCGTCTCACCCTTGATGAGCGGGACGCCGAGGTGTGCTGCGAGCTCGTCGAGCTGGTCGATGTACTGGCCGATCACGAGGGTCGGCTCGTCCGCATGCGACGAGATGAGCTGGTCGACGACCGGGCTCTTGCTGGCGCAGCAGGCAGCGAGCCGGTAGCGGTCCTCGGGTTCGGCGGTGGCATAGACGAAACGCTCGCCATCGGTGAGCGACACTCGCACCTCGACGCACTCGGCCGGGGCGATGTAGCCCTGTGCCTCGATGTCCTTCCATGGCGCGTCGAACCGTTTCGGTCCGATGAGCGAGAACACGTCACCCTCGCGGCCGTCCTCGCGGATCAACGTCGCGGTCAGGCCCACGCGGCGCCGCGCCTGGAGGTTCGCGGTCATCCGAAAGATCGGCGCCGGCAGCAAGTGCACCTCGTCGTAGATGACCAGCCCCCAGTCCCGCGCATCGAACAGCTCGAGGTGCGAATAGACACCCTTGCGACGGGTCGTCATCACCTGGTACGTCGCGATCGTGACCGGTCGGATCTCCTTGACCGCGCCGGAGTACTCGCCGATCTCGTCTGCCGTCAGGCTGGTACGTCGGAGCAGCTCGTCCTTCCACTGCCGCGCTGACACGGTGTTCGTGACGAGGATGAGGGTGGTCGCTTGTGCTTGCGCCATGGTCGCCGCACCGACAAGCGTCTTGCCGGCCCCGCACGGGAGCACGACCACGCCAGAGCCACCGTGCCACAGCTGTTCGACTGCCTGGCGCTGGTACGGCCGCAGGGACCAGCCGACCTCTTTCAGGTCGATCGCGTGTGCCTCGCCGTCGACATACCCTGCAAAGTCTTCGGCCGGCCAGCCGATCTTGAGCAGGGCCTGCTTGAGGTTCCCGCGATCGGAGGCATGGACGACGATCGACGTGTCGTCGAGGCGCGCACCGAGCATCGGCAAGATCCGCTTGGCGCGTACGACCTCCTCGAACACGTTGCGATCGGTACTCGTGAGCACCAGCCCGTGAGTCGGGTGCTTGTCGAGACGAAGCCGTCCGTAGCGCCCCATCGTGTCGGCGATGTCAACGAGGAGCGAATGAGGGACCGGATAGCGGGAGAAGGCCAGCAGCGCGTCGACGACCTGCTCGGCATCATGTCCCGCGGCCCGCGCGTTCCACAACCCGAGAGGGGTCAGCCGATACGTGTGGACGTGCTCGGGCGAGCGCTCGAGCTCGGCGAAAGCAGCGATCGCGCGCCGGCAGTCGCGTGAGCGCGGATGGTCGACCTCGAGCAGAAGCGTCTTGTCCGACTGGACGATCAGCGGACCATCCGTCATGCGTGCAACTCAGCCTTCCGGCGCGCCCGGTAGGCGGCCACGTTGGCTCGTGACGAGCAGCGGTCGGAACAGTAGCGGCGCGACGAGTTGGGCGAGGTGTCGACGAACACGTTGTCGCACTTCTCGGACGAACAGACGCCGAGGCGGGTGGGACCAAAGTCGACGATCAACATCGCCAGACCCATCACACACTCGGCCGTCAAGAGCGCCGCCACGGTCGAGCCCCGCTCCGCGACGTGCAGGTGCCAGCTTTCGCTGTCGTGGCCGGCGATGTGCGGGGACACGGGGTGTTTCTCGAGCAGCGCGTTGACCAGCGCCACCACCTCTGACTCCTGACCGGCGTCTGAGGCTTCGAAGACGGGGCGCAGCTCGCGACGCAGCCGTTTGATCGGGGCGAGGTCACGCTCCTCGACGCGCCGCAGCAGCCACTGGCGTCGCTCCAGATGGTCGGCAAGGTCTTCGTGGGTCTCGAGGCGTGAGTTGACCAGGCTGGCAGCCAGGTCTGCGTAACGCACGAAGTCCACGCGCCCATGGTACGGGGGCGGCAGGGATCTCGGTAATGCCCAAGTTTCTTAGAGGGTCTTACGCGCGCGACCGCAGGATGTGCGCGGCAGTGATCCGACGAAGCGGCAGCGTCAGCGGCTCGCCACCCTTGGTGTCGTGCGCCTCCACCTGACCGTCTTCGACGGAGCTCACCGTGACCAGGCGCTCGGTACGTTCGCCGCTCGCGTCGACGTACCCGCACCACACGACCTCTTGTGTCTCTACCGCCTCGCGCAATGTCGTGAGCGGCGTCTCGAAGACGGCTTCGTTACTTGCCTTGGACTGCGCATCCGCGCGGTCGGCTGCTGCGGTCTTGTCGCCGGCGCGGAACGCCGTCACGATCTCCAGAACTCCGCCCGCGTCGAGTTGGTCGGCATCGCCGTCTGGGGGCTCGATCACCCCCCGCTGCGGTGCTCGGTGGGCATGGGCGGCAGCAGCGGATGTGGCAGGCCCCGCGGACGCACCCGATGGCTGATATCCGGGGGCCTGGTCGCGGCGTTCGAGGTCGGACACGAGGTAGCGCAGGGGTTGCGGCAACGGGGTCCGCGAGCGCGCAGCCAGCGTCGCGAGCATCTCGTCACTGCTCCAGCCGAGCCGTCGAGCCCGCTCGAGCGACGCGACGGAGAATCGATAGACCGTTGCCCCACCGCGGGACTCGACGTCGGCGAGGGTGCCGAGGTCGTGAGCCGCCTCCGCCGTCAGCGGACCCGGAGCAATAGCTGTGAAGTCGGCCTGGATCACGACGTGGTCGACGCGCTGAGGCAGCAGGTCGGCGAGAGCTTCCGCGTCTAGAGAGGCGGTGTAGGAAGCGACTGCGTCGAGGCCGGTGAGGCCGAGCCACGAGGCCTGTTCGAGCATCGTCGTCACCTGCTGGTGGGAACGGCCCGGCCTGCGCGGGCGCTTCCAGTCCAGCCATGCGGTGACCTCCAGGGCGGACAGGGTCCTGCCGTCGGCGGGGTCGCCGAACGCACTGAGAGCGAGCCGCTTCACCCAGCCCTTGCCTGAATTGGGGTGGTGGTCGAACCAGGTCGACACGAGTGCCACCCACTGGGTGGCCAGTGCACGGCTCTGCCAGCTGTCGAACTCCGTCGTCGGGAGCAGCAGGTCATTGCGGTCGTCGGCGCCAAGGCCGATCAGTCCGGCCGCCCGGGCCAGCTCGAGATGAGACTGCGCCACGGTGGGCCGGACGTCGATCAGGTCGCCGACGGCACGGACGTCGCGGTTCGCCAGACCACCCGTGCGCAGCAACCGCACCGGCTGGTGGTCGCAGTGCTCGACCAGCACGTCGATGCGACGTACCAGCTCGAACGCCGAACCGGCCGCGACCTTCGCCACCTTCTCGGGGTTGGCCCGGCCGGCTTCGGGCAGCTCCGGCGGCTCTGAGGACGGCGGTGCGTCGTCGGGGGTCGGCTCGGGCAGCGTCGCCGCCAACGCCCGGACGGGTCGAAGGTCATGGACGCCGCCCCAGATGAGGCCGAGCGCGACCAGGCGCTCGACGGCAGCCGTCACGGCCGATGAGTCGACCCGGTCGTCATACAGTGCCTCGACATCGACGCCGTGCAGTCGCGCCACCCGGGCGGCGACCCAGAGCTCGAACGCGTTCAACTTGTCGAGGGCCGCACTCACGGAGTGCCTGGTCGTTGCACGTGAAGCAAGCTCGGCGAAGCCTGCCGGTGCAGGGTCTGCAAGGTCTGGACGGGCGAGCATCAACGTGACGAGTGCAGCGTCATCGCGTTCACGCAGCATCTGGGTGAGCGTGCGCGGTAACGCCGTCTGAGAAGCTGCCATTCGAGCAACTCTAGTTCCCCAACTGTGGACTGCCTACATGGCAGGATTACTCGGACATCGAGAGGGGTCCATTTATGGCGCTCATTCAAGCGCGTGGTTTGAGCAAGACATTCGGGAGCAAGGCGGCGGTCCGCGGCTTGTCCTTCGACGTCGTGCCTGGCTCCGTTACCGGTTTCCTCGGCCCCAACGGAGCCGGCAAATCCACGACGATGCGACTCATGCTGGGCCTCGACAACGGCGAAGGCGTGGCGACGTACGACGGAGTGCCGTATCGCGAGCTCAAGCAGCCGCTGCGCCAGGTTGGCTCGGTGCTCGACGCCAAGCCCTTCCACCCGACCCGCAAAGCCGTCAACCACCTGCGCATGCTCGCCGCCTCGAACGACATCCCTCGCACGCGCGTCAGCGACGTCATCAACCTGGTCGGCCTCGGCGATGTCGCCAACGCGAAGCCCAAGACGTTCTCTCTCGGGATGGGGCAGCGGCTTGGCCTTGCGACCGCGCTGCTCGGCGACCCTGGCACCCTGATCCTCGACGAGCCGGCCAACGGACTCGACCCGCAGGGCGTGCACTGGCTCCGAAACATGCTCAAGACCCTTGCCGGGCAGGGGCGGTCCATCTTCGTCTCCAGCCACTTGTTGTCGGAGATGGCCCTGATGGCCGACTCCCTCGTCGTCATCGGCCGAGGTTCGATGATCGCGAGCGGCAAGATGAGCGACTTCATCTCGACAAGCAACCGCAACGCCGTCGTGATCCGGGTCGATCAGCCGGAGGTGATGATTCGCGAGCTGCGCGCCCGGCAGGCCGCGGTTGTGACCGAGCCGGACGGCAAGCTCGCCATCACCGGCATGGACTCCGACGCCGTCGGCCATCTCGCCCATGAGCTCGGCGTCCGCGTGTTCGAGCTGTCCAACCGCCAGGCCACGTTGGAAGAGGCTTTCCTCGACGCGACCGGGGCATCCGAGGAGTTCCGGGCGTCGATGGGGTTCGGCGGCGGTGCCGCCCCGGCGTTCGGCGGACCGATGATGGGTCAGCAGGGGTACGGCGCTCCGGGCCAGCCGCCTCAGCAAGGCGGGTATGGCCAGCCGCCTCAGCAGGGTGGCTATGGCCAGCCGCCGCAGCAGGGTGGGTATGGTCAGCCGCCGCAGCAGGGTGGGTACGGTCAGCCGCCGCAGCAGGGTGGGTACGGTCAGCCGCCGCAGCAGGGTGGGTACGGTCAGCCGCCGCAGCAGGGTGGGTACGGTCAGCCGCCGCAGCAGGGTGGCTATGGCCAGCCGCCGCAGCAGGGTGATTACGGCCAGCCGCCTCAACCAGGTGAGTATGGCGCGCCACCGCCACCGCCCCCTGAAAGCGACGATGACGGCGACCGCCGGAACGGAGACCCTGCATGACCGGCGCCCTCAAGTACGAGTGGGTACGCATCAAGACCATCGGCTCGAGCTACTGGATGTCGGCGCTTGCCATCGTCTTGACTGCAGGAATCACGCTGCTGATGGCGGTCACCATCAGCGCCTCCGACATCGACGACATGAACTTCTACCAGGTGACGACGTACATCGTCCTCGCCGGCGCCTCCGGCCCGATCATCCCCGTCATGGCGGCGCCGTTCTTTGCCGTGATGGGGGCGATGGCGGTCGGTCATGAGTACCGCTACGGCACCAACAAGGCCACCCTGTCGGCGATCCCCGACCGGGTTGCAGTCCTCGCGGCCAAGCTGATTGTGCTCGTCACGTGGGTGCTGGGCACCATCGCGATCACGTTGCTGCTCAACATGGGAATGACCTGGCTGTTCCTCGACAACCCCGACTTCGGTTCCCACATGGTCCGACCGCTGGTCAACTACACCGGCTACTGCGTGGGCTTTGCGGTTGCAGGGCTCGGTCTCGCAGCGATACTCCGCAACCAGACTGGGGCCATCGTCGCGGTGCTCACGTGGCCGCTGGTCATCGAGCCGATCATCTACGGCGTCTCTGTCGCGATCAGCGAGTCGACGGGCGCGGGGATCGGCAAGGTCGCCAACCTGCTACCCGCAGCTGCTGGACGGCGGATGATGTTCGACCCGTACGAGACGATCGCCGGCTTCGGTACGTCGGTTGAGGTCTGGTCCGTGGGCGCGTCAGCGGTGGTCTACGCGATCGGCGTCGTGATCGCCCTCGCTGCGGGTGCGACGTTGTTCGTGAAGCGAGACGCCTGACTGTCTGCTCTCCGCCGATCGCCCGGCTCTCCGCTGATCGAGCTTGTCGAGATCAAGGTCTCGACAAGCTCGACCGACGGAGTCAAGGTCTCGACAAGCTCGACCGCCGGAGTCGGGGTCCCGACAAGCTCGACCGGCGGGCGGGATCAGTCGAGGGTCAGATAGGTGCGTCGCGACGAGTCGGCGTAGTCGAGGTAGCCGAACCACCGTTGCTCGGAGTCGAGTTGTCCGAACTCGACCGTGATGGAGACGTTCTGGTCGCCGGTGACAGTGAGCGGGTCAGGCGAGATCTCCGCCGCACCCTCACTGCGCCCCGGCAGCACCCACCCGGTCAGCTCGGCGGCAGTGGCGTCCCCGGAGTCTGAAGTCACCGAGACGACGTATACGGCATAACTGCCGGCCGCGGGTCGCGTGAGCGTGACCTGCTCGTCGCCCGACGCAGACGTGGCCTCGGTGACAAGCTTGCCGTCGCGGTAGACGTAGAGGTCGAGGTCGTCGCCTTCGGAGCTGGCGTCGAGGTCGAAGCGCGCGACAGCGGTGCCCGCTGGCACCCTGAACTCCTCGACGCGGGCGGTGGAGCTCGGCTCCGGTGCGCTGGGCGTGAACGCCCCCGGCTCGAGCAACATGTCGATCGGAGTCGCGCCGGCCGGGCCGGCAACCGAGGCGCGCAGCGTGCCGGTGACGCCTGCTCGCGCCGTGACGTCGACGCTATGGTCCTGCAACGACCCGCTGACCTCCTGCGGTGCACGGACATACTCAGCGCGTACGACGATCGGGCTGGTCACGCGATGGCCGAGCGAGCCACGCCAGGTCAGCGTCCCGGCGACCGGTCGGTCGTAGCGGGCAAACTTCCGGGCGCTGAACGCGACCGTGAAGCTTTGCGACTCGCCCGGAGCGAGCCGCAGAGTGTTCGGAGTGACCGCAACGTCGACGCCGCGCACGTCGCGGACCAGCGCGACATAGGTCTCCGTGCGGTTGGACACGTTGGTGACTGTTCGGCTGACGGAGTCGTCGCCCACCAGGCTGCTCAAGTAGATGGACGGAAGGTTGAGGTCGGCTGGACCGATCGCGGCGACCTTGCGCTCCCCGCGTGAGGCGTAGCTGAGGCCCTCGTTGCGCAGGGAGCCCAACCAGTCACCGAGACCCGCGTCGTAGACGAGTCCCGGGTCGAGCATCCGGCGCGTGTTCGCCTTGCCGGCGCCCGCATCGAACGGTCTGGTCGTTGTCGGCAACGGTGACGCGGTGGTGACCAGCGCCGACTTCACCGCGGCGGGCGACCAGCTGGGATGTTCGGCGGCGATCAGCGCGGCGAAGCCGGCGATCCGCGGCGCTGCCATCGACGAGCCGGAGTAGTAGTCCCACATGCGCCCGAAGTTGGCAGGGGGAGACACGGCCGACAAGATGCCGATGCCGGGAGCAGTCAGGTCGGGCTTGAGGACGCCTCCGTCGACCGCGTTGACCGGGCCGCGGCCCGACATGTCGGCAACATCGGTTGGCGACGTGGAGTTCGGGAGCGGCCGCAGTGACGCGGTGGCCTTCGCGGCATGGCTGATGTACGCCTTCACCGTGGCTCCGTCGGCCCGCTCGAGGTGAACCGTCGGCACCGCGTGCAGGTCGGCCTCGGTGTCATCAGCGGCGGTGTTGGCGAGCACCATCGCCGCACCACCCGCCTGTGACACCGTCAAGCTCTTGGTCAGGCGGGCGTTGACGCCGCGGTCGCAGACGACGATCGCCGCCTCAACTGCGGCGGCATCGAGCGACTGGGGGAAGCAGAGGGCGGCCCTGCGGGCTGACACGCCAGGTGCCCGTGCGTCGCCGGCATACACGAGCGGGCGGTCGCGCACGCCGCGAGCCGAGATCATCATCCCCTCGAAGCGCCGACCGTCGCCGAGGAAAACCGCCCCACGCAGGTCGGGCCTGCCGGTCGCTCCGACCGTGGTGACCCACGGGCTCGGGTGGCGGACAGTCCCATACCCGGGACCCTCGTCGCCGGCCGAGGTAGCGACGAAGACTCCGGCACCTGACGCGTTGAGGAACGCCAGCTCGACGACCTCGGTAGCGGCGCGGTCAGTGCTGCCGGCGCCGCTGATCGAGTAGTTGAGAATGTCGACGCCGTCGCTGACCGCCTGGTCGATCGCCATCACGGCGTCAGCGGTCGTGCATCCGTCGTCGGCCGGGTCGGGTGCGACCCAGCAGGCCTTGTAGATGGCCAGTCCGGCGGCCGGTGCGATGCCCGAGATCTTGCCGAAGTCGCGGTCGTCGATGCTGACGGACACGCCTGCGTTGCCGGCCGCGATTGCCGTGGTGTGTGAGCCGTGACCTGCCGCGTCGCGCGCGGACAGGAACTCCGATCCCGACAGGTTGTCGGCACCGAACCCGGAGACGAAGTACCGGGCCGCAAGCAGCTTGGCGTTGCAGGTGGTGTCGACCCATCGCTCGCCATGCGGGCAGCTGCCGGTGAAGCCGGGGTAGCGCCGCTGCAATGTGTTGGCGTCGAGAGGCACACCGGCGAACGACGGGTTCTCCGGCCAGACGCCTGAGTCGATGACGCCAATGACGACCCCGCGGCCGGCGTTTGCTGGCCCACCAACACCCGACCAGGTGCCGCCGCGCGCCGAGGCGTCGGCTGCGGCCGGGCTTGACGCCGCGCGGTCGACCCGATGCTTCGTGCTTTGCTCGACCGTGAGCACCTCGGGCATCTTGCTGAGCTGCTTGACCTGGTTCTTGCTGAGCCTGGCTGCGAACCCGTTGAGCACCGTGGTGTAGGAGTACACGGGCGTCACGTCGCCCAGCTTGGCGCGCACGTCAGCCTGCCGTTGCTGGAGCATGGTGTTGTAGGTGACTGCGGCTGGCCGATCAGTGCGCAGCCTGCTCCCTGGAGCTGGAGTAGTGGCGGCGTAGCCAGGGACGCTGCCGTCGTATGTCGCCAGGGGCGCGTCGCGAAGCACCACGAGGTAGAGGCCGGTCTGGTCGTCCAACACGGCGTTGGCCGGCGACTGGTCGGCATGACCCGGCATGGCAGCGGCGCCGAGCGCGCACACGACAGCGAACGTCGTCGCGACGCGTCTGAGCATTGGTGCCTCCGCTCTGCCTCGCTGGGTGCCTGCCGGCACCGCAGCGCTCTTGAAAGGCGGTGCCCCCGATGGGCGGTGCCCCTAGTCAACGGCGCCGACCAGCGCACGGTCGGCGTGGTCGATCTCGTAGAGTCTAGTGCTGTGTCACACGACGTGGGAGAACGATCACCCAACGTGTCCGGCGCGCCCGGCGGTGGCACCGGCGTCGAGCGGACGCCCGCCGCAGCGATGATCCATCCAGATCCCGCCCTCCTCGGTTCCCGGCTCGCCGACCTCGAACGTCGGCTGGTCGACCTCGGCAGCGTCGCGGTCGCGTTCAGCGGCGGCGCTGACTCGGCCTTTCTGCTGGCAGCCGCGGTCCGGGCGCTGGGGCCTGACCAGGTCATAGCCGCCACGGCGGTGTCGTCCAGCCTGCCGGCGGCCGAGCTTGCGGCGGCGCGTGCCTTCGCGGCCGGGCTCGGGGTACGTCACGTCACCCCGACGACGTACGAGATGGAACGCGAGGGCTACCGGGCGAACGCCGGCGACCGTTGCTACTTCTGCAAGGCCGAGCTCGTCGAGGTGCTTGAGCCGCTTGCGGCGGAGCTCGGAGTCGCAGCCGTCGCGACCGGTACGAACGCCGACGATGCTCGGGCCGGCTTTCGTCCCGGCATCGCTGCCGCTTCGGAGCGTGGCGCGGTGACCCCATTGCTCGATGCCGGCCTGACAAAACGGGAGATCCGCCAGGCGTCGAGGGAATGGGGCTTGGCGACCTGGGACAAACCGGCGGCGGCGTGCCTGTCGTCGCGCATCGCCTATGGAATCGAGGTGTCACCCATGCGGCTCGCGCGGGTGGAGCGCGCCGAGGTGGCCTTGCGGGCCGTGCTGGCAGCACACGATCTCGCCGTCAACAACCTGCGGGTGCGTGACCTCGGTGAGACCGCTCGGATCGAGCTGGACGCGCCGCTGGTCGCCGTCGTCGCCGGGTCGGCACTGCTGAGCGCAGCGATCGTAGAAGCTGCCACTGACGCGGGGTTTGCCGACGCGCTCATCGATCCGGCCGGGTTCCGGTCCGGCTCGATGAACGAACTGCTCGCCGATCCCGAGCGGTTCCGCTAGGCGGTACCCTGTGTCCGCCCCTCCGTGGGGCGTCTTTTCTGTCAACGGGCGGCGCACGACGCCACCAAGAGATTCGCGAGGTTCGCAGTGCCAACGGGCAAGGTCAAGTGGTACGACACCGACAAAGGGTTCGGATTTGTCACCACCGACGAGGGCGGTGATGTCTTCGTCCGCTCCGACGCGTTGCCTGCGTCCGTGACCTCGCTCAAGGCCGGGACTCGGGTGGAGTTCGGGCTGGTGCAGGGACGCAAGGGCGACCAGGCGATCCAGCTGACCGTGCTCGACCCGACGCCTTCGGTGTCGAAGGCGATGCGCAAAAAGCCCGAAGACATGGTCAACATCGTCGAGGACCTGATGAAGCTGCTCGAGGGTCTTGAGCAGACGTTCCGTCGCGGTCGTCACGCCGACCCACGCGCGGCCAAGCGGACGGCGGCACTCCTACGCGCGCTCGCAGCTGAGCTCGAGCTCTAGCCTCCGGCGGTCACGTCAGCCGGCGGCCCGGCGGCCGACCGCCAGACCGCGCAGTACGACGGCCAGCCACCCGATCAAGGCGGCGGCGATGACCAGCAACCCGAGCCGGGGATTCAGTGGCATGATCACGCCGACGAAGCCGCCGATGACCCACGACAGCTGAAGCAGCGTCTCCGAGCGGGCGAAGACACTCGTGCGGACGCGTTCGGGGATCTCGCGCTGGATCAGCGCGTCGAGCGAGAGCTTGCCGAGCTGCTGGCTGAGGCCCGCGACCAGGGCCAGCACCATCGCGGCGAGCAGCCCGAAGAACAAGGCGGCATACACAGCCGCCGCAGCGTCGGCGATGAGCACGATCAAGACGATCGACTCAGGTTTTCGGTCCTTGAGCAACGCGCCCATACCAGTCCCAAGCGTGCTTCCAAGCCCCACCGAGCCGATCACCAAGACGAGCAGCAGGTTCTGATTGTCTTCCCACCCTGGAAAGGGCTCCTCCCGCAGCAGGAACGCCATGAACATGGTGAGGAAGCCCGACAGCATGCGCAGGCCAGCATTACAGCGCAGCGCAGTCACGACGATCGGGGTGATGCCACTGCGCGTGCGACGGGTGTCGGTCACATCGCGCATCCCAACCTGTTCCTCGCCTTCCGACGAGTCAACGCGGCTCGGCAGCAAGACAGCAAGGATGACGCCGCCCGCATAGACCAGTGCTGCGTAGCGCAGTGACCATTCCGCCCCGGCCAGCGCCGCGAGGGTGGCAAGCGGGGCGGAGATTGCTGCTCCGGCAATGCTGGCGATCGAGAGTCTGGAGTTGGCCTTGACCAAAGTCAGGCCCTCGGGAAGCAACCGTGGGACGGTCGCTGCGCGCGTCACGCCGTAGGCCTTCGATGCCACCAGACAGGTGAGCGCGGCCGGGTAGAGCCAGGCGGAGTCGTCTGCGACGGCACCCGCGAGGAGCCAGCAACCAAACGCCCGCACGGCGAACGTCGTACCGATCGCCCATCGGCGGCCACGGCTCAGGCGGTCGAGGAAAGGCCCGATGAGCGGTGCCAGGATCGCGAACGGCAACATCGTGATGCCGAGGAACAAGGCGACCTGTCCGCGGGCCTCGTCGCTCGGCGCGGCGAAGAACAAGGTGCCTGCGAGCGACACCGTCAGCGCTGCGTCACCGGCGGCGTTGAAAGCGTTGAGCTCCAGCAGTCGCGCGAGCCCGGACTCGCCCGCACCTCCGGAATGGGAGGCCTTCCGGGCGGCCCGGACAGCGCCGCTGGCAGCCTTCCCCGAGAAGGCAGCCACCGCGCGGCCGGCGCCTGCGGCTTTGCGAGCCCGGTCGGCTGGTGGCGGCCCCCTGCTGCCGGCGATGTGGCCCGGCTGGCCGTAGTCGGGGCGTGCCGGACTTCCCGGGGGCGGTCGGCCTGGCCGACCTTGAGGACGACCGCCGCTTCCAGGCCCCGGGCGCGGAGGCCGGCTCGGGTCGTCGGGAGGCACGGCCTCTATCCTGCCTTGCTTCGCCGACGGGAGACCTGATGGCCACCGGATTAGTCAAGGGGTCCCGTATGCACGAGAATGGGACCGGTGATGACCGAACTGAAGTCTCGCAAGGCCGATGCCGTGCTCGATGCGGCCGTCGACGTGGCTCGCCTCGCACTGTCCGACAGCGTGCCCGAGGGTGACATCGGCGACCACCTTCATGTGGTGGCCGAGAGCGAGCGGGTTGCCACCCATTTCTTCGACTGCACCCAGAGCGGATACGCCGGCTGGCGGTGGGCGGTCACGGTCACCCGGGCGCCTCGCCAGAAGGTGGTGACCGTCAACGAGATCACCCTGCTGCCGGGCGACGACTCGCTTGTCGCTCCCGCGTGGGTGCCGTGGAAAGACCGCGTCGCTAAGGAAGACCTTGGCCCCGGGGACCTCCACCCCCGTCCCGCTGTTGACCCGCGGCTCGTCCCTGGGTATCTGGTGGGCGATGAGGCGCTTGACGACACGACGGCTCGTGAGCAGCGCGACGTTGCACGTGAGGTCGGCCTCGGTCGGGAGCTCGTGCTCTCCGTCGACGGCCGCGATGCCGCCGCCGACCGGTGGTATGCCGGAGACCACGGCCCCCAGACCCCGATTGCTAAGGCCGCTCCCGCGCACTGCGCCACGTGCGGTTTCCTGGTGCGAGTTGGTGGGCCGCTGTCATCGATGTTCGGCGTCTGCGCCAATGCGTCTGCGCCGAGCGACGGCGCCGTTGTATCCCTCGACCATGGCTGCGGCAGCCACTCCGACGTAGTCGAGGAGCAGCCCTCACAGGCGAGTGCCGCGCCAACCCCGGTGCTCGACACGACCACCTGGGACACCTGGGGCGACAGCGAGCTGGAGATCATCGCCCGCTGAGAAGCGGGCCAGCTCTCAGAGTCCGGCCGCGCCGAGCGGGCTTGTCTCGACGGCAGTTGGCGGACGCTCGGCCAGTTGGCGCCGACGACGCCTGCAGTACTCGATCCCGATCAGCCCCAGGCCGAAACCAGCCAGGCAGGTCCACAGCCACCACAGGCGGCCGTTTGCCTCCAGGGTCGAGTAGAACGGCAGCAGTGCCAACCCCGCCACCAACCACACGATCGTGCCCACGGCGATCGTGCGAACGCCAGTGACGTCGAGCGGTTGGACCTTCGCCGTGACGTAGGTACGTCGCCGGATCTCAATCGACTCGATTGGCGGGCGGCCACCGAACGGATCAGGGTCATGGATGGCGTTGATCTCACGCATCCGGTCGACCGGACGTGGCCGGGTCCGCGGAGCACGAGCCGCGCGATCTGCGCGCCGCGCCCCCTGCTTGTCCTTCGCCACGACACCTAGGGTACGCCGAAGCAGCCGCGCCTTCGGGACGAGCGCAACGTCCTACGATGCGTCTGTGAACTCTGAGAGCAAAGGCAGCGTGCGACGTCCGACGTCGGACGCATCGGTTCTGGACAGGTACTTCAAGATCACCGAGCGCGGCTCGACCGTCGCACGGGAGATCCGTGGCGGGCTGGTCACGTTCTTCACGATGGCCTACATCGTCGTCCTCAACCCCTTCATCCTTGGCGGCGCGGTCGACGTGGACCAGAACCCGATCTTCGGGTCGGTGCCGTTCGACGACGGTCTTGCGCAGATCGCCGCTGTGACAGCCCTGGCGGCAGGAGTGCTGACGATCCTGATGGGCTTAGTCGCCAACTACCCGATGGCGCTTGCCACTGGGTTGGGGCTCAACGCGTTCGTCGCGTTCGCGGTTGCCGCCGAAATGACGTGGGCCGAGGCGATGGGCCTGGTGGTGCTCGAAGGGCTGGTGATCCTCGTCCTGGTGCTCACCGGCTTCCGGGTGGCGGTCTTCCGCGCCATCCCTGCGGCGTTGAAGATCGCCATCAGCGTGGGGATCGGGCTCTTCATCGCGCTGATCGGTTTCTACGATGCCGGCTTCGTGAACCGCCCGTTCGCTACCAACGCGCCGCCTCTCGAGCTCGGTGTGGCAGGTGTGCTGATCGGCTGG
The DNA here is from genome assembly GCA_963811585.1 of uncultured Actinomycetota bacterium. GTDB lineage: Bacteria > Actinomycetota > Actinomycetes > Propionibacteriales > Nocardioidaceae > JACDHG01. Next base: position 314,401 of record CAWERR010000009.1, read on the forward strand.
CCGGTGCTGGTCTTCGTGCTGGGGCTGCTGCTGATGATCGTGCTGTACGTCAAGCGGGTCAAAGGAGCCATCTTGATCAGCATCGTGGCCGCCACCGTCCTCGCGATCATCATGGAGTCGATCGGGGACTTCGGCAGCCAGGGTTACGACCCAGCTGTCAACGCGCTGACGAATCCGACCGGCTGGAACCTCACGTCCCCGCAGCTGCCGGACTCCATCGTCGCCACGCCGGACTTCGCGCTGCTTGGCAACTTCTCGCTGTTCGGCGCGTTCGAGAGCGCCGGTGTCATCACCGCTCTGCTGTTCGTGTTCACCCTTCTCCTGGCCGACTTCTTCGACACGATGGGGACGATGACGGCCATCGGAGCCGAGGCGGGGCTGCTCGACGAGAAGGGGATGCCGCCCAACACGCAGCGCATCCTCATCGTCGACTCGGTCGCGGCGGCGGCCGGTGGTGCTGCCTCCGCGTCGAGCAACACGTCATACATCGAATCGGCCTCTGGGGTGGGTGAGGGTGCCCGCACCGGACTGGCAAGTGTGGTGACCGGGCTGCTGTTCCTGCTGGCGACGTTCTTCGCACCGCTGGTCGCGATCATTCCTCAGGAAGCCGCGGCGCCGGCGCTCGTCCTCGTGGGCTTCCTGATGATGAGCCAGGTCAAGAACATCGACTGGGAGGACTACGACATCGCCATCCCGGCATTCCTGACGGTCGTCGTCATGCCCTTCTCCTACTCGATCTCTGCCGGGATCGGCGCCGGCTTCATCGTGTACGTCGTGCTCAGGATCGCTCGCGGCAAGGCGAGGGAGGTGCATCCGCTGCTCTGGGTGATTGCCGCGCTGTTCGTCCTCTACTTCGCCATCGATCCCGTCACCGACCTGTTGACCTGACACTTGTCAGTCCGGTCGAGCCCTCTTCCGTCGGTCGACCTTGTCGAGACCCATTCCTCCCTTTTCCTTAGCGAGGCTAATGAGTTAAACTAAGGAGTATGCCCACCGAAGTCATCAAGATCGCCCGTACCGACGCTGGTCTCGCGAGCGCGATGCGGGTGTCGGTGATGCGGTTGTCGCGCCGGCTGCGCAACGAGCGCGAGGTCAGCGACGACCTCACGGCAAACCACCTCGCGGTCCTCGGCACGCTGACACGACACGATGCCCTGACCATCGGCGAGCTTGCGGCGCTGGAGAAGGTTCAGCCCCCGTCGATGACGCGGATCGTCGACCGCCTTACTGAGAAGGGCTTGGTACGCCGAGAGCCGCACCCTGACGACCGCCGACTCGTGGTCGTCAAGCTGACATCGACCGCTGACGCGGTCATTCGCGAAGCGCGTCGACGTAAGGAGGCCTGGCTCGCCCTCCGCCTCAAGGAGCTGACCGCTGAAGAGCGACAGATCCTCCGTGACGCTGCCCCCATCCTTGAGCGCCTCTCCCAGGCATGAGCCCCACGTTCCAAGCCCTGGCTATCCGCAACTTCCGGATCTACTCCGGTGGCAGTCTGATCAGCAACACCGGCACTTGGATGCAACGGGTCGCCCAAGACTGGCTGGTCCTGCAGCTGACCGCGTCGGGCAGTGCGCTCGGCATCACCACCGGCCTGCAGTTCCTCCCGTTCCTTATCGTCACGCCGCTCGCAGGTCTGCTCGCCGATCGCTACTCGAAGCGCACCTTGCTCGTGTTCACCCAGGGCTCGCTGGCAGTTACCTCCGGCATCCTCGGCCTGCTCGCGGTCACCGGCACCGCCGAGGTCTGGCACGTGTGGGTGTTGGCATTTCTGTTCGGGTGCGGCACCGCGTGCGACACACCAGCGCGCCAGTCGTTCGTAGTCGAGATGGTGGGTCTCGACAACCTGCCGAACGCCGTCGGGCTCAACTCCGCCTCCTTCAACATGGGCCGGATCGCCGGTCCCGCCATGGCAGGATTCCTGATCGCCGCACTGGGCAGTGGGGTCCGCGCCACCGGGGTCGTCATCTTGGTCAACGCGGTCAGCTACCTCGCGGTCATCTGGTCGCTGCGGATCATGCGGACGGCGGATCTGAACGTCTCCATCCCGCTGCCTCGGGCGAAGGGTGCGGTGCGTGACGGCATCCGCTACATCCGCAAGAGGCCGCTGCTCGTTTTCGTGTTCACCGTGGCGTTCTTCGCCGGCACATTCGGGCTGAACTTCCAGATGACGAGCGCGTTGATGGCGACGCAGGTTTTCGAGAAGGGCGCCGGTCAGTACGGCCTGCTCGGAACGATCATGGCCGTCGGTGCCTTGACTGGCTCTCTGCTGGCCGCCCGGCGCGGGTACCCGCGGCGGCTCCTGCTGGTCTTGGCCCCGACGTCGTTCGCCGTGGTGGAGATCGTGGCTGGCCTGATGCCGACGTACTGGACGTTCGCTGCAATCCTGCCGCTGCTCGGCATCACGTCGCTGACGATGATGAACTCGCTGCAGACGGTGGTGCAGATGTCGGTCGACTCCGACATGCGTGGTCGGGTGATGGCGCTCTACATGATGACGTTGATGGGCGGGACGCCGGTCGGCGCGCCCATCGTCGGCTGGGTAGGGGAGACGTTCGGTGCGCGTTGGACTCTGATCGGTGGCGGCATAGCCACGTTGTTCGGCATCCTGATCGCGACCCTGTGGCTGATCCGGGCCGAGGAGATCGTGGTCAAGGACGTGTCGGTCCGTGCTGACAGAATCTCGGCATGACGATCCGCCTGGACGCTGATAGATACTTCTCGCTCATCGACACCGACACGGAGCGCCTGCTCGAGCTCGGCACGCGCGGCCGCACCCAGGTCGTGCCATGCCTTGACGGCTGGGACGTCGCCGAGGTGTTGTGGCATGTTGCTGGCGTCTACGAACACAAGGTGCGAGTGATGGCCGACAACGCCTGGCCTGACCCGTGGCCACCTCCGGAGTTCCAAGACCGAGACGAGATCGAGTTCCTCCGAGCAGCAAAGGCCGATCTGTTCGAGGAGTTCTCCCGCCACGACATCAGTGAGCAGACGACGACGTTCGGCGATCCTGCGCTCGACGAGCGTGACGGCACGATCGCGTTCTGGGCGCGCCGGATGGCACTCGAGATCGCGGTGCATCGGTATGACGCCGAGCTTGCCCACGACGACACGACCGATGTCGCCGAAGACCTTGCCCTCGACGGGATCGACGAGATGCTCCGGCTGATGTTGGCCGGCCCCTGGTGGGACAAGGGAGAGACCGCACATCCGGTCGACGCCGCGGTCGCCGTCGAGTCGGCAAGCCACCGATGGGTGTGCACTCTCGACGCGCGTCGGGTCACCATTACCGACGACCAGACTGCACCGGCTGACGCCACCGTGTCGGGAGACCCGGGTGGTGTGTTCTTGTGGCTCTGGGGTCGGCGTGACGACAGCCGGGTGACCTTCTCAGGAGACCTCGACATAGTCCATGAATTCCGCGGCCGAATCGTGGAATGTTCCAATTGATCCATCGTCGAGGAAAAACGCCGCCCAGGGCGTAGCCTCGCAAAGTGCACCCCCGTTACCGCCGCCTGATCATCCCCGGCGCTCTCGTCGTGCTCCTGGTGATCGTCGTCGTGGCGGCCGTCAAGTGAGCGCCGAGGCTTCCGGCGACCCCGCCTTCGAGGCGCTGGCCGTCGTCCGCGGTTTGCTGCTCGACGACGAGGCTCTGATGCGGGCCGTCGGCTCGGGGCGTCAGCGCAACACGACCGTTCCGTTCCGGCGGGTCGAGCTGCGCTACGTCGAGGTCAAGGCTGGGCGTCGGCTGCAGCTGACGTCATACGACGAGACCCAGTCCCACACACGCAACGTCGACCTCGGCGATCAAGCAGCGGCGACGGTCGACGAGCTGGTCGCGACGCCATTCGCTCACTGGCATGTCGAGACTCGTGACGAGACGGTGCAGCTGCGTTTCACGAAGAAGGGCAGGCCGTTGCTGCATCGGGCGGCGAGGGATGCGCCGGCATCCGTCGACAGGTCGCACGACCGGGTCAAGCAGCGGCGGTTGGAGGCGGTGGATCCGTTGTTCGCGGCCCTCGAGATGACGGCGTCCGACGGGTCGATCAAGCCGAGCCGGATGGCGAAGTTCCGCCAGGTGCAGGATCTCCTAGGGCTGCTCGATCCGGTCGTGTCCGAGGCGGTCGACCGTGGCCCCGGCGCCGAGCTGTCGCCTGGCCGCCCCCTGCGCATGGTGGACCTTGGCTGCGGCAACGCTTACCTGACGTTCGCGGCGTTTCGCTACCTGACCAACGTGCGGGAGCTGCCGGTGCACGCCGTTGGCATCGACGTGAAGGCACAGGCGCGGGCGCACAACGAAGATGTCGCGCGTGCGCTCGGGGTGCAGGATCGGCTGCGATTCGTTGAAGGCACGATCTCCGGCGCGGTCGTCGATGACCCGCCTGATCTGGTGCTGGCGCTGCACGCCTGCGACACAGCGACCGACGACGCCTTGGCCCGCGCCGTCCGGTGGGAGGCGCCGGTCGTCATCGCCGCGCCGTGCTGCCACCACGACATCCAACGCCAGCTGACCGCTGGGGCTGCTCCGCGTCCCTACCGTCTGCTCACCCGCCACGGGATCCTCAGCGAACGGTTCGCCGACGTGCTCACCGATGCGCTGCGAGCCGCCGTGCTCCGGCTGATCGGCTACCGGGTCGAGGTGATGGAGTTCGTCGACTCGCAGCACACGCCTCGCAACGCGCTGATCCGCGCCGTCCGGACTGGTGTTGCGGCCGACCCCACCACGCTGGCCGACTACCGCGCGTTGGTGGAGCAGTGGAGTGTGACGCCTGCACTTGCCCGGCTGCTGGCCGACGATTACCCGGTGCTTGCCGCATGAGGGGATTAGGCAAGGCGGCTGGTCTGTGGGCTGTGGTGGGAGTGCTCCTGGCAGGGGTGCTCGGCGCTGTCGGGTCGGGGGTGGCGGCCCTGACGACGTACAGGGATCCAGACGGCACCCAGGTCTTCCGCATCGTCAGCCCGGAGATCACCGAGTCGAGCTCGTTGGCCGTCAGCACCGTCGACCCAGGCCTCGTCTACACGACCAACGACTCGGGCGATGCCGCCACCGTGTACGTCCTGGACGCGTCGAACGGCGCGGTCGTCGGCCACATCCGGCTCGCCGGCGTGGAGGCCCGCGACATCGAGGCCATATCGGCGGGCACTGACGGCACGCTGGTGGTCGCTGACATCGGTGACAACCGCGCCGAACGTGACGAGGTGAGCATCTACCAGGTCGAGCAGCTGGGACGTGGAGACCACACCGTGACGCCCCGCCGGTTGGGGCTGACGTATGCCGACGGGCCGCGCGACGCCGAGGCCACGATGTATGACGCGCGGACCGGTCGGGTCTACGTCGTGAGCAAGGAGATTGTGGGGGCGGCCGTCTTCGCCACTCCACGCAACGTTTTCGAGCGCGAGGAGGCGGTGCTGAAGCCGGTCGCAGACGCGCCGGCCATCGCGACGGACGCGACGTTGCTCCCAGGTGGCGACCGCGCGATCATCCGCACCTACGGGAAGGCCTATCTCTACGCCTTCCCGGCGTTCGGCCCGCGGCGCATGATCGAACTGCCGTCCATCGGGCAGGGGGAGTCAGTCACCGCACCAGCTAGCGGCAAGGTGTTCTGGATCGGCGCCGAAGGTGAGGACTCCCCAGTCGTCGCCCTCCCGCTTCCGGGACGGTCAACGACGCCGGATCCGGACACCACACCACCGTCGTCACCTGGCGCGACCAACCCACAGGCGTCGCCGGGAGCGAGCACGAACCGCGGTAACGACGCGGACGGTGATGAAGGGCTGGAGGGGATTGCCCAGACCGTGTTGCTAGCGGCGGGCGCGGGTCTGGTCGTGCTTGTCCTCGTCGTGCTGGTGGTGTCTGTCGTAAGTCGGCGTCGCCGGGCCCGGCGGGCGGCGCTGCCAGAACCCGTGAGTCAACAAGGCAACTAGCCCTTCCACTAGGCAAACGCCTGACTGGACGTGGTCGTCAGAGCTGCGAGATGGTCCAGTCGATGCAGGTCGTCAGAGCGTCCACGTCGTCGGGCTCGACCGCGGGGAACATCGCCACCCTGAGCTGGTTGCGGCCGAGCTTGCGGTAGGGCTCGACGTCGACGACGCCGTTGGCCCGCAGCACGGCGGCCACCACGGCGGCGTCGACGGCTGAGTCGAAGTCGATCGTGCCGATCACGAGCGACCGGTCGGCCGGCTCGGCCACGAACGGCGTTGCGCACTCCGACTTGTCTGCCCACCCGTAGAGCCGTCCGGCCGAGTCGCTGGTACGCGCCACCGCGGCACTGAGCCCGCCGAGACCGTTCAGCCAGTCGGTTTGCTCGGCGAGGAGGAACAACGTCGCCAGCGCTGGCGTGTTGTAGGTCTGGTCAAGCCGCGAGTTGTCGACGGCGGTCTGCAGGTCGAGGAATGCCGGGGTCCAGCGACCGGACGCCTTGATGACTGCGGTCCGTTCGAGCGCGCGGGGAGACATCAGTGCGATCCACAGCCCACCGTCGGAGGCGAAGCACTTCTGGGGGGCGAAGTAGTAGACGTCGGTGCTGCCCACATCGACCGGAAGCCCGCCGGCGCCGGAGGTCGCGTCGATCAGCACCAGGGCGTCCTCGTCGGCCCCGTCCACCCGGTGGATCGGCGCCATCACCCCGGTCGACGTCTCGTTGTGCGGCCAGGCGTAGGCATCGACGCCAGCCTCCGCGACCGGGTCGGGCCGGGTCCCGGGGTCCGAACGACGTACGCTCGGCTCGGCCAGGAACGGCGCAGACGACGCGGCCGCAGCGAACTTCGCCGAGAACTCACCGAACGACAGATGCTGGCTTCGCTGACGGATCAGGCTGAACGTCGCGATGTCCCAGAACGCTGTCGTCCCGCCGTTCCCGAGCACGACTTCGTACCCATCGGGAAGGTCGAACAGGTCTGTCAGCCCGGAGCGGATGCGCCCGACCACGTTCTTCACCGTGGCCTTGCGGTGGGACGTGCCGAGGTACGTCGAGCCGGTGTCGGCCAAGGCTCGCAGCGCCTCGACTCGGACCTTGCTCGGGCCGGCGCCGAACCTGCCGTCACTCGGCAACAGCTCCGACGGGATCGTCAGGTCAGGCATCAGAGGCGCCTTTCGGTGGTGCAGGCGTGCGGCGTCCTGACCACGCTGTCAGGTAGGGCCATTGTGGCAAGGCTGAGCGGCCGGTCCGGGCAGTAGGTCTCCTGGTGGACGCGGTCAGTCCGCCCAGGACGACTGCCACCCTTCGATCGTCTCCGCGCTCCGGGCCGACGGGCCGCTGTAGAGCGCCGACGGCCGGATCAGCCGGCCCGTCTTCTTCTGCTCCAAGATGTGGGCGCTCCAGCCAGCAGTGCGGGCCGACGTGAACATCGCGGTGAACATGTGCGGAGGCACCTCCGCGAAGTCGAGCACGATCGCGGCCCAGAACTCGACGTTCGTCTCCAGCACCCGGTCGGGGCGGCGCTCCCGCAGCTCCGCGAGCGCAGCCTTCTCCAGCGTCTCCGCCACTTCGTAGCGGGGGGCCGACAGCTCCTGCGCCGTGCGTCGCAGGACCCTGGCACGCGGGTCTTCGGCACGGTAGACCCGGTGGCCGAACCCCATCAGTCGCTCGCCGTTGTCGAGCAGCTCCTTCACGTAAGCCGTCGCATCGCCTCGCCGCTCGACCTCCTCGATCATGCCGAGTACGCGCGACGGCGCACCGCCGTGCAGCGGACCCGACATCGCACCGACCGCGGCAGACAGGCTGGCGGCCGACATCGGCGCCCGTGGACGCGACGACGCGAGCGGTGAACGTGGAGGCGTTCATGCCGTGCTCGGCTGCCGACGTCCAGTAGGCGTCGACGGCCTTGACGTGCTTGGGGTCGGGGTCGCCGCGCCAGCGACGCATGAAGCGCTCGGTGATCGCTGGCGGCCTGGTCGATCTCGCGCTGCGGCACCATCGGCAGACCGACCCCGCGGGCGGCCTGGGCGACGTACGACAGCACCATCACGGCCGTGCGTGCGAGGTCATCGCGAGCCTGCTCGTCGTCGATGTCGTAGAGCTGCCGCATCCCCCACGCGGGAGCGATCAGTCGCGATCGCGCTTTGGACGTCGACGCGGATGTCGCCGGAGTGGACCGGGATCGGGTAGGGCTCGGCCGGGGGCAGGCCGGGGTCGTACGTGCCGTCGACAAGCAGTCCCCAGACCTTCTCGAACGGGACGCGGCCGACCAGCTCCTCGATGTCGACGCCGCGGTAGCGGAGGGCGGAGCCTTCCTTGTCAGGCTCGGCGATCTCCGTCTCGAACGCGACCACGCCCTCGAGTCCGTGATGGACCTCGACCATGCTGACTCCCTTGTCCGATCATGACGGCCACGTGTCGGGGTCGTCGGTGATGACTGCGGCTCATTCTTCACCCCGGAGCGCGCTGTCGTGTCAAGGGGCGAGGCGTGCGACGCTCCACGTCGCGTCGACGCGCTCGAACACGATCCGATCATGCATCCGGCCCGGCCGTCCCTGCCAGAACTCGATCACGCTGTGGTCGAACTCGGTATCCGCCCCACTCCGATGGCCGCGGTATGGCGTCGACGCCGTCGAAGCGGTCGGCCGCGGCGGCGTAACGCTGCGACAGGAACTCGCGGTCGGGTACGACGTCGGACTGCGGTGATGCCCAGGCGCCGAGCTGTGAGCCGCGCGGCCGAGTGGCGAAGTAGGCGTCGGCTTCGTCGTCGCTCGACCCTTTCGGCCGTGCCCTCCACCCGCACCTGGCGCTCGAGCGGGTGCCATGGGAAAGGAGTGCGCAGGCGGGGTTGGCCGCGAGTTCCTGGGCTTTGCGCGAGTCGGGTGTTGGTGTAGAAGACGAAGCCGCGCTCGTCGACGCTCTTGAGCAGCACCATCCGCGAAGACGGGAGCGCTGGCCGCTCACGGTCGACACCACCATCGCGTTGGGCTCGTGCAGACCAGCCGCGCGCGGCCTCGATGCCAGCGCACGAAGGCGGCAACCGGGTCTCGCCCGAGGTCGTGTTCGGTCAGCCCGTGGTCGGCGTACTCCTGGCGCCAGGGCGGCGATGCTCGCGTCGGCGGGTCAGACGTCATACCGGGGAATCTACCGACCGTGGCGGTGGGGCCTGCGGATGCGGCGGGGCGGTGGTCGGGCTGCGGGCATGGCAAGCCCGCGGGCATGCGTGGCGCAGGGCCACGGCTGGACGGACTGATCCAACACCCGCGGGCTCGGGTAGCTAACGTGAATTCGCTACGCCGTCCGGTGCGTTGCGACTGCCTAGCGGCTAGCCACCTCACAAGTCCGTTTGGAACACATCTGGTCGGACCACCTCCTCTCATGTGTGCTAACGGTACGTCGGCGGCGCCGGGGCGGACAAGGGGTTTACAGCTCGGCGTCACGTGGCGCGTGGGCCCTTGCCGGGTGCTGACCGACATCCGCCCTCTGCAGGTCGTCGGCGCGACTACCGGCGGCTCTGGGTCGGCAACACGGTCGCTCAGCTCGGCCAGCAGATGACAGCGGTCACGATCGCGATCCAGGTCTACGCGATGACGGACTCGACGTTCTCGGTCGGCCTGGTCGGGATTGTTCGCACTGGTCCCGCTGATCGCTTTCGGCCTCTACGGCGGCGCGTTCGCCGACGCGGTCGATCGGCGCAAGCTCGCGCTGGTGTCGTCGCTGGCGCTGTGGGTGTTGTCGCTCGTGCTGGTCGTGCAGGCGGCCGCGGGCTGCGGCTCGGAGTGGCTGCTGTACGTCGTCGTGGCGCTGCAGTCGGGCTGCTTCGCCGTCAACAACCCGACCCGGGCCGCGATCGTCCCGCGGCTGATCGGCAAGGAGTACCTTCCGGCGGCGAACGCGCTCAACATGGCGTCGTTCAACCTCGGCTTCACCGTGGGGCCACTGCTCGGCGCCCTCGCGATCGGCGCGGGCGGCTACACCTTCGCCTACGCGATCGACGCGGTCACGTTCACCGCCGCGCTCTACGCGCTGATCCGACTGCCACCGATCCCACCGCAGCCGCTCGAGGGTGAGGCGGTGACGCGGCCAGGGCTGCGGTCGGTGCGTCGAAGGGCTTCGGTTCCTCAAGCGGCGCGCAACCTGCGGATGACGTTTGTCGCTCGACATGTGCGCGATGGTGCTGGCGCAGCCCCGGGCGTTGTTTCCTGCGGTGGCCGGGCGGCTTCTTCGGTGGCGGGGTGCAAGACGGTGGGCCTGCTCCAGGCGGCGCCGGCGATCGGGTCGCTGCTCGCCTTCGCCTTCTCCGGCTGGGTCGGCAAGATCCGGCGGCAGGGGATGGCGATCGCCCTCTGTGTCATCGTCTACGGCGGCGCGGTGGCGGCGTTCGGGTTCGCCCGGGCGCTGTGGCTGGGGGTGCTGTTCCTCGCGATCAGCGGTGCGGCCGACATGGTCAGTGCGGCGTACCGGTCGACGATCCTGCAGGTCGCGGCGCCGGACAACCTGCGCGGGCGGCTGCAGGGCGTCTTCACCGTGGTGGTCGCGGGCGGGCCCGCGGATGGGGGACTTCGTGGCCGGTTCGACGGCAGCGCTGACTGACACCGACGATCGCGCTGGCGGCAGGTGGAGTCGCCTGCATCGTCGGGGTACTCGTGTCGTGCTCGTACGAACGCCAATTCCTGGCCTACGACGCCCACCACCCCACCCCCTAAGTTGAACCGCCAGGTTTGGTGCGTTGAACCGCCAGGTTTGGTGCGTTGACCCGCCAGGTTTGGTGCGTTGACCCGGCAGCGCCGGTGTCCTGCCCGTCCGAGTGACGGCTCAACAGACCATGAGTGACGGCTCAACAGGCCTTGAGTGACGGCTCAACGCACCAAACATGACGGGTCAACGCGCCACGAGTGACGGGTCAAGAGACCACGAGTGACGGGTCAAGAGACCATGAGTGACGGCTCAACGGGCCGAAGTTGACGGGTCGGCGGAGAACCAGGAGGCGGTGTCGGGTGGCAGTACGCCGCTGGCAACGGCGGCGTCATCGCCTGAGCTGATCAGCAGCTCGCCGAACCCGTCAGCAGCCCGCCCAGAGACGCCGCCAGCCGAGGGAGGCGGACATCGCGCTTGCTGCAGTTGAGCACACACGTGAAGCCTGGCTCCCGGGCGAGCACCAGCACGCCGGGGGTTGCATGCGGCGAGCTGGATCGCCTGCTCGAGCCCTGGCGATGACCGACCGCCGTTTGGCGAGTGCCCGCGCGGAAGAAGCTCAGGGTCGAGTCGGGGTCCGCCTCCTGAGCCTCGACGCTCAGCCCGCGCCATGATGCCGGCTGCGGCAGCCAGGGCTTCGGCCGAACCATCGGGGCTGAAGCCGAACGGCCGCTTGCTTCCCGACCACGGGATCGGCACGCGGCAGCCGTCGCGGCCGATGCCGCCCCCGCGAAACCACACCGGATCCTGCCGGTCTTCTCCGGTACGTCGGCCTGCGGCAGCCCGAGCTCGGCGCCCTGGTAGATGTAGGCCGACCCCGGCAACGCGAGCATGGTCAAGCGTGGCGGCCCGCGACCGCGCGAGGCCCTGCTCGCCTCCGCCGTACCGCGTCACCTCGCGCTCGACGTCGTGGTTGGACAGGACCCACGTCGGCGACGCCTCCACGGGGTCGACCGCCGCGAACGTGCGCTCGATGACGCGACGGAACTCCGCCGCCGACCACTGAGCCTCAAGCCAGTGGAAGTTGAATGCCTGCTGCAGCTCGTCGTGCCGCAGGTACTGGGCCATCTTCGCTTCGTCGTCGGCCCACGCTTCGGCGATGGCCATCCGGTCGCCGTCATACGCAGGAAGCACCTGGTGCCATCTGCGGTAGATCGAGTGCACCCCAGGCTGGTCCCAGAACGGCGCGACGTGGAAGCTGCCACCGGGGGCCCTGTCGGGCAGTGCCTCGTCCTTGATCATGCCGTGGGCGACGTCGATCCGGAACCCATCGACACCACGGTCGAGCCAGAACCGCAGAATCGAGTCGAACTCGTCGAGCACCTCCTCGTTGCGCCAGTTCAGGTCCGGCTGCGAGGCGTCGAACAGATGCAGATACCACTCGCCGTCAGGAAGCCGGGTCCAGGCGGAGCCGCCGAAAATGGACGTCCAGTTGTTCGGAGGGAGTGAGCCGTCGCCGCGGCCGGGGTGGAACATGTAGCGCCTGCGCTCCCGGCTTCCCGGTGCCGACGCCAGCGCCTCCTTGAACCAGACGTGCTCATCCGACGTGTGGTTGGGGACGAGGTCGACGATCACTTTGAGGCCTAGCCGGTGCGCCGTCTTCGTGACCGCGTCGAAGTCGCGCAGCGAGCCAAAACGCGGAGTCCACGTCGCGATAGTTCGCCACGTCGTAGCCGTGGTCGCGCTGCGGCGACGGGTAGAACGGCGTGATCCAGACCGCGTCCACACCAAGATCGCGGAGGTAGGGGAGCCGGCTTTCGATGCCGGCAAGGTCACCGAGTCCGTCGCCGTTCGCGTCCGCGAAACTTCGGATGTAGACCTCGTAGCAGACCGCGTCGCGCCACCAAGGGACGGTGGATTCGCGGTGTGAGCTGGGTGTCATGTCGGCGTGAGCCTTTCGAACGATCAGGGGGTGGGCACTCGGTCAGGTCGGTGAAGCAAACGATCAGGCGGAGAACGCCGCCGGATCGACGGCGATCCAGGTGTGCTCGGCGCGGCCTAGCAGCAGCCCGTCGTCGTCATACAGGCTCGCGGTGGTGAACACCTTGCGCCCATCCTCGCCGAGCAGTCGAGCTACGACGACATGCACCCGACCGATCATCGCGGACTCGCGACATTGCGCCGTCATCCGACCCAACACGAGCGGGCGGGCGTCGATGTCGGATGTCCAGCCACCGGGACAGTCCAGGGCCGCCCAGGCGTACGGCGCGGCCACCAACTCCGGCCGCTCAGGGTCTGCAAGGCCGGCGTCAGGCACCCACACGCAGGCTGTCTGCCCCGGCGCTACCGGGCCGGGAGCGAGCCGCAGCCCGTCGCCCTCCGCACGGTCGGGGCCGCAGGTGAAGCAGCCGGGGAACGGGTGCCGCTGCAGCCCCCGGTATGACGTCTGCGCCTCACGCGCGACCGCCACCGGGACGGGCGCAACCGGATCACCGGCAAACCCACCCACCGCCGCCTCCGCCACCAGCGCGTGGCCGTCCAGCAAGTGGCAAGCCGGCGAGCCGTTCGAGCCGCCGCCCTCCGGCAACGCGATATCCATCGGCACGTCGAGGGGTGGTGGGCGGCGCAGCGTCACGGTGACTGGTTGGTCGGTGGCGAGCTGCTGGGCCAGAAGGCCGGCCGTGTAGCCACCGTTCCCGGAAGTCGGTGGCCCGGCGAACCGGCGGTCGATCGTCAAGGTGGATGCAGGGCTGGGCCTCATGTCACGACGAGGTTAGCGGCCCGACTCAGACCCGGGGCTCGCCGCCACTGGGTCGTCTCACCGCAGCGTTATTCAGTTCCCGCAATGTGCGACTTGGCGGAGAATGGTTGCGTGAGTCGTCGCGCCGCGATCTTGTTCCTGGGCCTTGGCGTGGCCTGGGGCATCCCGTACCTGCTCATCAAGGTCGCGGTCGATGAGCTCTCGCCGGCAGAGCTCGTCCTCGCCCGCTGCGCGATCGCAGCCGTGCTGCTCCTCCCGATCGCGGTTGCGCGTGGTGCCGTGCGGCCGGTGCTGCGGCACTGGCGGTGGATGGTCGCGTTCACGATCATCGAGATCGCGATCCCGTGGGTGGCTCTCGGCTCGGCGGAGGAGCGTTTGTCCAGCTCGACGACGGGGCTGCTCATCGCGGCCGTACCGCTCGTGGGTCTCGGCTTCGCGTTCGTCACCGGGCAGGCCGAGCGGCTCAGCCCGGCCGGCTGGCTCGGCTTGGCCCTGGGGATCGCCGGGGTCGCCGCGCTGGTGGGACTCGATGTGGAGACCTCCGACCTCGGCGCCGTTGGGTATCTCGGAATTACCGTGGTCGGCTACGCGATCGGTCCCGCCATCCTGGCGCGCAGGCTCGGCGCTTTGCCGGGGATCGGCGTGATGGCGGTGGCGCTCACGTTGACGTCGCTGATGTACGTCCCGGTGGTGCTGGTCGCCGACGGGGTTCCCACCGGCATGCCGTCGACCGACGTCGTCGTGTCCGTCGTACTGCTCGCCATCGTCTGCACAGCTGCTGCGTTCTTGCTCCTGTTCGCGCTGGTGGGCGAGGTCGGCCCGGTCCGCGCTACCACGATCACCTACATCAACCCGGCCGTTGCCGTGATCGCGGGAGCGCTGGTGCTCGACGAGGAGGTCACCGTCGTCACGGTCGTCGGCTTCCTGCTCGTCGTCGCTGGCTCCTACCTCGTCAACAAGGGGCCGCGGCACAAGCCCCGGCCGACCCCGGCGAGCCCGGGCGTCACCGACAGTGCCCAGACCTCGCAAGACCTCCCCGGGTATGAGCCACAAATGAACCGCGAGGAGGTTCGGGGACCTACATCAGGGGCCAAGCCCTGAGGACTATCCCTGCTGCCTGGCGGGACGGTTGCGTCTGGCCCGCTCGTACCGTGCCAACGCCTCGATCCGCTCATCGCTGTGGTCGACGATCGGGTTTCGCGGTTCGTGGATCTCCGGCGCCGGGACGTCCTTCAGTTCGGACACATAGCGTCGGATGTAGTCACCGCTCGGGTCGAACTTCTTGCCTTGCTCGATCGGGTTGAAGACGCGGAAGTACGGGCGCCGCGTCGGTGCCACATCCGGCTGTCCACTGCCAGCCGTGCTGTTGGAGGCGAGGTCGCCATCGACGAGCCAGCGCATGAAGTGCCGCGCTCCGTGCTGCCACTCGATGTGCAGGTCCTTGACGAGGAAGCTGGCCACGATCATCCGGACCCGGTTGTGCATCCACCCCTCGACCCGCAACTGTCGCATCCCGGCGTCGACGATCGGAAAGCCCGTGCGGCCTGCCCTCCAAGCCTCGAATGCGTCACCCGGCTCGTCGTAGTCCATCTCCGCGAACTCCGGCCTGTAGTAATCGCCGGGCAGTCTCCGGACGACGGGCCAAGCACGTCGGCGTAGAACTCGCGCCAGGCCAGCTCGGTGCGGTACGACGTCGACCGACCTGCTGCCGCTGCATCGGCCTCAGCGAGGTCGGCCAGCATCGTGCGCGGGTGGATCTCGCCCCACTTGAGGTGTACCGACATGTGCGAGGTCGCGTCGAGGTCCGGACGGTCGCGCTTCGCCTGCGTAGTCGTCAGATGCCGTCGAGCCCAATGCCCGCCAGTGCCGGCGCGCCGCCTCCTCGCCTGCGGACGGTAGGACCATGCCCTCCGGCAGCCGCGCCGCCGGCCAGTCGTCGCGTACAGCGACGCAGTGCCACGAGACGTTGCGCGGGGTGGCGAGCGCTGCCGCCAGCCATGGTCGGGCCAGGCCTTCGAATAGGGCGTGAAGACCTGGTAGCCGGCGTCCTGCTGGTTGCGCACCCGGCCGGGGGCGACGGCGTACGGCGAACCGGTCCGGACAAGCGGCGACCTCGATCTCCGCCAAGGCCGCTTCGACGGCGAGGTCACGTTCGAGCCGTACGGGCCGAAGTCGTCGGCGATGTGCACGACTCTCGCCTGCGCCTCGCGAGCCACGGTCGCGCACCATCGCCGCGGGTCGCCGGTCCGCGTGACCACCAGGCCGCCGATCCGATCGGTCGAGCGCGGCGAGGCTGGCCAGCAGGTAGCACCGGCGGCCGGCCCGGCCGGATCCCAGAGCCGGGGGTCGAACACGAACAGCGGCACGACCTCGTCCGCCGCCGGCGCCTCGACGAGAGCCGGGTTGTCGGCAAGCCGCAAGTCGCGCCGGAACCACATGACCGACCGTCGTCATCGGCCCACCATGCCCAGTACCCGACGGTCGTGCGCCCTCTTACACTGGCGTGGCCGATGCGGACACAATGACGGTGCCCGGCACCGCGAGCCAGCCAACGAGGACGGCGACAGGTGGAAAGCGCGGCGTGACCGATCTCATCGACACGACTGAGATGTACCTCCGGACGATCTTCGAGCTCGAAGAGGAGGGCATCGTCCCCCTGCGCGCGCGGATCGCCGAGCGGCTGCACCAGTCCGGTCCCACCGTGAGCCAGACCGTCGCCCGGATGGAGCGAGACGGGTTGCTGACGGTCGAGGGCGACCGACACCTCGAGCTGACCGAAGAGGGCAGCCAGCTCGCGACCCGGGTGATGCGCAAGCACCGGCTGGCCGAGCGGCTGCTGATCGACGTGATCGGCCTCGAGTGGGAGGACGTCCACGCCGAGGCCTGCCGCTGGGAGCACGTGATGTCGGAGACGGTGGAGCGCCGGCTGCTCGAGATCCTCGATCACCCGACCGTGTCGCCGTACGGCAACCCGATCCCAGGCCTCGCACGAGCTCGGCGAGGGGCTGTCCGGGGAGGGGTTCCTCGACGGCGTCGAGCCGCTCGACTCAGATCGTCAGGGACGACAAGCTGCGCGTCGTCGATCGGCCGGATCGCCGAGCCGATCCAGACCGACGAGGAGCTGATGGCGGTCTTGCGCCGGGTCGGCGCCGCTACCGGGCAAGGTCATCAAGGTGGCGCTGGGCGCGGAGGGCGTGCTGGTCGGCGAGCGGCGGCGAGACGGCCGAGATCGACGTCGAGGCGGCCACCCACCTGTTCGTGCGCCGGCTCTGACGCGTCGTCGTCGACCGACTCCACGGGATCGCCGTGAGCTCGACACGTGAAGAGCCCCTTCAGCGGCCTGCCGCGGGAGGTCGCGGTGCTCGCTGCCGTCGCGGTCGCGGTTGCGATCGGGTTCGGCGTCGTCGCGCCGGCCATTCCGGTGTTCGCCGAGTCGTTCGGGGTCGGCAAGACGGCCGCCGGGGCCGTCATCTCCGCGTTCGCGCTGATGCGCTTCGTGTCTGCCCTGGCCGGCGGTCGGCTGGTCGACGCGTTCGGCGAGCGGATCATCCTGGCCACCGGCATCTTCATCGTCGCCGTGCTCGACCGGGCTCGCGGGCTTGTCGCAGAACTACACGCAGCTGCTGCGTGCTGCGCGGCGTCGGCGGCATCGGCTCGGCGATGTTCACGGTGTCGGCGACGGCACTGCTGTTCCGCGTGGTCGAGGGCAGCAGCCGCGGCCGGGCGAGCGGGCTGTTCCAGTCAGGCTTCCTGATCGGGGGACTGCTCGGCCCGCTCGTCGGCGGCTTCCTCACCGACTACTCGCTGCGGCTGCCGTTCTACGTGTACGCCGTCTCGCTCATCGCCGCGGGCTCGATCGGCTGCGGTCTTCTTGACATGCGGCGCGGGACCGAGTCCCGGAAGGCGATGCCGGACGCCGACGGCAGCGCGGAGCCCGAGGAGACGACGTCGGTCAGCCGAGGCCTGGGCGCATCCGAGCATACCGCGCGGCCGTGGCGGTGAGCTTCGCGATCGGGCTTGGCCTTGTTCGGGGTCCGGATGAGCCTGGTCCCGCTGTTCGTGACCGAGGGGATGCATGCAGCGACCGGTCTGGATCGGCATCGGCTTCTTGTGCTCGTCGATCGCTCAAGCGGGTTTCTGGTCGTTCGCCGGCCGGTACGTCGACCGGCGCGGCCGCAAGCCGGCCATGGTCGTCGGGTCGCTGGTCGCGGCGCTGGCGACCTCGGGATGATCGCGGTCACGACCCAGCTGCCGGTCTTCCTGCTCGCGATGATGGCGGTCGGCGTCGGCGGTGCGTTCGTCGGGACAGCGCCCGGCGCCGTCGTCGGTGACGTGATGGACGGTCGCGGCGGCCGGGTCGTCGCGGTCTTCCAGATGTCCTCCGACCTCGGTGCGATCACGGGCCCGTTGGTGGCGGGATTCCTTGCCGACAAGGTGTCGTTCGGGTCGGCCTTCACTGCCACTGCGGTGGTGCTCTTCATTGCGCTGGCGATGTCCCTGCGCATGCTGGAGACCGCCCCCACCACCACCAGCCGAACCGTCACTTAGTTGCGCCCGAGCCGTCACCTTCTTGCGCCCGAGCCGTCACTTTGTTGCGCCCGAGCCGTCAGTCTGTTGCGCCCGAGCGCGCAACTAGTTGACGGGTCGGCGGCAATTAATTGACTGGTCGGCCGGCGGGGCGAGGCTATCTTGCCGTTTGGGCAACGGGAGAGCGGTGGCATGAGGTCGGGGACAGTTCGACCGGGGCGTGGACTAGCCCTCGCGGAGCGTGGGCTGGCCCTCGCGGGGCGCGGGCTGGCTCTGCTCGTCGCCAGCGCGCTCGTCGTCAGCGGCTGCCGCTCGGGGTCTGAGTCCAAACCGCCTCCCGAGACCGCGCCGCTGCCCCGCCAGACCACGGGGGAGTGCGGCGACTCCGGATCGCGTACGACCCGACGAACGGCTACGAGGCCAGTGCCTTCATCGTCGGCAAGCTCGCCGCGGAAGAGCTCGACTGCGACGGTCACTACGTGAAGACCACGACAAGCAAAGCCTGGCGACTGGTGGCTCGCGGCGACGCCGATGTCTACCTCGACGCCTACGGCAGCCCCGACCTGCGCGCAAGCTGACCGGCGAGGACGGCCCGGTGACCCTGGTCGGACCGAACGGCGTCCGGCGGCGTCGACCTGCTGGCTCCATAGTTCATGGGCGAAGCGGGCCTTGCCGACATCCCGCGACTTCGATGACTGGCGCCTGAGATCGGCTGGGGCGAGCTCGACGCCGGCGATCACGCACCGTGCCGGCTGATGCCGCTGGCGCAGGCGTTGGTGGACTCCCAGAACCTCGACGACTACGTCACGCGACTACGTGCACAGCCGCAGTCCGCGGTCCGGGATGCGCGACCTGCTGCGGCAGCCTCGCGGACAACGACCGCCACGGCAGCCGAATCTCTATCTCGTCGAAGGGCCACGTGACTTCCTCGGCGACGGCGCCGGCCGGCATTCCGTCGAGGTGCCCGGGTCTGCGTCCGACGGCGTGCGTGCCCGAACGCGCTGTCGACACTGTGCTCCCTGAACGACTTCAGCTACCAGAAGATCGTCAACTCCGACTTCGCCGAGTCCGGCAGCCCCGCCTACAACCTCGTCTACAAGTACCGGCTCGAGCAGCGAGGACGCCGCGACATCCTCGAGATCGTCGAGCTCAGCGGCTTTGACGTCGAGGGGCTGACGTCGCGTCGTGGATCAACACGCATCCGAACGTGTGGAAGCGCTGGCTGGAATACGTCGAGCCAGCGCCTCATCTGGTGCGCTGCTGTCATGCAGCTGGTCATGCCTAACTAAAGACGCTGACACCTCCAGGACCAACCAGCAGTCCGACAATGATCAGCACGATGCCCCAGCAGGATCTGGGAACGCACGAGTCGCGACGATGCCGGAGATGACCACGAGGATGACTGCAAGGATCCAGAGAATGAATTCCATGTTGTGCCTCCTTCGGGCTGTGCAGTTCCCCTCTCGGATGACGGCTAAACCTGAGATGAATTATGCGACAGGCTCCGAGGCCGGGATGACCCGGCGAAGGCAGATCTACGCGGAGGCAGGTCCGGCTGCGTGGCATCATTCGTCGCGTCTGGCCTAGCCATGCGGCGATGCATGCCACTGGATAGGTAGCCCGTTGCTGACGCGCCCTCGCCGCGGGTATGGTCGCCGGAGGGTGCGTTCGCCAGAGGTGCGACGGTGGGCTTGGAGGGCGGCTGCGGCGCGAGCGGCCACGTCGGCTCACCCGCAACGCAGGTGCGCAGGGGCGTCGTTCTGGGTGAAGGACAAGCACTTCTACTACTCCGACTGGTATGCCGGAAGGCACCGCAAGATGATCCCCTTCGGTTGCACTCGCGCGCCGTTCTACGACCCCGACCCGCGCTGCGCGCGTCAGCGCGGCTTCCATCACGGGCTCGATGTCGCGATGGCGTGCGGTAACAAGTTGTACGCCGGCTATCGCACACGTGTCGTGGATCCCGCGTCGGCCGGCTCACTCGGCGGCGCATACGGCCCCCACGCGTTCCGCTTGCGCAGTGCACGTTTCGACAAGGACTTCGTCATCGGCCACGTTCGTCGCGTCTTCGTCGAACCGGGAGACCGAGTCCGTCGGGGTGAGCTGATCGCGTTGGCGTCGGACGCGGGGGCGCCTGACGGCTGTCATCTCCATTTCGAGGTGCGTCCCGTGGCGGCGGGCTACCAGAGCGCTGTTGCGCCGTACCGCTTCATCGACCTCCGCCGCAGTCGCCGCTACGTCATCCTCGCTGAGCCGCTGCTCGCCATCCTCGCTAGGGTCGAAGGCCCCGATCGAGAGGAGCAGCGTTGCCGGCTTCGAACGAGAAACGGACGAGCTTGATCGTCGACGTGCTGATCGAGGCCTTCGAGCCGCTGATGAAGGCCGACCCCGACGGGATTCCGGACGAAGTTTCGCAAGATGGCGGCGGACCCGTTCGCGTTCTATCGCGGCAGCGCCTGTCTCTTCTACGCCGACATGGCCAGCCGCAAGGACACACTGGCCGACGAACGCACAAGCAGGGTGTGGATCCACGGCGACCTGCACGTCGAGAACTTCGGTACGTACATGAACTCCGAAGGAGTGCTCGTCTTCGACGTCAACGACTTCGACGAGGCCTATCTCGGCCACTTCTCCTGGGACCTCCGCCGCTTCGTGGCCAGCCTGGCCCTGATGGGCTGGCAGAAAGCGCTGCCCGAGGATGACATCCGCGACCTTGCCACCGGTGTACCTGCAGGCGTACGTCGAGCAGGTCGGCCACTACGTCGAGAGACCGATGACCAGGCGTTCGCACTGCGCCTCGACAACACCGACGGGCGCGATCCACGAGGTGCTTGCTCGCTGCCCGGATCGCGACCAGGAACGCGCTGCTGGACTCGATGACCGAGATCGTCGACAACGAACGACGGTTCGCCAGGGGAGCCGACATGCGCGGTGCTCAGCAAGACAGAGCGCAGCGGGTCGAAGGCTGCGTTCAAGCGCTACCTCAAGACGATTCCCGACGCCAAGCGTCGAGCGCCATGAAGTGTTCTACGACGTCAAGGACATCGTCGGTAAGAAGGGGTTCGGCATCGGGAGTGCCGGCTTGCCGGCTTACAACGTGCTGATCGAGGGCTACAACCAGGCGCTCGAGAACGACATCGTCCTGACGATGAAGCAGGGAAACGTCGCCGCCGCAAGCCGCGTGGTCGACGACGAACGGGTGCGGGACTTCTTCGAGCACGAGGGACATCGCACGGTCGTCAGCCAGCGCGCCCTCCAGGTGCACACCGACCCGTTCCTCGGTTGGACGACGGTCGACAAGCGTGGGGTTCGTGGTGTCCGAGCTGTCGCCGTACGAAGCAGACCTCGACTGGTCAGAGGTCACCGAGCCGGAGGAGATGGCGCCAGCCCTCACGTTGCTGGGCTGTGCGACCGCCAAGATCCATTGTGTCTCCGACGAGGACAGCGACGAAGACCTCGTCGACTTCCAGACGGAGGAGGTGATCGCCGGGGCCATCGGCGACGACCCGGAAGAGTTCATCGCCGACCTTGTCGACTTTGGAGAGTCGTATGCGATCCGGGCGCGGCGGGACCATAGCTTGTTTGTCGACGCATTTCGTAGCGGAAAGTTCGACCTCGTCTCCGCGACTTGAGCGTATAAACGATCACTAGTTGCTATTTGCTTGCACACACAGCGTGATCAGGGCCTAGGCTCTGGTACGTCGGCCCAGACCTCGACGACATGCCACTAAGGCACTCGATGAGGCAGGGAGACGGGCCCATGGTGAACAAAGCTGAGCAGAACGGACGATCTGGGGCGGTCGTTCGCGAGGAGCTCGAGAAGTTCGCGGCGCTGGTCGAGCACTCGACAGACTTCATCGCGATGGCCGATGTCCAGGGCCGGGTCACCTACCTCAATCGCGCCGGTTGCGAGCTCGTCGGGCTCGACTCCATGGAGGCAGCCGTGGGCCGCGCCACGACAGACTTCTTCACCGAGCCGGGGCGCGCCAAGTCCGACGAGATCGAGACTGCCGTCCGTGAGCAAGGATCATGGCAGGGTGAGAGCGAGGTGCTCCACCAGCAGTCCGGTGAGGCGATCCCGGTGTCGGTCAGCTCGTTTGTCGTCCTTCACCCGGTGACCGGGGCTCCGTTCGCCCTCGCGACCGTTCAGCGCGACCTGCGCCAACGCAAACAGGTGGAGGAGGACCTGCGCACGTCCGCCCAGACCTTGCAGGAGCAGGTCACCGAGCAGCAAGCGCTGGCCAGGCTCAACCATGAGGCGTTGACCTCGGACCTGCAGCGGTTGTTGCTCGACTCGCTGGAGGCGATCCAGCAGGCGACTGGGGCGAGCCACGTCCAAGCCTTGCAGCTGACCGAGGAAGGTGACGGGCTGACCTTGGCTTGGGCCGTCGGCGGGCGCGGCGGCGGACCCCTCCCCCTGCGCGTGTTGTTGGACTCCCAGGCAGGTGAGGCTATCCGTCTCGACGCCGCGATCGAGTCCGTCGACCTCCTGGCGGAGACCCGTTTCGACACCAATGCTGAGCCGTGGACTGAGTTCGACTCGGCCCTGTCTGTGCCGGTGGCTGGGCCGGCTGGCACGTGGGGAGCGCTGGTCGTGCTCAGAGACAGCCCGCATCACTGGCCCCGGCACGAGGTCGAGTTCGTCCGGGGAGTGGCTTCTTCCATCACGGGCGCGTTGCACCGGATGGATCTCGAGGAAAGCCTGCGGCGTCAGGCCCTCCACGACACCTTGACCCACCTCCCGAACCGGGCGCTGCTGCTCAACCGGATCGAGCGTGCCCTCGAAGTTGCGACCCGCTACGACACGTGTACTGCCGTCCTGCTCATCGATCTTGACGAGTTCAAGGCCGTCAACGACAGCCTTGGCCACCTCGCCGGCGACGAGTTGCTCGTCAATCTCGCGCCGCGCCTGCGGGCCGCCGTTCGACCCGAGGACACGGTGGCGCGACTCGGCGGCGACGAGTTCGTGGTCCTGTGCGAGGGATTGGGCTCGGAGCTCGACGCGATCGAGATCGCCGAACGGCTTGCCTACACCTGGCGCGAACCAATCATGGTCAGTGGCCGCAACGTGCACATCACGGGATCCATCGGCATCTCTGTCGTCAAGGGATCCTCGTCAGACAGCGCAGCCATGCTCGGGGAGGCGGACATCGCCATGTACCGAGCCAAGCGGGCCGGTCACGGCGGCTACCGCGTCTTCGACGAAGGCCTCCGCACAGACATCCGAGCCCGGCTGACCCTGGCCAGTGAGCTCCGGTCGGCTCTGCGAAAGGGCCAGTTGACCGTCGCCTACCAGCCCGTCATCGATCTCCACACTCAGCAGGTCAGCAGCGTTGAAGCTTTGGCCAGGTGGACGGCGTCCGACGGTGCGGAGGTGGCCCCGATCGAGTTCATCAAGGTGGCAGAGGAGACCGGCCAGATCGCGCAGCTCGGGGAGTGGGTCCTGCGGCGTGCCTGCGCAGACGCAGTTGCCTGGCAGCGGACTGCCCCCGTCGGCGTACACGTCAACGTGAGCGCGTTGCAGCTGTCTCTCCCGGACTTCGTGTCGACTGTCGCCGACGCCCTCGGCCAAACCGGATTGCCACCTGACCTGTTGGGCTTGGAGGTGACGGAGTCGGTCCTGATGGACGGCGACGAGAGCGCGAAGTCGACCATTGCCAAGCTCTGCGCGTCGGGTACCAAGCTGATGCTGGACGACTTCGGCACCGGCTACAGCTCGCTGTCGTACCTGCAGCGGTTCCCCCATCTCGACGCGCTCAAGATCGATCGATCCTTTGTCGGCTCGGCCGCGGAAGAGCAGGCCGAGCAGATCATCCGGGCCATCGTTGAGCTCGCCCACGCATTTGGTCTGGCGGTGATCGCGGAGGGCGTCGAGACCGATGAGCAACTGCGCTTGGTGCAGGGCCTCGGCTGCGATTTTGCCCAGGGGTATCTGTTCTCACGACCTGTCCCGGTGGGACAGCTGGCCGAAGCGATCGCACGCGTGAACGGGCACGCCGCGTAACTCCGGGCTAAGTTGCACGTTATGACAGGCATCACCTCATCGGGGATGAATGTTGTCACGAACGAGAGGCCACAGTTATGCCGTCCAAGTCACGTCCAGCCGTACGTCGTATCGGCGCCATCGCAATTGCGGGCCTGCTAGCAAGCCTCTCGCAGCTCCCAACCGGTAGCGCCGCTGCTCCGAATGCGCCCGGCAGCCTCGCCGTTGTGGATCCCGATGCGTTCGTCGGATGGGGCGACAGCCCGCTGGCATCGGAGGACGTCGACACCCGTGGTGCCGTCCAGCCGACTGCGGCCCAGCGCTCGGCGGCGTCGGCTCTCGACGCCAGCGTCCGGTGGAACCGGTTCGGCACCCCCTCGTCGATCTTCGCGTCCGACGGGCAGCTGGGCACGGGCGGCGCCGGAGGTGCGGCCGCTGACGCTCGTGGCTGGTTGCGCGCCAACAGGGCCGTCTTCGGCCTTGCGGCTGCACGGTTCGACGCGGCCGCGCTCGAGGTGGTCAGCGAGCAGAAGTTTGCAGACAGTGGGGCACGGGCGGTCTTGTTCCGCCAGGTGTTCGACGGTCTCGCGCCGGCGATCTCCAGCATGGTGACGGTCGGCGTCACGAACAACAGGATTGTGTACGTCTCGTCTTCGCTCACCCGCACTGGTGCGACCACAGTTGCAGACCCCACACTCACCCCGCGTCAAGGCTGGCTTGCCGCTGCGGACTCCGTCGACGCGGGCGCCGCGCTTACCGACATCACCGGCTTCATCACCAAGAACGGCTGGAGTCGCTTCAAGGTGGCCGGGATGGACCAGGAGCAGCAGGTGCGCCTGCGGGCTCTGGCCACCGCGAACGGGACCGTTCGCCCGGTCTACGAAGCCAACGTGGTTGACGTCAGCGGGGGCGATGCGTCGGCATACACCGTCATGGTCGACGCCGTGAGTGGCGCCGTGCGCTACCGCGAAAGCCTCGTCGAGCACGCCGGCGGGCTCGACGAGTCCGCAACTGGTGGCCTCGCCGCGACCGAGTCAAGCAACCTCATCCAGGGCGAGATCACCGCGACCGAGTGCGGCCCTGCACACGACATCGTGCTGAGCGACAACCTCACGAAGCAGATCGTCGTGTCTGCGGGCGCCGCCGTGACGACCAACGACATCGTCATCAAGCTCTTTGCGCCCGGTGGTGCCCTGCTCACCTCGGCCGACACCGGCACCAGCCCCGAGGTGTTGACGTATGCCGCGGCCTTGATCCCCGCCGGCACTTACACCACTCAGGTCTGCCCGTTCGACGCACCTACGGTTCCGTTCGTCCCGCCGGGCACGTACGCCGGCAACGTGACGACGTCGAACGCCACTACACCGCCTGTCGAGCTGCCATACCCGCCGCGCTGGAAGTACTTCGCCGCGAACCCGGCACTCAACTTCGCCCCCGACCACACGCCGACCAACAGCGTGACCGGCTGCTGGGTGACTCGCTTCCAGGGCAGTGATGTGCCAGGTTGTACGACGCCGCCAGGCAGCCTCAACAACCTCGCTGCCCGGGCGCCGTGGGACTACAGCTTCACCACTCGCGAACCGACGCTCACGACCAGCGGGAACGCTGCCAACACTCGCGAAGCGTGGCTGAGCCCGCTGACCCCCGGCGGCGGCCAGGCGCCGACCTCGCCGGAGCGGATGTACACCGACACCTTCACCGACGCCTGGAACAACTCCAAGTGTGACCCGACCGGCCTCGTCCCCGGTGGCAACGACATCAACGCCTCGGTGACAAACCTGTTCGTCCAGCACAACCGGATGCATGACTACTCGTACTTCCTCGGCTTCACCGAGGAGAACTACAACATGCAGGTCGACAACCTCGGGCAGAACCCTGACCCGAGCCGGCAGAACGACCCCGAGGTCGGGAACGCTCAGGCGGGTGCGATTTCCGGAGGCTCGCCGTCATACCTGGGTCGCGACAACGCGAACCAGATCACGTTGCAGGACGGCATCCCCGGCATCACCAACCAGTACCTGTTCCAGCCGATCGCCGCGGCGTTCTACTCGCCGTGCGTCGATGGCGGGTTCGACATGAGTGTGGTCGGCCACGAGTACACCCACGCCATCAGCAACCGGATGATTGGTGGCCCTGATGAGGGGATCACCTCTGAGCAGGGCGGTGCCATGGGCGAGTCCTGGGGTGACCTGGTCGGCATGGAGTACCTCTTCTCGCACGGCTACTCAACCGGCACGAGCCCGTTCGTTGTTGGTCCGTACGCCACCGGCAATGCCACCGCCGGCATCCGCGACTACGCGATCGACACGAACCCGTTGCACTACGGCGACTACGGTTTCGACAGCACTGGGCCAGAGGTCCACGCTGACGGCGAGATCTGGAATGCCGTCCAGTACGACGTCCGTCAAGCCCTCGTGAACAAGTGGAATGCTGCGTTCCCCTACACCAACAAGCCTCTCCAGCTTGCCTGCGCGCAGGGCACTGGGACATCGTCGCCGCTTCCGTCGACACAGTGCCCCGGTAACCGGCGTTGGGTGCAGCTCATGTTCGATGCCTTCCTGCTCCAGCAGGGTGCGACAAGCATGTTGGATGCACGGGACGCGATGCTCGCCGCCGACCAGATGCGCTACGGCGGCGCGAACCAGGCAGCACTGTGGCTCGGCTTCGCTCGCAACGGCATGGGCAGCGACGCGTTGACCCCCACCGCCGACTCCGACGAGCCGACGCCCGGCTACCAGTCGCCGTTCGCCACCGAGGCGACCGTGAGGTTCACCGCGCGGGCGATGGATCAAGCCAACACACCTCTCGCCCCCGGAGCCTTCTACATCGGCAACTACCAGGCCCGGGTCACACCGGTAGCAGACACGATCGGGTCCACCAGCCTCGACAACGTCGTGCAGCTCACGCCCGGCACCTACCCGGTGCTCTTCCGGGGTACCGGGCAGGGCCTGAAGCGGTTCTCGATCACCGTGACGGCAGGGCAGACGCTCAACCGACAACTGCAGGTGGCCACCAACCTGGCTTCGCAGTCCAGCGGCGCGACCATTGCCTCGTCGAGTCCGGGCAGCCTCAACCCGGAGAGTCTGATCGACGACTCTGAGGGCACCAACTGGGCTGGTATCAACGAGACTGAAAGCGTCGACACGAGCGGAAGCAACCCGTACGTCGTCGTCGACCTCGCCGGTGGCAGCCACGTCATCCGTGAAGTCAGGGTCAGCGCGATGCTCCGCCCAGCCGATGCGGCCCCGAGCGACGTACCACTCGCCGCAGACCCCGATGCGGGCTCACGGTTCACGGCTCTTCGCAAGTTCGCGATCGAGACGTGCGTCCAGAGCGCCACCAACGCGTGCACCACGCCGTCGGCGGTATGGACCCGGATTTACACGAGCGCGAACGACGCCTTCCCGGCGATCGCTCCCCGCCCGGTTGCACCGAACCTCAACCTGCGCACGTTCAACATCCCCGACAGGGCCGCAACTCACGTGAGGCTGGTGGCTCTCGAGAACCAGTGCACAGGGTTCAGCGGGTATGCCGGAGAGCAGGACAACGACCCGCTCAACGACACCGACTGCAAGGCTGCCTCGGACCGCGACCAGTCGGTGCGGGCTGCCGAGCTGCAGGTGTTCGGGACCATCGTCGCCCCCTAGCCGTCGCGCCACCGCCTAGAGGTCGCCCCTCACCCAGGCGACCTCTTCGGCGTGCGGCGCCACGTCATACAGTGGGGGTATGTGCCGCAACATCAAGCCCCTCCATAACTTCGAGCCGCCCGCATCCGAGTCCGAGATGCAGGCAGCCGCGACTCAGTACGTCCGCAAGGTTGCGGGTGTGTCCAAGCCGTCAGCGGCGAACGTTGAGGCGTTCGACCGGGCGGTAGCCGAGGTGACGGCCGCGACAGAGCGGCTGCTCGACAGCCTGGTGACCCGCGCCCCCAAACGCGACCGTGAGGTCGAAGCAGCCAAGGCGCGGGAGCGCAGCCAGAAGAGGTTCCCTCAGTCTGCCTAACGGGCGATCAGGGCAGCGTGCCTTGAGGCCCGGCGATGTTCGGGTTGTCGGAGACGTCAGCGGAGTCCTTGCTGATCTTCGACTGGACCGCGCCGGCGGCCTTCTTGGCAGCCTCTCCTAGCTTCTCGCCGGCGACCGGACCCTTGTCTCGCGCGAGGTCCTGCGCGTCTTGGGCTGCCTGCTGCACCGTGGGGTTCGTCCAGAACTGCTGGGCCAGATGGGTGATCTGGTCGTAGCGTTCCCGACCGGCACGGGCACCGAGGACATAGCCGGTGGCCCCGGCGGCGAGAAGTAGCAGCTTGCTCATGGTGGTTCCTCCACGTGATCGCGCAGACGTCTGGGTGACAGGCGCCCGGTGGGGCGGTACGGGCGTTGTGCCCAGCCGTTCCCGTTCAAAACATCCAGTTCCGCATGCCGACATGCGTGTGGCCCGGTACCGAGCCCGAGCCACACGCCGTCAGTGGAGGAGATCAGCCTCCGAAGATCCGCATGATCGAACCGCTCCAGGCGGGGTTCCCACCGAAGCCGGTGGACGGCGAGATCGAGAACGCCGAGACGTACACCTTGCCGTTGCGTACCGCGATCCCGGCAGGGAACGGCACCTTGCGGTAGCTGCGGTCACCGTCAGGCGACACCTTGACGACGCGACCCGGGAAGCAGGTCGGGATCTGGTCGAACCCGCAGTTGCCACCGAACAGCTCGCTGACGTAGAGGGTGCCGTCCTTGCCGCGTGCGACGCCAGTGACCGTCGTGAAGCCGCCCCAGAACCGCATCGGGTTGCCCTGCCGGTCGAACTTCCAGACCCTCGCCTTGCCCGGGATCTCCGAGTGGAGCTCGCCGACGTAGATCTTGCCGTCGTAGCCGCGCGCCAGGGAAGTCGGAACTGCGTCGACCCGCGGGCCGTACTCCGGCATCACAGCCCACACGCGTGCCTTGCCGCCCCGCACCTTGGCGATGAAGTCGCCCGCGGCGTCGGCCACGAGGACCTGGTTGCGTAGGGCGAGAACGGCGTAGGGGTTGGAGTCGAAGCCCTCGCCGTCTGGGTCAGCACGCCGCTCGAGCGCGGTGATGTTGGCGACGGCGCGCATCGGCTGGCCGATGTGCCGCTTCAACAGCTTGCCCGCCTGGCGACCTGGCAGACCCTCGGGGATCAGGTCCGGCGGAGCGAACGTGATGATCGCGAAGTAGCCGCCGTTGACTCGCTTGCTGGCGCCGTCGGATCCGGTGGCGAAGCTGCCGTCCGCCCCGGCGCCCGACAGCAGGCCCGTCATAACGTGGCGCGCGTTACCGTTGTGGATCCGGGTGACCTTGCCGGTCTTGCCGATGCACGTGCGGTTCTCGCCGCTTCCGGTGCAGTTGTCCGGGTCATTGGACCCGTGGCCGGCTTCCGCGACGAGCAGGTCGCCGTTGGGCAGGATGCTCAACTGGCGGGGGTTGTCGAGGCCAGAGATGACGACGCTCTTGTTGGCACGCGGCGCGTTCTGGGTGGGTGATGGAGCAGCATTGACACCGCCCGGGACCGTAGTGGTGGCAATCAGGGCAGCGGCACAGGCGACGCCGATGGCGGCGAGCCTGGCCGTTCTGCGGTGTTTGAGCTGTGGCATAGGAGAATCCCCTCACTCTCAGAAGGTGCGACCGTACCGACGCACTGCCGGAGGGGATATGGCCCGGTTCTACCAATCGGCCTGGCCCAACCTAACTAGTCCGAGGTGTCGTTTTTGGGAAATATCGGACTGCAGTCTGGACGACCTCACGGGGCGTGATCGTAAGACGTCAGGGCGTGACCAGCCGCACAGGCAATCCGTCGGCACGGACGGCGAGTGACCAGTCACGCAGGTGTCTCAGGGCGAACCGGTCGTGCCGCCGGTCACTCGGACGAGGTCAGGTCGCGGCACCGAGCAGCAGCCCGGCGACAGAAGCGCAGATGAAGGTCAGGAAGCAGAGCAGCCCGATGATCAGCGTCTCTGGCGCGAGCCAGCCGGACGCGCCGCTGGCAGCGTGAGGCCGCTTGGTGCGGCCTACGATGCTCATCCTGGTACTCATGTCCCACCCCTCGGCGCCTTCCGGTCCACTGTGGATGCCGGGAAATTGATGCGCCTGTCTGATTCTCGCCCCACCTTGCCGTCGGCCAATCGCTGCGACACTCCGTTGGAGAAGAAATCAGCCGAACGGCCAGTACAGGTGTGGCCGAGCGGCAGGCGCTTCGTCGAGGAGGAGCGCGGTGGCCGGGTTCTTGATACTCGCCTGGGACGTTGTCAGCCCGAGATCTCACGCTGCAACGGAGTGGGAAAGCTCGGGAGCACGCGAACGCCGTCGAGCCAGTCTGTGAGGTCGCCAGCCTGCGCCGCCACGCGATCAGCTGCGTCGCTGTCGATGTCATCGAGCAACCGTACGGCGACCTGGCCGTCGGGTCGCTGACCCCACCCGCCGACGACTCGGCCGTCGCACCACACCGTGGGTCCGGCGTTGCCGTTGCGGTCGAACAACAGGTCGCGGTGCGCTCCCAGATACCAGTCGCGGTCTTTCCACCCCATCGTCGTCGGGTCGAGCGAGGGCAGCAGCGCGACCCAGGGCTCGATTGTCGAGCTGGGCTCGAGATCGTCGGGCAGCACGACGCCGACCTGGTCGGAGTCGAGGCTGACCTCGACGGCGTGCACATCGCGCAACGCGGCCTTGGTTTGTGCGACGGTCCAGCCGGTCCACCACTTCAGGTCGTCGTACGTCGCAGGGCCGAACGCGCGCAGCCAGTGCCGGGCGAGCTCCGCGCGAGCCTCGGGCGCTGGCAGGGGTGGTGCGGCGACCGCGTCGGGGCACCAGTCACGCATCAGGACCCAGCGAGGCTGCCGGTCGTGCCAGGCACCGCCCGGCCGGGCTCGCGTCACCTGACCCGACGCGGACAGGATTGTCATGACCCGGGTCACCACGCCGATGACCTGGGCCTTGTCCCCCGATCCGTAGGTCAGCCGTGCCTGCAAGGGAGGAACCTGCCTGGTGAGGTCGCGACCCGCCGTCGGTCCGAGCTTGTCCAGGGCTGCTACCGATGCGGCCTCGGCCGCAGCAACCCACGCGTCACCGTCGTCGGCAACTCCAGACTTGACGATCTCGCGAGCAAGGCCCCGCCGTTGCGTGGCGGCGATGTCGTCGCTCGCGGCGGCCTGGACGATCGGCAGCAGGTCGGTCGCGACAGCCCAGACCGTACGCCGCATGGCCATGTGCTTGACGATGGCGCGGTCGTCATACAGCGCCGCATCGACATCCGCGTGGGTGAGGTTGGCGACCCGGGCACGCGCGGACAGGTACACCGATGCTGGGTCGGTGGAGTGGAGCCCGACCAGGGCGCGCGCGGCCGACCCGACATCCGGCGCGTTCGTAGCGAGGAGGTGCCGATTGCCGAGCCGGGCTCGACGATCGGCGGTGTCGATGTGTTGCATCGCCATGCCTCCGCGTGGTTTCTTGCGCACCATCCAGCAAGCGGTCGAGTCTAGGACTGGCCGGCCCAGAGGTCTCGGTGCGCCGGCGATCGACCGTGAGCGCTCGTGAGCAATCGTGACGTGTTCACTCTCCGTGCTCGCGTGATTGCTCACAGAGAGCAAGATTGTCGGCCAGATCCAGTGTGATCCAGGTCACATTGATAGCGGGACCAACGATATCCGTCGAGGCCGAGTGTCCCAATTGCAGCCGGTTCGCCATTGGGTTTGTGATGTCATGTCCGACTCGTCACGGTCGGCAACACGGAGTCGTGTATCGATCACGCAACGTGGCGACGGCCGCACTAACCTCGCTAGTGTCCCGCCGTGGCCGAGCACGCACCCCCCCGTCCTGTATCCCGCCGAGGCTTCCTGGCGGCCGGCATCGCCGGCGCGTCGATCGCTGCCTTTCCACGATTGGCCAGCGGAGGCTCGGTCGAGCGTCTCGCCGACTACGCCGCGAGCCAGCCGTTGGCCGCCGTCAGGCCGACCTGGTCACACGCGGCTTATAACTCGTTCGGGGTGTGCTCGCACCCGAACTTCGGCCACACCGCCTACCGTTACACGACGCAGTGGATGGACGCCCTTGCCGACACCGGCGCCGCGTACTTCCGCGGGATGTACTCACACGGTATCGACGCGACCAGGACTGCCACGCAGCGCGCCCGCGCGCTCGGCATCAAATGGGGTATGACGGTCTGTCCCGACTTGTCTCTCTCCGATCAAGTGCTGGTGAGCCGCATTAGGCACATCGCCGCCAACGCAGCGGACATCTGCCGGTACATCGAGGGTGTCAACGAGCCCAACTACATCCGCGGCAGCGGCGGCGTCCCGAGTGACTGGGTGCGGCGAGCTGTCGCAAAGCAGAAGGTGATCTGGGACACCGTCCAGAGCGAGCCGCGGCTGTCCCACGTCAATGTCCTGGGTCCGTCGCTCCAGGCGGTAGAGGCGACCGAAACCCAGTACCGCTTGCTGGGGCAGGCTGGTCTCGCGCGATACATGAGTCACGCCGCCCTGCACCGCTACTCCGGTGGTCGCTACCCCAACCACCTGATCGATGAGCGGCTGCGCTGGGTCCAGCAGTACTGGGGCGGAAAACCAGCGTGGATCACCGAGGCCGGCTACACCAACGCACTTGCTTCGAGGCAGGGTCACCGACCGGTGCCAGAGGACGTGAGCGCCGTGTATGGGCCGTCAGTGTTGCTGGAGGCAGTCGACCGTGGCTGCAAGGTCTCCTGGTTCGAGCTGTTGGACGACCCGGACCCAGGGGCCAAGGACGACATCGAGAGCAACTTCGGGATGTACGCGATGACCAGCGGCATGGCTCCGCCTTGGCGACCCAAGCCGGTCGTCTCGACGATGAGGTCCTTCCTCTCCGGGCTCAAGGACCCAGGCCAGACCTACACCCCGCCGACGATCGGGCTGAACGTGGTCTCGAGCGCCGGTGATGTGCGAGGCACCGTGGTGACAAAGCGGAATGGCACTGCCACCTTGTACTTGCGTCGGGCGACGAACTGCTGGGATCCGAACCAGCAGAGGCGGCTGACGGTGCAGCAGGTCCCCGTCGTCGTCACCACCTCAAGAGGCGCCAGGACCGTCGCAGTCGACCACCAGGTCCGCGCAGTCTCACTCTGAGCTGGCCTGACGCAGCAAAGGCCTTACCACGTCGCTCAACGATCCGAGAGGTAGTTCTCGAGCCCGCTGATGATGGCGGCCGACAGTGCCTTCTGACCCCGGACGCTCGAGGCGATGTCTGCCTCCGTCGGTCGGCTCAAAAACAGCATCTCGCTCACTACACCGGGCATCATGCTCGGGCTCTCGTTGTGGCCGGTCTTCCACGGCCCGAGGATGAGCAGGCTGCCGTACGCCGCCCCGCTCGTCGTCAGTGCCTCGCTGTCGACGTCGACGTCGCGACTGATCCCGCGGTCGCGAACGTCCCACCCTGCGGCCGCCAGCTCCGCGAGCGCGCTCACTTGCAGTGCTTCTGCCAGCTGGGCGTTGTAATCGCTGAAGGGTCGATTCGGTGAATACAAGGTGTGGGTGCCTCCCACGTACGGGTCGCCGTACGAGTTGAAGTGGATCGACACCAGTACGTCGGCGTGCGCAGCGTTCGCGCACGCCGCCCGAGCCAGCACGTCCTTGCGGACTGCTTCGGGTGTGAGGATGCCGTCGTGGACATCTCGCGGACCCAGCGCGAGGACGTTGACGTCGGTGCTGCGTGACAAAACAACGGCGTAGCCCTCGGACCGCAGGCCGTTGGCTGCTCGAAGGGCTACGGCGAGCGCAGCATCGGACTCGTGGATCTGCTTGCCGCTGCTCGACTGTCCACCGGCGCCCGGGTCATACCCACCGTGACCCGCATCGAGGAAGACGGTCAGATCGCGGGGCTCGTCCTTCGGCGGGTAGAGGCGGCAGCTTCCCGGGTTCAGCTTTCGGGGCAGGTCGGGGACCGCGATCTGGCGAACCTTCGCGACCGGTGCCTCGGCGTCCTCAGTCGGTTCGGTGGCGAGGGGCTGGCCTGCCGCGTCTTGTTCGAGCCGATCGGGTGCTGGTGTTGCGGGTTCGCCTCCCAGGAGTGCGAAACCTGCGACGGCGGCGCTGGCGGCAACGAGCACTGCGACTGTGACAACGCGAGCGCTCACGGAACCTCTCTTCGCAGAGTGTCGGGGCACTGGACACAGACTAGATGGGCGCGCAGCGATTTTGGCATTGGCTGCTGGGCATGTCCGTCGTGTCCACTCGAAGTGGACGACCTGACGAGGGCCTCAGCCAGCACGAAGTCGGCCACTTCGCGGGAGAGGTCAGCCGCCAATCGAAGAGGCCGGCCTGACGCTTGCCCGGGCCAACACGAAGTCGGCCACTTCGCAGAAGGGGACCCGCCGCACGAAGTCGGCCACTTCGCGGGAGAGGTCAGCCGCCAATCGAAGTGGCCGGCCTGACGCTTGCCCGGGCCAACACGAAGTCGGCCACTTCGCAGAAGGGGACCCGCCGCACGAAGTCGGCCACTTCGCGGGAGAGGTCAGCCGCCAATCGAAGTGGCCGGCCTGACGCTTGCCCGGGCCAACACGAAGTCGGCCACTTCGCAGAAGGGGACCCGCCGCACGAAGTCGGCCACTTCGCGGGAGAGGTCAGCCGCCAATCGAAGTGGCCGGCCTGACGCTTGCCCGGGCCAACACGAAGTCGGCCACTTCGCAGAAGGGGACCCGCCGCACGAAGTCGGCCACTTCGCGGGAGAGGTCAGCCTTCGAGGGCCGCCATTGCTTTGCGAAGGTGGGCCGAGCGGGTTTTGGCCGTACGCGTGGTCACCAGGTCGAGGATCACGGCGTACTGGTCGGTCTTGCTGAGCGACTCGAAGCGCTTGGCGGCCCGTGGGCTCTCGGCCAAGGCGGCGGCGAGATCGGGCGGCACGGTCGCGTCCTTCTGAGATGCGTAGGCGGCATCCCACCGCCCGTCGGCCTTGGCGGCCTGTACCTCAGCCAGCCCGGACGGTCGCATCCGACCAGCTGCGGTGAGCGCCTCGACCTTGCGCACGTTCACCTGCGACCACCGGCTCCGCGGCCGTCGCGGGACGTACTTCTGGAGGTAGAACTGCTCGTCGAGGGCCCTGCGTTGGCCGGAAATCCAGCCGTAGCACAGGCCTAGGTCGACCGCTTCGTCCTCGGTCAGCGACGCAATCCCGGAGCTCTTCTTCGCCATCTTCAGCCAGACTCCGGCTTCCTGGTCAACGTGCTCGGCCAGCCACGACTCGAACGCGGCGGCGTCACGGAATGCGATCTGAGGGGCATCGCCTGAACCTGACTTCGTCGACATGCGCACACGCTAGCGCCGCCCACCGACGTCGAAACCTGCACAGAACCTTCACGAGTTGTCCCCTACCCCTGACCAGGCGGACTCTTAGGCTCGCACTATGTCAGTCAGTGGAGGAGGTCCCAGGATCCTCGTCGTCGAGGACGAGCCGGTCATCAACCAGGCGGTCACTGACAGGCTGCGCGGCTCGGGGTACGACGTCGTACAAGCGTGGGACGGGCCTGGCGCGGTCGCGAAGTTCGTGGAGGCCGCGCCGGACCTGGTCCTGCTGGACGTGATGCTTCCGGGGTTCGACGGCCACGAGGTGTGCCGGCGGATCCAGGCCGAGAGGCCGGTCCCTGTGCTCATGCTGACCGCCCGCGACGACGAGGCGGACATCCTGGTGGGGCTCGGAGTCGGTGCTGACGACTACCTCACCAAGCCGTTTCGCATGCGGGAGCTAGTTGCCCGGGTGGCGGCCCTGCTGCGGCGGGTCGACCGTGCAGCCGAGCTGGCCACCCGCCCTGCAGTCGATCTAGGCGACCTGCGGATCGATGCAGCTTCTCGCCGGTTCTGGGTCACCGACACCGAGGTGCACCTCACGCCGACCGAGTTCGACCTCCTGCTGTGTCTGGCCGCCAAGCCGGGCGTCGTCCTGACCAGAGAGAACCTGTACGCCGAGGTCTGGGGCTGGCCGGGCGCGTCCGGGACCCGGACCGTCGACAGCCACGTGAAGGCATTGCGCGCGAAGATCGGAGCGGACCGGGTGCGCACGGTGCACGGCGTCGGCTATGCCCTCGAGCCCGGCGGCGCCACGTGAGCAGCCCGCTGCTCGACCAGGTCACGTCGGTCAAGGTCAAGCTCGGGTTGCTCGTCGCGGTGAGTGTCACCGTGGCCTCCGTCGTCGCCGCGATCGGTGCCGGCGGTGGTGTGCCGTTCTGGCTCAGCGTGCCGGTGACGGTCGCCTTGGCCCTCGGTGTGACCCAGCTGCTGGCTGTGGGCATGACCTCACCGCTGCGCCAGATGACCGCTGCTGCCCGACGGATGGCCCAAGGCGACTACTCCGGCCGGGTCACCTCGACGTCGAACGACGAGGTGGGCGAGCTGGCTCGGGCATTCAACCGGATGGCCGAAGACCTGGCCGCCGTCGACCGCCAGCGCCGCGAGCTGGTAGCGAACGTGAGCCATGAACTCCGCACCCCGCTTGCCGCCCTGTGTGCCGTGCTCGAGAACCTGGTTGACGGGGTCGCCGAGCCGGACCCGCGGGCGCTGCGGACCGCGCTCGATCAAGCGGAGCGGCTCGCCACCCTCGCCTCCGACCTCCTCGACCTCGCCCGAGTGGACGCCGGCGCGGTCCAGCTGTCCACGACACAAGTGCCCGTCCGGGCGTTGTTGGAGCGCGCGGTGGCTGAGGCGCAGGTGGCCGGTCGCGAGGTGAGGTACGACGTACACGTCACGCCGCCAGCGCTCACCGCCCCAGCGGATCCGGCGCGGCTTCACCAGCTAGTTGCCAACCTGCTCGACAACGCGTCCCGCCACAGTCCCTCGGGAGGCGTCGTCCGGATCACCGCCCAGGAGACGGCCACTGGCTGGCGACTGGAGATCGCTGACGAAGGTGCAGGCATCGACGCCGCCGACCGGGATCGCGTGTTTGAGCGGTTCGGGACGCTGGCGGGGGCCGACGGCGGGGGCGGCACGGGACTCGGGCTCGCCATCGGCCGCTGGGTGACGGACCTCCACGGCGGCACCATCCACTTCGTCGAACCCGAGCCGAATAGCACCGGGGCCCGAGTCCGCGTCGACCTTCCGCACGAGCCGCGGCCGCAGCACAGTCACGTCTCTCACAGCGTCGAGGAGCCCGTCATGACGAACCCGGTCCAGAGTCCTGCCCTGCCCGCACCCGCTATGCCCGAGGCGGCCAAGGTGGCAGCGCCGACGTTGGACACGCTGTTCGGGAGGTTCTGGCCAGACACCGGGATTCCCGGAAGCGTGCGCGCGGTCCTGTGCAGTCTCGGCGTCGGCGTGCTGGCCGGCGTAGTCCTGCCGTTCCGGGATGGCGGGCTCGGGACGTTCCTGGTGCTGCTTGCGGCTGGCGGCGTGATCCTTGGCTTCAGCGTCAACCGCCGATCCCCCTTCACGCTGACATGTGCCGCGCTGTGCGTACTCCTGGCGGCGACCGTCGTCGTTCGCGACGCAGACTGGATCGTTGTCTTGTGCGTCCTGGCCGGGGGTGCCCTCTGCGTGGCTGGGCTCGTGAACGGCCGCACCGTGCCCGCCTTCGTGCTGGCCGGCATCGCCTGGCCCCTCGCCGCGCTCCGTGGACTCCCATGGCTGGGTCGCTCAGTGCGCACCGTCACCGGCCATGGGAACAGAGCGGCGGCGCTGCGCACGGTGGTGTGGTCACTGCTGGGTGTGGTCGTCTTCGGACTGCTGTTCGCCTCGGCCGACGCAGTCTTCGCCGAGTGGGCGGGCGCGGTCGTTCCCGACATGCAGCTCGACACGTTGGTGCTGCGGGCGTTCATCACTGTGGCGGTGGGCGGCGTCGTGCTGGCGGCGACGTACCTCGCATTGAACCCACCGAGCATCGGGCCGGGGGCCGGTCCGGGGCGGCCCGTCGCGCACCGCTACGAGTGGCTGGCCCCCGTGCTGCTCGTCGACGTTGTCTTTCTCGTTTTTCTCGGAGCACAGGCCACCGTCATCTTCGGGGGGCATGACTACCTGGAGCGCACGACAGGGCTCACCTACGCGGAGTACGTCCACGAGGGTTTCGGCCAGCTCACGGTGGCCACTGCGCTCACCCTCCTCGTGGTGTGGGCAGCCGTCCGCAAGGCACCGCGCACGACGTCCTCGGACCTGGCCTGGCTGCGCGGGTCGCTCGGCCTGCTCTGCGTCATGACCCTGGTCGTCGTCGCCTCTGCTCTCTACCGGATGCACGTCTACCAGGAGGCCTACGGCTTCACCGAACTCCGCCTGCTGGTCGACGTCTTCGAGGGCTGGCTGGGACTGCTGGTGATCGGCGTAATGGCGGCGGGCCTGACCCTCCGGGCGGCCTGGCTGCCCCGCGCCGCATTGCTGAGCGGGGCCGGACTCCTACTCTTGCTGGCCGCGGTCAACCCGGACGCGTGGATCGCGCAGCGCAACCTGGACCGGTATGACGAGACCGGTCAGGTCGAT
Source organism: uncultured Actinomycetota bacterium (assembly GCA_963811585.1). Lineage (GTDB taxonomy): Bacteria > Actinomycetota > Actinomycetes > Propionibacteriales > Nocardioidaceae > JACDHG01. Next base: position 352,651 of record CAWERR010000009.1, read on the forward strand.
TGGTCCTACCTGCAGGGGCTCTCGGCGGACGCGGTCCCCGTGCTGGCCACTCTCCCTGACGACGTGGTCGAGTGCGCGCTGATGGGGCACGAGCCCAGCAGCGACGACTGGCTGGAGTGGAACTTTGGGCGACACCGCGCCGAACCCCTCATGCGCTCCCACCTCGCCGACTGGGAGTACAACGATGCCGTCTGCGCGCCCGAATCAGCCGACTGACCGAGGAACACCTTCGCTAGCCCGGCGTACCATGCCCGACTATGACGATGGAGCCCAGCGATCGACAGATCGAGGCGATGCTGGTCGCGGCACCTGCGGAGCAATGGGCAACGCTGTGGGAAACAGTCGACGACCTGGAGCGGGAGGACAACCACGCGACCTGGGCAGGGGTCGGGGAGGGACAGCTGCCGTACGTCGTCTACAGCGAGGTCGTGCAGCGCACGCTCAGAGCCGTCGACGACCTCGGCCTCGTCGTCCCCTTCAACTGGAGCAAGTGGGATGGCATCAAGAAGTACCGGGGAGGGGATCGTCTCGACGAGGCCACCGTGGCGGATGCCGTCAGGATGCTCACGGCAATCGTCCGAGCTGAGCGGTTCAGTGACGGCACGATTGCTGGCGCACTTGGCGACGGCACCTTCCTCGCCGCGCTCGGAAGAATTCGACGGTGGTACGAGCTCGACCGCAGGCATCTCTCGAGCTGACGGATCCTCAGACGGCCTAAGTGCCGTACACGGTGACCTCAGTCGCCTTCACCGAAAAGTAGGCGCGCATTCCGGGCGCGAGGTCGAGCTCGGCTGCCGCCTGCAAGGTGATGTCGGCGCTGAGCTCAGCGGCTCGAACGCGGATCTGGCCGCTCTGTGGCTCGAGGTCGGTGATGGTCACCTCGAGGGCGTTGCGTGGACTGCCGCCCGGCCTTTCCGTAAACACCGACACGGCGTGAGGTGCGAAGACTGCGACGACCGGGTCGCCGGGCAGAGGAGCGGGATCGGCGACCTGGCCCGCAACTCGTAGACCGTGGGGCGTGAGTACGGCGTTGTCGTGCCAGGTCCCGGTGATCATGTTGAGCCCCGCGATGCGTGCGCCGAAGGCACTGCGTGGCTTGGACAGCACGTCAGAGCAGCGGCCCTGCTCGACGATCGCGCCCTCCTCGATCACGACGACGCGGTCGGCGAGCAGGAGTGCGTCGAGCACGTCATGCGTGACCATGACAACGGTGCGGTCGGCCAGCACTCGGCGCAAGGTCCGCCGCACCTCCGGAGTGACAGCGACGTCGAGCGCTGCCATCGGCTCATCGAGGAGCAGGAGCTTCGGCTCCGCGGCCAGGGCACGGGCTACCGCCGCTCGCTGCGCCTGTCCGCCGGACAGCTGGGCGGGATGGCGGTCGGCAAGTGGCTCGAGGCCGCCGACCTCCGCGAGCCAGTGGCCCGCGGTCTCGCGGGATGCGCGTCGGCTGCCGCCTGCGCTGCGGGGACCGAAGGCGACGTTGTCGAGGACGGTCATGTGGGGAAACAGCAACGGCTCCTGAGCCAACAGCGCAATGTGACGGTCGTGCGGGGCGACGTGCAGGTCGCGATCCCGGCCGCCACGGCTGGTGAGCTGACGGCCGTCGAGCACGACCCGACCGTGATCCGGTCGCAGCAGCCCGGAGGTGACGGCGAGGACAGTGGACTTGCCCGCGCCGTTGGGTCCCAACAGGGCCACGGTCTCGCCCTCGGCGACATCGAAGGCGATCTCGACGCCGCGGTCGGTGACGCCGGCGTCGTACTCCAGCATCACAACGTGCTCCTGCCCTGCCGCGCGAACCCGATCACGAGGATCGCCACTACCACGAGGACGAGTGACAACGCCACCGCGGCCTGGGCGTCGGTCTCGCGGCGCAGGTAAATCTCCAGCGGCAGGGTGCGAGTGACACCTTGCAGGCTGCCCGCGAACGTGATCGTCGCGCCGAACTCACCGAGCGACCGGGCGAAGGCCAAGACTGCTCCCGAGACCAAGCCGGGGAGCACGATAGGAAGAGTCACCCGCCGAAACACCGTAGTCGGGCCCGCGCCCAGCGAAGCAGCGACTACTTCGTACTTCTGGCCGGCCGTGCGCAGCGCACCCTCGAGGCTCACCACGAGGAACGGCATCGCGACGAACGTCTGGGCCATCACCACCGCCGTCGTGGAGAACGCGATCTGCACACCGAGTACCTCGAATGACTCACCCAGCAGCCCCCGGCGGCCAAATGTGTAGAGCAGCGCAATGCCACCAACGACAGGAGGCAGCACCAGCGGCAGCAGCACGAGCGACCGAAGGACGCCCTGTCCCCGGAAGTCCGTGCGCGCGAGCACGACCGCCATGGGGACGCCGAACAGGACGCACAGCAGAGTGCTGGTGCCCGACGTACGGAGGCTGAGCATGAGCGCCTCACGTGCGGCCTCGGAGGTGATCAATTCAAAGAATCGACTCCACGGTGTCCGCAGCACCACGGCCAGCAGTGGAAGCAGCACGAACGCTGCTCCCACCAGAGCGGGAGCGAAGATCCACGTCGGAACGCCAACCCGGGTTCGGGACTCGGCCACGCTAGGGCGCCGCCGCGAACCCGGCGTCCAGGAGGATCGACTGCCCAGTGTCGTCGAGCACCAGGTCGACGAACTCCTGAGCCAGGTCGGCGTTCTCGCTGTCGGCCACAGTGGCGATCGGGTACACGTTCACGGCTGACGAGGCCTCGGGGAACTCGATGCCCTCGACGTCTTCGCCGGCAGCGATCACGTCGGTCACATAGACGACTCCGGCATCGGCCTCACCCGAGGTGACCTTGGCGACGACATCGGTCACCGACTGCTCCTCACTCACCGGCTGCAGCTCGACACCTGCGGCCTCGGCGGCAATCTGCGCGGCGGCACCGCACGGCACCTCGGGCGCGCAGATGACGAGGTTGAGCCCGTCCTCCGCCAGGTCCTGGAATGACTCCACGCCCGCTGGGTTGCCCGGGGGGACCACGATCTCGAGGGTGTTGGACGCGAATGTCTGCGGGTCCGAGCCCTGCAGGTCCTCGGCCGTCAGCTTCTCCATGTTGGCCTCGTCGGCCGACGCGAAGACATCGGCGGGCGCGCCCTCCTGGATTTGCGCAACCAGGTCGGAGGAGCCGGCAAAGTTGAACTCCACCTCCACGCCATCATGGGTCGACTCGAAGTCAGCGCCGATCTGCTCGAACGCTGCGGTCAGCGAGGAGGCGGCGTAGACAGTGAGTGTCGTGTCTTCGGTGGTCTGGTCGTCCGGATCGTCTGATCCACATGCCCCCAACGCTGCGATGACCAGAGCCGCGATCATGCCGGTGAACATGCGCTTCATGACTCTCCTTTGACTGTCTCCACGATCACCGTCGTGGACTTGATGACCGCGACGGCGGCAGAACCGAGCTCGAGGCCCAGGTCGCGGACCGCCTCGCTGCTCATGAGGGACACGACCCGGAACGGACCGCACTGCAGCTCCACCTGAGCCATCACGTTGTCGACTTGGATGTCGGTGACCAGCCCGACGAACCGGTTGCGCGCCGAACTCACGGTCCCGCCGGGAAGACCTGGCAGGGCGGCATGGCTGCGAGCCACCTGGGCGATCTCGTATCCGTCGACGACCTTGCGACCCGACGCGTCGGTGGAGGCGTTGAGCAGCCCTCGGTCGACCCATCGTCGGACCGTGTCGTCACTGACGCCGAGGTAGGCGGCGGCTTCTCGAATCCTCATCTGCGGCATTCTTCAGATACTACTAGTGAAAATTCGGAGATCTGAAACCTGATCTCGCCAGATCTGCGGACTCCTGCAAGGCTCTGCCCCTGGGCTACAGCTCGACCAGCGTCATTCAGTGCATGAGCGTCTTGAGAGCGATCAACGCGACCCCGAGCAGGCCGGTGGCGCCCACCGAGAGCGCCAAGCGCGTTCCCGTCAGGCCACCTGACTTGCCCATCTGCCAACCGACACCGAAGAGAAGCGCCGTGTTGACCGCCAGGGTCAGGTCGAGGGCAAGCGACGTCTCGACACCCAAGAGCGCCTCGATACCCAAGAACAGCAACGGCACCGCACAGGCCGTGATCAACGGCCACCCGTCGCGGACGAGCCCCGCACGTTCTTCCCGATTGAGATCCCGCTGCACGAGGATGCGGGCCGCGATCCAGTGCACGTATGTTTCGGCTGCCCAGTAGATGAGTAACGTGATGAGCAGGATGACTGCGACGCGCCTCAGTGGGAACTCGTCCGACGCGGTTGCGAGCACCGCACCACTCACGATCAGTCCGTACAAGTGGGCTGCCTCTCGGCGATGCGGATTACCCTCCGATGCGTGTGTTCCCAGCGTTGCTTCGTTCGACATGTCGGCGAGTTTGTCACCCGGCGGGTGGCCGTGCCCGCGGTTCGGCGGCTGAGGGAACGCTCCCGCCGCTAGCGAAGACGCACGACCAGACGATGGTCACCGCCTCCGGTTCGTACCAGGAGCTCACGCCCTCGCGAAGTCCGCTGCACCTCCCACGGCACGGAATCCCCGTCCAGCAGCACCCGTCGTACGCTCGCTCCATAGGGCAGGACATGACCAAGCCGAACTCGTACGCCGGAACGGTTGACGTCGACACTCGTGCGCAGCTCGTTCGGCCTCCTCGATGCCCTTACATCGACCGAGCCGCCTCCCAGCCGAATGTTGCGGCCCGAGATCCGGTGCTGGCCGTTCGGGATCTGCGGCACGATCCGCAGCCGGTCTCGCCCGAGGTTGGGCGACACCCCGAGCTGCTGGTGCACCACCGGCCACAGGTTGCCGTAGGCCCCCCAGGCTTGCAGCACCATGGACCGCTCGTTGAAAGGCCTGTCGATGTTGGGGGTGAAGTCGCCCTCGGGCGCGATCTCCGGCATCGCCCCGGGCATCTCCCACACCCTGGGGCCGAGCTGGATGCGCGCGTTGCCGGTCGTGTAGTACTGCTGCTGCCGGGGTCCTAGGCGCCCGAAGTTGCCCTCGGCCACTGCCATGATGGCGGTGTTGAGCGAGAAGACGTTCCGCTCGCTCGGGACGCTAGAGACTGCAGAGTCACAGCCTGGCGTCCCGGTGTGGTAGAGCCCGAACCGGCCGGTGTAACAGCTGCGTTGACGCTGTTGCAACGCTGTCACCCCATGGCGTTGTGAAGCCAGCGGGCGTGCCGTCGCTCCCGGGATGGGAAGCATCGCATCCATCGGGGTGACACCGATCCAGTGTCGCTGGAACACCTTGTCGTTGCCCGGGTCCTCGAGCGAGTCGGCGTACTGGCGGGCGTTGTCGCGGCCGTGCCACCACGCCTGCTCGAAGCGACGTTCCATGGAGCGGGCGATGGAGGATGCCCAGGTCGCCGTTGCGGTGTCGCCCTTGCTGCGAGCCATGTCAGCGAGGTCACGCAGCCCACGGATCGTGTAGACGGCGTTGTCGAGCTTCTCCTCGCCCATACCCGGACGCTCGACATTGCCCAGGCCCTCGGGCCAGCCGTCGTTGTCAGTGTCCAGCGTGTTGACGATGTAGCGCATGTTGCGGCGTGCGAAGCCATACATCCCATCGCGGAAAGCGTCGTCTCCGGTCCAACGCCAAATCAGCGCCACCGCGCTGGGGAACTTTGCGGTCTCGTCGGTGTTGCCGGGATCCTCATTGGCGCCGAAGTAGACCGCCCCGTCAGGGGTTACTTCGTGTACGACTTTCCCACTGCGATCGTTGACGATGTCGCTGACGGCGCGCAGCGCGCGCAGGTGCGCCTTGATGTCGGCAAACTGACCCATCGCGACCGATGCGAACGCGGTGTACTCGCCGTCGGTGCCGAACATCCACGGGTAGTCCGGCCAGCCCGCGCCGAGCCACCGGGCACGGGCTAGCCGTCCCTCCACGGGCGGGTAGCCCTGGCCGGCGTCCACCCAACGCAGCCGCAGCCTGCGTGACTCCTGGACGGAGTCGGCCAGGTTCTGCTTGCTCCAGGTAACGCTGCGCTGAAGGAGCCGGTCACCGGGAAGAGACACCACGGTCCGCCCGTTCACCTGGGAACGGGCGTCGATCTTGCGCTGCAGCAGGAAGTCACCGCGGTTCACGACGTTGCGGTACGTCGCCCGCGCCTGGTCGAACCCACGATCTGACCCCGCGACCGCGAACCACACGGTGACCGCTCGATCGGCAGGCACGTGAAGGCGGTAGCGCAGCTGCCCGCCGGTGCCCTTGCCGTACTCCGTGTCGTCGCATCGGGGCGGCGCGGGGTCGGTCCCTGGGCCGGACGCGGGGCAGATGACCGCGGGGTCCTGTGGACCGCGGTGGTTGGGGCCGAGGCTGCTGCCGGTGGGGGTCAGAGTGCTGCCGACCACGGCAGCCCAGTCGTGTGCTCCGACCGGGCTCGCGCTTCCCGCGCGCTCGCGGAACACCAGCTTCTTGCCGCTAATCCGGCTCGTATCCTGCTCGTTCACGGTCAGCTGGCTCGGAGCGGTCTCGCCCCAGGGGTAGCTCAGCATCAGCTCCGAGTGGGCATCCATCGCTAACGGCACGCGCCTGTTGGCGTCGCTGCGGAACGTCAAGCCGATCAGCCCTGCCCTTGGCCCGTCTGGGACAAAGTCCGTGCGGTGCACGGTGAGACCGGCGCGGGCGGCGTACGTCGTCCGGGTGTAGCCCCAACCGCTGGCGAACTTCCGAGCCTGGAAGCCATCACCCAGCCACCTACCGTCGACCCGGAACCAGATGCCGTCGAGCAGCTTGATCGGCGGTGTCCAGAAGCCACCCATCTCACCGCGGGTGTGGAAGCCCATCGCCGGGTAGAGGCCGTCCTCGGTCCAGGTCGAGTACAAGCGCTCGCCGATCACCACAGCCCGACGGTCCTCGAGCCGAGTCGTCTCGGTCAGCTCTGGGCTACGCGGCAGGCGGGGCGCGGCAGCCGCAAGATCGGCGATTGACTGCTGGAGGGCGGCCGCCGAACTCTCCGACGTCGGAGCCGCGCTCCCCGGCGCGGCAAGTAAGCCGGCAACCAGGACCGTCGACGCAATTCCCACCATGGACCGAAGCGTGTGCATTGCGCCTCCAACGTCGTCGCACAGGCGGCCGCCTGGCTAGCCGCCGCGTGCAGTGCGAATAGTCGTTGTACCGCACGTGAAGCAACCTGACAAGGCCCGTCGTCTCGAGCCGCGAGGCGAGTTCGCGAGACAGCCGGGTCCGGATTGGCAATCCGGGAAAGCGCCTCCGACCTGTTGCTGAGTAGGTGCCTCAGCCGAAGTAACACACGGAGTAGGTGCCCCCGGCAGGATTCGAACCTGCGGCACACGGTTTAGGAAACCGTTGCTCTATCCCCTGAGCTACGGGGGCGGGACGTGCGGACTTGCTTGTGAAACGACTGCGCGTCTGCCGGTCGCGCATCGGCGACCAGGGGTGTGCCGATCTTAGGGGTCGACGACTGCGCGGCGCCGATCGGTCACCCATCCTGCGTTGGCGAGGACAGGTCAGGCCGGGCTTTCGAGGCCTTGCTCGTGACATGTCAGGGAGCGCTCGATCCAGCTCAGGTCGCCGCCAGCCAGTCCGTCGTCCGCACCGTCCCCCATCAACGTTGGGAGGAGGGCACGGTAGGACTGCGCTTGGTACAGCGACCCGACGACCAGACCGAGGGCTGCCGCCTCCCGAAGCGACTCCTCTGGCCACATCTTCGACCACGCGCCGACATACGCGTCGACCATGCGCCGGCGTACGGCGACGTCCCCGCTCGCGAAGACGGAGGTGGCGAGATCGACGAACGGGTGCGACACGGCGGCGTCGGTCCAGTCGAAGACGCGCGTGGTGGCGGGACCGAAGGCGACGTTCCACGGATGGAGGTCGCCATGGACCAGGGTTGGACCGGGCCCGATCTCATCGAGGCGCCGGCACGACTCGATGAAGGCCGGCGCTGTCGCCAGCCACCGTTCACGCAGGTCCGGAGACATCCGCTCCATGAGCACGCTGTCCTCGGACATCGCGTCTACTTGCGTGGCCAGGTCTGTCAGCGATCGGACCGGCAGCCCAAGAGCGATCAGCTCATCGGTCCGGCCAAGCCACGACTGCTGGATGCCCGCGTGCGCCACGACGCCCTCGTGCCACAGCGACTCGTCCTGGTCACCCAGCTCGGGGGCACCGAGGTCGCGCATCAGCATCCATCCCTGGGCGCCGTCGACGGCGATCACTTCCGGTACCAACTCAGGCATCAGCCTTGCCAGGGCCTGCGTCAGGACCGCCTCGTGCCGGAAGAGGTCGGCACTGCACTTGAAGAAGGCGCTGTCATCCTCCGATGAAGCACGCAGGACGACCGACAGGCCCCAGAGCTGGTGCTGCCGCGGTGCGATGACGGCCGGTCGGCCGTCCGCCGCCATCTGGTTCATCATCCAGTTGGAAGCACGGGCGAACCACCCCGGATGAGCCCACTGCGGTCGCAGCGGAGACCAACCCTCGTCCCGCTCGAGTGCCCACGAGGCCACGGCCGAGCGAGACGTCTTCGGTTCCAGCCGAGCGATCACCTCCGCGTTCAGTCTCTGCCAGGTCCAGCCGGCCGGCGGCTCGGTTGCGGGAGCCTCGAACTCCACCATCAGCGCGAGCTCATTGTTCTCGCGATCCTCGGGATTGGAGTGCGATGTCGTGACGAGCCGCAGGGCCGCCGTTGTGGCGGTGTCGACGACGTCTATGGAGGCCAGGATCTCGGGCAGGCTTGGCTCCGCGCTGCTCATCCGAACCGTCGGTAGCATCGGCGGCGTCGAGGCCTCAGATGGTTTCTCGGCGGCGACCAGGACGGCGGTGCGCCTCGGATGAGGGACCAGTAGCGTCACCTGGCAGCTCTGAGCCGGCTCAGGATCGGTCATGCTCCCGAGCCTCGCATGGATGCGCCGTGCGGAGCGCGCTAGTCGATGCCTAGTCGGTGGCTGTGCCGGCGTTGGCGTCTTTCGCGAATGCGTCAGCCGCGGCTTGGATCTTCGCGACGTACTCCCGCCATGACGCCTCATCCCCCATTTCGGTCTGATCAGCTCCGCCGCGCCCGTCGATGAGCTCACGGACGATGTCTGCGTGGCCGGCGTGCTGGGCCGTCTCGACGACCATCCGAATGATGAGGACGCCAAGGGTTGTGGCGCGCCTCTCTTCGGGCCAGTGGGGGACGCTCCCCGGGGCATCGAGGTCGAGCTCCGCAACGGTCTGGTCGCCATGTGCGCAGGCGCGCTTGTAGAGCCCGATCAGGTAGTCACTGGACTCGTCGGCCTTGGCCCACATGTCGGCGCCGTCCCAGACCGAGCCGTCTTCCTCCCACGACAGGGTCTCGGGCGCAGGTCGGTTGAACGACGTGCCCAGATACACGTACTCATTTCCGGCGAGATGCTTGACGAGGCCGAGCAGATTGGTGCCGGTTGCGGTCATGGGTCGGCGAAGGTCGTACTCGCTCAGCCCTTCGAGCTTGGACAGCAGCCCTGCCCTGCTCGCCTGCAGCTTGCTGTGCAACTCGGCTTTCAGATCAGACACACGCGCTCCCTCGTCAGTAGTTCGGACGTCCTACCCAACCAGGTCTCCTGAAGTCGTGGGATGCTCGCCGGTGTGGTGACTCAGTTCCCTGCGGAGCGTCGGTGACCTCATGGCTGAGGTCGAGTTCCGCTTGGCCGGCACGTTCGGCGTCTCCGTCGGAGGTCAGCGGCTGGAGGACGGCGAGGTCGGCAGCAGGAAGTCTCGCCTGCTGCTCGAGCTCCTCGTCGTAAGACGTTGGCGGTCAGTGCCGCTCGACGAGATCGTCGAGGTGCTGTGGCCGCAGGATGCCCCGGAGCGGGCGGCGGACAACGTCGCGTCACTGGTGAGCCGACTGCGGCGCGTGCTCGGTACGACGATCATCCGCGGCGGCCGGGGCGGCTACGCCTTGGCTGATGTGGCCGACGTACAGGTGGACGTTGACGAAGCCGAGCGGCTCACGGGCGAAGCAGAATCCTCTCTGAACCGCGCTCCGGCGTTGGCCATGGCCGCCACCCAGCGCGCTCTCGACCTCCTGGAGCGGGGGAGCGTGCTCGAGAACGAGCCAGATGCGAGTTGGGCCGAGCCTGCCCGCGCTCACACGCAGCGATTGCTCCGGCAGACTCGCCTCGTCGCCGCACACGCGGCACTGGCGACGGGCGACGTGGCTGGCGCCCGGAAGATCGCGGAGGCGGCACTCTCCGACGACCGGCTGGATGAGTCGGCCTGGCGGGCACTGATGCTGGCCCACCAACGAGCCGGTGAGCCGGGGAAGGCGCTGGCCGCCTACGAACGCCTTCGCGACATACTCACCGCCGAGCTCGGTGCAGACCCAGCGCCGGAGACCCGTGACCTGCATGTCGCTGTCCTGCGTGAACAGAAAGAGTCGCCGCAGGTGCGGGAGGTGGCGCCCGGTCGCGAGGTCTCGCCACCCGTCGCCACGTTGGCCGGGCGGGAGTCGGAGGTCGCAACCCTGACCCGCGCCTGGACCGAGGCGGCGGCGGGTCGTGCGGCGCTGCTCGGCGTGACCGGTGTAGCCGGCATCGGTAAGACGCGGCTCGCCGAGGAGCTCGAGCGACGGGCATTGGCGACCGGCGGAGAGGTGCTTCGGGCGCGTTGTTATGAGACCGAGCGATCGCTGTTCCTGCAGCCGATCATCGAGGCGGTTTCAGCGCAGGCCCTGCGGATGTCACCGCAGATGCTGCGCGAGGTGGCCGGAGACCGAGCCGCTGTGCTTGCAGCGCTCGTGCCAGATCTCGGCGTCGCTCTCGGCCCGCTGGCCCGCGACCGGGGCACGCCGGAGGTCGAGCGACAACGCACTTACGACGCCGTCATGACCTTCCTGCGCCGGCTCTCTGCGAGGCGACCAGTCCTCTTGGTGATCGACGATCTCCACCTCGCCGGCCTCGCCATGCTGGAGCTGCTCCATTACGTCAGCCGTCAGGCAGCCGACAGCCGGCTGCTGGTGCTCGTGACGGTCCGGACCGAGGAGGGTGGAGAGGCGTTGTCCCGACTGGCCGATGTCATGACCACCCTTGACCTCGGGCCGTTGCCACCCGACGCGGTTGCGCGACTGGCCGCCGCTTCCGGCCAGAGCGAACATGCCGACGCCATCGTCGACCGGACGGGCGGGCATACCCTGTACGTCGTCGAGAGCCTACGAGGACTTGCCACGGGCGAGTCACAGGTTGAGGCGACGTTGCAGGACGTGGTGCAGGCACGGGTTCGCCGGGTCGGCGCCGAGCCTGAGCGCGTCTTGCGTGCCGCGGCGGTTCTCGGGTCGTCCTTCGAACCGGCCATGGTCGCCAAGCTCATCGACGAGCCCGCAGGTGAGGTCGTGCGCTGCTGCGAGGACCTGCTGCGGTCGCGGCTGGTAGTCGTGGCGGGGCGTGCCTACGAGTTCGCTCATGACCTCGAGCGTGAGGTTCTCTACGACACGACGCCGTCGCCGACTCGATTGGCGTATCACGAACGCGCAGCCAACCTGCTGACCGACCAGCCGGAGGTCATGGCCGCTCATGCAGCGGTTCTTGGCGACTTGGCCCGGGCTGCTCGCGGTTGGGTGCGGGCCGCCGAGGCAGCCGCGCAGCGGGCAGCCGGTGCCGACGCCGAGCGGTTGCTCGACCGAGCCATCGACGCGGCGACACGTGCCGACGACCTTGACGTGCTCGGCCGTGCCTACTTGGCTCGTGGACGCGTCCGCGAAGCGCTGACGCGTTACGAAGACTCGGTCTCCGACCACGAGAGAGCTGCGTCATTAGCCCGGGAGAACGGTGACCCACGCCTGGAGATGCTGGCACTGCGCGAGCTCGGCGGCGACTCGGCTGCTGCGCTGGGCCGACCGGCCGAGTCATACCTTGCCCATGTCGAGGCCGGGCTCCGCCTCGCCGAGTCGCTCGGCGACCGGAGCATGCAGACAGACTTTCTTTCCAGGCTGGCTGTGCTGAGGTGCAACGAACTCCGATTCCGGGAGGGAGTCCAGTTGGGCGAGCGTGCGCTCGCGGTGGCCCGTACGTCGCCCGATAAGGCCGCCCTGCCGAAGGCTCTCGACGGGCTCAAGACTGCGTACGCCTACCTGGGGGAGGTGGCCGACCTCGAGCCGGTCGTGGCAGAGCTGGAGCCACTGCTCCGGCGCACCGGCGATCTGTGGCGGCTGCAGTGGATGGTGTTCGAGTCGTCGTTCCCGCTCATCGCCGCGGCTGAGTGGCAGTCAGCTTCGGCACGTATCGAAGCCGCCCTCTCCCTCAACCGGCGCAGCGGCTACGTCGCCTACGAGGGGTGGTTTACGGCGCACCTGGGCTGGGTTGCGCGCTTGCAAGGTCGGTATGACGACGCGGTCGGCCACGGAAAGCGGGCTATGGCCGCGTCAGCCGGGCATTCGTGGTGGATGGCTTCGGCCGCGGCGATGCTGGCGACGACCTTGCTGGAGCTGGGCCGGCGGCAGGAAGCCGTCGACGTACTGGGCTCCGTCCCGACGGCCAGTGCGCACGGCGTCTCAACCGCGTATCGACTCCGTTACCTCGCGGCGACGGCGGAGGCGACCGGGTCGGCCGAGGCGCTCGCGGAAGCCAACGACCTGCTGACAGGCATCGACGCTCCCATCGGCAGCGCCTGGCTGCTCGGCCTCGATGCCTACCTTGGTGTCGCTCGGGCGTGGTTGGGTGCTGGCCAACCTGGTCAGGCTTCAACCGCGATCAACCCGCTGCTCATGGCGGCGGACAGGGTCGGCTGTATCCCTGCACTCGCCGAAGGCTCGCTGATTGCAGGACGATGCGCCGCGCTGACCGGCGACCCCGCTGCAGCCCGGACGGCCTTGGAACGTGCTCGGAGTCTCGCCGAGCGCCATCGGATGGCGGGCCTCCAGCGCACGTCGGCTGAGCTGCTCGACGGGCTCGCCTGACGGTGACCTACAGCAGCGCCGCAATCGAGGCGGCGGCCCGAGCGGCCCCGTTCGTCTCGACGGGTCGGTAGTCGACGGCACGCCCGATCTCCGCGGAGATGGCTTCGGCGAGCACCTCGGGGGTCGTGCTCGCGTACTCCATGCACCGTCCTGCGCCGTAGCGCTGCAGGCGATGCCGCACGTGGAAGTTCTGCTCGAAGTGGTTGCGTAGCGGGAAGTAGAGAAACGGCCTACCGCTGGCCGTCAGCTCCATGCAGGTGGTGAGCCCTCCTTGGACGACGGCGAGGTCGCAGGCAGCGAGGTGCCGATAGAGCTCGTCGACGTACGCGCGGATCTCCAGCCCCGGGTATGACGGCAGCGACGCTGGGTCGATCCTCGGCCCCGCCACCACGATCATCCGCAGGCTGGGCACCGCCTCCTTTGCCAGCGGGAACGCCTCGATGACGCGGCGCAGCAACGCGCCGCCAACCCCTGAGCCCCCGACCGTCACGATGCAGACTCGTTCGTCCGGGTGGTAGCCCAACTGCTCACGCACGGCGGCGCGGTCGGCGAGCTTCGCGGGATCGAAGCCGGTGATGTAGCCGGAGAAGTCGAAGTGCTCCTGGGTCCACTCGCGAATCGAGGGCAGCCCCGGACCGAACAGGTCGGGGACGATGTCGTCGGGCTCGCCGACGAAGATCGCCCGATCGCGCACGCGTGGGTAGCGCTCGACCTGCTCGATCATCTCGCTGTTGTAGTCAGCGGCCAGGAATTCCTCGCGTTCGCCACCGGAGGGCATCGGCAGCCACCCGACGAAGTCGGTCATCCAGGCGAACGCCGTGCGCTTCAGCTCAGGGTTCTCATGCCAGAAGTAGTCGGCGTCCCATGCCTCGTCCCCGATGACCAGGTCGTAGTGCTCGTCCTCGAGGACATCGTGAAGCACGTGGAAGTTGGCGACGAGGATCTCGTCCATCCGTCGCCACGCCTGGAAGCAGTGCAGGTCGTGCTCGGCCGACTCTCCCTCGATGTGGGCCGACTCACTCGCCAGCCACGACGACGCCGGATGGACGCGCTCGCCGCGGGCCTCGAGCACGGCGGTGACCGGGTGCTGGGCGAGCCAGTCGACCTCGACGTCGGGGTGCAGGGCACGCAGCTCGCTCGCGATCGCCACGTCACGCAGCGCGTGTCCGAGTCCGATCGGTGACGAGAGATAGAGCGCCCGCGGTGTGCGCGAACTGGCGCGAGTCCAGGTACGACGCTTGTGACTGGTCGGCGCCAGCCGGTCCACGAAGTCGCGCAGCAGCAAGTTGAAGCGAACTGGATCACGCCCGTCGGGCGCGTGGCCCGATCCCTCGAACACGACAAGCTCACAGCCGAGCGCCGCTGCCAGCCGTTCACCGCCGCTCAGTCCGGTGATGTGGTCGTCGCTGCCGTGCACGACCAGGCACGGGCATCGCACCTGCGCCGCGAGGTCGTAGGCAGTGGGGCGATCGGCATTATGGTGCCGGTCGCCGGCGGAGCCTTCGAGGTAGGGAGCGCGCTGTGTTGCGATGATCGTCTCGGGTGTGGTCTCCAGCCCCCACTCGATCGCGTCCTCGAGCTGCTTGGTCGAGTGCGGCTCGGTGAGCATCTGGCCCATGAAGAACTCGATGAAGCCAGGCCAGTCACGCTCCCAGTAGTGCCGGTTGTACTTCGCCCAACCTTCGTCAGTGTCGAGCGGCTGCTCGAAGCTGTGGTGAATGCGGTCCGGAGGGTCAGCGAGACCGACCGATGGACCGACCATGACGGCTCCGAGCACCCGCTCGGGGTGGTGGACAGCCAACTCGAGTGCAAAGCCGGCGCCCATCGACATACCCACGACCACCGCAGCGTCAGTGTCCGTCGCATCGAGGACGGCCACTGCGTCTTCGACGATCTCCTGCGAGGCGTAGGCGGCGACATCCATGGGCCGGTCGCTTCGTCCGTTGCCGCGGCCGTCGTACGTGACAACCCGGAAATGCCGAGCGAGGAAGGCAACCTGCCCCTTCCAGCGACGGGAGTGGACGACTGCCCAGGTCGACAGGAGCAGGATCGTGGGACCTCCACTCCCGAACACCTCGTAGCCGACCTTGACTCCATCCCGCTCGATGTATCCCTCGATGTCGGGCTGCATTGCACGCATGGCGGTCCCTCCTCGCTCACCGCCCAGTGTTGCTAAGCCCATTGCAGTGCGACTGCAATGCGGTTGCAACCCCGCGGCACAGGCTCTTCTACATCAGCAGCAACCCCAACTGGAGGAGACACCATGGCCGTTGATCAAGACAAGTTGATGACGTTTCTCGGACAGTTCGTCGGAGATCTCGGAGCCACCGTTGCCGCGGGAAGCGTCGTCATCGGTGACCGTTTAGGCCTCTACAAGGCGCTCGCCGCCGGGCCAATGCCTGCTCACGAGCTTGCTCAGCGCACCGAGACCGAGACTCGCTATGTCATCGAGTGGTTGCGCGGCCAGGCGGCCGGCGGCTACGTGATGTATGACGCCGAGTCCGACACCTACTCGATGACCGAGGAACAGGCATTCGCCCTGACCGACCCCGAGGGCCCGCTCTACCTACCGGGCGCCTTCCAGCTCGCGCTCGGAACACTGCGCGCAGAGCCGCGGGTCACCGAGGCCTTCCGCACGGGAGCCGGCATCGGTTGGCACGAGCACGATGCCGAGGTCTTCGTCGGATGCGAGCGCTTCTTCCGTCCCGGCTATGTCGGCAACCTGACGACAGAGTGGATCCCGGCGCTTGACGATGTCGAGCAGAAGCTGCGCGCTGGTGCGCGGGTTGCCGATGTCGGCAGCGGCTTGGGGGCCTCCACCATCTTGATGGCCAAGGAGTACCCGAAGTCCAGCTTCGTCGCCTCTGACTACCACGAGCAGTCGATCGAGACGGCACGTAAGCGGGTGGCCGACGCCGGGGTTGCGGAGCGGGTGGACTTCGAGGTCGCCTCGGCGCAGACGTTCAGTGGGACTGGTTACGACCTGGTGTGCACTTTCGACTGCCTGCACGACATGGGCGACCCGCTCGGTGCCGCCCGGCACGTGCGTGAGTCGCTCGACGCCGATGGCACGTGGCTTGTCGTCGAGCCGTTCGCCGGGGACAACGTCTCGGACAATCTGAACCCGGTGGGGCGGGTCTACTACTCGTTCTCGACCTTCCTGTGCGTGCCCAACGCGCTGTCCCAGCCGGGCGGCTACTCGCTCGGTGCACAGGCCGGCGAGGCGGGAATCCGCCAGGTGATGACGGACGCCGGCTTCACCCGCTTCCGGCAGGCCGCGCAGACGCCGTTCAACATCGTCTACGAGGTACGTCCGTAGCTCGAGCGACCGTGCGCGCGTGCCCACCACGCACGCGCGCACGGTCGTCTCGGCAAAGCCCGCGCAAACGACGTACCTGGAATTCGCCATAGCGACCGCAGGTCCCAGAGAGACGGCATCATGAAGCGATGGTTCTCGAGTCGCTCTCGGTGCGCGCGCTTGAGTCGGGCGACGACGACTGGGTGAAAGCCACGCTGGAGGAGGCGTGGGGGTCTGTGTTGGCGGCGCGGAAGGGGGAGCTGCTCGACGCGTCGAGCTTCCCGGGACATGTCGCCGTCGCCGAGGGCAAGCGCGTGGGGCTAGCGATCACCGTCGTCCGGGACGACGAGTATGAGGTCCTGTCCCTCTCGTCAGCCATCGAGGGACAGGGGGTCGGACAAGCCCTGCTCCAGCACTGCTTCGATGACGCCAGGTCCAAGGGGTGTCGGCGCGTCTGGCTGACGACGACCAACAACAACGTCCGCGCTTTCGCCTTCTATCAGCGCATGGGGATGAACCTGTGCGCCTTCCACCGCGACGCCGTACTCACTGCGCGCCAACTCAAGCCGTCCATCCCCTTGTTCGACGAGGACGGCGTCCCGCTCTTGCACGAGCTCGAGTTCGAGCTGATCCTCGCCCTGAGTAGCAGCCGCGGTGGTCGCGGATGGGGTGGGTCGGGCACGATGTGCAGGGACACGCGGTCGCGAGGACGTCAGGAGGGGCTGATCTCATGAGCAAGCCGACGATCCTGACGGTTGACGACGACCCTCAGGTCTCGGCAGCGATCACTCGCGACCTTTCGCGGCAGTATGGCGCCGACTACCGCGTCGTTCGTACGTCGTCGGGAGCAGAGGCGCTTGACGTGCTCACCAAACTCGCCCTTCGTGACGATCCGGTGGCCTTGATCGTGGCCGATCAGCGGATGCCGCAGATGACCGGGACCGAGATGCTCGAGCGCGCCCTAGTCCACGCGCCGGGTGCGAAACTCCTCCTGCTCACCGCATACGCCGACACCGACGTGGCCATCAAGGCAATCAACGACATCGGCCTCGACTACTACCTCCTGAAGCCCTGGGATCCCCCCGACGAACGGCTCTACCCCGTCATCGACGATCTCCTCGGCGACTGGCGGCAAGCCAATCGTGAGCACACCTCCGACATCCGGGTGGTGGGTCATCGATGGTCTGACCGCAGCCACGAGACCAAGCTGTTCCTGGCACGCAACCATGTGCCCTACCGCTGGTACGACATCGAGCGTGACTCCGAGGCACAACGGTTGCGTGACCTTGCCGTCGCGGCGCCTGCGGATCTTCCGCTCGTGCTCATCCCCGACGGCGACACGCTCCGCTCGCCGTCGACGCTCGATCTGGCCGGCGCGCTCGGTCTGCACACGAACGCCGAGCAGCCCTTGTATGACGTGTGCATCGTCGGTGGCGGGCCGGCCGGCCTGGCCGCTGGGGTGTACGCCGCCTCCGAGGGTCTGAGCACCGTCATCGTGGAGCGAGAGGCACCCGGCGGGCAGGCCGGACAGAGCGCCGCGATCGAGAACTACCTGGGGTTCCCCAAGGGGTTGAGCGGCTCTGACCTCGCCCACCGTGCGCTGGCTCAGGTCTCTCGCTTCGGTGCCGAACTGGTCCTCGCGCGTGACGTCGTCGGCTTCGAGGCCCGGGGGCCGGTGCGAGCGGTCCTCTTCAGCGGCTCGGGGGAGATCGAGGCGCGTGCGCTCGTGGTGGCGACTGGCGTGTCCTACCGTCGGCTCGAGGCTGCTGGGCTCGAGGAGTTCAGCGGACGTGGTGTCTACTACGGCGCCAACGCCGGCGAGGCCAACCAGTGCCAAGGCGACGAGGTGTACGTCGTCGGCGCCGCCAACTCGGCCGGCCAGGCGGCGCTCAACCTCTCTCGCTTCGCCGGGCGGGTGGTGCTGATCGTGCGGTCGACGACTCTCACGGAGACGATGTCTCAGTACCTCGTGGAAAGGATCCTGTCCGCGCCCAACATCGAGGTCCGATATCGCAGCGAAGTCGTGGGCGCCCAGGGCGACGGGCACCTCGAGACCCTCACCCTCGCCGACAGGGACTCCGGGGCTACCGAGCAGGTCACCACGAGCTGGTTGTTCGTCTTCATCGGTGCCTCACCCCGCACCGACTGGCTCGGACGCGACGTGGTCCGTGACGACAAGGGGTTCGTCGTCACAGGTCAGGATCTCTTGAGCAACGACCACGCCCAGCACTGGCCGCTCGCGCGGGCGCCGTTCGTCCTCGAGACCAGCGTGCCCGGGGTCTTCGCGGCCGGCGACGTACGACTGGACTCCATGAAGCGCGTCGCGTCGGCTGTCGGTGAGGGCGCAATGTCGGTCTACCTCGTCCACCGCTACCTGGCCACGATCTGATGCGCGTCTCCGACCTTAGACCGTTGGGCCTCTTCGATGGCCTCACCGACGAACAGCTCGCTGAGCTCGTCGACGGCGGCACCGAGGTGCGCATCGAGCCCGGCGTCGACCTGTTCCGCGAGGGCGACGAGGCGAACTTCTGGTGGGTGCTCGTCGAGGGATCTATCGACTTGGTCCGCCACGTCGGCCGCGAAGACACCGTGGTCGCAAGGATGGATGTACCGGGTCGCTGGGCCGGCGGGTTCCGCGCCTGGGACGACCAGGGCGTCTACCTTGCGACCGGTCGAGGAGTGGCCGCTGGACGGGTGCTCCGGGTGCCCGCCGACGTACTGCGTGAGCGGACGACCGCCTGGTTCCCGTTCGGCGGACACCTCATCGAAGGCCTCTACCGCACCGCTCGCTCCATCGAGTCGACGGCACGGCAGCGCGGCGCCCTCGTCACGCTGGGCACTCTTGCCGCTGGCCTCGCGCATGAGATCAACAACCCGGCATCGGCGGCGACGAGGGCCGTCGACGAGCTCGAGACTGCGTGCCAGGGGCTGCTCTCGTCTCTCGATCGGCTGGCCGGCAAAGACATCTCGGCCGCTCAGTTCGCAGCGCTCGACGCGCTACGTCGTGAAATCGAGCCCTTGGCCGCGGACACAGATGCGCTGGTGCGCGCAGATCGGGAGCAGGCGCTCTCGGCTTGGCTCACCCGCCAGGGAGTCGAACGCGAGTGGATCATCGCTCCGGCGCTTGCCGCCGGGGGAGTCGATCTCGACTGGTGCACGCGAGTCGCGTCAGTTCTGGAGGGGTCGGCGCTCGAACCTGGCCTGGAGTGGGTAGCAAGCGCACTCTCGATGTCCGCTCTGCTGTCAGAGGTGAAGGAGTCGACCCGGCGCATCTCCGAACTCGTCGCTGCCGTCCGTTCCTACTCGCAGATGGACCGAGCGTCGATGCAGCAGATCGACGTGACCGATGGCCTCGAGAGCACTCTGGTGATGCTGGGGCACAAGCTGCGCGAGGGCGTCACGGTGGTCCGCGACTACAGCGCCGACGTCCCACGGATCGAGGCGTACGCCGGCGAGCTCAACCAGGTATGGACCAATCTCATCGACAACGCTGTCGACGCCATGGCCGGTCGCGGCACGTTGCGGGTAGCCACGCGAGTCGACGGAGACGACGTCGTCATCGAGATAGGCGACACCGGCTCGGGCATGTCGCCAGAAGTGGCCGCCCGCGCCTTCGAGGCCTTCTACACAACCAAGGACGTCGGCGAAGGAACCGGCCTCGGACTGGATATCGCGCAGCGCATCATCGTCGAGCGTCACGACGGCAAGATCGACATCGATTCCCGACCGGGTGAAACCGTGCTCCAGGTGCGTCTCCCGATGC
The DNA here is from genome assembly GCA_963811585.1 of uncultured Actinomycetota bacterium. Lineage (GTDB taxonomy): Bacteria > Actinomycetota > Actinomycetes > Propionibacteriales > Nocardioidaceae > JACDHG01. Next base: position 372,568 of record CAWERR010000009.1, read on the forward strand.
GGTTGCACAACCGTTAGCGTCGGGTCGTGGCCTCGGAATCTGCATCGCCCAGACCGTCGTTCGTGCTGCACGACCATCGCAAACCGCAGCCGCACTTCGACTTGCGCTTGGAGGAAGACGGCGTCCTGCGCTCGTGGGCGTTGCCGCGCGGAATACCCACGAATAGCGCCGACAACCGGCTGGCCGTCCCCGTGTCAGACCATGACATGGACCATCTGGCCTACACCGACGCCGACAAGTCGATTGCCGACACCGGCTGGTGGGAAGAGCACAACCGCACGGACCGGCGCATCCTGTTCACCCTCCACGGGAAGGACGGCGCCCGCCGCTATGCCCTCATCGACACTGGGGACAACTGGCTGATGCATCTGACCAAGGATCAAGCTGGTTGATGCTTGGCGACCGGTCCCGCGTCGAACACGTGCAGCGGGCTAGATCTCAGCTGCCGATCCGGTGACCTTGATTCCGCCGACGTCGGGAATGTCGACGAGGAGGAGACTGGGGCGTCCCATGTCGTACCCCTGCTGGATCTGGACTTGGCGCGATGCCGGGACAAGGTCGAGCGCCCGGAGATAGCCACCGAGGGCGGCCGCAGCAGCGCCGGTGGCCGGATCTTCCACCACTCCACCAGGTGGGAACGGGTCCCGTGCGTGGAAGAGGTCGTCGCGCTCGCGCTGGACGACCTGCATCGTGGTCCAGTCATGCTCCGCCATGAGTGCGTCGAGTGCCTGGTAGTTGTAGGCGAGCTGTGCGAGCAGCCCTCGACTCTTCACCGCGACCACGGGGTGATGGGCCCCGGCGAATCCGACCCTGGGCGGTAGCGCGGGTTCGAGCACGTCGTGAGTCCAGCCCAACGCAGCGAGTGTGCGCTCAAGCACGTCTGGAGACAACTCGGCGACGGATGGCTCGACGCTTGTCAACGTCGCCAGGATCTGCTGGCCTTCACGACGTGTCGCCACCGGCACGCGCCCCCCGACCGTGTCGAAGTTGAGAGTGCCGGTGCCGAACCGCTCCGCGTGCGCCACAGCGGTCGCGATGGTCGCGTGTCCGCAGAACGGCACCTCCGCACGGGGGCTGAAGTACCGGACCGGGGCGTGGCGCTCGCGTTCGTCGTCGTCGGGCGCGCTCGTCCACGCGTGTTCCGGAAAGAGAAAGGCAGTCTCGGAAAATCCGACGTCAGCAGCGACAGCCAACATCTCTCGGTCGGTCATCCCACGCGCGTCGAGGACGACCCCGGCGGGATTGCCGCCGCCATCCGACGCGGCGAAAGCCGTATAACGCAGCACCTCTGGTTCGCGGGCCTGAGTGGCAAGGTCTCCAGTGGGAGCGCTCATGGAGGAACGCTACTTGCCCTGAGGACCGACGCGCATCCCCGACAATTCAAGCGCAGGTCCGCGCGCGCCCGACGCTCGGTGACGTTGCTAACGACGTGCCGCCTTCTTCTCTCGCAGCAGCAACGCCACCTGCGGGCACACGCGGACGGCGTGCTCGGCGTGACCATGCAAACCATCCGGCACATCTCCGCCGCGAACCGGCACCGGGTAGCCCCAGTCGTCGAGCTGCAGCACCTCAGGGAGCAGCTCGGCGCAGAGCCCATGGGCGTCGCAGCGGGTCCAGTCGACGACAAGTTGCGTGTCGCTCATGCCTGCACTCCGATCGGCAGCAGGTGCTGGAGTCTGCGACCGCACGAGTGACGCTGATGCACTGCAACCTCCGTGGGGTATGCCGAGATCAGTGAGCTGACGAAGCGCACGACGCCGTCGGGATGTGCGCATGCACCACGACCCGGGACGAGCTTCGCCCACCGGTCGAGCAACCGCAGGTCCTCGCCGTTGGCCACGCCGTCAGCAAGCGACTGCACTCGGTCGGCGATCGACCGCAGGCCGTGCACGCACGGACCACACTGACCGGCCGACGCGTTGGCCAGCATCCGGACAACCGGCGCCGCCTCGACGAGTGGGCACGCGGACGGCGGTAGTGGCAGCACCACGCCGGCGCCCAGGGTGCCGCCAACGTCTTGCAGCCCAGCGCGCGACAGCCTGGTCCCAGCTGCGAGGCCCGGTGCCAGCCAGGTGCCGTGATAGCCGCCGATCAGCACCGCGCGGGCGTTTGCGCGGTCACCCAGTACGTCGGCGAGGGGCGTGCCCAACGCGACCTCGAGTACCTCGGCGCCGGCACCTCTGTGCACGGTGAGCAGCGTCGTACCCGGCTCGTCGTCAGTGCCAACCGCACAGTAGGCATCGGGTCCGATACGAGCGAGCAAGGACAGCTGCGCCAGCGTCTCGACGTTGGACACGAGCGTCGGTCGCCCGTTTACGCCACCCTCGCTCGTGCGCTTGAGCGTGAACATCGGGATTGGCTCCTGCCCGCTCGACGCACGGACCACAGCCGACGACTCGCCGGCGATGAAGGTGTCCGTCACCGCGACAACCGTCATCCGCACCCGCGGTCCCTTGCTCTTTGGTCGCTCAGCCAAAGCATCGTCAACGGAGCGCCGGCCAGCCTCGTCGCCGACCACAAGACGCGCCTCGTGCGCACCGACGGTCACGGCCGCGAGCTCGAGCCCGTCGAGCACGAGGTGAGGCACCCGCTGCATCAGCGTTGCATCCTTGCGGCTCGCTTGCTCTCCCTCGCTGCCGTTGCCGACGACAAGTGCTCTACCCCGCGTAGCGCGAACCCCGCGAGCCTTGCGGACAAAGGGAAAAGCCGCACCTCCGCGCCCGCGGAGGTCGACAGCCTCAGCGACGTCGAGCAGGTCGAGATGACCGCGCCGGACCATTTCAGGGACCGCGCCATGAGTTCGCAGGTGTGCGCCGAGGTCGAGTCGCGGTTGTCGGTTACTGGTGCCGCGCAGCAACCTTCGAGTTTCGAACGGCGCATGCGTGTCGGGTGGGGTCAGAGAGCCGCCGACGGCGAGGACGCCCGTGAGGTCGGAGACTTCGGTGAGTGTCGTCATACCTGTGCTCCTTGCTGCGGGCCGAGACCCGCATCATGTCGAGGTGCGTTCGGGCCACGAGAGCGCCACAACCGCAGGGCCAACGCCGCGAGTACCGCACCGACCGAGCCAACCGTCATAGCGACCACGAGGGGCTCGCCTGAGTCGGTTCCGGCGCCGATGCCGTGGGCTACCGACAGCCCGTACGCCGCATAGGCGGTCAGGTGGATCAGCCACCACGTCCGCGAACCCATGTGGTGTCGCAGCAGGCTCGACACCACCACGACGATCAGTACGTCGATGGCGAGCGTGCCAAGGCCGGTCCACAGCGTGAGGTAGTCGGTGTCGAAGGGCAGCACGGCGTCCGTCCATTCCAACGGGACGAACGGGTCCATCACCACCGAGCAGACGTGGACAACCAGCAGCAGCACGCCTGTCATCGCGGCTGCTCGGTGCAGCCCCTGAGTGACGAACCGCGGCATTGCCGCCGTCCGCGCGCCTGCCGCGATCCCGAGCACCACCGACAGCGTCAGCGCGAGGAGGGACACGAGACCGGAAGCCCTTGCGATAAACCACAGGATGGGCTCGCTCGTCTCGATCATCGCGACCACACTCCCGGCTCGGGCCAACCACCAATGCGGAAGATGGCTCCGTCGTCCGCGACGAGCCTGCACGGGTAGCCGGTGCCGGCGAGCCAACGCGGCGCAGCAGGCCCGAGTACGACGGCCGCCGTCGTGGCGGCGTTCGCGCTCACGCAGTTGCTCGCGGCCACGGTCACCGACGCCCACGGCGACGCAACGGGCCGACGGGTCTCGGGATCGATGATGTGGTGCTGCGGTTGACCAGCACGGACCCATTGGCGGGCACCGGGGCTCGACGTGGCAAGTCCGCCCCCGCCGAGCATCACGGTCTCTCCGTCGCCCTTGGTGCCGTCGCTGACGGTGGTGGTGCTCACTCGCACCGGCCAGCCGCCGCTGGGCGCCGGACCGCTCATCGCGACGTCCCCGCCGAGTGAGACCAGCACGCCGACACCCAGCCTGTCGGCGATGAGCGCTGCTGCCAGGTCGGCGCCCCGTGCCTTGGCAGTTGCACCGAGATCCAAGCTGCATCCCGCCGGCACGAACACCGTCCCGGCTATGTCGTCCACGCGTACGTCGGCCCAGCCTGGCCAGAATGCGTGCGCCGCAGCGAGCAGCGCCGATGGCTCCTCCCGTTGGCCGGCGTCGTCGCGCAGTTCGGCGAAGTCGCGGTCGTAGCCGGCGGCGATGAGCGCGTCTCCGAGGGTCGGGTCCACGAGACCGGCGGTGTCCTCGGCGACTGTGAGCGCGACCTTAACCGCGTCACGGAGGCGCTGGGTGGCCGGGAACGCTGATCCAGCTGCGGCATTGGCGCGGCTGAGTTCGGAGTCCGGACGGAAGCGGCTGCACGCCAGGTCGAGCTCCTCGAGCTCGTTGCGCAAGATGGCCCCTGCTTGCGCGAGCGCTGCGTCATCCGTGACGGCGAGTTCGACGTACGTCCCGAGCCCGCTACTGCGGGGGGCGCTGGCCACGGCGCTCATCCCGGGTCCGATCCGCTGGACGAACCGGACGGTTCGACCGGCTCAGGAGGTGGTGCCACCACCGGGGCGGGTGCTGGCGCGGGTGCCGCTGAGACCGACGCCTGGGGAGCGGGCGCGGCGGGCGCGGCCGGTGCGGCATCGCCAGCTGCGGGCTCATGTACGACCACGAGGACGCGGCGCGGCTGTGAGCTCGCGGGCAGCCGGACGGTGCGGCTCGCACTCTGCACGCTCGTCGCTGCGGCCTTCTTTTTCCCACCCTGCTTGACCGCTTGCGCGTCGCCGTTGGCGTCACCGGCTTCGCTGGTCGGGGCGGTCTCAGCGTGCTGCCGGGCGAGCAGCCCCGCGAGCGCTCCGGTGCCGGTGAAACCGAACACCATCACGGCCGCCGCCGACAACCGCATCGCGGCGACGGCACGGTCCCGGGATCGTGCGAGTGCGGCAGACATGGTTCCTCCTTCGGTCAGGAGTCATCACCGTGTCGCGTTTCGTCTCAAGGTGACCCCACGCGTACGTCAACGCATCGCAAAGATTCGGGCCGCCTTCCTTAGCCCAGACACAACCTGGGAGGGAGGTCCCCATTACCACCGTGCTGACACGTTCATACGTGCCACAGCAAGCACACAAAGGAGCTCACATGCGAACCGCTTTGACCGTCGCTGGCGTCGCCATCGCGGGGACCGCGCTCGGCGCACTCGCCTACACCACCGTTTCGGCGCCGGCCGCGTCCCCCACCAGCAGCAGCACCGAGGAGCAGGCACCCACGGCCAAGAAACAGCAAGGCATCAAGTGCGCCAAGCCTGCCCGCATCATCGGGCAGGACTGCGTCACTGTGGTGCATGTCCGACCCGGTAGGTCCTCGGTCTCCAATCCGTCCAGTGCACCGGCTGCCCCGGTAATGCAACCAGCGGTGCCTCCCGCACCGGCCCCGGCGCCGCCAGCCGCACCGGTTTTCGACGATGACGGCAACGACTTCGACGACGACTTCGATGACTCTGATGACAGGTTCGACGACGACTTCGATGACTCATATGACAGGTTCGACGACGACGATGCAGACGACCGGGCCGAGGACGCAGCTGATGACGCAGAGGACCGTGCCGACGACCTCGCCGACGAGCGTGAGGACGCAGACGACGACTGACGAACGTCCACGAGCGGTGAAGGGTGCGACTCTCCGCCGGTCGAGCTTGCAGACCTAGATCTCGACAGGCTCGATCACTGCGTTGGTGCTCAGGTGGTCGGAGGGCCGAGCTCGAGGCGGACCGCGGCACCGCCGTATCTACTTCGTCCGAGCTGCAGCACTCCACCGCTTGCCGCCGCCGTACGTCGGGCGATGTCGAGACCGAGGCCGGTCGAGCCGGTGCGGCTGCTGCCACGATCGAGCGCGGCGTCGTCGGGGAACCCGTGTCCCTCGTCTTCGATTACCAGCACCGCGCCGCCGCCTTGTCGCGGTTCCAACCGCACATGGATGCGGGTTCTTTCGGGCGTGTAGGACAGCGCGTTCTCGAGCAGCGCGTCCAGCGCCGCACCGAGGTCGGAGTCGAGCAGCGCCACTGGCAACGGGATTGCGGGTAGCACCGTGTCCAGGCTCCGGCCCTGATCCTCGGCGAGGGCTGACCAGAATTCGACCCGTCGACGTACGACCTCCACCGCATCGACCGACGCATCTGCCTCGATCGGCCGGCGGGCATCGCGGATCACGTCATCGACGGCTCGCTCCAGCGCGTCGACGTCTGACCCGAGGCGAGACGCCTCATCGGGATGCCGCAAGCCGTCACTGTCCAAGCGCAGCGCGGTGATGGGGGTCCGGAGCCGGTGGGAGAGATCGGCGACGAGCTCACGTTCGGCAGCGAGCAGCACCTGGATGCGCTGGGCTAGCCGATTGACGACCGTGGCGAGCTCGACCACTTCCGGCGGGCCGACCGGATCGACCCGGACGTCGAGGCGGCCTTCACCCAACCCATGGGTGGCTTCCGCGAGATCACCCAACGGTCGGGCGATCCGCTTCGCCAGGCGGTCGGCAACGATCAAAGCGACGACGATGAGGCCAGCGCCGAGTGCGGCGAGCACCAACCAGGCTTGCGATACCCCGCTGTCGAGCTGGTCCTCGGGCACCAGCACCCGCACCACCTGGCGCCCCTCCTCCGTCGCCACCGGCTGCAGTACCTCGTAGCCGTCAGCTGACTCTGCTGCGAACGACAGCCCCCGCGACGCCCGCTCGACCGCCGATGACCGGGTTGCCTGCGCACCGACCACAGTGCCGTCGGACAGGAACACCGTCGTACGACGCTCACTCTGTTGGTTGACGAGCCGGACGGCCGTCTCCAACTGAGGGCCTTCCCCCACAACCCCGACCAGAAGCGCAACGTTCTGGGCGTCCTGGGTCGCGGACTGGACCTCGCGGTCTTGGGCAAGCTCGCGCACCAGCAGCGCCAGTGGCAAGAGGAACGCGATCACGACGACAGAGGTCGTGGAGGCAACGAGTACAGCCAGCTGGCGTCTCATCCCGGGTCGATCAGCCGGACTCCGACGCCGCGCACGCTGTGCAGGTACCTTGGCTCGCTTCCGGTCTCACCGAGTTTGCGCCGTAGCCAGGACACGTGGACGTCGACGGTCTTGTCGCTGCCTCCGTAGGGCAGCTGCCACACGTCGGCGAGGATGTCGCGCTTGGGCACGACCTCGCCCGCACGCCGCGCCAACATCAGGAGGAGGGCGAACTCCTTGGGTGTCAGCTGCACTTCGCGGCCGTCGAGAAGCACGTCGCGGGTGCGTGCGTCGATGCTCAGGCCACCCACGACGATCGGCCCTTCGGGTTCAGGGTCGCTCACTCGACGCATCACGGCCCGCACCCGGGCGTCGAGCTGTTTGGCGGAGAACGGTTTGACGAGGTAGTCGTCGGCGCCGGCGTCGAGCAGGGCGACAATCTCGTCCTCCTCGTCGCGCGCGGTGGTGATGATCACGGGCACGGAGACGACGGCGCGCAGCATCGGCATGATGCGAGCACCGTCGAGATCGGGCAGGCCGAGATCGAGCAGTACGACGTCGGGCTCCACGTCGACGGCGGCGCGCAGCCCTTCGAGCGCCGACCCGACGCTGTGCATGACGTGGCCGCGCTCGGTCATCGCGCGTGTCAGCGAAGAGCGGATCGCCGCATCGTCCTCCACGAGCAGCAGCACCACCATGGCCGCCATCCTAGGGTCGCCCGCCAGCGAAGTGGCCGACTACGTGTCTGCCCCGGCCTGCGTTAGGTCGGCCAGTTCGGGTGGTGGTTGACCCTGTTCTGCGAAGTGGCCGACTATGTGTCTGCCCCGGCCTGCGTTAGGTCGGACCGACTTCGGGGTGGATCGGTCTGGAGCCCCTGTTACTCTCGAAGTGGCCGACTTCGTGCGCGGTGCGTAGTCGACCCTGTTCCTCGAAGTGGCCTGCTTCGTGTCTGCCCCGGCCTGCGTTAGGTCGGCCACTTCGGGTGGTGGTTGACCCTGTTCTGCGAAGTGGCCGGCTTCGGGGTGGCCCAGGCCTGCGTCGGGTCGGCCACTTCGGGTGTTCCTTAACCGACCCTTGGCCTGGTCTTGGCCCCCGCCTGCATTCCCGCTGCCAGAATGACGGGATGGCAGACAGGTCGGCATGGTGGCGTACTGGGGCAGGCATTGCCGCCTGGCTCGTGCTCGCTGTCGCGACCGCTGCAGTCGCGTGGACGGCGGTCGGAGTGGTGGCCGACCAAGGCAATGGCCCGGCACCCGTGGCGGTTCCAGGACCCACCAAGTCCGCTACCTCCACGTCTAGCCCTGCAACCTCCACCCCCGCCACCACCACTCCGTCGACCACGTCCACCCGCACACCCCCGACCTCCGACAACACGTCCACGACCCCCTCCACCACATCGACGTCTGAGACCGAGGAGCAGTCGCCGGGCGCGTCCTCGCGTGTGCTGGTCTCGGCCGGTGGCACAGTGTCGGTCTCGTGCACCGGGCCGGAGAGCATTCGCCTGATCTATTCCACGTCGGCCGACGGCTGGCGGCAGATAGTCGAGGAAACCGGCCCGGACGAGGTGGAGGTCGAGTTCTCCCGTGGCGATGACGACGACCTGCGCACCCGCGCCCGCTGTGACGGCGGAGCGGTCGAGGGAGAGGCCGAGTCGAGCTAAGTTCGTCCACAGGGACGGCGGGCACCCTGTCGAGTGTCTGATTCGTCGCGCACACTGGTCTCGATGACCCCCACTCCCGCCGCCTCGACGCCGGCCACGCTGACGCCTGAGCGACATACCACCGCCAGCGGCATCATCGAGGCGCTGGCCGGCGATGGTGCCGTCCTGCGCGGCGACCAGGAGCTGGCCGTGGCGGCGCTATGTGAGCCCGCTGCCCGCGTGCTGGTCGTGCAGGCAACCGGCTGGGGCAAGTCGGCGGTCTACTGGGCGGCCACGGCGATCCGTCGTCAGGAGGGAGCAGGTACGACGCTCGTCGTCTCTCCACTGCTCAGCCTGATGCGCGACCAGGTCCAAGCGGCAGAGAAGGCCGGCCTGAAGGCAGCAACCCTCAACTCGTCGAACATCGGCGAGTGGACCGCGATCGAAGAGCAGGTCGCGGCCGGGGTGCTCGACGTCCTGCTCGTGTCGCCGGAGCGCCTGGCCAACCCGAAGTTCGGCGACCGTGTGATGGCCGCGCTTGCCGGCAAGCTCGGCCTCCTCGTCATCGACGAGTGTCATGCGCTGAGCGACTGGGGCCACGACTTCCGTCCCGACTATCGCCGGCTCGCCGACGTACTGCAGAGCCTCAACCCGCAGACACCTGTGCTCGCGACGACCGCCACCGCCAACGACCGCGTGACTCGCGATGTCGCGGCCCAGCTCGGCGAGGCCGCCGTCGTTCTTCGCGGCCAGCTCGCCCGCACCAGCCTGCAGCTCGTCTCGCTGCCACCGATGGACCCGCTGACCCGCTACGCCTGGGTCGTCGACTACCTCGATGCGCTTCCCGGCTCCGGCATCGTCTACTGCCTCACGGTCGCCGACGCCGAGCGGCTGACCACGCTTCTCGGCCACCGGTACGGCGCCGACACCGTCGCTGTCTACACCGGCCAGCTCGACACGGAGGCCCGCGCTGACACCGAGGAAAGGCTCCGCCGCAACGACGTCAAGGCGGTCGTGGCGACGTCGGCGCTCGGCATGGGGTTCGACAAGCCCGACCTCGGGTTCGTGGTCCACGTGGGGGCTTCCCCGTCGCCCGTCTCGTACTACCAGCAGATCGGTCGCGCCGGCCGCGGCCTCGACCACGCCTTCGTCATACTGCTGCCGAGCCATGCCGACGAGCCGATCTGGGAGTACTTCGCCACCGCCACGATCCCGGTCGCCGATGATGTCCATACCTTGCTCGACGCACTCCGTGACTCGGAAGAGACGATGACAGTGCCCGCGCTCGAGGCCATGACGACCCTGCGACGCACCGGCATCGAGCTGATGCTCAAGCAGCTCGCCGTCGACGGAGCGGTCGAGCGCACCGTTGACGGCTGGCGAGCCACCGGCTCGGACTGGTTCTTCGACCAGGATCACTACGACGAGGTCGTGGCGGGTCGACGTCGGGAAGCCGCGATCATGCGTGACTACATCGCGGGCGCGACGTGCTTGATGATGCTTCTGCAGAAGTCGCTCGACGATCCCGGTGCGACCCCGTGCGGGCGCTGCTCGGTATGCCTCGGCAAGCTGCCGAGCCCGCTCTCGGAGCGGCCAGACGACACCACGGCCGCCGAGGTCCAACGCATCCTCCGAGGCGACGACCATGTCGTCGAGCCCCGCAAGATGTGGCCCGGTGGTGCTTTTGGCACTAAAGGCCGCATCCCCGTCGAGCTCGCGGCGGAGGTCGGGCGGGCCGTCGTGTTCGCCGATGCGCCCGAATGGCGAGGCGTCGTTGCCAAGGCGTTCGACAGCGGATCCGAAGCTGACGTACCTGCGGAGCTCGCCGAGGGATGTGTGCAGACGCTCGTGCGCTGGAAGTCCCACTGGGCGACCCGGCCCGACCGCATCCTCGGCCTCGCCGCGCAAGGTCATGGCGAGCTTGTCCAGCAGCTGACCGAGCACGTCGGGTCGGTGGGCAAGTTGCCACACCACACCTGGCTGCCGACGACGCGGGTGCGCGAGCGAGAGACGTCGGGTGGCGAGGAGGCTGCGGCGTGGCGCAGCGCGCTCGAGCCTGGCGACGACGTCGCAGGCTTCGTCGACGGGCACGCCGTCCTGCTCCTCGTCGACCGCACGGCCACTTTGTGGCCGGTCACGATTGCCAGCGCCGCGTTGCGCGAGGCGGGTGCCACTGCCGTCCTGCCGATGGTCGTGCATCGCCAGCCCTGACTAGGCCCGGGCGGTTGCCTCACCACCTGAGGTCGTCCGAACGGCCCATTCGCATCCGATCGACCACGGGGCCGCTGGTTGCTGCCTAGGCTGCCAGCTGAGGGCGAATTCCTCGAAACGGCAAACCCGACCGCGAGGCGGGGACGCAAAACCACGGGACCAGCACCGCTGGTCGGCCGGGCTTCCGAACGGAATTGGGTACGACGTGCAGACCTCTGACCAGCGAGACAGCGTGGTCTCGCGTCGCGGCGTGCTCGCCGGGGCCGCCGCAGCGACAGCCGCGGCCGGCACGGCTCAGCTGTGGCACGCAGAGACGGCCGAAGCGGCATACCGACCGCCGGTCCGTCCTTACAAGCTGACCCGAGTTCCGACGGTCGCCACCCGCCACATGGCCAACCGGTTCGCGTATGGCTACACCCCCGAGCTCGGTCGCCAGATCCGGGCCGCCGGCGGCGCATCGGCATGGTTCGAGCGTCAGCTCAAGCCACTGTCGATCGGCGACTCGCAGGCGGCCGACTTCGCCAGCTGGTTCCCCACCCTCGGCCGCACAGCCAAGGACCACTTCGCACGCGCGCAGCGCGACAAGAAGTACGTCTACCAGGCGATGATCAACGAGGCCCGCTGGACGCTGCTGCGCCGCACCTACTCGAACCGCCAAGTGCATGAGGTGATGACCGAGTTCTGGCTCAACCACCTCCACGTTGCGCCAGCGCAGACCTGCGTGGCTGTGGCGCACAGCTACGACGACTGATCCGCAAGCACGCTCTCGGTCGCTTCGACCAGATGCTCCAGGCCGCGATCCGTGCACCCGACGATGCTGCCCTACCTCGACGCCGACCTGTCGCAGATCGAGCGCAGGGAGCTGGGCAACGGCGACATCCGAGTCACCGAGCGGATCAACGAGAACCTCGGCCGTGAGCTGCTCGAGCTGCACACGGTCGGCCGCGACGCCGGCTACAGCGAGGACTGACGTCAGGGACTCGGCCAACCTGCTTACCGGCTGACACGTCGACCGATACAAGAGCTGGGACTGCTCCTACAAGCCCAGCCGGCACTACACCGAGCCAGTCAATGTGCTTGGCTTCAGCGACGCCAACACCGCGACCGCGACGGCAGGCCGGCGCTGCAGCGATACCTGGACTACCTCGCCCACCACCCAGCGACCGCCCAGCGGATCGCTCGCAAGCTCGCCATCCGGTTCGTCTCCGACGACCCGTCGCCTGGCCTCGTCAACCACCTGGCCGGCGTGTTCCTGTAGCTCGGGCACCGACATCAAGAAGACGCATGCGCGCGCTCGTCGCGACCCGTGAGTTCAAGAGTCGGCGGGCAAGAAGGTGCAAGACACCGACTGAGGACGTCGTAGCGACGTTCCGCGCGTACGGCATCAAGGATCGAAGCCCCCAAGCGGACGCCGACGCGGCGAACGCCATCTACTACCTCTGCCACAACGTCGGTCAGGTGCCATTCGGCTGGGGGCGCCCCGACGGCTTCCCCGAGGTCAGCGGCGCCTGGTCGTCCGCCGGCCGGATGATGGGCTCGTACCGGATGCACTACTGGATCGCCGGCGGCTGGTGGCCGAGCACGGGCGTGGACTATCGCAGTCACGCCTCGTGGCTGCCCAGAAGAGCCGGATCCGGTTCGACCAGCTCGTCGACCACATGTGCCGGCGGATCTACGGCCGCGCTTCGTCGAGCCTCTGCTCGGCGCCGCCTGCATCGTCTCCGACATGAGCCCGGGCGAAGTCGTCACCCGCGACCACGGACTCGTGAAGTAGCGGATGGCCAAGTCTGCTCGGCATGCTGCTCGACTCTCCCCAAGATATGACGAAGTGACGGACCCGATGACTGACCACACACCCGACTGCTCCTGCCCCGACTACGGCCGGTCTCGTCGAACCTTCCTGCGCAATGCGATGGCCGTCTCCGGGGCGCCCTCGCCACGACCATGTTCGGCGACACGTTCCCCAAACGGCATACGGTGCGACGAACGGCAACGTCATCGTCGTGCTTTCAGCTTCGTGGCGGCTGCGACTCGTCTGTCGCTCGTCGTCCCGCATGGTGACCCGCAGTACGCCGCCAACCGTCCCAACATCACAGATCGACACGAGGGCCGCTGCTGCCAGAAGGACGCGCGTTCGGCCTGCACCCGGCTTTCAAGCCGCTTGCAACCGATGTGGCAGGCGAGCAAGTTCGCCGCCAGTCCATGCCACCGGGTTGCCGGCTCCCGAACCGCTCACACTTCTCCGCGATCGAAGAGATCGAGGACGCTGACGTCGGGTCATCCGCGCGGACCGGCTGGATCAACCGACTCATCGGGCTCGACGCGGTGCGCTCGCCGCTCGAGGCCATCACGTCGGGTCCGGCATCATGCCGACCTCGCTGTATGGGCCCGCAGCCAAGCCTCGCCACCGCCCAGACCGACACGATCGAGCTGTCGGGCGCCAACAGCACCGACGGCAAGGCTCGATGCGGCGCCGCGCGCTGACGCAGGTGTGTCGCGCGACCAAGGCGGCCGCTCGGGGTCGGCGCCCGCGCTGCCTTGGAAACCACGAGCATCTTGGAGCCCGAGCTCGCCGGCAACTACCAGCCATCCGGTGGTGCGCGCGTACCCAGCGGGCGACCTCGGCAAGGCAATGTCGGACAGCGCTCGCCTCATCAAGGCCCGCGTCGGCGTCAAGGTGGTCACCGTCGACTTCGGCAGCTGGGACATGCACTCGAACGTCGGCAACCTCGACTCCGGCATGGACAGCTTCGCCGGGATGACGTCCAACCTGGCGGGCAGCCTCGCCGCGTTCTTCACCGATCTCGGCACCGTCGGCAACCGCGGTCACGGTGGTCACACTCACCGAGTTCGGCCGCAGGCTGACGGAGAACGGCGCGCATGGCCTCGACCACGGCTGGGGTAACGCGACCCTGCTGATGGGTGCCGGCGTCAACGGCGGCAAGTACTACGGCAACTGGCCGGGACTCGACCCGGCGACGTCCGATGGCGACCTCGCCGTCACGACCGACTATCGAAGCGTGCTGTCGGAGATCCTCACCTCGCGGTTCAACGTGTCGACGAGCGCGGTGTTTCCTGGCTTCACGCCCGAGTCGCTCGGCGTGATGGCCTGACGCAGCTCCGGCTGCCTCCGGCGACGCATCGGACGTGTCCGGGCGTGCGTCGAGTGCGCTGCTAGCTCGGCTCGGTCGAATCCGGCTGTGGTGAAGCAGGTGCTTGCTCGGTCGAGGATGGTTCCTCGGTCGCCTCTGGCTCTGGTGGTACGTCGGCCATCGAGTCCACCTGCAACGCCGTCACCAGGCCGTCGGTCGTCGTCACGGTCACGACGCCGGTGCGTGCCACGACTCCGGTCAGCTCAGCCTTCACCGGCTCCACGACCCCGTCCTCGTCATAGTCCGGGCCAGCAGGGAGGGCAGCGAGTCGCAGCTCGACCTGCCCCACGCAGAACCGTGTCGAGTCGCTGACGCACTTGGTCAGCGCGCCACCGAACGTCCTCACCACCGGCGGCGGTGGTGGCGGAGGCGGCGGGGGAGGAGGCGGAGGCTTGGGCGGCCTGGGCTTCGGGTGGTCGGGTTCGGGGTCGGTTCGGGGTTGGTGAACCCGGTCCAGGGTTGTCGCGCGGAGGCCGCGGCCTGTTCGGCCGCTGATCGCGCGGCCGGTGCTGCGGCTGTTGGTGGTGGCGAGGGCGATGACTCTTCGGGGGTGCGACGTCATTCGGTACGACGTCGACCACACCGCTGTCGTAGGCGTTGGCGAGGGTCAGCACCAGGTCGACGTACTCGTCGGACTGGTTGTAGCGGAAGACTGCTCCGCGCGCCTCGGAGAGGATGCTCATGTTGCCGCCGCCCGAGCACAGGTAGCGCGCGGTCGCGAGTGCTGCGTCGTCGAAGTCGTGCGGGTTGACCTTCCCGTTGCCGTCGCCATCAGCGCCGAGGACCGCCCAGGTGGAGGGGATGAACTGCATGGGCCCGACAGCGCGGTCCCAGACCTTGTCGCCGTCGAGCTTGCCGTTGTCGGTGTCGCGGATGGCCGCCACGGGGCCCTTGCCGTTGAGCTGAAGGCCCAAGATGATCGGCTGCGTGGTGCCGTTGGCGAGCACGGACGCCCCACCGAACCGGCCGTGGCCGGACTCGACCTGGCCGATCGCTGCGACCACGCCCCAGCTCAGCTGGCAGCCGGCGTAGGAGTACGCCACCGAGGCTGCGGCTCGGCGGTAGGCGTTCAGTGCGGCGAGCGGCACGTCGTACGTCGGTGTTGGCGCTGATCTCCTGGACCCGCTGATGGACGCTCTTGTGGATGACGGAAGGTCCGTGGCGTCCGCGGCGACTTCTCGCGCGTGATCGGCGATCGGTCGCTCTGCCGGGTGAGCTCGGTCGCGTCCTGCGCCTCGACCGGGGAGGGCGGTGGCTGGGAAGGCGTGTCGAACGTGGCCATGGCTGCACTGTTCAGTCCCTGGGCGCCGCCCGACGAGAAAGCCGCCCCCATGTCAGGCGCTCCGACTATCGCCACAGGCACCGAGAAGCAGCGGCGCGGCGGCAGCGCACGAGCGCACGACGATGTGACAGACGTGTAAGGATTGTGCGCACAGAGTTAAATTATCGGTCGCAAGGCCTCCGCGGTAATCACGATCGCCCGGCACCGTCCATCAGGTGAACACCCTGCGGGTACATTCGTCCGCGTGACTGCCGACGTTCGCTACCCGCTGATCTCCCGGACGCTCGACAACGGGCTGCGGGTCGTCGTCAGCGCTACCCCGGGTCTCGGTGTCGTCGCCGTCAACCTCTGGTATGACGTCGGGTCACGTCACGAGGAGCGGCATCGCCAGGGTTTTGCCCACCTGTTCGAGCATCTGATGTTCCAGGGATCGCGACACGTCAAGTCGGGCGACCACTTCCAACTGCTCCAGGGCAACGGGGCCTCCCTCAACGCGACCACGTCATTCGACCGGACGAACTACTTCGAGGCGATGCCAGCCGGTGTGCTCGATCTGGCGCTCTGGCTCGAAGCCGACCGGATGGCCTACCTCGACGACGTGCTGACCCAGGAGAACTTCGTCAACCAGGTCGACGTGGTAGCGCAGGAACGCAGCCAGCGGATGGACAACGTCCCCTACGGCACGGTCTTCGAGAAGGCCCTGCCGCTGATCTTCGACGCCGAGCACCCCTACGGACACTTGCCGATCGGCAACATGCAGCACCTGGCCGAGGCGACGTTGGCGGAGGTCAGCGCATTCCACGCCCGCTTCTACATGCCGAGCAACGCCGTGCTGTCGATCGTCGGCGATGTCGAAGAGAGCGACGCATTCGCGAAGGCCGCAGCCTATTTCGAGCACATCCCGGCCGGAGAGGCTCCGAAACGCGAGGTGCCCGCGGCGCTCCCGCCAGTCAACGAAGCGCACCGCGCCGACTACACGGAGGACGTGCCGGCGCCAGCGGTGTGGCTGGCCGCGCGGCTTCCGGTCGACGCGCCCGACTCCCGCGAGCTTGCGGCAGTCGCGCTCGCAACCAGCATCCTCGGCGAGGGCGAGACCAGCCTGCTGCATCGCCGACTGGTGCGCCGTGACAAGTCAGCGCTGTCTGCCGGCATGGGCATCAACGCGCTGATCGCCGGCAACTCGCTCGGCCTCGCCTCGGTGCGGGCGGTGCCCGGGCATGACCTCGACGTCGTCGTCGACACGGTGGCCGACGTACTCAGCCTTTTCGCCACCGACGGACCCACCGAGCAGGAGCTCGCGCTGGCTCGCGCTCAGGCCGAGCGGGACTGGCTCGAAGAGATGGGGACCGCAGCGGGTCGCGCTGACGCAATCTCGGGATGTGCCTTGCTGTTCGACGATGCAGATGCGTTGAACGAGCGGCTTCCGTTGCTGCGCTCGATCACGAAAGCCGAGGTCCAGGAGGCCACGCAGACGTGGTTGTTGCCGGCACTGAATGCCCAGGTCCGGGTCCATCCCGAGTCTGCCGGTTCCACCGAGCCTGGCGACGACCGATGACCCCGGTCGAGACACCACCCGCAGTGGTGCCAGCGACAGGCTGGACGTTTCCGTCCTACGACGAGCACCAACTCGACAACGGCTTGCGCGTCCTGGTCTACGAATGCCCCGGGCAGTTCGTGATCGCCACGTCGTTGCTGTTCGACGTGCCGTTGACCGCAGAGCCGCGCGAAATCGAAGGCGTCGCAAGCCTGACCGGGCGTTGCCTGACCCAGGGAGCCGCGGGTCGTTCGGCGGAGGAGTTTGCCGACGCGTTGGCCTTGTGCGGCGGCGACCTAGACGCGTCTGCCTTCCCGGACGGCTTCACCGTGCGGTTGTCGGTGCCCGTGAGTCGGCTTGAGGACGGCCTGGCGCTGATGGCTGACGCGACGGTCCGGCCGGAGTTCTTCGTTGAGGAGTTCGAACACGAGCAACGGCTCCGGCTGCAGGAGATCGAGCAAGCCGCTGCTTATCCGCAGCACGTGGCAGTCGAGCAGCTGAACGCCGCAGTCTTTGGTGACGCCCGCGCCGCCCGCCCGGTCGGCGGATCATCGGAGTCTGTGCAGGCGATCGGTCGCGACGACGTCGTGGCGTATGCCGAGAGGCATCTGCTGCCAGCCAAGGCGACGCTGGTGGTGGCCGGCGACTTCGGTGGCACCGACCCGCTCCCCGCGATCAGGGACGGCTTCGGTGACTGGGCGCGGACAGCAGTGCCGCATCCCGCACACGAGCGGGCGCAACCAGAGTCGACTGCTCGCATCGTGCTTGTCGACTTCCCCGACGCTCCCCAGGCGACCTTGCGGCTGGCCGGCCCCGGCATCACCCGCTCCGACGACCGGTGGCCGGCGATGTTCGTCGCCAACTATGTGGTGGGCGGCAACTTCTCGTCGCGGATCAACACCGTGCTGCGGGAGGAGAAAGGGCTGACGTACGGCGCCACGACAAGCCTCGACACCAGTCGACATACGGGCACCCTGGCGATCTCGACCGCGGTGCGAAGCGACGCGACGGCGGAGGCGCTCGCCGACATCATCGAGATCCTCGGAGCCGCTACCGGCAGCCTCACCGACGACGAAGTAGCGACAGGTGTGCGTGCTGCCACGGAGTCGGCCGCCCTTGGTTTCGAACGAGCCGATGCGGTAGTTGGTCGCGTGGAGATGTTGCTGTCGCAGGGCTTGCCGCTTGGTCACGTCGACGTCAACCTCGAGCGCATCCGGGCGGTCACCACGGAGGCGGCCAACGCGACGTACGCCGAGGTCGTGCAGCCTGGTGGACTGACGGTTGTGGTGGTCGGCGATGCCGCGAGTCTCGAGGAGCCCTTGCGCGCCTGGGGCTACGCCGATGTCGAGGTCGTAGTCCCTGACCGGTCCTGACCGGTTGGGGTCGTCGCTCGCCTCGAGCGGGTTGATGCCGCGTAGCCGTGAGCGTGCGTGCTGCGGTTGGGCGGGGACGGGTTGGGATGGCAGCAATCACGGCAGTTGGTCTGCCGGTCCGGGTGCACTTCAACGTTGCTGACGCGTAGCGCAGATCGCTTGCCGTCGTGTGTCGGAAGACGGTCAAGTATCTGCGTGAGGTGGCGCCGTTTGCCGTCGTGTGTCGGAAGACGTAGTCAGCCAATCCAGCCGCGACGCAAACGTCACCACTGCGTAAGCCCCGCGCCATTGCTGCCTTCCCAAGCCGACCCGAGCGCAACCGTCGCGTGCCACGGGAAACCACAGCGCAGCCGTTACATGCCGGGGGCGACCCACGACGCAACCGCAGCCATGCTGCATATGTCCCGAGCTATCACTCAAGCGAGAGCTGCGTTGACTACGTCGCGTGCCTCCGCCTGTACCTGGGCCAGGTGGTCGGGACCCTTGAACGACTCCGCGTAGATCTTGTACACGTCTTCGGTGCCTGAGGGTCGAGCGGCGAACCACGCCGACTCCGTGCACACCTTGAGGCCGCCGATCGCGGCACCGTTGCCGGGCGCCGTGGTCAGTGTCTGCAGGATCGGTTCGCCGGCGACGGACTCAGCCGCCACGTCGTCCGGTGACAGCTTCGCGAGCTTGGCCTTCTGCGTTCGATCCGCGGGTGCGTCGATGCGTGCGTATGCCGGATTCCCATGCCGGTCGACGAGATCGGCATAGTGCAGGCTCGGACTCTTGCCCGTGATGGCCAAGATCTCGCTTGCCAGCAACGCAAGAAGGATGCCGTCCTTGTCAGTGGTCCACGTGGTGCCGTCCTTCCGAAGGAATGACGCCCCCGCCGACTCCTCTCCACCGAAGCCCACGCCGCCGTCGAGCAGACCCGGCACGAACCATTTGAACCCCACGGGCACCTCCAGCAAGGTGCGGTCAAGCTCCGTCGCCACCCGGTCGATCATCGACGAGCTGACCAACGTCTTGCCGATCGCGGTCTCGGCCGACCAGGCCCCGCGTTGCCCGAACAAGTAGCCGATCGCGACGGCCAGGAAGTGGTTCGGATTCATCAGCCCGGCGTCGGGAGTCACGATGCCGTGGCGGTCACTGTCGGCGTCGTTGCCAGTCGCGATGTCGAAGCGGTCGCGGGCCGCGATGAGCGACGCCATCGCGTTGGGCGACGAGCAGTCCATCCGGATCTTGCCGTCCGTGTCGAGCGTCATGAATCGCCACGTGGGGTCGACCTCAGGGTTGACCACGGTCAGGTCGAGGTCGTACCGCTCGCCGATCGCTCCCCAGTAGTCCACGCTGGCGCCGCCCAAGGGGTCCGCGCCGATCCGTACGCCGGCCGCCTTGATCGCGTCGAGGTCCAGCACCGCAGACAGGTCGTCGACGTACGTCGTCATGAAGTCATAGCCGGTGACCTTGTCCCGCGTCTCTGCCGTGGTCGCCCGACGGACTTCCGACAGCCCGGCTGACATGAGGTCGTTGGCCCGCCGTTCGATCCAGCCGGTCGCATCAGAGTCGGCCGGACCGCCATGCGGCGGGTTGTACTTGAACCCTCCGTCGCGGGGCGGGTTGTGCGAAGGAGTCACGACGATGCCGTCGGCCTGGCCGCGCCCACCTGTCCGGTTGAGCCGCAGGATCGCGTGCGAGACCGCGGGGGTGGGGGTGTAGCCGTCCTGCTCGTCGACGAGCACCTCGACGCCGGCGGCGACGAGTACCTCGAGCGCGCTGTGCCAAGCGGGCAGCGACAGCGCGTGAGTGTCGCGACCGATGAGCAGCGGTCCGTCAACACCTTGGGCCGACCGGTACTCCACGATCGCCTGAGTGGTCGCCAGGATGTGGGGCTCGTTGAAAGCCCCGTCGAGACTTGAGCCGCGGTGTCCAGAGGTGCCGAACGCCACCCGCTGGTCCGGATCCTCGGGGTCGGGCGACACGTCGTAGTAAGCAGAGACGACTGCGTCAACGTCGATCAGGTCGGAAGGCTGGGCCGGCTGGCCGGCGCGCTCGTGGGCCATCCCCGCATCATGGTGGATCGCCCGGGGGCGGTCGTGCCCGGTGGCCAAAATCGCTCGAGTCGTCTCACCTACTGGACGGCTCTGTTATCGTCCCGTTATCAACGTCAAGGGGCGCAGTTCGTGAAAGTTTTCGTCACCGGTGCAACCGGTGTCCTTGGCCACGCCGCCTCGACGGCGCTTTCGGCCGACGGCCACGAGGTGTCGGGCATCGCCCGCAACGACGAGAAGCAGCGCCAGCTCGAAGCCATGGGAGTGACGCCGGTCCGTGCCTCCCTGTTCGACCGCGAGGCGCTGACGGATGCCTTGGCGGGGTTTGACGCCGTGTGCAACCTCGCCACCCACATGCCGGTCGGTTTCGCCGCCGCCCTTCCCAGTGCCTGGAAGGTCAACGACAAGCTGCGCACTCAGGGCTCCAAGGTCATCGCGCAGGCGGCCCGCGACGCCGGCGTTCGCCGCCTGATCCAGGAGAGCGTCTCCTTCATGTACGCCGATGCAGGCGACGAGTGGATCACCGAGGACAGCACGGTGGCTGTCACCCACGCCACCGACCCGGCGGCGGTCGCCGAAGACAACGCGAGCCGCTTCTGCTCGGCTTCACGTCATACCATCATTCTTCGTTTCGGCCTGTTTGTCGGTATGGACGCGATGACTCGCTGGCGTCTCGACCGTGCACGCGCCGGCCGGCCCATCGGTATCGGCGACCCGCGGGCATGGGCTCATCTCGTCCATCCCGAGGATGCAGGGTCTGCGGTGGCGATCGCGCTGACTGCTCCCGGTGGGGTCTACAACGTCGGCGCCGACCCGATCAGGCGCAGCGAGATGAACGACGTCTTTGCCGAGGCCGTCGGACGCACGAGTGTCCGCAGTGTGTCTAAGTTGACGATGAAGTTGGTCGGCGAGCGCCTCGCGCCACTGGCGCGCTCGCACCGGGTCTCATCCGCGAAGCTCCACGAGGCGACGGGATGGAAACCCGTCCACGACGTGTTCGACCTGACATGGCTGACCGACCCGTACGTCGCGTGAAGCCGACGCCTCGCAAGCGAACCCCGACCTCCGAGCCCGAGAAGCGCGCCGACCATCGCCGTGACCTCGACGAGGTTTTCGGCGATGTCCTTCCGGACTCCACCCGCGACGAGCGTGGAGAAGAGCCTGACCCCAGTCGAGACGACGACCTGCTAGGAGACGTGCCGCCTCACCACGGCTAAACCTTCCGGATCGGCGGTCGCTCAGTCTGGTGCTACAACCCTGTGTTGCGAGCCGCGAGGAGGTCTCGGATCTCGGTGAGCAGCGCCACGTCCTCGGGGACTGCCGAGGTTTCTTCGGGCTTGTCGCGGTCCATCCGCTCGCGTGCCTTCATGTAGGGCATCACGACGGCGAAGTAGACAACGGCCGCGAGGATCAGGAAGGAAACCACGGCGGTGAGCCAGGCGCCCACGCCTACCCCGCCCGGGGCATAGTTCGAGAAGTCTGGCGTGCCGCCGATCTTTCCGAGGATGTCCATCAGCAGTGCGACGGTCGCGAGCACGACTGCTCCGAACGCGGCAGCCATGACGAACGCGACGGCAAGCTCGACGAGGTTGCCGCGCAGGACGAAATCCTTGAAACCCTTCATGGGCGTGTCTCCCTTGTCTACACCGAGCGCACGGACAGGCGTGCGCGCGGTCGCGACGCTACACCCGACGCCCATCACCCCCGAAAGCTGAGGGAAACCTGACCGTCCGCGCTCGCCTGCGCCAGGGACGCAGCCGCAGTGGGCGTGACGCCGAGCACGACGAGAGCGCCGTCGCGGTTTCCGCCGATGCTGCTCGAGTCAGCGGCCGGCAGCGTCACGACCACGGCGTTGCTGACGACGAGCCGGGCCATCGGGGCGTCCAGTGTCGACGCGACCGTGGCGGCATACACGTCGATGTGATCGCCCACGCGCAACAGGTCGACGACCTCGGCGTCATTGACGCGAACAGGGGTGGCCACGAGCCCGCGCGGGTAGCCAGCCATCAAGGCGTTGCCAACGAGGCGGCGGTCGCTGATCGGCTCACCTTCGCGGACTGGGGATGCCAGTGTTTCGTCGACCAGTGAGGTGGACGTGGATGCGATGCCGGTCGGCACGAGGTTGCTCGTCATCTGCACGACGCGTACGTCGTCGGGCGCGATCACGCGGCCCGCGGCCAGGTCGCGGGAGGCCACGACGACGGCTGTCGTCTCGGGCGGTGGCGGTGCGAGCACCCGAGCGAACGCAAAGACGGCAAGTCCGGCGAGGAGGGCGGCGATCAGCCTCCGGCGTCGGCGCAGGGCGCGATGCAGTTGTTGCGTCGTGGCACGGAGGTCTGGCATCGACCAAGCCTAGGAATTCGGCTACCCGCGCGGGGCCGTTGTCCACAGCCCTCCGCTGGGCGAGCGACTGCACTACCGCTGGTCGAGCCACCGCACTACCGCTGGTCGAGCTTGTCGAGACCACCGATCCCTTGATCTCGACAGGCTCGATCAGCGGATCGCCGTCGGTCGAGACCACCGGTCCTTGATCTCGACAGGCTCGATCACCGGATTGTTGTCGATCATCGGAACAGCGCTGGCGGGATCAGCTGGCGACGGGCTTCTTCTCCGAGCCGGACTTCTTCTGCGACCCGTTGCTCGACGGCGTCTCTCCACTGGACTTTTTCGCACCGTTCGACGAGCCGGAAGAGCCGGACGACTCTGAGGCGCTGGCAGCCGCGGGCGTGCCCGAGTCCTTCGTTGCCGGATCCTTCGAGGACTCGCCCTGAGTCCCCTCAGACGTTGCACCGTTGGCGGGGGTGGCCCTGCTGTCGTTGCGGTAGAAACCGGATCCCTTGAAGACGACCCCGACGGCGGTCAGCACCTTGCGCAGCCGCCCTTCGCAGGCGGGGCAGACGGTGAGGGAGGCATCGGTGAAGCTTTGGCGCACCTCAAGCTGCTCGTCGCACGCCGTGCAGGCGTACTGATAGACCGGCACCGAGGGCTCCTTCGCGATAGGCACGCTGGCAAGCGCAGCGTCAGGGTTGGCGCTGGCGCGTCGGTGTCAGGGTTAGCACTCTGCAGGGTCGACTGCCAGGCATCTCCATTGTGCGCCAGCATCTGCCCGGACGCAAAGTAATGGCACAGCCGGGGCACAATGGCTCGGTGCGTCGTCCCCGCTGGCTCCGAGTGCTTGGCTGGAGCGTCATCGGGGTCGTCCTGCTGCTCGTCGCGGCGTTTATTACCGCGGTCTGGACGGTGCATCGTCCGATGCCGCAGACCGAAGGCACCGTGACTCTCGAAGGCCTCACCGCCGACGTCACCGTCGTACGCGACAAGCATGGGATCCCGCAGCTCTACGCCGACACGACCGACGACCTCTTCTTTGCCCAGGGTTATGTCCAGGCGCAGGACCGGTTCTTCGAGATGGACTTCCGTCGGCATGTCACCGCCGGGCGGCTCACCGAGCTGTTCGGCGAGAGCGCGCTGAAGACCGACAAGCTCGTTCGCACCTTGGGCTGGCGGCGGGTTGCCGAGCAGGAGCTGCCGCTGCTGAATCCGGAGACGCGCGGCTACCTCGAGCACTTCTCCGAGGGCGTCAACGCGTACCTCGAAGACCACGACGGGGCCGAGCTTTCGCTGGAGTACGCCGTCCTGGGCCTCACCGGAGTCGACTCCTCACCCGAGCCCTGGACGTCCGTCGACTCCTTGGCGTGGCTGAAGGCGATGGCCTGGAACCTCGGCAGCAACATGGAAGACGAGGTCACCAGAGCGCTGCTGTCGACGCGGCTGACCAAGAGTCAGATCGCGACGCTCTACCCGCCGTACCCCTACGACTTGAACCAGCCCATCGTCACGCAGGGCGGGATCGTCGATGGCGTCTACGAGCAGGACGCCACGGGCAACGGCACCCGTCTCCCCAACCGGCCGGGCTACCTGACGGCCGGGCGTGAGGCGCTGCTGCGCGCTCGCGACGCGACCCGCGACCTCGGCGAGTTGCTCGGCCGTGGCGAAGGTCTGGGATCCAACGCCTGGGCGGTCTCGGGGGAGCACACCGAGAGCGGCGCGCCCATCCTCGCTAACGACCCGCACCTGGCTCCCTCGATGCCGGGCGTCTGGTACCAGATGGGCCTGCACTGCACCACAGTCGATCGCGACTGCCCGTACGACGTCAGCGGGTTCACGTTCGCCGGCGTGCCCGGTGTGGTCATCGGCCACAACGCCGACATCGCGTGGGGCTACAGCAACCTCTATCCCGACGTGCAGGACCTCTACCTCGAGCAGGTGTCCGACGACGACACCGTCCTGTATGACGGCCGGCAGGTCCCGTTGGAAACCCGCGAGGAGACGTTCGAGATCGCAGGCCAGGACGACGCGGTCACCATCACCGTTCGCGAGAGCAGGCATGGTCCGCTGATCTCCGAGGTGAGCGACGACGCGGGCAAGGTCGGCGAGGACGCACCGGTGGCGCCGGACTCGCCGGACCGGGGGACCGGCTATGAGGTCGCCCTGCAATGGACCGCCCTGACCCCGGGCCGCACAGCCGACTCGCTCTTCGCGATCAACGCCGCGTCCAACTGGGACGAGTTCCGCGACGCAGCCCGCGACTTCGAGGCCCCGAGCCAGAACATGGTCTACGCCGATGTCGAGGGACACATCGGCTACCAGGCGCCTGGCACGATTCCCATCCGGCGTACCGGTCAAGGCGACTGGCCCGCCCCGGGGTGGGATCCGGCGTACAACTGGGCACCTGACCCCATCCCGTTCGATGCGCTGCCGAGTGTGCTCGACCCAGGCGACGGGTATGTCATCACTGCCAACCAGTCAGTCGCGGGCCGCGACTACCCCTACTACCTCGGGAGCTCCTTCGACTACGGCTACCGGGCGCAACGCATCAGGACCCTGCTCGAGGAAGACGACTCGCTCACCCTCGACGACATGTCGAAGATCCAGCTGGACACGTTCAGCGCGCTCGCGCGTCGGCTAACCCCCATGCTGCGCTCGATCTCGATCGACGACCCGTACTACGGCGTGGGCCAGCAGGTGCTGTTCCGCTGGGACCTGAAGATGGAGGCCGACAGCCCAGGGGCCGCCTACTTCAACGTGGTGTGGAGTCGCTTGCTCGACCTGACGTTCTCCGACCAGCTCCCGACAGATGCCCGGCCCGACGGGGGGTCACGGTGGTACGCCGTGGTGCTTGATCTGCTCGACGATCCGGCGAACGAGTTCTGGGACGACGTCGACACCAGCGACCGGATCGAGACGCGCGATGACATCATCCGCGAGGCACTGCTGCAAGGGCGCGACGAGCTGACCAGGAAGGTCTCCCGAGCCCCGCACGAATGGCGGTGGGGGATGTTGCACAAGCTCTCGTTGGAGAACGAAACACTCGGATCGGATAGCTCGGCGGTGCGGTTCGTGTTCAACCGGGGGCCGTATGACGTCAGCGGTGGTCCCGCAGTGATCAACGCGACGGCATGGGACGCCACCAAGGGCTACGAGGTCTCCGCGGTGCCCTCGATGCGCATGGTGGTGCCGCTCGACGACCTCGATGGGGCGCGATGGATCAACCTCACGGGGGCGTCCGGCCACGCCTACAGCGACAACTACTCCGATCAGACGGAGCTATGGGCGGCCGGTGAGACACTGCCGTGGGTGTTCAGCCGCGACTCTGTCGACCGGGCCGGCGAACACGTGCTGACTCTCAGCCCGGCTGGGTGACCGGGTAGCCGGGAGTCAGCTCCAGGTGCCGTACGCATCCTCGCGGGTGATCCGCAGAACGCGCGCGTCGGTCACGATTGCGTCGACTCGCTGGTCATGCGCAGTCGCGGGCAGGTGTTCGAACACCTCGTCGTCGAAGATGAGCAACGCCCGGAGCGCGCGCGGCCGGGTGCGGGTGAGCGCCCGGTCATAGCACCCGGCGCCGCGGCCGAGTCGGTCTCCCGATGGCGAGCCGGCAAGGCCGGGGCAGAGGACGACGTCCGCGTCGGTGATGGCCCCAGGGCCGAGCCGCTCGCCGGAGGGCTCCAGGATCCCGAGTCGGCGGGGCCGCAGCATGCCTGGCTCATATTGCGCCCAGTCGAGGTCGAAGTCGTCGAGCACGACGGGCAGCAGCACGATGATCCCGCGCTCGTAGAGCTCGTCGAGGAGGGCGCTCGTGGACGGTTCTTCTGCGGTCGAGACGTAGGCCGCCACTGTCTCGGCGGTTGCGATCTCGTCGAGGTCGAGCACTCGGTCGACAATCGCCTGGGAGGCTGAGTCGCGGCTCGGCTGGTCGCGGTCAGCCCGTGCCCGGAGCACCTCGCGTCGCAGATCTTGCTTCGTCGGAGCGGGCGAGAGTGCGGAGGGGCGCATCTCCCCACCATAGGCGGCTTCGCGCCCAGCGCCACATCCGTCAGGAACTAGCATGCGGGGATGAGTGTCGTGGGTCTGTCCGAAGCCCAGTCGCGGATGCGCGATGCTGGGGTTGACCAGGTCGCGATCGACGTCTTCAGTCACTACTACGGGCAGTTGGAGAGTGGGGAGACGGGCATCGTCGCCGAGTCCGACATCGAGCCGCTGACCAGCCCCGCGCGCGTCGAAGACTTAAACCTGCCGGAGGAGGCGCGTCTTCAGGCGTTGAGCGAGACCGCCGTGATCAAGCTCAATGGCGGTCTCGGGACCTCGATGGGCATGGACCGGGCGAAGTCGCTTCTCGAGGTGCGCGACGGGCTCAGTTTCCTCGACATCATCGTGCGACAAGTGCGGCACCTCCGCGCTGAGACATCGGCAAGGCTCCCGCTCGTCTTTATGAACTCGTTCCGCACTCGCGACGACACGTTGGCAGTGCTCAGCCGGTACGACGACCTGGCCGTCGACGGAGTGGACCCCGACTTCGTGCAGAACCGCGAGCCCAAGCTGAGGGTTGACGACCTCACGCCGGTCGACTGGCCGGACGATCCCGAACTGGAGTGGTGCCCGCCCGGACACGGCGACCTCTACACCGCCTTGACCGCATCTGGCGTGCTCGACCAGTTGCTCGAGGCCGGGTTCCACTACGCCTTCGTCTCCAACGGCGACAACCTCGGAGCGGTCGTGGATCCGACGGTGGCGGGGTGGTTTGCCAAGATCGGCGCGCCCTTCGCCGTCGAGGTCAGTCGACGTACGTCGGCCGACCGCAAAGGTGGCCACCTGGCGATCCGGGCTCGAGACCAGCAGCTCGTGCTCCGCGAGTCGGCGCAGACAGCGCCAGCGGACGAGGCGGTGTTCGCCGACGTGACGCACCATCGCTACTTCAACACGAACAACTTGTGGATCGACTTGCGCAGCCTGTACGACACGATGCAACGCACCGGTGGCATCCTCGGGCTTCCCTTGATCCGTAACGAGAAAACCGTCGACCCGGGTGATCCGGAGTCCCTGGCGGTGATCCAGATCGAGACAGCGATGGGGTCGGCGGTCGAGGTATTCGAAGGCGCGCAGGCGGTCGAGGTCGACCGGTCGCGCTTCCTGCCGGTCAAGTCGACGAACGACCTGTTGGTACTGCGTTCCGACGTGTACGAGCTCGGCGAGGACTTCCGGCTTCGGCTGGCGGCCGAGAGTGCCGACGCACCGTACGTCGACCTCGAGCCGGAGTTCTACAAGCTGATCGCGGACTTTGACGCCCGGTTCACCGACGGGGTCCCTTCCCTCGCCCGAGGCGACGTCATTCGTGGTGCGCGGCGACTGGACGTTCGAGCCCGATGTCGTTGCGGTGGGAGAGGTCGAGCTCGACGCGGCCGACTCACCTGGCGTGATCAGCCGAGGGACCACGCTCGGTGCAAGTTAGGGTGTGACGTCGTGGCCTTGAATGCCGCGGACCCCTTGATGAGAGACCACGGTTGATGCGCAGCGTAGAAGAGCACCTCAGCAGCATCCTGGATGCGATCGACCCACTCCCACCCTACGACCAGCCACTCCTCGAGGCGATCGGGCTGCCGATCTGCGAGGACATCACCGCCGCGATCGACCTGCCGACGTTCGACAACTCGGCCATGGATGGCTACGCCTGCCGCCTCGCCGACCTCGAGGGTGCCTCGAAAGACACCCCGGTGCGGCTGCCGGTGGTGGGGGAGTCCGCCGCCGGACAGACGAAGGCGTACGGATTGTCGCCGGGGCAGGCGGTCAAGATCATGACCGGGGCCCCGATGCCGACGGGTGCGGACGTCGTCGTCCCCATCGAGTGGACGGACGGTGGCCGGGCCAACGTCACGATCGTGCAGCAGCCCGAGCTCGGCCAGCACATCCGGCCGCGCGGCGAGGATGTGACAGCTGGCGACTTGTTGCTGGAGGAGGGCATCGTGTTCGGCCCTCGCCAGGTGGCGATCGCCGCGGCGACCGGCCGCTCGCGGATCAGGGCTCGGCCGAGGCCACGTGTCGTCATCTTGTCGACGGGCAGCGAGCTTCGTGAGCCGGGTACGCCGTTGGGCTTCGACTCCATCTATGACTCGAACTCCTACTGTCTCGCCGCGGCTGCCCGCCAAGCCGATGCGATCCCCTATCGCGTCGGAAGTGTCAGTGACGACCCGCAGGAGCTGACGGACACTCTGTCTGACCAGCTCGTCCGGGCAGACCTGGTCGTGACCAGTGGCGGTGTCAGCAAGGGCGACTACGACGTAGTGAAAGACGTGCTGGGCAGGGTCGGGACCGTCGACTTCGTCGAGGTCGCCATGCAGCCAGGCAAACCTCAAGGCTTCGGCAAGATCGGCGAGGACGAGACGCCGATTTTCACGCTGCCCGGCAACCCGGTGTCGTCGTACGTGTCATTCGAGGTCTTCGTGCTCCCGGCGATCCGCCGGATGATGGGCAAGCTGCCCTACCGTCGGCCGCTGGTGCGGGCCCAGCTGACCAAGGCGTCAGCTCCCCACGTGGTCGCCGGCAGTTCGCCAGGGCTAAGTTCGAAGTGACAGCGAAGGGAGCGGAGGTGACCCCAGTCGGTGGCCACGGCTCGCACTTGATCGGCGGCCTCTCGCACTCTGACGCATTGATTGTCATCCCCGAGGACACCACGGATCTCAAGGCACACAGCACAGTTGACGTCATGGTGCTGGACAGGGCGTTCTGATGATCGACCCTGACAACAGCCGTGACAGTCCCCGGCTGACGCATGTCGATGAGTCGGGTGCAGCACGCATGGTCGACGTTTCTGACAAGGACGTGACGACGCGTGAGGCGGTCGCGTCAGGGCTGGTCCGGGTGTCCGCTGAGGTCGTCGCGCTGCTCCGCGGCGACGGCGTGCCGAAGGGCGACGCACTCGGTGTCGCCAGGGTCGCCGGCATCATGGCCGCCAAGCGCACTCCCGACCTGGTCCCGCTCTGCCACCCGATCGCGCTGAGTGCGGTCACCGTCGACCTGACGGTCGCCGACGACGCGGTGGAGATCACCGCAGCGGTCCGCACCGCAGACCGCACCGGCGTCGAGATGGAGGCGCTGACCGCAGTCGCGGTGGCGGCATTGACCGTCATCGACATGGTCAAGGCGGTCGACAAGGGGGCGTTGATCGAGCGCGTGGGGCTGGTCAGCAAGACCGGAGGCAGATCGGGGTCTTGGCACGCATCCAGTCGGGGCGGCGCCGATGGCTGACCGACGGGCTGTTGTCATCTCGGTGTCCAACCGAGCATCGGCGGGTGTGTACGACGACACGACCGGCCCGCGGATCGTCGCGGCGTTGACCGACCATGGCATCGCCGACGTACAAGGGCTCGTGGTGCCTGACGGCGAGCCGGTCAGGGCTGCGCTCGAGGCAGCGATCTCCGGCGGTGCCCACGTCGTGGTGACCACCGGCGGCACAGGACTGACCCCGACCGACCGCACCCCTGAGATGACTCGCGCCGTGATCGACGCCGAGATCCCCGGCATCGGGGAGGCCATCCGCGCCTACGGGGTGGCGAACGGGATCGAGACGGCCGCGCTCTCCCGAGGGTTGGCCGGGCGAGCCGGGAGGACGCTTGTCGTCAACCTGCCGGGGTCGCCCGGCGGGGTCAAGGACGGCCTTGCCGTGCTGCTCCCGCTGCTCGACCATGCGCTCGACCAGCTCGCCGGGGGTGACCACGAGCGCGGCGTGGCGGGCAACCACCAGCGCAGCGGTGAGGGAGACCACCAGGGCAGCTCGGAGGGTGGCCACAAGCGCAACACCGGAGGCGACCACCGGCGTACCGACGATGGCGGTGCGTACTGACTGCCGGATGGCCGGTCCGGTTGGGCGTGGGCAAGGTGGGTCTTCGGCCCATCACGATGAGCGATGCCTCACGCTGGGAGGAGCTGCGCAACGAGAACGTCGAGTGGCTCGTTTCGTGGGAGTCGACCCGTCCACCCGAGTCGAGCAGCGTCAACACCGGATACCGGTCACTCACGCGCGACCTGATCCGGCAAGGCAAGTCGGGGCGCTCGTTGCCGTTCGTGGTGACGTACGACGACATCATGGTCGGCCAGCTCACCGTTACCGGGATCACGTGGGGCTCGGCTCGGTGGGCGCAGATGGGCTACTGGGTGGCCGAGCCATATGCCGGGCAGGGCATCATCCCGACTGCGGTCGCACTTGCCTGCGACCACTGCCTCTTCACGATGGGCCTGCACCGGATCGAGATCGCCATCAGGCCGGAGAACGAGTCAAGCTTGCGAGTCGTGGCCAAGCTCGGCTTCAAGTCGATCGGGCTGGCGCCGAAGTACTTGCACATCAACGGGGCGTGGCGCGACCATCTGCTCTTCGCCGTAACGGCCGAGGAAGTCGAGTCGACCATGCTCGCGCGCCTCGCACCTCGGTGACAGAGCGACACCTGGGTCTCGACAAGCTCGACCGGCTGATCGGCGTCGACCGGCGGATCCGCCGTTCGCCACATCAGCCACAACTTTCTCAGGCGACACACCGACGCGGCTCCGGCCCTGGCTGCACAGTGCGACATACCGTCTGACCTGTGGGTCTGACAGGTGTCATCTATGCAGCCATTGTGGTGGCGTGGGCGGCTTATTTGGTGCCGTTGGCCCTTCGCCGCCACGACGAGGCCGCCCGCAGCCGATCGATCGAGCGATTCTCGTCGGCCATGCGCGTCTTGTCGCGCCGCGGCTCGGGCGCCGCCACCTCCGGGCGGATGGTGACCACGCCGCCGCGCACGGTCGACCGAGTCCTCTCGCCCACGTTGCAGCCGACCACGGCCGAAGACTCACCCCGCGCCGAGAGGCCAAGCCGGGCGGCCCAGCGGGCCGCGGCCGCGCGACGGCGACGCGTCCTCATCGTGCTCGTCACGGTTCTCGTCCTCACCGCGGCGCTGTCGGCGTTCGCCTTGCTGCCATGGTGGTCAGCCGCCGTGCCAGCCGGGATCATCGTCACCTTCCTCATCATCGCGAGGCGGCAGGTGCGCCTGGCCGAGGAGGCGTTCTGGGCGGAGGCGTCACAGCAGCGGCCGGTGCCTACGAATGTCGTCCGGCGTGCCGCCGCTCGCGTCGATGCCTCACACGGGACAGCTAAGTCAGACCCCGCCGACGACGAGCCGACGGTCACGTTGTCGACTGCGGCGATCGCCGCGGCTGGCGTCGACCTGAGGGAGGATCGCGTCACGGCGGTCGCGCTGCCGACCGCTGACGGCGGCTCGCTGTGGGACCCGCTCCCGGTGACCCTGCCGACGTACGTCGACAAGCCGGCGGCCCACCGCACCATCCGGACTATCGACCTCGGCGAGCCTGGCACCTGGTCCGCGGGTCACAACGAAGACGACAGCGTGACCGCAGCCACCGCCAAGGCCGCCGCGTCCGCCGAGGCCCAGCCCGCGGACGAGAGTGCCGACGAGACGCCGCGCGCCGTCAACAGCTGAAGGGTCGAACTGCACGGCTCTTAGGGGTGCGGGCACGCACTCTGGCCGGTGCTAAAGTTTCCCGGCGGTTCGCGCGCGGACTGCGATGGGGCTGTGGCGCAGGTGGTAGCGCGTCTCGTTCGCAACGAGAAGGTCAGGGGTTCGAGTCCCCTCAGCTCCACTCATGTGCGCAGTCTCTGACCTGGGCCTTTTGTCATGCCCGCATCTCAACGGGGTGCCCCATACGTGGGCTAGGCGGTTGCTTGCGGTGACCCGGTTGGGGCGCCGCCCGGATCAGGTAAGGTTAGCCGACCCTAACCTAGTCGCGAAGGATTCCCCGTGTCGAAGAGAGCGTTGGTTGCCCTGGCGGCCACCGTCCTGACCACCGCGCCCCTCGCCGCCTGCAGCGAGGAGGACGACGGGCCGTTCATCACCGTCTACAACGCTCAGCACGAGGAGCTGCTCGAGGAGGTCGCCCCGCTCTTCGAGGAGGAGACAGGGATCGAGGTCAAGCTGCGCAGCGGCAGCGACCTCGAGTTGGCCAACCAGCTCGTTCAGGAGGGCGATGCCTCGCCCGCCGACGTCTTCCTCACCGAGAACTCGCCGGCCATGTCGCTGGTCGACCAAGCCGACCTGTTCGCGCCGATCAACCAGGAGACCCTGGACCTCATCCCCGCCGAATACGTCCCCGGTGACAAGGACTGGGTGGGCTTCATCGCCCGGTCGACGGTTGTGGTCTACAACACCGATCAGCTGACCAACGCCGACCTTCCGGACACGATCATGGACTTCGCCGACCCGGAGTGGGCCGGCCGCATCTCGTTCTCGCCCACCGGCGCCGACTTCCAGGCGATCGTCAGCGCCGTCCTCGAGCTCGAGGGCGAGGAGGCCACGAGCGCGTGGCTCCAAGGCCTAGCCGACAACGGCACCGTGTACGACGGCAACAATGTCGTCCTCGAGTCGGTCAACGCGGGCGAGATCGAGGCCGGGATCATCTACCACTACTACTGGTACCGCGACCAGGCGGAGTCCGGCGAGAACAGCGACACCTCGCAGCTGTACTTCTTCGGCAACCAGGACCCCGGTGCATTCATCAGCGTCTCGGGCGCCGGAGTGCTCGCGTCGAGCGATAAGCAGGACGATGCGCAGCAGTTCGTCAACTTCCTCGCCAGCGACGAGGGTCAGCAGGCGATTGCCGACTCCTACGCCCTCGAGTACCCCCTCAACCCGAACGTGTCGCTCGACCCGCCGGTCAAGCCGTTCGACGAGCTTGACCCGCCGCAGATCGACGTGTCCACGCTCAACAGTGAAACGGTGATTGAGCTGATGCAGGACGCGAGCCTCCTCTGAGCACGAGCACGCCGGCCCTCGAGCCAATCGTCGACGAGCCACTGGGCCGGCCGGACCGACCGACCCGGAGCACGCCACCCCTCCTCCTGCTCGTGGGCGTGCTGGTCGCCCTCCTGGCGCTGGTCCCGCTCGGCTTCGTCATCGCCTACACGGTGACCATCGGCCCGGCCGAGGCGTGGGAACTACTGGTCCGTCCGCGGATCGGCCAGCTGCTGTGGAACACCGTGCGACTGGTGATCGGCGGCATCGCCCTGAGCCTGGTCCTCGGAGTCGGCTGCGCGTGGGTCGTCGAACGGACTGACCTGCCGTTCCGCAAGCTGTTCCATGGCCTGCTCGTCGCGCCGCTGGCCGTGCCGGCCTTCGTCAACAGCTACGGGTGGGTGTCCCTCACCCACGACGTGCAGGGGTATGCCGGTGCGGTGCTGATCGTGACTCTGTCCTACTCCCCGCTGGTCTACCTGCCGGTCGTGGCGTCGTTACGCGGGCTCGACCCGGCACTGGAGGAGACGGCCTACTCCCTCGACCACGGCCGTGCCCGGGCGTTCGCGCGCGTGGTGCTGCCCCAGCTGCGGCCGGCGATGCTGGGCGGGTCGCTGCTCGTCGGCCTGCACTTGCTCGCGGAGTTCGGCGCTTTGCAGATGCTGCGGTTCCCGACCTTTACCACGGCGATCTACGACCAGTACCGCTCCACCTTCAACGGGCCGGCCGCGAACATGATCGCCGGAGTGCTCGTGCTGTGCTGTGTCCTGCTGCTGACTGCGGAGCTGCGGTTGCGCGGCCACCGCCGGTACGCACGGGTCTCGCACGGCGCCGCGCGCCCGGTCGAGCGGCAGCGGCTTGGCCGGCTGCGCTGGCCCGTGACCCTGCTGTTGGGCGGCGTCGTGGCACTGGCCGTCGGCATCCCGACGTACAGCCTCGTCCACTGGCTGCTGGTGGGTTCCTCGACGGAGTTCCCGATCGGCGAGCTGGCGTCCGCAGCAGGGACGTCGCTGGCCCTCGGCGCGGCCGGGGCGATCCTGACCGTGCTGATGGCGATCCCGGTCGCGTGGCTGGCGGTGCGCTACCGGAACGCCGCGAGCACGGCGGTCGAACGCAGCACCTACATCGCGAACGCGCTGCCCGGCATCGTGGTCGCGCTGGCTCTGGTGACGGTCTCGATCCGCGTGGTGCAGCCGGCATACCAGACCTTTGCGCTGCTGCTGATCGCCTACGCGATCATGTTCCTGCCGCGCGCTGTCGTCAGCGTCAGGACGGCACTCGAGCAGGCGCCAGTGGTGCTCGACGACGTCGCGCACAGCCTCGGAGCGCGACCTCTGTCGACCGCTCGCCGGGTCACGCTCCCGATCATCGCGCCCGGGCTCGGCGCCGGTGCGGCGCTGGTATTCCTGGCCGTCTCCACCGAGCTCACCGCAACCCTGATGCTCGCTCCGATCGACACGTCGACGTTGGCCACCAAGTTCTGGTCCGCCTCGTCGTCGGTGGCGTACGGCGCCGCCGCGCCGTACGCGCTGCTGATGGTGCTTATCTCCGTTCCGGCCACGATCCTGCTGGGCCGGCAGGCCACCGTGTCCAACGCTCCCGAGAGGACCGCACCGTGAGCAGCCTGCACCTCGACGGCGTCCGGAAGGCGTTCGGCACCACCGTGGCGGTCGATGAGGTCGAGCTGACCGTCCCGGAGCGATCGATCACAGCCGTGCTAGGGCCGTCGGGATGCGGCAAGACCACTCTGTTGCGGCTGATCGCCGGCTTCCTCGACCCCGACGCCGGCACGATCAGCTTCGGCGACCGGGTCGTCGCGGGTGCAGGGCGCACGGTGTCAGCGCAGCAACGCCGGGTCGGATACGTCCCGCAGGAGGGCGCCTTGTTCCCGCACCTCGACGTGGCAGCCAACATCGGGTTCGGCCTGCCGCGAGCCCAGCGCCGGTCGTCGCGGGTCGACGCGATGCTGGACCTGGTCGAGCTGCCCGCGTCGTACGCACGACGGCACCCGCACGAGCTTTCTGGCGGCCAGCAGCAACGGGTGGCGCTGGCCCGAGCGCTGGCGCCCCGCCCGACCGTGGTCCTGCTCGACGAGCCGTTCTCGTCTCTGGATGCGTCGCTGCGCGCCAGTACCGGCCGTGCCGTGGTGCGGGTGCTGCACGCGGCCGAGACCACGGCGGTGCTGGTCACCCACGACCAGGACGAGGCGCTGTCCCTGGCCGACCAGGTCGCGGTGATGCGGGCCGGCCGAGTGGTCCAGGCGGCGAGTCCGCCCGACCTGTACCGCTCGCCCGCCGACCCCGACGTGGCGCGGTTCGTGGGCGGCGCCGCGATCCTGCCGGCCACCGTTCGCGCGGGCGTGGCAAGCTGCCCGCTCGGCGACCTCGACGTCGGTGACGATTGCCCGGACGGCGAGGTCGAGGTCCTGGTCCGGCCCGAGCAGATCCGGGTCGACGACCCGTCACGGCCAGCAACGGCTAAGGCCCGCGTGGACGAGGTCAGCTTCTACGGGCACGACGCGGCCGTCCGGCTGACCCTGCTGCCCGACGGTCCGCTCGTCGTAGCCCGGATCCCCGGCCTCGATGCGCCCGAGGTCGGCCGCACGGTGGCCGTCGGTGTCTCCGGACGGGTGGTGGCGTTCCGGTGACCGTCCTCCACTTGCCTCGAACACAGCACCCGGACCTCGCCTGTCATCGCGCGTCTGCGCCCATGACCCGATTCATGTAGCGGGCGTACTTGCGCCGGCCGAACAATCGCCACATCAGCTTGATCGGGAGCGGAAGGTCGCCGAGGAACCACTCGGCCTCCTCGCGGGTCGCGACGTCCTCCAGGGTGCCGGTGGCAACGAGCTTCTCGGGGTTCGTGAACTTCTCGAACGTCTCCTGGCCGAATCGCGTCCACTCTGCGGCAGTGATGTGGGCGCGCATCAGCGGTACGACGTGGGCTTCCTCGTCGTCGAGGTGCTCGACAAGGGCGGCGGTGAATTCGTCCAGCGCTGTCGCCAGTGGCTCCCCATCAGCAGGGGTCCGTCGCCAAGGCTCCAACTGGGAGCGCACGCGCACCGAGCGTTCTGCGACCACCTCGTGCTGCTTCTCCATGCGGGTGATCAGCTCCGACTGGGGTGCGGCGCGCTCGAGCAGCCGCGGCCAGATGTTCTCGTCCTCACCGGTGTGGTGGTTGTGGAGGCCGTTGAGCAGGAAGTCGAGATGTGCGGCGATCGGTTCGGAGCGGCTGGTAGCACCCGTCGGTGTCTGCCGAACCAGCTCGGCCATTTGCGGGAAGCCGCGTCGGAAGATCCGATGGATCACGGCCATTTCCTCTGTCCGAGCCGGGGCGGCGGAGGTTTGGGTCTTCATCGGCGGGTCTCCGTTCAATCTCTTACCGCATTTACTAAGGTGGCCTTGATAATCAGGTATACATGAGGATATGGCGATGGAGCAAGACCCTCCGGATCAGGCGAGCAACACGATTGCGATGCTCGGTCGCGCCTACAGCCTGCTCGGGTTTCAGATCGTCGACGGGGTGGTGGGTTCGGGGTTCCCGCAGAAGCCGTCGCACTCGGCGGTGTTCGCCCAGATCAGCCCCGAGGGCAGCCGCCTCACTCAGCTGGCCCGCGGCGCGAACATGACACCTCAGGCGATGGGGGAGTTGGTCGACGAACTGGAGGACCTGGGGTACGTCGAGCGGCGACCCGATCCGACCGACCGCCGCGCGAAGCTGATCGTCCTCACGGGACGGGGACACGAGTGCATCGCCGCCGGCATCACGACGATCCAGGGCATCGAGGAGCGGATCGACCAGACTCTCGGCCCTCGAGGACACGCCCAGCTCAGGCGGCTCCTGAACACCCTGCTGGCAGCTGGCTGACCGGCAAGGCCACCGCCAGCACCACCGCCAACGCGCGTCGCACGACCCCTTGGGCCCTGGCTTGAACCTCCGCTATTCAGTGTTACTATCTACTGGTAGTCACTATCACTGAGTAGTTGAAGGAGGAGGTGTTCCATGGGCAAGCAGGTAACGGAGATGCTCAAGGGGACGCTGGAGGGCATCGTTCTCGCGATCCTGTCCGGCCGATCCGCCTACGGCTACGAGATCACGGCATGGCTGCGGGAGAAGGGCTTCTCCGACATCGCCGAAGGGACCGTCTATGCACTGCTCATCAGGATCGAGCAGCGCGGCCTCGTCGACGTAGAGAAGGTCCCCTCCGAGAAGGGGCCGCCGCGCAAGGTGTACTCCCTCAACGCTCAGGGACGGGAGTATCTCGACGATTTCTGGAGGACCTGGAGCTTCCTCACAGAACAACTCGCACAGCTCCGCGAAGGAGGCAGATGACCATGCCCATCTCAAAGATGATCGCCGACAAGCGGCGTTACTGGGCCTATAAGGCACGCACGAAGCAGCTTCCCGCGAACTATCGCACGGCGGTCGAAGCGCTGGAGAGATACCTGACGTACTACGGGGCGATCACGAAGGCGGACATCATGATGTCGATGCTCGAGGACCTTGCCGATCTCTTCGAGCAGAGCGCAGCGAACGGTACGTCGGTTCGCGCTGTCGTTGGGGAGGATCCGGTGGAGTTCGCCGAGGCATTTCTCCAGAACTACTCGGACGGTCAGTGGATCAACAAGGAGCGCGCACGGCTGACCAACGCCATCGATCGCGCGGCAGGGAGTGAATCATGACGATTGAGAGAACAGAGATCCAGAAGACAGTCGATCCGGTCCGACAGCCTGCGATCCACGTGCAGGGCTTGGAGAAGTCGTACAAGGAACTGCAGGTGCTGCGCGGCGTGGACTTCGACGTGGCGCGGGGCAGCATCTTCGCCCTGCTCGGCTCCAACGGCGCCGGCAAGACCACGATCGTGAAGATCCTGGCCACGCTGCTCAAGCCCGACGCGGGGACAGCCGCCGTCGATGGCTTCGACGTCGCCTCTCAACCGGCGAACGTGCGGGAGTCCTTCAGCCTCACCGGGCAGTTCGCGGCCGTGGACGAAATCCTCACCGGGCGAGAGAACCTGGTGCTGGTGGCCCGGTTGCGGCACCTGAAGGGCGCGGGCAGGATCGCGGATGACCTGTTGGCGCGATTCCAGCTCACCGAGGCGGCCGACCGAAACGTGTCGACGTACTCCGGAGGCATGCGCCGCCGCCTCGACATCGCCATGAGCCTCATCGGCAATCCGCCGGTGATCTTCCTAGACGAACCGACCACCGGTCTCGACCCTCAATCACGCGTCGAAGTCTGGAACAGCGTCAAGGAGCTCGCCGGGCAGGGCACCACGGTTCTGCTCACCACGCAGTATCTGGACGAGGCTGAGCAGCTCGCCGACCGGATCGCAATCCTGCATGAGGGACGGATCATCGCGAACGGCACCCTCACCGAACTGAAACAACTTCTCCCGCCCGCCAAAGTCGAGTACGTCGAGAAACAGCCGACCCTGGAGGAAGTCTTCCTCGCCATCATCGGCAACGACGTCAACGACCGCAGCGCGGGCATGACAACCGCAAACGGCACGACAACTAAGGAACAACCATGACCACGCACTTCT
Source organism: uncultured Actinomycetota bacterium (assembly GCA_963811585.1). Taxonomy (GTDB): domain Bacteria; phylum Actinomycetota; class Actinomycetes; order Propionibacteriales; family Nocardioidaceae; genus JACDHG01. The sequence goes on from CAWERR010000009.1 coordinate 411,432, forward strand.
TCGACGACACCACCGTCCTGCTCGGCAGATCCATGCGCCACATCGCGCGCAGCCTGGACACCATCATCACGGTCGCGATCATGCCGATCGCCCTGATGCTGCTGTTCGTCTACGTGTTCGGCGGCGCGATCGACACCGGGTCGGCCGAGTATGTGAACTACTTGCTGCCCGGGATCCTGCTCATCACCATCGCGATGGGCATCTCCTACGCGGCTTTCAGGCTCTTCACGGATATGACAAGCGGAATCTTCGAGCGATTCCAGTCCATGCCGATCGCACGGTCAAGCGTGCTGTGGGCGCACGTGTTGACCTCAGTGGTCTCCAACCTGATCTCGCTCGCGATCGTCGTGCTCGTCGCCATCCTGATGGGATTCCGCTCACCGGCGGGAGTGTTGGCATGGCTTGCCGTCGTCGGAATCCTCGTCCTGTTCACCGTGGCAGTGACCTGGATCGCCGTCATCGCCGGCCTGTCCGCGAAGACCGTGGACGGCGTGGGCGCCTTTTCCTACCCGATCATCTTCCTGCCGTTCATCAGCTCGGCATTCGTGCCCACCGACACCATGCCTGGCCCGGTGCGCGCCTTCGCCGAGAACCAGCCCGTGACGTCCATCGTCAACGCGATCCGTGACCTGTTCGCACAGCAGCCAGTGAGCACTGACATCTGGATCGCCCTCGCCTGGACCGTCGGCATCCTCATCGCCGCGTACGCCGCCGCCATGGCGACCTACCGACGCAAGATCACCTGAAGGGTCCGACGCCTACGTGGCTATGGCCACGTAGGCGTCGGACGCTTCGGCAATGGTCACCCCTCTCGCGAACGCACCCCTACCCACAGCTCCTCGGCAGGCCATTTGCTTGCCCAATCGCTCGACACGATCTCGTAGAAGGGATGGTCACCAGCGTCGGGGGGCGCAAAGATCTCGTGAATGGCTTCGACCACGAAGCCGGACCGGCGCAACAATCGCACCCAGTCGCCGTGCGACGGATGGAACTCGAGCCCGCCTCCAGGCCAGCGCACTCGGTAGGCCTCATGCTGACTGCGCAACAGTCGCTGCTCCGCGACCCCTGCCTCGGCCGGGACACACAGAGCCGACAAGTGACTGTTGGTCAGGAAGACCAGCCGTCCTCCCGGCCGCAGGAGCCGCGCCGCCTCCGGCAGCCAGCGCTCAGGGTCGCACCATGCAGCGGCTCCGTGCTCACTCACCACCAAGTCGAAGCGTCCAGTCGCCAGCGGGATCCGCTGTCCATCCCCTTGGACCAGAGGGAAGACCGGGCCAAGCTGGCCTTGCATCCTCCGTGCGGTCGCCAACTGCTCGCCGGAGAGATCCACGGCTACCGTGCTGGCACCCGCGCGGGCGAGCCACGCAGACAGGTACGCCGTACCGCACGCCAGCTCCACCACGTCGGCATTGCGGACATCTCCGAGGACGCCGAGGTCCCGCTCCGGAACCGCGAAGAGTCCCCACACAACGTGGGGTCGAGACCACATGTCTTCGGCCGCCGCATCGGTGAAGCGTTCGTTCATGACGGCCCACAGTGCCCGGTTCAGTGCTATCTCGGAGGCCCCAACATCGGTCACTTGATCATGCTAGGCCGCGGCTCTCCGCATGGCGGGGTACGGCGAACTCGCTCGGAGCTGGAAAGGGCCGCGTGGCGCCAGCTAGAGAGGACCGGGACTGACTGGCCGACTAGTAGTTTGACGCCATGGAGACCACGGACAGCCGGGTGGGTACTTCCGGGATCGTGCTTCTGACCCTCGCGTCGGGACAGTTCCTGATGACTTTGGACAGCTCCGTGATGAACGTGTCGATCGCAACGGTCGCCGAGGACCTGGGAACGACGGTGACCGGGATCCAGACTGCGATCACGCTGTACACGCTCGTGATGGCGTCCTTGATGATCACCGGAGGCAAGATCGGTCAGATTGTCGGTCGCAAGCGGGCGTTCGCGATCGGCTGCATCATCTACGCCTGCGGGTCGTCAGTCACCGCACTTGCGCCGAATCTCACTGTGCTTATCCTCGGCTGGTCGTTCCTGGAGGGCATCGGCGCTGCGCTGATCATGCCCGCCATCGTTGCCCTCGTCGCATCCAACTTCACCCGCGCTGAGCGCCCACGAGCGTATGGACTGGTGGCATCGGCCGCTGCAATTGCCGTGGCAGCCGGCCCCCTCATCGGTGGCCTGTTCACCACCTATCTGTCATGGCGCTACGTCTTTCTTGGGGAGGTTCTGGTGGTGGGAGTGATCCTGGCCCTGACCGGTCGAATCACCGATGTGCCAACACCCGAGAAGCGAGCCCGGCTCGACCTCGTCGGGACCGCCCTCTCGGCGCTCGGCTTAGGGCTCATCGTGTTCGGAATCCTTCGCTCGGGGGAGTGGGGCTTCGTCGTGGCCAAGCCGGGAGCCCCTGAATGGCTCGGCCTGTCGCCGTCGATCTGGCTGGGGCTCGCAGGCGGGGTGGTTCTGTGGCTCTTCATGGGATGGGAGAACCGGCAGATCGGCCGGGGAGCCGAGCCCCTCGTCAACCCCGCGATCCTGCAGAACCCGGACCTCCGCGGTGGCCTCACGGCGTTCTTCTTCCAGTACCTGCTGCAGGCCGGTCTCTTCTTTGCCGTGCCGCTGTTTCTCTCGGTGGCACTCGGGCTGTCCGCAATCGACACCGGAGTGCGGCTCCTTCCCCTGTCGATCACCCTTCTGCTGGCCGCTGCCGGAATCCCGAAGGTCTTTCCCGACGCGTCGCCGCGCCGGGTGGCTCAGCTCGGGATCCTCGCGATGTTCGCCGGCATCGTAGTCATGGTCGCAGCGCTCGACGCAGGTGCCGGTCCCGAGATCGTGACCTGGCCGATGCTGCTCGCCGGCCTTGGGATGGGGGCGCTGGCTTCGCAGCTCGGCGCCGTCACCGTGTCATCGGTTTCGGACGAGGAGGCCGGCGACGTCGGCGGGCTTCAGAACACGGTGACCAACCTCGGAGCATCGATCGGCACCGCCCTCGCTGGCGCCGTGCTCATCTCCAGCCTGACGACGTCGTTCCTGGTTGGGATCGAACAGAACCCCGACGTCCCCGCTGAGGTGACCTCGGCGGCCACGGTCGAGCTCGCCGCAGGCATTCCCTTCGTTTCCGATACGCAGCTCGAAACCGCGCTCGACGAGGCAGACGTGTCGGCAACCACGACCGACGAGATCCTCGAGGAGAACGCGACCGCGCGTCTCATCGGTCTGCGTACGGCACTCGCGGTCCTGGCCTGCATCGCGTTGATTGCACTGTTCTTCACCCGCAGGATCCCCACCGAGCAGCCCGCACCGAGCACCGCCTGACCGCGATCGCAGACCACCGTGGCTGGCGGTGCCCTGGGGTCAGACGGTGGTCGGAGCGACCTCCCGTTCGCCGAATCTGCGCGCAAGCGGGCGCGCCGTGAGGCCATGGGCAACGATGCTCAACAGCACCGTGATGCCGATGGTCGCGACCAGCTCATCGGCCGCGCCGGGCAGGTCTTCCAGGGCGAGCAGGGCAAAGATGACCGATGCCAGACCTCGTGGGCCGAACCAGCCGACAAAGGCGACCTCCGTGATGGGGGCCCGAGTTCCGAGCAGTGAGACCGCCACCGGCAGCATGCGCACCACCGTCAGGCTCAGCACGGCGTACAGCAGGACGCGCCACGACATCGCGTCGACGAGGGTCGGGAGCGCCACGGCCCCGAAGATCAGCCACGCCAGCTCTGACGCAAGACCGCCGGTTTCCTCGACATAGGCAACCTCTCTGTCCTCCCTCGGCCCCGCGATCGCACCGAAGGCCAGACCTCCGACGAAGGCGGCGACGAAGCCATTGCCGTCCACGACCAGGGCTCCGGTGTAGGCAAGAAGCGCCAGCGCGAGGATGGCTGGCCCGGCGAGCTCGTCGGAGAGCCAGCCTTTGTGTCGGGCGGCACGCATCATCCAGCCACCCAGGCCACCCAACACCGCGCCCGCGGCAACCCCGATCGCAAGGCTGACTGCAGCGCGTCCCGGTCCGTCGACGCCCTCCACTCCCAGTTCGACAGCCAGACCGGCGATGGCCAGGAGCACGATCGGGGTGGCGATCCCGTCGTTGAGTCCACTCTCGACGTTGAGGATCCGCCGGACCTTGGCCGGCACCCGTGGGTTGTTCATCACTGCTGCGCCCAAGGCAGCATCGGTCGGCGCCAACGCGGCTCCCACAAGCAAGGCAGCCCAGAAGCTGATGTCGAGGACAACGACCGCGGTGAAGGTCCCCAACGCCACCGTGAGCGGCAGCCCGACACCGAGCAGACGCACATACCAGCCCAGATCCCTGCGGACCTTGATCAGGTCAACCTTGGCCGCGTCGGCGAACAGCAACCACACCAGTGTGATCTCGGCGACCAGCTTGACGGCCTCATGCTCCGCCTCGACATGGAGGAGATCCAGGGCCTCTACGAGAAGGAAGCCGACCGCGACAAACACGATCGGCGCAGACAGCAGCACCCGCTCCGCCCGCGTCGAGATGACGCCCCACAAGAACACGGTAGCCAGGATGATGCTGGCTGAGGTTGCATCCACGGTTCAGCCCTTCGGGTAAGCCCAGCCGACACCGCCTTAGGTGAGATCCTTTGCTGATCCTCATCGAAGCGCCTCACCCACAGCGGGTGAGGGCGAATACCAGTCTCCAAATTCGAGACCAGGACGCCCGGAAAGAGTCCGACTATCCCGCCGGCGTGTCGGTTCCGCTGTCCGGAGTCTGGTCGGGTGGCCCGTTAGAACTCGCCGCGGGCAGCGTCACTTCGCCCACCTGCGCCTGCCGCGCCAGGGAGCGCTTGCCCAGTTCGCCGGCCGCCGCGAACAGTACGACGAGACCGAGCACGGTGATCACCATCACCATCGTGATGACCTCTGGGTCGTCCCCAAAGTTCTGCACGGCAACCACGATCGCGGCTGAGATGTTGCGCTGAGCCGAGCCCAACCCGAGGACCGACCTCTGCTCCTCTGGTCTGCCACCGACGAGGAAGCCCACGGCGAAGGCGCCGACCAGCACGATGAGGGCAGCGAGGATGCCTCCGGTGCCGACGGTGTCGATGATCTCCTCGAAGTTCACCACCAGCAGCGTGACCATCAAGAACGCCACCGCAATGGTGGACGCCTGCGTGGCGACCGGCTGGATCTTCGCGCCGAGCTCCTGGTACCGGGCCCGGACGAGCAGACCGGCAACGAGTGGGAGCAGCATAAGGAAGATCAACGACTTCGCGATCTCCCAGGAATTGACCTCGACCTCGCCTGGGAGCAGAAGCGGTAGGACCATCGGCAGGTAGACGATGGTCACCAACATCAGCGCGACCATGAGGCCGACCCCCAGCGCCAACGGTCCGCGAGCGGTCTGGGTGAGCCGCGGCAGGAACGGCGCACCAGCCGCCGCACCCACCAGGATCAGCCCTGTCTTCAGGCCTGCATGGTCATCGGAGATCAACAACTCCGCAGCACCGAACGCCACGGCGGGCACCACGACAAAGTTCACGGCCAGCGCCAGCAGCATCAGCCTCACGTTCGAGATCGAGGCGAGGATGTTGGGGATCGTCAATGCCAGGCCCATCGCCAACATGCTCGCGATCACGAACAGCAGCCCCGATACCTGTGCAAGAACGAGGATGACGTTGCTCAGCTCCATGGCTTGCGAACCGGGTCAGGCTACCGGCGTGGCAGACGTCGGCAGCGTGTGCGTGTGGGCGGCAGCGGCTGCGCCCGCGTCGGCCAGGGTGCCCTTGGCAACGCGGTGACGACCCATGACCACGGCCATCGCGACGCCAACGAGACTGAACGCTGCCATCGTCCACGAGGCGACTGCCCGTCCGGAGGACATGGCAAGGCCTGCAGTCAGGAGCGGTCGCAGTCTCATTACTCGTCCTCCTGCTCACGTCCTCGCGTAGCGATTGCTACCAGGACTTGGCATGCCGTGACCATGTCCTCGATCGCGATGTCTTCCGTGCTCGCGTGCTCGTCGACCATGCCGTCGGAACGTCCGAAGAAGGCGCTCGGGCAACGCTCTCTGTGGTCCATTACCGACATATCGTGAACGTATTGAGCCAGCGCTCAGCCAGCCTCACCCGTGGCGGGTGAACCCGACTGTGACAAATGAGGGGTTTGAACATGCCTCGACACATCGTCGTCCCCATGGGCACAGGGAAAGCGGGTGATGGACAGCCGTAATGACCCCTGCACGACTACGCCTTGGAGCTCACCGGCAAGGAGAACCCCGTGATGCTCCTCCTGCCCGAAGATCGTCGTCGGCGGCACACCGGGATGACGGCGGGACCCGTGCCCCCGGCGCGAGTCTTGCCGGGGACGCGAAGCCTCAGCTCCACTAACTACGCCGACAAAGTCGTCGACTGCGCTCGGTCGTGGGTGACCCCGAGCAGGTCGTCAATTCGGTCTTGCGTGAGGCTGTCAGGGCTCAAGGTGGCCGCAATGATGACCTCAGTCAGCAAATCGATTTCCGCGAGCATGCCTTCGTCGACGATGCGATCCCTATCTGGGAGGCTAGTCATCGGTTTCGACCTCTTCTTTACGGCGTAGTCAGTGTGTTGAACCCGACACATGCCATAGGTCCACCGGTCTAGCGGGGTGTAACCAGCCTAGGCGTGATGCGTGACGGTAGTACATGACCCACACGGGCCATTGACTGTAAGCACTTGTCCAAGCACTCACGGTCACCCGCTCGGGCCGGGTGGCCGAGATGCTTTCCGTCCCGTCTGTCGTCTGCCGCCGCGCGTCGGCTTGCGGCGCGGATCACGGCCGAACTCATGTCGTCTGCCGCCGTATGTCGGAAGACGGTGGCAGGCTCCCTGATCACCGTGCGACTGCCGCGGACCGACTTCACAGGTCGAGCCACGACCTCGCCCCTAGCCAAGGAGACTCCGTCATGCCGGATACCACGATCAAGCTGCACTCCGTCGTACTCGACTGCCCAGACCCGACGGCCCTTGCCGCGTTCTATGCGAAGGTCATTGGCGGCACTGTGGCTGACGGCAGCGACGACACGTGGGCATATCTCGACGCACCGCACTCGCTGCTCCAGTTCCAGCGCGTCGACAACTACACCCGCCCCGACTGGCCGGACGGCACTCCGCAGCAGTTCCACCTCGACCTCGAAGTCGAAGACATCGTGGCGACACACGAGTTGGTCGTTGCGGCCGGCGCTGCGCCCCTCGATCCGGTCGACCCGCCGCATCCCAGCTTCACGCGGAACTTCCGGGTGTATGCCGACCCGGTCGGACACCCGTTCTGCTTGTGTGGCGGTACGTCGGTCCTCACCGGCTGAGGCCGGGCCGCAGCAGCTAGCAGGCGCCGGGGGTCAGATCCACTTCGTCAGCCACATCCGGTCGTTCCATGCCTCGTTGGTGAGCAGGCCGGACGGTGAGGATCGGGTAGAAGTAGACGAAGTTCAGCGCGACGGCCAGCACGAAGACACCGGCCGCGACCGTCCCGATCAGTGCGTCGCTGGTAGGACGCCTCCGCGCCTGCCGATCATCTTGCCGAGCACCAACGTCACGGCGATGACCGTGAACGGGATGATCGAGATCGCGTAGTAGAAGAAGATCTGCCGGTCGTCGTACCGGAACCACGGCAGCCAGGTGGTCAGCACGCCGACGATCGGTATGCCGAATCGCCAGTCCCGTCGGGTCAGCCAGTAGCCCGCCGCCGACGAAGAGTGCGAGCACGCCACCCCACCACAGCACCGGGGTGCCGATCGCCAGGATCTGCTTGACGCAGTCCTGCCCCTCGGGGCAGTTCGGGATCACGGTGTTGTCGCCGACTAGCCGACGTCGATCCCGAGGGGTCGGTTGAGGACGAGCCAACCGCCGGGGTGGGACTGGAACGGGTGCGTCGGCGTCCTTGATGTAGTCGCCGGTGTGGAAGGCGTAGACCTCCTTGTGGTAGTTCCAGAGGATGTTGAGGTCGTGCACGGACTGCCCTCGACGGTCGCGTGCGGGTTGTCGTCGACGGAGGTCCAGCGTCTCGCCCTTGTCGTCGGCTGCCGTGCCGAACGCCTCCTCGAACTTCTCCGCGTGGGTGAGGAAGCCCATCCAGGTGACGACGTAGACGACCAGCCCGACCACGACGATCGAGAAGAACGACGGGATCGCGTCGACGACCAAGGACTTCACCGGCGCCCACCGCACCCCGATCGAGCGCCGCATCCCCGAGTCCCAGGCCCAGATCAGCAGCCCGAACCCCGCGACGACAAAGATCGCGCTCCACTTGGTGCCGCACGCCAGGCCGAAGCAGACTCCAGCAGCGATCCGCCACGGCCGCAGCAGGAAGCCGCGCACGGGACCGAAGCGCCGAACGGCCAAGCCTGGTGTCGATCTCGTACGTGCGGGCCAGCTTCGCGCGCGCCCAGTCGCGGTCGGCCACGAGGCAGTGCACCGCGCATAGCAGCCAGAACGCCAAGAAGATGTCGAGCAGGGCGATCCGCGACATCACGAAGTGCAGCCCGTCGAGGGCAAGCAGGACGCCGGCGACACAGCCGAGCAGGGTCGAGCCGGTGAGCCGTCGGACCAGGCGGCACATCACCAGCACCATCAGCGTGCCGATCAGCGCCGCCGAGAACCGCCAGCCGAACGGCGTCATACCGAACATCCACTCGCCGGCCGCGATCATCCACTTGCCGGCCTCGGGGTGGACGACTTTGCTCGGGCCGTCGGCGAAGATGCCCTCGGTCGAGCCGGCGTTGATGATCTTGTCGGCCTCGTTGCCGTTGTCGTCGTTGCCGTCGTTGACGAAGTTGGAGGCGTAGCCCTTGACCAGCAGCGAGTACGCGTCCTTGGCGTAGTAGGTCTCGTCGAACGTGATGTCGTGCGGGGTGGTGATGCTCCAGAAGCTGCAGGATCCCCGCGCAGAGCGTGATGATCAGCGGCGCCAGCCAGCCCCAGAGCGCGTCGCTGCGGTAGTGACGGCGGGGTCAGCCGGCGACGCAGCCGCGGGAGTGGCTCGCCGTCGACCGTGCGGCCGAGCAGCGCAACGGAGGTGCTGCGCTTGTCGGCCAGGTCGCCCGGCGCAGCCTCGGTCGTGGTCGACACGCCGACATCGTACGGTCACGCTCGCCTGCGTCCGTACGGCCGAGCGCTATCGCGACCGCGCGCACGGACGTTGCGAGCCCGCTGCGAAGATGCCGGTATGACGCTGGTGCTGGCGGCGACGCCGATCGGCCGGGTCGACGACGCCTCGCCGCGGCTGGCGGCCGAGCTGGCGCAGGCCGACGTCGTCGCGGCCGAGGACACCCGCCGGCTGCGACGCCTGCCGAGCGACCTCGGCGTCGAGCTGACCGGCCGCGTGGTCTCGTACTTCGAGGGCAACGAGCAGCAGCGCACCGCGCCGCTGCTGGAGGCGCTGGCGGCAGGGGAGCGGGTCGTCCTCGTGACCGACGCCGGGATGCCGAGCGTCTCCGACCCCGGCTATCGACTGGTGGCGGCCGCGGTCGAGGCCGGCATCGAGGTCACCGTCGTCCCCGGCCCGTCGGCGGTGCTGACGGCGCTGGCCGTCTCGGGCCTGCCGGTCGACCGCTTCTGCTTCGAGGGTTTCCTGCCCCGCAAGGGAGGCGAGCGTCGCGGCGGCTCGCGCGAGCTGGCCACCGAGCCGCGCACGATGGTGTTCTTCGAGTCGCCGCACCGCACCGGCGAGACGCTGGCGCGCGATGGCCGACGTCGTTCGGCGCGGACCGCCCGGCCGCGGTATGCCGCGAGCTCACCAAGACCTATGAGGAGGTACGCCGCGGCGCGCTGGCGAGCTGGCCGAGTGGGCCGATGCCGAAAGGGTGTCGCGGCGAGGTGACGATCGTGGTCGGCGGCGCGGTGGCAGGGCAGTCAGCTCGACCTCGACGACGAGGCGCTGCACCCGCGTCGTCGACGCTGAGATCGACGCGCGGGCTCACGCGCAAGGACGCCGTCGCCGGCGGTCGCGCGTCATACCGGCATACCGCGGAAGACCGTCTACGCCGCCGCCCACCGCTGACCAGCTGAGTGTCGGAAGCTCACCCTGTCCAGGCCTGCTCACGCGCTGACAATCCGTTGGACAGGGATCCCTAGGATTGAGGGATGGTCGACACGCCTCCAAGGCGTTCTACGTCACGACGCCGATCTACTACGTGACGGCGGCGCCCTCCATCGGCAGCGCGTACACGACGGTGGCGGGCGACGTGCTCGACGCGCTGGCACCGGCAGCGCGGCGAGCGTGTCTGGTACCTCACCGGCACCGACGAGCACGGCCAGAAGGTGATGCGAGCGGCCGACCGAGCACGGCGTCAGACCCCGCAGGAGTGGACCGACGAGCTCGTCGAGACCGCGTGGAAGCCGGTGCTGCGGACGATCGACGCCGCCAACGACCAGTTCATCCGTACGACGGACGCGCGACCACACCGAGCGGGTGCAGGAGTTCTGGCAGACGGCTGCACGACCGCGGCGACGTCTACGAGGGCACCTACGAAGGGCCGTACTGCGTCGGCTGCGAGGAGTTCAAGCTGCCCGGCGAGCGTCGAGGTGATGGACGGCAGTCGACTCTGCCCGATCCACAAGACGCCCGGTCGAGCAGCTCAGCGAGGCCAACTACTTCTTCGCGATGTCGCAAGTACGCCGACCGGCTGCTCGAGCTCTACGAGACGCGGCCGGAGTCGGTGCAAGCCGGAGTCGCGCGCAACGAGGTCATCGCGTTCGTCAAGCAGGGCTTGCAGGACCTGTCGATCACCCGTTCGACGTTCGACTGGGGCATCAAGGTGCCGTGGGACGACACGCAGGTGCTCTACGTCTGGATCGACGCGCTGCTCAACTACGTGACGGCGGCCGGCTACGGCACCGACCCCGAGACGTTCGAGCGGGCTCTGGCCGGCCGACGTCCACCTGGTCGGCAAGGACATCCTGCGGTTCCACGCGGTCATCTGGCCGGCGATGCTGATGGCTGCCGGCGTCGACGTGCCGCGCCGGTCTTCGCGCACGGCTGGCTGCTGGTCGGCGGGCGAGAAGATGAGCAAGTCGAAGGCGACGGCCATCGCACCCGAGGAGATCGTCGAGCACTTCGGCTCCGACGCCTACCGCTACTACTTCACCAAGACGATCGCCTTCGGCTCCGACGGCAACTTCTCGTGGGAGCACATGAGCGCCGTCTACACGAGCGAGCTCGCCAACGGGCTCGGCAACCTCGCGTCGCGGGTGACCGCCATGGTCGGCAAGTACTTCGACGGCGTGCTGCCCGAGGCGACCGCCGAGGGGGACGCCGAGCGCGCGCTCGCCGCGACGCTCGTCGACGGCCGCGACCCGAGCCGACGAAGCGATCGACCGGATCGCGATCCACGAGGCGATCGGGCCGTCGGCCGACTTCGTCGGCGACGGTCAACGGTTACGTCACCGAGCAGGAGCCATGGAAGGTCGCCAAGGACGAGTCCCCGGAGGGACGCGCACGGCTGGCCACGATCCTCTACGCCGCGGCCGAGTCGCTGCGCGCTGTGGCTGTGCTGCACAACGCGGTGATGCCGAAGACCGCGGCGGAGCTCTGGGACGCGCTCGGCGCCGACGCGCTCGGCCCGCTCGCTGACCAGCGGGTGCAGGACGCCGGCCGCTGGGGCCAGCTTCCCGCCGGCGTGACCCTGACCAAGGGTGCCTCGCTGTTCCCGACGGCTGGTCGAAGCCGAGTCGTGAGCCCGCCCGGTGAACAAGCCCACGCGCTCGCGCGGTGGCTCGGAGGTCGCGGGCGCGCGCGACCTCAGCCGCCCGCCGCTGCCCGAGCCACTGCCTGGCCCGGTCGTCGACAACCACTGCCACCTCGACATCGTGGACGGCGACAGACTGGCTCGAGCCGGCCACTGCGCTGGAGATGTCGGCCAGCGTGGGCGTCCCGAGGATCGTCCAGATCGGCTGCGACCTGCCGGGGGCGGCCTGGGCGGTGGAGACAGCGACGACGTACGACGCCATCGTGGCCGGGGTCGCACTCCACCCGAACGAAGCACCGCGGCTCGACGCTGCCGGCCGCCTCGACGAAGGCCTCGCGGAGATCGAGCGGCTCGCCTCGTCCTCGCCTCGCGTGCGGGCGGTCGGTGAGACGGGCCTCGACTACTACCGCACCGGGCCCGAGGGGGTCGCGGCGCAGCGCCGGTCGTTCGCGGTCCACATCGAGCTGGCCCGTCGGCTGGGCAAGGCGCTCGTCGTCCATGACCGGGATGCCCATGACGACGTCCTGGCGATGCTCGACGAGCACGGCATGCCGGAGCGCACGGTGCTGCACTGCTTCTCCGGTGACGCCGAGTTCGCCCGGGCGTGCCTGGACCGTGGTGCCTTCCTGTCGTTTGCGGGCACCGTGACGTTCAAGAACGCCCAGAACGTGCGGGACGCCCTGGCGGTCGCCCCACTCGACCGGATCCTCGTGGAGACCGATGCGCCCTTCCTGACGCCGATGCCCTACCGCGGCCGGCCGAACGCCTCCTACCTCATCCCGATGACGGTGCGCGCGATGGCGGAGATCCGTGGCGTGGGTCTCGAAGAGCTGTGTGCGGCGATCGACGCCAACACCAACACAGCATTCGGCGGCTCTTGGGGCGCTCAGGCGTGACCCGAGCGGCATACATCCGGGCGCGCCGACACATAGGCGGATATAGCCCATAGTCACGCAGAGTGAGCCCCGAGAGCGACACGCCGTGATGCCTGTCACGCAGCCCGCCTGAGGCCGCCAGTCGCTTTGCATACCGCTCCAGCATCTGGCATGGTCGTGAACTTGTTGGCCGGCAGCAGGCACCCCTGCAAATCCCCCATATGGCGCAAACAGTCCTCGTTGAGGAGGCTGGCGCCCACCACCCTGTGAGCCGGGACGCACAATTTCTGGAGCATCGTGTCTAAGAGGATCATCCTCGCGCTGTCGGCTGCCATCGTTGCCGTGACCCTGGTTATCGGGACCGTGGCTTTCGCATCAGCCCGCAAGTCCGTGACCGTCTCGATCGACGGCAAGGAGAAGACCTTCACTACTACCGGCGACACTGTCGCCGACGTGCTTGAGTCGCAGGACATCACTGTCGGCAAGCACGACGCCGTCGCCCCTGACCCGGACAGCGAGATCGAGGAAGGCAGCCGGATTGCTGTCTCCTACGGCCGCGAGCTGACCGTCAACGTGGACGGCGAGAAGCAGAACTACTGGACGACCGCGACCAACGTCGACGAGGCACTGGCGCAGATCGGCCAGCGGATCGTCGCAGGCGCTGAGTTGTCGACCAGCCGTTCGTCGTACATCGGCCGCGACGGCCTCACCCTCGTCGTGACGACTCCGAAGGACATCACCCTTCTCGTCGGCAACCGCGAGCCCGCCAAGGTGTCGACCCATGGGCTGACCGTCAACGAGGCGCTGCTCGACCTGGGCGTCAGGCTCAGAGAGCACGACATGATCAAGCCTCGTCTCGGCGCCGTGATCGACGATGGCACTCGTGTCGTCGTCACCCGCGTGCTGAAGAAGAAGGCAACCGTCGTGGAGACCGTCCCCTACGCGACCGAGGTCCGTGAGGACGACAGCATGTATGTCGACGAGTTCCGCGTCGCCCGCGAGGGTCAGGCGGGCACGGAGCGCGTGACGTACAAGATCGTCCGTGAGAACGGCAAGCTCGAGAGCAAGCGAGTCGTGGGCCGCGAGTCCATCGTCGTACCCATCGCCGAGATCGAGGTGCAGGGCACCCGGGAGCGTCCGGAGCCTGAGCCTGCCCCGGCTCCTGACTACGAGCCCGGCTCCACCGTGTGGGATTCGCTCGCGCAATGTGAGTCCGGCGGCAACTGGGCGATCAACACCGGCAACGGCTACTACGGCGGCCTGCAGTTCAGCGCCGGCACATGGAGTGGCTACGGCGGTGGCGCCTACGCACCGACGGCCAACCTCGCCAGCCGCGAGCAGCAGATTGCGATCGCCGAGAGGGTCCAAGCCGCTCAAGGCTGGGGCGCTTGGCCCGCCTGTGCTGCCGAGCTGGGACTGCTCTGATCGCACCAGCCGCATCGCTGACGGGCGCATCGTCCGCCTCGGTGTGATATCACCGGGCACGTGAGCCCAGCATCATCCGCATCCGCCGGTCCGAGACTTCTCGGGCCGGCGGATGTGCGTCTGCTCGCACGGCGGTATGACGTTCGCCCCACCAAGCACCGTGGCCAGAACTTCGTCATCGACGCCAATACGGTCCGGCGGGTCGTGCGAGCAGCCGAGCTGGAGGATGACGACGTCGTCCTCGAGGTCGGCCCCGGTCTCGGCTCGCTGACTCTTGCCCTCCTCGAGCGTGGCCACCGCGTGACCGCCGTCGAGATCGACCCAGTGCTCGCGTCGGCGTTGCCCGACACGGTGGCGGAGTTCGCACCAGAGCAGGCTGGCCAGCTCCAGGTGATCGAGGCGGACGCGCTGCGACTCGGCGAGCTCCCGTCTCCCGCCCCCACCGCGATGGTCGCCAACCTGCCTTACAACGTGGCGGTTCCGGTGCTCCTTCGGCTGCTGCCCGAGCTCCCGACGATCGAGCGAATCCTCGTCATGGTGCAGCTGGAGGTCGCCGATCGACTGGCTGCTAGCCCTGGCTCGAAGGTTTACGGGGCGCCGAGCGTCAAGGCGGCCTGGTACGCCGAGGTGCGGCGCGCAGGCTTGGTAGGCCGTACCGTCTTCTGGCCCGCCCCGAACGTCGACTCCGGTCTGGTGGCGATGCGACGGCATACCCCTCCGGCGACGACTGCGACCCGAGACCAGGTGTTCGCCGTCGTTGATGCTGCGTTCGGGCAGCGGCGCAAGATGATGCGCTCGGCCCTGGCGGCGATCGCCGGGTCCGCCGCGGCTGCCGAGGAGGCCCTGGTCGCTGCGGGTGTCGACCCGACTATTCGGGGGGAGCAGCTGGGGGTCGCGGAGTTCGCCCGAGTAGCCGAGAGCCTGGCCGCTCGACAGTAGTTGCCCAACTCCCACGGATTTCCACCACTAGCCTGTTCGCGTGACGACCGTGACCGTGCGCGCCCCCGCGAAAATCAACTTGGGGTTGAGCGTCGGCCCACCCAACGCCGACGGCTACCACCACGTCGCGACTGTTTACCAAGCCGTCTCCCTGTACGACGAGATCAAGGCACGCGCAGCAGGGGCTGGCGAGTTCAGTCTCAAGGTGACGGGCGAGGGAGCCGGGGTGCTGCCACTCGACGAGACCAACCTGGCGATCAAGGCTGCCCAGTTGCTCGCGTCGACGTACGACATCGCCGACGGCGTGGCCTTGAGCATCCACAAGACGATCGCCGTCGCCGGAGGGCTTGCGGGGGGTAGCACGGATGCGGCCGGGGCTCTCGTCGCGTGTGACGCGTTGTGGGGGACCGGCGCCACCCGCTCTGAGCTGGCCGCCCTGGCCGGTGTGCTGGGGAGCGATGTGCCGTTCTGCCTCACGGGCGGTCTCGCGGTCGGCGCCGGTCGTGGGGAGACGATCTCGCCGGTGCTGGCGCGCGGCACCTACGAGTGGGTGCTCGCGTATGCCGACGAGGGCTTGTCGACCGCTCAGGCCTATGCGGAGCTCGACAAGGTCCGGGGCGACGACGCCGGCGATCCGAGCGTGCCCGAGGACCTGATGACGGCGTTGCGAACCGGCGACCCGTATGCCGTCGGGCAGGCGCTGCACAACGATCTCCAAGTGGCCGCCCTGCGCCTGCGGCCAGCCCTGCAGCAGACGCTTGACCTTGGCGACGAGTTCGGCGCCCTCGGCTCGCTCGTCTCTGGGTCCGGCCCGACCTGCATCTTCCTCGCGTCTGACCAGGACCACGCCGTCGACCTGGCCGTGGCCCTGGCGAGCTCAGGCCTGTGCCGTTCCGTGCAGCGTGCCAGTGGCCCGGTCGGGGGAGCCCGCATCGTCACCTGACCCTCCCTTGCAGAATGATCCGACTCTGACGTTGTCCTGGCGACGTGAGAGCCGGATCTTTCCGCGGGCCTGCACGTGAGATCGTGAACCCCACCATGGCCGCGCCCGCTCCGAACCTCGTCAACGTGGAGAAGGTGTCGAAGGCGTACGGCGTTCGGCCGCTGCTGCGCGACGTCAGCCTCGGGGTCCAGGAGGGCGACCGGATCGGCGTCGTCGGACGCAACGGCGACGGCAAGACGACCCTGCTGCGGATCCTCGCGGGCACCGAACCGGTCGACGCCGGCCGCGTCACGCTCAACCGCGGGCTGGCCGTCTCGATCCTCGCCCAGCACGATGAGCACGATGCTGAGCACACTGTCGGTCAGGTCGTGCTCGGAGAGCGAGCAGACCACGAGTGGGCAGCCGACCCTCGCGCTCGGGACGTGGCGACCAGCCTGGTCGGTGATCTCGACCTCGACCGGCCGGTCGCTGACCTGTCCGGTGGTGAGCGCCGGCGTACGTCGCTTGCTGCGCTGCTGTTGGGCGATCCCGACATACTCCTGCTCGACGAGCCCACCAACCATCTCGACATCGAGGCGGTCGACTGGCTTGCCCGCCATCTGGCCTCACGGGCGTTGACCCTCGTCGTGGTGACACACGACCGGTGGTTCCTCGACGCGGTGTGCGAGACGACGTGGGAGGTCCATGACGCCCAAGTCGACAGTTACGCCGGCGGGTATGCCGCCTACGTGTTGGCGAAGGCCGAGCGGATGAGGCAGGCGACCGCCAGCGAGACCCGCCGGCAGAACCTTGTGCGCAAGGAGCTGGCCTGGCTGAGGCGGGGTCCGCCGGCGCGCACAGCGAAGCCGAAGTTCCGCATCGAGGCCGCAAGTGCCCTCATCGACGACGAGCCCGCCCCGCGCGACCAGGTGCAGCTGCAGGCGTTTGCGGCCGCCCGGCTGGGCAAGGACGTCTTCGACCTCGAGGACGCCACGATCACCCGCGGCGGGAACCACCTCGTCGATCACCTCACGTGGCGTATCGGCCCTGGAGATCGGATCGCCCTGATCGGCGTCAATGGCGCCGGCAAGACGTCCGTGTTGTCTGTCCTCAGCGGTGCCATGGCGCCCGATGCTGGTCGCCTGCGGCTCGGCCGGACGGTGCGCCTCGCACAGCTGACCCAGGAGCTCGATGACCTTGACGGATCGCAGCGGGTGCTGGACTCGGTCGAGGAGATCCGCCGGGTGGTGTCGGTGGGCGGACGGGACGTGTCTGTGTCGTCGATGCTCGAGCGGTTTGGGTTCACTGGTGACCGGTTGACGGCGCGGATCGGGGACCTGTCGGGAGGTGAGCGGCGGCGGCTGCAACTCTTGCGCGTGCTCATCGACGAACCCAACGTGCTGTTGCTCGACGAGCCGACGAACGACCTCGACATCGAGACCCTCAACGTGGTTGAAGACTTCCTCGACTCTTGGCCGGGGACGCTCATCGTCGTCTCTCACGACCGCTACTTCCTCGAACGGGTCTGCGACCACGTCTGGGCCCTGCTCGGCGACGGTCGGCTTGCGATGCTGCCCGGCGGTGTCGACGACTACCTGGCCCGGCGGGCGGCACGGGCGGTGGCGGCCGATCGTCGTACGACGGCGGCGTCAGCCACGGCCGCCGTCTCCGCGCGGCCGGACGGCTCGGCCGATGCTGGGCCGAGCGGCGCGACTGTGCGACGAGCTGCCAACAAGGAGCTGGCCAAGCTCGATCGGCAGCTGGCCAAGCTCGGCAACCGGATCGAGGGCGTGCACGCCGAGATGGCCGAGCACAGCAGCGACTACGAGCGGCTAGGCGCCCTCGACGTACGACTGCGCGAGCTCGAAGCCGAACGGGACGCCCTCGAGCACGCCTGGCTCGAAGCCGCCGACAACACCCCTCGCTGAGCCGTCAGGTTTGGTGTGTTGAGCCGTCAGGTTTGGTGTGTTGAGCCGTCAGGTTTGGTGTGTTGACCCGTCAGGTTTGGTGTGTTGACCCGTCATGTTTGGCTTGCTGAACCGAGGCTGGTAACAACCAGGCGACCACGACTGACGGGTGAACGGACCGAAAGTGACGGGTCAACGGACCGAAAGTGACGGGTCAACGGACCGAAAGTGACGGGTCAACGGACCGAAAGTGACGGGTCAACGGGCCGAAAGTGACGGGTCAACGGGCGTCGAAGGGGGCGACCACCGTACGCAGCAGCCCGGCCAGCGTCTCCCGGTCGTGGCTCGACAGCTCACCGAGCAGCAGTCGCTCGTGCTGAAGCAGGCCCGACAGGGCGGCGTCCACGCGAGCACGCCCTTGCGGTGTCAGTCGCACCAGCACCCCGCGACGGTCGGCTTCGTCGGGGAGTCGCTCGACGAGCCCCTTCTTCGCCAGCCGGTCGACCCGATTGGTCATCGTGCCGCTCGTCACCATCGTCTCGCGCAACAGGCGGCCGGGCGAGAGCGTGTAGGGCTTGCCAGCGCGACGCAGCGCGGACAAGACGTCGAACTCCCACGTCTCGAGCCCATGCTCGGCGAAGGCTTGCCGCCGGGCGAGGTCAAGGTGGCGAGCAAGCCGCGTCACACGGCTCAGCACCTGCATCGGGGCGACGTCGAGGTCGGGCCGTTCGCGTTTCCAGGCATCGACAAGCCGGTCGACCTCGTCGGCGGCGATCTGGTCCATGACGGCAAGGCTACTCGTCAAGACTCTTGACATGGAGATACTCGGGCTACCGGGCTGAGCTGAATGCCGCCGGGCCGCGGCCAGAACGTCTGTGCGCAGCAATCGGTCGTGGCAGCATGGATGCGTGATCGGACCCGTGATCGTGGTCACCGGGCTGCCGGGCTCCGGGAAGTCCACGCTCAGCCGGCAACTCTCGACATCATTCGGCCTGCCGTTGCTGTCGCTCGACGTCATCAAGGAAGCCATCGTCGACCGCCTCGACATCGCCGACCGGTTCGCGGTCCGTGGAGCCGCTCGCGAGATACTCACCCGCCTGGTCCCGCACTGCCCCCAGGGCTGCATCATCGACATCTGGGTCAACCCCGTGTACGACGACGGGGAGGTCCGGGACGCGTTGAAGGCGCTCGGCCAAGTGCGTTTCCTCGAAGTCGTGTGCACCACCTCGGCCGAGCTCGCCATCGAGCGGTATGCCGTCCGGGCTCGTCACCCCGCACACCTGCCGGCCGACCAGGGCACGATCGACCGCATCCGCGAGGCCGCACCGCTGGTCGGCCCGCTCGGACTCGGGCCAAGCCTTCGCCTCGACACGTCCGGTGACGTCGACTACGACGCGGTGCTGGCCTGGCTACGCGAGCGGTCACCGGAGCTGGGCCAGCCCTCGTTGTCTTGACATCGAGACAACTACGGTGCCAAGGTTATCTTGACATCGAGACACTTTAGGGAGGGCCAAACGTGGCAACCTGGGATCCCGACTCCTACCTCCGCTTCGACACAGAGCGCAGTCGCCCCTTAGCCGAGCTGATCGACCGGGTGGGTGCCACGGACCCGCGGGCCGTCGTCGACCTTGGGTGCGGTCCTGGTGCCCTGACCGCCACACTCGCGGGTCGATGGCCCCACGCCAGCATCGTGGGCATCGACTCGTCCCCAGAGATGATCGAGGCGGCCGGCCGGCACGCTGGCCCATGTGTGCGCTTCGAGGCCGGCGACGTGGCCACCTGGGTGCCGACCGGGTCGGTCGATGTGATCGTCTCGAACGCCACCCTGCAGTGGGTCCCCGGACATCGCGACCGCTTCGCGGCCTGGGTCGACGCGCTCGTGCCGGGCGGCTGGTTCGCCTTCCAGGTGCCCGGCAACTTCGAGGAGCCGAGCCAACGGCTGCTGGCCGATCTCGCCGCCGACTCGCGGTTTGCGGCCGCCACCGCGGGAGTTGAGCGCCCAGCCGCCGAGGACGCTCGACGTACCTCGCCGATCTCAGTCGGCTCGGCTGTCAGGTCGACGCCTGGGAGACGACCTACCTCCACGTCTTGGCTGGTCCCGACCCGGTGTTCTCGTGGATCTCCGGCACGGGAGCCCGGCCGGTGCTGCAGGCGCTGTCGACCCGAGCAGCGCGAGGTGTTCGAGGCCGAGTATGCCGCCTTGCTGCGGACGGCATACCCGCCGCAGCCGTTCGGCACCGTGCTGCCCTTCCGCCGCGTCTTCGTCGTCGCCCGCAAGCCGGTCGCCGCATGATCGTCCGAGAGGCGAGGGCCGACGACCTGCCGGTCATCCTGAGGCTGCTCGACGAGGATGCGATTCGAGAGGTGCCCGAGGACCTCGACGACCTGGCCCCCTACGCCGCCGCGCTCGACGAGATCGTGCGCGCCACGCATTCGACGGTGCTCGTCGGCGAGGTCGAGGGAGAGATCGTGGCGACTGCCCAGGTGACGTGGCTGCGCCGACTGATGTACGGCGCCGGGCTCGTCTGCCAGGTCGAGTCGGTCAGAGTGTCGTCGGCCCGGCGCGGCAACGGACTCGGCGCCGCCTTGATGGCGGGGATCATCGACGACGCACGCGACCGCGGTTGCGCCCGGGTCGAGCTGACGACAAACGCCAAACGGAGCGAAGCCCGCCGCTTCTACGAGGGTCTCGGGTTCAAGCCGTCACACGTCGGGATGAAGCTCTACCTCGGCTCAACCGACCACACCGAGGAGACAAGCGCATGATCACTCTTCACCATGTGCAGGTGAGCTGTCCGGCCGACAGCGAGGACGCGGTGAGGGCGTTCTACGCGGAGCTGCTCGGGCTCTCCGAGGTCGCCAAGCCGCCAGGCTTGGCCGGGCGCGGCGGCGTGTGGTTCCGCGGGCCCGGCTATGAGCTCCATGTCGGCGTGGAGGAGGGGTTCACGCCGGCACGCAAGGCACACCCGGCGTTCGTCGTCGACGACGTCGACAGCCTCGCTGCCCGGTTGATTGAGGCGGGCTCGGACATCAGCTGGGACTCAAACCTGCCCGGCTACCGCCGGTTCCACACTGCCGATCCGCACGGCAACAGGGTGGAGTTCCTCGGCGTCGAGTGACCACCTGGGCCTGGTCGACCGACACGTTCACCGCCATCGTTGCCGCCACTACAGTCCTCTCATGGCCCGCGCAAGCAAGACCTGGATCGCCGCCCTCCCCAAGGCCGAGCTACACGTCCACCACGTCGGCTCCGCCTCTCCCCGGATCGTCTCCGAACTCGCCAGTCGGCACGGCAACACGCCCGTGCCGCAGGATCCCGAAGCGGTGGCGGCCTACTTCCGCTTCACCGACTTCGCGCACTTCATCGAGGTCTACCTGTCGGTCGTCGACCTGGTGAGGACCCCCGACGACGTACGCATGCTGACCTACGAGATCGCGCGTGACATGACAACCCAGTCGGTCAGGTATGCCGAGCTGACCTGCACGCCGTACACCTCAGTGCGGGTGGGAGTGGCGGCGGAGGCGTTCTGCGAGGCGATCGAGGATGCCCGCATCGCAGCCGAGCGTGATCTCGGGGTCGTGCTCCGCTGGTGCTTCGACATCCCCGGCGAGTTCGGTGTGCCCGGTGCCGACGAGACGATCCGGATCGCGACCCAGCTCCGGCCGGAGGGGCTGGTGTCGTTCGGCTTGGGTGGGCCCGAGATCGGGGTGTCGCGGCCGCAGTTCAAACCGCACTTCGACGAAGCGCGGGCAGCGGGTCTGCACTCCGTGCCCCACGCCGGCGAGACGACCGGCTCGGAGACCATCTGGGATGCGTTGCGGCTGCTCGGCGCTGAACGGATCGGGCACGGCACCTCGGCGGCCCAAGACCCGGCACTCATTGACTACCTCGCCGAACATCGCATCCCGCTGGAGGTCTGCCCGACGTCCAACGTCGCGACGCGCGCGGTCGCCAGTCTCGATGAGCACCCGGTCCGGCAGCTACGCGACGCCGGCGTCGTGGTGACCATCAACTCCGACGACCCACCGATGTTCGGCACGTCGCTCAACCAGGAGTACGCCGTCGCGGCTGACATCCTCGATCTCGACGAGCGTGGGCTCGCCGACCTCGCCAGGACAGCGGTCGACGTGTCGTTCGCCGACGCTGCGACGAAGGCCCGCATCGCCGACGAGATCGACACCTACACCGCGAAAACCGCCACCGCCTGACCCCCACGCCGACTGGTCACGTATGCCGCGTCGACTGGTCAGGTAATGCCGCGTCGACTGGTCAGGTATGCCGCGTCGACTGGTCACGTATGCCGCCTGCAGGCCATCGGTCGAGCTTGTCGAGACCCCTAGATCTCGACAGGCTCGATCACCGGAGAAGGGCGCGTCGATCACCGGAGAAGGGCGCGTCGATCACCGGAGAAGTGCGCGTCGATCACCGGAGAAGCGCGCGTCGATCATCCGAGCAGCACGCGTCGATCAGCTGGAAATGCCGGTCTCCACGACGCGCAGCAACTCAGCCCATTCAGCATCGATCCCGCGGGGCTCGCCGGCGGTGTGGAGGCGATTGGTCAACAGCACGAGCACCACCTGGTGCCGAGGCAAGACAGCAAACCGCGCACCGGTGAAGCCCGGATGCCCGGCGAACGACCCGGTCAGCTGGAAGCCCAACCCCTGCGCAGCATCGCGCCCAGTCTTGACGAACTCGGCCACCGTCTCGCGGCTCCAAAGCCCGCTACCGCCCAGCGACGACAACACCGCGCGCCCGAAGCGCAGCAGATCCGGCGCGCTGGTGAACAGGCCGGCATGACCCGCCACACCACCGAACGCATGCCAGCAGTTCCCGTCATTGGCCTCGCCCTCGAGGGTGTGCTCACGCCAGCCGTCAAAGGCGTCACTCGACACCGCAACCGGGTACGGCGTACCGGTGTCAACCATGCGGCGCTCGTAGACGTCTCCGCGCGAGGTGGCCACGACACGCTTCGCCGGAACGCCCTCGCCGCCCAGCCCACCGGGCCGGAACCCGGTCGAGGCCATCCCGAGAGGTTCGAACAGCACCTCATCAGCCACCACCTCGACAGGCGCCGCGAACTCACGCGCGACGATCTCACCGAGAAGCATGAAGCCGAGGTCGGAGTAGTGGCGGCCCGACCGCGGCCCGTACCGCAGCGGCAGTCGCAGTACGCACTCGACAGCATCCGCACTGGACCGCGCGCCGGCGACGTACGTCGGCCACCACTCCCACAGCCCACCTTGATGCTCGAGCAGATCGCGCACCGTCACCGTCTCCTTGCCGTCGCCAGCGAAGTCGGCGAACCAGCGCTGCACCGGGGTGTCCAGCCGGAGCCGACGACTGTCCACCAGCGTCATCGCCAGCGCCGTCGTCACCACCAGCTTTGTGATCGACCCGACGTCGAAGACCGGCTCCGCGGCCAGGGCGATCGGCCGCCTCGCCTGCCCTAGGTCGTCCAGCACTCGGGCATGGCCGCGGCTCACGATGACCGGTTCTGCCGACACCGCGCTAACCCCGATGACGGCCGCGGACGGACCACCAGGCACGCCAGGGTCGGCTGCCGACGCACGCGTGACCAAATTGTCCGCGATGCCCTGCAGTGCGCTCCGCACAACCACCACCCTTGTCAAAAAGTTTCCTCTTTACAAGGGCGTTGGTAGAAAGATAACGTCCCATCGGAGGGGACCGCTCGCGAAGGGACTCGCCATGGCTGGAAAACGATACCTGCGTGCACTCGTGGCGCTCACCGCCGGCGCCGCGTTGGCGCTGACCGGGTGCAACCCCTCTTCCGACACCGAAGGAGGCAGCGGCGAGGATGAGCCCTTCATCGTCGCCCGCACCGGTGACATCGACGGGCGCGACCCGGCAGTTGCGACCGCGTTCCAGACGACGCAGACCCTCGACCTGGTCTACGACACCCTGATCGACACGTCCGACGAGGGAGACCTCGAGCCCGCTCTGGCGACGAAGTGGGAGCTCAGCGAGGACGACAAGACGGTCATCCTCACGTTGCGCGAAGGTGTGGAGTTCCACAACGGCTCCGCCTTCACGGCCGCCGACGCACAAGCGAGCCTCGAGCGCGTGCTCGACCCAGACGTCGGGTCCGTCGCCGCGTCGAACCTCATCAACGTCGCCGACGTACGCGCTGACGGCGACACCACGCTCGTGCTGGAGCTCAAGCAGCCGGACGCAGCGCTGCTGCGGGTTCTGTCCACGACGGCCACGGCCATCCTCGACCAGGACGACATCGAGAGCGAGAGCGTGGGTCGGGAGGTCAACGGCACCGGCCCCTACAAGTGGGGCTCGTGGGACCAGGGCCAGAAGGTAGTGCTCGAGGCCAACGAGGACTACTGGGGCGACGTCGCCCAGCTCAAGACCGTCGAGCTCCGCGTCATCCCCGACGAGTCTTCCGTCCTGTCCGGCATGAAGGCGGGCAGTTTCGACTTGGGCGTCGTCTCTGACCCGAGCGTCGCCGAGCAGGTCGACACCGAGGCGATGCAGCTCCTGTCACAACCGACGTTGTCGTACCACGCTTTGATGCTTAACGGCCGACGCAGTCCGCTGTCCAAGCTCCCCGTGCGCCAGGCCATTGCCTGCGCTCTCGATCGCGAGCAGGTCGTCGACCAGGCATACCTCGGCCAAGCCGAGATCACCGGCCCCATCACCAGCCCGGCCTACGACTACGACCCGACCGAGGGCCTGCCCTGTGACCCACCCGACCTCGACGCGGCCCGTGATCTCCTCGCCGACGCCGGCTACCCCGACGGGTTCACCCTGGAGACGATCGTGATGGTCGGCGAGTACGCCACGGCCACCAACGTCGCCACCTCCGTGCAGGGTCAGCTCGAAGAGATCGGGGTCGAGCTTGATCTTCAGCAGCAGCAGACCAACGTGTACGTCGACAACTGGCTGGAGGCCAACTACGACGCCGCGATCGCGCTCAACGGTGGCAGCACCGATCCGTACCTCATGTACGGCCGCTACTACACCGACGGTGCGTCGCTCGCCAAGCCTGCGGGCCTGACCGACGCAGGGCTCGCCGATCTCCTGACACAGGCCAACTCGACGACAGACGAGGACGAGAGGCAGCAGCTCTTCCAGGATCTGCAGGAGCGACTCCTCGAGCTGTCCCCCTGGGTATGGCTGCAGCACAACCAGTCCTACTACCTCGTGGGGAACGACGTCGAAGGCTTCAAGGCCCTGTCCACCGAGTCATTGGAGTACCTCGCGAAGGCGAGCCGTGAGGATTCTGGATGACCTGGCGCTACCTCTCGATGCGGCTCTTGGGGACTTTGGGGACGCTGGCAGGGGTGGCAATACTCGTGTTCGTGGTGCTGAGGGCGTTGCCCGGTGACGCCATCACCGCCAAGCTCGGCACCGAATCGGGAGTGTTGACCGCCGAACAGGTGGAGGCGCTCGAGGAGTACTACGGCATCGACGAGCCGCTCTGGGGCCAGTTCACGAGCTGGATCAGCAGTGTGTTGACCGGAAACCTCGGTGTCTCGGCCAACTCCGGCGTCCCGGTCTCCGAGCTGATCTTCTCCGCGCTGCCCGTCACGCTCGAGCTCGCCGTGCTCTCGATCCTCATCTCGACGCCGGTTGGCGTCGGGCTCGGCATGCTGGCCGCCAGCCGTCCTGGCTCGGCGCGAGACGTGGGCGTGCAGTCGTTCGGCCTGATCGGCCTTGCGCTGCCCGAGTTCGTGATCGCGTCGGTGGCGGTCGCCGCCCTTGCCTCGGCGTTCTCGTACTTTCCCGATCCGGGCTCCTTCGTGCCCCTCACCGAGTCGGTGTCAGGCAACCTGAGCCAGATGCTCTATCCGGCGCTGGTCTTGTCGGTCGGCCTGGTCGCGACGATCATGCGTACGACGCGATCGGCCTACCTCGAGGTGCAGAACACCGACTTCGTGCGCACGGCTGAAGGCAAGGGGTTGTCACCCACGCGGGTCCGCCTGCGCCATGTCCTGCACAACGCCTCGATCCCCATCGTGACGATCGTGGGGATCCAGTTCGGCTACCTGCTGGGCGGCACGGTGATCATCGAGCAGATCTTCGCGCTGCCAGGGCTTGGCCGGCTCCTGCTCACGGGCATCTTGGAGCAGGACTACGCCGTGGTGCAGAGCACCGTCCTGTTCGTCGCTGCTGCCTTTGTGATCGTCAACCTGGTCGTGGACCTGACGTACCAAGCCCTCGACCCGAGGGCCCGGCTGCGATGAGTTCTGCCGACTCACCGCTGCCAAACGCGCCAGGGGTTGCCCACATCGAGGGCGCCACCACCACCCCTGGAGGGCTGCGTGATTTCGGCCGCCGGGTGTGGCAGGACCGAAACGGCCGGATCGGCCTCGTGGTGTTCGTCTTGCTCTGCTTGCTTGCGCTACTGGCCGTGGTCGGGGCGACTCCGCACGACCCCCTCGCGCAGCATCCTGACGATCAGCTGCAGAGTCCTTCGTGGACGTACTGGTTCGGCACCGACCAGTTCGGTCGCGACGTCGCCTCCCGCACGTTCGCCGGGATCGCGTCGTCGCTGCGAGTGGCCCTCCTCGCGGTCGGGGTGGCCGCAGTGGTGGGGACTGTCGTGGGAGTCTCGAGCGGCTATGCCGGCGGCATCTGGGACCAGGTCATGGGCCGGCTCACCGACGTGTTCTTCGCGTTCCCGGCAACCCTGCTGGCGCTGTCGATGATCGCCGCTCTCGGCCGCGGGTGGTACAACACCGCCATCGCGATCGCGATCGTCTACTTTCCGATCTTCGTCCGGGTTGCGCGCGGGCCGACGCTGTCCGTGCGTGAGTTGGAGTACGTCGCCGCGTGCCGCGTCGTCGGGTTCTCGGGACGGCGGATCCTCTTCCGGCACGTGCTCCCCAATGTGAGCGCCCCCGTCGTCGTACAAGTGACGCTCGCTTTGTCCTGGGCGATCCTGACCGAGGCGGGGCTGTCTTTCCTCGGGCTCGGCACCCAGCCACCAGACCCGTCCCTCGGCCTGATGGTGAGCGACGCTCGCAACCTCATCACCACGGCATGGTGGACGATGGTGTTCCCGTCGTTGGCCATCGTCGCCGCGGTCATCTCTCTCAACCTGATGGGCGATGGGATGCGATCCGCGCTCGACCCCAAGGAGACCCGTCGGTGACCGGCGGCGAGAGCGTCCTCGAGGTGCGAGACCTCCAGACGGTGGTGCGGTCGCGAGGCCGCGAGCTTCCCGTCGTACGCGGAGTGTCCTTCGACGTACAGGCCGGTGAGGTCGTGGCGCTGGTCGGCGAGAGCGGCAGCGGCAAGTCCATGACAGCCCTGTCCGTGATGGGGCTATTGCCGTCTGCGGCGCGAGTGACGGGTGGCTCGGCTCGACTCGACGGCCGCGACCTCCTTGCACTCGACCCGACGGAGCTCCGGAAGGCGCGAGGCGCCGAGATCGCGATGATCTACCAGGACCCGATGACGTCTCTGAACCCACTGATGAAGGTCGGAGCGCAGGTGGTCGAAGGACTCGAGGCACATGGTGTGCCTCGCGCCGACGCTCGGTCGCGCGCCCTCGAATCACTCGGCGAGGTCGGCCTTCCTCGCCCCGAGCGCATCGCCCGCTCTTACCCGCACGAGCTGTCCGGCGGCCAATGTCAGCGGGTGATGGTCGCAATGGCCGTGGCGATGCGACCCAAGGTGTTGATCGCCGACGAGCCCACCACCGCGCTCGACGTGACGATCCAGCAACAGGTGCTCAGCCTGGTCGACGACTTGCGCCAGCGACTGGGGATGGCGGTCGTGTGGATCACGCACGACCTCGGCGTCGTGGCGCGGATCGCTGAGAAAGTGCTGGTCATGTACGCCGGCCGCGTGGTCGAGTCCGGCCAGAGCGCTGACCTGTTCCGCCGCCCCGAGCACCCCTACACCGCGGCCCTCCTCGGCTCGATCCCACCCGTGCTCGGCAGTGAGCGTCCCCCGATACCGCAGATCGGTGGCACCCCACCAGACCTCGCGAGCCTGCCCACAGGATGCTCGTTCCACCCCCGCTGCCTGCAGCGCGAGGCGAAGTGCACCCTGCACGACCCGCGGCTCGAGCCGCGTGGACGCGACCTCGCGGCGTGCTGGGTCCCGCGAGATCGGTGGGTCTCATGAGCCTGGTTGTCGAGGATCTGGTCAAGCACTACAAGTCACGAGCGGGCACGGTCCGTGCCGTCGACGGAGTCTCCTTCGAAGTGCAGAGCGGTCAGACCCTGGGACTCGTCGGCGAGTCCGGGTGCGGGAAGTCGACGACGGCGCGGATGCTCGTGCGGCTCGTGGAGCCGACATCCGGGCGGATCCTGATCGATGGCAAGGACATCACGTCCGTCCGCGGCTCCGCCCTGTCGGAAATGCGGAGCAAGATCCAGATGGTCTTCCAGGACCCCTACGCCTCGCTCGATCCACGACTGACTGTCGGGAGCACGTTGGGTGAGGTGCTCGCCGTCCGCCGGATCGTGACCGACCGCGCCAAACGGCGTGGCCGGGTCAACGAGCTGCTGGAGCTGGTCGGGCTGAGCGCGACGGTTGCCGACCGTTACCCCCACGAGCTCTCGGGTGGGCAGCGGCAGCGCGTCGGCATCGCCCGCGCACTGGCCGTCGAGCCGAGCATCATCGTGCTCGACGAGCCGCTGTCGGCTCTCGACGTGTCTGTCCGCGCCGAGATCATGAATCTGCTGACCCGTCTTCGTGACGAGCTCGGGCTGACGTACGTATTCATTTCACACGACCTGGCGATGGTGCGTCATATCAGCGACCGCATCGCTGTGATGTACCTCGGACAGATCGTCGAGCTCGGCGGCTGGCAGGCAGTGTCCGACGCGCCGCTGCATCCATACACGACCTCGCTGCGCGACGCCGTACCCGTGGCGGACCCAGAGCTCGAGGCGCAGCGCGAGGTCTCGCCCGTGCGGGGTGAGGTGCCGGATGCCGTCAACCCGCCGGCCGCGTGCCGGTTCAACCCTCGCTGCCCGTTCGCCGAGGACCGCTGCCGAGGTGAGGTTCCCCTGCTGCGCGAAATCACGGTGGGGCACCAGGCGGCCTGTCACTTCAGCGAGCAGCTGTATGCCGACGAGCTTCGGACCATGTCGGGCTGACGGCACGTCAACCCCGAAGGTCACGGTTCGCGGGCGGAGTCAGGTGCGCTCGGTGCGCAGGGACGGGTCGGGGCTCAGCCCCGACAAGCCGTGCCAGGCCAGGTTGACGAGGTGGGCTGCCACTACTTCCTTGCCAGGCTTGCGGGCGTCCAGCCACCACTGGCCGGTCGTGCCCACCATGCCGACCAGCATCTGGGCGTACATCGGCGCGAACTCCGCGTCGAAGCCGCGAGAGCGGAACTCTGCCTCGAGGATGTACTCGACCCGGGTCGCGATGTCGCCGATGATCGAGACGAACGAGCCGGACTCCGACCCGATCGGCGAGTCGCGGACAAGGATCCGAAAGCCGTCTGAGGACTGCTCGATGTAGTCGAGCAGCGCGAACGCCGCCTGCTCAAGCTGGTCGCGGGGGTGATCGGCTGTGAGCGACGAGCGCATCATGTCGAGGAGCTGGCGCACCTCACGGTCGACCACGACGGCATACAGGCCCTCTTTGCCGCCGAAGTGCTCGTAGACGATGGGTTTGGAGACGTCTGCGCGCGCAGAGATCTCTTCGATCGAAGCGCCTTCGAAGCCGCGCTCGGCAAACAGCGAGCGGGAGATATCGATGAGCTGCTCGCGGCGCTCCGCGCTTGTCATGCGTGTTCTCGGCGGGCGTTTGGACTTCCCCTGAGTCACCTGCACATCATCGCGGTCCTATATGTCGTCTCAGGCGGCTTCGGCGCGGACGCGCTTTTGGTCGAGGCGTTCCTGGACCGGCCAGCGCACGGCGGAGACCCATCCGGCCTTCTCGAGCAGCCAGATAATGCGCGCCGAGCTGTCGAGCTGGCCGCGCATCACGCCGTGACGGGCGCACGTCGGGTCGCTGTGGTGGAGGTTGTGCCAGGACTCGCCCATCGACGGGATCGCAAGCCACCACACGTTGCCGGACTTGTCGCGCGACTTGAACGGTCGGTCGCCCACGGCGTGGCAGATCGAGTTGATCGACCAGGTGACGTGGTGCAGGACGCCGACGCGCACCAGAGATGCCCAGAAGAACGCTGTGAAGGCACCCTGCCAGGACATGGTCCACAGACCACCGGCGACCGCCGGAAGGACGAGTGACGCGAGAACGAACCAAGGGAACATGCGCGAGATCTTCACGATGTCGCGGTCTTTCAGCAGATCCGGAGCGTACTGACGCTGCGAGGTCTGCTCCGTGTCGAACAGCCAGCCCATGTGGGCGTAGAAGAGGCCCTTGACGAGGGCCGGCACCGTGTCGCCGTAGCGCCACGGCGAATGGGGGTCGCCTTCACGGTCGGAGAACTTGTGGTGCTTGCGGTGGTCGGCCACCCAGCGAATGACCGGGCCCTGGATTGCCATCGACCCGGCGACCGCCAGCCCGATCTTGACGCCCCGGTTCGGCTTGAACGACTTGTGGGTGAAGAGGCGGTGGAAGCCCACCGTGACACCGTGACCCGTGATTGCGTACGCCACGATCGCGATCACGACGTCGCTCCAGCCCAACCAACCACCCCACGCCACCGGAACTGCAGCCGCGATCGCGAGAAAGGGCAAGATGATGAAGATCCCGAGGGTCCACCGCTCGAGGAGAGACTGCTGGTCGCCTCCCAGGGTGCCGAGGGCTATCTCGGCGGCATCGGAAGTCTGGGTTCGGGGCGGGGCTACGGCGGTGGCTGGCGTCATTCGAGGTCGTCCTCAGGGTGGAAAACACGTACTTACGCAACCGTAACCTACGGTGGCGTAACGAGAAAGTGCTTCTCAGGGACTCCTCAGCCACTTTCGGGGTTTCCAAGCCCCGGTGCACTGCGATCTGGGCGGTGGTTCCTCGGCGGTCGGGCGACCGCACGGCTGTGGCAGACTGACCCCGACGCAGGGGTGCACCGTCACGGCCGCACGCCACGCATTCCCCTGTGGGGTAACCCGGCAGCCCGCAAGCCTTTGAAGCTTGAGGTCCTGGATCGAAGCCAGGCAGGGGAGCAGACTGACACACCCGACGAGGAGCACACGTGACAGCAGACCGTCCGGTAGCGGTCATCGTGCTGGCGGCGGGGGGCGGCACGCGGATGAAGTCCGCGACCCCGAAAGTGCTGCATACCCTGGCCGGACGATCCCTACTCGGTCATGCCCTCGTCGCAGCCCGAGCGACCGAGCCCACACATCTCGTCGTCGTCGTACGCCATGAGCGCGACCTCGTGGCCGAGCACGTCGGCGTCGAGGATCCGATGGCCGTCATCGCCGACCAGGACGAGATCGCCGGCACCGGCCGGGCCGTCGAGTGCGGACTCGCGGCGCTCGCCGACGACATCTCCGGCACCGTCCTCGTCACGATGGGAGATGCCCCGCTGCTGTCCGGCGACACGTTGCGAGAGCTTGCGGCCGCCCATGCTGCGAGCGGGAGCGCGGTCACCGTCATCACCGCCACCGTCGACGATCCCACCGGCTATGGCCGTATCCTGCGAGCCGACGATGGGGCGGTCCTCGCCAACGTCGAGCACCGAGATGCGACCGACGAGCAGCTCGCCGTCGGCGAAATCAACGCCGGGATCTACGCCTTCGACGTCGAGACACTGCGGTCCGCGCTCGCCCGCGTCGGCACCGACAACTCCCAGGGCGAGAAGTACCTTACCGACGTGCTGGGAGTCGTGGTCGCCGACGGCGGCAAGGTCAGCGCGCACCCGCTCGCTGACGGCTGGCAGACCGAGGGCATCAACGACCGCGCTCAGCTCGCCCGACTGGGAGCCGAGCTCAACCGCCGCATCGTGCACCACTGGATGCACGAGGGCGTGACCGTCGTCGACCCGGCAACGACCTGGATCGACATCGACGTCAGCCTCGGTCGCGATGTGACAATCCACCCCCACACCCAGATCCACGGGGCCAGCACGATCGGGTCCGATGTGGTGATCGGGCCCGACACGACACTGACGGACGTCGAGGTCGGTGACGGCGCGAGCGTCGTACGCACCCAGGGCACGCTCGCTGTCGTCGGGCCCGGCGCCACCGTCGGACCCTTCGCCTACCTCCGGCCGGGGACCACGCTTGGTGCGCGCGCAAAGATCGGCACGTTCGTCGAGACCAAGAACGCTCAGATCGCTGACGACGCCAAGGTCCCGCATCTGACGTACGTCGGCGACGCCGAAATCGGCGAGGGCACCAACATCGGGGCCGGGACCATCTTCGCCAACTACGACGGTGTCGAGAAGCACCGTACCCGGATCGGTGCCCACGCCAAGACCGGAGCCAACAACACCTTCGTTGCGCCGGTCGAGATCGGGGACGGGGCGGTCACCGGGGGCGGGAGCGTCGTCCGGCGAGACGTGCCACCCGGCACTCTTGCCGTGAGCACTGGGCCACAGCGCCACGTCGACGGCTGGGTCGAGCGCAAGCGTCCGGGCACCAAGGCAGCCAAGGCCGCGGCCGCCCACCAGGACCAGACGGAGCGCGAGGCAGCCACCCCCGAGCCGGAGCGACCCATGACAGGTATGAAGCGGACGACCGAGAAGACCCTGATGCTCTTCTCCGGACGAGCCCACCTCGATCTCGCCGAGGAGGTCGCGACGTTGCTCGGGAGCGAACCTCGTGCCCACGACGCATCGGGAGTTTGCCAACAGCGAGATCTACGTCCGCTACCAGGAGTCGGTCCGCGGCTCCGACGCCTTCGTGATCCAGAGTCACACCGCTCCGATCAACGAGTGGATCATGGAGCACCTGATCATGGTTGATGCGCTGAAACGAGCCTCTGCTAAGCGGATCACTGTCGTCATGCCGTTCTACGGCTATGCCCGCCAGGACAAGAAGCATCTGGGGCGGGAGCCTATTTCGGCACGGCTCATGGCTGACCTCTTCAAGACCGCCGGAGCGAATCGGCTGATCACGGTCGACCTGCACACGGCGCAGATCCAGGGCTTCTTCGACGGACCCGTCGACCACCTCGCCGCGCTGCCCGTCCTCACCGATTACGTCTCGAAGAAGTACGGCGGGCAGAGCCTCGCCGTGGTGTCGCCCGATGCCGGGCGCATCAAGGTGGCCGAGCAGTGGTCGTCTCGTCTCGGTGGGCGACCGCTCGCGTTCATCCACAAGACCCGCGACATCAACAAACCGAACGAGTCCTTCGCCAGCCGGGTCGTCGGCGAGGTCCGTGGGCGCGTCTGCGTGTTGGTGGACGACATGATCGACACGGGCGGCACGGTCGTGAAGGCCGCCGACGCGCTGCTGGAGGCCGGCGCATCCGACGTCATCATCGTCGCCACGCACGCGATTCTGTCGGGTCCGGCCGTCGACCGCCTGAAGAACTGCCGGGCCGGCGAGGTCATCGTCACCAACACCTTGCCGGTCTCCGCTGAGCGGCAGTTCGACAAGCTGACGACGCTGTCGATCGCGCCGCTCATCAGCGCCGCGATTCGTGAGGTCTTCGAGGACGGGTCGGTGACGTCGCTCTTCGACGGGCGTGCGTAAGCCGGTGCGACCGCCTCAGCGCGGTTGAACGGATTTCACCTGAGCCGGCGATGGCGGCTACGATCGTGTAGTTGCCTCGGCGAGGGAGCGAAGCGTGGTGGCGCCTGTCACCAAGGCTCGCGATCCGGCACTAGTCGGACCTCCGTGATCGACGCGGGTTTCGATTTTGACTCCAGCGACTCGCCTTCCGCGCCTGGCAGCCACCGAACTTCGACACCACCCGTCGTACGACAGCTGACAGAAATCGTTTGCGCTAGGAGATAAGCACCGTGTCCTCTGAGGTCAAGATCCAGGCCGAGTCTCGAACCCAGTTCGGCAAGGGCGCTGCTCGGCGCATCCGACGCGACGACAAGGTGCCTGCCGTCATCTACGGCCACGGCACCGACCCGGTCCACATCACCCTTCCCGGCCACGACTTGATGCTGGCACTCAAGACCGCCAACGCCCTGCTCTCCATCGAGCTCAACGGTGACAGCCAGCTGGCGCTGCCGAAGGCCGTCCAGCGCGACCCCATCCGCGGCTTCATCGAGCATGCCGACCTGATCTTGGTGCGCAAGGGTGAGAAGGTCACGGTCGACGTGCAGGTCGTCCTCCTCGGTGAAGCAGCCCCCGAGACCCTGGTCACGCTCCACCACCAAACGGTCCTGCTCGAGGCAGAAGCCACCAACATCCCCGAGTCGGTCGAGGTCGACATCCAGGGTGTCGGTATCGGCACCCAGATCACGGCCAGGGACCTCACGCTGCCCACCGGTGCAACGCTCGTCCTCGACGAGGAGGCACTTGTCGTCAACTTCACGGCCGCCCCCACCGCCGAGGAGCTCGAGGCCGAGCTGGCCGAGGCCGAGGCCGAGGCAGGTATCGAGCACGACCTGTCCGACGAGGAGCTCGAGGCGCAGGCAGCCACCGAAGCGGCAGAGGGCGAAGAAGGCGAAGCTGGCGCCCCCGAGGGCGACGAGAGCCGTCCGCCCGCCGAGGGCGAGGGCTCGTCCGAGGAGTGATCCTCCGGATCGGACGCGGCAAGAAGCGAGAGTCGAGTGCCGTGTCATACGACGGGTGGATCATCGTGGGACTGGGCAACCCCGGCCCGACGTACGACGACACCCGGCACAACGTCGGCTACCTCGTGGCGGATGCTCTGGCCGAACGCATGGGCGGGCAGTGGCGCTCACACAAGTCTGGCCGTGCACTTGCCGTCGAAGGGCGACTCGCCGGGATCCCCGGGGTGCGAGCCATCCTCGGCCGGATGCGCAGCTATATGAACGAATCCGGCGGGCCAGTCTCATCGCTGCTCGCCTTCTACAAGGCCACCCCGCAGCAGCTCATCGTCATTCACGACGAGCTGGACATCCCGTACGGCGACCTCCGGGTCAAGTTCGGGGGCGGCGACAACGGGCACAACGGGCTCAAGGCGCTGCGCTCCGGTTTGGGAACCGGTGACTACTACCGGATCCGGGTGGGGATCGGCCGGCCGCCAGGGCGGCAGGAGGCGGCGGGATTTGTCCTGAAGCCCTTCTCGAGCACGGAGCGTCGAGAGCTCGACCTGCACGTGCAGCGGGCGGCTGATGCGGTGGAGTACCTGGTCGTCGAAGGTCTCGAGAAAACGCAGAGCACGTTCAACAGCTGACCCGGTCGCGGCGGTCATGTATCAGGGCGCCAGGACTCGCTCCTTGGTGGTGAGGCGGGGTCAGGTCAATGGCGCCGAACAACGTAACTCTCCGCAAGCAAACAATGACGGATAGTAGCCGTTAGGAATTACTCTACGTACCGAGTAAATTACATCCTGTACAGGGGGGCATTGGCTTACCACGAAATCAGTTGAGTTGGGTTCCCACTTCTTCCGTTCCGCTTGCGCCGCGCTGGGCTGACCTGCACGATGGTTGTGCGCATCCGGTCTGAACTGGTGTTTGCGAGTTCCACGAGGGGGTCGTGGGGGGCCACGTCAACGCGGGACCGAATTGAATACACCTACTTCGCCCTGGGGGGATTGAAGGGAAATGCAGCGCCACACTGCTAATGATGTTCACGCCGTAGAAGTTCCATCTGTAGAGGAGCAACCTGAGGGGGTTGCCGAACTCCTTGTCGAGGAGATCGACGACCAGCGAGCCGACCCCACCGATGATCAGGAATTGATCGAGGTCCTCGACGAGCCGAGCGTTCGTCGCCGCAACTCGCTCCGCCGCTATCTCATCCTCTGTGACTTGGCCGCCGTGCTGGCAATCGGCGGCGTAGCAGCCGTCCAGGGTTACTGGGCGGCGTTGGTCGTCATCGCCACCTGGGGGCTCTGGATGACCGTGCGCCTCGACCGCGAACGCCGCATCAGCGAGTTCCTCGACATCAACCACCTGCTCAAGCGACTGGGAGTCTGGGTCGGGATCAGCGCAGCTGTCGGCGTATTCGTCGTCGGCTCGATCCAGAGTGCGCAGTTCGCCATGTTCGCCATCGTCATGCTCTTCGCCATCGCCTGCGTCTCGCGCGCGTTCTGCCGGTTCGACTGGGTGCAGGATCTTCTCGACTTCCGGTTGCGGGAGTCACTGCTCCTCGTGGGGGAGCGCGACGATGTTGCGCGCACCCTGCGTGAGTGGGTGCGCGTCGACTCGATCGAGGTCATCGGGATCTGCCTGCCAGAGACCGATGACGGTCCCCGAGTCATCGAGGGGCATCCGGTTCTCGGCTCGGCTCGAGACATCGTGTCCATCTGCCAGCGCTACCCCATCGACGCGGTCGCCCTGCACGACGTCGGCGACCTCGGCGGACGTCGCCTTGCGCGCCTGCAGTGGGGACTCGAGCAGACCAAGACATTCGTCAGCCTCATCACTCCCATGGCGAACACCGCCGTACGACGCGTGCACGCCCGCGCAGCCGGTCGCCGCTTGATCGTCGACGTCGCTCCCGCGACGCCGTCGGGTGTCGTTGTCTTCATTCGCTCCTCACTGGATCGCATCACCGCCACGATTCTGCTCATGTTGGGCCTGCCGATCCTGTTGGCGGCCGCCGTGGCCATCAAGGTGACCTCCCGGGGCCCGGTGCTGTTCCGCCAGGTGCGAGTCAGGGAGAACAACCGCACGTTCTTGATGTACAAGCTGCGCACGATGGTGGCAAACGCCGAAGCCACCAAGGCTGCGCTTGCGGACCAGAACGAAGCCGAGGGAGTGCTGTTCAAGATCCGCCAGGACCCCCGGATCACCAAGGTCGGTAGCTTCCTGCGGCGTCTGTCGGTCGACGAGCTCCCTCAGCTCATCAACGTGATCAAGGGCGAGATGGCTCTGGTAGGGCCGCGGCCGGCGCTCCCGTCAGAGGTGGCGGCCTACGACGACAACGCTCGTCGGCGACTCGCCATCAAGCCTGGTCTCACGGGTCTGTGGCAGGTCAGCGGGCGCTCGAACCTGTCGTGGGAAGAGTCCGTGCGGCTCGACATGGACTACGTCGACAACTGGAGCCCGCAGCTCGACGCCTCGATCGCGTTGGACACCCTGCGCGCCGTGATCCGACGCGAAGGTGCCTACTAACCAGGCGGCACTTCGACCTTCGGTGGTCGGGCTTATCGAGGCCTTCGGGATGTGGTCTCGACAAGCTCGACCGCCGGATCCTTCCGCTGACCGTCTGATGCTGGGCGGCACCGGGTTGCGTTCCGCGGCTGTGGGAGAGTTTGCGGCGTGACCGACACCGTCGAACTTCCTGCCGCGCCCGACCACGTCAGCATCGACGACCATCTGCTCGCTGCCTGGATGGCGACGGTCGCGGGCGAACGGCTCGAACAGCTGCGTAGCGAGGGACTCGAAGGCCGAGATCTGAAGGACGCGGGCGACGCCCTGGGGCACAAGATCTTGATGCGCCTTCTTGGCACCTACCGCCGAGACGACGCGGTCCTCAGTGAGGAAGGCAAGGACGACAAGGCCCGGCTTCACAACCGGCGGGTCTGGATCGTCGACCCTCTCGACGGCACCCGCGAGTACTCCGAACCTCCGCGCGACGACTGGGCGGTCCACGTCGCACTCTGGCAGGAGGGTGATCTCGTCGCGGGGGCGGTGGCCCAGCCTGGGATGTCGACGACGTTCAGCACGGCAGACCCGCCAGTCGTGCCCGACCGGACCAGCTCTCGGCCGCGGATCGCGGTGAGCCGAACGCGACCGCCGGACTTCGTGGCCGGCCTCGCCGAGGAGCTCGATGCCGAGCTGGTGCCGATGGGCTCCGCCGGCGCGAAGGTGATCTCCGTCGCCCGCGACGTGACGGACATCTACGTCCACGCGGGCGGGCAGTACGAGTGGGACTCGGCAGCGCCCGTCGTCGTCGCCCGCGCCGCGGGTCTCCACACCAGCCGCGCAGATGGGGCTCCGCTTGCCTACAACCAGGACGATGTCTGGCTGCCTGATCTGCTCGTATGTCGTCCTGAGCTTGCCGAGACCGTGAGCGGCTTCGTCAGCAATCACTGGGCCACGCACGGCCGTTAGTGCCAACCGAGCCCGCTGGCTAGACTCAACCTCGCACTCCCGACCCCCGCCCTCAACTTGAGCGGGGGCTGTCGTGGTGTGCCCCGAGCCGATGTCCAGATCCGGGAGCCTCGTGTCACTTCACGCCCTCACCTCCATTGTCAGTGCCGAGCCGTCGCTTGCCGGCGTGCTCAACACCGCCAGGCAGCAGTCGACGACGGCCCTCGACCTCACCGCGCCCGAAGCGCTGCGGCCCTTCGTTGCCGCAGCCCTGGCGTCGCCCGACGCGGGGGGCGCAGACGCGACCGTTCTGGTCGTGACGGCGACGGCCCGCGAGGCCGACGACATCGTCGACGCCGTCCGCTGCCTCATCGACTCCTCGCAGGTCGCCTCCTACCCCGCGTGGGAGACGCTGCCGCACGAGCGGCTCTCTCCACGCTCCGACACCGTCGGGCGACGGCTTGCCGTGCTGCGTCGACTGGTCCATCCCACCGACGAGAGCGGTCCGACGGCGGGCCTCAAGGTCGTGGTGGCGCCGGTGCGGTCGGTGTTGCAGCCACAGGTCAAGGGATTGGCCGACCTGGAGCCGGTTGCGCTTCGCGAGGGTGACGAGGTCGAGCTCGACGACGTCGTACGTCGGTTGGCCGCGGCGGCATACCACCGCGTCGACATGGTCGAGCGGCGCGGGGAGTTCGCGGTGCGCGGTGGCATCGTCGACGTATTTCCTCCCACTGACGAGCATCCGGTCCGCGTGGAGTTCTTCGGCGACGAGGTCGACGAAGTCCGTTCCTTCTCGGTTGCCGACCAGCGTTCGCTCGACAAGGTGTCGTCCGGTCTTTGGGCGCCGCCGTGTCGTGAGCTGCTCCTGACTGGCGAGGTGCGGCAACGCGCGCGGGTCCTCGCCGAGGCACACCCCGAGCTCGCCGAGATGCTGGACAAGATGGCCGAGGGCCACGCGGTCGAGGGCATGGAGGCGCTCGCGCCGGTCCTCGTCGACGAGATGGAGTTGCTCGTCGACCTGCTGCCCGACAACGCGTTCGTGCTCGTGTGTGACCCCGAGCGGGTCCGGTCACGCGCTCACGACCTCGTCGCCACGAGCGAGGAGTTCCTCCGCGCCTCGTGGGCGGCAGCCGCTGGCGGTGGACAGGCTCCGGTCGACCTCGGCGCCGCTGCTTACCGCACGCTGGGCGACGTACGTCAGCACACGCTGGCCCGCGGCCTGTCGTGGTGGTCCATGTCTCCGTTCGGGCTCGACCCGACCGTGCCGGGCGGTGGGGGCGAGGCCGCTCCGGCTCCGCTACGGACCGAGACCGGGGAGATCGTCTCGCTCGACGTCGACGTCTCGACCACGGTGGCAACGGTTCCGATCGACGTGGAGCCGGTGACGCAGTACCGCGGCGACACGGTGGCAGCGGTCGATGACATCTCCGCTCACGTGCATGCGGGCCGCAGCGTCCTCATCGTCACGCCTGGCCACGGACCTGGCGAGCGGCTCGTCGAGGTCCTCAAGGAGCATGACGTCGCCGCGCGTGTCGTCGACGACGTGTCCACCGAGCCGGTCCGTGGCGTCGTCGACGTGGTGCAGGGCGACCTGAAACACGGCTTCGTCGCGTCGGCCATCGACCTCGTCATCCTCACCGGCGACGACCTCACCAGCCAGCGCACGACCGCCCGCGACAGCACCCGGATGCCGTCGCGCCGCAAAAAGCAGATCGACCCCCTCGAGCTGCTGCCCGGTGACTACGTCGTCCACGAGCAGCACGGCGTCGGCCGCTACGTCGAGATGATCCAGCGCACGGTGGCCGGGGCCACCCGTGAGTACCTCCTCGTCGAGTACTCCGCCTCCAAACGTGGCCATCCCTCCGACAAGCTGTTCGTCCCGACCGACCAACTCGACCAGGTCACGCGGTATGTCGGCGGCGAGCATCCCTCCCTCGACCGCCTCGGCGGCGCGGACTGGAACAAGCGCAAGGGCCGCGCTCGCAGGGCTGTGCGCGAGATCGCGGCCGAGCTGATCAAGCTGTACGCCGCCCGGCAAGCCACCAGGGGACACGCCTTCGGGCCCGACTCGCCCTGGCAGCGCGAGCTCGAGGACGCGTTCCCCTATGTCGAGACCCCCGACCAGCTGGCGAGCGTCGACGAGGTCAAGCGCGACATGGAGCAACAGGTCCCGATGGACCGGCTCATCTGTGGCGACGTCGGGTACGGCAAGACCGAGATCGCCGTACGTGCCGCCTTCAAAGCCGTCCAGGACGGGAAGCAGGTCGCGGTTCTGGTGCCGACGACCCTGCTGGTGCAGCAGCACTTCCAGACGTTCACGGAGCGGTTCGCCAGCTTCCCGGTCATCGTCAAGGCGCTGAGCCGGTTCCAGTCAGACCGTGAGGCCCGCGACGTCATCGACGGCCTGCGCGAAGGCACCGTCGACCTGGTCATCGGCACCCATCGGCTCTTCAACACCGAGGTCAAGTTCAAGGATCTCGGCCTGGTCGTGGTCGACGAGGAGCAGCGGTTCGGCGTCGAGCACAAGGAAGCACTGAAGCGGATGCGCACCGCGGTCGACGTCCTCGCGATGTCGGCGACCCCCATCCCGCGGACGCTCGAGATGGCGATCACCGGCATCCGTGAGATGTCGACCATCACCACACCGCCCGAGGAGCGTCACCCCGTCCTGACGTTCGTCGGGAGCTACGACGACGCGCAAGTCAGTGCAGCGATCCGCCGTGAACTGCTTCGCGAAGGCCAGGTCTTCTACATCCACAACCGGGTCCAGAGCATCGACCGTGCCGTCCGTCATCTGCGCGAGCTCGTCCCCGAGGCACGCATCACGGCTGCCCACGGTCAGATGCACGAGCACCAGCTCGAGCAGGTGATGGTCGACTTCTGGGAGCGGGAGTTCGACGTCCTCGTGTGTACGACGATCGTCGAGTCCGGCCTCGACATCGCCAATGCCAACACGCTCATCATCGAGCGAGCCGACCTGCTCGGGCTGTCTCAGCTGCACCAACTTCGGGGGAGGGTTGGCCGTGGCGCCGAACGTGCCTACGCCTACTTCCTGTTCCCTCAGGAGAAGCCGCTCACCGAGACCGCGCACGACCGGTTGGCGACGATCGCCCAGCATGCAGATCTCGGCGCCGGCATGGCGGTGGCGATGAAGGATCTCGAGATCCGTGGCGCCGGCAACATGCTGGGGGGCGAGCAGTCCGGCCATATCGCCGACGTGGGATTCGACCTCTACGTGCGCCTGGTCGGCGAGGCCGTCGCCGAGTACCGCGGCGACGCACCCGTCGTGGACTCCGACGTGACGATCGAGCTGCCGGTCGACGCACACCTTCCGCACGACTACATCCCGAGCGAGCGCCTGCGCCTCGAGATGTACAAACGCCTCGCGGAGGTGCGCACGCCCCAGCAGGTCGACGAAGTGCGCGCCGAGCTGGCTGACCGCTACGGAACCATCCCCGGAGCCGTGGAGAACCTGCTCGCAGTCGCGATCCTGCGGGCGAAGGCGAAGTCCGTTGGCCTCACCGACATCAACGCGCAGGGCAGCTACATCCGGTTCGCTCCCGTCGACCCGCCGGACTCGATGCGGGTGAGGATCGATCGGCTCTACCCCAAGACGATCATCAAGCCCGCGCTGCGTAGCATGCTGGTGCCGCGGCCGATGACCGCCCGCATCGGTGGAGCG
Source organism: uncultured Actinomycetota bacterium (assembly GCA_963811585.1). Classification (GTDB taxonomy): domain Bacteria; phylum Actinomycetota; class Actinomycetes; order Propionibacteriales; family Nocardioidaceae; genus JACDHG01. Next base: position 452,835 of record CAWERR010000009.1, read on the forward strand.
GCGGTGCGCGACGTCGCGGTACTAGATTGGGCGGGTCGTGTCATCGACGACATCGTCTCGAGGAGTGGTTCGCAGTGAGCTCGCCAACGCTTCGTCGCCGCGTCGTCGCGAGTGCTGTCGCTGTCCTTGTCGGCATCTCCGTCGGTGGGTGCGGCGCCGACCTGCATCCGGGCGTTGCCGCGGTGGTCAACGACACGACCTTCACCAACCAGACGATCGACGAGCTCTCGACGGCGGCTTGCTCGTTCACCGAGCTCGATGAGCCGGAGAACGACGAGCCAGCCCTGATCCTCGCCGAGCTCCGCACGTCGCTGCTCGGCTCGACCATTACCTTCCACCTCACGACCGAGGCCGCCGACGAGATGGGGCTATCGGTGCCCGAGGCGCAGATCGCCAAGGCGACGCAGCAGCAGCCGCCCATGCCCGACGACATGGCCGACGACGAGGCCGCGCTGCTGGAGACCTTCTTCGAGGACGCGGCGAAGAACCAGCTCGAGCAGACGCTCATCGGGGCTCATCTGCGTGATTCCAGCATCACCACGGTGGACGAGGCGACGGAGGAAGATCTCGAGAGCGCCCAGGAGTACCTCGAGGGCTACTACTCCGATCAGGATGTCGAGATCTCGCCCCGGTACGGCACGTGGAACGGCAGCTCGGTCGAAGGCGGGACCGGATCGCTCTCCGACCCGGTCTCGACCACAGCGGCCGAGGAGCCGCTGCCCGGCCAGCCCAACCCAGCGTTGAAGAGCCTTCCGCCCTCACAGGTCTGCGGCTGACCCAGTGTCGGGAGACCAGTGACGTGGGTCGCCTCGTCGTCCTTCTCACCACCCCCCGGCTTCCCGCAGGGCTGCTGACTGCCTCGGCGTGGCGGACCGTCGACGCAGCCGACGTCGTCGCGGCTGCCAGCCCTGATCTCCCGCTGGTGCGTGCGTTGGTGGCTGAAGGCGTGCCCGTTGAGGTTCTCGGCAAGGTGTCCCAAGCCGACCTGGTCGCCCGCGCTGACAACGGCACATTGGTTTGGGTCGCGGGCAATGACGACGACGAGCTCACCCAAGGCTTGGCCGCAGACGTCGTACGTCGTGCGGAGTCCCCGGCTGCAGACGGATTGGATGGCCCGGACATCGAGGTGATGGTCGGATCGTTCGACCCGCCAGGGAGCCGGCTCCTCGACCTGGTCGAGGTGATGGACCGGCTGCGCGCCGAATGCCCCTGGGACCAGAAGCAGACTCACGAGTCGCTCGTTCGCTACCTGGTCGAAGAGGCCTACGAGACCATCGAGGCGATCGAGTCGGGGGATCGCACGCACCTGCGCGAAGAGCTCGGTGACCTGGTGCTGCAGGTCGTCTTCCACGCCCGGATCGCTGCCGAGCACGCTGACGGACCGTTCACTATCGACGACGTCGCGGCCGACATCGTCGACAAGCTGGTGCGCCGGCACCCGCATGTGTTCGGTGATGTCTCTGTTGCGGGCTCGGACGAGGTCGAAGCCAACTGGGATGCGATCAAGGCGCAGGAGAAGTCGCGGACGTCGGCGATGGAGGGGATCCCGGCCGGGCTCCCTGCCCTGAGCCTGGCGGCAAAGGTCGTCGAGCGCGCCATGAAGGAAGGCCGCGTGTCGGTGCCCGTCGAGCCCGAGACGGCATACACGGAGGAGACCCTCGCTGAGGTGCTCTTCGCGCTGGCCGCCGCAGCTGCCGCCGCTGGCCTCGACCCGGAGCAGGCGCTGCGCCGGCGGACGCTCACCGAGATGGAGCACGTGCGAGCACTCGAACAGCGCGCCCTGTCTGACGAGGAGAGCACCCGCCGTTAGGCTGAGTCTGACCTGTGCTCAGACGTGAGGGAGCGAAGCCGTGGCCAACATCGAAGCTGTCGGAGCGCGCGAGATCTTGGACTCGCGAGGCAACCCGACGGTGGAGGTCGAGGTCGCTCTCGACGACCAGACGGTGGCCAGAGCAGCCGTTCCGTCCGGTGCCTCCACGGGGCAGTTCGAGGCCGTCGAGCTTCGCGACGGAGGCGACTGGTACTCCGGGAAGGGTGTCGGCAAAGCCATCGCGGCCGTCAACGACGTAATCAGTGACGTGCTCGTCGGCTTCGCTGCAGACGAGCAGCGACTCGTCGACCAGACCCTGCTCGATCTCGACGGCACGCCCAACAAGGCCAAGCTCGGCGCGAACGCCATCCTCGGTGTGTCGCTGGCCGTCGCCAAGGCTGCAGCCGAGTCGGCCCGGCTCCCGCTCTTCCGGTATGTCGGCGGACCACATGCCCATCTGCTGCCGGTCCCGATGCTCAACATCCTCAATGGTGGCGCTCATGCCGACAGCAACGTCGACGTGCAGGAATTCATGGTCGCACCGGTCGGCGCGCCGACGTTCGCGGAAGCCCTCCAGCAGGGCGTCGCCGTCTACCACTCACTCAAGTCGGTGCTGAAGTCGCGTGGCCTCGCGACCGGCCTCGGAGACGAGGGCGGCTTCGCGCCGAGCCTCGGGTCCAACCGGGAGGCCCTCGACCTGATCGCCGAGGCCGTCGAGAAGGCCGGGCTTACGCTCGGCACCGACATCGTGCTCGCCCTCGACGTGGCCGCCACCGAGTTTTACGACACCGATGCCGGTGTCTACGCCTTCGAGGGTGGTCGCAAGTCGTCTGAGGAGATGGCGGCCTACTACGGCGAACTGGCGTCGGCATACCCGATCGTGTCGATCGAGGACCCGATGAGCGAAGAGGACTGGGAGGGCTGGGGCGCTCTCACGGCCACGCTCGGGGATCGGGTGCAGATCGTCGGTGACGACTTGTTCGTGACCAATGTCGACCGCCTGCAGCGGGGGATCGACGAGCACTCGGCCAACGCCTTGCTCGTCAAGGTCAACCAGATCGGCACCCTCACCGAGACTCTCGACTCCGTCGACCTCGCGCACCGCAACGGTTTTCGCTGCATGATGAGCCACCGGTCCGGCGAGACCGAGGACACGACGATCGCTGATCTCGCGGTTGCGACCAACTGCGGCCAGATCAAGACCGGTGCGCCGGCACGGTCCGAGCGGGTCGCCAAGTACAACCAGCTGCTGCGGATCGAGGAGGAGCTCGACGAGGCAGCACGGTATGCCGGGCGAGGCGCGTTCCCTCGCTACAACGGCGGTAGCTGACGGCCGATGGCGACCCGACCACGGTCCTCGTCCTCCCCAGGCCCAGGCCGGGGAGGCAGCAGCCGCAAGCCGCAGCGCTCCAAACCGACGACGAGGCGCACCACAACCCGGGTGACCTCCGAGCTGCCCGCCGCCAACATCTCGTCGTCCAAGGCGAAGCTCACCGGCCGCGCAACCGTGCTGTTGCTTGTGCTGGCTGTGCTCGCGGTGTCGTATGCGTCGAGCATGCGGGCGTGGATCAAGCAGCGTGGCGAGATCAATGCCGTCACCGCCCAGATCGCTGAGCAGAAAGCGGATGTCGCTGCTCTCGCGCTGGCCAAAGAGCGCTGGCGAGACCCGGCCTACATTGCGGCTCAGGCGAGACAGCGCTTCGGCTGGCTGATGCCCGGCGAGACCGGCTACCGCGTCATTGGGCCGGACGGCAAGGTGATTGCCGACGGCGGCAGCGAGCTGTCCGACCCCACGACGCAGGCCAAGGAGAGCCCCGAGTGGTGGGAGACCCAGTGGGGCAGCATTGTCGAGGCCGGTAGGACGCCCGACGAGATCGCGGCCGAGCAGCAGGACGAGCCCGATCGCAAGCCCGCTGATCGGATTCGCTCGCCCTCGACCGACCGATGACCGGCGGCGGGCCAACCGCGGGCGACGCCGCGCTCGACAACGACTGGGCCATCGTCGAGTCTCAGCTTGGCCGCCCACCTCGCGACCTCGTCGGCATCGCGCACCGGTGTCCATGCGGCAACCCCGACGTGGTTGCCACCGCACCGCGGCTCAGCGACGGGACGCCCTTCCCGACGTACTACTACCTCACGTGCCCTCGGGCCGCCTCAGCCATTGGGACGCTCGAGGCGAGCGGGCTGATGCAGGAAATGACCGAGCGTCTCGCCCGCGACCCGGAGCTGGCCGATCGCTACCGCCGCGCGCACGCCGCCTACCTCGACGACCGGCAGCACGCAGGAGATGTCGAAGAGATCGCACAGGTGTCGGCCGGCGGTATGCCGGATCGAGTGAAGTGCCTGCATGTGCTGGCGGCTCACGCGCTGGCTGTCGGCGCGGGGGTCAACCCGTTGGGTGATGAGACGTTGACGCTCCTGCCGGAGTGGTGGGCGACTGGGCCGTGTGTTGAGGCTGCTGGGCGGCCAACCCTTGTGCCCGGAGGCGACCGATGAGGGTCGCCGCCATCGACTGCGGCACCAACTCGCTGCGGCTCTTGGTGGCGGATCTCGACGTCGACGCGGGCGTGGCCGACGAGGTCGAACGTCGTACGACGATCGTCCGCCTCGGGCAGGACGTCGACCGCACGGGAGTCTTCGCCGAGGAGGCGCTCGAGCGGACGTTCACCACGCTCGAGGAGTACGCGACGACGATCTCGTCGCTGGGTGCCGCTGCCATTCGCATGGTCGCGACGTCGGCTGCGCGAGACGTGGGCAACCGGGATGACTTCGTGGCCGGTGTGCGAGAGCGGCTTGGGATCGAGCCCGACATCATCAGCGGCGATGAGGAAGCGCGGCTGTCATACGACGGCGCCACCTCGGGAATGAGCATGGATGCGGGTCACGAACGGCCGGTGCTAGTTGTGGATATCGGAGGAGGGTCGACGGAGTTCGTCGTCGGCGGCGTCGACGATGAAGCGGTGCGCGGTCAGTCCCTCGACATCGGGTCCGTGCGTATGACGGAGAGACACCTGCGTTCCGACCCGCCGACGGCCGCCGAGGTCGCCTCTCTCGTGGCGGCAGTCGACCGCGCGCTCGACGACCTGGAGATCCAACTGAGCGATGCCGGCACGTTGGTCGGTGTGGCGGGCACGATCACCACGATGGCTGCGATGGCGCTGGGCCTGACGACATACGACCGAGACGCTATCCACCACGCACACGTCCCGGCTCCTGTCCTACTTGCCGCTGTCGACGACGTGGTCGCGATGAAGGTGGCCGAGCGCGCGGCGCTGGGGTTCATGGCGCCTGGCCGTGCGGACGTGATCGGTGGCGGCGCGCTCGTGCTCAGCCGGATCATGCTGCGGTCCGAAGCGCAGACGCTGGTGGCCTCCGAGCACGACATCCTCGACGGGATCGTCTGGTCGTTGGCTGACCAGGCTCGCTCATGACCGCAGTAGGCGAGGGTGGTCCGCAGCTGCTCCCACATCCCCTGACCGGCGACCTCTTTCCCAGTCCTGTGCTGCCCGGGACGGGTTGGCCGGACGACCCTGCCGCCGGTGTTGATCCCGAGGCGGCACAGGATGGCGAGGCCGTCGAGAGGTTGGCCGGCCTGATGACGTCGCTGCCAATGTTGGATGCCGCTGTCTCGGTGTGCCGGGCCTGCCCACGGCTGGTCGATTGGCGTGAGTCTGTCGCGGTGGACAAGCGCCGGTCGTTTGCAGACGAGCCCTACTGGGGTCGACCGATCGCGGGCTGGGGGAGCGAAGCTCCGCGGGTCTTGGTGGTGGGGCTCGCACCCGCGGCCCACGGTGGCAACCGCACCGGTCGCATCTTCACCGGCGACCGCTCGGGCGACTGGCTGTTCGCCGGCCTGCACCGGGTAGGGCTGGCCGCGAAGGCGACGAGCATGCACTCGGGGGACGGGCAGCGGCTCATCAAGACGCGGATGGCGGCGGCGGTGCGGTGTGCGCCACCAGCCAACAAGCCAACCCCGGCCGAGCGCGACACCTGCGCGCCGTGGCTCGACGCGGAGTTGGGGCTGGTGTTGCCCAGTCTGCGGGTCGTGGTCTGTCTTGGGTCGTTCGGCTGGGCAGCGGCGCTAGGGGCGCTGGCACGGGTTGGCCTCGAGGTGCCACGGCCGCGGCCGGTGTTCGGGCATGCCTCGCGGGTCGAGCTCCGACGACGTACCGCCGTGCTTGCCGTTGCGTCCGAGCAAGCGGTCGCTGGCGCGACCGCTGCTACGGACGCAACGCCGGTCGTGGTGCTGGGTTGTTACCACCCGAGCCAGCAGAACACGTTCACCGGCAAGCTGACCGAGCCGATGCTCGACGCGGTCCTCGGCGAAGCCGCGGAACTCGCTCGCAGCTAACGCAGAGACCCGCGGTCTGCGGCCTTCTTGGTGAGCAGCTCATCAAGATACGGGTGCCTGGAGTTCTCAAACCTGACACCGGCATAGCCGGCTTTCAGAAGCTCTCGCACGCGCTTGTCCTCCCCGCCAAGCGATCGGGGGCTGGGTTCCCCTGAGGCAGATTTCCGCAGGTGAAGCAGTGCCTCCATCACGACAGCGATAGCTGTGGCGAGCTCGACTACTGCTTTCCGAGCAGCCCCCGGAAGGTCGAGCGGGTCGAGGTGCAGGGCAGCCAGGTCGGTCTGGTGAACCGTGGGCTTGCTGCCTTCGCTGTCGCGCAGGCGATGCTCAATAAGGCGAGTCCTGGCCAAGGACGCTCGCAAGGCCGCCTGGGCGGTAGAAAGCCGGGCGTGGCCTCGGACCACATCCTCCGACACGTCCGGCACAGCGGCGAGGTGAGCGCTGACTGCGGTCCCCAGCACAGCAGAAAATTCTTGGACGAGCTCGGCCTCGAACCACGTGGACTGTTGAAGCATCCGAAATCTTTCGAACTGGGCCCGCTGTGTGCGGCCGGGTTCGTCCCTGACCGCGAGCCGGATCTCCATTGCCGCCGCCACGAGCGAGTCGATCGTCTCCACCTGGAGACCCGTGAGTCCGTTCCAGTCGGCAAAGCCGCTCTGAATGTCGCCCCAGCTATGGGATGCGGAAGAGAAGTTCCGTGCCGCGACGACTAAGTCGGCGAGGACACGGAAGGCATGGCGAACCGTCTCTTCGCCGATCTGCTCAAACTCGTCGGCGAGTTTCTCCTCCCATATTTCTGCGCGCTTCGCGGCGGCGGCACGGGCAGTCTCTTCGCGCTTCGCGGCGGCAGCACGGCCGGCCACAGTCTGAAACCATCCGAGCAACCCGACGATCACGAACACTTCAGCCGCGAGGGCTGTCGCGAGCGGGACGAGCACACTCGCAGTGCTCCCGGTACCGACGCCCACATCTCCCCTCACCTGAACGGAGATGAGAACGACGCACACGACCCCGCTCACCAGGACGACAAACAGTGATAGCCGGGTCAGCGGATTGTCGGGCAGCCACCAGGCCGTGCGAACGCCGCTCCCGGAAAGCGGGGGATGGGCGGGCACAGGACCACCTCCACTACCTCTGTCGCGTCGTTGCAGGTCAGGATGCCGCAACGACCGCCGCTCCGGCAACGGTTCCGCGCTGCCCAGTCCCGACTAGTGACAGTGGCCGGTGTCACTCAACCCATCCTTGTGAAGGTTTTCACGAGGGATCTAGGATGGACAGGAAAGAGTAGGAAAGCGTCGAGAGGGAGGATCCCGTGAGCACTCCGCACATCGTCATCGCCGGTGGAGGCTACGTCGGCATGTACGCCGCGCTGGGCCTGCAGAAGGCATTGCGTCGTGGCGAAGCTCGGGTCACCGTCATCGACCCCCGGTCGTCGATGACTTACCAGCCCTTCCTTCCCGAGGCCGCTTCCGGCTCACTCGAGCCCCGACACGTGGTCGTGCCACTCCGCAAGACCCTGCACGGCTGCGACGTCCTCACGGCGCGAATCACTGCGATCGATCATGCAGCGAAGACGCTCACCGTCGAGCCACCGCAAGGTGAGTCCTACGAGCTCGCGTACGACGAGCTGGTGGTGGCCATCGGCTCTGTCGCCCGCACCCTGCCCATCCCGGGTCTCAAGGAGCATGGGATGGGGTTCAAGCAGATCGAAGAGGCCATTGCACTACGAAACCAGGTGCTCGACCGGCTCGATCTCGCCACGTCCGTGCTCGACCCGGGCACCCGGCAGTGCGCGTTGACGTTCGTCTTCGTCGGCGGCGGCTACGCGGGAATCGAAGCGCTCGCGGAGATTGAGGACATGGCGCGGTTCGCCACCCGCTACTACGACTCGATCAGTGAGGACGACCTTCGGTTCATTCTCGTCGAAGCGTCGGACCGGATCCTGCCCGAGGTGGGACCTGACTTGGGTCGTTACACGGTCCAGCGACTGCGTGACCGCGGCATCGACGTACGCCTCAACACACGGCTCGAGTCGGCCGAAAACCATCACATCGTGCTCTCCGACGGAGACGAGTTCGATGCTGACACCCTCGTCTGGACCGCCGGAGTCAAGGCCAACCCGGTGTTGGTCGACAGCGACCTGCCCCTCGACGACAAGGGTCGCGTCAAGGCCCTGCCCAACCTGACGGTCGAGGGCCTCGAGCACGTCTGGACCGCCGGCGACAACGCCGCGGTCCCTGACCTCACGAATCCCGGCGAGCTCTGCTCCCCGAGCGCGCAGCATGCAGTGCGCCAGGCCCGGCTGCTCGCCAAGAACCTGGTGCGGTCGCTGCGCGGTGAGGAGCTCGAGGACTACCGGCACAAGCACGTGGGCTCCGTCGCGAGCCTCGGCCTCCACAAGGGGGTTGCGCAGGTGTATGGCATCAAGCTCAAGGGCTTGCCAGCCTGGTTCATGCACCGCACCTACCACCTGAGTCGGATGCCGACGCTGAGCAAGAAGATTCGTGTCGTACTGGACTGGACGCTTGCGTTGTTCTTCAGCCGCGACATCGTGTCGCTGGGGACGCTGCAACGAGCCCGCGACGACTTCGACCGCGCAAACCGCTGAGCCCGCTGCGTCCGTAACTCCGGTCGCGATAGCGCTCAGTTGCACGGACGCAAGGGGCGCGGCGGGGTGGCGGCTCTACGATGAGACGCGGCGAGCGGCCCCCGTATCCCAACTGGCAGAGGACGCACCCTTAAAAGGTGCTCAGTGTGGGTTCGAATCCCACCGGGGGCACCTCCGATCGGCGACGAACTTGCCCTAGCGCTCGGAGTCCGTCAGTCGTAGATTGCTGGAATTAGGTATTGCCAACCGGTAAGCAGCCCAGGCCCCGGTCCCGAGCCGAGGACCGAGCTCTTACCTGCTGGCCATACGTGCCAGTCGGAATGTGCGGACTTCATTGGGGTTCTGCGGTGGTAGCTGCAGCGGGGCGACAACGTCGGCGGTTCATCATCCGCGGCGTCGTGCAAGGCGTGGGTTTTCGCCCCCACGTCTACGCACTCGCGAGATCACTCGACCTGGCGGGAGGTGTGTGGAACGACGCCAACGGGGTCGTCGCCGAAGTCGAGGGCGACCAGGCAACGCTGGACGCCTTCGGCAGGCGCGTTGAGGCTGACGCGCCTCCTCTTGCGTCGGTGGCTGACGTGTCGTGGACGACGACGGCCTGCCGGGGCGGCACGGAGTTCGCCGTCCGCGCCTCGGAGTCAGGTCCAGGCCGGACCTTCGTCTCGCCGGACGTGACGATCTGCGAGGCGTGCCTCGATGACCTTCGAGACCCGGAGAACCGCCGCTTCCGTCACCCGTTCGTCACCTGCACCAACTGCGGCCCGCGGTTCACGATCACGACTGGGCTTCCCTACGACCGGCCGACGACGACCATGGCCGGCTTCGCGATGTGCGCGGACTGCGCTGCCGAGTACGTCGACCCGGGTGACCGCCGCTTCCACGCGCAGACGATCTGCTGTCCCTCATGCGGGCCTACCCTGTCGCTGACCGGTCCGGACCGGGCGACCGCCACCGGCGAGGACGCCATCGCCGAAGCGCGCAGGCTGCTCGTCGAGGGCGCGGTCGTGGCGGTCAAGGGCCTGGGCGGCTACCACCTCGCCTGCGACGCAACCAACGAAACCTCCGTCCTGACGCTGCGAAAGCGCAAGCAACGCGGCGACAAGCCCTTCGCGGTGATGGTGGCCGACCCGAGCGTTGCCGAGCGCTTCGTCGAGCTCTCCGAGGCAGCCGCGGACCTGCTGACAGGGCGCAGTCACCCCGTTGTGCTCGCGCCCCGACTCGGTGACACGTCGCTCAGCCGCGCGGTCGCACCGGGCAACGCCGATGTCGGCCTGATGCTGGCCTACACGCCCATGCACCACCTCTTGCTCGGCCTGCCGGGAGATGTCCGTGGCCCCGAGGCACTGGTCATGACGAGTGGCAACCTGGCGGGCGAGCCCATCGTCTTCGACGACACGGACGCTCTCCAGCGCCTTGCCGACCTTGCCGACGCGTGGTTGACCCACGATCGCCCGATCCATGTTCCCTGCGACGACTCGGTCACCCTTGCGATCGACGGCCGGGAGTCCCCGATCCGTCGGTCGCGCGGCCAGGCTCCGCTGCCACTGGATCTGCCCTTCGATTCACCGTCGGCTCTCGGAGTCGGTGCGGACTTGAAGAACACCTTCTGCCTCGCCCAGGGCCGACTGGCGTGGATGTCAGCGCACATCGGTGACATGGACGACCTGTCGACCCTCCTTGCGTACGGACTCGCAGAGCAGCACCTGGAGATGCTGACGGGAGTCAGCCCGACTGCCCTGGCCGCCGATCGGCATCCGGCGTACCGGTCTCGCAGCTGGGCGCTCACCCAGGCGGACGGTCGGCCGGTGACTGGCGTGCAGCACCATCACGCCCACGTCGCCGCCACCATGGCTGACAACCGGGTGCCCGATGGCATCCACGTGCTCGGCGTTGCCTTTGACGGAACGGGTTACGGCGAGGACGGTGCCGTGTGGGGCGGGGAGTTCCTGATCGCCGACTACCGCTCGTTCGACCGGGCAACTCATCTTGCATACGTCCCTCTCCCGGGTGGTGACGCTGGCGTGCGCAACCCCAATCGGATGGCGCTCTCGCACTTGCGGAGCGCGGGCGTCGACTGGGATCCGGCGATGCCGTGTATGCGTGCGAGCGATCCCGACGAGCTCGCTCTGCTCGACCGGCAGCTCGACACCGGATTCGGCTGCGCGCCGACCTCGAGCATGGGCCGCCTCTTCGACGCAGTCGCGTCGATCGCCGGCGTCTGCCACCGGGCCGGGTATGACGCACAAGCCGCCATGGAGCTCGAGGCTCTTGCGCGTTCCGTCGGTCGGGTGGAGGGCTACCGGTTCGGCCTCGCTGAGTCCTCGACCATGCCCGTAGATCCCGGTCCGGTGATCAGGCAGGCATCCTCCGACATCCTCAGCGGGACACCTCCGGAGTTGGTCGCCGCAAGGTTCCAGCAGGGCGTCGTCGACATGGTCCTCACGGTGCTCCGCCGGCTGCGCGACGAGACCGGCCTCACGCACGTCACGCTCAGCGGCGGTGTCTTCCTCAACCGCTTCCTGACCTCTCGCTGCGCCAGCACGCTGACGGCGGACAACTTCGAAGTACTGCAGCACCACCGGGTTCCGGCCAGTGACGCGGGGATCGCCCTGGGTCAAGTGGCCGTGCTCGCTCACATGCACCAGCCACCTCGCACGACCACCAGACGGCCGAAGCCGTCGGAATAGGAGATGCCATGTGCCTAGCGGTTCCTGGACAGGTTCTCTCGATCGCCGAAAGCGACGGGACGCTCATGGCCCAGGTCGACTTCGGCGGAGTGACCAAGGAGGTGTGCCTGGAGTATGTCCCTGACTTGCAGGTTGGCGAGTACACCATCGTTCACGTCGGGTTCGCCCTCCAGCGGCTCGACGAGCAGTCGGCTCTCGACACCCTCGAGGTCTTCCGTCAGATGGGAGAGCTCGAAGCGGAGTTCGGCGACCACTGGGGCAGAGCGGCCGAGCAGGCCGGTATGCCGAGACCCGACTTGCAGAGTCCAGGCGAGCCCACCGCACACCCGCAGAGCCCACACGGGGAAGGAGACGTGTCATGAAGTACCTCGAGGAGTTCCAGGACCCGGCCCTTGCCGAGCGGATTCTCGAAGACATCCACGCGACGGCCAAGCAGCCCTGGGCGATGATGGAGGTCTGCGGTGGACAGACGCACTCGATCATCAGGCACGGCCTCGACCAGTTGCTACCTGAGGGCATCGAGCTGATCCACGGGCCGGGGTGCCCGGTCTGTGTCACCCCGCTGGAGATCATCGACAAGGCGCTGGAGATCGCTGCCCGACCGGACGTGATCTTCTGCTCGTTCGGAGACATGCTGCGGGTGCCAGGGAGCAGCGATGACCTGTTCCGGATCAAGAGCGCAGGTGGCGACGTACGCGTTGTCTACTCCCCGCTCGATGCGCTCAAGATCGCCATGAACAACCCGGACCGCGAGGTGGTCTTCTTCGGAATCGGCTTCGAGACCACCGCACCTCCGAACGCCATGACGGTCTACCAGGCGAAGAAGCTCGGCATCGAGAACTTCAGCCTGCTGGTCAGCCATGTGCGGGTGCCACCGGCGATCGAGGCGATCATGACCTCGCCGGTCTGCCGAGTGCAGGCGTTCCTCGCGGCCGGGCACGTGTGCACGGTGATGGGCATCGGCGAGTATCCAGACCTGTCGGCCCGATTCAAGGTGCCGATCGTGGTGACCGGCTTCGAACCCCTCGACATCCTCGAAGGCATTCGGCGTGCGGTCCACCAGCTCGAGGAGGGTCGGTATGAGGTGGAGAACGCCTACCCACGCGTCGTCTCCCCCGAGGGCAACCCGGTGGCGCGGAAGATGCTCGAGGACGTCTTCGAAGTCGTCGACCGGTCCTGGCGCGGCATCGGGATGATTCCGCAGAGCGGATGGCGGTTGTCGGAGCGCTACCAGCCGTTCGACGCGGAGCACCGTTTCGCGGTGACCGCCATGCACAGCGAGGAGTCCTCGATCTGCCGTAGTGGCGAGGTGCTGCAGGGCCTGATCAAACCCCACGAGTGCTCGGCCTTCGGCACGGAGTGCACCCCGCGCAAGCCGCTCGGCGCAACGATGGTCTCCAGTGAGGGCGCCTGTGCGGCGTACTACCTCTACCGACGGATGGAGACGACCGAGCAGCCGGCGGGGTCCGAGCGACAGGCGGAGGTGACTTCCGTTGGCTGAGCCAATCACGCTGCCTCCTTACGAGGAAGCGCCGAACTTCGAGGGCTGGACCTGCCCGCTTCCGCTGCGGGACAGCCCGACCGTGCAGATGGGACATGGGGGAGGAGGGGCGATGTCGGCGGAGCTGGTCGACCACGTGTTCCTGCCCAGCTTCGCCGACGCGGCCCTCGAACAGTTAGGTGACTCGGCAGTCGTGCCCTTCGCGGGTGGTCGGCTGGCGTTCTCGACCGACTCGTTCGTCGTGCGCCCACTGTTCTTCCCGGGCGGCAGCATCGGCGACCTCGCGGTGAACGGGACCGTCAATGACCTGGCGATGAGTGGTGCGAGCCCGCTCTTCCTCTCGACCGCGTTCATCCTGGAGGAGGGGACGGACATCACCATGGTCGGCGCCATCTCCAAGCGACTGGGCGAGGCGGCCGTGCGAGCAGGAGTACGCATCGTGACTGGTGACACCAAGGTGGTGGAGTCCGGTCACGGTGACGGGGTGTACATCAACACGGCTGGTGTCGGCGTCGTACCGGACGGAGTGGAGATCCGCCCTGACCGCGCGCGGCCGGGCGACGTCGTCATAGTCAGCGGTGACATCGGCGTGCACGGCATCGCGATCATGAGTGTGCGCGAAGGCCTGAAGTTCGGCACGGAGGTCGAGAGCGACTGCCAGCCTTTGAATGGGCTTGTCGAGCAGATGCTCGGGGTCGGCAAAGACATCCATGTGCTGCGCGACCCGACGCGGGGTGGCCTGGCCAGCTCGCTCAACGAGATCGCGAGGGCATCGAAGGTGGGCGTGGCGCTGGTCGAGCGCCAGCTGCCCATCCCGGAGGTCGTGGCGAACGCCTGCTCCTTCCTCGGCCTGGATCCCCTTCAGGTCGCCAACGAAGGGAAGCTAGTCGCGTTCGTTGCCCCGGAGGACGCCGACGAGGTTCTTGAGGCGATGCAGTCCCACCCGGCGGGAGCCGGCGCCTGCGTGATCGGGGAGTGCGTGGAGAAGCATCCCGGCATGGTGTCCACCACGACAGGTTTCGGCGCCTCGAGGATCGTCGACCTGCCCATCGGCGAGCAGCTGCCGCGCATCTGCTGACGACATGAAGTTCCTCGTCATCTGGAGCCTTGAACAGTCGCTGCTGTCCGACGCGATGGTGCGCGCCATTGCGCGAATGCCGGAGTACGGCACCCGCCTGGAGGAGCAGAGGAAGGTGCTGCTGCGCTACCACATCGTGGAGCTCACGGCGGTGCCTGGATCTACGACGTCGACTCGCACGAGGAGTTCGAGCGGCTCCTCGCCATGGCGCCGGTCTTCAACTTCTCCAAGTACACGATCCATCCGCTGGCAGACATGACGGGCGCAGATATGACGGGCGCTGAGATCACGGGAGTCGACCATGCCACCTGAGACGCCACGGGAGCTGGCTTCCCGCGACGAGTGGAGCACGCGACGCCATCTGGTGGTGAGCGAGCGCCTTCGCAGGCGGCGTCGAGAGCTGGGGCTCACGCAGATGGATGTCGTGGTTCGGCTGCAGAGCCTCGGGGTGAACACAAGCAACAAGACGGTGTCCAGCCTCGAGCACGGGGCCGGCCTCCACCTGGCCAAGCTGCCCGAGATCGCCAGAGCGCTCGAATGCACCATCACCTACCTCGTGGGGCTGACCGACACTCCGGCCCGCTGGGAGCCCGATGACCCGGCCCTCACGAGACGGGAAGCCGCTCCTCGACCGGTGCAGCGCAGCCATCCCCGACCACCGTCCGAGCGGCCGTGGATCCTTGGCCCGCTGGAGCTGCCTGGTAAGACCCGCGCTTGATGGCGGGCCTAGGACGAGGGTTGGGCGAGGGCCTTGAGTGAGCGCGGCGCACTGCTGTTCGCGCGCTACGCCTACCCGCCTAACGCCTTGGGCTACTGCGGACCCCCCGGTGCCGAGGTGATGCTGTCGTCGGATGCGACCGAGGAGATCGAGCGGCGGGCACGACGCTTCGAAGGTGCGTGGGCGTACCTGCAGGTGATCGCCGAGTGCTCGGAGATCACCGACCCGCTGGACGAGCGTGCGGTCGAGGCGTACTGGGTCGGCAACGACCTCCTCGACCGCGTGGACCCGGCTCGGCTCGTGGTGCGTCTCTCTGAGCTGTTCCGCGGCCAGATCGGCGGGACGTGGCGTGAGGCCTCCGCCCGGGCACGTCCCCATCACAGCTTCCAGGTGTTCGAGGTCTACCCCTGGGCCGAGCGACTCACGCCTGGCAAGGGATCCCCCAAGAACCAGACTGTGGCCCAGATCCTGGATCGTTGCCGGATCCGAACTGGCCGCGTCCGGGAGGTCCGGGGCGAGCAGGCGTTGGTGGAGTCACGAGAGTTGGAGTGGGACGGCCGTTTCCTCACCCGCTCGGACCGACAGGAGGAATGGGCCACCTGGTCGGTGGGAGGCTCGTCGCTACTCGAAGGGCTGGCTCCGGGCGACGCCGTCGCGCTGCACTGGGACTGGATCTGCGACGTGCTGACCGACGAGCAAGTACGCCGGATCGAGACCGCCGAGGACGCCCAGCTGGTGAGTCTGGGCTTGGTCAGCACGAGCCGGTGAGGATCACTTCTCGTCTCGGTCGTACGGACTGCACAGTCGCTTCGCTGCATCGGCGGCCCGCAGAATCGCGTCCAGCGGGCTGCGTCCCGTTTGCCTGGCGGGTGCCGCGTCGAGTCTGGGGCAGTGCCCTCGCCTTCCGACCCCGTTAGCGCGGGCAATGAGGAGAGTCAGCGCAGCGGACAAGTCGCCGGCAGTTTTCAACGGCTGTTCGAAGTCGAGCCGTCGGTCTCGATGACCTGTGGCGCACTGGAGGCGTAGCCCGAGCCCGCAGCGATCCAGCCGGAGGGGCCACACGCGGACCACGGCCTGGAGGTCATCGGGGTCGAGGAGCCGGGCCAGCGCTTGAGCACGTCGTCGTGCTGTGACGGCAGGTGGGCTAGTACCGACGCTTCGTGCTCGATCAAGGGATCTGGTGAGGCCGCCAGCAGGTCGACAAGCTTCACCTCCACCGAGGTGCAACCCTCGATCAGGTCGACGCGCCGAGCCTGGAGGTGCAACCCGTCGCATTCGTCTTGAGTCGCGTCGTAGCCGGTGACATGCAGCCGGGCACGGATGCGCTCCGGCATCGCCAGCGGGGCCGCGTCGGCCACCTCGATCACGCATCGCGCCCCGGTTGGTCGAGCTGGGCAGGACTCGATCTGCACGCGGTTGCTTGACCAGTGCATGTGCTCAGGTCGGTCGCCGCGGGTGACTTGGACCGTGAGCGCGGTGGCCAAGATGGTGCGGGCCCTTTCGGCCGGGGTGACGTCATACCTGGCTCACTCCTTGGGTGCGGCGGCGGCCCCTCCGGATGAAGAAGAGACTCAGGCAAGGCTGCCTTACTTAGGCTACCTAGACCCGCGCTGTGCAGGCAAGGCTTACCTAAGTTAGGCTACCCTTAGTTCTGCCGAATGCTGCAGACGGGCTTCGCACGACCGAGCGACGTAGGTGATTCACCGAAGGCGGAACTTCCGCGGCTACGAGCGGTAAGGAGACAAGCCCCGTGTCCAGGTACAGGAAGCCAGCGGCCGTGATGGTGGCGGCGCTTGCGGCCAGCGTCCTCGCAGCCTGTGGGTCTGACTCCACGGACGGTGGCGAGACCAGTGGAGGTCCGTGGACCTACACCGACGCCTCGGGCAAGACCGTGACTGCCGAGTCGACTCCGACCCGCATCATCGCGCACGCCGGTGAGGCGGCTGCGCTGATGTCGTTCGGCATCAAGCCGGTCGGTATCTACGGTGATGTGCCGGTCGAGGACGACCCCAGCCTGAAGAACCTCGACCTGTCCGGGATCACGATCCTCGGCGAGACCTGGGGTGAGATCGACATCGAGAAGGCGGCGACGCTCAATCCCGACCTGATCGTGGCCGACTGGTGGCCGGTCGAGAACGCCTACTCCGGCATGGAAGAAGGAGTCAAGGAGGAGAGCAAGAAGATCAAGGAGCTCGCGCCCGTCGTCGGTGCTGCGCAAGGCGACTCGATCGTCACCCTCATCGAGGGATACGAGAAGCTCGCCGAGAGCCTGGGCGCCGACCTGAGCGACCCCGAGATCGCCCAGGGCAAAGAAGACTTCGAAGCCGCCGTCGCCGACTTCCAGGACACCTTGGCCGGCAAGGAAGGGCTGACTGCACTCGCGGTCTCGCCGACCTCGGACCTGCTGTACGTCGCGGTGCCCGAGCACGCCCCGGAACTCCTGGACTTCCAGAAGTGGGGCCTCGACGTGATCGACCCGACGGACCCGCACAAGGCCTTTCCCTACTGGGAGAACCTGAGCTGGGAGAACGCGGACAAGTACCAACCGGACCTGTTGCTGATGGATGACAGGTCCTACCCCGCCAACGTGAAGACTGCCGAGGACCAGCCAACCTGGGACAGCATCAAGGCTGCCGAAGCAGGGGCTACCGTGCCCTGGCCGGCCTACTGGCTGCACACGTACCCCGACTACACGGTTCAGTTGCAGGCGCTGACCGAGGCTCTCGACGCGGCCGACCCGACCACCGGCGAGTAAGTGCCGTGACGACCAGCATCGCGGGTGTGCGCCCGGCCAGGACCTCCGGTGCCCTGGTCGCCGGGCTCGTCGTCTTGGGCGCCTGCCTATTTCTGGTCGTGATCGGCAGCATCACCCTTGGCTCACGCTCGATCACGTTCGACACGATCGTCGACGCGTTCCTCCACTACGACGCGAGCTCGACTGCGGAGACTGTGGTGCGCGACATGCGGGTGCCACGGACACTGCTGGGGCTGGCCGCGGGTGCGGCGCTCGGGCTCAGCGGTGCTCTGCTTCAAGGTGTCACCCGCAACCCGCTCGCCGATCCGGGCATCATGGGGATCAACGCGGGTGCCGCGGCTCTGGTCGTGCTCGGGATCTCGGTGCTCGGTATCACTTCTGCGGGCGGGTATGTATGGCTTGCGCTCGTGGGTGCGGGCCTCGCCACGGTGTTCGTGTATACCGTCGCCTCGCTCGGCCGCGAGGGCGCCACACCGGTCAAGCTCGCGCTCGCCGGAGCGGCCGTGACCGCCGGCCTGTCCTCGATCACCACCGGCATCGTGATGACGAACCTCGAAGCCCTCAACCAGATGCGCTTCTGGCAGGTCGGTTCGCTCGCCGGCCGCTACATGCCCGTGTTCTGGCAGGTGGCTCCGTTCTTCGCCGTGGGCTTGGTGATGGCGATGCTGTGCGGGCGCGCGCTCAATGGCCTCGCGCTGGGTGAGGACACCGCTCGATCCCTCGGACAACGGGTCGGTACTAGCAGGGCACTGATCTTCCTCACCGTGGCGATGCTCTGCGGTGCCGCGACCGCCGCGTGTGGTCCCATCGTGTTCATTGGCCTCGTCGTTCCGCACATCGCCCGCGCGGTGTGCGGTCCCGACTATCGCTGGATCCTGCCGTACTCGTTGATCCTCACACCGACCGTGTTCCTCGCCGCTGACATCTTTGGTCGGCTCGTGCTTAGCCCGGGCGAGCTTGAGGTCGGTGTTGTCCTCGGAGTCATCGGGGCACCAGTCTTCGTCGCCCTGGTCCGCTACCGCGACCTTGCGGAGCTGTGATGGTCCTGCTCGCCCCTGCCCCCACTGGCTCGGTCCATGCGACGGTTCGCTCCGACCGACGTACGCGTCGTCGGCGTGGACAGGTCGTGACCATCTCCCTCGCGGTGCTGGCGTGCGCGCTGTTCGTGCTGACCATGATGGTAGGCAGCTACTTCGTCTCGGGTATCGACGTCGTCAAGTCCGTGCTCCATATCTCCGACGACGCCGGGGTGGACTTCATCGTGCAGGAACTGCGGCTGCCCCGCGCAACTGCGGCGCTGGCGGTGGGGCTGGCCCTCGGGATCTCCGGGACGTTGTTCCAGCAGCTGTTGGCGAACCCGCTCGCCTCTCCCGACTTCGTCGGTATCTCGTCGGGCGCAAGCCTGGCTGCGGTCGCAGGCATCGTCATGTTCCAGACCGGCGGGTACGAGATCCCTGCCCTGGCCTTGGGTGGGGCCTTCTTCAGCGCCACACTGATCTACTTACTTGCGTGGCGGGGCGGCATTAGCGGCTACCGGCTGATCCTTGTTGGCATTGGCGTCTCGCAGTTCATGCTCTCGATCGTGACGTATCTGATCGCCCGCGCAGACATCTACGAAGCGCGCGAGGCCATGCACTGGCTGGTCGGCTCGATCGGCCAGTCCGGTGGTCCCGAGCTCCGCGCGCTGATCGTGAGCCTCCTGGTCCTGGTTCCGCTTGCTCTGATCCTCAACCGCCCGCTCCGGGCGCTGGAGCTCGGCGACGACACCGCGGCTGCACTCGGCACCCGCGTCGAGCTGTCCCGCTTCGGGCTCATCGCCGTCTCGATCGCCCTCATCGCCTTCGCCACTGCGGTCGCGGGTCCGATTGCGTTCGTGGCGCTCGTGGCCGGACCGATCGCGCACCGGATCCTGGGTCCGGCGCCGGGCGGCATCATCGCCTCCGCACTGGTGGGCGCGAGCATCGTGCTCGCTGCCGACCTGGCTTCGCAGCACCTCATGCCCATAGCCCTGCCTACCGGGGTGGTCACCGGTGCGGTCGGTGCCCCATACCTGATCTGGCTCCTGGCGACCGTCAACAGACAAGGACGCGGCGGATGACTGCTCACGATTTACGCGCGAAGGACCTCGCCCTGGGCTACGACTCCGCGGACGTGATCTCAGGTCTGGACGTCGAGATCCCGGACGGCAAGATCACCGTCATCGTCGGGGCTAACGCGTGCGGCAAGTCGACCCTCCTTCGAGGGATGGCACGACTGTTGAGACCTCGCACTGGAGCGGTCTACCTCGACGGCAAGGCCGTGCACGAGATGAGGACGCATGACGTCGCGACGATCATGGGTCTGCTGCCACAGACTCCGGTTGCTCCCGATGGGATCACCGTCGGTGACCTGGTGGGAAGAGGACGTTATCCGCACCAGGGCTGGTTCCGGAAGTGGAGTGGCCAAGACGACGCAGCCGTCGGGAACGCCCTCGCGTCGACCGGGATCAGCGACCTGGTGCACCGCCGGATCCAGGACCTCTCCGGCGGGCAGCGGCAACGGGTGTGGGTGGCCATGGCCCTCGCGCAGGAGACGGACTTGCTGCTCCTCGACGAGCCGACCACCTTCCTGGACATCAACCATCAGATCGAGTTGCTCGACCTGCTCACCGACCTCAATCGCGAGTCGGGCAAGACGATCGTGATCGTGCTTCATGACCTCAATCTTGCCTGCCGCTACGCCGATCACATCATCGCGATGAAGGCGGGCACGATCCTCGCCGAGGGTGCTCCGCGCGACGTGGTGAACCCGACTGTCGTGACCGAGGTGTTCGGGCTGGCGTGTGCGGTCATCCCCGACCCGCTGACCGGCACACCCATGATCGTTCCGCACGGTCGTCATCACGTGCTCCCGCAGAGTCCAGCCCTCGCCGAACAAAGTCTCGGAGTTGCCCCATGAGAAGACTTGCCATCGCTGCCCTTGTGGGCGGCATGCTCGCACTTGCCGCCTGCGGCGGCAGCAACGACGAGCCGAGCGCCGACGGGTCGTGGACCTACACCGACGACCGCGAAGAGACCATCACCACCGACTCCACCCCGGCGCGAATCGTCGCCCAGTCCTCCGTCGCGGCCGGTCTTTGGGACCTGGGCATCGAGTCAGTGGGTGTGTTCGGCCCCTTGAAGACTCCAGACGGCTCGGTCGACCCGCAGGCCGGAAATGTCGACCCCGACGCAGTGACCGACGTGTCGACAGCGGCGTACGGCGAGCTCGACCTGGAGAAGCTGGCCGAGCTCGAGCCCGACCTGGTCGTGACGAACATGTTCCTGCCACCGGAGTTGTGGTACATCAGTGCGGCGACCGAGGAGAACGTCGAGAAGCTGGTGCCGATTCTCGCCGTCGACTTCAAGGGCGCGTCACTGATCGAGTCGATCGAGCGGGTTGAGAAGGTCGCCGAGTCCCTGGGCGCCGATCTCAACTCCGAGGCTGCTCGGCAGGGCCGCAAGGACTTCGACGAGGCCAGCGATCGGCTGCGGGAGCTGGGCAACTCGCTCGAAGGCAAACAGGTCCTGACGGTGTCGGCGACACCCGACAGGATCTATCTCGGCGATCCAGAGCAGTTCCCCGATCTCGACTACTTCACCACGCTGGGGCTGCCGCTGGTCAAGGCAGAGGCGCCGGCTGGCAGCTACTGGGAGGATCTCAGCTGGGAGAACGCCGACAAGTACGACGCAGACATCGTGATGTGGGACTCGCGTGACAACGGAGCCACACTCGAGCAGCTCGAGCAACAGCCGGCATTCTCGACAGTCCGCGCGGCCAAGGACGGTGCCTACGTGCCGTGGCAGGCCGTCGCGCCGTACAGCTTCGCCGGGTACGCCAAGGTAATGAACGACCTTGCCGACCTGCTCGAGGCGCAGCTCTGACGCGTGGACCAAGCCGTGAACCGTGCCTGAGCCGGCGCCGTGACTGACTTGCCGGAGCTGGAGATGCGGGTGTACCGCGCCGAGGTGGTCCGCATCGTCGACCTCACACCGTCCTTGCGGAGGATCGTGTTCGGCGGCACTGACCTGAAGGACTTCGAGACGACCGGGGTCGGCGACGAGTACCTCCGGGTGCTCATGCCGGCCGCCGGGGAGACCGAGCCGGTGCTCCCGGAGATCACCGACGGGGTCTTCGACTACGGAGCGGTCGATCTAGGCCTGCTGCGCACTTACACGGTCCGCGATTTCGACCGCGAGACCGGCGAGGTAAGCATCGACTTCGTCCTGCATGCCCAAGGCGTCGCCACTACGTGGGCCCGCGCGGCAACACCTGGTGATGTCGTGGGAATGAACACGCCGACCGCGATGTACGACCCGCCTGACGACCTCACGTGGCAGGTGCTGGTGGCGGACTGTGCCGGGCTCCCCGCGCTTTGCCGGATCCTCGAGAACACCCCCGACGAGGTCAGCAACCGGGTCGTCGTCGAGGTCCCCGACGAGCATCACCACACTGGGTTACCCGCGCATCCGCGCGTCGAGGTGACGTGGGTCCACGGCGGGAACGGGCACCGCCCGAGCCACCTCGACGAGGTTGTCCGCGCGCTCGCCCGCCCCGATGACCCCGGAGGCTACGTCTGGGTAGCCGGTGAGTCCAAGGCACTTCGCGGTGTCCGCCGGTACCTCCGTCGTGAGCTTGGCCTGCCGGCGTCGGCGTACAAAGCAGTCGGCTACTGGATCGAGCACGCGGAGGAATGGCAGACGCGGTACGACGCCCTTGACGACTCCACCCGATCCACCCTCGAGGCCTTGTGGCAACAGGACCGTGCCGAGGAGGAGATCGAGGAAGAGTACGACGAGCGTCTCGCCGCTCTGGGGTTGTGATGAGCCTAGGATTGTCGGGTGAACGAAGGCGAGCTAACGGCTCTGCTTCGTCAGCACGCGCTGAGATATTCGGTGCCGGGGGCGGCAGTCGGCATCCTCCGCGATGGGGCTGCGACGACCGCGTGTTACGGAGTGGCAGATGTGAGCGTCGGCCAGCCGGTCACACCTGAGTCGCTCTTCAGCGTTGGATCCTTGACGAAGTCGATGGTCGCGACGGTGATAGCTCGTCTCGCGGAGGCGGGTCGGTTGTTGCTGGATGACCCGGTGTCCGCGCACGTGCCGGAGCTGCGCGGCAATCGCTGGGCTGAAGCCGCCACCCTGCGAGACCTTCTTGCGAATCGGTCGGGGTTGGCGCTGCGCGCAGGGCTGGAGTTCGACTTCGCCGGCCGAGGTGACGAGGACGACGGTGCGCTCTCGCGGCTCGCTGCCGATGCCGCGCCAGACGTTCCTGCGGCGCAGTTCTGGTCGTACACGAACGTGGGCTGGTGCTTGCTGGGGCGTGCGATTGAGACGGTCTCGGACGCGGCTTGGGAGGTCGCGATGCGCGACCACCTCGCCATTGCAGGCATGGGCGAGACGACGTTCGTAACCAACGTTGCTACAAAGCGGCGCGTGTCGGGGCACGAAGTGACGGTTGAGGGAGTCGCGCCGGTCGAGCCGTTGATCGCACGCGCGTATGGACCGGCGGGCACGACTGCCGTCTCGACGGTCGCGGACCTTCTCCGGTTCGCCCACCTGCACCTCGAGGACTCGGCACTCGCCGGGTTGCGCACAGTGCACGCGGAGGTTCCGATCTACGGCTGGCTGGATTCCTGGTGTCTGGGCTGGGCACAGTTCGACTGGGAGGGCGGTCCAGTGTGGGGTTGGGACGGCCTCCTCAGCGGCGAGCGGTCAGTGCTGCGGATCGTGCCGGAGCATCAGGCTGCGGTCGTCTTGATGACCAACGGCAGCACCGGGCGCGCGATGTACCGCTCGCTCTTCGCCGATCTGATGGACTCGCTGTTCGGGATCAGGGTCTCGCCGCTGAACCTCCACGGATCGCCCGGTGCCGCCGGGGATCTCTCGCGCTTTGCCGGCATCTATGCATGGCCCGACCGGCGGGTCGAGGTCACACGTGCCGGGACCCGCCTGCGCATCAAGACCGATGTTGGCGAGACCGAGGCGCTGCCGCTCGACGAGCGGACTTTCTTGGTTGACGCCCTGGATCCGGACAACCCAACGGTGACTTTCGGCGCCTTTGACGCAGCCACCGGGAGGCCGGGGGTGCTGTACGACATGCTGTGGGGACTCCCTCGTGTCGACGAGTGACTGACCGGGCAAGTTGGAGTCCTTTCGCGGCGTCACCCGCGCATCCGGCAACCACTCGTGTTGGCCACTTCGTCGCCCCGGTTTGGCTGTTCCATTTCGGACAAGCGGACCCTGCCTGCGCGAGGGAACGGCCCTCTGACCACGTATGATGGAGGAGACCCGGCACGGCGCCGGGCCGAGGAGGAAACATCCCCATGCAGAGCCGTAACCCCATTCTCAACAAGAGCGACGCGTTCAACGGTCGCGCTGCTGCGAACTATGGCCACCCTGGCTACGCCGCCAGCGGCCAGGGCCATCAGGGCTATGGCCAACCGGCGACCGCACCCCAAGGCAGCGACCCGTCGACGTGGCAGTACCCCGCAGAGCCGTCCATCGAAGAGCGGATGACGATCGACTCCGTTGTCGCGCGTTCGGCTGTCACCATCGGCCTGGTCATTGTGACCGCAGCCCTCACGTGGGTCGGCCTGCCCGAGGAGTATGCCAGCACCGCCTGGATCGGTGGCGCCCTCGCCGGCGCCGGGCTCGGTATCTACTTGAGCTTCAAGCGGGCGGTGTCACCGCCGTTGATCATGCTCTACGCGGTCGTCCAGGGCTTCTTCCTCGGCGCAGCGTCGGAGGCGTTCAACGAGATCTGGCCGGGCATCGTCGTCCAGGCAGTTGCTGGCACGTTTGCCGCCTTCGTCGCGACGCTCGCTGCCTACAAGTTCTTCAACATCCAGGTGTCCACCCGGATGCGGAAGTTCGTGGTCATCGCGGGCCTCGGCTTCTTCGCCCTGACCTTTGTTGACTTCATGCTCTCCTTCGCTGGCGCCGACATCGGTTTCAACGGCTACGGCCTGCTCGGGCTGGTCATGAGCATCGTCGGCCTCGCGCTCGGTATCTTCTTCCTGATCCTCGACTTCGACATGATCGAGCGGGGCGTCGCTGCCGGTGCGCCCGAGATCGAGTCGTGGAGAGCCGCGTTCGGGCTCACGGCCACGCTGATCTTCATCTACATCGAGCTGCTCCGAATCCTCGCGATCCTGCGCGGCGACTGACCGCCTCGGCCGTCGTACGACGGCTGACAAGACGCAAAGAACGGCCCCCGGAGAGTTCCGGGGGCCGTTCTTTTGGATGTCTGGGTGCTCGCAGTTGCTACTCGAAGCTGCGGTGCGCCTTCTTGAGGTCGTGCTCGTGCACGATCGCGGTCGCGTGCCCATGCGCCAGGCCGTATTCGTCGCGCAGCCATCGAACCCTGTCATCGAAGCGGAGCAAACCTGGGCCGTTTTCGAGGTGGCCAAACCACTCATGAAGAGGACGGCCGGTCGCTGCGGGGACCCGCGCGACCAGCATCTGATGTGTTTCTTCGGAGTGGTGAAGGGCCATCGTTCCTCCCGAGGTCGCGAGTCCTACCTTGGGGTGAGCCTGCCAAAGACGGACGCGCGAGACAAGGTTTCTTCGCTATTTGTCAGCCGGTACGACGGCGGGCGCTTGCTCTTGGTCGTGAGGGATGCCCTCGATGGCCCCGACATGGGGCGGCTCGTGGCGTCTTCTGTGCCGGAGCACCGCCCAGCGCCCCCGCGGGCCGAGCTCGTGTCCGGAGACCTCGCCGCGGGAGACTTCGGTGCCGGCGCTCTCGGCGGCAGCGGCTGCGGCGGCGGGCAGCGAGCGGACCCCCTCGCCACGGCTGGCGTCGGGCTGCTCGGCGGCATCGGGAAGCACGCCGACGGAGGTCGCGACGGTGGGGAGCATCGCCTGTGCACAGCTTCGGTAGCCAGCCGGGGAGGGATGGAACTGGTCGGGCCCGAACAGGTCTGCCGGGGAAGCTTCGAACTCGGGCCCCAAGATGCTGCCCAGCGAGACCGAGCTCCCGCCGGCTTCGACGGTGGCGATCGTCTGTGCGGCGGCGAGCCGGCGGCTCCACAGCCGCGCAATCTGGCGCAGCGGGGGAGCGATGGGGCGGAGCGTGCCGAGATCCGGGCAGGTGCCGACGACGACCTCGGCTCCGGCTTCCCGGAGAGTTTCGACAGCGTCTTGCAAGGCCCGCACCGACGCCGTTGGTGATACGCGGTGGGTGACGTCGTTGGTTCCGATCATCATCGCGCAGACGTCGGGGTGGTCGGCGACGGCGGCAGGGATTTGCAGCTGCAGGTCGGCGGTCTTCGCGCCGACGGCTGCGACCGAGACCAACGAGACTGGACGCCCGGCCAGCTCGGACAGCCCGGCCGCGAGATAGGCGCCGAACGTCTCCTCGGGCACCTCCGCGCCGTAACCCGCCGCACCTGAGTCGCCCAGGACGGACAGCCGGATCGCAGGTCCCGGCAGCTCGGCGCCGTAGAGACCGCTCGGGTCGGGTGGCTTGCCTGTGGCCTTGCCGATCCGACGACGGGCCATCGACGCCTCGGCGCGCAGGACGCCGTACAACGAACCGCCCACGAAACCGAGACCGCCGCCGCCATAAGCAGCAGCGGCCGCAAGCCTGCGTGCGGCACCCG
Source organism: uncultured Actinomycetota bacterium (assembly GCA_963811585.1). Lineage (GTDB taxonomy): Bacteria > Actinomycetota > Actinomycetes > Propionibacteriales > Nocardioidaceae > JACDHG01. The sequence continues at coordinate 478,966 of CAWERR010000009.1, forward strand.
CCTTGCTCACTCAACCTCGCTACATGTCTCGGACAGGGCTTCCACTGTAGGTGCCCTCAACGCGGGACACGATGCGAATAACCTCGCCACTAGGCTTGCCGCGTGGACTATGTGACCTCGTTGCTCGACCTCGTTGGCAACACGCCGCTCCTGAGGCTCGACAAGACCGCCGACGGGGCACGACCGACCGTGCTTGCCAAGATCGAGTACTTCAACCCGGGCGGCTCCGTCAAGGACCGGATCGCGTTGCGCATGGTCGAGGCGGCCGAGCAGAGCGGCGAGCTCAAGCCCGGCGGCACGATCGTCGAGCCGACGTCGGGCAACACCGGCGTAGGGCTGGCGATGGTGGCGCAGGCGAAGGGTTACCACTGCGTCTTCGTGTGTCCCGACAAGGTGAGCGAAGACAAGCGCAACGTTCTCAAGGCGTACGGCGCCGAGGTGGTCGTCTGCCCCACCGCCGTCGCACCCGACCACCCCGACAGCTACTACAACGTCTCCGACCGGCTGATGCGCGAGACCGACAACGCCTGGAAGCCGGATCAGTACTCCAACGTCAACAACCCCCGCAGCCACTACGAGACGACCGGCCCGGAGATCTGGCGGCAGACCGACGGCAAGGTCACGCACTTCGTGTGCGGCGTCGGCACCGGCGGCACGATCAGCGGCGTCGGGAAGTACCTCAAGGAGGTCTCCGACGGCCGGGTGCAGGTCATCGGCGCCGACCCGGAGGGTTCGGTCTACTCGGGCGGCAGCGGTCGTCCCTACCTGGTCGAGGGGGTCGGCGAAGACTTCTGGCCCGAGGCGTACGACAAGGAGATCGCAGACCGGATCATCGCCGTCTCCGACCGCGACTCGTTCGTGATGACTCGTCGGCTGGCTCGCGAGGAGGCCCTGCTCGTTGGCGGCTCGTCCGGCATGGCGGCGGCCGCGGCCGTGCGACTCGCGCAGGAGCTCGACGACCCCGATGCCGTCGTCGTCGTACTGCTCCCCGACAGCGGCAGGGGCTACCTCAGCAAGGTGTTCGACGACACGTGGCTGGCGCAATACGGCTTCCTAGGCCGGCCCGAGGAGCTGACGGTCGGTGCGGTTCTGCGCGGCAAGGACGGCCGACTCCCGAATCTCGTGCACACACACCCCAACGAGACCATCGCCGAGGCGATCGCGATCCTGCGCGAGTACGGCGTCTCGCAGATGCCGGTGGTCCTCGCCGAGCCACCCATCATGGCCGCCGAGGTTGCCGGCTCCGTGAGCGAGCGCGACCTCCTGGCGGCGCTGTATGCCGGCGCGGCTCGTCTCGTCGACCCCGTCGCGAAACACATGGCGCCTCCGCTGCCCACGATCGGCGCTGGCGAGCCCACGTCAGCAGCGGTTGACCGACTGCACGAGGCGGACGCGGTGCTCGTGCAGGATGATGGCAAGCCCGTCGGTGTGCTGACCCGTCAGGATCTGTTGGCCTTCATCGCGTCCGCCTGACCGACCTGTCAGAACCTCACCAGGTCAGGACCCGGTGACGGTCTGACAAGTCGGTCAGACCCCGCCGCTCACCTCTCCGATGTTGGGCGCCGCGACGGGTTTGTCGCCAACGACACCGCGGCGGGCAAGGCGTCGCTCGACATACTCGGCGAGCTTGGAGAGTGAGTAGTTGAGCAAGATATAGACGAGGGCGGCGGCGCTGTAGACGACGATGGTGCTGTCGGGGACACTTCCGGCCACCAGACGCGAGTAGCGCAGCAGTTCCTCATACACGATGAGCGCACCGAGCGAGGTGTCCTTCAACACGATCACGCACTGGCTGATGATTGCCGGCAGCATGAAGCGGATCGCCTGCGGCAGCAGGATCAGCCGCATCACTTGGCTCTTCCGCATGCCGACCGAGTACGCCGCTTCTCCCTGACCCGCTGCCACGGCGTTCACGCCGGCGCGGAAGACCTCGGCCAGCACCGAGCCGTTGTAGAGCATCAACGATATGACCAAGGCCCAGAACGCAGAGAGGCCGACGCCAAAGAAGAGGAAGACGATGAGCAAGACCAGCGGGATCGCCCGGAACAGCTCGACGAATCCGGCGGCTGGCAAGCGGAAGAACCAGTGGTTGGACAACCTTCCGACGGCGAGCACGATCCCGAGCAGCAGCGACAACACGATGGCCAGTGCCGCTGCCTTCAGCGTTCCGTAGATCAGACCCTCGAGGAGGAACGTGACGTTGTCGTTCTGGAAGGCGGCATTGAAGACTTCCGGAGCGAGGACTCCCTCGCTGTATAGCTTCCGCCCGACCACCGCTGCCAATCCCAGGAGCAGCACCAGGAAGATACCGGCGTAGACACGGTGGCGTGCCCGCGCCCGCGGGCCGGGAATGTCGAACAGCACGCTGCTCATCGCGCCACCCGCATTCGTCCCTCGACGAACCGTGCAAACAAGGCGATCGTCCAGACGATGATCACGTATCCCGCCGCGAACCCGATGAAGATCGGCCATTGTGAGGCAGCGTGAACTGTGATGAGCTCCTTCATCTCGAAGCTCGCCTCGGTGACGGCGACGCCCAGCGCAACCGTGGTGTTCTTCGCCAGCGAGATGTAGGTACTTGCCAGCGGCGGGATCACCGCTCGGACAGCCTGCGGCATGATGACGTGGCGCATCGACTGCGCGAAGTCCATCCCGATCGAGCGTGCTGCCTCCGCTTGCCCCATCGGGATCGAGTTGATTCCCGAGCGGAGTGCCTCACACACGAACGCCGCGGCATACAGGCCTAGCCCGGTCGTCGCGGCGATGAAAAAGAAGTCGAAGTAGTTGTTGATCGAGTAGTTGAAGCCCAGCTTGGGAAACGCGTCACGGAAGAGAAACAGCACCAGCAACAGGGGCGTGTTGCGCACGACGTTGACGTAGCTCGTGCCGACGCCCCGGACGAGGGTGACAGGAGAAACCCGCATCGCGGCGAGCAGCGTCCCCAGCACGGTGGCGATGATGCCGGCAAAGAAGAGCAACCAGAGGGTCACCAGGAAGCCCTGGAAGTAGGCGTCCCGATTGTCGAACAGGACGTTCATGCGACTCGGTCACCTCGCCATCGCTGGTACATGACGCGGTGGTGGCCGAACTGTGCCGTCGGCCACCACCGGATCAAATGCTTACTCGCAGGGATCCATCTCAGGTGGCTCGGGCGTGTCGATGCCCGACTGTCCGAGGGTTGCCTCGAACGCCTCCGCCCAGGTGTCGTCGTCCATTGCCTCCTGGATCGTTTCGGTGATGAACTCACACATCTCTGTGTCACCGTGCTTGTAGCCGATGCCGTAGCGCTCTTCGCTGAAAGGTTCGCCGACCACCTGCAGGTTGTCGGGGTCCAGGGCTTCATAGCCCAGCAGGATCGCACCGTCGGTGGTGACGACGTCGGTCGTCTCGTTCTCGAGCGCGGTGATGCACTCTGAGTAGGTGGCTTGCGGGACCGGGTCGGCACCGTACTCTTCCTGCACCGTGATGAGTGACGTCGAGCCCTCAACCGAGCAGACCTTGCGGCCGTCGAGGTCTTCCGGTCCGGCGATCTCTTCCTTGTCTGCCTCGCGGACGAGCAGTTGCTGACCTGTCACGTAGTAAGGCCCTGCTTGCCCAACCTCTAGGCGCCGATCATCGGTGATCGAGTACGACGCGATGACGATGTCGACGTCGCCGCCTTTGATGAAGGACTCTCGGTTGTCGGAGATCGTTTCTTTCCACTCGATCTCGTCGCCTTCGAGGCCGAGTTGGCCGGCGATGATCTTGCCCATCTCGATGTCGAATCCGGTCGGCGCGTCGTCGCCGGGCTCGAGGTTGCCGATGCCCGGCTGGTCGATCTTGACGCCGATGATGATCTTGCCTTCGTCGGCAAGCGTCGCCATCGTGCTTCCCTCGGGGAAGTCCGGGTTGTCCTCAACCGGGACGTCGACCGTGCCGCCGGAGTCGTCGTCGTCGCCGCACGCGGCGAGTGACGCGACGAGCAGTGCCCCTGCGAGCACTGCTTTGGTCCTTGTGAATCTCATCAGTGAACTCCCCTTGTCGATGCGATGCCGGGTTCCCGGCTGATCACAAACTCGTTACTAGTGCTGAAGGATCTTGCCGAGGAAGTCCTTGGCTCGATCCGAGGTGGGGTTGGTGAAGAACTGCTCCGGCGTCGCCTCTTCAAGGATCTTCCCGTCGGCCATGAACACGACCCGGTTGGCTGCCGTCCGCGCGAACCCCATTTCGTGCGTGACCACGACCATCGTCATACCGTCTTCAGCGAGCTCGACCATCACGTCGAGCACTTCCTTGATCATCTCGGGGTCGAGCGACGACGTCGGCTCGTCGAAGAGCATGACCTTCGGCTGCATCGCCAGCGCTCGAGCGATGGCGACCCGTTGCTGCTGCCCGCCGGACAGCTGGGCGGGGTACTTGTTTGCCTGCTCGCCGACACCCACTCGCTCGAGCAGCTTCTTGGCCTGCTCGCGCGCCTCCGACGTACTCCGGCCGCGGACCTTGATCGGGCCGAGGGTCACATTGTCGAGAACTGTCTTGTGCGCAAAGAGGTTGAAGGCCTGGAAGACCATGCCGACTTCAGCGCGCAGCTGTGCGAGTGCCTTGCCCTCCTCGGGCAGCGGCTGCCCGTCGAGCCTTATCTCGCCTTCGTTGATGGGCTCGAGCCGGTTGATGGCGCGGCACAACGTGGACTTTCCGGAGCCGGACGGGCCGATCACGACGACGACTTCGCCGGGGGCGATCTCGAGGTTGATGTCCTGCAGGACATGCAGGTCCCCGAACCACTTGTTGACGCCCGCAAGTACGACCAAGGGCTCGGCGGTCGAACTCGGACTGTCCGTTTCGGCTTCGGCCATGCCTCAACCTAACGGACAGTTAGCGCGAAACGCTATGACGCGCCGACCGTGTCGCTGACCCGAAAACACCAGGTTGCGCAGCTCTCCAGGCACCCAGGCGTTTGCCTAGTTCACAAGGTGCCGGCCCAGTCGCCTTGGCAGGTCTGCCTTGTTCACAAGCCACCCGCCTTGTGGACTAGGCAAACGCGAGGGGAGCAAGGGCGATCAAGTCGGGTGTCGGTCGCACGTACTACGGTCGCGGGCATGAGATTTGGGTTCGTCGTCCCGTATGCCGACTCGCGCGAGTTCTCCTCTCTGGCTGCTCTCGGCGAGCAGCACGGCTGGGATGGCATCTTCACCTGGGAAGCCGTCTTCGGGGTCGACGCTTGGGTGACGTTGGCCGCTGCGGCGATGGTGACCGACCGGATCAAGCTCGGCACACTGCTGACGCCTGTGCCGCGGGTGAAGCCGTGGGACCTCGCCACCAAGGTCGGCACCGTCGACCGGTTGAGCGGCGGACGAGCCATCCTCGGCGCCGGCCTGGGCGCCCTGCACGAGGGATGGACGGCCTTCGAAGCTGACGAGGGGCGCAAAGTCCGGGCGCAGAAGCTCGACGAGGCGCTCGCGATCTACGACGGCTTGATGAAGGGCCAGCCGTTCGCCTACGACGGCACCCACTACTCGGCCAAGCCGACAGACTTCATGCTCCCCGACCCTCCGGTCCAGCAGCCGCGGCCACCGGTCTGGGTGGTGGGCGCCCAGGTCGTCGGGCGCGACCGTCAGCCGTCGCTCGCGCGGGCGTCGCGATGGGACGGTTTGTTGCCGCAGGTCATCCACCCGAGCGACCGCGAGAAGCCGACCACCACCGAGAGCCTGGCGGAGATCGCGAGGTTGACGCGGGTGGAGCGTGAGCGGGCCGGGCTCCCCTGGGAGGGGTATGACGTCATCCTCGAAGCCGACAGCTACGGCGAGTTCGTCAAGACCGAGCCGAACGACCCTGCCGCGTGGGCACAAGCCGGCGCGACCTGGTGGATCGAGTCCTGGTGGACCCTCGAACGGACGGCCGAAGGCCTCGACACGCTGCGACGCCGGGTCGCGAGCGGCCCGCCGGCCTGAGCGAAGGCGTGGCCAGGCCGAGATCTCAGAGCCACTCACCAAAGGCAAACGGCTCCCGGGTGAAGAGATAGGTCGCCCAGTGCAGCTTGACCACGTCGCCGCGCTCGTCCCTGGTGATCCGCAAGAGCTCACCGGTCTCGCGACCCGACTCCGTGCGGTAGACGTCGTCGTCGACCTTGACGAACACCGAAGACGGCTTGTGCGCCGGGGCGGCCTCACCCCGCGCCTCCAGCCGGCCCTGCCGCACGCTGAACGCGAAAGCCTGCCCTTCGGAGAACCAACGGCCAAGCACACCCTCGAGCTCCGCAGGCACGCCGGTGCCGGGGCGCCACGGCTCCGGATCTGCCGGCTCGTTGTCGAGGACGTATGACGCCAGCCCGGCCGCGAGCGGCGCCGGGTCAGGCGAGGATGTCGAGTTGATCAAGGCAATACCGCCCGTGCCCGACGGGCGATGCATGAACAGCCCGGTGATGTGGCCCGGCATGCCACCGGTATGGCCGACAAAGATGCGCTCGTCCAGCCGTAGCAGCATCAGGCCGAGCCCCCAAGCCAGCTGCCAACGGTCGAGGTCGGCCATGATCTGCGGCTGGCACATCTCCTCGAGGGTGTCGGGCTTGAGCACGTCGGTAGTGGGGCTGGCGAGGAAGGACGCCCACGCGGCCAGATCGTGCGCCGTCGACGCGAGCCCACCGGCGGGGGAGGTCGCGCCGATGTCGAGCACCGGTTCTTGCACCGGCACGTCGCTAAACGGCGGCACGTAGTAGCCGGTCGCGTGCGGACCGGTGAGCCCCAGCGTCGTACGCGACATCCCCAGCGGGTCAAGGATTCGGGACTTGACGACGTCGAACCAGTCCCGACCCTCGATCCGGGCGATGGCTTCACCGAGCATCGAGTAGACGAGGTTCGAGTAGTGCCACCGGAAGTGCGGCTTGAGCGGCCGCTCTGCGTCGTTCCAGCTTTCGACGAGCTGCGTCCGGTCGGGGTAGGTCAGCGTGTCCCAGATGTCGCCGACCGGCTCTCGCTGCATGCCGGTGACGTGGCTGAGCGTCTGGCGAATCGTGATGTCGCTGTGCTTGGAGTCGGACACGAACGTGTCGATGGTTTCGTCGAGGGCGAGCTTGCCCTCGTCTCGCAGCTGCATCACCACGACCGCCGTGAACGTCTTGGTGATCGAGGCGATCAGGAACTGGGTGTCCGAGTCGGGAGGGGCGTCCGGTGCGTCGAGGTCGGCTGCTCCGACGCCGTCACACCAGAGGAGCCCACCGTCGCGGACGACGCCGCCGACGAGGCCGGGGAGGCGATGCTCCGACTGTCGCTCGAGCAGGGTGCGCCGCAGGGCGCGCGCGGATGGTTCGGTGAGGGCGGGCATAGGACGACCCTAGTATCACCGGGGTGCAGGCTGCGCTAGCCCTTGAGCTCCTCGGGATGGCGGAAGCCGGTCTTCTTCGCTCGGACACCGCGGTTGTAGAGCCAGGTGAGGACCCACAACACGACGCCGACGGCAAGGAGCCAGGCCGCGACCTCGTACTGCTTGCGCTGCTCTTCGTCACGTGCCCACGGGCCGGTCATGAAGGCACAGAGCAACGCACCCAGGATCGGGAAAACCGTCGGCGCCGTGAAGTGCGGGCCGTCGACGTGATCACGGCGCAGCACGAGCACGGCGATGTTGACCACCGTGAAGACCGCGAGGAGCAGCAGCGACGTGGTGCCACCAAGCAAGGAGATGGCGTCCTCGTCGAGCCTCAAAACGACGTACGAGATGAGGCCGACTGCGATCAGCGTGGTGAAGAGGATCGAGACGTACGGCGTCCGGCGAGTCGGGTGAACTCTGCCGAGCACCCGAGGCAGCACGTCTTGGCGCGCCATGCCGTACAACAGCCGGCTCGCCATCAGCATGTTGATCAGCGCCGAGTTGGCTACGGCGAACATCGCGATGAACGGGAAGATCCTGTCCATGGGGAGGTCCGGCGCACCCGCCTGCACGACTTGGACTAATGCTTCGGGGAGATCGTCGTTGGTCAAGTCGCCTACCGGCACCAGCGCGACCGCGGTGATCGAGACGAGGATGTAGATCGTCCCAGTGATCCCCAGGCCGGTGAGCATGATCTTGGGGAAGATCCTGGAGGGGTCCTTCGTCTCCTCTGCCATGTTGACCGAGTCCTCGAAGCCGACCATCGCGAAGAACGCCAGCGTGGTCGCCGCGGTGACGGCGAAGAAGGCGCTCTTGCCCTGCTCGGACTCAAAGATGGTCACCTCGGTGAAGTCGGCCCGGCCCTGGGTCATCGCGTAGATACCGATGAAGATGATCATGAGCAAGCCGGAGAGCTCGACGAGGGTCAGTACGACGTTCGCCTTGACGCTCTCACCGACGCCACGCAGGTTCACCAGACCGACGAGGACCATAAAGCTCAACGCGATCAGCAGCGTCACTCCGCCCTGGGGATCGACGTCGAGCTTGAAGCCGTCGTTGAGGAAGCTGGCGAAGGCAGCAGACGCCGTCGATGCCGAGCTGATCCCGGAGCACATCACGGTGAACGCGACGATAAACGTGAAGAAGTGGATGCCGAACGCCTTGTGCGTGTAGAGCGCAGCACCGGCGGCCTGCGGGTACTTGGTGACCAGCTCGAGGTAGGAGAGAGCCGTGATCGTGGCCACGATGAAGGCTCCTGCGAACGGTGCCCAGGCCGCTCCGCCGACCTTGCCGGCCACGTCACCGGTCAGGGCGTAGACACCGGTGCCGAGGATGTCGCCGACGATGAAGAGCAACAGAAGGCGTGGGCCCATCACCCGCTTCAGCTCGGGTTCGCGGCGTTGTTGCTCGACCGCTACATCACTCATGTCGCCGCCTCCGAGTCTCGTGCGTCCGTGATGTCCCTACCCTGGTGGAGTCGTCTGCTTCCTGCAACCGCGAGGAACTCGCGGCGCTCCTGGATCTGGGGGAGGCGAGAGTGGTCGGCCTTGTAGGGTCCGCGGAATGGAGATCGATCTCTTCGCCGGGATACCTGTCCGGGACTACCAGGCGGCACTGTCGTGGTACGAACGTTTGATGGGGTCGCCTCCGACGTTCTTTCCGAATGACACGGAGGCGGTATGGGAGGTCGCCGAACATCGCTACCTGTACATCGAGAACAAGCCAGCTTCAGCGGGCTATGCGATGCACACGATCTTCGCGGAGGACTTCGATGCGCGCGTGTCCGAGATCGCCAGCCGGGGGCTCGAGCCTGCGCAACGCGAAACGTACGAGAACGGCGTCCGCAAGGCGATCTACCAGGACCCCGACGGCAACGAGATCAGCTTCGGCGGTGGGCCGGTCTGACCGCTGCCCCTCCTGCCTCAAGGCCCCGACTCCACCTGCGGCGACAGGATCATCTTCTCGCCGGTGATGTCGAAGGTCATCCGATACCTCTCCAGGTAGTCGGTCCCGACCAGCCCGTCGTGGATGATGTCCTGGAAGAGGACGCGAGGAGCGCTCTGTGCGGTTTCGGCGGCGGCCGCCAAGTGCACCTGCCCGCCAATCGTTGCCCAGTGGCGCGTCCACGCGTGTCCTGTTTCGTCTGTGCCGGTGGTGGTCTCGACGGCCGGGCTCTCGATCGTCACGCCGCATTCGGCCATGTACCGAGTGGCGAGAATCAAGCTCGCGGACCCAGTGTCGATCTCGACGGAGATGGTGCGGCCACTTGGCAGCACCAAGTCTGCGAACGGGTCGAATGAAGGCCCGTCCCTCAGCACCCTCATCGGTACTACATGCCCAACCGTGTTCAGCTGGTCGTTGGGCACAATCGTGAGAGTCGACTCAACGGGGTCGGTGATGACGGCGTGATACGTGAAGAAGCCAGGTCCGAGGACTCCCGAAAAGCCCGCCGAATCGCTGTCGCCGCCCAAGTCGGCGACGGCCGCGACATGGTTTTCAACCTCGTACTGCCCGAGTCGGAGCGGGGGAAGCCTCACCAGGGGAGTCTCGATGACCTGCCCTGACATCCGGCGACCGCTGAAACTCCTTCCGGTGCTGTGAACGTCTTCTCGCTCGGCGAACACCGAAGAGACAACCGTGACACCGATTCCGGTGTCGACGAGAAATGGAGCCGTCTCGTCAGCGACCTGGACCGGCACCCGGATCAGGTGTTCGACCCGGTCGAACGCGACGAGGGTCTTCACGGCTTCTGCGCGCTCAGTCGCGCGCCCCACCAGAACGCCCACGCGAACAGGAGGCCGGTGATCAACCACGGCACGGTTCGGTTGAACGTGAGCGCCGTCCCCGTGGAGGTCGTCTGTACGACGGCCACCAGCAGCCCCGCCTGAGCTATGTGAGCGAGACCCCAGACCATCGTGACCGTCCGCCAGAACGACCGAGCCTGTTCGTAGCGGACGTAGTCGGCATCCATCTCAGCGCCGTCGACGGAATGGCGGCCACCATAAAAGGCCTGGGCGAAGTGGAAGATCACTGGCCGTCTCGCCCTCAAGCTCACCAGGCACACGACTCCGAAGACTGCGGTGATGGCCGCCCCCTCAAGCAGCAGCGCCTTCGGGTCATCGGTGATCAGGGCGAGCACGATGCTGAGCGCGATCCCGCCGAGCACAACGCAGCCCACGACCGCGAGGGTGCGCCAGCGCAACCAGTCGATGAGCACGCCAAGCGCAGGCAGGCAGCCGGCGAGCACGAGCGACCACACCTCCGACATACCGGCTCTGCGCAGGAGCTGATACACGATGAGTGGCCCGACGATGTCGAGCCCCACCGTCCGGAGCACGCCTTCGCTGCGGCTTATCGTGCGTGTCTCGGTGTCGTCGCCTGCCACACCAAGAGTGTGCCCCAGCGTCACCAGCATTGGGATGGACGAGCCCGAGTGAGGTCGATGTGTCAGGGCCGCTGGTAATGCAAGCCCAGCGAACCGTCGGGCAGCGTCGTCGACGACACCAGGTCCCAGTCGCCGGACACGCCGTCCGGCAGCAGGCGCAGCCCGCCACCGATCAGCACTGGTACGACGCCCAGTCGCAGGTCGTCCACCAGGCCGGCGGCCAGGAGCGATTGGATCAGCTGCGCGCTGTTGAGCACCAGGATGTCGCGGCCTGGCTCGGCCTTCAGCGTCTTGACCGCATCTCCGGCATCCCTGAAGACGCGGGTGGGCTCCCATGTCGCCTCCGACTCCTCGAGCGTTGTCGACACGACACCTTTCTCGACCGAGTTCAACCAACGGCCGATTTCACGGGTGCGCGGGTCGGTCGCCGGGTCCTCGGTGATGCCGGGCCACACGCTGTGAAACCCGACGTAGTTGTTGCGACCCATCAGGGCGGCGTCGCAACCGCGCCAGATGCCCTCGAAGTACTCGAGAGTCACCGGCCGCATCGCCCATTCGTGCAGCCAGCTGTCGTGCTCAGGGCCTCCGGGTCCGCTGGAGTAGCCGTCGAGGGAGATGCCGCACCAGGTCATTACTCGTCGTTCGCTCATGCGGACAGATCCTAGGACCATCGCCGACGCTGGGCCTGGGAGTAGTACCCACGCCAGTCAATGGAGGTGTTGGCGTTCGTCGGGCAGAATCCCTTCATATCCGGGTGCTGCGAGGTGGAAATCGTGGGCGTTGGCAGTCTGCGTTGTGTCGTCATCAACGTCACGGACATGAAGGTCGCCTACGAGTTCTGGTCGGAAGTGACAGGACTCGAGATCCTCGGGCCCGAACATGGATGGCACGGGTGGCTCGGCTACTTGGGCACCAACGACCCCTGGAAGCACGAGATCATCCTTCAGCAGGTCACCAGGGCACCCGTGCAGGTCGGTAGGCCGGATCACGCTCGGACGAACCCGATGCACATCGACATCACCCCGAATGACGGGATCGACAGCGCCATCGACCAGATCGTCAGGCTGGGCGGAACCATCAAGAAGCCGCCCAGTCTCTATCCACGACCGCGGTCCCATGGCGACGAGCCTCCGGTCATCGACTGGGCTGTCATGCAGGACCCCTTCGGCAACGAGTTCTGTCTCGTGGATCCGCTGACCGACGTGCAGGCCGAGGCGGCGATGACGGCCGGAGCCCACACCGATCACGAGTGGCGGACCGCTGCGGGCGTCACGAGGTAGGGGCTCGCGCGCGCATCCTTTGCGGCAGGCGCGGGTTTCGATTCGAGTGACAAGTCCGCTCTGGCGGGCCACGATGAGAGCGCACTCGGTGCGACCCTTAGAGGAGGTTCGATGCTCTTCCACATCACCCAGGTTCACAGTCCGGAAACGTGTCCGAAGGGCGAAGGTGGCTCCAACTCGCTGTACGACGCGACCGTCGAGGGCGTCAGGCTGATCGGGCGCTACGGCGCAAATGCCGAGCACACGCTCTTCTACGTCATCGAGGCCGACGACGTAACGGCCATCCAGAAGTTCCTGTGGCCAGGGTTCACGAGGTGCACGAGCACCATCACGCCCGTGAGCGAGGTCCCGGTCCCGTTGGACTGAGTCACAAACTCGGACGCTCCCCCGTCACCGGTCTTTGGGCCACGGCTTGAAGCGGCGAACCTCCTGGGGCCAGCCGCACGCCTCCGCGATCTTGCCGGCCCACATCTTGGCGGTCTCCTCGTCGGCCACGTCCACCACCGTGAGCCCGCCGAGGTACTCCTTGGTCTCGACGTAGGGCCCGTCGGTGAACACCAACGCGCCGCTGGTCGCGTCAGCGCTGAAGGCCTCCTCGACTTCCTCGACCAGGCCCCCGGCGAACACGTACTCGCCAGCGGCCTTGATCTCGTTGACGACAGCCATGGCGAGCGGCCCGCGCCCGCGGAACCACTCCTCGTCGTGGTCGCCCACCCACTGCTGGTTGAAGTAGATGAGGTACTCGGTCATGTCTGCTCCTCGCTTCAGTCGCGGACCCGGTGTCCGCCTCTACATCTACTCCACGAACGGCAGCCGCTCGATCCGACAGCGCTTGAAGATCTTTCCGCATCCGCGACCACGATGACGCCGCGCACGGCTGTCAGGCGTCGGCGTACTTGACGCCGGTGGCGTGGATGGGGCAGTAGCCGCCGGGGTTCTTGACGAGGTACTGCTGGTGGTAGTCCTCGGCGAAGTAGTACTCGTCCAGCGGGAGGATCGAGGTGGTGATCTCGCCGTACCCGGCGCTGGTCATCTGCTCCTGGTACGCCTTGCGCGACCGCTCGGCGGTGGCCTGCTGCTCTGGCGACGTGGTGAGGATGATCGAGCGGTACTGCGAACCGTGGTCGTTGCCCTGCCGCATGCCCTGCGTGGGGTCGTGGGCCTCCCAGAAGACCTTGAGCATGGCGTCGTAGCTCACCTTCGCGGGGTCGTAGACGATCCGCACTACCTCGGCATGGCCGGTCCGGCCGCTGCACACCTCTTCGTACGTCGGGTTGGGCGTGACGCCGCCGGCATACCCGACCGAGGTCGACCAGACGCCGGGCACTGCCAGAAGGTCTGCTCCTCACCCCAGAAGCAGCCAAGGCCGAACACCGCGACCTCGAAGCCGTCGGGACCGTCGGTCTCGATCGGGTTGCCCAAGATCGCATGGCGGTCGGGCACGGTGAACGGCCGGGTGGAACGCCCGGGCAGCGCCTTGTCAGGGGTGGGAAGTTCAGTCTTCGCGCGGCCAAACATCACGGCCAGTCCTCTCGTCGGGTGCTTCCAGTCTTCCAGGCGGTTCAAGCGGCGGCCGCGCGTCGGTCGCAGGGCCGGGATCAGCCTCGATGGGGCTGTCCAGCCCGGCTCGCAAAGCCTCCAGCTGGGCCGCGAGGGCGATCCCGTAGAACAACGCGATCGACGACAGATAGCACCACAACAGCAGTGCCATCACCCCAGCAAGTGGCCCGTACACGCTGCCGAAAGACCCGCTGTAGTGCACGTACGCCGCCAGTAGGCCGGACACCAGCATCGTGGCCACCACCGCCACGGTTGCGCCGAGAGCCAACCACGACAGCGCCGGTTGCCGTCGCCTGGGCGCGTGGTTGAGCAGCACCGTGATCGTGAACGTCGTCAAGCCGAACCCGACCGGCCAGCGGGCGATGTCCCACGCCGACTCCAGACGGCTGGACCACCCGTACGTCGCGCTGAGCGCCTCCCCGAGCGGTCCGCCGGAGATCAGCAGCACGAACCCGAGCCCGATGGGGACGGCGAGGGCGGCTGTCATGACGGCGGCCCGCCCGTACTTGTGCAGGGCGGGCCGGTCGCGCGCGATGCCGTAGATGCGGTTGGAGCCGCGTTCGATCTGCGCCATAGCGGTGACCATCGAGAGCAATGCGAACGCGAGACCGAACGCCAGGGCAACCTCACCCGACTCTTCGGAACCGTCGGCCCGCAGGGTCGCACCGAGGACGTTTCCCTGGCCGGGCGTCAGCTCGCCGACGGTTTGGGCAACGACACCAGAGGCCCGCCCATCATCGAGATCAGCGGCCAGGCCGGTCATCGCCAGCAGGAACGGGACGACGGACAGCGCCATCTGCAACCCGAGCGCGCGACTATTCGTGAACCCGTCCCCAAACCGGAACCGCACGAACGACTGTCCCAGTAGCCGGAGCACTCCGCGCCGCCGCACCGTGTGCCAGGCATCCTCGGCGTCGAGCTCCTCCCCGGAATCGGTCGTCACGGGCACCCGGGTCGCTGTCGTCACGGAGCCATCCTGCCGGGTGGTCGCTGGTTGCGTGGTTAAGTGATGGCGTGACGTCGATTCAGCAGCTCACGGCCGAGCACAGCGACGCGCTGAGGGCCTTGTGGGGGACGGCATCGGATGTACGTCGTGCTGGTCTCGGGCTGCGAGCTCTCGACCCGGACGGCCCAGCCGGGGCTCGACTGGACCGCCCCGGGAGCTTCGGCGTCGGTGACTTCGACGGCACTCAGATGCGGTCTGTCGGAGTGGCCCTGCCGGCGCTCACCGACGACGGACGCGGGAGCGCCCAGGTGCCTGGGTTGGTCCACGTCTCGTCCGTGGCAACGGACCCCGCGCATTGGGGGAAGGGTCACGGACAGCGGGTAGTTCGGGCCTTGTTGCTCCAGGCGGCCCGGCGCGGATTCGGCCGCGCTCAGTTGTGGACCCAAGTGAGCAGCCCTGGTGCACAACACCTGTACGAGAAGATGGGATTCCTTCGGACCGGCCGTGTCAAGGTTGATGAGAACGGCGAGGAGATCCTCCACTACATGTGCCACGTTCTAGTGCCTGTCGACGCTCCGCGACGCGCCGCACGCGTCGTCTGCCTCGACCCGGATGACCGGGTGCTGCTGCTGAGGTGGCGCGACCCCGTCGACGGACATGTGCTGTGGGAGCCCCCCGGTGGCGGGATCGAAGCCGACGAGTCCCCTCGTGAGGCCGCCGCCCGCGAGTGGATCGAGGAGACCGGAATCCCTGTCCCGGAATTGGCGAACGAACCGGTGACGGTGGCGCGCGACGTGGTGTGGAACGGAAGCCGTGCCATCGGCGACGAGCTGTTCTTCCTCGGTCGGGCTCAGTCGGCAGCTGCCCCCGACACGTCAGGACAGACCGCGCTGGAGGCGACGTGCTACCTCGGCCACGCCTGGGTGGGCTGGCAAGAATTGGAGCGGCTCGCTGACACCGTCGAGCCTCACCTCACACCGGTGTTGCAGCGGATGCACCCGGCCGGTCCCTGGGCCGATGCGTGACCCGTTGGCTGCCGACGAGGGCTAGGTAGGCTTCCGCGCATGGACGACGCCCGTGACTACCAGTTCGAGACGCTGGCGATCCATGCCGGCCAGCCGGCCGACGCGGTGAACGGCGCGGTGATGACGCCGATCTACGCGACGAGCACCTACAAGCAGGACGGCGTTGGCGGCCTGCGGGGCGGTTACGAGTACTCCCGCACCGGCAACCCCACTCGGCGCGCGCTCGAAGACTGTCTGGCAGCGCTGGAGGGTGGTGCGCGGGGAATCGCGTTCGCCTCCGGGATGGCGGCCGAGGATGCGCTGATTCGAGTCGTGTGTTCGCCCGGCGACCATGTCGTCATACCGAATGATGCCTACGGCGGGACGTACCGGCTGTTCAAGCAGATCTTCGAACCCTGGGGCGTCGATCACACGTCCGCGTCTGTGCACAACGCAGACGAGATCGCTGCTGCCGTGGTGCCCGGGCGCACCAAGATCATTTGGGTCGAGACCCCAAGCAACCCCTTGCTCGGCGTCGCAGACCTCCCTGCAATTGCGCAGATCGCCAATCAGGCGGGGGCATTGCTCCTCGTCGACAACACGTTCGCGACGCCCTACTTGCAGCAGCCCCTCGCACTCGGTGCTCACGTCGTCGTCCACTCGACCACGAAGTATGCCGGCGGGCACAGCGACGTTGTAGGCGGTGCGTTGGTGACAGCCGACGAGGACCTTGGTGCCGATCTCGCCACCTTCCAGAACTCCACCGGTGCCACTCCAGGGCCGTTCGACTGCTACCTGGTGATACGAGGGCTCAAGACGCTTGCTGTGCGGATGGACCGGCACTGCGACAACGCCGAACGCGTTGCGACGTTCTTGCGCGGGCACTCGGCAGTAGGGGAGGTCTTCTACCCAGGTTTCGACGATCACCCTGGGCATGCGTTGGCGGCGCGCCAGATGCGGCGGTTCGGCGGCATGGTGTCGTTTCGGGTGACGGCCGGTCACGAGGCTGCGAAAGTCGCCTGCGATCGCACCCGCGTCTTCACGCTCGCCGAGTCTCTCGGGGGTGTCGAGTCGCTCATCGAGCTCCCGGCAACCATGACGCATGCGTCCGTCGCAGACTCAGAGCTAGCTGTGCCGGACGACCTGATCCGGCTGTCGGTCGGGCTGGAATCCATCGACGACCTGCTGGCCGATCTCGACCGGTCTCTCGCCGGCTGACGTGTCGCTGGTCTACTGCGTCGACTTCGGCTCGACGTTCACGAAGGCCGCCCTGGTCGACACCGTTGACGGGCGGCTGCTCGGCACTGCGAGCCATCCCACCACGCTCGACACCGATGTACTCGACGGCTGGGATGTGCTGCGTGCTCGACTGACACACCTCGACGAGGGCGGCGGTGACCCACTGGTCCGGGCATGCTCGTCCGCCGGGGGTGGGTTACGGATTGCCGTGGTCGGCAACGAAGAACTCGTCACAGCAGAGGCGGGCCGACGGGTCGCACTGTCGAGTGGTGGCCGCGTCGTGCACGTGTCGTCGTATGACGTCGAACTGGCGGCGCTGCAAGCAGCCAAGCCCGACGTCGTGCTCCTCGTCGGCGGGACCGACGGTGGTAACGCCGAAGTGCTGCTCGCGAACGCCCGAGCGCTGGCTTCGGCTCGGTGGAAGGGGCCTGTGGTGGTGGCGGGGAACGCCGACGCGGTCGATGAGATCCGGTCGAGCTTCGAGGCAGTGGACGTGCCCTACGTCGTTGCTCAGAACGTCGTACCCCAGATCGGTGTGCTCGAACCCGAAGGCGCACGGGCAGCAATCCGCGCGATGTTCCTCACCCACGTGATCGGCGGGAAGCATCTGTCGAGCCGAACGGACTTCACGTCGATGGTGCGCGGGGCGACGCCCGATGTCGTGCTTCGCGCCGTCGAGCTCCTTGCCGCCGGAGTCGACCCAGACAGGCCTGGTGCGGGCGACGTTGTCGTGGTCGACATCGGTGGCGCCACCACCGATGTGCACTCCGTCGTCCAGCTCGATCCTGAGGACGGGGCGCTCGGGCGTGAGGTTGTCGCGACTGTGCCGGTCGGCCGCACCGTCGAGGGTGATCTCGGTATGCGGTGGAGTGCGGTCGCGACGGTCGAGGCGGCGCACGAGGCGGGCTTCGAGGTGCCCGAGAGCATGACGTCGGCGGCGCACGACCGCCGTGTTGATCCGAGCCTTGTCCCGGCGACTGCAAGCGAGGTCGAGGCTGACCTGGCGATCGCGTCGATGGCGGCCACGCTTGCAGTCAGGCGGCATGCGGGACGGCAACGTGTGGTCTTCGGTCCGGACGGGAGGCTCGTGGAGCGAAGCGGCAAGGACCTCCGTGAGGTCTCGCTGCTCGTCGGGTCAGGTGGGGTGCTGCGCCACAACCCCGACGCCGCTGTCAGCCGCGTCTTGGCAGGCGCGACCGGCGACCACGTCGAGGGAGGCTGGCTGGTGCCGCGCGCACCGCGAGTCGTGATCGACTCCGACTACGTGCTGGCCGCGGCTGGGCTTCTCGTCGACGAGCACCAGGCCGCAGCGCACCAACTGCTGTCGCGACTATGGAGTCGTCCCGCTCAGTGAGCGACGGGGACCTCTGCCTCGGGCTGGTCGGCCGTAGCTGGCTCGACCCGGGCCTTGAGCGGCAGTTCCTTGATGAAGAAGGAGACCACGAGCGCGACTGCGACGACGGGGATCGCCCAGAGGAACACATCGTGGAGGGAGTCGGAGAACGCCTGCAGCACCATGTCGTGGGCGGGTTCGGGGAGTTGCTGGATCGCCTCGACGTTGTTGGTGATGTCGCCGCCTCCGGGTGCGCCGCCGGGCTGACCGCTGAACTGCTCAGCCAGGTAGGTCGCAAGCCGGCTCGAGAGGACGGCCCCGAATGCCGCCGCTCCGAACGTGCCACCCATCGACCGGAAGAACGCCACCGAGCTCGTCGCCGTGCCCATGTGGCGGCGGTCAACGGAGTTCTGCACGATGGTCACAACGATCTGCATGCTGAAGCCGAGTCCGGCCCCGAAGACGTAGAAAGCCAGACCGGCTTGCCAGTAAGGCGATCCGGTGTCGAGCAACGTCAGCATGACCAAGGCTGCGATGACCGTGGTCGCTCCCATGATCGGGAAGATGCGGTAGCGGCCGGTTCGGCTCATCAGGATGCCGGAGGAGATTGACGTGGAGAAGATGCCCACGACCATCGGGAGCAGGGCGAGCCCCGAACGGGTCGGGCTCATCCCCTGGACCACCTGAAGGTAGAGGGGCAGGAATACGATCCCGCCGAACATCGCGAACCCGATGATGAAGCTGTAGAGGTTGCTGGTGCGGAAGACGGAGATGCGGAACAGCTCGAGCGGGATGATGGGCTCGGTGGCGCGTGACTCGATGAACACGAAGAGGACGGTCAGTACGACTCCGGCACCGACCAGAGACAACGCCAGCGGTGACCCCCAGCCGTAGTCGGGGCCTGCCCACGTCGTGAACAGCAGGAATGAGCTCACCGCTGCGACGATCGTGGCTGCGCCGAGATAGTCGATCGTGTGGTCGCGCCGGACGTGCTCGATCTTGAGGGCCGCCGACGTGATGACGAGGGCTGCGATCCCGATCGGGATGTTGATGAAGAAGATCCACCGCCAGCCAGGTCCGTCGGCGAAGAATCCGCCGAGCACCGGCCCGAGCACGCTCGACGTGCCGAAGACGACGCCGAAGTATCCGCCGTACCGACCGCGCTCACGCGGCGGCACGATGTCGCCCATGGTGGCGAGCGCGAGGGCGAACAGACCACCGCCGCCGAGTCCTTGCACTGCGCGAGCCGCGATCAGCTCACCAATTCCCTGGGCGAGGCCGGCAAGGAGCGAGCCGACGACGAACGTGATGATCGCCAGCTGGAAGATCAGCTTGCGACCGTAGAGGTCGGAGATCTTGCCCCACAGCGGAGTGGATGCGGTCTGGGTCAAGAGGTATGCCGTCACGACCCAAGACAACTTGTCGAGCCCGCCGAGCTCGCTGGTGATTTGGGGGAGCGCTGTACCGACGATCGACTGGTCGAGCGCGGCGAGGAACATGCCGGCCATCAGGCCGCCCATCACGATCAGGATCTGACGGTGGGTGAGGTAGCCCTGGGCGTCGGGTGTGGGGGTCTCTGTCATGGGCGCACCCCGGCATCGGGCGCGGGTGTGGCGGGCACGTCAACTGCGCGGTCGTTGGCCTCGCGAAGGTCTGCAGCGAGCCGGGTCAGCAGTCTCTGAAGTTGAGCTCGGTCGCGCTCGCTCCAGGGCTCGAGCACGCCGCGGATGCGCTCGAACCGCCGGCGGAAGCCCGCCTGGATGGTGCTGCGGCCGACATCGCTGAGGCGGACGAGGCTCGCGCGCCCGTCGCCTGGGTCGGTAGTGCGCTCGACAATGCCCTTGTCCTCGAGCTGCCTGATCTGGCGGCTCACCGTCGACACGTCCAGCTCGATCTTCGACGCCAGGTCGGACACCCGCATCTCGTCAGTGCACAGGAGCTGTCGGGCCAGCGGGAACATCGAGGGGTCGATCTGGTCCTCCGGGTGGCGGGTGCGGAGGCGACGGCCGGCCTGCATCAGCAGACCGATCACGGCCTCTTCGGGAGTCGTGGGCTCGGCCGAGCCGCCAGCCCAGCCCGAGGGGGTATTTATTTGCATGGCACAAGCATATATCTACTTGCATGACACAAGCAAGTTTGCCGACTGGGCGCGTATGCCGCGCCGAGTGGTCGCGTATGCCGCGCCGAGTGGTCGCGTATGCCGCGCCGAGTGGTCGCGTATGCCGCGCCGACTGGTCGCGTATGCCGCGCCGACGTCATACCAGCGCAGAACGTCGGCGTGAGCGCAGCGCGTCACGGACCTCCCTCGTCCACTGGTCGATCGACTCACGGGTGAAGTTCTCCTTGCGGATGACGATGACGATCCAGTCATGTCGTCGTAGCCAGTCGCGGCGGGCCTCGTCGTACTGCCGCTGCTCGGGTGAGTCGTGGGACTCGACGCCGTCGAACTCAATGCATACGCGGTGCTTGACGTAGGCGAGGTCCAACCGGAAGAGCTCCTCTCCCTGCCACTTCACCACGAACTGTGGCGTCGGGATCGGAAGGTCGGCATCGATCAGCTCGAGTCTCGTCCAGGATTCGCCTGGCGACTCTGTGCGAGCATCAGCGATGGCCACGAGTTGTCGCAGCTGTACGACGCCGCGGCGTCGCGCGAACCGGCGCACTTCGTTCTGCAGCGCCACCTGATTGAAGGCGCCAAGGTGCAGGAACGCATCGAGGACAGCGAGGGCGTTTCGGCGCGGCAACCCTGAGGCCAGGTCGACGGCCGTGCGGAGCGGCGTCGTCACCACGAGGCCGTCGATTTCAACAATGTCGCCGCGATCGAGCCCGCGCGACCTTCCGATGCACTGCCTGCGTCGCACACGCGTCCGCTCGGGAGGCACGCACGTGTCGATCGGCGGGAGCACTTCAAGCTCTGGATAGTCGAACGCATCCACGCCGTGGATCCAAGCGGCAGTCCGATCGCAGATCACGACGAACGGCGCGACGACGAGCTTGGCCGCGGCAAGGCGCAGCCCGATCGTGTCCTCCAGATCGGTGGCGACGTAGACCGACTGCAGCATCCTGCGCACGACGCGGTCGCGCAGCATTGTCGCGAGCTCGCTCTTCGTGATGCCGGCATCGGCCGCTTGTTGGCGCGTAAAGGGTGCGCTGAGGAGCTTGCTCCTTGCCTCGATGTCCATCGCTCTATCGTCTGCCGAATGCGCGTTTGGCCGTGGAAGATATCCACAGGTGTACGTCGGAGGCGGATCAGACGTGACCAGGCGGCGGGGCATAGGTGACCAGTGGGCGCGGCATACGTGACCAGTGGGCGCGGCATAGGTGACCAGTCGGCGCGGCAAAGGTGACCAGTCGGTGCGGCAGACGTGACCAGTGGGCGCGGCATAGGTGACCAGTGGGCGCGGCACACGTGACCAGACGGCGGGGCATAGGTGACCAGTCGGCGCGGCATAGGTGACCAGTCGGCGGGGGATTAGGCTGCGCGCATGGACGGCAACGACGCGGACGGGTCCGACGACCAAGCTCCCGAGGCAGCTGGGAGGGCGGTCACGCTCGATGACATCCGCGCCGCACGCGAGGTCCTCGTCGGCACGGCGCTCGTCACGCCGATGGAGACGTCACGCTGGCTCAGCTCAATGACCGGCCAGGACGTCTCGCTGAAGTGTGAGAACCTCCAACGCACCGGGTCGTTCAAGATCCGTGGGGCTTACCTGCGCATCAGCAACCTGAGCGAAGAACAGCGCTCGCGTGGCGTGGTCGCAGCGAGTGCCGGCAACCACGCGCAAGGCGTCGCACTGGCGGCGTCGTTGCTCGGCATCAAGTCCACGGTGTTCATGCCCTACGGTGCGCCGATCCCCAAGGAGAAGGCGACGACCGAGTACGGCGCGGACATCCACTTCGTTGGGCACACCATCGACGAGTGCCTGGTGTCGGCGCGGGAGTTCGAGTCACGCACCGGTGCCATCCTCATCCATCCGTTCGATCACCAGGACATCGTCGCCGGCCAGGGCACGTGCGGGCTGGAGATCCTCGAGCAGACGCCTGAGGTGCGCACCGTGATCATCCCCACCGGCGGGGGAGGGTTCCTGGCCGGGATCGCCACCGCGGTCAAGGCTCTGCGTCCAGACGTGCGTGTAGTCGGAGTTCAGGCCGAGTCCGCGGCTGCCTACCCCGCCTCGCTCGCCGCAGGTCACCCGATCCCACTCTCCGCGATGACGACGATGGCCGACGGGATCGCTGTCGGCTGTCCTGGCGTCATACCGTTTGCGGCAGTCCAGACCCACGTCGATGAGATGCGGACGGTCTCGGAGGAGTCGTTGTCGACCGCGCTTCTCGCGCTGCTCGAGCGGGCCAAGGTGGCGGTCGAGCCTGCAGGTGCCGCGGCTGTCGCTGCGTTGATGGATGACCCCGAGGCTTTCGAGGGGCCGATCGTCGCCGTGCTATCAGGCGGCAACATCGACCCGATCCTCCTGATGCGGGTGATCCGGCACGGCATGGCAGCGCAGGGCCGCTACCTCACGATCCGCTGCCGGATCCCCGATCGGCCGGGCGGGTTGGCGCGGCTGCTCAACGAGCTCAGCGCGGCGGACGCCAACGTGCTCGACGTCGTGCACGAGCGGACGTCGGAGACGCTTCCACTGGACCAGGTCGAGGTCGTTCTCCAGATGGAGATGCGGGGTCAGAGCCACGGCGAACTGGTGCTGACCAAGCTCCGGGCGTCCGGGTACGCACCAAGCGTTCACTGACCTCGCTCGCACGATGTACCCCTGCGCGCAAAGATCCGACTGCCACGTCGTCAGGGCGACGTCAGAGTCGGATCGTTATGCGTGCAGGCCGACGGCGGGCACCGCCGAAGCGGGCCCCGCCCTCACCTTGCTGCTCAACCGGCCAGCGTGGAACCCGTCTCGAGCAGGCTCTTGAGGTCGCTGAGGACCCAGGCGTGGCCACCGCCCGCGCCCATGTCCTCGCTGGCGCCGGCGAGCATGGCTGCGGTCAACGGCGCGCCTTCGACGTCGTGCGTCACCGTCAGCGAGCAGAAGCCGTCGAGCTCCTTGATCTCGTGTGAAATGCGGGTAAAGCCTCGGCTGCCATCGCGTCGTCCATGAGCATCCGCCAGGTCGTGACGAGCCGGCATGGTGGGTCGGCCTCGATCACCTCCCCGTCGACGCCGTTTTTGGGCGCGGTGGCTGCCCGTATCCAGGGACCCAGGACGGCAGCACCGGCTTCGAAGTGACAGGGTTAGCCAAACAGGCCCGACAACGTTTGAAGACGAAGGTGTTGAGATGCGCACTCCTACCATCACCCTGTGGACAGCGACGACCGTTCTCGTGCTCGGCCTCGCTGGCTGCGCCACCGACGAGGACAAGACCGAGGTCGAAGGTGGAGCGAAGGTCATCGAGGCGGGCAAGCTCACTGTCTGCACCCACTTGCCGTACGAGCCCTTCCAGTACAACGAAGGTGGAGAGGTGGTCGGCTTCGACGTCGACCTGATGGACCTGGTCGCCAAGGAGCTCGATCTCGAGCAGGAGATCTTCAACACCCCGTTCGAGAAGATCGAGACTGGGGTGTCGATGAGTCAGGGCGACTGTGACGTTGCGGCCGCAGGTATGACGATCACTGAGGACCGCGCCGAGGTGATGGACTTCTCCGACCCGTACTTCGACGCGACGCAGGCGTTGCTGGTGAAGAACGGGTCCGGCTTTGCGTCACTCGAGGACTTGTCTGGCAAGACCCTCGGCGTCCAGACCAGCACCACAGGGAAGTTGTACGCCGAAGAAAATGCCCCCGATGATCTCGAGCTCAAGGTGTATGAGGATCTGGCCTTGCTCACGGCCGCAGTCAAGGCCGGGAAGATCGACGCCGCGATCAACGACAACACCGTGCTGTACGACTACGTGGGCGACAACCCCGACCTCGAAGTGGCCACCGAGTTCGACACAGGAGAGCAGTACGGCTTCGCGGTCGCGCTGGACGGCAACGACGAGCTCCTCACGACGATCAACGACGTACTCGCCACGGCCAAGGAGGACGGCACGTACGACAAGATCTACGCCAAGTACTTCGGCGACACTCCGCAGTGATCGTTGCAGCCAGCCATGGAAACTAGATCAGGGACGTCTACTCGGCGAGGCCAATCATGGCGTTGAGCCCGCGTAAGAAGGCCAGAATCTCGCGAGGGATCCAGTACGCGATCTTGGTGTTGGCGACGCTCGCCGCGATCGTCGTCGCCGACTGGGGGACGATCCAGGAGCAGTTTTTCAACGCCGACAAGGTCAGCACGATGCTGCCCGAAGTCTTCACCGTCGCGCTGAAGAACACCCTGCTGTACACGGCATGCGGCTTCACGTTCGGTCTCGTGCTCGGGCTTGTCCTCGCGTTGATGCGGCTGTCATCGGTCGGGCCCTACCGCTGGATGGCCACGGGCATCATCGAGTTCTTCCGAGGGGTGCCTGCCCTCGTCGTCTTCATCGCCTTCGATGTGGGGATCTCGTTCGCGTTCCCCGGCTACGCGGTGCCTGGCGACACGCTCGGCATCGCCACGGTCTCTCTTGGTCTTGTCGGTGGCGCCTACATGGCTGAGACGATCCGCGCGGGGATCCAGGCTGTGCCGAAAGGCCAGATGGAGGCTGCCCGGTCGTTGGGCATGTCGCACACTCGGGCCATGGTCTCGATCGTCATACCCCAAGCGTTTCGGATCATCTTGCCGCCGCTGACGAACGAGCTGATCCTGCTCACCAAGGACTCGTCGCTCGTCTACGTCTTGGGCTACACCAGTTCGACGGTTGAACTCACCGCGTTCGGCCGCGAGACGCTCAACCAAGAGAACAACATGACGCCGCTGATCGCGATCGCCTTCTGCTACCTCCTCATAACGATCCCGCTGTCCATCGTCGTACGACGGATGGAAGCCCGAGCAGGGAAGGCGCGCTGACATGACCGAGCCGCAAACCGATCCCACTGCGCCGGCCATCGAGGTTCGCGATCTGCACAAGTCGTTCGGCGATAACGAGGTGCTCAAGGGAATCGAGCTCAAGGTCGACAACGGCGACGTCGTCTGCGTGATCGGACCGTCCGGCTCGGGGAAGTCGACGCTACTTCGGTGCGTCAACCTGCTCGAGCAACCAACGTCCGGAGACGTCTTCGTCGAAGGCATCCAGGTGACTGACCCCGATGTCGACGTCGACAAGGTGCGGGCACGCATCGGCATGGTGTTCCAGCAGTTCAACTTGTTTCCCCACCTGAGCGTGTTGCGCAACCTGACCATCGCGCAGCAGCGCGTCAAGAAGCGCGATAAGGAGCGCTGCATCGAGGTGGCTAAGGCCAATCTCGACCGGGTCGGGCTCTCGGACAAGATCGACGCGTTTCCGGCACACCTGTCTGGTGGTCAACAGCAGCGAGTGGCGATCGCGCGCGCGTTGTCGATGGACCCCGACATGATGCTGTTTGACGAGGTGACGAGCGCCCTCGATCCCGAGCTCGTCGGAGACGTGCTCGCCGTCATGAAGCAACTCGCCACCGAGGGTATGACGATGATGGTCGTCACCCACGAGATGGGGTTCGCGCGCGAAGTCGGAGACAACCTCGTCTTCATGGATGACGGTGTCATCGTCGAGGAGGGTCCGCCGCGCGACGTCCTCGGTGAGCCCAAGCACGAGCGGACGAAGGCCTTCTTGTCGAAGGTCCTCTGACCCGCGTCTCCGGTGATCCAGCTTGTCGAGACCTGGGGTCTCGACAAGCTCGACCAACGGTTTGCTGTCGGCAGACGTGACCAGTCGCTGCGGCATAACTGACCAGTCGACCGTGCAGATGTGACCAGTCGACCGTGCAGATGTGACCAGTCGACCGTGCATACGTGACCAGTCGGCGCGGCATATGTGACCAGTCGGCGCGGCAGACGTGACCAGTCGGCGGCGGGTCAGCTGGTGAAGGGCTTGGCTGCGACGATCTCGACGGTGACGGCCTTGCCGTTGGGCGCTGAGAAGCTCGCCGAGTCGCCCGGCTTCTTGCCGAGGATGGCTCCGCCGAGCGGCGACTGCGGTGAGTAGACGCTCAGGTCGACCTTGCTGTCGAGGGCAAGCACCTCACGAGCACCGAGCAGGAACGTCTCGGTGTCGGAGTCGCCGGCGAACCGCACGGTGACCTCCATGCCAGCCTCCACCGTGCCGTTGTCAGCAGGTGTCTCGCCCACGCGGGCACGGCTCAGCATGTCCTCGAGCTGGAGGATCCGCGCCTCGGTCTTGCTCTGCTCCTCGCGCGCGGCGTGGTAGCCGCCGTTCTCCCGCAGGTCGCCTTCTTCGCGAGCATCGGCAATGCGCTTGGAGATCTCGGCACGAGCCGGGCCCTTGAGGTGCTTCAGCTCGACGCCCAGACGGTCGTAGGCCTCCTGGGTCAGCCAGATAACGCTCTCGGCAGTGGGCTGTGTCACGGGTAGTGCTCCTAGCGTTTGGGCATACAAGGTCCAGCAAAGCCCTGATGGGGAAAGGACGAGGCTACCAAAGAAGTCCCCCACAGCCACAAATCCCCGATTCGTCCGACCAGTGGCCTCCACCCCACTGCTGGGGTGGTCGAACGAACCGACTAGTCGGCAAAACGGCAGTTGGTAACGGTCGCGGTGGTGGCCCGGCGGTCGGTGCGGAGTGTCATCGTGGTGCGCAGGTCGCCGGAGTCACCGGCCGGCACCTCGAGCACCTCTTCGCCCACGATCGTGTGGTCGCTCGCGTGGGCGCTCACGTCGCACTCGACCCGCTCGCCGGAGTCGCGGTAGACGGCGATCTCTACGAATACCGCGTTGGCCGAGCGCACCTCGAACGAGAACAGGCTGCCTCGTACGTCAGTCGACGACTGGCTCCAGGCCGCCCACAACAGCCAGGCCAGGGCGACGACGGCGAAGACCGCGACGGCAGCAATGATCCGACGCCGACCGCTTGGCGCCCGCACGCCGTACCGCTCGTCCATGCTTTGGCGGGATGTGCCGGACGGATTCGGCTGGCTCACCGGGAATGTGCTCCGATGCTCGTGGTTGTACGCGAAGGCGCAGGGCGGGTGGTCAATGCGCGCATGGCACCGACCGCCTGACACCATTGTCGCTGGTAGCACGCGATGAAGAGACGGCGAGAGGTAAGCGGGTGACTCAGGGTCTGCGGTTGATGCACGTGCACGCCCATCCCGATGACGAGTCGAGCAAGGGGGCGGCGAGCACAGCGAAGTATGTCGCCGAGGGTGTCGACGTCCATGTCGTGACGTGCACGGGCGGCGAACGCGGCTCGATCCTCAACCCGCAGATGGACCGTCCCGACGTGCTCGCCAACATGACGGAGATCCGCAAGGCCGAGATGGAGCGGGCGCGCGACATCCTCGGCGTCCGTCAGGACTGGCTGGGGTTCATCGACTCAGGCTGGCCCGAAGGCGACCCGTTGCCACCGCTGCCGGATGGCTGCTTCGGCCTCGTCCCCGTCGAGGAGGCGGCCGAGCCGCTCGTGCGGCTGATCCGCGACTTTCGGCCGCACGTCATCACGACGTACGACGAGAACGGCGGCTACCCCCATCCCGACCACGTCATGTGCCACCTCGTCTCGATGCAGGCCTGGGAGACGGCCGGCGACCCGACGGCATACCCGGACTCCGGAGAGCCGTGGCAGCCGCTCAAGCTCTACTACCAACACACGTTCCACCGCGACCGCATCGTCGCGATGCACGAGGCGATGATCGCCCGCGGGCTCGAGTCGCCGTACGCCGAACGCCTCGACGAGTGGGAGCCCAACCCGGAGCACGAGCGCCGGGTGACGACAAGAGTGCCGTGCGCCGAGTTCTTCGCAGTGCGCGATCAGGCCCTGATCGCCCACGCCACTCAGATCGACCCAGACGGGTCCTGGTTTGCCGTGCCGCTCGAGGTCAGCAAGGAGGCATGGCCGACGGAGGACTTCGAGCTTGCCCACTCGATTGTCGAGACCACGACTCCCGAAGACGACCTGTTCGCCGGGGTCCGCGGCCTGGTCGATCGAGTATGACGGCCGGCGGGAGAGCCATACGGGCATGATCACCGCCACCGTGCTGGCCGCTTACGAGCCTGAGGACGTCAAACCAGGCTGGATCGCGTTGGTCCTGGTGCTGCTGCTGGCGGTCGCGACGTTCCTGCTGTGGCGCAACATGAACAAGCAACTGCGCAAGATCGACGTCCCGACCCGCGCTGAGGTGCGCGGCAGCAGGCCGAGCAGGCCGAGCAGAAGCGCGCGGCCGGCTCCGCGGACGTGGCTGACGTAACCGACCCGACCGACCCGACGGACCCAGGGTCGACCGACCCCGACGACGACGGCCCGACCGGCCGGGCTGGGCGTCACGAGTCCTGAGCCGAGCCGGGTCGGCGTTTCTGGGGCAGGATGAGTTGATGGCCAACCGTCTCGCGACTGCGACGAGTCCCTATCTCCTGCAGCACGCCGACAACCCGGTCGACTGGTGGGAGTGGGGCGCGGAGGCGTTCGAAGAGGCACGCACCCGCGATCTCCCCATCTTGCTGTCCGTCGGCTACGCCGCCTGCCACTGGTGCCATGTGATGGCGCACGAGTCCTTCGAGGACAAGCAGACCGCCGACTACCTCAACGCCCACTTCGTGTCGATCAAGGTCGACCGCGAGGAACGGCCCGACATCGACGCGATCTACATGGAAGCAACGCAGGCGATGACCGGCCACGGCGGGTGGCCGATGACCTGCGTGCTGACCGCCGATGCCGCAGCCGTTCTTCGCCGGCACGTACTTTCCCGATAGAGCCACGGCACGGGATGCCGGCGTTCCGGCAGGTGCTCGAGTCGCTCTCGTCGGCCTGGACGACCGGCGCGACTGAGATCGTCGGCGTCGGCGCCGACATCGCCGCACACCTCGGCACATCGCGACCGATGCCCGCGGCAGCACGGCAGCGACCTCGGAGCGCACGCAGCGGCCTAGCTGGCGGAGGCGTTCGACGAGGCCCATGCGGGCTTCGGGGTCGCGCCCAAGTTCCCGCCCTCGATGGTGTGCGAGTTCTTGCTTCGCCGGGCCGCGCGTACGGCCGACGCGCGACGCGTTGACGCATGGCCGAGAGGACGCTGACGGCGATGGCCCGCGGTGGCATCTACGACCAGCTCGGTGGCGGGTTCGCCCGCTACAGCGTCGATGGCCGCTGGGACGTGCCGCACTTCGAGAAGATGCTGTACGACAACGCCTTGCTGCTGCGGGTCTACGTCCACTGGCACCGGCAGACCGGGTCGAGCTCGCGGCACGCATCGCCCACGAGACCGCGGAGTTCCTGCTTGCGCGAGCTTGCCACCGCTGAGGGCGGTTTCGCATCCGCGCTGGACGCCGACTCCGAAGGCGAGGAAGGCACGTTCTACGTCTGGAGCACGTCAGAGCTGCAGTTGGTGCTGGGGGAGACCGACGGGCGATGCGGCGTGCGAGGTCTTCGGCGTCAGCCCAGGAGGGAACTTCGAGCACGGTACGTCAACCTTGCGTCTCGACCGGGACCCCGTCGACCGAGGCGCGCTTCGACGCGCTCCGTCAGCAGCTGCTGCTGACCCGTGACAAGCGCACACGGCCGGCGCGCGACGACAAGGTGGTTGCGTCCTGGAACGGCCTCGCGGTTGCGGCTCTGGCCGAGGCGGCCCGCGTGCTCGGAGAGCCGCGCTTCCTGGCCGCCGCGGTCGCAGCCGGGGAGCTGCTTGCCGACGTACACCTCGACGCAGACGGACACGTGCGGCGCGTCTCACGCGACGGCGCTGCCGGCTCCCCTGACGGCGTGCTCGAGGACTACGCCTGCGTCGCCGACGGCTTTCTCGCGCTGTTCGCCGCGACCGGCGAAGCCCGCTGGGTAAACCTGGCCATGCAGCTCGTCGGCCAGATCCTGACGCGCTTCCCCGACGGCGACGGCGGGTTCTACGACACGGCGTCCGACGCCGAGACTCTTCTCAAACGGCCCCAGGACCCGGCCGACAACGCCTACCCGTCGGGCCAAGGCATGACCTTGACCGTGCTGACCACGGTCGCGGGGCTGACGGGTGACGCGAGCTATTCCGAAGCAGCCGAAACGCTTGCCACCCGGCTCTCTGGGCTTGCCGAGCGGGCAGCGCGTTTCGCTGGCCAGACCCTCTCGGCGGTAGAGGCACTCGCCGACGGCCCACGTCAGGTCGCCGTCGTCGGCCCTTCAGACGAAGCGGCCACCACGGCTCTGGTCGAGGCGGCGCATCGGCTGAGCCACCCCGGTCTGGTCATCGCGGTGGGCGACGGGAAGACGGCCCCCGTACACCTGCTCGAACAGCGGGGTCTCGTCGACGGACGTCCGGCGGCATACGCCTGTCACGACTTCGTGTGCGACCTTCCGGTCACCGACCCGGCCGCGCTGCGCTGACGTCGCCGTCTCTAGTCTGAGCCGCATGACGATCGGGTCGGCGACTCTGAGGACCGAGGACCTGCATCTCATCACCGGCAACACGCTGTGGTCCGCCAACGTCCGGCCGCAGGGGACGCTGCATCTCTGCTTTGTGCGTAGCCCGATGCCGCACGCCCGGTTCACGATCGACGTTGCGGTCGCGCGGAACGCTCCCGGCGTGGTCGCGGCCTGGACCGGGGCAGACCTTGCTGGTCGGTGTGCGCTGCTGCCCAGCCTCGACGACGGCCCCGACATGCCACTCGTCGCCACCGACACCGTGCGGTATGTCGGCGAGGCGGTGGCCGTGGTGGCTGCCCGCAGCCCCGCGGCGGCCGTGGACGCTGCTGAGCTCGTCGACGTCGACTACGACCCGCTGCCTGCGCTGCCCGACGTCGAGGCTGCGCTGGCCGACGGAGCGCCGCTCCTGCACGAGGGCTCCGACCGCAACATCGTCTACGACAAGGTGCGCGACCCCGGTGACGTCGACGCCGCCTTCGCTGACGCGGCAGTCGTCATCCGCCGGCGGTTCGAGCAGCCGCGGGTGTTTCCGGCGGCGATGGAGCCGCGCGCCGCCGTGGTGCAGCCCACCGCCGACGGGTTCACCATGTGGGTGTCGACGCAGGTGCCTCACATCGTCAGGTACCTGCTGGCAAGGGGCAGTGGCATCCCGGAGGAACGGCTACGCGTGATCGCTCCCGACGTCGGCGGCGGGTTCGGCGGAAAGATCTTCTACGCCGAGGAGCTCGTCGCCTTGCTCGCCGCCCGCGAGCTCAATCGACCGGTCGCCTGGACGGCGACCCGGAGCGAGGACCTGCAGACGACCTTCCACGGCCGCGCGCTCATCCAAGACGTGGCGATCGCCGCCACCGCCGAGCGGCGACATCACTGCCCTCGACGTGCTCCTGATCAGCGACGCCGGTGCGTACGCGTCGCCGCTCGGGCCAGGCTCAGCGATGGGCGGCGCTCGGATGTACCCCGGGATCTACCGCATCCCGCACTACCGGTTCGCCTGCCAGTGCGTGCTCACCAACAAGACGCCGGTCAGCGCCTACCGTGGCGCGGGCCGGCCGGAAGCGACGTACGCGATCGAGCGGCTCGTCGACGAACTGGCCGCGGAGCTCGGCGTTGACCCGGTCGAACTGCGTCGGCGGAACTGGATCGACGCAGACGCCTTTCCCTACAAGACCGCCGGCGGCATCACGTACGACGTCGGCGACTACGCGGCGACCACCGACGGGATGCTCAAGCTCGGCCGCTACAAGGAGCAGCGCGTGCGGCAGCAGCAGATGAACGTCGAGGGAGCGACCACCCGGCTCGGGATCGGCGTCTCCACGTACGTCGAGGCGTGCGGCGGCGGCATCAAGTACGACGACAGAGCTGTCGAGACTGCTGGCGTCCGGCTGACCCCGGAGGGCGCAGAGGTGGTGATCGGCACGACGGCGTTTGGCACCGGCCATGCCACCAGCTGGGCTCAGATCGTGAGCGACGTGCTGGGGGTCGAGGTCTCAGCCGTCAGGGTCGTCCAGGGCGATACGGAGCGGTCCCGGCACGGCTTCGACTCGTACGGATCACGCTCGGTCAGCGTGGTGGGCTCCGCGTTGTTTGAGGCGGCGCAGGAGGTCAGGCGCCACGCCATCGACGTGGCGGCCCGGCTGCTCGAGTGCGACCCCGACGACGTGGAGTTCGATGCGGGTCGCTTTACCGTGCGCGGCACCGACACCTCCACCGGGCTCCGCGAGGTGGCATTTGCGTCGTACGACGACCGGAGCCTCGCGGCCGATGGGTTCGAGCCGGGTCTCGGGTGCACCCGCACGTCGGACCTGAAGATCGTGACGTACCCATTCGGGGCACACCTTGCCGTCGTCGAGGTCGACGTCGAGACCGGCGCGGTGCGGCTCGTCGACTATGTCGGCGTCGATGACGTCGGCAACGTCGTCAACCCGATGATCGTCGACGGGCAGGTCCACGGGGGAGCGGTGCAGGGCATCTCCCAGGCGATGTTCGAGGAGGTTGGGTATGACGACGAGGCCAACATCATGACGCCGAGCTTTGTCGACTACGCCGTCCCGTCGGCGGCCGATCTCGTCTCCATCCGCACCGACCGCCGGGTCACTCCCGCGACGACGAACCCGCTCGGCACCAAAGGCGTGGGTGAGGCCGGGGCTATCGCTGCTCCGCCGGCCGTGCTGAACGCGGTGCTCGACGCGCTGCGCCTGCTGGGGGTCGTCGACGTACCCATGCCATGCACGCCACACCGGGTCTGGACCGCGATCCAGTACGCCGCAGCCGCACACTGACCCGCCCTTCGCGGAGGACGGTCAGCCAGATCCGTCGTGCGGCGTGACAACCTTGTGACTGCCCTCACCGCTCATACCGGGTGAGGAGGAACCATGAGCGAGGTAGCGGTGCAGACCGGCCCTGACACAGAGGCGGACTTCGACGGTTTCGTCGCGGCGCGAGGCTCGGCGCTGTGGCGTTCGGCTTGGCTGCTGACGGGTGACCGGCATCGCGCCGAAGACCTCGTCCAGACCGCCCTCGGCAAGGCCTGGCCCCACTGGGGTCGGGTGAGCCGCACGGGTTCGTTCGAGGCGTACGTCCGCAAGACGATGTTCACGACGTACGTCGCCTGGTATCGGCGTCGGTGGAACGCCGAGCTGCCAACTGCAGAGCCTCCCGAAACCCCACACCGCGACACGTCCGACCGCGTCGCGTTTGAACGTGACGTCGCTGCAGCCTTGGCACAGCTCCCACGTGGGCAGCGGGCAGTAGTGGTGCTCCGTTACTTCGAGGACCTCACCGAGGCGCAGACCGCGGAGGTCCTCGGCATCAGTGTCGGCACCGTCAAGAGCCAACACTCGCGTGCCCTCGTCGCCCTGCGCACTTCATCTGCACTTTCCACCGCTGACAAGGACACGCCATGAATGACAAGTTCGACGACGCTCTCCGCGACTCCCTGCATCGTGCAGTGCCCCCAGCGCCTGACGAGCCGAACCGCTCCGATGGGGCACGTGCGTATGCCGCCCGAGCTCGTCGCAACCGAACCGGCCTGTTCGCGGCCGGCGCCGCCGCCGTGGTTGTGGCCGCTATCGCGATCGTCCCGTCGGTTGTCCAGGATGGTAGCCAGGGTCGGGGCCCGGCCGCCGAACCTACCCAGACCCAGGCCACGCAGTCGGGAGAGCTTCCGGCCGACCCGGTCGAGTGCCCCACAGGGGATGCCGACGCGATCGACGCCCCGCCAAACGGCGTCATCGCGCCCGGCGCGGTCCTCGCCCGGGTCTGCGCCACGCAGCTCAACGGCATTGCGTGGACGCCGCCGCTGGACGCACTCACCACGGATGTCGCATCGATCGTCGACACGTTCAACGACCTGCCGGCAGCCGATGGTCAGATGGCTTGCACCGAGGAGCTCGGACCGGCATACCTGATGGTCTTCCAGTACCCCGATGGCCACTCAGTCCAGGTGCGCGGCGACATGTACGGCTGCGAGATCGTGACGTTCGGCGCGGAGCAACGGCAGGGTGCCACCGACGCGGTCAACGCCTACTTCGAAGCGCTGGCGGCACAACGCGACGCAGCCGGGTCCGTCCTGGCCGGCCCGATCGAGCCGCCTGCCTGCCCCGAGCAGTCATTCTCCGCCGGCCTGTCGCTGATGCCGTTGTCGCCAGCCGACCAGAAGTTGCACGCCGTGGCCGTCTGTTCCTACTCGGCGCAAGACGGAACTCACACCGGGCAAGGAAACCTCAGCGACGAGCAGGTGGACGAGGTCAACCTCGATCTACAGGCGAACGGTGGGGACAGTGAAGGGCCGAGCGCCGGCTGCGTGATGGGGGATGAGCTGCTGCTGCTCATCACGACTAACGCCTACGGCGACGTCATCGTCTTCACGCAGTTCTGCGAAACATTCGCATCGTCCGCCGATGCGGAGAGCGGATGGGAGCCGACCGAGAAGACACGCGCGATGCTCATGTCGGTCCTGCGCTAACCGCCCGCTGCTGGCACAAGACCGACCCTCGGCTCGCTTAGGCAAAGACAACCGCCGGATCCGTCCGGCGGTGGACTTGGCCATCCTTGACAACTGTTTGTTCACCCCGCCTCGTTGTCACCGTAGAGGAGGAGCCGATGAGCGAGGCTGTCTACGTGAGTGACTCAGCCGAGGGCGTGGCCGACACGGGTTCCGACAACGTCGCGGGCACGCTCGACTTCGAGCAGTTCGTGGTCACTCGCACGCCGGACCTCTGGCGGAGCGCCTACCTGCTCACTGGCGACGCGCACAAGGCAGAGGACCTGCTGCAGACCGCGCTCGTGAAGGCCTGGCGCAAGTGGCCGTCCATCGCACGGGACGGAGCCGTCGAGGCGTACGTGCGACGCGCGCTGGTCACCACCTACACCGACTGGTGGCGGCGCAAGTGGAACGGCGAGCTCCCGACCGGCGACCTGCCCGAACATGTGAGCCGGTCCGGGCGCTCGGAGTCGGACTTGGCCGACGTGCGCCGCGACGTACTGCTAGCGCTGAACGAGCTCACCCGGGGCCAGCGGGCCGTCATTGTGCTCAGGTACTTCGACGACCTCACCGAGCAGCAGGCCGCCGCGGCCCTCGGCTGCTCTACCGGAACGATCAAGAGCCAGGCTGCCCGCGCCATGAAGACCCTGCGTTCCTCACCCAAGCTCGCCGCGTCGTGGGACGACGGCGAACAGCCCCAGCCAGGAGGCGCATCGTGATGGACCAGCGCAACAACCCCGACGCCGACCGCATCCGCGAGCTGTTGGACCAGGCGGCCCCGCGTAACACCGACACGAGCGGCCGCGCCGAATCGGTCACCCGGCGGGCTCGGCGCGCCAGGACCACGAGGGGCGTGGCGGGCGGCATCGCCGTGGCCGCTGTGGTGGCCGCGGTGGTCATCACCCCCCAGTTCTTGAACACCAGTGCGACGACCAACCAGAACTCCGACCCCAACAACGACGTCGTCGCGGACCAGACGGAGCAACCGGATGGGGACCAGCAACCGGATGGTGACGGGGTCCTCGCAAACCCGTGCCCCGATCAAGACGGTCTGTACGACGGCGAGACGACGAGCGTGATTCCACCGGGCGCCACCTCCATCAGGCTATGCCCCGTATCGCTCTCAGGCGTTGACGTCAAGCCCTGGGACGCCCCGGACGACGCCCTCGTCGAGGTCAACCGCTTCTACACCCTGGTCGCCGAGCAGGAGCCAGCCGACCCGGCGCGCTGTGCCGCCGCCAACCCGGTGCCCGACCCGCTGTACTTCCAGGTCGTCAGCCCGAATGGCCACGTGATGACGGCCTTCTCGGGCAGCATCTGCTCGGACATCACGGTCGACGGCGCGGCCTACCCCAGCGCCGACGTGCTCGAGGCGTTCTTCGCGTCGCTGGCGACGCAGCGCTCCGACCTCACACCTCCGCAGGGCGCCACCGCGGCCTGCCCGCCTGGCCCCGACGACGGTTCGTGGACCTGGCGGCCGGAGCCTGACACTCGCGGCCCCGGCAACTCCTTGACCGACGCCGTGTCGGGCGTGGTGTGCTACATGGTCGACCCGATGGGCGGACGCGAGTACGCCGACGACGAGGCCGTGCTGACCGATGACCAGTTGCAGGCCCTTGTCGGCGACATCGCCGCCGCCCAGACCCGCGACCCCAGCACCCAGCTCGGGTGCACCGACACCGGCCCGACTCGCATCCTCGTAGTGGTGAATGCGTGGGGTGACCGCACCTCGTGGACTGACGCGGTGTGCACCGGAGAGTTCAAGAGCAGTCGGGGCTATTGGAAGCCGGGCGACGCCGCGGAGGATGTCCTCGCCGAGGCCTTGGGCGGCCGGACAGACGGATAGCGTCAGCGCTGGCCGTAGACGATCATCGAGACGCCGACGTAGTGCACCGTGAACGCCGCGATCGTGCACGTGTGGAACACTTCATGGAAGCCGAACCAACGGGGGATCGGGTTCGGCCGCTTGAGGCCGTAGATCACGCCCCCGAGCGAGTACAGCCCGCCACCGAGGATGATCAGCGTCAGCACCGCGGGTCCCGCCGCCTCGCTGAAGTCTCCGAGCCAGAAAATCGCCGCCCAGCCGAGTGCGATGTAGACCGGCAGGTAGAGCCACCGTGGCGCGCCGATCCACAGAACACGGAACGCGATGCCGAGCAGCGCGCCACTCCAGACCATGGCCAGCAGGATCTTCGCGCTTGTTGCGTCCAGGAGCGTGATGGCGAACGGCGTGTAGGTGCCGGCGATCAGCAAGAAGATGTTGGAGTGGTCGAGTCGGCGGAGCACGCCGTGCCAGCGCGGACTCCAGTGACCACGGTGGAACAACGCCGAGAAGCCGAAAAGCGAACACGAGGCCAGAGCGAAGACCGCTGTCGCCCATCGCGTGGTCGTGGTAGGAGACAGCGCAATCAAGACGATGCCAGCCGCGAGGCTCAATGGAAACGTGCCCAGGTGCAACCAGCCACGTAGATGGGGCTTGATCTCCCGCGCGGCCTCCTTGAGGAGAGAGGTGGCCTGAGCGATCATGGTTGTCACGGTAGGTGGAGAACCTGAGAGTTTCACGCGGGATACCCTCGACCGGGGTGTGATCTGAATGACGCGGCTGCCGCGCCCGCGCGTCATGAAAGGGAGGTCGTGAGGATGGCGTCGGTCTGGTCCGTTGCCTACGACCTCTACGAGCGCAGGATCATGCGCAACCTTCCTCTCGACCGGATTCCCGGCCACATCGGCGTGATGTGCGATGGCAACCGGCGCTGGGCGCGATCATCCGGCGAAGAAGTGTCGGGCGGGTATGTCGCCGGGGCCGACAAGATCGAGGAGTTTCTCGGCTGGTGCGACGAGCTGAACGTCAAGCTCGTCACGCTGTGGCTCCTGTCCACCGACAATCTCTCCCGGCCGGCCGACGAGGTCGAGCCGCTGCTCCTGGTGATCGAGGAGCTGGTCGACGAACTCTCCTCAACGGGCCGCTGGCGCATTCACCCGGTAGGGGCGCTTGACCTGCTGCCGGCTGCGAGCGCCACCCGGCTCAAGGCGGCCGCTGACGCCACCTCCGACGTGGTGGGTATGACGGTCAACATCGCCGTCGCCTACGGGGGTCGTCGTGAGCTCGCTGACGCCGTCCGCTCCTTGCTCAACGAGCACGCGTCACAAGGCACCACGATCGAGGAGCTCGCCGACGTGATCGATGTCGAGCACATCGCCGAGCACCTCTACACCCGCGGACAGCCCGATCCCGATCTCGTCATCCGCACGTCGGGGGAGCAGCGGATGTCCGGCTTCTTGTTGTGGCAGAGCGCCCACAGCGAGTTCTACTTCTGTGAGGCGATGTGGCCGGACTTTCGGCGCACCGACTTCCTGCGCGCGATTCGTGCGTATACGGCCCGGGAGCGCCGTTTCGGCGGCTAGCAGCCAGCTCTCCCGACGCGCACCATCCGTTCAGCCAAACGTCCCCCGGGGCCGGGCGTGTCGTCACCGCATATATACCGCCTGGTCGTAGCGTCAGCAATGACGAGGGTCGAGACGGCCAGCGTCACGGGAGGCCCATCGTGCAGAACTCACCGGGGCAAGCATCGTGCCCTGGGGCGTGTTCCCGGTCCGACTAGATCAGGACCGGGCGGGCGATGCGCGCGCGGTCCTCAAGGGGCAGACAGTGGTGGCGAAAACAGGCAGCACTTCAGGCCAGGCACCTCGCCCACGGGCGTCATCGGCCCTAGGCACCAGGAAGAAGGCGCCGCCTGCCGCAGCCACCGTCGAAGGCACGACCACGATGCGCACCTACGTGCTCGACACCAGTGTTCTGCTCGCCGACCCCGCCGCCCTGCGCCGATTCCACGAGCATCAAGTCGTGCTCCCCGTCGTCGTGATCACCGAGCTCGAAGGTAAGCGGGCTCACCCGGAACTCGGCTACTTCGCCCGTTCTGCGCTCCGGTCACTCGACGAGCTGAGAGTCCTGCACGGCCGCCTCGACGCACCGATCCCGATCGGAGACGACGGCGGCACGCTGCACGTCGAGCTCAACCACGCTGACCCGACGGTGCTGCCCGCGGGATTCCGGCTGGGCGACAACGACAGCCGCATCCTGGCGGTGGCTCTGAACCTGCAGTCCGAAGGACACCACGTCACCCTCGTCTCCAAAGACCTGCCGATGCGGGTCAAGGCGTCGTCGGTGGGGCTTCCCGCCGAGGAGTACCGCGCCGAGCTCGCCGTCGAGAGTGGCTACACCGGTATGAGCGAAGTTGATGTGTCAGCCGCCGACGTCGACTTGCTGTACGACGACGGGGTGGTCGACCTGCCGCAGGCAGCCGAGCTTCCGTGCCACTCGGGTCTTGTGCTCATCTCCGATCGAGGCTCTGCGCTCGGTCGGGTGACGCCCGACAAGCAGGTCCGGCTGGTTCGCGGTGATCGCGAAGCCTTCGGACTGCGTGGCCGCTCGGCCGAGCAACGTGTTGCCCTCGACCTGTTGCTTGATCCCGAGATCGGCATCGTGTCTCTTGGTGGCCGAGCCGGGACAGGCAAGTCCGCTCTCGCGTTGTGCGCGGGCCTCGAAGCAGTTCTCGAGCGCCGCCAGCACAAGAAGGTCGTCGTGTTCCGTCCGCTGTTCGCGGTCGGTGGACAGGAGCTCGGCTATCTGCCCGGCAGCGAGTCCGAGAAGATGCAGCCGTGGGCGCAGGCGGTGTTCGACACCTTGGGTGCCCTCACGAGCAGCGACGTAATCGACGAAGTGCTCGCCCGCGGCATGCTCGAGGTCTTGCCGCTCACGCACATCCGCGGCCGGTCTCTGCATGACGCGTACGTCGTCGTCGACGAGGCGCAATCCCTCGAGCGCAATGTCCTCCTCACGGTCCTGTCTCGGGTCGGCGCGAACTCACGCGTCGTACTGACTCACGATGTCGCACAGCGCGACAACCTTCGGGTTGGCCGACACGACGGCGTGGTCGCCGTAGTCGAAAAGCTCAAGGGGCATCCACTGTTCGCCCACGTCACGCTGACGCGGTCCGAGCGCTCGCCGATCGCCGCGCTGGTGACGGAGATGCTCGAGGACGTGTCGGTCTGATCGGTCTCGACAAGCTCGACCGGCGGAAGCATCTGCGGTGATCGGCGGAAGCATCTGCGGTGATCGAGCCTGTCGAGATCCGCGAGTCGACAAACCGACTGTCCTGCCTGATTGCGCATGGACTTGGGTCGCGCATGTGTGGGGGGCTTGCACTTTCAGAAGGACACGGCAGGATGTTCACCACACCACGGTCTGGAGGCGCACGATGAAACTATCCGGATTCTCGGTTAGCCGCAGTAAGCCAACCGGCCGTCGCAGGACGGTGGCATCAGCCATCGTGTTGGCGACTGCCGCATCGCTGCTAGCGGCCTGTGGCGGTGACTCGGACTCGACGACTCTGGTCTGGTACACCAACCCTGACAACGGCGGACAAGCCGCGGTCGCCGCGAACTGCAGCACCGACGAATACACGATCACGACGCAGGTGCTCCCCCAGGACGCCAACCAGCAGCGCATCCAGCTGGCCAGAAGGCTCGCGGCCAACGACAGCGGCATCGACATCATGAGTCTCGACCCGCCGTTCACCGCCGAGTTCGCCAACGCCGGCTACCTCGCCGAGCTGCCACAGGAGCTTCAGGACAAGCTCTCGGAGCAGTCGTTCGACGGTGCCGTCGCGGCGGCGACGTGGGAGGACCAACTGGTGGTGGCTCCGTTCTGGTCCAACGTGCAGGTCATGTGGTACCGCAAGTCATTCGTGGAGAAGGCCGGTGTTGACGTCAACCAGCCTCTGACGTGGGACCAGATCATCGACGCTGCTGCCGACAACGGCGGGAAGGTCGCGGTGCAGTCCAACAAGTACGAGGGCTACGTCGTGTGGATCAACGCACTCATCTCGGGCGCGGGTGGCCAGATCGCTAGCGAGACCGAGAAGGGCGAGGACGCCACGATCGAGGTGGACTCCGAAGCCGGCGCTGCGGCGGCCGCGGTGATCGACAAGCTCGCCAGCTCCTCGGCGGCGCCTGCGGACCTGTCGGTGGCGCAGGAAGGACAGGCCGGTGCGACGTTCGGTTCGCCGGAAGGCGCATTCATGGTCAACTGGACCTATATCTACCACAACTACGACGAAGCCCAGCCCGACGTGGCCGAGGACATCGGCTACACGATGTACCCCGAAACGATTGAGGGCGAGGAGGCCCGGCCTCCCTACGGCGGCATCGGCGTCGGCGTCAGCAACTACTCCAACAACGTCGACGAAGCCATGCAGGCGATCGAGTGCATCACCAACCCCGACAACCAAGGCGTTAACGCCGAGCTGACCGGCAACATGCCAGCCAGTTCCGCGGGCTACGACTACGCGCCGTTGAAGGAGATCTACCCGCCGGACCTGATGGAGCTGTTCCAGCAGAGTCTCGACGCGGCCGCGCCGCGGACCGTCACGCCGTACTGGAGTGACATCTCCGGGGCGATTCAGAGCACCTGGCACCCGCCGTCGTCCGTGTCCACGGACACGCCGTCGGAGTCGCAGACGTTCATTGAAGACGTCCTTCAAGGAAAGACACTCTTGTGACCACTGCTACCGCGCCTGCGCCGTCGTCGACGAAGAAGGATCGGAACCACAGCAGCGACCGATCCAACGCCGAGAACCGACTTGGTCAGAAGCTCGTCGCGCCCGCTGTCATCCTGATGCTCCTGGTGACGGCATACCCGATGATCCAAGCGCTCTACTTGTCCCTCTTCCGCTATCGGCTCACCACTCCGGAAGACAAGGCGTTCGTGGGTCTCGACAACTACTGGACCGTCTTGACCGACTCGCTGTTCTGGCGGGATACCTGGAACACGGTGCTCATCATGGTGGTCACCGTGGCCGTCGAACTCGTGATCGGCTTCGCGTTCGCGATGGTGATGCACCGGATCATCTTCGCCCGGGGCGCGATGCGCACAGCCATTCTGATCCCGTACGGCATCATTACCGTCGTCTCGGCGTTCGCCTGGCAGTTCACCTTCAGCATCAACAACGGCTGGGTGAACGCCTGGTTCGACTGGCTGCCAGGCATCGCCGCCGACACCAACTGGTTCGGCGACCACTGGCACGCGATGTTCGCCATCATGATCTCCGAGATCTGGAAGACCACGCCGTTCATGTCCCTACTGCTCTTGGCGGGGCTGTCGCAGGTGTCGGAGGACATGCTGGAGGCGGCCAAGGTCGACGGCGCAACGTGGTGGCAGCGGCTCTACAAGGTGATCTTGCCGAACATGCGCGCGGCGATCATGGTGGCAGTGCTGTTCCGGGCGCTCGACGCCTTCCGGATCTTCGACAACATCTTCATCATGACGAGAGGTGCGCAGAACACCGAGACATCGTCGTTCATCACCTACCGGCAGGCGATCGAGCAGTTCCAGCTCGGCTTGGGGTCTGCGTTATCGGTGCTTCTGTTCTTGAGCGTGCTGCTGCTGGCTTGGCTGATCGTCAAGTTCTTCCGAGTCGACCTTTCGCAAGCAAGGGGTGATGTCTGATGAGGAACAAGACGTCCGTCGGCACCATGGTGGGCTTCGTCATCATCCTGGTCTGGTGCCTGCTGCCAGTGGCGTGGATCATCTCGCTGTCGTTCAAGACTTCGGAGGAGACCGCCGCCGGCAGTCCCCAGTTCCTGCCGGAGACGTGGTCACTGCAGAACTACCGCGACATCCTGGGCTTCGGCGAGATCACGCCTGGCCAGGAGGCCACTCACAACGACTTCCTCGACGCCCTGGTGAACTCGTTCGGGATCTCTCTGATCGCGACAGTGCTTGCGGTGATCTTCGCAACGTTCGCGGCGTACGCGATCGCGCGGCTTCAGTTCAAGGGCAAGAAGCTGGTGCTGTCGCTCGCGTTGGCAATCGCGATGTTCCCGGTTGTGGCGCTGGTCGGGCCGCTGTTCGACATGTGGCGCACGTTCTCCC
Organism: uncultured Actinomycetota bacterium; assembly: GCA_963811585.1. Taxonomy (GTDB): domain Bacteria; phylum Actinomycetota; class Actinomycetes; order Propionibacteriales; family Nocardioidaceae; genus JACDHG01. Next base: position 521,382 of record CAWERR010000009.1, read on the forward strand.
TGTTCAACACTTGGCCCGGGCTGATCATCCCCTACATGTCGTTCACGTTGCCGTTGGCGATCTGGACGCTGTCGGCGTTCTTCCGCGAAATCCCGTGGGAGATGGAGCAGGCCGCTCAAGTGGACGGTGCCACTTCGTGGCAGGCGTTCCGCAAGGTGATCGTTCCGCTCGCGGCGCCAGGCGTCTTCACGGCGGCGATCCTGACGTTCTTCTTCGCGTGGAACGAGTTCGTGCTCGCGATCTCGCTCACGTCAACGACGGATAGTCGCACCGTGCCCGCGCAGATGTCGTTCTTCGTGGGGCCGGATCCGTTCAACCCGCCGTACGGGCAGCTGGCCACCGCGTCGGTGGTGGTCACGATCCCCGTGATCATCATCGTGCTGCTCTTCCAACGCAAGATCGTTGCCGGCTTGACCTCCGGCGCAGTGAAGGGATGACCCCGAATGGCCGCCATTGAAATGCAAAACATCGTCAAGGAGTACGGCGACGGCTTCGCGGCTGTCAACGATGTCTCCATTGACGTCGCCGACGGCGAGTTCATGATCCTGGTCGGCCCCTCGGGCTGCGGGAAGTCCACGTTGCTTCGGATGATCGTCGGCCTCGAGGACATCACGTCCGGGGAGATGGTGATCGGAGGCGAGCGCGTCAACGACAAGGCGCCGCGTGACCGCAACCTTGCAATGGTCTTCCAGAACTACGCCTTGTATCCGCACCTCACGGTCTACGAGAACATCGCGTTCCCGTTGCGGCTGTCGAAGGAGTTCAGCGAGCAGGAGATTGACGCCAAGGTGAAGGAGGCCAGCAAGACGCTGGAGCTCGACGAACACCTCGAGCGCAAACCTGGCAACCTCTCCGGCGGCCAGCGGCAGCGCGTGGCGATGGGCCGCGCCATCGTCCGAGACGCCAAGGCGTTCCTCTTCGATGAGCCGCTGTCGAACCTTGACGCCAAGCTCCGTGGCCAGATGCGCACGGAGATCTCACGGCTGCAGAGGCGACTCGGCATCACGACGGTGTATGTCACGCACGACCAGACCGAGGCGATGACGCTGGGAGACCGGGTCGCCGTACTCAAGCGAGGCCTGCTCCAGCAGCTCGCCACGCCTCGGGTGCTCTACGAACAGCCTGTCAACCTGTTCGTCGCCGGCTTCATTGGCTCGCCACCGATGAACTTCTTGCCCGCGACGGTCGAAGGCGACATGGTCGAACTGCCGTTCGGCAAGGTGAAGCTGCCTGCCGCGAAGGCCGAGAAGGCTCAGGGGAAGGGCCTGCTCATTGCCGGCGTCCGCCCGGAGTACTTCGAGGACGCTTCACTGATGGACAGCAGCAAGCCCCGCGAAGGCTCGACGTTCCGGGCCACGGTCGACGTGGTGGAGTGGTTGGGCAACGAGATGTACGCCTACATCCCGTTCGAGGCCCCGCCAGAGGTCCAAGACCAGTTGACGCAGCTCGAACGCGACCTCGACGGTGAGGCGCTGCGCACTCAGCTCATCGTGTCGCTCGACTCGGCGAGTCGGGTCTCCGAGGGCGAGGAGATCGAGCTGTACGTCAACGCCGACAAGATGCACCTGTTCGATCCCGCTAGCGGGGACAACCTGACCCTGAGCGAGGAAGCAACGTCGACCGCTACAAGCCAGCCCACCAGCACGGAAGGGTGACGACTGGGACACAACAGGGCAGGTCCCGCTGACGGGACCTTTCGCCTGACTGGCTCGTAGCAGCGGGAATCCGTCAGATCCCACGTGTCACGAGTCACATCCTGCTGCCGCGATTTGAATAGTCGCCGCCGATCCATCAGGCTAGGTCGGTCTCCTACCCCTCAAGGAGTGGTTTTGCGTGCCCACTAGGCACCTCGCACCCCGCCACAAAGCCCCACGATCTCTCAGCCGCTCATTCCTGCGGCTGGCTGCTGATGCAGTGGGCACGCTGCCGACGGCAGGTGTCACCAGCGCTGTCGCGTTCGTCGGAGCCGCCGGCGTCATCGCAGCAGTCGGTGTGGCGAGCCTCGATGCAGGTGCCAACCCCACGGAGACTGCCGCCACGGTCAGCGCCTCGGATAACCACGGGGCATTGGCCGTCGAGCGCGACACCGACGACGTACAGGTCAGCCGCTCAGCGGCCCGCCCCGCGCTCCCTGCCGTGCAGCGGGCAACCAAGAACGACGCGCTGCCTATCAGCCACCAACGAGTCACCGGCCGGGTGACCGAGTCCATTGCACCCACCGAGCCACGCGAGATCGCGGCCCTCATGATCGCCGACCACGGCTGGAGCAGTGACCAGTTCTACTGCCTCGACCAGCTCTACATCAGCGAAAGCGACTGGAACCCATCGGCGACCAACCCGACGTCGGGTGCCTACGGCATACCGCAGTCATTGCCCGCCGAGAAGATGGCCTCCGCTGGCCCTGACTGGCGGACCAACCCGGCCACCCAGATCGAGTGGGGGCTCGAGTACATCGCCGACAGCTACGGCTCTCCGTGCTCTGCCTGGGCCTTCAAACAAGCCAACAACTGGTATTAGTCGTTTGCGTCCGTGCGAGGGGTCGCGATAGCGCTCGGCCTTACGGACGCAGCTAGGGATGGGTCATCCGGAGGACGTCGAGTGCCTCATCGAGCTGTTCCTGGGTGAGATCGCCCCGTTCGACGTACCCCTGCTCGATCACGACCTCCCGGATCGTCTTGCGGTCCTTGACGGCGAGCTTGGCGACGGCGGCGGCGTTCTCGTACCCGATGAAGCGGTTCAGCGGGGTGACGACGGACGGCGACGACTCCGCCAGCTCGCGGCAGCGGTCTTCGTCTGCCTCGATGCCGTCGATGCATCGGTCGGCAAGCAGGCGTGACGTGTTTGCGAGGAGGCGCACCGACTGGAGCAGGTTCGCGGCCATCACCGGCATCATCACGTTGAGCTCGAAGTTGCCTGACGCGCCAGCGAACGTGATCGTTGCGTCATTGCCGATCACCTGGGCACAGACCATCGACATCGCCTCAGGCAGCACCGGGTTGACCTTCCCCGGCATGATGCTCGAGCCCGGCTGCAGGTCGGGCAGCCGCAGCTCTCCGAGGCCCGCCCGCGGACCGGATCCCATCCAGCGCAGGTCTGTGCAGATCTTGTGCAGGCCGACGGCGATCGTGCGCAGCTGACCACTTGCCTCGACAAGCGCGTCCCTGCTGCCCTGGGCCTCGAAGTGGTTGGTCGCTTCGGTCAGCTCAAGTCCGGTGATCTCAGCCAGCACTTCGATCACCCGCTCGGAGAACCCTTCAGGCGTGTTGATCCCCGTGCCTACGGCGGTGCCGCCGAGTGGGAGCTGCGCCACCCTCGGGAGGGAAGACTCGATTCGGTCGATGCCCAGCCGCAGCTGTGACGCGTAGCCGCCGAACTCCTGGCCGAGGGTGACCGGGGTGGCGTCCATCAGGTGGGTCCTGCCGGCCTTGACAACCTCCGCGAGCTCCTCGGACTTTGCTTCCAGCGACGAGGCGAGCTGGTCGAGGGACGGAATGAGGTCGCGTGTGATCGCGTCGACCACGGCAACGTGGATGGACGTCGGGAACACGTCGTTGCTCGACTGGCTGGCATTGACGTGGTCGTTCGGGTGCACGTCCTGGCCGAGGCTACGCGTCGCGATCGAGGCGAGCACCTCGTTGACGTTCATGTTGCTCGAGGTGCCGGAACCGGTCTGGAAGACATCGATCGGGAAGTGGTCGTCATGAGTTCCGGCCGCCACCTCGAGAGCTGCCGACTCGATCGCCTTGGCGATGGGCTCGTCGACGACGCCGAGCTCTGCGTTCACCCGCGCGGCGGCCGCCTTGATCTGTGCCAGTGCGTGGATGTGGCGTGGCTCGAGCACGGTGCCCGAGATGGGGAAGTTCTCCACCGCGCGCTGGGTCTGAGCGCGCCACAAAGCGGCGGCCGGAACCTTGACCTCGCCCATCGTGTCGTGCTCGATGCGGAAGTCGGAACCGGTCGTGGTCAGGGTGTCGTTCGTCATGGCTCCAACCTACGGCTGACCGGTTGGGTCGGCATACCGAGGTGACGGTTCGTACGTCGTCGCGGCTCAGCCCTGCGGAGGGCGGCGTTGCTCCTTGAGCCTGCCCCGCTGGGTCTTCGAGTCGAGTCGCCGACGTACAGACGAGCGGGTCGGCCGGGTGGGACGCCGCTTCGGTGGCGGTGGTGCGAGCCCTTCACGCAGCAGCTGACCGAGACGGCGTTCGGCGACCTCGCGGTTGCGCAGCTGCGAGCGGTGCTCGGATGCGGTGACGGTGATGACTCCGTCGACGAGACGGCGGGCCAGTCGGTCGAGCAGTCGCTCTCGCTGGGGGTCGGTGAAGGCAGTGGAGGCTGCGACGTCGAGGCTGAGCTCGACCCGGGAGTCGGTCGTGTTGACGGACTGTCCACCTGGCCCGGACGACCGCGAGAACCGCCATTGCAGCTCGCGCTCGGGCACGACCGTGCTGTTACTGATGACCAACGGGCCAGGCATGACAGGGAGCCTACGACCCTGTGGGCGGTGTTTTGCGGTTACGTCGAGGCGGCGAGGAACACGTGGTAGCTCGTGTCGCGTCGACCGAGCCGGACAGGGAGCACCCGCTGCTCGCAGCGGCCGAACGTGTCGGCGAGTGCAGCGAGCAAGGCGGGCGCTGTTGCCGCCGACCAGACAGCGAGCAAACCAGGCGGGCGCAGTTTCGCCCGGCAGATGTCGAGGAACTCGGCGCCATAGACGGCGGCGTTGGTCTCGTAGACGAGGGCGTCGGGGCCGTTGTCGACGTCGAGGAGGATCGCGTCAACGGAGCCGCTGTCCAGCTGCCCGATGACATCGCGTACGTCGGCGACCTGCACGTCGACGCGGTCGTCCCCGATCGGCGAGCCAGGCACGAGACCATGGCGGTGCCACTCCACTAGGCTCGGCTCGATCTCGGCCACCACGACGCGATCGACACGAGGGTCGTCGAGAACCTCGGCGACGGTGAAGCCGAGCCCGAGGCCGCCGACGACAGCTGTGACGGATGGCGGCTGGGTGGGTGGGTGCGGCAGGGCATCGAGGGTGATGCTGGCCAGGAGACGCTCGGTCTCGGTCTCGAGAGTGTCCATCACGAACACGCCGTTGACTCGCAGCTCCATTGCGCCGTCGTCGTCGCGGCGACGCAGCACGATGTCGCCGCGGTCGGTGGCGGCCCTGGCGACGTACATCTGGCTCATCGAGATCCTTCGGTCCCTCTCATTGTGGCGCGTCCACGGGCGCGCATCAGGCATGCTGGCCGACGTGAGGCAGCCGTGTCGGATCACCGGCTACCGTGGGGCTCATGGCAGACCGACCCAAGTTCAAGCCCGTCCGCGAAAACTGGGAGCGCGCGCTCGTGGTGGTGGCGCATCCCGATGACATGGAGTTCGGCGCCTCAGCCGCGGTGGCTCGGTGGACCGACCAAGGCAAACACGTCAGCTACGCCTTGGTCACAAGTGGCGAGGCGGGTATCGACGGCATCCATCCCGACGAGGCCGGGCCGCTGCGCGAGGCCGAGCAGCGGGAGTCCTGCCGCATCGTCGGGGTCGAGGACGTCGAGTTCCTCGGGTTCCCGGACGGAGTCTTGGAGTACGGCGTCGCGCTGCGACGTGAGATAGCGGCGGCGATCCGACGACATCGTCCCGAGATCGTCATCACCAACAACTTCCGCGACACGTGGGACGGGGCCTCGGTACTCAACCAGGCCGACCACATCGCGACGGGCATGGCCACTCTCGACGCTGCTCGCGACGCAGGGAACCGCTGGGTGTTCGCCGACCAGGTTGCGGACGGGCTGGAGCCGTGGGGCGGGGTGGTGCAGGTGTGGGCGTCGTCGTCACCGCAGTCGCAGCACGGTGCAGACACCACCGACACCTTCGACCGGGGAGTGGCGTCTCTGAAGGCGCATCAGGCGTACATCGACGGCCTCGGCTGGGAGAACTTCGACGCTGCAGAGTTCCTCGAGGGCGGTGCACGAGCCACGGGAACCGCGCTCGGCTGCACTTTCGGCGCCAGCTTCGAGGTGTTCCCGCTGCAGTGGGGCGCCGCCGAGGACGACTAAGCCCCTGCGTCCGTGCGAGTGGCCGCGACAGCGCTCGGCGGCACGGACGCAAGAGGAGCCGTGTCGTTGCGTCCGTGGGAGTGGTCGCGGTAGCGCTCTGCGACGCGGACGTTGTAGGGCGGCGACCCGTTGAGGATGTGGAGAGTTGACCTTGTCCACAGGAAAGGTTCCCTGACGCGCATCCGGCGAGACCTGCCGCCACCCTGCCTTGATGAGCACTACCTCACAGCTTCTCCAGCGCAGGCTGCAACTTCTCGCGCAAACCCAGGACGGGATGGTGCACAGGCGCCAGCTCTATGCCCTCGGGTTCACGCGCTCGCAAGTGAGGGCCGAGCTGCGCGCCCGCCGGTGGCGGCGCCATGGGCGACAAGCCATCTCCCTCCACACCGGACCAGTGTCTGGACGGGCAGAGTTGTTTCGAGCCGTGTTCGAGGCCGGCGGGGGCGCTGCCATCGACGGAGTGAGCGCGCTGATTGACGCTGGCCTCACGGGATTCGCGGCTGACGTCATACACCTGTCCGTTCACAAGGGAGCGATCTACCGCCGCTCACGCGGTGTGCGCGTGCACGAGACCAGGCGGAGGTATGACGGCGACGCCGAGCCGGTCGGAGGACTCAACCGGGTTGCCCTACCCACGGCCACAGTCCGCGGCGCGCTCTGGGCTCAGTCAGATCGGCAGGCAGCCTTGATCCCGATCATGGCCGTGCAGCAGAGACTGGTGACCGTTCCCGATCTGGCAGAGGCGTTCGCACGTATCATCCGCGACAAGCGCCGCGCCCTCATCAGGGCCGTGCTGAGGGATATCGGAGACGGTGTCCAGTCGATGGGTGAGCTCGACTTCGCCCGGATGTGTCGCCGCCGCGGGCTACCTCCGCCCACGCGACAACAGTGGCGCCTACTACCCGACGGCCGGGCGTGTCTGGACGTGTACTGGGACCAGTACGGCGTCGTGGTCGAGATCGAGGGGATCCACCACGCGGCACCGCTGGCGGTGATCGGGGACAGCCTCAGGCAGAACGCGCTCACGATCACCAACGACAAGGTGCTGAGAATCCCTGTTGTCGGACTGCGCACGGACGAGGAGAAGTTCATGCGACAGGTTGGGCAGCTCCTCAGCCAAAATGGCTGGCGGGCCGCATGACGCTTGCGTCCGTACGAGTGGTCGCGGTAGCGCTCGGCGGCACGGACGCAGTGAAAGGGGGCGGTGTTGCGTCCGTGGGAGCGGTCGCGATAGCGCTCGGCGACACGGACGCACGGTGTCGCGATTCGCGGTCGTGCGTCAGACTGCCTGCATGCAGCAGCTCTCGTCGCTCGACGCCCAGTTCCTCAACGTCGAGTCCTCCACCACGGTCGGCCATGTCGGCAGCCTCCTGCTGCTCGACCCGGCGACCGCGCCCGGGGGAGAGCTGACGCTTGACCGGGTCCGCGAGGTCCTCGAGCCCCGGCTGCACCTGGCGGCGCCCCTGCGCCAGCGGCTGGTCACTGTGCCCCTCGGCCTTGGCCGTCCCTACTGGATCGACGACCCCGACTTCGATATCGAGTTCCATCTGCGCGAGGTCGGCCTGCCGGCGTCAGGCGACGAGAGCCAGCTGGGCGAGCAGGTGGCCCGCATCCACGCCCGCCCGCTCGACCGGACGCGGCCGCTGTGGGAGATGTATGTCATCCACAACGTCTCAGGCGGCCGCCAAGCCCTGTATGCCAAGGTCCATCATGCGGCGATCGACGGCGTCTCCGGCGCCGAGATCCTCGCCACGATCATGGACGTCACCGTTGAGCCGCGGATCGAAGCGCAGCCAGATGAGTTCTGGAATCCAGGCCCGATGCCCACGCCAGCCGAGCTCGTCAGCAAGGGCCTCGTGTCGATGGCTCGGCAGCCGCTCGAGGTGATGCGCACCTTGCCACGCTCCCTACCGCATCTCGCGGGGATGCCCGGAGCGTCATACTTTCCGGGCGCGGAGACTGTCAGTGACATTGCCGACGGTCTGATCCGGCTGGCGACCGGCGGAGCCGAGGGTCGCGAGATAGCGCGTCGACGGATCTCGACCCCGCCGACCCCGCTGAACGCGCCGATCACGGCACATCGACGCTTCGCTTACGGCTCGCTGCCGCTCGACGAGATCAAGACGGTCAAGAACGCGTTCGGTATGACGGTCAACGACGTCGTGATGGCTTTGTGCACATCGGCGTTGCGCAGGTGGCTGCTCGACCACGACGGGCTCCCCGACGTCCCCGTCGTCGTCGCTGTCCCGGTCTCGGTGCGCACCGATGACGACCGCGGCAACAACGGCAACCTGGTGTCGGTGATGCTGGCCGAGATGCCGACGCACGTCGCAGATCCCGAGCAGCGGTTGGCCGAGGTGCAGCGGGCCATGGCTGAGGCGAAGGAGCAGTTCGACGCTGTCCCCGCGTCGATCCTGCAGGACATGGCCGCCGTCATACCCACGGCGCTGTCGGGACTGGCAGCGCGCGCGATCTTCCAGATGGTGGCCGTGGGGGCGTTTCCGTTCAACTTGTTCATCTCCAACGTCCCTGGGCCGCAGATGCCCCTGTACGTCGGAGGCGCCAGAGTGCTGGGCGTCTACCCGGTGTCGGCAATCACTGACCTGACCGGGGCGCTCAACATCACCCTCTTCTCGTATGACGGCGCGCTCGACTTCGGCCTCATCGCGTGCCGCGAGCTCGTGCCCGACGTGTGGAAGCTGATCGGATACCTTCGGCTCGCCCTCGACGAGCTGCTCGTGCTTGCCGACCAGTGAGCGGCGTTAGCGCGACGAGTGAATCTCCGACCGCTGCGCGGTCCTCTCGATCCCCTCGGCGATCGTCGGCCACAGTGGTCGAGGCATGTCGTGCCCCATGCCCGGCACGAGCAACAGCTCGGACCCCGGGATCGCATGGGCCGTAGCGCGGCCGCCAGAGACGTGGACCATCCGGTCCTGAAGACCGTGGATGACGAGCACTGGCATGTCGAGCGCCCGCAGCGCGAGCGTGCGGTCTGGCTGGGCGAGGACCGCCTGCATCTGCCGGATCACGCCCTGCATGCTGATCCCGCGGTCGAACGTTTCGGCTGCGCGCTCACGGATGTCGTCGTCAGGGGTCGGATAGCCGGGTGACCCGATCAGCGTCCAGGTGCGCACGGACTGCGCAATCACCCGGTCGCGGTCGGTGCGGTTGCCGCCGAGCAGCATGGGCAGCAGCCGGGGATCCTGCCAGCCGACCGATCGGCGGCCGGTTGTCGACATGATCGACACGAGCGACCGCACCCGGTCGGGATGCTCGATGGCCATCGTCTGGGCGATCATCCCGCCCATCGACGCCCCCGTCACGTGGGCAGTGTCCAGCTCGAGATAGTCGAGGACTCCGACTGCGTCTGCTGCCATGTCGCTCATGGAGTACGGCGGTGGCGTGCGGCTACGGAGGAATGTCCTGATGACATCACCGCGGCGGCCACCCACGCCGCGCAGAATCGTCGAGCGACCAACGTCGCGGTTGTCGAAGCGGATCACGAAGAACCCGCGGGAGGCGAGCAGGCCGCACAGGTCGGAGTGCCACCAGGTGAGGGGACCGCCCAGGCCCATGATGAGCAACAGTGGCGGATCGGACCGGTTTCCGAAGGTATCGAGGCAGATGTCCACACCGGACTCGAGGTGGGCGTACTCCTCAGTGGTGGGTTGCATCAGCGAGGGCTCCTTCCGGGCCGACTGTGAGGCGCTTCACCGGTTGTTACCCACCAGTATAGCGGCGGTTCAGGCGTGCTCGAAGTCGATTGCCGAGTACGAGCTGAGCTTCTCGAGCCGGTGCTCGCTGATGATCGAGCGGATCGTGCCGCTGCGCGACCGCATCACCAGAGAGTGCGTCGTCGCGCCACCGTGGGCGTAACGGACGCCACGCAGCAGCTCGCCGTCGGTGATGCCGGTAGCGACGAAGAAGGCGTCATCGCCTGACACCAGGTCGTCGGTGGACAGGACGCGGTCGAGATCGTGGCCGGCGTCGATGGCCCGCTGCCGCTCGTCGTCGTCGGTCGGCCAGAGTCGGCCCTGGATGACACCCCCGAGCGACTTCATGGCGCACGCCGCGATGATGCCTTCCGGGGTCCCGCCGATGCCCAGGAGAAGGTCGATTCCGGTGTCGGGGCGGGCCGCCATGATCGCCCCGGCGACATCGCCGTCGATGATGAACTTGATCCGGGCGCCGGTGGCACGGATGGCGTCGGCGAGCTCCTCGTGGCGCGGTCGGTCGAGAAGGACGACCGTGATGTCGTCCATCGAGCTGCCCTTTGCCTTCGCCGTACGTCGGATGTTCTCGGCGACGGGCAGCCGGATGTCGACGACGTCGGCCGCCTCGGGTCCGGTGGCGAGCTTCTCCATGTAGAACACCGCGGACGGGTCGTACATCGAGCCGCGCGGCGAGACCGCCATCACGGCAACCGCGTTCGACATCCCCTTGGCGGTCAGCGTGGTCCCGTCGATGGGGTCGACGGCCACGTCGACCTGGGGACCGGTGCCGTCGCCGACCTTTTCACCGTTGAAGAGCATCGGGGCGTTGTCCTTCTCGCCCTCGCCGATCACGACGACGCCGTCCATGCCGACGGTGCCGATCAGCGCGCGCATCGCGTTGACGGCCACGCCATCGGCACCCTCTTTGTCGCCTCGGCCGACCCATCGACCGGCAGCCATCGCGGCCGCTTCGGTGACCCGCACAAGCTCCATCGCGAGGTTGCGGTCGGGGGCGTCGCGCGGCGTCTCGAACCTGTGGCTGGTTGGGCCGTGTGGGTGCTCGAGCGTCACGGGATCTCCTCGTCAAAGCTTGCGGCGTGGCCTGATCGTACTGAACGCACCCGCCCATCGTCTCCGGCGCCAACAATCCGGCCGGGTCGGCCGTCGAGGTTGGGCCGGAAGAGGGCGTGCACCGTGGGCAGTCGATAATGAGGCGGTGAGTGGGGTCGGGCGCGGGTATGACCGCAGTGTCAACGCGCTGATCGGCGCGGTCGTGGCAGTCGTCTTGCTGGTCGTCGGGATGTACGTCGTGGACCGCGCCCGGCAGCCTGACCCCCCGAACCCGGCCGCGACCGTCGACTTCACTGACCACCTGTCCGCGGCGCGCGCGGAGGCGCCGTTCGACGTACTGGCGCCGCAGCCGGTGCCGCCAGGCTGGCGCCCGACGAGCGTCGAGGCCGAGCGGCGGGACGGGGAGTATGTCTGGCATCTCGGCTTCGTCGTCGACGAGACCGGCTACGTGGCGATCGACCAGGCCACTGGGGATCTGGACGACTTTGTCGAGAGCGTGACACCTGCCCAAGAGCCTGGAGCCCCCGTCGACGTGGATGGGATCCAGTGGCGCACGCTCACTGAACCGGGTGGCGACGACGCCGCGCTGTACCGGCGCGAGCGGGGGAGCACAACGTTGGTCTCGGGCACCGTCGGTGCCGACGTGCTGGCTGGCTTCGCTGCCTCCTTGCAGGCCGGCTAGCTATTCGGTGTCTGCGGGAGTCTCGTCGGTCTCGGTGGCCGCGTCGAGGCGGGCCCGCGCACCGTCGAGGTGGCGCTGGGCGACCTTCGCGAGGGCCTCACCGCGCTCCCACAGCTCGATCGCCTCGGCCAAGGTCGTGTTGCCGGCCTCGAGCCGAGCCACGATCGCGATCAGCTCGTCGCGTGCTTGCTCATAGCTGGGCGTCTCGGTCATGGAGTGTCCTTGCTGGCTTGCTCGTCGGTGGTGGTCACTACTTCGGCGGTCAGTCGTCCGGTGGCAAGCCGCGCCTCGATCAGGTCGCCGACGGACACGGTCGATGCGTCGGTGACCACGGCACCCGACGGCGTTTGGAGGACGGCGTATCCGCGCTGCAGCGTGGCTAGGGGCGACAAGGCTTGGACCCGCGCGAGGCGGTGCCCGATGTCGTCAGATGCTCGGCTGAGCCGGTGGTCGATGCCGCGGCGGATGCGCTGAAGGTTTTCGTCGACGGCGGCGCCGAACTGGTCGAACAGCCGGTGGGGAGCGGCGAGGGCGGGACGTGACCGTGCGGTGGCCAAACCCTGGAGCTCGCGCTCGACGAAGGCCCGAGCGACGTACCGTCCGCGATCGCGCAGTGCTTGGATGCCGCGGATCTCGTCGCGGACGTCAGGGATGACGCGTTTGGCTGCATCGGTCGGGGTGGAGGCGCGTAGGTCGGCCACGAGGTCGAGCAGCGGTTGGTCGTCTTCGTGGCCGATCGCGCTGACGAGCGGGGTGCGGCAGTCGGCGACGGCTCGCAGCAGTCCCTCGTCGGAGAACGGCAGCAGGTCCTCGAGTGCGCCGCCGCCCCGGGCGACGATGATGACGTCGACGTGTCGTCGCGGTCGAGGACGCTGAGCGCCTCGATGACCTGGCGGGCGGCGTCATGGCCCTGGACGGCGGCGTACTCGACCCGGAAGTCGACGCCCGGCCAGCGTCGGCGGGCGTTGTCGACGACGTCGCGCTCGGCGGCCGAGTTGCGGCCGACGACGAGCCCGATCCGGCTGGGCAGGAATGGCAGTGGACGTTTCCGGGCCGGGTCGAACAGACCCTCGGCGGCCAGTAGCTGGCGGCGTTGCTCGATGCGGGCCAGCAGCTCGCCGACGCCGACCGGCCGGATCTCCTTGGCGTTGAGGCACAGCGACCCGCGCGGGACGTAGTACTGGAACTTCGCGAACACGACGATCCGAGCGCCCTCGGTGACGGGGGTCGGCAGCGCGTCGAACATCGACCGCGGGCAGGTGACCTGCACCGACACCTCGGCAACGGGGTCGCGCAGCGTGAGGAACACCGTCGCCGACGTCGGGCGCCGGGTGAGCTGGGCGATCTGGCCCTCGACCCAGATCGGACCGAGGCGCTGCGATGTAGCCGGACATGACGTTGGCGATCACCCGTACGGGAGCGGGTTTGTCCAGGCTGGTGTCGAGGGCCACGCCCCGACAGTAGTGCCCCGTCGCAGGCGGCGAGCCGGTGCAGCCTCCCCTGTGGAGGGAGCGTGGGCCGCGTCCTCGCAGGTCAGGTGGTGTGACGAGGCCGACGGTCCGCTGATTGGGAGCAATCGGACGACGCCACTACGATGGAAGGGATGTCTGGCCCAGAGATTGACCTCACGACACCGAGCCTCGACCCCGGCGACCGGACTGTGCTGCTGGCCGCGCCGCGTGGCTACTGCGCGGGCGTCGACCGGGCCGTCATCACGGTCGAGAAGGCGCTCGACCTCTACGGTCCGCCGGTCTACGTGCGCAAGCAGATCGTGCACAACAAGCACGTCGTGCACACCCTGGAGAATCGAGGCGCGATCTTCGTCGAGGAGCTCGACGAGGTGCCCGGAGGGCTCGACGGTCGTCTTCTCCGCCCACGGCGTCTCGCCGGCCGTGCACGAGGAGGCCGAGCGCGGCAACTCAAGACGATCGACGCGACCTGCCCGCTGGTGACCAAGGTGCACCACGAGGCTCGGCGGTTCGCCGACGACGACTACGACATCTTGCTGATCGGCCACGACGGCCACGAAGAGGTCGAGGGCACGGCGGGCGAGGCGCCTGGGCACATCACCTTGGTGCAGAGCCCCGACGATGTCGCCGACGTCGAGGTCCGTGACCCGAACAAGGTGGCCTGGCTCTCGCAGACGACGCTGTCGGTCGACGAGACGATGGAGACGGTCGATCGCATCCGCCAGCAGTTCCCCAACCTGCTCGACCCGCCGTCTGACGACATCTGCTACGCCACCCAGAACCGCCAGCAGGCGGTCAAGGAGATCGCCAAGGGAGCCGACCTGGTGCTCGTCGTCGGGTCGGGCAACTCCAGCAACTCGGTGCGGCTCGTCGAGGTGGCGCTCGAGACTGGCGCCAAGGCGGCATACCGGGTCGACGACGCATCGGAGATCCGCGAGGAGTGGCTCGACGGTGTCGAGTCGGTGGGCGTCACGTCCGGTGCATCGGTGCCTGAGGACCTGGTCGATGGTGTGCTCGAGTTCTTGACCGAGCGCGGCTATCCGGTCGCCAAGGCGGTCCACACGGCTGAGGAGTCGCTGATCTTCGCGTTGCCGCCGGAGCTGCGCAAGGACCTGAAGGCTGCGGGCGCTTCCTGACGCAGGCGTACGTCGTCTGACCTGGCGGACAGTCAGCGCCGAGGGGTCGACGCGACCCGGCCGCCGACGGTGACAAGGGCGACGGCATAGCCTGCGACGAGCGCGCCCGCATGGGCGGTGAGTCCGGTCAGGAACGTCTTCGACAGCCCACTCGCGTCCGCGAACGTGGTCGGCGCCAGCACTGCGACCGCCCCGATGGTGGCGGCGAAGACGAGCGGTGGGAGCACCGCGGTGGTGAACAGGTCGTGGCGACGGACGGCCATCGCCCCGACCAGGCAGATCACGACGAAGCAGAGGTCGAAGAAGATCGTCAGCCCGCCGGTGAGGGCGAAGTCGAGAGCGGCGACACCAGCAGTGGCGACACCGGTGGCCAGCACCACGCCGCGGCCGGGCATGCCCGGCAGCGCGACGTACTCGGTGGAGCGCAGGTGTTCGCCGAGCCCCAGCTGGCGCACCGGGCCCTTCGGGCGGGTATTCGTAGACCTCGTCGCTGTAGTCAGAGTGGTCCGGCCGGGGCGTACGTCTCGTCTTCCCACGGCTCATCAGTGATGGGAGCAGAGGGGGATACGGCTTCTTGGCCCAGCAGTTCGTAGTCCTCGTCGTCCCACGCCGGTGGGCTGAACGGCGAAGTGCTCATGGTCGCCTCCGCAATGACCTGGTCGTGGTCACCACGCTACGGCGCACCCAGCGCGTCGCCGAGGTGCCACGCCGCAGCCGGGTGTCCTGACCAGGCGCTTCTCGCGCGTCGAGGAGACTACTCGCCGACCGCGCGCCGCTTCCACTGCTCGTGGCCGGGGGGTCCTTCGATCAGGGCGGCGGCTCGTCGTCAGTGACGAGCTCTGGAGCGGTGAGGTTGCGCGTCATCTCAGTGAGCGCTTTCCGGGCGGGGGAGTCCGCCGCCCTCGGCCACGTCGAGATCCTCGAACCTGCGGGCGCTGACCAGCACCCGCGTTTCCAGCGAGCCGACGGCGCTGTTGTAGCTCTCACCGCCGTCGTGATCGACCGGCCGAGCTTCGTCGAGGTGTCCGCCGACCCTGCCGATCCGCTCGTAGAGCTCGCGGCCGAGCTCGTGGACCTCGCGGGCGTTGGCGGCGAGCGTCTCTGGGTCCAGGCATAGCCGACCGTCTTGAGCATCGCGATCAAGGTGGTCGGCGTGGCCAGCATGACCTTGCGGCCGGCGGCGTAGTCGATCAGCCCGGGGTCGGTGTCGAGCGCCTGCGCGAAGATCGCCTCGGCCGGGCATGAACATCACGACGAACTCGGGGGCCGGGGCGAACTGCCGCCAGTAGGCCTTGCCCGACAGCTGGTCGACGTGGTGGCGGACCTGCTTGGCATGGCGGAGCAGCGCCGGCCTCGCGACTCGCGGCGTCGGTCGCCTGCGTGGCGGAGAGGAACGCGTCGAGCGACACCTTCGAGTCGATGACGACATGCTTGCCGCCCGGCATCGGTCACGACGACGTCGGGTCGCAGCAGGCCGTCGTCGGTGCGCGCGCGAGACCTGCTCGTCGAACGTGCAGTGCGCGGTCGAGCCCGGACAGCTCGAGGCTGCGACGCAGCTGCATCTCACCCCAGTTGCCACGCACCTGCGGACGACGCAGTGCCTCGGCGAGTGCTCGGGTCTCGCGGCGCAGCTCGTCGCCGCTGAGGTGACGGACTCGACCTGCTGCTTGAGCTGGGACTGCCACGACGCGCCGGAGCGCTTCGAGGCGCTGGAGGCGGTCGTTGAGCCGGTCGAGGCTCTCGCGCACCGGACGCACGACCTGCTCGGTCGCGACTGCTCGGGACTCTGCGTGGGCAAGGACCTGCTGGGTGGAATTGCTGACAGCACGTGACGACAGGTCGAGGACCTGCTGCGTCGAGTCGCTGACGGCCTGAGCGGAGAGCGCCTTCAGCTCCTCGCGGAGATCGGTGCGTGAACGCTGTGCCCGCTGCTGCCCCACGACGAAGCCAGCCGCAGCCCCGACGAAGAGGGTCAGGAGTGCGATGACGAAGGTCGTGGCGTTCATGCTCCGAACTATGTCAGCGCGCACCGACAAAATCGGTCATGCACGCCGACGGAGGGCGATCTGGGTGTCCGTCAGCCGTGGAGCGGGTAGGGCTCGGGCCGCTTGGCTCGGCTGGCCACCCACGGCCACGTCATCAACGCCCAGACGGCCAGCACTAGCGAGATCTCCAGGACGACGTACAAGGGCCACGGACCGAGGAAGTCAAGCATCGACGCCGACGACGGCTTGCGGTTGAGGTAGCCGTAGTTGGTCCCCGTGATGGCGTTGAACGTGAACACCGAGAATGCCCAGATCGTGGTGACGATGACGGCGATCCGGTAGGTGCGCCAGTTGGGGGCAAGCCCGAGGCCCCACGTCAGGTAGATCGCCGCCCAGACGATCAGGAGATGCATCCCCCAGAACATGAAGTAGCGCGCGCTTGGCACATCCTGCGTGAGCGACGGAGTGGCGATTCCCTGCGTGGTGAGGGTGAGACCCCAGTAGTAGGTGAGACCGACCGCCCACTCGCGGTGCGTCCACAGCGCCACTATCGCTGTCATCCACGCGAAGTCGCAGAGCTGAAGGGGGAGTGACGAGCTGAGACTCCAGTCCGACGGCAGGAACTGCAGGATCTGCAGCGGCACGGTGAACACCGGGATGGCGAGCGCGAACATCCGGCTGAACCGCAGTGCTTCGGGGTGACCGCGAAGTTTGCGCCCCCACCAGACGGCGGCAACTGCCCCGATCGCGAACACGACGAGCGCCCCGAGGTGCGACGGTCCGAGGATCTCGAACTCGTCAACCGCGGCCAAGGCACTGGACACAGCCATGACTGCATTGTGGCTCACCTGCCGAAGGATCCGACGCTGGCGCCGCTATGACGAGCTCAGCGTCGGATCCTTCCGCAGGGGCGGGCGGCTAGCCTCTACGGATGCAGCTGGACCCCGACGAGGTGCTCTTCGAGTCCGAGCGTTGTCGCATGCGCAACTGGCAGACCGCCGACGCAGAGCGCATGCTCGACATCTACTCCCAGTGGAAGGTGGCGCGCTGGCTCGGCGCCGAACCTCGGGCGATGGAGACGCTCGACGAGGCTCATCGCTTGATCGAGCGATGGGGCAAGCGCAGCGGCGACGGCTTCTCCGGCCTATGGGCGGTGGAGCGTAAGACGGACGAGGTGGTCGCGGGGACCGTGCTGCTGGTGCCGCTGCCCGACGGGGACGGCGAGTTCGAGGTCGGTTGGCACTTCCACCCGGACTCGTGGGGGCAGGGGCTCGCGAACGAGTCGGCGCGCGCGGCGCTGGCCTGGGGTGCTGGCCACGGCCTCGACGAGGTCTTCGCGGTCGTGCGGCCCGACAACGCCGCGTCGATCGCGGTGTGCCACCGGCTCGGCATGGAGCCCCTCGGTCTGACCACCAAGTACTACAAGTCCGAGCTGGAGCTGTTCCGCATCACCCTCTGATCGCTTGCCCTAGGCCGGGGATGTCCTGCGTTTGGAACGTGGTTGCAGTTCTGCTTGGCAGGCGCTGCAACGCGTACCAACTGAGCGCCGTACCCGAGGGGAATGCGGTCGCGATTATCGGCTGGCGGGTGATCCGCCGTAGCCTTTCGCCCGTGGCCCTCACCATCGGAATCGTCGGACTTCCCAACGCAGGCAAGTCGACCCTCTTCAACGCGCTGACCAAGAACGACGTCCTCGCGGCGAACTACCCATTCGCGACGATCGAGCCCAACGTCGGTGTGGTGGGCGTGCCGGACGAGCGCCTGCCGGTGCTGGCGAAGATGTTCGAGTCGGCCAAGGTCTTGCCGGCGACCGTGCAGTTCGTCGACATCGCCGGCATTGTGCGGGGCGCCTCGGAGGGCGAAGGGCTGGGCAACAAGTTCCTGTCGCACATCCGCGAGGCAGCGGCGATCTGCCAGGTCACGCGCGTCTTCGAGGACGACGACGTCACCCACGTCGAAGGCAAGGTCTCACCTTCGGACGACATCTCCACGATCCAGACGGAGCTGATCCTTGCCGACCTGCAGACGGTCGAGAACGCCATCCCGCGACTGGAGAAGGAAGCACGGCTCAGGAAGGAAACCGCGGCCAAGCTCGAGGCGGTCCGCGAGGCAAGGGACGCCCTGGAGCGTGGCGTGCCGATCAGCGACACCGCGATCGACAAGGCGCTCCTGCGTGAGCTCATGCTGATGACGGCCAAGCCGTTCCTCTACGTCTTCAACTGCGACGCCGACGAGCTTGGCGACGACGAGCTGCTGCAGCGGATGCGTGACTTGGTCGCGCCGTCAGAGGCGATCTTCCTTGACGCGAAGTTCGAGGCGGAGCTTGTCGAGCTAGACGACGATGACGAGGCGCGCGCGATGCTTGCTGAGATGGGGGTCGACGAGCCGGGGCTCGACGTGCTCGCACGCGTCGGGTTCGACACCCTCGGCCTGCAGACGTACCTGACGGCAGGCCCGAAGGAGTCGCGTGCGTGGACAGTGCCGAAGGGGGCGACGGCACCTGAGGCGGCGGGCGTCATACACACGGACTTCCAGCGTGGGTTCATCAAGGCGGAGGTCGTGTCGTACGACGACTTGGTGGCGGCCGGGTCGATGAGCGCCGCCAAGTCGGCCGGCAAGGTGCGGATGGAAGGCAAGGACTACGTCATGGCAGACGGCGACGTCGTCGAGTTCCGCTTCAACGTGTAAACCCGCAGGTCAGACGTCTAGTTAGTCTCGCTTGCCCCGCGGCTGCAGTCCCGACAAGGGTGGCAGGATGGCCGAAGTACGTAGGTACGGCAGTCGCGGCCAGGAGACCGACATCGGCACGACCGAGAAACTCAGGATGACCACAAGAGTCGGCAGGTATCGGAACTTCATGGCGCAACCTCCCTTGATCTGGCGAGCGCACCGTGGTCATCGGCCACGCTATCGGATGATTTTCCAACTTCTCGGCCCCCGCAAGGGGCTGGATGGCTGGCTCACGGCTCGTCACGTCGCGATGGCGTGTGATGGTGGCAACGTGCTCCAAGTCAACCCTCCGAAGCTCGTCGTCGTGCGTAACGACGACGGCTGGCACGACGGCACGCTGAGCGCCTGGCAGAAGCTCGAAGGACGCTGGCGCGGGTTCGTCACCTATAGCGTCGGCATCGGGATGCGGAAGCTCGCCTGGTTCGAGGTGGAGGATATCCGCGAGGCGCTCTAGCCGCGCTGGCTGCGATCTCTAGGTCTCGCAGTTGCTGATGGTTTCGCCCCTTCTGCACTCGTCGCTACCGGCACCTCCGTCCAAGCTGTCGACGCCTCTGCCACCGTCCAAGTGGTCATCGCCGTCACCACCGAAAGCCCGATCGTCGCCCCTGGCGCCGACGATGACATTGTCATCCCCTCCACCGGCGATGGTGTCGTCAAATCGCGAACCAAAGACAAACCTCACGTCGGTGGGGAAGTGGTCAACAGTCTTGGGAGGTGCTCCTACGAGCTGGCCAGTCCCATCTGTCATTGAGACGATGACCGCCCGCGGCGCCCACTTGTACAAGACGTTGATTAGACCCTCGGTGTCAGTGATGCGGTCGCCGTCTCCGGCGAGGTGAAAGGCGTCGGTCTCGTTGCCTACGCTTCCGCCGATGAGCAGGTCGCGGCCTTCACCGCCCAAGAAGAAGGTCCCCCATGGGCCCCCCTGTAACGTGTCGGACCCCAGCCCGCCATGCAAATCGCTGTGGCTATTCCTGCTGCGAAGAAAATCCTGTCCATGGCCGCCATAGATGGAATCTCCGAGGCTCACATTCGAGACTCCTCTCGCCCGGATGAAGTCGTTTCCTCTACCGCCGGAAAGGAGATCTACCCCACGTTCGTCCAATACGACGTCGATCCCTCGACCTGCCTGAACCCGGTCGTTTCCGGGTCCGCTTTCGACCCGGTCCCCGCCGGTGCCAGCGCAAATCCGGTCACCGCCACCCCGACCGCGGATCGTGTCCTTCCCCGCCCGCCCCACAATCACGTCCGCGCCGGTTGTGCCGACAAGATTGTCAGGGAATGAGGTCCCGACAAGGGTGGCGGGTTTGCCGAAGCACGTAGGTACGGCGGTCGCGACCAAGGAGACCGACATCGGCACGATCGAGAAACTCAGCATGACCAGAAAAGCCAGCAGGCAACGGAACTTCAACGGGCTTAACCTCCCTTGATCCCGGCGCCAGACCCGAAGGGACGGTCTCCGAGGAAGCCGGTCCGCACCCCGTTCCCGGCACCACAACTCTACGGCGCCACTGCCCAAACGCGACCCCCGGATCAGAAAGGACAGCCGCACCGATGCCCCGCGCGTCGGCGGGCCTGAGACGACCACCGGCGCTGTCTTGAGGTTATCGATTGAGACTCGGTGAACCGACGGTTACGGTGGCCGACCTCTATTTGCATGACCAGCCAAGAGTTCTGGCGAGCGGTCCTGCCCCCGTAATGCCCCCGCTAGGGTCAGTAGGGCGGCGCCGCGCTCGGACTCGTCCGAGCGTTCAGCAGGTTGCGTGGAGGAGTGCCGGAAGCGGCGGGAGGGCGACGAGTGTCTCGAGCTCGTCGGCCATTGCGGCGTTGAGCTGGAGCAGCAGGTCGGGGATCTCCGCGTCGGTCCAGCGGTGGCCGGCGATCGCATCCGTAACGTCGAACAGGGCCATCGACAGCGCGTCGCGGGTCGCCTGGTAGCCGGACAGGGCGTCGCGTTCACCCGCACCATCTCGGACGACGGCAACGATCGCGCGGGTCAGTAGTTCGGCGTCTCGCAGTGCGTCCGTCAGCCCGTGCGCACCGATCGGGTCCTTGAAGTAGCCGGCGTCGCCGACCAGCGCCCAGCCTTTGCCCCACGCCCGGCGGAGGTAACCGGGTCTGCCGGTGAAGGTCCGCAGCGCGGCCGGAGCCGCGGCGGCGGCGAGCCGGGCCGCGAGGTCTCCCGGCGTTTCGGCGACGATGCGGGTGAGCGGTCCCAAACCGCCGCGGCCGATCCGGCGGGGCGACGCGCTCGCAAACACACAGGCCTGACCGTCGTTGGTGGGAACCACCCCCGACGCGGCGTCCGGCCGGAAGTTCCATTCGTAGCCGTCGGTCTCGAGCCCCGTCCAGTAGCCGTAGGTGACGGTGGCGACGGACTTCCCGACCCGCTCGTACGGCGCGCCGACAGCCTCGGCGACCGTGGACCTGATGCCGTCGGCACCCACGACGATGCGTGCCGCCACCCGCACCGTCTCGCCGTCACGGGTCCGGCCGGTTATACCGGTGACCGTGTCGTGGCGGTCCCGCTCGACGCCGGTCACGGCGACCCCGAACCGTACGTCGGCACCGGCCGCCGCGGCCGCGTCGACCAGGATCGGGTCGAGGACCGTGCGCCTTGGCGCGTACAGGGCCTCGACACCGTACGACTCCTTCAGCGTGATCGGCACCAGGTCGGCGGCGTACCGGAATGTCGTTCGCCGCACTGCTGGTGTGCCGGCGGCGATGATCGCGTCGAGCAATCCCCACCGGGTGAGCTGCAGCACGCCGCCGCGCATCAGCGCGTGGGTCGACAGGGTGTCGGTGCCGTATCGGCTGCGGTCGACCAGCAGGACACGCAGGCCGTGCCGGGCGAGCAGGTAGGCGGTGGCGGCGCCCGCTGCGCGGGCGCCCACGACCACGACGTCGTAGCCGGGCTCGATGCGGCTCATGTCATCTCCTGGTGGAGTGGTCTGTGATGGGCGATCCGCGAGAGTGAGGGTGACGCGACTTCAGCCGGCGTCGACGTCGATGAAGACAGGCACGCCGTTGGTGACGACGTCGAACACGGCCGACCGGCGGCGGGACTGCTCGACTACCGCACGCAGCTTGTCCGGGTCGTCGCCCCGCAGCTTGAAGCTCACCCGGACCTGCTGGTAGCCGTTGCGGACCTCGTCGGACAGCCCGAGGATGCCGAGCAGATCGATGTCGCCCTCGACGGTCGAGGACACCTCGGTCAGGTTCACCCCGCGGACCGCCGCGATGTTGGCGATGCCCGCGGTCAGGCAGGCGGCCAGCGCGTGCAGGACGTACTCGACCGGCGTCGGACCGTTGTCGGACCCGACCAGAACCGGCGGGTGGTCCGCGTCGAACGTGAACGGCTTCCGGTGCGTCATCTCTTGCTTGGCGCCGTGGAAACCGTGGATCACCGACCGGTTGTGGGTCCCGCTCAGCCAGGTGTTGGTGGCCCGGAAGCGGAACTTGGCGATGTCGGTGTCGCCTTTCACGGCGTCGAGCGTGGCGAACAGGGTCGCGGTGTCGACGCCGTTGCGGATGGGGTTCTCGGTGATGCTCATGGTCTTGCTCCTCAACTGTGGTGGGTTCGGGTGGGTTGTTGGCCGCTTTGTTGCGATGACAGTCAGCACCGGCGGCCGGCCTTCCGTACGTGACGGCCGGCGGACGGCGGCCGGAACGGTCGCCAGCAGCTCGGCGTCCGGCCGTGCGCCGAGCGCGTCGTTCACGATGGCGAAGGCCAGGCGGAGGGCGATGAAGACGGTGATCGCGAAGATCTGCGCATCGTCGTACCCGGCCTCGCGCAGCAGCTGGACGTCGCGGGCCTCGGTCGCGTTCGGGTCCCGGGCCACCCTGCGGGCCCATCCGGCCAGGGTGCGCTCGGCCGGGTCGAGCCCGTCGTCGTCGCCGCGCAGCAGCCGGCCGGCCATGTCCTCGCCGGCCACGGCGGAGAGCTTCCGGCCCCAAGCGAGCGAGCAGTACCCGTCGCCGAAGGCAGAGGCCGCGGCGACGACCAGAATGGCGCGCTCCCGGAAGGTCAGGTCGCCGGCTCGGGAAGCCTGGTCGAACAGGTCGAACAGGCCGCGGTGCAGGGCCGGCTGGTGTGCCCACAGCCGGGTCAGGTTCATCACGAAGCCCAGTTGCGCGATGTTGTCGTCGTACAGGCGCTCCACGTCGGGCGACGTCGGCGGGATCTCGAGGAAGCCGGTGCCGTCGGCTGTGGCTACAGGCTCGGTCGGTGTCATGAGCCGACGGTACGAACACGACGTCACACCGCGCATCGGTGCGTGCGCGCAAGCTCAACTGCTCTCCTAGCCAGGCGGTGTCGGTTTACGCGTACTCGTCAGGCGCGTGTCATCAGCCGGGCGACCGCCGCGGCGCGGGCTGACTTCCCTTGGATGCCGAGCTTCGCGTACGTGTTGTGCAGGTGCCGCTCGACCGTGCGGATGCTCAGGGTGAGGGACCGGGCGATGGTCGCGTTGTCCTGCCCTAGCGCGGCGAGCCGGAGAACGTCGAGCTCTCGCGGCGACAGCACGGATGTCGGATCGGGCCCGACTGCCCGTGCGTCCGGGTGGCGGTCCGGTGCGATGAACGCCGCCACCTCGTCGACGAAGACCTGCCAGGCCGGCTCGTCGCCGAGCACGATGTGATTCGAGCTCTCCAGCACCACTAGCCTCGCACCGGCGATCGTCGATGCGAGGAAGCGGCCCTCCTCGAAGTCGCTCATCCGGTCACGCCGCGAATGCAGCACCAGGGTCGGAAGGTCGAGTTGCGGCAGCAGTTCGATCACGTTGTCGTGACTGCGTTGACGGCGGGCCGCGTAGGCCGTCTTTGCCGACACGGACACTCGCTGCAACTCGTCGAGCCAACGCATCTGGTCCTCGCTGGCGCTGGGGATCATCAGCGAGGTGAACACCCGGCGGAACTCCGACTCGGGCCGGGCCCAGCCGACCTTGATCAGCCGTTCGAACGTCTCGTTGAGCTCGAGGTCCTCCGGCGTCGGATCGCGGAACACCGCCGCGTAGCTGCCGTAGAACATCAGTCGGGACACGCGCTCGGAATGGCGCACCGCATAGACGATCGAGGGCGGACCGCCCTGAGCCATCGCCATTAGCGCGAAACGGCCGAGTCCGGCATGTTCGACGACCGCCTCGAGATCGGCGACGCGCGCCTCGAGCCGAAAGTCGTCGACGTCCCAGTCGGACAGCCCGTACCCGCGCTCGTCGTACCGGATCACGGTCGCGATCTCGCCGAGGTCGTTCAAGAAGTGCCGCCACACGGGGCTCTGCCAGTCGTGCTGCAGGTGACTCAGCCAACAGGTCGCGATCACCAGCGGGGGACCCGAACCGTGCCGCGCGTAAGCGATCCGCACGCCATCGGCCGACTGGCAGAACCTCAGCTCCTGCGATGGCGGCCCCGTTCCACGACCGGCTGCTGGCACGTCTCGATCGTAGTACCGCCCGGGTCAAGGAGGCAGGACCACTATCTCCAGGTTCATGACCGTCAATCAGGCTCGAGCTTCGGCCAGACGCTCGGCGCCGACGAAGAGGTTCCACGACTCGATGCTGGCGATGTCCAGTCGCTGTGCGAGCGTCCAGGGGTCGCCGGCGAGCCGTCGGTGGATCTCGGCCTCGTCGGTGGCGTCAACGATCACCATGGCGCGGATGCGTCCGAGCTCGCTGCCGGCCAGCGGGCCGGCGAAGAGCACGAAGCCTTCATCGGCGAGCCCGTTCATGAACATCGCGTGATCGTTGACGCCGGGCTGCTCGAACGTGCCCTTCCCGCCTGTCCACGCGGGCCCGGCTTCGCGGATGACGGCGTAGTAGCTCATCGGTCGGTCCGCCTCGCGGATATGAGCCACATTGCGGACCCGAACATGACGCCATCGTTGCCCTCGTGCTCCTGCATCGTCCGCAGAAGCTCGGCCACTGCGGCCCGGCGAGAGGTCTCGTCGAGGTCGGCGATGAGCCAGCCCAGCTGGCCGAGGATGAAGTCGTGGGCTTGGGCCGCCGTGTCACCGAAGGACATCGGGGCGCGCATGTCGCCGAACTCGACGTCCTCGAAGCCCGACGACTCCAGGAGCGGTCCGACCCGGTCGGGATCGCTCATCGCGAACGGGCTCGGTGCGTCTGGGGGAGGTGCCGGAAGGTCGCGTCCAGCCGCGAGTGCACCGACGAAGGAAGTGAACCACTCGTTCTCCAACATGGGTTGCCAGACGGCGAGCGCCAGCCGACCGCCTGCCCGGAGTGACCGGGCGATGTTGGCATGGGCCGCCGCCGGGTCGCCGAAGAACATGCTCCCCGTGCGGCTCAGGGCCACGTCGAACGACGCCGGCTCGAACGGATGGATCTGGGCGTCACCTTGGATGAACGAGGCGTTGTGGACGCCCTCCTGCTCCGCCCGGGACCGTGCCACGTCGAGCATGCGCGAGGAGAGATCGATGCCGAGGGTCGTGCCCGATGCGGCTATCCGTGCCGCGTCGCGGGTGGTCTGGCCGGTGCCGCACCCGATGTCGAGCACGGCGTGGCCTGGTGAAATCGCGGCGAGATCGAGGATGGCGCTGTGGTAACCGTCGACGCTTGCGTCGTACTGGTTCGCGTTGGCCGCCCAGTAGTCGCCCTCACCGCCGTCCCAAGCCTGAAGCTGATCGGTGTTGCTCGCATCCACCTGGATGTTGGTCGTGTCGCTCATGTGGAGATCCTGTCCGTGTATAGTCCCAAAGGGACTATCTACTTTGTACGCCCGCAGGGATGACATGTCAAGCAGTCAGCGCCTCACGACGACGTCGCACGCGATCCTCGGCCTGCTCGCCATCAGGTCGTGGAGCACCTACGAGCTCACCCGGCAGATGGAATGGAGCCTCGGGCGGTTCTGGCCGCGGGCGAAGAGCAAGCTATACGAGGAGCCGAAGAAGCTCGAGCGGCTCGGCCTGGCGAGCTCCCGGACGGAGACGGTCGGACGGCGGCGTCGCACCGTCTACACAATCACGGCCCAGGGCCGCCGCGCCTTGGCCACGTGGCAGTCCGAACCATCAGACGGGATGGCGCTGGAGGCCGAACCCCTACTCCGGATGTTCCTCGCCGACCAGGGGACACGAGACGACGCGCTGGCCACCCTTGCGGCCGCCAGGGCGTGGGCGGAGGAGCGCAACGAAGGCAACCTCGTCGCGGGCCGTGCCTTTCTGGACGGTTCTCCGGAGTACGCGGCGCGGGCGGCTCCCACCATGCTGGTCGGTGCGTTTCTCACCGACTTCTACAAGCTGGTCGCCGACTGGGCCGATTGGGCCGGGGAGCAGGTGGCCGACTGGCCGGACGACCCGGCGCAGGCCACCGCGAATCGCGACGAGCAGCGCAAGATCGTCGCCCGTGCCGAGTGGAGCGAGGACTAGAGGAGGCTGTCGAGCGCGTTCGGAGGCTCGGGCGGCAAGCCGCGCAGAAGGCGAAGGTCGAGATGACCAGTCGCCGCTGTGGCCGTCGCAGTGAACCCTGGGCCGCTCCGGCCGCATCACACTGGCAGCATGCTGGCCCAGCCAGCAGTCGGAGATCCACTACGGGATGCAAAATGGCGATCGGTATCCAGGACGCGATGGGAGTTTCGGTAAGGGATCCCGTTGTGGCACGCTCCGCGTGACCATCGGCAGTCGGGGCGCAGGGACTATGCCAGTGAGTCGTCGTACGCAGCCGTGAGGGAGCCACCAGCACTGCCGGTGTTCACAACGCCCACGGGCTCAATGAGCACGGCGTGAACCTCGCCGTCAGCCATCGGGCAGTGCTCAACTCCCCGCGGAACCACAAACATCTGGCCAGGGAGAAGCGTGACGTCGCCATCGCGCAACTGGATGGTCAATTCGCCGTCGATCACCAAAAACAGCTCGTCTGTTTCGTCATGGGTGTGCCACACGAACTCGCCTTTGACCTTCACGACCTTGATCTCGTAGTCGTTCAATCGCGCGACCACTCTCGGCGACCAATGCTCTGAGAACGCGGCCAACTTCTCAGCGAGATCGATCGGCACATTGGTCATGGAGATATTCACCCACGAAGCATATGACGTGGTCAGGTCCGACAGCGGGGACCGCACGTGGAGCGCGTTCCGCGCGACCATCGGCTTCCGGGTACGTAGGGAGACCATGGGCCAATCCGTTGGGTCGGGGCACACCGGTCAGGAATCGAGAAGCGCCACACGGTGGTCGGGTTTAGCCTTTCTGCCGAAGGCCGCCGAGCCTCGAGCCTCGAAAGGAAGTTGAGCATGCCCGCCAAGAGTCGCAAGTCCGGATCCGACGGCTTCACTGCGGAAGAGCGCGCCGCGATGAAGGAGCGCGCCGCCGAGCTTCGAGCCGAGGGCAAGAAGGGCGCCAAGAAGGCCGACGGCCTGCAGGCGCTCCTCGACAAGATCGCTGAGATGTCACCGGAGGATCGTGCGCTCGCCGAGCGCGTGCACGTGACCGTGACCACGACGGCGCCCGAGTTGACGCCGAAGACGTGGTACGGGATGCCCGCGTATGCGAACGAGGACGACAAGATCGTTGTCTTTTTCCAGGACGCCGGCAAGTTCAACTATCGGTACGCGACGCTTGGCTTCCAGGACGCGGCGAACCTCGACGACGGCGACTTGTGGCCGACGTCGTACGCGCTCCAGAAGTGGAGTCGTGGAGTGGAAAAACGCGTCGTCGAGCTGGTGAGGTCCGCGATCTCCTGAGCTCGGCCAGCGTCTGTCGGACACCGACCCGTGAGACCGTCCGGGGTCGCCTGACCCTGGGCGGTCGATGCCCGCGTCGCTAGGTTGCTGGGCATGGCCGACGCAACGTCTTCACCCGAGCAGCGTCTGAACCGGAACTGGACCGAGCTGATCCAGGAGATCCGGGCGACCCAGACCGGCGTGCAGATCCTGACCGGGTTCCTCCTCACCGTCCCGTTCTCCGACAAGTTCGACGACTTGGACGACGTGCAAAGGACGAGCTTCCTGCTGTTGATGACCAGCTCCGTGATGACCACTGCGCTGGTCCTGGCACCGATTGCCTACCACCGGATCCTTTTCCGGAAGCAACGGCGGGCGTGGCTCGTCGAGGCCGCCAACCAGTGCGCCCGGGCCGGCCTCGCAATGCTGGCCGTCACCTTGAACGGGGTCCTGTTCCTTGTATTCGACCTCGCCGTGGGCAGAGCGCTCGCCGTGGCCGTTGCGGTGATCGCCGCATTGTCGTTCGCGCTGCTGTGGTGGGTTGCGCCGATCACGATCGGCCACCGTAGAACACCGGGCAACTGACCGGGCGGAGACCAGAGTTCGACGTCGCTCGCTCATCGCTTGTACCGGCGGATGCCCGTCAGTCCGCAAGGTGCCTACGCACTCCCTGTAAGCAATCCGTGACCGCGTGTCGTCGCTCGCTCCGGGTGTGAGTAGAAGCCTGCGGCGTGCGTGCCTGCACTCATACACTCCCGAAGTAGGCCGCCACCACCGGAGGCGGAACGGGGTCTAGGGGGGAGTAGCTAGTGAGAGCACTGGCACTATTCATTGCGGCGTCTTTCGCCATGGTCTGTGGACCTGTTCCCGCGGCTCATGCCGCCGACTGCGGCATGTTCGGCGTCAGTCACCAAGGCAAAGGCACGGGCTACTCCGGCAACTCGATCCCGGCGTTCGAAGCGGCCGCCCGGGCGGGCTCGACCTGGATCGAGACGGACGTGTTCTTAACCTCCGACCACGTGCCGATGTTGAACCACCAGGACAATCTTGGCCAGTTCGGGCTGATCTCCGAACACACCGCCGACGAGATCCGCGCGCGTTACCGGCGCAGCGACGGCGCCGTCGTCCCCACCCTGGACGAGGGCTTCGACGCGATGCGACCGTTCGGCACCCGATTTCTGATCGAGATCAAGCGGATCGAGCCATGGGACGTACTGCACACCCAGGTCGTCGACAACGACATGCTCGACAAGGCGGTGTTCTACTCCAATTCGGCACGCCGGGTCCAGCTGTTCGATCGGGCATTCCCCGACATCCGGATCGGATTGAAGGTGCGACCGGAGATGTTTGGACCGTGGACCGTGGACTCCCTCAGCGAGGTAGCGGAAGTAGTGACACTGGCGCCGCTCGACATCCTCGAATCCCCGTCACGGGTGCAAGAGTTCCAGGCGCACGGAGTCACCGTGATCGTGCGTCGCGGTATCAACCTGGCCCCGTTCCAGCGCCTCGGAGTCAACGGCGCCATGACCAACAACCCAGACATCTTTGCAGCATGGTGCGCGGTCTGAGCAGTTAGAGCAGACTCCCGCTGTGACGGGTTCCCTGCGTGTGAAGGTCAACGGGCTGGATCTCGAATACGTGGATGAGGGCGAAGGGCCGCCTGTGGTCTTCTCCCACGGAGGCAGCTCGGATCTCCGCTACTGGGAGCCCCAACGGAGGCCGTTCGCGGCTGCGTACCGGTTCGTCACCTACTCCCGCCGGTATCACGGCCAAGGTGAGTGGCCGGCGGACGTGGACTACTCAACCGATGCCCACGTTGACGACCTGGTGGAGGTGATCCGCCGGCTCGGGACTGAACCCGTCCATCTGGTGGGGTTCTCAACCTCGCTGGCACTCCGCGCCGCTGTCGCGGTGCCGGAACTGCTGGCGACCCTCACGACGATCGAGCCGAATGTGCCCTGGCTGTTGGAAGGCAGTCCCGAAGGGGAGTCGGTCCTGTCCCGGTGGCGTTCTGAGAACGAACGCGTCCGGGCGGAGGCCGCCGGTGACCAGTCTGCGGAAGCCCGACTCTGGTTCGAGCTCGTTAACAACAGGGGTGCGGGCACGTTCGACGACCAAGCGCCAGGTCTGATGCAGATGTGGCTAGAGAACTTCACCGCCCTCCGTCCCCCCACGCCGCCGCCGGAACCGTTGCGGCGCGGGCATCTGCGCGACATCTCGTTGCCGACTCTGGTGGTCGGAGCGGAGTACGGCATGCCGTACTCGCGGGCGATAGTCGACGCGATCAGCGACTGCATCCCGGGTGCGAGGCGCCTGATCCTTCCAGGCGTGACGCACTTCATGAGCTATCAGGCACCTGACCTGTTCAACCAAGCTGTCCTCGCCCATCTGGACGCCTACCGCACTGGCCGCTAGGCAGGCATCGCGTCGGCGGATCCGATGCCTCGAGGAAGGTGTGGGTCGACATCTTGTCGTGGGATGCTGAGACCGTGACCACGCCTGAGGCAACCCCGGTGGTGTCACTACGCGAGATCACCGACGACAACCGCGCCGCCGTTGAGGCACTCGTGGTCACGGACGAGCAGCGCACCTACGTCGCCAGCGTCGCGGATTCCCTCGTGGAGGCAGCGGACCTTCCCGAAGCGAAGCCTTGGTACCGCGCGGTGTATGCCGACGACGAGCCCGTCGGTTTCGTCATGATCAGCGACGGCATCACGGTCGACAACCCCGAGTACGTCGGCCCCTACTACCTTTGGCGGCTGCTGATCGATCATCGGTTCCAAGGCCGGGGCTACGGCGCGGCAACCCTCGACCTCGTCGTCCAGTATGTTCGCACGCGCCCCGATGCCCGAGTGCTCCTCACCTCGCATGTGGTCGGGCCGACATCGCCCGTCACGTTCTACCAGCAGTACGGCTTCCGGCTCACCGGCGAAGCGCACGACGGCGAGCCCATGCTTGAGCTCGACCTCTACCGCTCCTGACAGTGGCAGATCCGATTTACGCCGATCCCCGGCTGGCCGAGATCTACGATCAGCTAGACCCCGTGCGCGACGACCTTGACGTGTACATGTCGATCGCTGCCGAGCTCGATGCGAAGAGTGTCGTCGACGTCGGGTGCGGCACGGGTACGTTCGCGTGTCTCCTCGCGGAGCGGGAGATCGATGTGGTGGGAGTCGATCCGGCCGGGGCATCGCTCGATGTCGCCCGGAGAAAGCTGTACGCCGATCGCGTGACCTGGGTCCATGGTGATGCGACCAGGCTTCCTCGGCTTCAGGTGGACCTTGCCACGATGACTGCCAATGTCGCTCAGGTGTTCCTCGCGGATGACCAATGGTGCGCGACCCTTCGCGGTGTGCACGCTGCCCTGAAACCCGCCGGGCATGTTGTGTTCGAGACTCGCAACCCTGCAGCCATGGCCTGGCGCGAGTGGACTCGCGAGCATACGCACCGGCGGAGCGACATCCCGGGCGTTGGAATATTGGAGACCTGGTGCGACGTGACCAGCGTCGACGATGACCTGGTGACGTTCCGGTGGACCTACGTCTTCGAGTCCGACGGCTCGGTGCTCGTCTCGGACTCGACGCTGCGGTTTCGCAGCCGCGAATCCGTGGAGCACTCGCTGGTGGCCACCGGCTTTGTCGTGGATGAGGTGCGCGATGCACCGGACAGGCCCGGTCGGGAGCTCGTGTTCGTCGCCTCGCGCTGAGATTGGTCGGCTTCGGAACTCGCTCGAGTTCGGCACGGCTCCCAGCCGCTCCGAAAGGCGGGTAGAGGCAATACTTGCGCGCGTGAGCATCAAGACACTGACGTCCAAAGTCATGTACCAAAACCCATGGCTGTCACTGCGTGAAGACCAGATCGAGCGGGCCGACGGGACCCGAAGCCTCTACTCAGTCATCGACATTCCGGATTTCGCGCTCATCATCCCGGCGGACCGGGATGGGTTCCACCTTGTGGAGCAGTACCGGTACCCGACCCAGACCCGGTCCTGGGAGTTCCCTTCCGGTTCGTTCCCGCCCGGCGTGACTGGGACCCCGGAGGAAATGGCGGCATCGGAGCTGGGCGAAGAAACCGGATTTACGGCGGGCAACCTAAGGAGGCTTGGCTACCTCCATTGCGCTAACGGGATGACTGGCGAAGGCTTCCACGTCTTCCTTGCCACGGAGCTCGTCGCCGGTGAGCCGAACCGCGAGAACTCCGAGCAGGACATGCGTCAACGCTGGTTCCCCCGGCTCGAAGTAGAGCAGATGTTGAGGGACGGAGTCATCACCGACGGTCCCTCCGCAGCCGCCTACCTGCTTTTGACTCTGCACGAGTAGTCGCTTTCCCGGCGCGGTCCGCGGCGGGATGCTTATTGCATGACAGAGCAAACTTCCGGCCAGCAGCGTCTCTCGTTGATCCTGATCGGAGGAGCGCCAGGAGTGGGCAAGAGTCGCCTGGCGCACGCATTGGCGCTTCGGACCGAGAGCACCGTGGCGCAGATCGATGACATGCAAACCGCCATCGAGACCTTGGTGCCGTCAGAACGGCTTCCTGAGTACTACGTGCCCTCGACGACATACCTGCGGACCGAGTCGCCCGACGAGATCAATGGGGCCATCGAACAGATCGCGGCCTTCTTTGCACCCGCTGTCCTCGGCGCCATCTCAAACCGCATTGAGAGCCAAACCTCCACGGTCTTGGAGGGCGACTTCATCTCGCCGGATGTGGCGGCACAGGCAACTGGGGTAGGCGTCCGATCCCTGTTTCTGCTGGCCTCCGAGGACGAGATACGAGCCAACTTCTTGCAGCGAGACGGCGACGAGCAAGAGGGCCGAGCGAGGGTATCGGCAGTGCGCAGTCTCCGCCTTGCCGACCGTTGCGACGAGCTTGGGCTGCCGGTGGTCAGCGCCCAACCGTTCGAGACTCTGCTGGTGAGGGCTTGCGAAGCGTTGAAGATCCCGCCTCCCTAGCACCGCAGCAAGTTCACCCCGTGGTTCACCACATCTGGTGATCCCCACTCACCACATCCGCTCCTAGCTTCGGGTCACGGCCGAAACTCCGGCCGTGACCGACGAGGCAGGAGTCAGAGAACCGTGAGTGAGACGTCGACAGGTCATCACGGTCCGGGTCTATACGAGATCCGGCTCCAAGGCCACCTGGACCACCGATGGACCGCCTGGTTCGACGGACTCAGCATCAGCAACGAGAGCGACGGCAGCACCGTCATTCGCGGCGAGGTCGTCGATCAGTCGGCCCTCCATGGGCTGCTGCAGAAAGTCCGTGACATCGGCTTGCCACTCGTCTCGGTCACCCGCATCGCAACGCATCGCCCGCACGGGTCGACCGTCGACCCTCGCTAGCCACACCCAGCCACCTTCGAAAGGCACGATCATGGACAGGTTCACCCGCGGTATCGCAATGACAAGTGCGAGGCGCCCTTGGCGCACCATCGCGACTTGGGTCCTCGTCATGGGGGCAGTGCTCTTCCTGGCCGCCAGCGGTGGCGGCACTTTCACGGACGACTTCGCCGCCCCGGGCAGCCAGAGCACCCGCGCCCTGGAGCTGCTCAACGAGAACTTCCCGGAAGCGGCTAAAGGCAAGGCCATGGTCGTCTTCGCGGCTGAGGACGGCGAAACGCTCGAGGCTCACCGAGCCGAGATCGCCTCCGTGCTGACCGACGTCGCCACGGTCAACCACGTCGAGTCGGTGGCCGACCCGTTCGCGGCCGCGACCGTCTCCGATGACGGCAGGATCGCCTTCGCCCAGCTGACCCTCGACTTACCAGAGCGTGAAATGGGGAAGCCGGCGTTCACGGTGCTCTCGGAAGCTGTCGCCGGAACCGATGTTCCAGGCGTCCAGGTCGAGCTGGGCGGAGACGCCGTGTTCCTCAACTCTGAGGACGACAGCTCAGGCCACGTAGGGATTGGCCTCCTCGTCGCGCTTCTCGTCCTGCTCGTGGTGTTCGGCACGCTCGTGTCAGCCCTCGTACCGATCGGCCTCTCGATCGTCGCGGTCGGGGCAGGCATCGGCGGCATCACCCTGCTCGCCGCCTCGATGGACGTGTCGGCCTCGGCCATCCCCGTCGCTGGCCTGGTCGGGCTCGGTGTCGGCATCGACTACGCCCTGTTCATCGTGGCCCGCTACCGCGAGAACCGCGCCATGGGCCAGGACAACGACCAGGCGCTTGCCAAAGCCATGGGCTCCTCGGGCGCCGCAGTGGTCTTCGCCGGTGGCACCGTTGTCATCGCGACGGCCGCACTCGCCATCATCGGGCTCGGCGTCCTGACCTCGATCGGCCTGTCGACTGCGCTGATGGTGCTCTTCGCCGTCGCCGCTGCCGTCACCCTGCTCCCCGCGCTTCTCGGCCTGTTGGGCGACCGGATCGACACCGGCCGGCTGGTACGTCGGCATCGCCCAGCCAAGCGCGCCGAGGACACCGTCTGGTGGCGCTTCGGCCACCGAGTCTCGGGCCGCCCATGGCCCCACCTCCTGGGTGCGGTCGCCGTCCTGTTCGCGCTCGCGACCCCGGCCCTGTGGCTCCAGACCGCCTTCCCGGCCGCAGGTGACGCACCCGCCACGACCACGCACCGTCAGGCCTATGACCTGCTCGCCGAAGGCTTCGGCACCGGTTTCAACGCACCGCTGCTGGTGGTTGTGGACCTGGATGTTCCCGGCGCCGGCGCGGCGGACGTGCCTGCCTTGACCGAGAGCCTGGCAGCGCTGCCGCGGATCGCCTCCGTGAGTGAACCCCAGACCTCCACAGACGGCGACACCGTGGTCTTCACCGCGGTGCCGACCACGGGTCCTGCCGACCTCGAGACCTCTGTCGCCATCGAGCAGGTCCGCGACCTGATCCACGGCAACGTCTACGTCTCCGGGATCACCGCCACCACCGACGACCTCAACACGCAGCTCAGAGAGCAGCTCCCGTTCTTCGTGGGTGCTGTCATCGCCGTGTCGGTCCTGCTCCTGATGCTCGTGTTCCGGTCGATCTTGGTTCCGTTGAAGGCGGCGGCGATGAACCTCCTCTCGATCGCTGGCGCGTACGGCGTGCTCGTCGTGGTCTTCCAGTGGGGCTGGGGAAGCAGCCTGATCGGCCTGGAGGGTCCGACCCCGATCACCTCGCTGATCGTCGTGATCATGTTCCCGATTCTGTTCGGGCTGTCCATGGACTACGAGGTCTTCCTGCTCTCGCGGATCCGCGAGGAGTACGTCCGTACTGGCGATAACGCCGAGTCAGTCGCCCGCGGACTCGCCGGGACCGGTCGAGTGATCACGTCTGCCGCCCTCATCATGATCGCTGTCTTCCTCAGCTTCGTCGCCAGCCCGGTGCCCTCGCTGAAGATGCTCGGCCTCGGCCTCGCGACTGCGATCCTGATCGACGCCACCCTTGTCCGTATGGTGCTCGTGCCGGCCACCATGGCCCTCCTGGGCAAGGCCAACTGGTGGCTCCCGGCGTGGCTCGACAGAGTCCTGCCTCACCTGACGGTCAAGGAATCAGCGGACGACAGTCAAGGACGCGAGTCGGCGCACGACGACTCAACGCCGGCCGCCCCCGAGGTTGCCGAGCTCGTCGGACGGTAACCACAGCACAGCGAGACCGCTGGTCCCCGGCACAGTTGCCGGGGACCAGCGGCCTGCCACGTCTGGGCGCGCCCGCCCGGACAGAGAGGCTAGATCACGCAGGGTTACGCAGGCATGCGATTTCCACGATGTCGAAGGCGGCTGCCGCCCAGAGGTGAAATGTTTTCCTTGGGCCTCATCAGGGGGGCCGAACCATGTGGATGGGGACACCTGTGAGAACTTTTTCTGGCCAGAACGGCCGCGCGCGATCGAAGGGTGCCGTCGCCTTGAAGGCACGGTGGGGGCGCTCGCAGTCGCCGCCTTGTTGGTGCCAGGGCCGCCTGCGTCCGCAACTGTCAGCCTCACGCCGGACGTCACCGGCAAGGTCGTGGGCGGTGTGTATGGGATGGCTCAGGCTGGTGACCGGACCTTCATCGGGGGCCTGTTCACCGGGGTGGGCGGTACACCTCGCAGCAATGTCGCCGCCATCAAGGCGGACGGCAAGGTCGATACGGCTTTCAATCCGGGCGCAAACGGCAAGGTCAAGGCCGTCGCCGCATCAGAAGACGGCACCGTAATCTTCTTGGGCGGCATGTTTACCGAGGCCGGGGGCGCACCGCGTGCCAACCTGGCCGCGGTCGATGCTGTCACCGGTGCGGCGCTCGCCAGCTGGACAGCCGACACCGCAGGCACGACCCCGGATGTCGCCTCGCTCGCAGTCGACGGCGACCGGCTGTACGTCGGTGGACGCTTCACCGGCATCGACGGGACGGCCCGTAAACGCCTCGTGGTCATCGACATCCCGACCGGCAACCTGGTGCCGAGCTTCCGGCCCGCTCCCAACAAGGGTGTGACTGAGGTCGTCGTGAGTCCGGACGGCACCGTGTACGCCGGTGGTGCCTTCACCATGCTGGGTGGCCAACCGCGCAATTCGGCGGGATCCGTCAACCCGGCAACCGGCACTGCAACCGCCTTCTCACCCACCGGCAATGGCGGCAATGTCGTCACGGTCGGGCTGAGCCCAGATGGCGGGCGCTTCTTCTACGGCACGGAGAACAACACCTTGTTTGCCTACACTCCCGCCACTTCCAATGCTCCTATCTGGTCCATCAAGACGAGCGGCAACACGCAGGCGATCGCCGACTCCGGCGACGAGATGTGGATCGGTGGACACTTCTCGCAGATTGTTACTGGTCATATCGCTCGGCCGTTCATCGCCTCAATCGACCCCGTCGACGGCTCGGTGAACGCATGGAACCCGGAGTGCTACGGCGGCAAGATGGGCGTTTGGGCTCTGCTGCTCGAGGGCACGCATCTGCACGTGGGCGGGGTCTTCTCCGGCTTCGATGGTGTGAGCCAGCGCGGGTACGCCCGCTTCACCGAAGTCTGACAGTCCCGGGCCTCGAACGCCTGGTGGGGAAGCCGTTAGCGACCTGCGGTAAGCCGGACCAGGTCTGCGCTGGCGTGCCAGAGCCGTGCCGCGGCGGCCGCGTCGTAGCTCTGCGTGGAGGACTTCTTGGGTTTGCTGTTGGCGAAGTAGCGGCCCGTCACCTGCTCGAGATCGGGAGCGGAGGCCAGGTGGATGGAGGTGGCGGCGCCCTGGGCCGGGGTCTTCATGAAGGGCCGGAGGAAGGGGACGAGCAGTCGCTGGGTGCCGCCGGGATCCTCGGCCCCGAAGGATGTGCTCACCACGCCGGGATGCAGCGCATTGGCGGTGACGGAGCCGGCCGGCAGCCTCCTCGGCCAGCTCGTAGGTGAACAGGACGTTGGCGAGCTTGGACTGGTTGTAGGCCCGTGCGCCGGAGTAGGACCGTTCGCCCTGGAGGTCGTCGAAGTCGATCTGCTCCCATGGCATGCGCGTTGGAGGCGACCGTGACCACGCGGGCGGGGGCGCTCTGCGTCAGCCGGTCGAGGAGCAGGTTGGTGAGCAGGAACGGCGCGAGGTGGTTGAGGGCGAAGGTGTGCTCGAGCCCGTCGGCGGTGACGTGCCGGGTGTTCCAGTAGCCACCGACGTTGTTGACCAGCACATCGATCCGGGAGAGGCGCT
This sequence comes from uncultured Actinomycetota bacterium, assembly GCA_963811585.1. Taxonomy (GTDB): domain Bacteria; phylum Actinomycetota; class Actinomycetes; order Propionibacteriales; family Nocardioidaceae; genus JACDHG01. The sequence goes on from CAWERR010000009.1 coordinate 558,480, forward strand.
CGAGCACCTCGCTCGGCCAGCCGCCGTACCTCCGACTGGGAGGACAGGTCAGCGACGAAGACGTCCACCGCGCCGCCGCCGGCGGCGCGGATCTCGCGAGCCGCGTCCTCGGTGCGCGCGCGGTCCCGGCCGGTGATCGCGACGTGCGCGCCCATCGCGGCCAGGCCCAGCGCGGTCGCCTTGCCGATGCCCGCGGTGCCGCCGGTGATCAACACCGTCTTGCCGGCCATCAGGTTGGTCCGCTCCACGGGCGTCCTCCATCAATGGATGACGTGATCAACGTGCAACTGCGGTGCTTGGCGTTGCGACCGGTCCTGGATGAAATCCCAAAAGCGTAGATCGAGCGAATCACGTCGCTTGCTATCTATCTCCTGTTTCTGAGCGTACCCTCCGCGTAGGAGTGCAACCAGCAATCGAGGGGCAGGGAAGTCGTATGACCAGGAGAAGAATCGCAGTCGTTGTCGGGATACTTTTCTTTGTTCAGATGGTTACGGCCATGGTCGGCGCCTCCCTGATCCAAGCCTTTGAAGATGGGGACACCGATCGAGCGCCGTTGACATTGGGCGTGGTGGCAATGATGTGCTCGGGCCTTGCCGTCGTGGCCATAGGTCTCCTGATGTACCAAGTCCTGAAGACTGTCAATCAAAGACTTGCCTTCTGGTATCCGGTACTGAGGGTGGTCGAGTTCACCGTCTCCGCCGCTTGTGGTCTCTACATGCTTGCTCAGCTGGAGGTTGTGCCGAACCACCTGCTGTGGGTCTACATACCCACAGGCATCGGCGGCCTGATCCTTTGTTACCTACTCTTTGTCTCAAGGATCGTCCCTCAAGCCATCGCGGTACTTGGCCTGGTCGGCTACGCCATGCTCTTGTTGGGAGTGCCGCTCGACCTCGCTGGCGTGCTCGACATGAATGAGGGTCTGGGGCTTTTGCTGCTGGTTCCGGGCGGATTGTTTGAGTTCTTGTTCCTGCCGGTATGGCTCATCGTCAAGGGATTCAACGAACCGTCACTTGCGGAAGGCTTCGAGTCCCCTGAACTAGCGACAACGGGCTGACTTCCCTGCGATTTGGGAATGGCTGCGGCGCCCATAACAAGTGGCCGTTTCGAGGGCGCAGCCAGACCTGATCGGTCAGCGTGCCGGCGATGCGCTGGTGGCGTTGGCGCGGCTACAGCGGCATGATGCCGTACTGGTGCGCCCCCGCACGGGGGGGTCGTAGCGACGAGGACGGAGGCCCTGATGGGCAAGGTGGTCTGTGATATCTCGATCTCTGCCGACGGTTTCGCAGCCGGCCCTGGACAAACCCAGGAGAAGCCGTTTGGCGATGGACCGACTGACTTGCTGCATGCCTGGATGTTCGAGACTGCGGACGAGAACAAGGCAGAGGTGGATCAGATCACCGCAGTCGGCGCCAATGTGATGGGGCGCAACATGTTCGGCCCCATTCGCGGCGAGTGGGACTCAGATTGGCGGGGTTGGTGGGGTGAGAACCCGCCGTACCACAACCCCGTGTTCGTGCTGACCCACTATCCCCGCGACCCGGTGCCGATGGAGGGCGGAACGACGTTCAACTTCGTTACCGACGGGATCCACGCCGCTCTCGACCAGGCCCGCGCCGCAGCCGGTGAGCGCGACATCGCGATCGCGGGCGGCGCAGCCACCGTCAACCAATACCTCGCGGCCGGTCTGATCGACGAGCTGCGCACTCACATAGCCCCGGTCACTCTCGGCACAGGCGAACGTCTCTTCGACGGCGTGGGCCCACAGAAACTCGAAGTCATCTCGGCGCGGACAACGTCGCTCGTCACCCACATCAACTACCGGCTACAGGGCTGACCTCGGCTCGCGCCTACCCGGACAAGACGGCGTCAACAACAGGCTTCACGCGCTCTGACGCGGCCGGGAGGAGCCCGCGTGCCAGGGGTGTCGCCAGACTACTTCTTCGGCAACGACCCTGCGTAGACCACTCCGACCTGGACCCAACGGGCGAGCTCCTCGTCGGTGGCGGTGGCTGATGGGTCGACACGCACCCAGCCGTCCATCTCCCGACCGCGCATCTCGAAACGGGTCACGCCGTCCGCGCGCACGATCGAATCTGTCTCGCCTGGATCGACGCGAAGAAGGAGCCCGCCCCGGCCGCTCGCACTCACGGCCATGTGCCCGTTGATCATGAACGCCAGCCCGCCGAACATCCGCTTCTCGGTCACGCCGTCTTGATCCTGGATCACAACCCGAATCCGGTCGGCGAGGTCCTCGTCGTACGCCATGCCGTCACGCTCCCACAGACGACCGACACGTCGCGGATGCTGGGGCAGTCGCGTTCGGCCTCGACACGTCGGCGGTCACAGCGCCGACAGGATGTGCTGGGCGAGCTCGTCGGGTTTGCTGAACTGGGGCCAGTGACCCGTCGGAAGCTCGACGATCTCGAGGTCGTGGATGCGGGGGACTTCGGCGAAGTAGGGCACGCCGCTCTCGATCGCCTCGTCGATCTCGGCCCGCGAGAACGTCGACGAGATCATCGTCATGGGTACGTCGAGCCGGGCGGGATTCGTGAGCTGCAGCGGGTCGTTGGCAACTCCCCACGGCTCGGGAACAGCCCTGGCTCGGAAATCGGCCATCATCTCGTCGGTGAGATCCCGCAGGTCGCGGTCTTCACCATCGCGACGGAAATCGTCCCAGGACGGCAGCGGCACCTCGACACTGTCACCCTGTGAGGATGTGTCGACCGCTGTGCCCGACGCCATGGGCCCGCTGTCGACGAAGATGACGCGGCTGACGCGATCAGGGCGCTGGTCGGTTGCGCCGTAGACGACGTTGCCGCCCCCGCTGTGACCCACGAGGACGACATCTCCCTCGGTATGGTCGATGACGTCGACCAGGGCTGCGATCGTGTCAGCCATGCGTATGCCGGACCGGTCGGCGTCTACCGACTCGAGTCCGGGGCGGGTGATGGGCGTGACGTGGTGGCCGGCGGCCTCGAGCGTGGGAGCGACCTTGTCCCACGACCACGCGCCGAGCCAGAAACCGGGTACGAGAATGATATTCATGCCGCGAGGCTAACGCCGAGGTCCGACAGAATCTGGCGGAGGCGGGAGCAAGGTAGGCGACGGTCAGGCGATGACTGCGTCGAGTGTCTTCTTCAACGCGCTCGGCTGTGAGGGCTTGCGGGGAGCCTTCTTCTTCGCCTTGAGCATTTCTGCGCCGATCTCCTGCAGAGCTTTGCGCCCGAGGCCCTCACGAACCTTGGGGAACCACTCCTGCTCTTCCTCTTCGATATGGTGCCGGACGTTCTCGATCAGCACCGTTGCCTTGGCGGTAAAGCGCTCGTTGTCGGGCTTCAGCGCGGCCAGCTCGACGACGAGTACGTCGGCCACGTGATGCTCTTCATACGACTCGAGGACGTCGTCCTCGAGCTCAGGAAGCAGCTCGCGGACCCGGGGGTACATCACTTCGTTCTCGATGTAGGTGTGAACGGTCAGCAGCTCGATGATCTTGTCGACGAGCCTGCCCTTCGTGGCATGCGCGTTCTCGCCGGCCTTCTCGAAGTCGTTGAACGCCTTGCGGATCTCCTTGTGGTCGTTCTTCAGTAGCACGATGGCGTCGTTGGACATGGGTACCCCCTTGGCTGCGGTCTGCTCCCAGCCAAGGGGGTACCCATTACGTAGCGCGCTAATCGCAGCTTCCCACGACCGCGAGTCCGTTCCTAGGGGAGCGGCGCGAACCGGATCCCTCGGTGACGCTCCCCGCCGAAACGGATTCCGTCCGTCACGAACCAGACGCCGGCTGCCGTGGGCAGGATCTGGTAACCACCAGACGACTGCGGCATGTTTGGGTTCCACGGGAGTGCCTTGCCCGGTTTAGCGTTGAAGTCACCGAACCTGGCGGTACCCACGCCGTTCGGGTCGATGGCGCCACCGCCCATTCGGTCGACGGCCTGGTCGACCTTGCTGTCCCTGCCGTAGGGGTCGTCGAGCCAGCGGCTGTGGCCCTGGACATAGACCGCTGAGCCGGTGACGGCGACGGACTTGAGCGAGTCACCGCCGGTGTAGTTGATCCACGTCGGCTGGGACGGGTTGAGGTTGGAGGTCTCGAACCGGCTCACCGAGTCGCAGATCTGGAACCAACGCCTGCTGTTGGCGAAGGGCCCGTCGAATCCTTGGTACATGAACCCGAACGCTGCGAGCGCGAAGTACGAGCTGTCCGGCGAGAAGTCGACGTCTTGCACGTACGCAATGGCGTTCAGGCGCGTCGACGTGCAGGACTCGGCGAGTGGCTCATAGTTCCAGGTCGACAACGTGGAGGCTGTTGCGCCGAGGTCGAGCATGAACACACGGGGGCGTGGCTGGCTGTCGACGGTGGTGAAGTTGCCGACTGCCACCAAGTGCTCTCCGTCGGGACTGACGTCGAACTTGAACACCTGGGCCGCGTCACTGTTGGGGAGCCGGCCACCCACCACGTTGCCGATGTATGTCGTCGGCTTTCCGGTGTCCAACCTGAGCGCCACGAGCCGCTTGGCGAAGGTGCCCGCGACGATCAACCGTCCGCCGTGGAACTCCATGTCGCTGACCCGGCCGCCCGTGAACGTGGGGTTGAAGGTGGGGTCGAGCTGGCCGGTGGTCAGACTGAGCCTGGCCAGTGCGGCCCGAGGCGTGCCGTTGACGTTTCTGAAGTTGCCACCGATGTAGACCCAGGTACCGTCCGACAGCACAGACCAGACGTCGCCGTCGACCTGTGGGGCAAAGCCTTGGTTGATCAGGCCGTTCGTGGCGTTGAAGGCGAAGACGGACGTGCGAGGAACTTCGCCGGCGCCGGGACTGCTTCTCTTCTCCACCCGATCGAAGTGTCCGCCGACGACCATCTGGTCGCCTGCCTCCGCGATCGAGTACGCGATCGGATTCGGAACACCCGCCGTCACGACAAGTTCTGGCGTCCAGTTCACGGGGTCTGTGGTGACCGCAGTCGGATGCGTGTAGTCGGAACCGGGGGCGGCCCCGGTGGCGGTCAACGTCAGCAGTGCACAGCCGGTCACGGCCAGCGACCGCACGACGAAAGTTCTAGTCATCGGATTCTCCCCATGAAGATCACACCCGAGCAGGGCGTGTGTGGGGATCAGCCTGCTGCAAAACCATGCGCAGATGCAGCGAAGTAACGGGAATCGTGGGGGACTATGACGCTGAGTCGCCAAGGTCGATCTGGCGGCCGCGAGGTCCGGGGCTCGATGGGCGAATTGCCTACTCGCCTGCCGGGCGTTCTTGCACCGTCCAGCTGTTGCCGTCGGGGTCGCTGAAGAACACGAACGAGTTCCAGGTCCCGCCCGGTCCGTCGACCCGGGTGGCGCCTTCGAAGTGCTGGATGGGGGTGACCTCGACCCCGCGCTTCACCAGCTCTGCCCTGGCCGCCGCGATATCGGACACGACGAGCTGCATACCCTGCGCCGATCCCGGCGGTGTCGTGGCGACGCCTTTGCCAATGACGATCGAGCATGCCGACCCCGGAGGCGTGAGCTGTACGACGTGCATGTTTTCGTCAATCGGCGTGTCATGGTCGACGACGAACCCGACCTGCTCGCTGTAGAAGTGCTTGGCGCGGGCGACGTCCGAGACGGGAACGATCACGACCTCGAGCTTCCAGTCCATCGCCATCATCTCCTCGCTCAGCTTCGGTGTCCTCACAGCATGTCAGGGGTGCCAGTCACGGGGCTCGTCCGGTGGCACCGGCGGTTCGCGCAGGACCTTGTGCCACCACTGGACGTCTCGCCAGGAGCCGCTCTTGTAGCCAACGTTGCGGTACACGCCCACGCGCATGAATCCCATTGCCTCATGGAGCTTTACGCTCGCCAGGTTCGGCAGGGCGATGCCAGCGAAGAGGGACACGTAGCCGAGGTCGCGTACTTCGTTGATCAGCACTTCGTAGAGCAGTCGCCCCACTCCCTGGGACTGCTGGCCCGGATCGACGTAGACCGAGGCATCGACTGACCAGCGGTAGGCGGGTCGTTGCCGATGCGCCGACGCATAGGCGTACCCGGCGAGGCCATCGGCGGTTTCAGCGACCAGCCAGGGGAGTCGTGGCGTGGCGAGCATTCGGGCGATGACCTCGTGTGAGTTCGGCGGAGACTTCTCGAACGAGATGGCCGTCTCGTTGACGATCGGCGCATAGAGGGCTGTGATCGCGGCCGCGTCGTCCTCGGTCGCGGCCCGGACCAGACAGCCCTGCGTCATACGGTCATCATGGTCCAACTCGTACGTCGCTCACCTTTGGGCTGCTACGCGCGGAATTAACTGCTTCATACCTGTCGCCCCGACATACCCCACGGTCCTACCCTCAGACCATGGGAGGGAAGACCAGGGTGTCGCCGAGCGGCAGCACGAGGCCGCTGTTGGTTGCAGTGAACGCGGGCGCGACCCAGCTCGACTGGATCGAGGGCGAGCTCCAGCGCAGCTTCGGGAGCGACTTCCGCGTCCGCGGAGAGCTCACCGCAGCTGATGGACTCCGGCTCCTCGACACCGCCCACGAGCTTGGCCAGCGCGTCGCGGTCGTGCTCGTCGACCACGAGCTGCCTGAGGAGCAGCGTGCTGAGTTGTTCGGTCGAGCGAGGGCTCTGCACCCCGACGCCAGGAGGGCGCTGCTGATCGAGTGGGGCGCGTGGGCCGACCGTGGCACCGCCCGGACGATCCTGGCGGCGATGGCAGTCGGGGACATCAGCTACTACGTCCTCAAGCCCTGGATCGAACGCGACGAGCTGTTCCACCGGACTATCGCCGAGTTCGTGCAGGAGTGGTCGCGAAGCGAGGTCCTGAACCTTCGCGAACTCGTCGTCATTGCTGACCGCCATTCGGCCCGCGCCCATGAGGTCCGCAACATGCTGCTCCGAAACGGGATTCCGAGCGCGTTCCGCGAGCGCGGTTCCGATCTCGCGAATGACGCGCTCATGGAGATCGGGGACGACGCGCCAACCACCGAGGTCCTCGTCTGGATGCCCGCCATCGATGAGTCGCTCGTGCTCCATGACCCGACCGACCCGGAGATCGCCGAAGCATGGGGCATCCCGACAACCCTTCCTGCCGAGGCCCGGGACTTCGATGTCCTCGTGATTGGGGCTGGACCAGGGGGGCTTGCCGCGGCGGTCTACGCATCCTCGGAGGGTATGCGGACCCTGGTGGTGGAGCGTGAGTCGATCGGCGGTCAGGCCGGGAGCAGTTCCTTGATCCGCAACTACCTCGGGTTCTCCCGCGGCATCAGCGGGTCGGATCTGGGCCAGCGTGGCTACCAACAGGCGTGGGTTTTCGGCGCCCATTTCGTACTCATGAGGGAGGTCGACCGGCTGCAGTCGGACGGCACGTCGTTCGTCGCCCAGATCGACGGCGTGGGTGAGGTCAGGACTCGCAGCGTCGTGCTGGCCACTGGAGTCTCCTATCGACGGCTCGGCATTCCCGAGCTCGAGGCACTGTCGGGTGCCGGTGTCTACTACGGCGCGAGCGTCTCGGAGGCACACGGCCTCGCAGGGTTGCACGCGGCCGTGGTCGGCGGCGGCAACTCTGCCGGGCAAGCGGTGCTGCACTTGGCGCGCTACTGCGAGCGGGTCACCCTGCTGGTTCGTGGGTCCGATCTGGCAGCAGGTATGTCGACGTACCTGATCGATGCGATCGAAGCTGCGCCGAACGTCGTGGTGCGGACGTCGGTCGAGATCGCGGGTGGACAAGGCGAGGGCCGCCTCGAAGCCGTCACGGTGCGAGACCGCACCTCTGGTGCCGAAGAGCGCCTGAAGGCCGACGGCCTGTTTGTGATGATCGGCGCTCAGCCCCGCACCGACTGGCTTCCGGAGTCGCTGGAGCGCGACCGATTGGGGTTTGTGCTCGCAGGTGCCGATGCTGCCGCGAGCGGAGAGTGGTCGCTGCATCGAAGTCCACAGCCGTACGAGACGACACTGCCCGGTGTCTTTGCCATCGGCGACGTCCGAAGCGGATCGGTCAAGCGGGTCGCTTCCGCGGTGGGTGAGGGTTCCGTCGTTGTCTCACAAGTGCACCAGCACCTGAGGGGCGCGGATGACTGATCGGCCGTTCGTCTACTCGCAGCGGATGCTGGCCGGGACGGTCGCGGTGCTCCTCGTGCCGCTGCTGGGCTTCCTTCTGCTCATGCGACGGCCAACCCTCGACGTTCACTGGGAGCACCACCCGTCGCACTTCTGGCTCGTCCTGCTCACAGCGGCGTTGAGTGCTGCCCTTGCGTACGGCATGGGCGTTGCGGCGATGCGCCGCGGCGATGCCCGCGTCTTCCTGGTCTCACTCGCGTTCCTGGCAGCGGCCGGCTTCCTCGGCTTGCATGCACTCGCGACACCTGGCGTCCTCCTCAAGACCCCGAACGCAGGCTTCGTGGTTGCGACGCCGATCGGCCTTGCAATCGGATCGGTGCTCGCCGCCTGGTCGAGTGTCGACCTGTCCGGCAGTCGAGGGGTCCGGGTCATGCAGCATTGCCGACGACTGCGATTGTTGCTGCTGGCACTGATGGCCGCCTGGGCAGTGATGTCCTTGGCGCAGATCCCTCCGCTCCACCAAGAGGTGGTGCCCGAGCGTGCAGACGGGATCCTCGCCGCGCTGGCAGTGCCCGCGGTCCTGCTCTATGGCATCGGTGCCGTTCGTTATGTGCAGCTGTGGCGGCGGCGGCCGTCCCTGATGCTGCTGTCGGTGATGGCGTCGTTCGTGCTGCTCTCCGAAGCGATGATCGCAGTCGTCTACGCACGCAACTGGGCGCTGTCTTGGTGGGAGTGGCACCTGCTGATGCTCGCCGCCTTCGGGCTGGTCGCGGCAGGGGCACGCATCCAGTGGCACGAGGAACGGTTCGCCGACCTCTACCTCGGCGACACCTCGTCGGGCACCCGCGAGGTGAGCGTGCTGTTCGCGGACCTGCAGGGCTTCACGAGCTTTTCCGAGGGCCATGAGCCTGATGAGGTCACGATGATGCTGAACGCGTACTTCGAGGTCGCCGTCCCGTCCGTCGTCCGCAAGTACGGCGGTGACGTCGACCGGATCATCGGCGACGCCCTGATGGTGACGTTCAACAAGAGAGGGGACCAGCCCGACCATGCCCGGCGTGCTGCCTCCGCCGGCCTCGCCATGCAGGAGGCAACCGCACTTGTCGCCGCGGCACACCCTGACTGGCCACGCTTCCGAGTCGGCATCAACAGCGGTCCTGCGTCGGTAAGCCTGCTCGGAACCGAAGGGGGACGGACCCACACCGTCATCGGGGACACGGTCAACGTCGCGTCACGGATCGAAGGCAAGGCGCCAGGCGGTGAAGTGGCGATCGGTCCCGGCACCAAGGCGCTGCTGCCTGATGCGGAAACCGAGTCGTTGGGACTGCTTGACCTGAAAGGCAAGGCGGAACCGCTGGAGGCGTTTCGGCTCATTGCTCTCAAGGCGTCGCAACGCTAAATACGCTCCTGCCAGGCGTGACGCGTATCACTCCGACCTGCAACCCCTCCTCAAGTCCCAACATCACATCTGTCCCTGAGGAGGGGCGACCATGTTCACCTCAAGCTTCTGGCTCTCCGCGGTCGAGCGAGCCGTCAAGTCCTTCGCGCAGTCGCTCGTTGCGCTGCTCGGTGTGGGTGGCCTCGGGCTGCTCGACGCGCCGTGGCCGACCCTGCTGTCAACCGCGGGCATGGCTTCCCTGCTGTCGGTCCTGACGTCCATCGCGTCCGAGCGGGTTGGCCCTGACCACGACCCCAGCCTGGTGTCGACCACGCCGGCTGCGAAGCCGGTGCGAGGCGACCTGGCAGGTGCGGGACCGCTGCCCGCGGGATAAGACGCGCCTGCGCCTTCGGGCGGAACCCTGAGCAGAGTGGACCTACAGAGCGGTCGCTGTGCTGAGTGAGGGCGGGCACCGGATCACGGTGCCGGGGCCACGCTTCCAGGTGTGAGGATGGCGGGCAGCCTGGCGAGGCAGCCCTCCCATCCGATCGCGTGGTTGGCACTGTCCTCGGCGTCGGCGAGCTCGGTGTGCAGCAAGAGCAGCAGCGTGCCGCCGTCGACCTCGGTGAGCTCGACCCGGACCTGGGTCGGTGCGTCGTCCGAGCCTGCCCACTGCCAGCTGAAAGCGATGGTGTGCGGGGCGTCGAGGGTGGTGTAGGTGCCCTCGACGACGTGCGGCCCCATGTGGATGCGGTAGTCGTGCCCGACCGCGATCTCGCCTTCGACTGTGATGTCGAAGGCGGGGTTGGGGCAGTACCACTGGGCGAGCAGCTGCGGGTCGGTCCAGGCGGCATACACGTGCTCGATCGGAGCGGCGAAGACGCGTTCGAGGCGGATGTCGGTCGACGTCTCGGTCATGAGTTCTCCTGAGTGAGTAGCCGCTCGAGGCGGTCGAGGCTGGTGTTCCAGAACGCGGCGGTGTTGCTCAGCCACGACTCCGCTTCGGCGAGACGCTCCGTGGCGAGGGAGCAGGTGACCGTGCGGCCGACCTTGCGCCGGTGCACCAGCCCTGCATCGACGAGCACACCGAGGTGCTTGACGAAAGCCGGCAAGGTCATGGCGTGCGGCGCGGCGAGCTCGCTGACGGTGGCCTGACCCCGGCTCAGCTGTGTCACGACAGCCAGCCGAGTCGGGTCGGAGAGAGCGCCGAACGTGGTGGTGAGCATCATGAATGATACTTAACCAAAAGGTAAAGCATCTGGCAAGAGGTAAGCAGTCTCGGCCGGGAGTGAGACGTCAGAGTGACACGGGGCGGGCAGGTGTCCCGTGGGGCTGGAGTTGGCTTGGAGGGCTAGCTCTTGAGCGGTGTCGTGCTGCGGTACATGTCCTCGCAGGGTCGGTCATGCGTCCACACCACGGGTGGTCGAACGGAGTCGGCCCAGCGGTTCAGGTTGTCGCCGAGCGCGCCACTGGACGCGGCGTGCGCCTGCGTGCTGCCCGTGGCCGCGACCATGGCGAGAAACGTGCCGGCAAGCACGGCAGCAAGACGTGCAGGCCTGAACTTCGTCGGGGTGGTCATGTGCGGCACCTCCAGGCCGACCCGGAATGTCCGCGTCGACATTCCAGTATCACCCCGCGAGCACTGGATCGTCCAGGGCTGCCGCCCTGCGGCTCAGCCTGCTGCGATGCGGTCGATCTCCCGAGCCATGCTCAGGTCGCTCTCGGTTATGCCGCCCGCCGAGTGGGTGGACAGGCGGAACGTGATCGTCGTCCAGCGGATGTCGATGTCGGGGTGGTGATTGCGGGCATCGGCGGCGACGGCGACATCGTCGACGAGGCCGATGCCCTTGGCAAAGCTGGGCGCCTCCACGGAACGCACGAGTGCGTCACCCTCGCGGGTCCAGTCGCCCAGGTCGGAGGCGAGGGCAGCAGAGATCTGGTCACCGGTGAGTACGTCGGCCATTCCCTCACTGTATGCCGCCCGAGGGGTTAGAGCTTTGCGCGGTCGATGGCGTAGACGTAGCGGTGGCCTACGTGCTCCGAGCAGTTCCACAACTGGTCGCGTTGCGGCCAGTACGTCAGGTCCTCCGGTCCGATGGCGAGCACGCCGCGGTGCTCGCGGACGTCCTCGCCTGGCTGGCGCACCCACAGAGTGCCGGGAGTCTTCGACCCACGACTCGTCGAGATGTAGTAGGTGCCGCCGACGACCGTCGCTCCCTGCATGTGGGTGAGCCCGTCGAGCAGGATCTCGAGTGGTCGCGCGACCCCTCGCTCCATGCCGAGGACGGTCTTGGCGGCATCGAACGCGAACCGCACCAGCCGGTTCTTGGTGCCCTTCGCGCCGTACTCGCCCGCGATCAGCTGATGGTCCTGGCCACTGCGGTCGAGGGAGACGAACGAGAACTTGAACGGCGGAAACCCGCGGTCGTTGGACGCGCGGAATGACGACCGCTGCGGCAGCACGTAGCGGTAGCCGCGCCAACCGGCGTCGCCCTCGACCCTGCAGATGTCATCGATCTCGAAGGTGCGGATGCCACCGCGGGTGTCGGCGACGAGCATGGCCGGGCCGTACCAGACGATGCCGCCGGCGTGGACCGGCACCGGCCGCAGCGACACCCGTCGACTCAGCCAATGTTGGCGCGGCTCGACGAGCAGCACATGGCGGTATCGAGGCTTGGCCTCGTCGGTGATGTCGACGAAGCTCAAGCGCGCCCCCGCTGTTCGTCCCTTGATCCGCTTGGCGTACCACGCGACGACCACGACGCGGCGGCCACGGATGTCGTCGGTGTCGCTTGCATCTGCCGACGTCGTGATGCCCTGCGGCCACCACTGCCGGTCGATGGCGTCGGCGTCGTCCCAGTGGAACCCATAGTCGGCCGCGGTTGCGGGTACGTCGACGACGACTGCCTCTCGGTCGAGGTCGGCCAGCACCGCGTCGATGCCGACCCGCCCTCCGAGGGAACGCGCGAGCGGCTCCACCCGGCCAGCCAGGTCACGCCCCTCGTGGAGCCGGATGCCGTCGCCGGTCACGCCGCGCACGGCCCAACGTCGTATCCACCAGTCGAGCCGGACGAGCCGGTCGACGAGGGCTGCGCCGAGGGCTTTGCGACCTGTCATGCCAGAACCGTAGTTCGTCGGGCACGCTCGCGCCGGAGGTGGCGATTCGGCGCTAAAGCTCTTCGCGCTGGGCAGTGTCGCCCCTCGTGAAGATCTTGGAGCCGAGCCAGATCAGCGGGTCGTACTTGCGGTCGGCGACGCGCTCCTTCATCGGGATGATGGCGTTGTCGGTGATCTTGATGCCTTCGGGGCACACCTCGGTGCAGCACTTGGTGATGTTGCACATGCCGAGGCCGGCTGCATCCTGCGCGAGCTTGCGCCGGTCGTTGGTGTCGAGCGGGTGCATGTCGAGCTCGGCATACCGAAGGAAGAACCGAGGCCCGGCAAACGCGGGCTTGTTGTCTTCGTGGTCACGCACGACGTGGCAGGTGTTCTGGCACAGGAAGCACTCGATGCACTTGCGGAACTCCTGGCCGCGTTCGACGTCAACCTGCTGCATCCGCCGCTTGCCGTCGGCGTCGCGCGGCGTCGGTGAGAACGCCGGAAGCTGCTTGGCTTTCTCGTAGTTGTAGGAGACATCAGTGACGAGGTCACGGATGATCGGGAAGGACCGCATCGGCGCCACCGTGATCGTCTCGGACTCCTCGAAGTCCGCCAGCCGCGTCATACACAGCAACCGCGGTCGGCCGTTGATCTCGGCGCTGCACGAACCGCACTTGCCCGCCTTGCAGTTCCACCGCACGGCCAAGTCGCCCGCCTGGGTCGCCTGCAACCGGTGGATGGCGTCGAGGACGACCTCACCCTCCTCGACTGCCACGGTGTAGTCGCCGAGCTCGCCGCCCTTGGCGTCGCCGCGCCATATCCGCATCTTCAAGTCGTAGCCCATCAGTGCTCCTCACTCATGCTTCGAACAGCGTCTTGAGCTCGTCGGGCATGACGGGCAGCGGCTGATGGTTGAGCTGGACGCTGCCGAGGCCGTCGGCGTCGGCCTGCCAGGTCAGCACCAGGTTCTTCGTGCCCCACGTCTGGTCGGGGCCGGGGTAGTCGTCGCGGGTATGACCGCCGCGGGACTCGGTGCGTTCGAGTGCGGCCTTCGCAATGCACTCGGAGACGGTCAGCATGTTGGTGAGGTCGAGCGCGAGGTGCCAGCCCGGGTTGTACTGCCGATGACCTTCGACGGTGAGGTTCTTGGCGCGCTCTTTCAACGCCTCGATCTCGGTGAGCGAATCGCTGAGCTCGTCGGCCTTGCGGATGATGCCGACAAGCCGCTGCATGACCTCTTGCAGGTCTTGCTGGATCGTGTAGGGGTTCTCGCCGCCGTCATCAGTGAACGGCGCCAGGGCACGATGCGCGGCCGCCTTCACGTCCTCATCGCTGGCCTGGGGCGCGCCGCTCCCGCGCACCCGCACCGCGTGGTACGCCGCATTGAGCCCTGCCCGGCAACCGAACACGAGCAGGTCTGACAACGAGTTGCCGCCGAGCCGGTTGGAGCCGTGCATGCCGCCCGCCACCTCGCCGGCGGCGAACAGCCCTTCGACCTTGCTCGCGCCGGAGTCGGCATCGACCTCGACGCCGCCCATCACGTAGTGGCAGGTCGGGCCGATCTCCATCGGCGTTGCCGTGATGTCGACGTCGGCAAGCTCCTTGAACTGGTGGTACATGGACGGCAGCCGACGTTTGATGAACTCCGGTGTACGTCGCGAGGCGATGTCGAGGAACACACCGCCATGGGGGGATCCCCGGCCGGCCTTGATCTCGGAGTTGATGGCCCGCGCGACCTCATCGCGGGGGAGTAGCTCGGGAGGTCTGCGGTTGTGGGTCTTGTCGTCATACCAGCGGTCGCCCTCCTCCTCCGAGTCGGCCGTCTCGGCCTTGAAGAACTCGGGGATGTAGTCGAACATGAACCGCTTGCCTTCGGAGTTGCGCAGCACGCCACCATCGCCGCGGACGGACTCGGTGACGAGGATGCCTTTCACAGAAGGCGGCCAGACCATCCCGGTCGGGTGGAACTGGACGAACTCCATGTTGATGAGCGACGCGCCCGTGCGGAGGGCGAGTGCATGCCCGTCTCCGGTGTACTCCCACGAGTTGCTGGTCACCTGGTAGGACTTGCCGATCCCGCCGGTGGCGAGCACGACGCAGGGCGTGTGGAACACGATGAACCGGCCGGACTCGCGCCAGTAGCCGAAGGCGCCGGAGACGCGCTCGCCGTTGGCGCCCTGTGACTTGAAGATCTCAGTGATCGTGCACTCCATGAACACGTCGATGCCGAGTGCGACGGCGCGCTGCTGCAGGGTGCGGATCATCTCGAGGCCGGTGCGGTCACCCACATGGGCGAGGCGGGCATACCGATGGCCACCGAAGTCGCGTTGTGAGATGAGGCCGTCGGGCGTGCGGTCGAAGAGTGCTCCCCACTCTTCGAGCTCGATCACTCGCTCGGGTGCTTCTTGTGCGTGCAGTTGCGCCATCCGCCAGTTGTTGAGCATCTTGCCGCCGCGCATCGTGTCGCGGAAGTGGACTCGCCAGTTGTCCTCGTTGTAGACGTTGCCCATCGCTGCGGCGATGCCGCCCTCGGCCATCACTGTGTGGGCCTTGCCCAGCAAGGACTTGCAGACGATGGCGGTGCGGGCGCCCGCATCGTGGGCGGCGATGGCGGCACGCAACCCCGCACCTCCGGCACCGATCACGACGACGTCGTACGCGTGCTCTTCGAAGCCGTGTGGCTCTGACGGTGAGTCGCTGCTCATGACGTTGCCCGTCATCGGGTGGCGCTCGGGGTTCTGCTCGCTGTGGGCAGTCGGTGTGTCAGTCATCGCTAGAAGAACCTCGGGTCTTCGAAGGCGCCGGTCGCCAGCAGGTAGACGTACAGGTCGGCAATGGCGACCGAGAACAACGACAACCAGGCGTAGAGACCGTGGCTTGCGTTGAGCTTCGAGACAAGCATCCAGGCTCGGTAGCGGATCGGATGCTTGGAGAAGTGCCGCAGGCGGCCGCCAACGGCATGCCGACAGGAGTGGCACCCGAGGGTGTAGGCCCAGATGAGTAGGACGTTGACGAGCAGGATGAGGGTGCCGAGGCCCATGTGGCCCCACTCGTGCTCTTCGTTGCGGAACGCGAGCGCCACATCGAAGGAGAGGATGAACCCGACCAGCACCGCCGCATAGAAGAAGTAGCGGTGGATGTTTTGGATGATGAGGGGGAAGCGTGTCTCGCCGGTGTACTTGCCGTGCGGCTCGGCCACCACGCAGGCGGGTGGCGACAACCAGAACGAGCGGTAGTAGGCCTTGCGGTAGTAGTAGCACGTCATCCGGAACCCGAGCGGGAAGATCAAGATGATCAAGGCCGGTGACAGCTGCCACCAGCTGAACGGCTGCCCGAAGTCGGACGAGCCTTCGACGCAGCTGTCGGTCAGGCAGGGCGAGTAGAACGGGGAGAGGTAGGGCGACGAGTAGTAGTTGTCACCGTCGAAGGCTCGCCACGTCGCGTAGACCACGAAGGCGGAGAAGACGATGAACGTCGTCAGGGGCGAGAGCCACCACCGGTCCTGGCGCATCGTCTTTGCGCTGATCCTCGCGCGGCCCGGCCCCGCGACTCCTGTTGCCATCCAGCGACTCCTTCTCGATGCGTGACGCCTGCGATACCGAGGACCTCGTGCTCAACATCTGACCACGTCCGAGCCTGCCCGTCGGCATCTTACGACGTCTGCCGAGGCTGGGCGCGGTTGGCCGCTGTGAGTATTCGCACAGCAGCCGACCGCTGGCTTGTGCCAGCGGTCGGCGTGCTTCTGGTGCGATCGATCCCCCCTCGGCGACGAGCGCCTGTTCCCTCGGTGACGAGGCCCTCTTCGGTGATCGAGCGCCCCTTCGGTGATCGAGCGCCCCTTCGGTGATCGAGCTTGTCGAGATCCAGTGGGTGGTCTCGACAAGCTCGACCGGCGTACCTGGGCGCTCGACCGGACCGTGGTGCGGATCAGCAGCCGTGGTTGATCTGGCCGCAGGTGTCGTAACCCCACCTCAGCTCGAAGGTGCGGTTGGGTCCGGTGGTGTAGTCGACCTCGACGGTGATCGGGTCGAGGTTCATCTGGTTCTGATGCGGGTTGACCAGCACGCCGTCGGTGGGCAGGTAGACCATCGACCACAGGCCGTTCTCCCCCACGGCAGCGTCTTCGGTGTGCCCGTCGGGGAACGTGTATGAGATGGCCTGGACACCGTCGAAGTCGCGGCCCGCTGCGAAGAACTGGTCGTATCCCTGGCTGCTGTCGGGGTTCGACATCGTGTTGCTGCTGACCACGAGTGTCGAGGTGCTGGGTTCGTACGGTTGTGCCTTGTCATGCAGCGCGAGCAACGTGGGTGCACCACCGTCGATCGCAGCGAGGTCGTCGCAGACGATCCATGCTGACTTGGTCTCGTAGAGGTACGTCGTACCGGGTCCGTAGCCGCGTTCAGCAGTAACGGTGGCTCCGCGCACGCCCGGTTGGTCAAGCAGGTCGAGCTCCTCCGCGCAGGTGCCAGGTTGCTCCTGGTCGGCCTCGCACGGTCCCGGGTCGTTGGGGTCGGGAATGCAGTCGGGGGGTGGTGGTGCGGACCCAGTGCCTTCGGGCCCGGTCGGCGGCATGGTCGGAATCAGGGTCTGGTCGGGCTCCGGATAGTCCGGCGGCGGCGTGGTGTCAGGCATCGGCTCGTCCGGCGGCGGGGTGGGGGGTACGTCGGTCGTGCCGGCCGGCTGGAGCGAGTCTCCGCTCCCTCCCGTGCCGTCGTCGCCTGGGGCCACAACGGCATACGCGCCTACGACGACCGCGACGACGGCGGCAGCGGCAAGGGCTGGCACAACCCACCGTCGGGAACGTCGCTGGGCGCCGTCACCTGCTGCTGCGGTCGCGAGGCGCTGCCGGATCTCGGCCCGGGCAGCTTCGGACATGGGCTCTTCAGGCGGCGGAGTGAGGTCTGGGTTGTCAGGCATGGTCATCCTCTGATGGAAGTCGAGTGGTGTGAGGTGCCGCGTCGCCGAGCGTCTGCGTCAACCTGTTGCGTGCGCGGGACAGGCGCGAACGCACGGTCCCAGCGGGCACGCCAAGTGCTGCGGCGGTCTCGTCATAGGTGAGTCCGGTCCACGCCACGAGTGCGAGCACGTCTTGCTCGTGTCGTGGGAGGCGGGAGATCGCGGCCAAGACCGCGGCCATCCTTCGCTCGCTGTCGACCTGGCTTGCGACGTGGTCGGCGTGGTCAGGAGAGGCCAGGTCGGGCGCAACGCGACCGAGGGCACGGAGCCCTCGCCGCGAGGAGCGAGTGGCGTTGCGGCACACGTTGTTGGCGATGCCGTACAGCCAGGGGAGGGCGGAACCGTCGTGGACGGTCACCTTTTCCCGGCCGCGCCACGCCTCGAGGAACACCGTTGCAGTCGCGTCCTCTGCGCTGTGCCACGACGCCGTACGCCGGAAGCAGTAGTTGTAGATCGCGTCAGCATGACGGTCGAACAGCGTCGCGAGCGCTGTCCCACTGCCGTGGTTGAGCTGGTCGACGAGCCCAGAGTCCGACGGGTCGGTCTCGTGGTGCGCCATGAACGTCCCCTCGAGTGGCTTCACACCTGTATATGTCCGCAGCTCCGACGTAGTTCCACAAACTCTCGTCGCAGGCCATGCCTGTCCGACATTTTGCGCTGTCCGGCGCCGATAGTCTGCGGCGGATGACTCTCGAAGTGGCGGCCGCCGCGATCGTGCGCCACGGTCGCGTGCTGGCCGCGCGACGTACGCGTCCCGCAGACGTTGCGGGTGGCTGGGAGCTGCCTGGCGGCAAGGTCGACCCCGGCGAGTCGGTCGACGATGCCGTACGTCGCGAAATCCGCGAGGAACTCACGTGTGACGTGGAGGTCGTCCGCCCTCTCGCCGGACGCGCGCTGATCAAGCCTGGCTACGAGCTCACCGCCCACCTGGTGCGCCTCGTCGACGGCGAGCCGATCCCGCACGAGCACGACGCCGTGCGCTGGCTGATGCCTGAAGAGCTCGGCGAGGTCGACTGGCTGCCGTCCGATCAGCCGTTCCTGCCCGAGATGCGACGGCTGCTCCTCGACGGCGACCCGCTGCTCGGCGGCAACGTCGGTGGCGCTGTCAGGGTTGGTGCGACGGTGCGGCGGGCGACGGGGCCCTGGACGCCGGCCGTTCATGGCCTGCTGGCGCATTTGGCAGCAGCCGGAATCGGCGAGACGCCGCGGGTGCTCGGCACCGACGAACTCGGCCGAGAGGTGCTGACATTTCTTCCAGGACGGGTGGCCGACGTCGACACTGAGCGGCTTCCCGACGAAGTGCTGGCGCGAAGCATGGTGTGGCTGGCTCGTTATCACGCTGCGGTTGCCGGCTTCCGGTCCGAAGGGGCCTGGCGCACCGGCGCGACCGCACTTGGCCCCGGCCAGCTTGTCTGCCACCACGACTTCGCCCCCTACAACGTGGCGCTCAGCGGGTCGGCTGACGGTGAGGTGCTTGTCGGAGTCTTCGACTGGGATGTCGCCGGTCCTGGCGTACCGCTCGACGACCTGGCATTCGCCGCCTGGAACTGGGTGCCCCTGTACCGCGACATCGGGCCTGACCTCAGTGCCCGCCGCCTCGAGGTGATGGCAACGGCGTACGACGGTGGGCTGTCAGCGCGGCAGATGCTCGAGGCGGTCCATGCCCGGATCGAGCGGTCGGTGCGCGTGATCGCGGCCGGGCAGGCGGCCGGTGATCCGGGCATGCTCAACCTCGCCACCGTGGGGGAGCCGGCCAGGACCGCGCAGCGGCTCGAGTCTCTGCGTGGGCGGATCCCCTCGATCCTGGCGTTGCTCTTACCCTGACCACGCCCCCTGGTCGAGCAGCGGGGGTGTCCGCTGGTCAGGCACCAGACCGCTGGTCGAGCTTGTCGAGACCCCGCGATCTCGACAGGCTCGATCACCGGGAGGGAGCCCGGCTTCCGCCTACGTGGGTCGTAGCATGGCGGCCATGACGTCAAGCACGGCTCCGGGCCGGCGGCTGCTCCTTGTCCACGCACACCCTGACGACGAGGTGATCGGCAACGGCGCGACGATGGCCAAGTATGTCGCCGAGGGTGCCCAGGTGACGCTGGTGACGTGCACCCTGGGCGAGGAGGGCGAGATCCTGGTCGACGCGCTCTCTCACCTTGCAGCCGACCAAGAAGACGGCCTCGGGCCGCACCGCATCGGCGAGCTCGAAGCCGCAATGCGGTTGTTGGGGGTGACCGACCACAGGTTCCTCGGCGGACCGGGCCGCTACCGCGACACGGGGATGGACGTCGACGACCAGGGCTTCGCGATCCCACCGGCTGAGGTCCGAGACGACACGTTCTGGCGCGCAGACCTGACCGAGGCCAGCAACGAGTTGGTCGCCATCATCCGCGAGGTCCGACCCCAGGTGCTGCTCACGTATGACGAGCAGGGTGGTTACGGCCACCCTGACCACATCCAGGCACACCGGGTAGCGATGTACGGCAGCGTGCTGGCGGCCGTTCCGTCATACCGGCCCGATCTCGGCCCGCCGTGGGACATCGACAAGATCTACTGGAATGCCATGTCCGAGAGCCGCCTGCGAGGTGGGCTGCGTGCGCTGCGGGCCAGCGGCGACCAGACAACGTTCGAGGGCATGGATCCCGAGGGCCCGCTGCCGCCGTTCGTGACCGCCGATGAGCTCCTCACCACCGAGATCGACGGCAACGACTACGTCGAGGCCAAACTGGAGGCGATGGCTGCGCACGCAAGCCAGATCGCTCTCGACGGCCCGTTCTTCGCGCTGTCCAACAATTTGGGCAGCCAGGTCTGGGGCACCGAGTTCTACCGTCTCGTCAAAGGCCGGGCCACCACCGCCGGATCGCCAGACTTCGAAACCGACCTGTTCGCCGGGGTGACGTGAGCGCGTGCCGGTCGCAGCCCTCTCCCGCGTCCCTCGCGCGCTGCCAACGTCCCCACCGGCCTTGCTGACGGGACCGCGCGGGGTCGCGCTTCATCTGCTCGCCGGACTCGCGGCCGTCGTGGTCGCGCTCCTGGCGGCATGGGTCTCGCGAGGGGTGTGGCGCACGAGTGGGGCGACCATTCCATGGGGGCTTGCGCTTGGCATCGCGGGTTCGGCGTCGGCGGTGTGGCTCGCGAAGGCAGTTGCACGCAGTCTCGGCTTCGCGGTGGCGGCCGGCTGGATCGTGGGCATGGGCATCGTCATTGTCGGCGGACCAGGCGGTGACGTCATCCTCCTCAGCGACGGCCTCGGCTACGGGTTCCTCGTCTTCGGTACGGCCGCGGTGATCATCGCTGCAGGGTGGGGGAGTTGGGCTCGGTGAGGCTCTGGCCGCGTCGCAAGGTCTACGTCGATGACCTCCCCAGGACGCACGACCTGAGGTTCGCCATCGCGTTCATGCTCATCTTCGTGGCTGTTCTCGGGTCGTTGTATGCCGTCGGCTACGTCCTCGCAGGTGACCGGGTGCCGGCAGGTACGACGGTCGCCGGTGTCGAGATCGGAAGCATGACGGCTGGCCAAGCCCGGACTGTGCTGCAGACCGAGCTCGTCCCGCGCATCGAGAAGCCGGTCAAGGCCACCGTCGGCGGGCGGACTTTCGTGCTCGACCCTCAGGAGACTGGCCTGACCCTCGACATCGAGGCCACGGTCGACGAAGCGCTTGGCGGCGGCAGCTGGGACCCGCGTCACATGATGCACGTGCTCACAGGTGGCGGGGAGGTCGACCCGGTGATCGTCGTCGATGCGGACGAGATGGCGGTGGTTCTGACCCGCATCTCGTCGAAGGTGCAGCGCGAAGCCGTTGATGCACGGGTGTTCTTCACCACCGGCGTGCCACAGATCCGCTTTGGCGAGACCGGCCGTGCCCTCGACACTGACGCTGCCCAAGACCGGCTCCGCTCAGCCCTGCTCGGAAGGGACGGCGAGGTGAACCTGTCTCTCAGCGCCGTGGAGCCCGACGTCACGTCCACTGAGGCGACGAGGTTCGTTTCTGGCGTCGCCAATCCGGCTACGGCTGGCCCGATCCGGCTGCGGGTTGCTGACACGGTCGTCGTGATCCCCCCTCGGGTGTTCGCCCCCGCGCTTCACGCGGAGGCCGGCGATGGTCGGCTCCGGCTGACGGTCGACGAGGACACGCTTTTCAGCAGGTCCAAGAGCCTTCTCGCGGAGCTGCCACGCCAGCCTCGCAGCGCCCAGATCAAGTTCGTCGAAGGCCGAGTCGTGATCCGTCCAAGCCAGGTCGGCGTCGGAGTCTCGAAGGAAGCTTGGGCTGCCGGTGCCCTCAAGGTGCTTACCCGGCAAGGCGACAGCCGCCAAGCATCGGTCCGCACCTCAGAGATGCAGCCAGGTCTCACGACTCAGGAAGCACGGATGCTTGCGATCAAGCAGCCGGTGGTGTCGCGGGTGGTCCGCTACGACGAGCGCGTCTCTGGCGACGGCACGCTGCTCGCCCGCCAGCTCAACCGGCTCTTGATAAGACCCGGTGCGTCCGTCAGCGTGCGTGACCGGCTCGACATCGGTGAAGACAGGCGGCCGGCGTCGCTGGTGGCGACGGCGACCTACGATGCCGCGTTCAGAGCTGGCCTGACGATCGTCGAACGCACGCCGAGTCCGTACTACGTCCACTCGTCGACCCCGGGCCTCGACGCCGCGCTGTTGTCGCCTGACTCCGACCTCGTGCTGCGCAACGACACCCCGTACGGCGTGCTCGTGCGGGCGTACGTCGCCTCGGTGCAGGGCAGGATCGGCGAGCTGCATGTCGAGCTGTGGAGCACGCCCTACTTCGACGTACGGGTTCGTTCGTCCGAACGCTACGGGGTCGTGAACTTCGCAGTGACCGAAAGCTCCAGGCCGAAGGTGCACCCCCCGGCCAGGCTCCGCCGGGTTCGACATCGACGTGCGGCGTGTCCTGGCGCATGGCGCCGGTCCTGGACGCACCGAATCGACTCACACGAGGTACGAGCCACTCGCGGCCGTGCGCTGCATCCCTGCGCGCTGACCTCGAGGTCACGTCCTCCTACGTGCGCGGGCGGCGCTCGGGCCGCGGCGGGATCGGTTTGCCGGTCACGACCTCAGCCTGCGGCACGACGACGCGTTCGCCGTCTTCGCGTTCGACCACCAAAGATGTGTCCTCGAACTCCACCAGCATGCCGAGTATGTCGGTCATGGCCGGCCCTCCGCTGGGGCCGACTTCCCCGGGCAGCAGACGTCGTACGATCACCCGTTTTCCGACATCGTCGCGGCGCAGAGTCAACAACTCTCCCGGTTGGTGGACCTGGATTCGGCGGCTGTGGCCGAAGCGTAGATACTAGTGGGTGCAAGCAGGCCACCGCGGCTCCCAGCGGTGCCGCCCCCGTGATCGAGGAGGACCTGGTGACGTACGTCATCGCGCAGCCGTGTGTGGATCTGAAGGACCGTGGGTGCGTCGACGAATGTCCCGTCGACTGCATCTACGAAGGCCAGCGCATGCTCTATATCCACCCCGACGAGTGCGTGGACTGCGGTGCCTGCGAGCCGGTCTGCCCGGTGGAGGCGATCTTCTACGAAGACGACACCCCGGAGCAGTGGAAGGACTACTACGCGGCGAACGTCGAGTTCTTCGATGACCTCGGCTCACCCGGTGGTGCCGCCAAGCTCGGAGTGATCGACAAGGACCACCCCTTCATCGCCGCGCTGCCTCCACAGCCCCAAGAAGGCTGATCGCCTTGGTGGACGCAAGTGCCACCCCTGCGCCGCCTGCCCCGTCGGGGTCGGCGGCGCGGTCTGTCTCCAGCCGGCTTCCGGACTTTCCGTGGGACCGGCTGCTCCCCTACAAGGAGCGGGCGGCGGCGCACCGCGACGGCCTCGTCGACCTGTCCGTCGGTACGCCGGTCGACCCGGTCCCGGCGCGCATCCAACGCGCCATGCGCGACGCGTCCAACGCCCCCGGCTACCCGACCGTGTGGGGGACGCCGCAACTGCGCAGGTCGATCATCCGCTACCTGACCAGGCGGGTGGGATCGGTCGCGTTGACGGACGAGTGTGTCCTCCCGACCATCGGGTCGAAGGAGCTCGTCGCGTCGCTGCCGTCTCAGCTCGGGGTGGGTGCTGGCCAGACCGTGCTGATCCCCGAGGTGGCCTATCCGACGTATGCCGTGGGGGCCCTCCTCGCGGGTGCGGTGTTTGTGGCCAGCGATGCCACATCGGCCGTAGGCCCCGCCGACGTACCTCTCGTGTGGGTGAACTCGCCGTCGAACCCGACCGGGCGCGTGCTGCCCGTCGCCCACCTGCGCAAGGTGGTCGACTGGGCTCGTGAGCGAGGCGCGGTCGTGGCGTCTGACGAGTGCTACTTCGAATGCGCATGGGACGTCGAGCCCGTGTCGGTGCTGCATCCCGACGTCAACGGAGGCTCGCTCGACTCGGTCCTCGCGGTGCACTCTTTGTCGAAGCGCTCCAACCTGGCGGGCTACCGGGCGGCATTCGTGGCGGGCGATCCCGCCATCGTGAGCGAGCTGCGCGAGGTGCGCCGGCACAGTGGGCTGATGGTCGCGGCCCCGGTGCAGGCGGCGATGGCGGTTGCGCTCGATGACGACGGTGACCTGGAGGAGCAGCGACAGCGTTACCTCGAGCGGCGCGGGTTGTTGCGGCGGGCCTTGCAGCGGTCTGGCTTTCGGATCGACCATTCGGAGGGGTCGCTGTACGTGTGGGCCTCTCGCGACGAGCCCTGCATGGACTCGGTGACCTGGCTTGCCGAGCGGGGAATCCTCGTCGCTCCGGGGGACTTCTACGGACCGGCGGGCGCGCGGCATGTGCGCGTGGCGCTCACCGCGACTGACGAGCGGGTCGACTCGGCCGCCTCGCGCCTTCTGGGTTAGACCGTCGTACGACGGAGGGGTCAGGCCACGTCGACGTGCACGTGGTCGCGGTGCTCCAAGATGACCCGGGTCTCGGCGCTGGTGTCGCCGTCAAGACCGGGCGGGTCGAAGTCGCGCCAGCCATCGCCCGACGACGACCCTGCGCTCCAGACCCGGTCGTCGAAGATGACGTGTCCGATGTGCAGGCGTTCGGCGTTGGCCACGAGGTAGTGCGCGAGCACCCAGCCTCGCCGTGTGTTGTTCTGCGATGTGGGGCGGAAGAAGATGTCGATCGCGCGACCCTCGTAGTGCGCGGACCCCTCCATGTGGCCTGACGTCGCTCCACCGGGCTCGAAGCCGCCGAGCGGCAGCTCTCCAAACGCCTTCGCGATGTCGTTGCGGACGGTGTTGGCGCGCGCGGTGAGGCCGTTCGCGGCAAGCTTCTCGTTGGACGAGTCGGCCGCGTCGATCTGGCACGAGAACGCCGCATCGCTGTAGCCGGACATCGCGCTGGCGATGGTGCGGCCGTCCTTCTCGTGGTCTGCGTAGGCGTCGGGGAAGGCAGAACGCTGCACTTCCTGCGCCGCCTCGGTGATCGCCATCTCTTCGTAGCCTTCGACCTTCACCAGCGCGTCGTAAAAGGCGTTCGTCGCGTAGTACGGGTCTTTGATCTGTCGCTCGGTTCCCCACCCCTGGCTCGGCCGCTGCTGGAAGAGGCCCAGCGAGTCACGGTCGCCGCCGTCCAGGTTCTGCAGCTTCGACTCCTGATACGCGGTTGCGATCGCAATCGAGATGGCGCGGGCAGGCAGCCCGCGGCGTTCGGCCACGGCGGCGATGATGGACGCGTTCTCGGCCTGCTCGATCGTGAGGCCGACGGTGTAGTTGCCGACGGTTGCGGTGCATGACTTGGGGTCGGGCAACGGCCCCAGACCAGACTGGACGGCGTACCAAGTCCCCGCTCCGGCAACAACTGCAACCGCTGCGAAGGCCGCGACCACCCTGGTGCGCTTAGTCATTGGTGTGCAGAGCCTGGTTGAGCTCGACTCCCGCCGTCGTACGTCGTGCGGCCTCGACCCGGCCGGTGACGCTATTGGTCCAGAACTGCCAACCCGACTGGCCCGACAGGTCGCGGGCCTTGGTCACCGCGCCGTCGGGAAGGGTGACCTTGGTGCCTGCTGTGACATAGCAGCCGGCGGCTACGACACAGTCGTCGCCGAGTGAGATGCCGATGCCGGCGTTGGCGCCGAGCAGGCACCGCTCGCCGATGGAGATCACGTCCTTGCCGCCGCCGGACAACGTCCCCATGATCGAGGAGCCGCCGCCGATGTCGGAGCCGGCGCCGACCACGACCCCTGCGGAGACTCGGCCTTCGACCATCGATCCGCCGAGCGTGCCGGCGTTGAAGTTGACGAAGCCCTCGTGCATCACGGTGGTGCCGGCCGCCAGATGGGCGCCGAGCCGGACCCTGCTGGCGTCGGCGATGCGCACACCGGTGGGCACGACGTAGTCGGTCATGCGTGGGAACTTGTCGACGCCGTGGATCCCCAGCTCCGTGCCGTGAGCCCGCGCGCGCAGGCGCACGGCCTCGATGCTGTCGACCGCGCACGGCCCGAGCGACGTCCAGACGACATTCGTGAGCAGGCCGAACACGCCGTCGAGGTTCTGTCCGTTAGGGGCGACCAGACGGTGGCTCAGCAAGTGGAGTCGGAGCCAGACATCGGCGGTGTCGCGCGGAGGCAGATTCAGGTCGCTGACCACGACGTGCCGCACCTCGCGGTTGACGTCACGGACATGATCGGGCCCTTCGAGGGCGCAAAGCTCGTCGGGCGCGTGATAGTCGGTGGGCGCAGAGCCGAGAGCCGGCTCGGGAAACCACACGTCGAGGACAGCACCCGTAGGGTCGACGGTGGCGAGGCCGAAGCCCCAGGCCGAGTTGGCTGTCGCGGTCACGGAGTCAACGCTACCGACCGGTCGTCGCCGCCCCTGCTCCGACACAATGGCCGGCATGACCTCACTCGACCTGAATGCCGACATCGTCGACCTCACCGCCGCCCTCGTCGACATCGAGTCCGTCAGCGGCGACGAGAAGCCGATCACCGACGCGATCGAGCAGGCGCTCGCCCCAGTGCCGTGGCTGGAGCTCTGGCGGCACCAAAACTCACTGGTCGCTCGTACGTCGCTCGGACGCTCCGAGCGCGTGGTCATCGCCGGCCATGTCGACACCGTGCCCGTCAACCGCAACCTGCCTGCCCGCAACGACGGCGAACTTCTCCACGGCCTTGGCTCTTGCGACATGAAGGGCGGGGTGGCCGTCGGCCTGCTGCTCGCTGCTCGGCTCGCCGAGCCCAACCGTGATGCCACCTACGTGTTCTATGAGGCCGAGGAGGTCGAGGCCGAGCTCAACGGGTTGACGCTGATCTCGGCGGTGCGGCCCGAGATCCTCGCCGGCGACTTCGCGATCTTGATGGAGCCGTCCAACGCCCAGGTCGAGGCCGGTTGCCAGGGCACCATGCGGGTCGAGGTGACGACGACGGGCGTCCGCGCGCACAGCGCCCGATGGTGGAACGGCACCAACGCCATCCACGCGGCCGGTGAGCTGCTGGAGCGGCTCCGCGACTACGAGCCACGGCGGCCCGAGATCGACGGCCTGCGTTACCACGAGGGGCTTAACGCGGTGTACGTCAGCGGGGGAGTGGCGGGCAACGTCATACCGGATAGCTGCATCTTGACGGTCAACTACCGGTTCGCGCCGGATCGAAGCGTCGACGAGGCAGAGGCCCACCTGCGTGAGGTGTTCGACGGGTTCGAGGTTGCAGTGGTGGACAGCGCTCCGGGCGCGCTGCCGGGACTCGACCGGCCAGCGGCCGCGGCGTTCTTGGCAGCCGTCGGTGGCGAGGCGAGCCCCAAGTTCGGTTGGACGGACGTGTCGCGCTTCAGCGCACTCGGCGTACCGGCCGTCAACTTCGGCCCCGGCAACCCCGAACTCGCCCATACGCAGGCCGAGCACGTTCCCCTCGCGCACCTGCACTCGTGCCTCGCGTCGATGACCGCTTGGCTTGATTGACCGGAAGCGTCGGCCTGCATCCCGATAGGTTGGTCGCCATGAGCGACGAGGAGGAGGCTGCGGAGGCGAGTGAGCGGCGACGTGGTCCGGTGATCCTGCGGCGACAGCAGGTCGAGACCGAGACCACCGACCAGCGCCTACTGGACTCGCGCGGTCCCAACGAGTGGGTGCATACCGACCCGTGGCGCGTGCTTCGTATCCAGGCGGAGTTCGTCGAAGGGTTCGGCGCCCTTGCTGAGCTCGGGCCCGCTATCTCCGTCTTCGGATCCGCCCGGAGCAAGCCAGGCCAGGCCGACTACGAGCAAGGTGTCTCGCTCGGAGCGGCTCTCGCGAACGCCGGATTCGGTGTCATCACCGGCGGTGGTCCTGGTGCGATGGAAGCAGCCAACAAGGGCGCTTCAGAGGCCGGTGGCACCTCGGTTGGACTCGGCATCGAGCTGCCCTTCGAGGCCGGACTCAACGAGTGGGTCGACATCGGAATCAACTTCCGCTACTTCTTCGCGCGCAAGACGATGTTCGTCAAGTACGCACAGGGATTCGTGTCGCTTCCCGGTGGCTTCGGGACGTTCGACGAGATCTTTGAGGCGATCACGCTCGTGCAGACGCAGAAGGTCACGTCGTTCCCGATCGTCTTGCTCGGCTCGGCGTACTGGGGTGGTCTGCTCGACTGGGTCCGTGACGTGGTGATGGCCGAAGGCAAGGTCAGTGCGAAGGACATCGCGCTGCTCAAGGTCACTGACGACGTCGACGAAGCCGTCGCCATCATGGTCGAGGCGCGGGAAGAGCGTGCCCGTAGCTGGCCCGACCGAGGACCCCTCGGCGTAGAACCCCACCGCGCCGAATAGGCCGCAACCCTCCGTTGACCCGCCAGTTTTGGCTCGTTGAGCCGTCAGTCTTGGTCCGTCGACCCGCCAGTTTTGGCTCGTTGAGCCGTCAGTCTTGGTCCGTCGACCCGACACTGATGGCTCGTTGGAGGGTGAGTGACGGAGGCCAAAGGTGACGGTTCAGCAGGCCAAAGGTGACGGTTCAACAGGCCAAAGGTGACGGGTCAACAGGCCAAAAGTGCCGGGTCAACGGGCCAAAGATGCCGGGTCAACGGGCCAAAGATGCCGGGTCAACGGGCCAAAGATGCCGGGTCAACAGGCCAAAGATGCCGGGTCAACGAAGGAGTTAGGCGAGGCCGCGGAGGGCCCGCGCTGGCGGCCGGTGGCCGGCGATAGACGACACCATGGACAGGACTTGTCGGGTCTCTGCGACCTGGTGCGACCGGAATACCCGCGCCCCCTGCCAGGCCGCGATGGCCGTGGCGGCGAGGGTCCCAGCCAGCCGCTGCTCAGTCGGGAGGTCGAGCGTCTCGCCGACGAAGTCCTTGTTCGACAACGCGACCAGGACGGGCCACCCGGTCGCGGCGAGCACGTCGAGGCGACGCGTCAACGCGAGCGAGTGATGAGTGTTCTTGCCGAAGTCGTGCGTCGGGTCGATCAGGATGCCGTTGCGACGTACGCCCAGCGACACGGCCCGCTCGGCCAGCCGGGTCACCGTCTCGACCACGTCGGCGACCACGTCGTCGTACCGCACGCGGTGCGGATCGGTGCGCGGCCCGAGGCCGCCGGTGTGGCTGCAGACGAGACCGGTGCCGAACTCGGCTGCAACCTCCGCGACGGCCGGGTCGGCACCGGCCCAGGTGTCGTTCACGAGGTCGGCACCCTGCTGGGAGAGCTCCCGCGCGACCTCCGCCCGCCAGGTGTCCACGCTGATGACCAGGTCGGGGTATGCCGCTCGAACTCGACCGACGAAGCCCGCCGTGCGCCTGAGCTCCTCCGCCACGTCGACGGAGTCGCCGTACCCCGCCTTGACGCCACCGATGTCGACGGCGTCGGCACCTTGGTCGACCACCTCGTCGACCCTGGCCATCGCCAGCCCTTCGTCGTACGTCGCTCCAGAGTCGTAGAACGAGTCGGGGGTGCGGTTGACGATCGCCATCACCACGAGGTCGTGCTCGCCGAACGTGCGTGTTCCGAGCTCCAGCGACACCGATACTCCTCACCCATCGACGGACCCGCGCCTCCCAGCGTGGCACGATCGGAGTCGTGATCTGGTTCTGGGTGGTTGTGCTCGTGATCATCATCGGGGCAGCGGCGGTGATCGCGGCCGGTCGCGGCGACGCGATGGCTGACGTCTACGAGGACCGCCCCGACACTACGATCGAGCGAGGTCAGCTCACTGCCGACGACCTGGCCAACGTGCACTTCACGACCGCGGTCCGCGGCTACCGGATGGACGAGGTCGACGCGTTTCTGCGCCGGATGGAGTCCGAACTGCTGGCGCGTGACGCTGCAGCCGCGAAGTTAGAGCGCGGTACGACGCCCGAGCCCGAGGAACCAGCGGCCTCGCCCGCAGCAGACGCCACCTCCGACGAACAAGCCGCCCAAGACGACCCAGACGAACCTGACGACTCCACCGATCCCTCTCCGAACGAGCCGTCGACCGGCATCTCTCGATGACGCCCGGCGCGGCCCCAGGCACCGACGGGCTGCTGCGCTGCCCCTGGGGCCTCTCGACCGAGGACTACGTCGCCTACCACGACACCGAGTGGGGTCGGCCGGTGCGAGACGACGACAAGCTGTTCGAACGTCTCACTCTCGAGGCGTTCCAGTCCGGCCTGTCCTGGCTCACGATCCTTCGCAAGCGCGACAACTTCCGGGAGGCATTCGCCGGCTTCAAGATCCAGGCGGTGGCGCAATTCGACGCGACCGACCGCGCCAGGTTGATGTCCGACGCAGGGATCGTCCGCAACGCAGCGAAGATCGACGCGACGATGGCGAACGCGCAGGTCGCCGCCCAGCTGGACGAAGGTCTGGCCGCTCTGATCTGGAGTCACGCGCCCGAGCAGGCGCCCGCCCCGAAGACCCTGGCCGACGTACCCGCGACCAGTCCGGCGTCGGTGGCGATGGCGAAGGACCTCAAGCGTCGAGGCTTCCGGTTCGTGGGACCGACCACGGCCTACGCGCTGATGCAAGCGGTCGGGCTCGTCAACGACCATCTGGCAGACTGCTACGTACGCCAACGAATGGGCTGATATGACGAGAAGACGGGTTCCTCTCACCGCTGTCGTGGTGGGCTTGCTCGCCACCCTGGCAGGTGTGGACGCATCCGCGGTCGACAGACCCGCGTCCCAGGGCCCGGCAATGGCCCCAAGCCAGACCGCACAAGCTGTGCCAGGGCGCCCGGCTGTGCTGTCGCAGCGCATCATCGGCTACTCGGTGCGGGGCCACGCGATCCGTGCCTACGAGCTCGGCGAGCGGTCCGCCAGTAAGACGGTCGTCGCCGTGGCCTCCATGCATGGCAACGAACAAGACGGCGGGGCGACTCTCAGCGAGCTCGTCAACGGCCGCGCCATCGAGGGCGTCCACCTGTGGGTGATCCCGCGGTCCAACCCCGACGGGGTGCTG
Source organism: uncultured Actinomycetota bacterium (assembly GCA_963811585.1). Lineage (GTDB taxonomy): Bacteria > Actinomycetota > Actinomycetes > Propionibacteriales > Nocardioidaceae > JACDHG01. The sequence continues at coordinate 589,278 of CAWERR010000009.1, forward strand.
CAGGACCGGCGCCACAACGCCCATGGTGTCGACCTCAACCGCAACTTTCCCAGGAAGTGGCGGCCGCTGACCGGCTACTACTACGCGGGGCCACGGCCCGCGTCCGAGCCCGAGACCCGCACGCTCATGCGGTTCCTCAACCGCGTTGACCCCGACTACGTGGTGTCGTTCCACTCGCCACTACGCGGCATCGACGCGTACGGCTCCAAAGACCCGCCATTCGCGCGCCGCCTCGCCAGGAATCTCGGCCTTCCCGTCAAGGAGTTCGACTGCGCCGGCGTCTGCCACGGCACCCTGACGCAGTGGTTCAACGCCTACCATCCAGGCGCCTGCGTCACGGTGGAGTACAGCGGGTCACCGACCTGGCGTTATGTGCACGTCCGGGCACCGCGCAGTTTCGTGCGTGCCATCGGAGGCACCTTCACTTAGGTGCTCAGCGCCTGACGATGAAGCGGTACGGGCCCATCGCGACCCGCGGGGACGCACCGGGGCGCACCCACCGCACCAGCCACCTCATCTGCGGGCGTGACATCGCGACGCAGCCTGCCGTGAGGCCGTTCCCGCGGACGTGGAGGAAGATCCCGCCACCTCGCCGGGTGTCAGCGCGGTTCGACGCGACGAGTTGTCGGCGCTGCTTCGAGTAGTGGATGCCGCTCGGCAGGTTGAAGCCGACCACCATGCCGTAGCCGTACTGTCCCCCGAAGTCCCACAGCCGCTCTGCCTTGTCCGGTCGCCAGTGCGACGTGCTGGTCTTGTGGTACTGGTACACGTTGTAGGTCGCCGGGTCTCGAGGTTCGTACGGCCACCAGTCGTTGCGATCGAACCGGCGGTACTCGTGCTGGCCACCAGGGTCGGCAAGCCTTCCGAACGAGTACGGCAACGGGAACTTGCCTGCCGGAGTCGTGCCGGTGCCCTGTCGTCGCTGATTTGCCCGGACCCAACCGTTGTAGCCGACCACCACGGGCACCGGACCACGCCGCAGCACCCATCGGCCGCTGTCGAGGCGAGCCCATGCCTTCAAGGTGCCGGTGGTCGATGACCAACGCGGGGAGGTGACAGTCACCATCTGCCGCACTCGGGGTGGTACGTCGATCCGGTCGGGCAGCGCCGGTGCGCCACGTGAGGGGGCAGCGGATTCGCTGGCGTCCTCTGGCGCATGGACACCGCCCGCGTGTGGTGTGGCCGTCGACATACTCGCGATCAGGCCGGTCGCGACGAGGAGTCCGGTCGCCAGGCGACCAGGGTTGTGCAGAGATCGGGGTGCGTCCGCCTGCATCGTCATCGTCCTTCGAACGTGGGCTTCTCCTTGGAAATGAAGGATGCCACAGCGCCGCGATGGTCCTCGGAGCCACCGGTGCGGGCCATCATCGTGCTCTCGAACGCGAGAGCCTCCTCGAGGGAGTGACTGGCGGCATAGGCCACCGAGCTCTTGACGGCCGCGAACGCGAGCGTCGGCCCGTCGGCAAGAGTCGCCGCCAACGCCTGGACCGTCACCATCAGGTCGTCAGCAGGCACTACCTGGTTGAGGATTCCGAGGTCCAGCGCCTCGCCCGCGTCGATCGTGCGGGGCATCAGCAGGAGCTCCATCGCCTTCGTCGGCCCCACGAGTCGAGGCAGCGTCCAGGACGACCCGGTGTCGCATGACAGGGCAACGCCGGTGAAGGCGGTGTTGAACCCGGCCGAGTCGGCAGCAATCCGCAGGTCACACGCGAGCACGATCGAAAGACCTGCCCCGGCTGCCACCCCGTTGACCGCGGCGATCACCGGCTTGTCCATCGTCGTGATGGCCAACGCGATCGGGCCATAGTGGACGTCGACTGTCGACCACACCTCGTCGAGCGTCTTGGTCGTGATGTTCTCGATGTGCTCACGAAGGTCCTGGCCGACGGAGAATGCCCGGCCGCTGCCGGTGAGGACAACGCATCGCACGTCGGCGTCGGACGCGGCCTGCTGGAGTGCCGACAGCAGCCCGTCCTTCGTCGCGGTGTCGAGGCTGTTCATCGCGTCGGGCCGGTCAAGCTGGATCGTGGCCACGCTGCCCTGCACGTCGTAGGTCACCGGGTCAGCCATTCGAATCTCCGTTCGGGCGCAGACAGCTGTCGACGTACCGGCCGGCCGCCGGGAGCAATCGGGTCGTCTCACGGTCGAAGAAGGCAGCCGCATCGTCACCGGGCCATCGCTTCGGCAGCAGCTCGCGCGGCAGACCGGGGTCACGGAACAAGAACTTGCGCCACTCGTGCACGAGCAAACTCCGTACGACGAAGGCGTCTCTGTCACTCGGCGCCTCAGCGGCGTTCCCCACCAGGGCATCCGCCTCGTCGAGCCAGCGCGCGTACGCCCGACCGAGTCCGTCGAGGTCCCAGGCGGTGGCGGTCAACGTCGTTGCCTCACCGTCGTGCTGGGCAAGGAACCGGTAGGCGCGCACCCCGTCGGCTTCCAGGAGTGCATCCACTTCGGTGGATGGCCGTGGGCTGACCCAGGTCTCGTCGCGGAGCGGCGCGTAGCCGAGGTAGGACAGACCTGTTCGCACGCGCTCGCGGGTGGCCCGATGAGGGATGTGCTCGATGACAAGCATGTGCCACCGACCGTCCCAAGGCGCGATGCCGCTGCGGTAGATCCGCGCAGCGGCGTCAGTGAGGCGTCGTTCGGCACGCGACGTCAGCCGATACCCCGGGCCAGCGGGCAGCTTGAGCGGTGACAGCCAACCCTGCCGGACCATCCGAGATATCGCGGTGCGCACGGCCGGCGCGGCGATGTCAAGGGTTCCCAGCATGGTGACCAAAGCCGCCACTGGGGCGGTCCCACCGCGTGATCGGACGTGGTCGCCGTAGACGTCGAACAAAGCGGATCGGGCGTTCACAGGAGCAGTCTGCCGCACGGGTAAGCAAGCGGTGCGATAATGGTGGCTGGCAATCGATGCGCCACCGGCGTCTCGGCCCGCGAGTCGGGCGGAGTCTCGGCGCTGAACGACGAAGGGTAGGTGCGCGCATGGCGGCGATGAAGCCGCGGACGGGCGACGGTCCGCTGGAAGTCACGAAGGAGGGGCGCGGTCTGGTGATGCGCGTTCCGCTCGAAGGTGGCGGACGGCTTGTGGTCGAGCTCAATGCCGAGGAAGCGAAATCGCTGGAAGAAGCACTAAGCCAGGTGACGAGCTGATCGGCTGACATCCAGAACTTCTCCGACTGAGGACCCCGGACCGTATCTGCACGGTGCCGGGGTCTTCGAGGTCCCGCCGACTGTCCTGGTGGCGCCACCTCCTATTGTGTGGGAGGTGCCTGAACTCGCCGCTCAACCGTTGCCGACGGTCGTGCAGGTCACGACGGCGCACTTGAGCGACGTCGATGCGCGGGTCGTGGCGGTGGGTTTCGCCCGCGCCGACGGCGACTTCATGTTCTCGGCGGTTGCCGAAGCGGCCCTGGCGTCGCACGGGGTCGATCCGTTCGCGCTCCTCGACCGGGCGCAGGCGAAGGGTGACGCGGGGGAGACCGTCACTCACGAGGTCTTCACAGGTAACACGGTCGAACGCGTGGTTCTCGTCGGGCTCGGAGAGCAGACCGGTCGCCACTACCGCCGCGCCGGATCCGCGATCGCCCGGATTGCGAAGACGACGAGCCCGGTGGCCACCGGGCTCGGCTCATTGGTCGATGACGAGTCCCTCGGCGCGTTTGTCGAAGGCCTCGTGCTTGGCTCGTTTGGCTTCACCCGCAAGTCGGCCGAGTCTGCCAAGCCTCCTGGCAGCCCAGTCGTGGTGCTCACCGACATGCCCGGCGGTCGGCGCGCATCGCGATCCGGCATCGTCGACGCAGCGACCAGTCGAGCGAAGGCGTCCTGGCGTGCCCGGGCCTTTGCCCTCACACCGTCGAACGAGAAGGGCCCTGTCCGGCTTGAGGAGTGGGCGAGGGAGGCAGCCGAGCGTTCGGCCCTCGACGTCGAGGTGTGGGATGACAAACGGCTGGCGGCCGACGGCTTCGGAGGCATCCTCGCCGTGGGCGCCGCATCGGCGTACGACTCGCGCTTCGTGCGGCTCGACTACACGCCTCGGAAAGCCAAGCGACACACGCCGCGGGTGGTGCTCGTGGGCAAGGGCATCACGTTCGACTCGGGTGGTCTGTCCATCAAGCCGCGCGACGCGATGATGACGATGAAGCGCGACATGACCGGGGCCGGTGTGGTCATCGCCGTGATGGGTGCACTGCGAGAGCTCGACATCGAAGTGGCCGTCACCGGCCTGGTCGCGTCGGCCGAGAACGCCTTCGGCGCAGGGGCCATGCGGCCCGGCGACGTCGTCACCCACTTCGGCGGTCGCACCAGTGAGGTCGGCAACACCGACGCCGAGGGCAGGTTGGTCCTCGCGGACGCCCTGGCGTATGCCGACAAGCACCTGGCTGCCGACACCGTTGTCGACATCGCGACGCTGACCGGGGCCGCCAAGATGGCCCTGGGCACGACGCTCGGCGCGCTCTACGCCAACCGTGACGAGCTGGCGAAGACGCTGCTCGACGCCGGCGAGGCCGCAGGTGAGCCGATGTGGCGGATGCCGCTGAGCACGGAATACGAACGCCTGCTCGACAACACGTTCGCCGACGCCACCAACGCAGCCGGCACGCCCGGCTCGATTACGGCGGCGCTGTATCTGCAGCATTTTGTTGGCGACGTGCCGTGGGCGCACCTCGACATCGCGTCTGTCGGTGACTCACCCAAGGACGCCTTCGAGTACACGCAGGGCGCAACCGGCTTCGGCGCCCGGTTGCTGCTGCGCTGGCTAGGCCGGTACCAACCTGCGAACTGACTAAGAACCGCTAGTGAGCGGATCCCCGAGATGTCATGATGGAAGCGCACGCCATGCGCCCCAGTCCCGGCGTCTCGACTGACCGAGCCAGCCTGGAGGAGGCGCCTTCCCGATGCCTGCCACATCGATTGCCGCGCCCCCGTCGGCCACCTCGAACGCCGAGCGCTATGTGAGTCTCTACACAGATTTGTCACGCGTCATCCGTGAGGCAGGTCTGCTCCGTCGGCGCTACGCGTACTACTGGAGCCGCATCACCGCGGCGGTCACTGTGTTTGTCGCGATCTGGGTCGGCTTCTTCCTGCTCGGCAACTCCTGGTTCCAGCTGATTCTTGCTGCTGCCCTGGCGGTCGTGATCACCCAGTTCGGCTTCCTTGGGCACGACGGTGCCCACCGGCAGATGTTCGCCTCGGCAGCGTGGAACGACTGGACGTCACGAGTGCTGGCGGGCGCGTTTGCCGGCTTGAGCTACGGCTGGTGGAAGACCAAGCACAACCGGCACCACGCGGCCCCGAACCAGGAAGGCCGCGACCCCGACATCTCGCCAGGAGCGCTTGCATTCACGCCCGACCTCTTCATCAACCGCACGGGATTCGGGGGCTGGTTCGCCAACCGGCAGGGCTGGTTCTTCTTCCCGCTGTTGACACTCGAGGGCATCAACCTGCACATCGCAAGCGTGGTCGCGTTGTTGCGGAAGGACTCCATGCGGCACCAGCGGGTCGAGGCTCTGCTTGTGCTGACACGGCTCACCGCGTACGTCACTGTGCTGGTCCTGGTGCTGCCACCCGGCAAGGCAGCGGCGTTCTTCGGATTGCAGATGGCGTTGTTCGGCCTGTTCCTCGGCGCGTCTTTCGCCCCTAACCACAAAGGCATGCCGATCGTGCCAGCCACGATGAAGCTGGACTTCCTGCGCCGGCAGGTGTTGATGTCGCGCAATGTCCGCGGTGGCCCGGTCGTCGACTTCGTGATGGGCGGTCTGAACTACCAGATCGAGCACCACTTGTTCCCCAGCATGCCCCGGCCGAACCTACGGCTCGCCCAGCCGCTGGTGCGTGAACACTGTCAGCTCCACGGGGTCAGCTACAACGAGACGACTCTGTTCGAGTCCTACGGGATCGTCGTTCGCTACCTGAACGACGTCGGACTGCGCGCACGAGATCCCTTTGACTGCCCGCTAGCAGCCCAGCTCAGAGACTGACCAACGCCGCAAATCTCTCGACAAGCTCGATTATCCGACCCCTCCCGCCGGTCGAGCTTGTCGAGACCCTCCCCGGCGGTCGAGCTGCTGTACGTCGGTTGAGCTCTTCACGGCCGGGCGAGCTGTGCCCCGGCGGTCGAGCTTGTCGAGACCCCGGTGATCTCGACAATCTCGACCAGCGGATACTGACTCCGCCGGATGGCGTCGTATGTCGGAAAACGGCGCGGATTCGCCCGGCCAGGCAGTCGTTTGCCGACGTGTGTCGGAAGACAGCGCGGATTCTGCCGGGCACGCGATCGTTTGCCGTCGTATGTCGGAAGACGGCGCGGAATCTGCGGGAGCTAGCGCTTTTGCGCGAGCAAGAGCCCGTCGCCCACCGGGAGCAGGAGTTCGAGTAGCGACTCGTGCTCGGTCACCAGCCGGATCGTCTCGCGGATCGCGACCGTGTCGGCGTCGCGCACGGACGGGTCCGCAACGCGGTCGTGCCACAGGGCATTGTCGAACGCGACGACCCCGCCGACTCTGAGCAGCCGTTGAGCCTGCTCCAGGTAGGACGGGTACTCCTGCTTGGCACCGTCGACGAACACCACGTCGTAGTGGTCGTCGGTAAGCCGGGGGAGCACCTCAAGCGCGGCACCCGGGATGAGCCGAGCCCGTTGCGGTGCGATCCCGGCCTCCGTGAACGCGACCTTGGCCAGCCGTTGGTGCTCGGCCTCGATGTCGACGCTGGTGAGTACGCCGTCTACCCGCATGCCGCGCATCAACCAGACGCCGGAGATTCCGCAGCCGGTGCCGATCTCGACGACGTTCTTGGCGTCGAGCATCGCCGCGACGAAGCGCAGACTCGCACCGGTTCCAGGAGAGATCGGCGGCGCCGGCATGTCGGCGGCACGCTGGCGCGCGGCGGTCAAGCACCTCGTCCTCGGCCACGAACTGCTCGGCATATGTCCAAGACGCAGGCTTCAACCCCGTGGCGATGATGGCCTCCTCGCTCGGGCCCCCTGAGGGCCATTCGGCTAGATCGCGACCGAGCCTATCGCTTGGGCGTGGGCATGTTCTACGGCGGACCGAGCCCACTGAAACCGGTCGGCGCCTCGACGGGTCCAACCCGTGCCAGCAGCACGTACGCTTAGGTTGTGTCCTCCACCTCACCTGCCGGGCAGGCGCCTCCACCGACGGTGCCGAGCTGGGACGAGATCGTCCAAGTCCACTCGGTGCGGGTGTTCCGGCTGGCCTACCGGCTGACGGGCAATCGCCACGATGCGGAGGACCTCACCCAGGAAGTGTTCGTCAGGGTTTTTCGGTCCCTGTCGTCGTACCAGCCGGGGACGTTCGAGGGGTGGCTCCATCGGATCACCACCAACCTGTTCCTTGACCAGGCCCGCCGCAAGCAGCGCATCCGCTTCGACTCGTTGCCCGATGATGTCGGCGACCGGCTGCCGGGCAACCTCCCCACGCCCGACGTTGGGTACGCCGACCAGCTCTTCGACCCCGACGTCGAGGTCGCACTCGCCGCGCTGCAGCCCGACTTCCGGGTCGCGGTCGTCCTCTGCGACATCGAGGGCCTCAGCTACGAAGAGATCGCCGACGTACTCGGCGTCAAGATCGGCACCGTTCGCTCTCGGATCCATCGCGGCCGCTCGGCGCTGCGCGAGGCACTCGCACACCGTGCCCCCGCTCCCGGCCGCACTCGGATCGGCGCCGGGTTGGACCCGCTCATCACTGGTCACGGTCAATGACGCATCTCCACCACAAGGTCTCCGCTCTGGTCGACGGTGAGCTGAAGGGCTCAGCCCGGGCCCGCGCGATCGCGCACGCCCGCGGCTGCGAGCCGTGTCGCCACGAGATCGAGCAGACGCTCGCGCTCAAGCAGCGCCTCCTCGGCCTGGCGGCAGCAGAGCCGTCTGCCGACCTGTTCGCCACGTTGGCAAGCGTCCACGCCGACGACGACCCGCGACGCAGCACCACTTCGCGCGCCCTCGGCGTGACGCGCAAGGTGCTCATCGGCGCCGGCTCGATGTCCATGGTCGTCCTCACCCTGGCGTATGCCGTCGGAGGCACCGACCCTGCCGAGCCAGCTGCCGTGTCACCACCGCTCGACGAGTTCACCGCCGAGTTCGCGGAGGCCAACGGTGGCTCGCCGCTGGCCGACCCGGCAGTCGAAGCGCTCAGCTCGCCCGAGCGGCCATCGGCTCCTCGGCTGGCGACCCTGATCAGTGACGTGCGCGGTGTGACCCAGGCACAGCCACAGCAGCTGAAGCCCGATCATCTCCGTCCGTGGCGTGCAGCCGACGAGCAAGCCGCCCTCCGTCAGTTGCAGCGCGCCGTCGTGGCGCCCACCTCCGTCGCCTACGCCGGCGTGCGCGAGGTGTCCGAGGTGGTCGACGGCTCCCTGAAGTCGACGCGGGTGGCCATCGAGCACGTCCCCGGTCAGGGCACCAGCCTCGATGTCACCGAGGCAACCGACCAGGAGCTGGCGCGGTTCATCACGCAGGGCAAGCCCGGAGTCGCAGACGACCTGGCGCTCAACCGGCTGAGGCTCCTCGCGGACGCCTACGACCTTGGAGTCGTCGGGGCAGGCGTCGTCGCCGGCCGGGCGGCGACAGTCGTGACCGCAGGCCGGTCGGGCATCCTCGCGGCTCGGTTCTGGATCGACGACGCGACCGGCCTCCTGCTTCGGCGCGAGATGTACGACGGCGGGCAGATCGTCAGGTCGAGCACCTACGTCTCGGTCGACACCGCTGCCAAGGGTTTCCTCTCCCACCTCCCTCCGGAGCTGGCGGCCCCGGTCGCGACGTCGGTCTCCAAGCAGTTCGCCCCCACGCTCAATGACGAGGGCTGGACCTGCCCTGACTCCCTCCCCGGCGACTTCGCCTTGACCGTCCTGCATCGACTCGACCCCAACGGAGATGTCGTCCACGCGTCGTACTCCGACGGCCTGTCGACAGTCTCCGTGTTCGAAGAGCGGGGACGCCTCGACGACCGCTCCCTTAACGACTTCACCACAGAACGGGTCGGCACTGGCGACGTCGCACTGCGCGAAGGACTCCCTTCGGTTGCGGTCTGGCAGTCCGGTGACACCGTCTACACGCTGGTCACCGACGCCCCGACCAGCGTGGTCACCCGCCTCGTCGCCGGATTGCCGCATCAGTCGGTCGAGGGCGACGATGACGGTCGGCTCGTCCGCGGCCTCAAACGCATCGGCGAGCTCGTCAATATCGCGGACTGACCGGCGCTCATGCCTGCCTGTTGAGGCATGCTAGTGGCGTGTCCGAACACCCGCCTCCGGCAGACGAAGGCTCCGACCGCGGACGACCACGTCCGGGCGAGGAGCCCACCTGGTCGCCGTATCCGCCGCCGCGTGCCGGCTGGCCGCAGTCGGGTGCGCCGGGCCAGCGTCCCCCGGGTACGCCGACCGGGCCGACGCCGTACCCGTCCTGGCAGGGGTCGACGAGGCCGCTACTCCCCGGGCCGCCAGCGTCTCATCGGCCACCACACCACGAGCCACCCCGCGGCCGCGTGCCCTGGCTGCCCGTCATCGTGGTCTGCGTGCTTCTCAGCCTCGCAGGTGGTGCCGTCGGGGCATTGCTCGTCGACGCGAGCTCCGACGACGACCCAGCCCCGCAGTCGTCGGCCACGAGCCCGTCCGTCGACCCGATCCCGACCGGTCCGATCGCCGGTGGCCCGGCCCGGAGTCCGGTGGTGGCGGTGGCAAAGCGGGTCCTGCCGAGTGTGGTCTCGCTCGACGTCAGGGGCAGCTCGCAGGTGAGCGGGTCGGGGTTCGTCTACGACAACCGCGGTCATGTCGTGACCAACAACCACGTCATCGAGCCAGCGGCTGACGAAGGTGAGATCACGGTCTCGTTGCCGGATGGGCGGGAGGTCAGGGCGTCGATCGTCGGACGAAGCCCGTCCTACGACCTCGCCGTGATCGAGCTCGAGGACTTTTCCGGCCTGACTCCCGTAGAGCGGGGCACGTCGCGCAACGTCGCCGTCGGACAGAGCGTGGTGGCCATCGGCTCGCCACTGGGTCTCCACTCCACGGTGACGGCCGGCATCATCAGCGCGACCCAGCGGCCAGTGACGGCCGGGGGAGAGGGCGAGACGTCATACATCAACGCGTTGCAGACCGACGCGGCAATCAACCCCGGGAACTCAGGCGGCCCCCTCGTCGACCTCAACGGGCGCGTCATCGGGGTCAACTCAGCCATCGCGACCGTCGGAAGCTCGGCCGACGAGCAGACGGGCAACATCGGGGTCGGGTTCTCGATCCCCATCGACCAGGTCATCCACACTGTCGAGCAGCTCATCGAGGACGGCCGGGCGGAGTACCCGGTCATCGGTGCCTCGGTCAGCGTGGCCAAGGTGACTGACGGCGCCCTCGTCGAGCAGGTCGATGCCGACAGCCCTGCCGAGCAGGCGGGCCTCGAGGACGGCGACCTGATCGTGTCGATCAACGGTGCCGAGGTGAGCGACGGGGTGGAGCTGATCGTGAAGATCAGGACGTTCGAGCCAGGGGAGACGGTCAGGCTGACGGTCGACCGAGGTGGGGACACCACGTCCTACGAGGTCGTCCTCGGCAAGAAGGTCGGCTGAGCAAGCTCCACCCACCCAGGTGCTACGTCGCTTCTGGGTCGTACGGCGCGAGCTCGCCCTCCCCGAGTGGCGCGTGACCGGGCCGCGCGGGTGTGTCGTCGTCGTCGAGGTCGTCGAGCAGGTGCTTCTGCACCAGCGTGCGCGGGTTGAGATCGCTCATGTCGATGTTGGCGAACTCGGGACCGAGTTCGTCCGTCAGCTGCGACCGTGCGTTCGACATCGCGCGCCGGGCCTGCTTCAGCAGCTTGGCCGCCTGTTTCGCGACCTCGGGCAGCCTGTCGGGACCGAAGACGAACACGGCGACGATGATGAGCACCGCCATCTCTGGAAGGCCGACATCGAACACGGGCTCGTCGCACTCAGCGACCGGCCGGCGACAGGCCGAGCTGCATGCCGGCGAGGCCGCGGCCCTTGGAGGTCAGCGTCGACGCGACGGCGGTCAGAGCCGCCGCGGCAGGCGCGTCAGGGTCGCGTCAGTACGAGCGGCACGCCCGGAGTCCCCGCCTTCGCGCAGTCGGATATCGAGCGGCACCTCGGCGAGCACCGGCACGTCGTAGCCGAACCGGGCGGTCAGCGTCGCCGCGACTCCAGCGCCGCCACCGCTGCCGAAGACCTCGATCCGGTGCTCGGGCCCGCAGTGCGGGCAGACGAGGTAGCTCATGTTCTCGATGACGCCGGCGACCCGCTGGTTCATCATCGAGGCCATCGTGCCGGCGCGTTCGGCGACCTCGGCGGCCGCTGCCTGCGGAGTGGTCACCACCAAGACCTCGGCGTTCGGCAGGTGCTGGCCGACCGAAATCGGCCATGTCGCCCGTGCCGGGAGGCAGGTCGAGCAGCAGGACGTCGAGATCGCCCCAGTAGACGTCGGTGAGCATCTGCACCAGCGCCCGGTCGAGCATCGGGCCGCGCCAGGCCACGACCTGGTCGCGGCGAGGCTTGAGCATGCCGATGCTGATCACGCACAGCCCGTGCACCGGGACCGGCATGATCATCTCTTCGACCTGGGTCGGGCGCTCGTCGGCGACCCCGAGCATCGCCGGCACCGAGTGGCCGTAGATGTCGGCGTCGATGATCCCGACCTTGCGCCCGACTCTGCGCCATCGCCAGCGCCAGGTTGACGGTGACCGACGACTTGCCGACGCCGCCCTTGCCGGACGCGACCGCGATCACCTTGGTGAGCGAGTCGGGCTTCGACGAACGGAATCTCCTTGGCGGCCTGTCCGCCGCGCAGGGTCTTCTGCAGGTCCTGGCGTTGCTCCTCGCACATCACGTCGAGGATGACGTTGACGGACTGGACGCCGTCGACCCCGACTGACTGCGGCCGTGACGTCCTTGGTGATGGTCTCTCTCATCGGGCAGCCGGCGACCGTCAGCAGCACGGTCACCGCGACCGCTCCGTCATCGCCGATCGAGACGTCCTTGACCATGCCGAGCTCGGTGATGGGCCGCCGGATCTCGGGGTCGTTCACGGTCGCGAGCGCAGCGTTGATCGGCTCGAGCAGCGGGGTGGTCATGCCTCCAGGCTACGTGGTGCTGCTCCTGTGTCGAGTCCGCGTCGTTGGTCCTCGCCGCTGCGCGGTCGTCGAGGTCGGCCAGCAGGTTGCGTAGCTCGGACCGCAGGAAGTCGCGGGTGGCGACCTCGCCGACTGCCATCCGCAGCGACGCCACCTCACGGGCGAGATACTCCATGTCGGCGTGGGCGCGGACGTTGGCCTCGCGGTCGCTGCTCGGAGACGACCCGGTCGCGCGCCTCCTGACGGTTCTGCGCCAGCAGGATCAGCGGGGCGGCGTACGACGCCTGGGTCGAGAAGATCAGGTTGAGCAGGATGAACGGGTAGGGATCCCACTCGAACCCCCACAATCGCGACGATGTTGATCGTGAGCCAGACGACGACGAACACCGTCATGTAGGCGAAGAAGCGGCGCCGTCCCCAGGAACCGGGCGAACGTCTCCGCGAACCGCCCGAACATCTCCGGGTCGTAGTCGGGCCGCCTCACGAACGTGCGGCGAGTGTCCCTCGGGACGTCGAGACGGTTCGATCGAGTGGTACGTCGGCTGGGCTCGCGGCGGTCGTCGTCGCGAGCGGACTCGTCACGCGCCATCGGTCGCCACCACCGTGGCCGACGGGTCACCCGGCCGTGGCCGGTCCCGCCAGTCGTCAGGGAGCAGGTGGTCGACGACATCGTCGACCGTGACGACGCCGATCAGGTGGCCGGCTTCGTCGACGACAGGGCTTGCCACCAGGTTGTAGTGGGCCATCAGCCTCGTCACCTCCTCGAGCGGGGCCTCGGCGCGCAGCGGCTCGACATCGGTGTCGATTACTCCGGAGACGAGGCGACGACGGGGGCTCGCGCAGCAGCCGCTGGAAGTGCCCGGCGCCGAGGTAGCGCCCGGTGGGTGTCTCGAGCGGCGGACGGCATACGAAGACCATCGCCGCGAGCGACGGCGAAAGTTCGGCGTTGCGGATGCGGGCGAGTGCCTCGGCCACCGTCGCATCGGGAGGCAGGATCACGGGATCGGTTGTCATCAGGCCGCCGGCCGTGTGCTCCTCGTAGGTCAGCAGCCGTCGTACGTCCTCGGCCTCACCGGGGTCCATCAGCATCAGCAGGCGTTCGGCCGTCTCCGGAGGGAGCTCAGCGATCAGGTCGGCGGCGTCGTCGGGCGACATCTCCTCGAGGATGTCGGCGGCGCGCTCGGAGCCGAGCTGACCGAGGATCTCGACCTGGTCGTCCTCGGGAAGCTCTTCGAGGACGTCGGCCAGGCGTGCGTCGCTCGAGCGCCGCTGCGATCTCACCCCGGCGCTTGGGCGAGAGGTCGTGGATCACGCCGGCGAGGTCGGCCGGTCGCATCTCGTCGAGGGCAGCGAGGAGGTGGGTGGCGCCCTGGCCCGCCTCTGTCCCGGTCAGGCCAGTGACCTCAGACCATTCGACGACCTGGGTCTGACCCTTTCGGCCGAAGCGCTTGGCGCCATGCTGCACAGCAACCCTCGAAAGGTTCCAGTCGCGCGTCCGGGTCTGCTCCATCGCGATGTCGTAGACAACCCCCTCTGCGCCGGACTCCTGGATCACCACGCTGCGGTCGAGGAGCTCGGCAAGCACCAGTGTCTCGGTCGGCCGCTGCTCGAACCTGCGCATGTTGACCAGCCCGGTCGTGATGACCTGCCCAGAGTCGACGCTCGTCACCCGCGTCATCGGCAGGAAGATCCGACGTCGACCGAGGACCTCGATGACCAGACCGAGGACGCGTGGCTGCCGGTTCTCGGCGCGGACGGCGCACACGACATCGCGCACTTTGCCGACCTGGTCACCGTTCGGGTCGTACACCAACAGGCCCGCCAGGCGGGCGATGAAGACGCGGACGGGGGCGCTGCTCACGTGCGACAGGCTACCGCCGCGTGGCCGTGACACCCCTTTTGTGCGCGTAGTCAAGCACCACGATTCTTCGCAGTCATTAGGGTTGCTGGGATGGACGCCTCGGCCGACATGTCAACCACACCTCCTCGGCCGTTGAGTTATGACGTCGTCGACGTGTTCACCGACCGTGCGTTCGCGGGCAACCCGCTCGCCGTCGTCTATGGCGCCGAGAGCTTGTCGGCCGACCAGATGCAGGACATCGCAGCCGAGTTCAACCTGTCGGAGACGACCTTCCCTCTCCCGATGACGGAAGAGGATGTGGCGGCCGGCGCGGACTACCGCCTCCGCATCTTCACCCCTGACGGGGAGATCCCGTTTGCCGGCCACCCGACGCTCGGGACCGCCTGGGCGCTGCGCCAGCGCGGCTTGATCCAGGCAGGCGACTGTCACCAGTCATGCCGGGCCGGGCTGATCGGGGTTCGCCTGCCCGACGACGCCAGCGCAGCTGTGGAGTTGTCGGCCGATCCGCACGACGCCGCGCATGCGCTGACCGACGACGAAGCAGATGCTGTCGCGCGCCTGGTCAGCCTCACCGCAGCCGATCTCGTGGGACCCGCTCATACTGCGGGCTGCGGCCTCAGCTGGCTGTACCTCCCCGTCCGGGACGACAGGGTTGTTGCGGCGCGCGCCACCGGTGTCCGCGTCAGCGAGACCGGCCTCGACACCAGCATGCTCCAGGACCCACTCGACGGGGTCTGTGTGTATGCCGTATCGACCGCTGCGCCAGGCGGCCAGCCCGACCTCGCCGTGCACGCCCGGGTGTTCGTGCCCGGCTACGGCATTCCCGAGGATCCAGCCACCGGGTCGGCGGCCGCGGGTCTCGGACTGGTGCTCGTGGCCGCTGGGTTGGCGGCGGCCGAAGGCCAGACGTCATACCTGATCTCACAGGGCCTCGAGATGGGTAGGCCATCGTTCCTGCATTGCCGTGTCGAGGCGCGGGACGGCGTTGCCGTCCGGTCCCACGTGGCCGGCCAGGTGGTCGCCACCGCCACCGGCACCATCGCCGTGCCTGGCCGCTGACTGCTTGTGGAGACCGCGAGTGCTGCCTAGTGTGGCCCGCAGGCGGTGGCACATGCACGAACTCGCAATCACCCAGAGCGTCGTCGACATGGTGGTGGAGCGCACGACCGGTCGGCGGGTCGCAAGTGTTCAGGTGCAGGTCGGTGCGCTGTCGGGGGTCGTCCCTGACGCGATGCGGTTTTGCTTCGACGTAGCCGCCCAGGGCACCCCGATCGAAGGGGCAACGCTTGAGATCGACGAGTCGCCCGGACGCGGGTCGTGTCGCAGCTGCGGTGACGAGTTCGACGTGGCTGACCTCATACTCCTGTGTCCCTGTGGCAGCGCCGACGTCTATATCACCGCCGGACGCGAGCTGCTCGTGACGTCTGTAGAGCTGGTGCCCGAATGTGTCTGACGTGTGGGTGTGGTGACGAGGAGAACGTCCGAGTGTCGACCGTGGGTGGCCACGACCATGACCATGACCACGACCACGACCATGACCACCATCACCGCAACGGTCAGCACGCGCAGGCTGGCACCGAGACACTCGTGCTTGGTGAGCAGATCCTCGCCAAGAACGACCACCTGGCCGGGCACAACCGTCGCTGGCTGGCAGGTCGCGATATCGCTGCGGTCAACCTGATGAGCTCGCCCGGATCCGGCAAGACATCACTGCTCGAGCGCACGATCTCTGAGCTCAACGGCCGCCGGGAGATCTGCGTCATCGAGGGGGACCAGGAGACACGCTTCGACGCCGAGCGCATCCAGGCAGCCGGCGCCCGTGCGGTCCAGGTCAACACCGGAGCTGGCTGCCACCTCGACGCACCGATGGTGCAACAGGCACTCGAGGCGCTCGAGCCGGGCGACGGATCACTGCTGTTTATCGAGAACGTCGGAAATCTCGTCTGTCCGGCACTCTTCGACATCGGTGAGAGCGCCAAAGTCGTGATCATCTCGGTCACCGAGGGCGACGACAAGCCGCTCAAGTACCCGCATATGTTCGCGGCCGCAGACGTGCTGATCGTCAACAAGACCGATCTGATGCCGTACGTCGACTTCGATCTCGGCAAGCTCACGCACCAGGCTCGCACCCTCAACCCCGGGCTCCAGGTCATCGCTTTGTCGGTCCGCGATGGAGCGAATATGGCGGCGTGGTTCGCCTGGCTTGACGGTCTGTAATACCTGTTGAGACCGCTAAATGTGATTCTTGACACGTCTGCTCATCGGGTGCTAGACCGGACTGATCGCGCAGGTGGGCCGACGGCCGGCTCCAGCGATGGGAGTCGCAGTCGGCTCCGGGAAGCGGGGAGAGATGCCGACCGCTGAGGCTGTCAAAGCCGAGCAAACCCTCATCCACGTGCTCTGGATCAACGCCGGGCTCAGCTGCGACGGCGACTCCGTCGCGCTGACCGCCGCGACCCAGCCCAGCATCGAGGAGATCGCGTTGGGGGCTCTCCCCGGGCTGCCTCAAATTGCCGTCCACTGGCCACTGATCGACTTCGAGTGTGGTCCGAACGGCGGGGCTGACGACTTCCTCGAGTGGTTCTTCAAGGCCGACCGGGGTGAGCTCGAGCCGTTCGTCCTGGTCGTCGAGGGCTCGATCCCCAACGAGAAGCTCAAGGACGAGGGCTACTGGTGCGGGTTCGGCAACAACCCCGACACTGGCCAGCCGATGACGACGAGTGAGTGGCTTGACCGCCTCACGCCGAAGGCGACGGCGGTCGTTGCGGTCGGCACCTGCGCGACGTACGGCGGCATCCATGCGATGGCGGGCAACCCGACCGGTGCGATGGGGGTCCCGGACTATCTCGGCTGGGACTGGAAGTCCAAGGCCGGTATCCCGATCGTCTGCGTACCGGGTTGCCCGATCCAGCCGGACAACCTGTCCGAGACGCTGACCTACCTGCTCTACATGGCCACCGGGCAAGCTCCGATGATCCCGCTCGACGAGTCGCTGCGACCCACCTGGCTGTTCGGAGCAACCGTGCACGAAGGCTGCGACCGTGCCGGCTACTACGAGCAAGGTGACTTCGCGACCGAGTACGGCTCGCCGAAGTGCATCGTGAAGCTGGGCTGCTGGGGCCCGGTCGTGAAGTGCAACGTACCCAAGCGGGGCTGGATGAACGGCATGGGCGGCTGTCCCAACGTAGGCGGCATCTGCATCGGCTGTACGATGCCGGGCTTCCCCGACAAGTTCATGCCGTTCATGGACGAGCCGCCAGGGGGCAAGTTGTCGACGACGACGATAGGTCTGTACGGCTCGACGATTCGCCGGTTGCGCAAGATGACCACCCACACCGTTGACCAAGAACCCAAGTGGCGGAAGCCCGGTTCGACGCTCACTACAGGAGCCACCCGCACCTGGTAACCCGTTCCAGCTCAGAGAGGCGGCGTCATGGCGTCTACGATCGCCAAGCCCAGCAAGTTCCAGGAAAACTCCGATGGCCTGGTCGAGATGGCGTGGGACCCGATCACCCGGATCGTCGGCAGCCTCGGCATCTACACGAAGATCGACTTCAAAAACAAGTCCGTGGCCGAGTGTCACAGCACATCGTCGATCTTCCGTGGCTACTCAATCTTCATGAAGGGCAAAGACCCTCGCGACGCGCACTTCATCACAAGCCGCATCTGCGGAATCTGTGGTGACAACCACGCGACGTGCTCCTGCTACGCGCAGAACATGGCGTACGGCGTCAAGCCGCCCCACATCGGTGAGTGGATCGTCAACCTCGGCGAAGCAGCCGAGTACATGTTCGACCACAACATCTTCCAGGAGAACCTGGTCGGGGTCGACTACTGCGAAAAGATGGTTGCCGAGACCAACCCCGGCGTGCTCGAGCGGGCCAACAACACCGAGGCGCCGCATGCCGGTGACCACGGCTACAAGACCATCGGCGACATCATGCGGTCGCTCAACCCCTTCACGGGGGAGTTCTATCGCGAAGCGCTGCAGGTCAGTCGGTGGACACGCGAGATGTTCTGCCTGATGGAGGGGCGTCACGTTCACCCGTCGACGCTCTACCCCGGCGGCGTCGGCACGGTCGCCACCATCCAACTGATGACCGACTACATCACTCGCCTGATGCGCTACGTCGAGTTCATGAAGAAGGTCGTGCCCATGCACGACGACTTGTTCGACTTCTTCTACGAGGCGTTGCCGGGCTACGAGCAGGTCGGTCTGCGTCGTACGCTGCTCGGTTGCTGGGGGTCGTTCCAGGACCCGGAGTACTGCAACTTCGCCTACAAGGACATGACCGAGTGGGGCCGCAAGATGTACGTGACCCCGGGGGTCGTTGTCGACGGCAAGCTCGTCACCACCGACCTGGTCGAGATCAACCTTGGCATCAGGATCTTGCTGGGCTCGTCCTACTACGAAGACTGGGAAGACCAAGAGACGTTCGTGACGCATGACCCACTGGGCAACCCGGTCGACCGGCGGCACCCGTGGAACCAGCACACGAACCCGAAGCCGCAAAAGCGTGATCTCGACGACAAGTACAGCTGGGTGATGTCTCCGCGTTGGTACGACGGCAAGGACTACCTGGCCCTCGACACCGGCGGCGGACCGCTCGCCCGGTTGTGGTCGACCGCGCTGGCGGGACTCGTCGACATCGGCTATGTCCAATCCACGGGCTCCAGCGTCAAGATCAATCTCCCGAAGACGGCGTTGAAGGCGCCGGTAGAGCTCGAGTGGAAGATCCCGCAGTGGAGCAACACGATCGAACGCAACCGCGCCCGCACCTACTTCCAGGCGTACGCCGCGGCCTGTGCGCTGCACTTCGCCGAGAAGGCCTTGGTTGAGATCCGCGCCGGGCGGACCAAGACGTGGGAGAAGTTCACCGTCCCTGACGAGGCAATCGGGTGTGGATTCACTGAGGCGGTGCGAGGGGTGCTCTCGCACCATATGGTCATTCGCGACGGCAAGATCGCGAACTACCACCCTTATCCTCCGACCCCGTGGAACGCCAACCCGCGTGACTCCTACGGCACACCCGGTCCCTACGAAGACGCGGTGCAGGGCCAGCCGATCTTCGAGGAGAACGACCGGGAGCACTTCAAGGGCATTGACATCATGCGCACGGTCCGCAGCTTCGACCCGTGCTTGCCCTGCGGCGTGCATATGTACCTCGGCGGCGGCAAGACCTTGGAGATGATGCACTCGCCGACCCAGTCCGTCACAGGCGAGTAGTCCCGCCATGGGACCCGAGACGCTGGGGCACGGCGAAGCGGCCGCCGGCGGAGCGGATCGACTGCGGGATACCGGTGAACGTATCGAGGTCCTGCTCGACGCGAGCGCTGCCGGCGGCGCGGTTGCTCGGCAACGGGCCGAGGACCTCGTCGCGCTGGTCACGGACCTCTACGGCGCCGGGCTGGAGCGGCTGCTCCAGATCCTTGCGGACGCTGGGCGTCTCGACGACCAAGTGATGAACGTGCTTGCTCAGGACGACCTCGTGGCAAGCCTTCTCCTGGTGCACGGCCTGCACCCTCACGACGTCGAGACGCGGGTGGGCGCCGCCCTCGACAGCGTGCGCCCCTACCTCGGATCGCACGGAGGCGACGTCGAGCTCGTCGACGTCGGTGCCGACGGGGGTGTGCGGATCCGGCTGTTGGGGAGCTGCGACGGTTGCCCGTCGTCGGCCGTGACCTTGCAGCTCGCGGTGGAAGGAGCGATCGAGGCAGCCGCCCCCGAGGTTACGTCCATCGAGGTCGAGACACCGACCGAGCAGGCCGGGGCCAAGCCCGCACTGATCCCAGTCACTGCGTTGCGGTCTCGGCTCGGTGACGACGACGTTGCGCCCGTGCCCCACTGGCTGCCGGTTCCGGAGATGGCGTCGTTAGAGCCCGGTGAGCTCGCCGGCTTCCAGGTCGACGGCGTCGACCTGTTTGCCTGCCGTCTCGGTCAAGACCTGTTCGCCTACCGTGACCACTGTCCCGGGTGTGAGCAGACCCTTGCGGGAGCGACCCTCGAACGCCGGCTTGGCGAGGCAACCGGCGGCGGGGTGTTGACGTGCGGCAGGTGTCGAAGCCACTACGACGTACGCCGTGCCGGGGTCAGCCTCGACGGAAACGACCTTCACCTCGACCCCTACCCATTGTTGATGCGTGACGGCGTGCTGATGGTTGCCCTGCCGGTTGTGGCCACGACATGACGGCTTCGGGTGGCAACGGTGTTGACGGTAGCGGCTCGCTGAGCGTGCTCCGTCGGATTGCGAACCGCCCGCCGCCTGATCCCGACGTCGAGAAGTGCGAGATGTGCGCCGAGGTCATCGGTGACGAGCATCCGCACGTCGTCGACATCGAAAGCCGGGGGTTGATGTGCACCTGCCGCGGCTGCTACCTGCTCTTCACAGCGGAGCAGGCGCATCTGCGCTTCCGGGCAGTCCCCGACCGCTACCTGTCGTTCCCCGAGATCGACATTGACGGCGCATCGTGGAGCCAGCTGGAGATCCCCGTCGGACTCGCGTTCCTGTTCTCCAACTCCGTACTCGGTTCAACGGTCGCGTTCTACCCAGGTCCTGCCGGGGTCACCGAGTCCGAGCTGGACCTGAAGGCATGGAGCAGCATCGTCGATGCCAACCCGTCGCTTGGCACCTTGAGGCCCGACGTCGAGGCGCTGCTCGTGCACACCACCGACCACGGCGAGGAGTTTCGGTGCTTCCTCGTGCCGATCGATGCATGCTACGAGCTCGCTGGGCGGCTCCGACTTGTCTGGCGCGGCTTCGACGGCGGGCAAGACGCCCACGAGCAGATCGAAGCGTTCTTCGCCCAGGTGGCTGAGCGGAGCCGGCCGGCACCTTCGGCCCAGGGGAGCGCGTCGTGACCGACCTGTCGTTCCGTGTCGACGATGTCGTGGCCGAGCCTTACGCAGCCGCGCCGCAGCTGACTGCTCGGCTGCAGGTCTCGGAGGCAAGCGGGACGACGGTCCATGCGATCGCCTTGCGTTGTCAGGTGCGGATCGAGCCCCAACGCCGGGGCTACAACGGGGACGAGGCCGGCGGGCTGGTCGATCAGTTCGGCGGCCGCGACCGCTGGTCGCAGACGCTCAAGCCGTTCCTGTGGATGCAGTGCGGCACGATGGTCCAAGGGTTCGACGCCACCACCATGGTCGACCTGCCGATGGCCGTGACGTACGACTTCGATGTCGCTGCATCGAAGTACCTTCACGCGTTGGGCGAAGGGGAAGTGCCGTTGGTCTTTCTCTTCTCCGGCACCGTCTTCACCCGTGGTGACTCGGGATTCGGTGTCGAGCAGGTGGCGTGGCATCTCGAGGACTCCTACCGGATGCCGGTCAGCGTCTGGCACGACTGCATGCAGATGCATTTCCCCAACGCGGGTTGGATCCGACTCGACCGGGACACGATGGCCGACCTCGCGCACTACAAGTCCACGCACGGACTGACCACGTGGGACGAAGTACTGGCCCGACTGCTACCCACAAGCAAGGAGTCGGCGCGATGAGTCTCGACGCCGTCCGCGCTGTCGCGGACGCGGTTCTCTACGAGGGTTATCTCTTGTATCCCTACCGCGCCACGTCGGGAAAGAACCAGGTGCGGTGGCAGTTCGGAGTCCTCGGCCCGCCCGGTGCCGAGGATGCGGGCATTGGTGAAGCGTCGTGTATGTCGATGCAGTGTCTGATGCGCGACCCGGGCGATGTCGGCGACACACGGCTTCGACTCCACCTCCGCTTCCTCCAGGTGCAGAGTCGACGCCCGCAGCGCGCCAGGCCAGGCGGTGCCGAGGAGTTCGTCGACGTGCCTGAGCTGGTTGTCGGACCGACGCGATGGTTGTCGTGGGACGAGGCGGTCGAGGTCGAGCACCCGATCGACGTGGGCTTCGCAGACTTGCGCGATGGCCTGGTTGCCTGGGTCGACGTACCAGCCGGCGAGGACATCGAAGTCATCGCTGACGAGGGCGGAGGCGTCGCCGGCCGACTGGTGCGGCAGCGCACGCAGGTGCAGGCCACGGTCCATGCCACTGCCGATCAAGTGAGCGGGATCTGGCGGCTCTCGGTCCGGGTCGACAACGCGGCGTCGGCTCCCAGCCGCGACAAGGATGACGCGCTGCGCCGTTCGCTCGTCGGCACCCACGTCGTCATCGAAGCCGTGACCCCGGGGTGCACCTTCGTCTCCGTGATCGATCCACCTGAGGATGCGAAGGAGGCCGCGGCTGCGTGTCAGCAGGACCGCTGCTGGCCCGTGCTGGGAGGGCCGGAGGGCGACAGCAGTGTGGTGCTGGGGTCTCCGATCATTCTCTACGACCACCCCGAGATCGCCGAGCAGAGCGCCGGGGCACTCTTCGACTCCACCGAGATCGACGAGATCCTGACCCTGCGGGTGATGACGATGTCCGACGAGGAGAAAGCCGAGGCCCGGGCCACCGACCCCCGTGCGGCCGAGATCATCGACCGGTGTGATCAGATGTCGCCAGCCGACCTGCAGAGGATGCACGGAATCCTGCGTGACCCGTTCGGCGCTACGCCGGATCCGTTCGCAGCGGATCCGTTCGCGACCGACAAGCCGTGGTGGGATCCGGAGTCGGAGGCCACGGTTAATCCGGAGGCCGACTTCGTCGTCGTCCAGGGGGTCCGGGTCGCGAACGGCAGCTTCGTCCGGATCCATCCAAACCGCAGGGCTGACGCCCAGGATCTGTTCTTCTCCGACCAGGTCGCTCGCGTCACCGCTGTGCACCGCGACGTCGATGGCGAGACTCACGTCGCCGTGGTCCTTGTCGACGATCCTGCCGCCGATCTGCACGACTGGTACGGGCGGTACCTGTACTTTGCGCCCGATGAGGTGGAGCCTTTGCCCACAGACAGTTTCCAGCCAAGGAAGGAGAGTCGACCGTGAGAACTCTAGGAGTGATCACCGCTGTGGTCGCCGGAGTGGGAGCTGCGGTGGTTACCGTGCTCGGGATTCGTTCGATCCCGGATATCCGCAGGTACCTCAAGATTCGTCAGATGTGAAGGAGGCCAAGACCGTTGACCATCCTGGTGGCCGGGATCGGCAACATCTTCTTGACCGACGACGGGTTCGGCCCGGAGGTCGTGCGTCGGCTGCGCTCGACCGTCGACCCGGGGCTGCCCGATGACATCCGGGTGGTCGACTACGGCATCCGGGGGATGCACCTCGCCTACGACCTGCTCGACGGCTATGACGCGCTGGTGCTGGTGGACGCCATCCCTGGACACGGTCCGGCTGGCGATGTCTGCGTGCTCGAGGTGGGCGCGGACGACTTGGGCTCTGGACCGCTCGACGCGCATGGCATGGACCCGGTGTCAGTGCTAGCCAACCTGGAAATCCTCGGAGGCCAGTTGCCGCCGACGTACGTCGTCGGAGCCGCGCCGGTCGACGTCTCTGAGGGCATCGGGCTGACAGAGCCGATGGCGGCGGCGGTCTCGGAGGCGGCGGCTGCCATCGGCAGCCTGCTCCATCAGCTGTGCGCCGCGACGCCAAGCATCAGCAACGGATCAAGGGAGTAGTCATGTGTCTCGGAATCCCCGGCCAGGTCGTGGAGATGGTCGACGGGTATGCCGGACAGCTGGCGATGGTCGATGTCGAAGGAGCGACGCGGCGGGTCAACATCGGGATGCTCGAACTCGACCAGCAGCATCTTGCGCCCGGCGACTGGATCCTCATTCACATGGGTTTCGCGGTGGAGCGGACCGACGCGGCGGGCGCAGAACGGGCGATGGCCGGCCTGGAAATGATGGGCCGCCCGCGCGAGGCCGACGACGGGGAGCAGGTCTCGGGTCGCTAGGACTGCTCGTGAGCGGGGACCTCGGTCAGCACGTCCTCAACGGAGGTGTTGCGTCCATCCCCATAGGCCTCGTCCCACTGCTCGGAGGTCAGAGCGGCACGGGCCTTGGCGAACGCCTCGGCTATGTCTGCTTCCTGCATGGGATGACGGGGAGTTCCTAGCCGTTCGCGCGTCGCCTCTGCCGAGCCAAGCAATCGCACCGCCGATTGATGGCTACCCAGCTCGGCCAGCGCTGCGGCGTAGTCCTCCGCTACGACGCTGAGCGTGTCCGGTGCACTGAACTTCAGCAGATCAGGGATCAGGCGTTCCATCTGTTTCTTCGCCTCCTCGGAGTTTCCCCCCTCCCGGAGCTCTGCCGCCATGTTGTGCTGAGCGACCAGGACAGCCGCTATGTCGCCGAGCTCGCGAGAAATCGCCAAGGCTTCTGAGTCCAGGTCGACCTGTCGCTGATAGTTGCGCTCTGATCCCTCGAGCATCGCGAAGGAGGACAAGACGGAGCGCAGCTGCTCCTTCTCGCCGGATTCTCGCGCGAGCCTGACCGCCTGCTCGTACATGGGCCGGGCCACGTCCCACCGTCCGCGGTCCACCTCTGCGCCCGCCAAGATGCGTAGTGCGATCAACTCTTGACGGGTGTCGCCCAGTCGACGCGCCATCTCCAAACTGGAGGTAGCACGCTCATGGGCGGCAACGTAGTCACCCAGGTCGGCCAGAATGTCAGCGAGGAGCGAGAGACAGCGGGCGAGTTCCGGGCTGTCGGTCTCACCAGCGGCTCCGATGGCTTGTTCGAGCCATCGCCTCCCTTCGAAGAAGTAGCCGCTGGAGGTCCAAAAGCCGCCGAGTGCCGCGCAGAGACACAGTCCCACGTGAGCTTCGTGGGCAGAGTTACGCTGCAGAGCCCAGCTGAGAGCTTCGCGGAAGTTGTCGTGCTCCGCCTCGAGCTCTGCCCGTGTGTCGAGTCGGCGGCCGCCCCGCAGCCTCGGGCTCAACTGCTCGGCCACCCTCAGGTAGTGAAGGGCATGGCGCTGCTGTGTTGGCTCGAGCTCGCCGGTGGCGGTGAGCTCGTCGAGTGCATAGACGCGGACTGTTTCCAACATGCCGATGCGTGGCTCGCCGTCGGGCGTCTCTTTGACAGTGACCAGGCTGGCGTCGACCAGGTCAGCCACCACGTCCAGGGGGTCGGTGACGGCAGGTTCGCCGTCTGTGGCGATGACTGCGGCGATCGCGTCGAGGTCGGCGCCGCCCGCAAACACTCCGAGGCGTCGAAAGAACCCTCGCTGGTCGGAGGTCAGGAGGTCACAGGACCAGGCGATCGTGTCTCGCAACGTCTTCTGCCGGCTCGGGCCGTGGCCGCTGGCGGCGGTGAAGTCCAAGGCCTGGTCGAGGCGGGCCAGCAGGGCCCGAGGGCTGAGCAGCTTGGTCCGGGAGGCAGCCAGTTCCAGCGCCAAGGGCAGGCCGTCCAGTCGCCGGGAGATAGCGGCGACGGCGGCGGAGTTGTCGGCGGTGACGGTGAAGCTGGGACGCACCTTGCGTGCTTGGTTGATGAACAGTTGCACCGCACCGGAGGCCTCGGCCTCGCCCAGGCTGTCATCCTCGGGAAGTTCCAGCGGGGGGACAGCATGCTCATGCTCGCCCATGACGTGGAGCGGACGCCTCGAGGTCGCTACCACGACCACTTGTGGTGCTTCGCTCAACAGCTCTGCCACCACCGCATCCGCGACCGGCAGCTGTTCGAGGTTGTCGAGCACGAGCAACGCGCTGCGGTGCGCCACATGCGTGAAGAAACCCGGGGGGATGCGCCCTTCCGGTGGGACGTCCAGTGTCTCGGCGATGGTCGTCCACATCACCTCCGCGGTGGTGACGGTGGCCAGTGGCACGAAGAACACACCGTCCGGGAAGTCGTCGACCAACGTTTTCGCCAACCCGATGGCGAGCCGCGTCTTGCCCGACCCACCCGGTCCGGTCAACGTGACCAAGCGGACGTGCGGCGAGCCCACTGCCGCGGCCAGTTCGGCCAACTCGCCGTCTCGGCCAACCAACGCTGTGGGCGGTGTCGGCAGGCTGGATGCTGTGCCCAGGCTCTTCAGCGGTGGGAACTGATCCTCCAACCCCGCGACCTGAAGCTGAAACAGGTGCTCCGGGACCGGCATGTCCTTGAGCTGATGAGCACCCAGGTCTCGAAGCCCCACTCCGTCAGGCAGGCTGCCCTGCACCAGGTGGGCGGTCGCGTCCGACACGATGACCTGGCCGCCGTGCGCTGCGCCCGCGACCCGGGCGGCCCGGTGCACGTCCATGCCGACGTACCCGTCGTCCTGCACGGTCGGGCTGCCGGTGTGGACACCCATGCGCACCCGGACGTGCTCGCCACGCGGCCACGGATAGTCCTCGAGTCCGCGTTGCGCTTGGGCTGCCGCTGTCGCTGCAGCAGTTGCGGTGGCAAACACGACGAAGAAGCTGTCGCCTTCGGTGCCGATCTCCGTGCCGCCGTGCTCTGCCCACGCCTTGCGCAACACCGTGCGCTGCCCGGTCAGGGCCTGTGCGTAGTCGGCGCCTAGCCGCGACAGCAGCAGCGTCGACCCCTCGATGTCGGAGAACAACATCGTCACCGTGCCGCTCGGCAGGCCCGCCATATCGTCATTCAACCCCCGTGACACGTGCGCCGCTAGGCAAGGGGCGCGCCAGGTCGGGTGGCTAAGCCGGTTCTCCCATCGCGTGAGCTTCGGCGATCGCGTCTTCGACGGAGGTGTTACGTCCCGCCTCGTGAGCGTCATCCCACGCCTGCGTCGTCAACGCGGCCCGGGCTTTGGCGAACGGCTCGGCCAACTCATCTGCTTGCCACTGCACGCGCGGCGTGCGGAGCCGGTCTCGCATCGCATCGGCGGCACCGAGCAGGCGGACGGCCTGCTGGTAAGCGCCGAGCTCGGCGAGAACTGCGCCGTAGTCCTCGGCAAGCACGACCGTTTCTCCCGGCTCCTTGAGTCTCAGCACCTCAGGAATCAGGCTGCGCATCAGCGGCTCCGCTTCGTCTACTCTCCCCAGCAACCGCAGGTCGCACGCCAAGGTGTGTTGGTAGATGATCACGCCCTTGGGGTCTCTCAGCTCGCGTGCGATCGCCAACGCCTCCAGGTCGAGCTCGTAAGCCCGCTGGTTGTTGTGATCAACCGACTCGAAAGTGGCAAAGTAGCCCAGGACGTTGTGAAGGAGTTGCTTGTCGCCAGAGGCTCGGGCGATGCGGAGTGCCTCGTCATACAAGGGTCGGGCTAGTTCAGGGTGCCCGCGACCCTGCTCGATGGTCGCCAGGGTGCGAATGGCGCGCGGCAGACCGTCCCCGGGGCTGTCCAGACGCCGCCACATCTCGACGCTCGCCGTAGCAGAGCCCCGGGCAACGTCATGCTCACCCATGAACTCCAGGGAATATCCCAGCAACGCCAGGCACTCGGCCAATTCGGCACTGTCGAGGCCACCGGACCTCTCGACGGCCTGTTCCAGCCACCGCCGGCCTTCCGAGTAGTAACCGCTGATAGTCCAAAAACGGGCCAACCCAGCGCATAGGCGGAGTCCTATCCGCGCTCGTAAGGCGTCAGAAGTTGGTTGGGTCGGCTGAAGCGCCCAAGCGAGAGCTTCACGGAGGTTGTCGTGCTCGGCCTCGAGTTGGGACCGGGCGTCTGCGTGCTGTTCTCCCTCCAACTGCAGTTTCAGTTCTTCTGCGACCGCCAGGTAGTGATGGGCGTGGCTTTCCTGGACCAAGGCGAGCTCACCACTTCCGGTGAGTTGGTCCAGGGCGTAGGCGCGGACTGTTTCAAGCATGCCGATGCGTGGTTCGCCGTCGTGGGTCTCGGTGATGGTGACCAAGCTGGCGTCGACCAGGTCTGCGACGGCGTCCAGCGGGTCGACGACCCCGCCAGAGTCCCCGGCTGGCTTGACCACAGCCGATATCGCAGCTAGGTCGGCCCCTCCTGAGAACACCCCGAGCTGGCGAAAGAACTCTTGCTGTGGGGAGGTGAGCAGGTCAAAGGACCAGGCGATGGTCTCGCGCAGAGTCCGGTGTCGACTTGGCCCCAGGCTCCCGGTGATCGCGATGTCCAACGCCGTGTCCAGGCGACCCAGCAGTGCCTTCGGGCTTAGCAGCTTGCTCCGGGCAGCGGCCAGCTCCACCGCCAGCGGTAACCCGTCCAGCCGGCGGCAGATGGTGGCGACGGCTGCGGAGTTGTCGGGGGTCAAGGCGAAGTCCGCCCGCACCTGGCGCGCTCGTTGGACGAACAGCTGCACCGCGCCGGCCAGATGGGTGTCATCCATGCCGTCGGCGTCTGGTAGCTCCAGCGGCGGGACGGCGTGCTCATGCTCGGCTGGTAGATGCAGCGGGCGACGAGAGGTGGCAATCACAACGATCTGCTCAGCCTCGGCCAACAGCTCTGCGACCACGGAGTCCGCAGCCGACAGCTGTTCGAGGTTGTCGAGCACGAACAAGGCGGTGCGGTGGGCCACATGGGTGAAGAACCCCGGCGGCAGGCGGCCCTCCGGTGGTACGTCGAGGACTTCGGCGATGGTCGTCCACATCACCTCGGGGGTGGTGATGGTGGCCAGCGGCACGAAGTACACCCCGTCGGGGAACGCATCAGTTAGCTCGTGGGCCAGGCCGATGGCAAGTCGGGTCTTTCCGGAGCCGCCGGGGCCGGTCAATGTCACGAGTCGGACCTCTGGCGACGTCAGTACGGCGGTGAGCTCTGCCAGCTCGCCGTCGCGGCCGACCAAAGGCGTCGCCGGCACCGGCAGGCTGGTTGCCGTGCCCAGGCTCTTCGGTGCCGGGAAGTCGTCTTGTAGCCCCTCACCGGCGACTTGGTACAGCCGTTCAGGGACGGGCATGTCCTTGAGCAGATGAGCACCCAGGTCTCGAAGCTCCACTCCGTCAGGCAGGCTGCCCTGTACCAGGTGGGCGGTCGCGTCCGAAACGACAACCTGGCCGCCGTGCGCAGCGCCCGCGACCCGGGCGGCCCGGTGCACGTCCATCCCGACGTACCCGCCTTCATGCCTGGTCGGGCTGCCGGTGTGGACGCCCATCCGCACCCGGACGTGTTCGCCACGCGGCCATTGGTATGTCTCGCAGCTCACGCTGGGCTTGGGCCGCGGCAGACCGCTGCCGCGGCGGTGGCAAAGACGACGAAGAAGCTGTCGCCTTCGGTGCCCATCTCGGTGCCGCCATGCTCTGCCCACGCCTGGCGGAGCACCTCGCGCTGCCCACTCAACGCGTGCGCGTAGTCGGCACCGAGCCGCGACAGCAGCAGCGTCGATCCCTCGACGTCGGAGAACAACATCGTCACCGTGCCGGTCGGCAGCTCGGCCATATGGCTATTCAACCGCTAGCCCGGGAGCGCCGCTCGGCTCATGACAGCGAGCGGCCGCTGGTGCCGCGGCGGTGCATCACCCACGGCGGCGCCCCGGCAGTCGTGGCAGGCGACGCGACGGGGGCCGCACGTCCGGCGTCGTCGGTGTAGCGGCCAGGCTCCTCGACGAGTGGTCCGGTTGGAGACAGACGGTAGATCGCCGTTACCGCGTCGGCCGCCCAGCGCTGCGGCGCATGCTCGGCATCGTGCAGGTTGAGGCGGCCCGCCGCAAGTGCAGTCGTCGCCTGCTCCCAGTCGGGATCGGACGGTGACAAGCGCTCAGCAGTCGCGTCCAAGACGATGAGCCGGTGGGTGTTGTCCTTGCTGCGCGCGACCACCCTCACCAGCTCCCCGGGAGTGAAGTGCGGGTCCGGTTGTTCCGCGTATCCGGTCAGGAGATAGCCGTGGCCCTCGACCCATGAGTGCCAGAACGCCTGTGTGCGCTGGGGATCCGACCAGGAAACCCAGATGAGCCCGGACTTCTTCATGGCCTCGTCGACCAGCGCGGTTGTGTCGGCGTCAGAACCCACATGTCGTAGCGTGCCATACGGACCGCGAGGATGGCAGTGTGCCTGAGCCGCGGACCGTCACGCCTCCACCGGCGAGCCTGCTGCTGCTCGTCGTCGGGGTGGTCGGCGTCTCGATGTCTGGGCCGTTGATGGCAGCCGCCACCGCCGTTCCAGCGCTGGCGATGTCGTTGTGGCGCACCGGTCTCGGTGCGGCGGCGATGTCGATGCTCGGCGCGGCTACTTTGCGCGCGGATCTTCGCCGGATGTCACGGCAGGATGTCGTGCGGTGCTGCTTCTCCGGCAGCATGCTGGCACTGCACTTCGCCACCTGGACGACCTCGTTGAAGTACACGTCGGTGGCATCGGCGACCGCGATCGTCTGTCTGCAGGTCGCCTGGGTCGTGCTGCTCGCGCGGCTTTCCGGGAACACCATCGGGCGGGCGGTGTGGCTCGGTCTGCTCGTGTCGTTCGCCGGCGTGCTCGTTGTGTCGGGCGTGGACTTCTCGGTGTCAACCGAGGCGCTGACCGGGGACGCACTAGCGCTGCTCGGTGGGATGTTCGCCGCCGTCTACACAGTTGTCGGCAGCCGAGTGCGGGAGCGGTTGGCCACGACGACGTACACACTGGTTTGTTATGGCACGAGCGCACTGCTGTTGCTCGTCGCCTGCGCGGTGGGTCGGGTGCAGGTGTGGGGGTTCGACGCCAAGAGCTGGGCGCTCATCCTGGGGGTGACCATTGCCGCGCAGATCCTCGGTCACTCGGTGTTCAACCATCTGCTGGCGACGCTGAGTCCGACGCTTGTGTCGATGACGTTGCTGCTGGAGGTGCCTGGCGCAGCTTTGCTCGCGGCAGTGTTCCTCGGCCAGGCGCCGCCGGTCGCGGTGTATGCCGGCCTGGCGCTCATCTGCGCCGGACTCGCGATTGTGGTCGCGAGCAGGTCTCAAGCAGCCACGCCGGCCGAGGCACCGATCGACTGATCCCTGCGGTGATCGAGCTTGTCGAGATCACGGGTCTCGACAAGCTCGACCGGCGGGGTGGGTGGGTCTCGACAAGCTCGACCGGCGGGGTGGGTGGGTCTCGACAAGCTCGACCGGCGGGGTGGGTGGGTCTCGACAAGCTCGACCGGCGGGGTGGGTGGGTCTCGACAAGCTCGACCGGCGGGGTGGGTGGGTCTCGACAAGCTCGACCGGCGGGGTGGTGCGACCCGCGGGAGGGTTGCGTTTAGGCTCGGTTGCAGTCCAACTCGTGCCGAGCAAAGGATGGCTGATGTCGGAGGGTCTTCGCTCGCGCCGCTCGTGTCTTGCTGTGCCAGGCTCGAACCCACGGTTTCTCGAGAAGGCGAAGGGGCTTGACGCCGACCAGGTGTTCCTCGACCTGGAGGACTCGGTGGCGCCGATCGCCAAGCCGGATGCCCGCGGGACCGTCGTCGAGGCGCTCAACTCGGGCGGTTGGGGCGACAAGGTCCGGGTGGTCCGGGTCAACGACTGGACAACCCAGTGGACCTACCGCGATGTCATCGAGGTCGTCGAAGGGGCTGGCGCCAACATCGACTGCCTCATGCTCCCGAAGGTGCAGAGCGCGGAGCAGGTGGTGGCGCTGGATGTGCTTCTCACCCAGATCGAGCGCACCGTCGACCTCGAGGTCGGCCGGATCGGCATCGAGGCACAGATCGAGGACGCCCTCGGACTTATCAACGTCGACACGATCGCCACGGCCAGCCCGCGCCTCGAGACGATCATCTTTGGGCCAGCCGACTTCATGGCCTCGATCAACATGAAGTCGCTCGCCGTAGGCGAACAACCTCCCGGGTATGACGTCGGCGACGCCTACCACTACATCTTGATGCGGATCTTGATGGCGGCACGCGCACATGACCTGCAGGCCATCGACGGACCTTACCTCCAGGTGCGAGATGCCGATGGGTTTAAGCGTGTGGCCGGCCGGAGCGCCGCACTCGGCTTCGACGGCAAGTGGGTCCTGCACCCCGACCAGATTGCCGCCGCCAACGACGTGTTCTCGCCGCTGCAGAGCGACTACGACCACGCCGAGAACATCCTCGATGCTTACGACCACTTCACGTCCGAGAGGGGTGGCGCGACCGGCGCAGTCATGCTCGGCGACGAGATGATCGACGAGGCGTCACGCAAGATGGCGCTGGTCGTCTCGGCCAAGGGTCGCTCTGCCGGCATGGAACGCACTGACGTCTGGCAGCCACCGAACGACTGAGGTTGTTGGATTGGCCACGTTTGTGGCGTGATGCGTCGACGCCTTGCGATACTCGCGATACAACCGCGCTCGTCGAGTGAGCGGTCGAGATGGAAGGCACGGCATGGCTCGCCTCTGCACAACCGAGGGTCTGACAGATGTCCAGGTCGAGATCCTCAAGACCGTCCGTGACTTCGTCGACAACGAGATCCTTCCCGTCGCGTCCGCGCTCGAGCACGCTGACGAGTATCCGGAGAAGATCGTCGAGCAGATGAAGGAGCTCGGGCTGTTCGGGCTCACCATCCCGGAGGAGTACGGCGGCCTCGGCGAGTCACTACTGACCTACGCACTCGTCGTCGAGGAAATCGCCCGCGGCTGGATGAGTGTTTCCGGCATCGTCAACACCCACTTCATCGTTGCCTACATGCTGATGCAGCACGGCACCGACGAGCAGAAGCAG
This sequence comes from uncultured Actinomycetota bacterium, assembly GCA_963811585.1. Classification (GTDB taxonomy): domain Bacteria; phylum Actinomycetota; class Actinomycetes; order Propionibacteriales; family Nocardioidaceae; genus JACDHG01. The sequence continues at coordinate 621,580 of CAWERR010000009.1, forward strand.
CACTTCCTGCCGCGGATGGCAACGGGTGAGATCCGTGGCGCGTTCTCGATGTCGGAGCCCGGATGTGGCTCCGACGTGGCGGCGATCCGGACGAAGGCTGTCCCGAAGCCTGGCCAGGACGCCGATGGCACCTGGGTCATCAACGGCCAGAAGATGTGGATCACCAACGGCGGTACGTCGACCTTGGTGGCCGTGTTGGTCAAGACCGACACGGGTGAAGAGTCGGTCTACAAGAACATGACGACGTTCCTGATCGAAAAGCCAAGCGGCTTCGGCGAGGTCATGCCCGGCCTGACTATCCCAGGCAAGATCGAGAAGATGGGCTACAAGGGCGTCGACTCCACCGAGCTCGTGATGGAGAACTTCGAGATCGGCGCCGACCAGATCCTCGGCGGGCCGCCAGGCCAGGGCTTCTACCAGATGATGGACGGTGTCGAAGTCGGCCGCGTCAACGTGGCAGCCCGGGGCTGCGGTGTGGCATGGCGGGCGTTCGAGCTTGGCGTGGCGTACGCCCAGCAGCGTGAGACATTCGGCAAGAAGATCGCCGAGCACCAGGCCGTGCTGTTCCGTCTTGCCGAGATGGGCACCAAGGTCGAGGCGGCCCATCAGATGATGGTCAGAGCGGCCAAGAAGAAGGACTCTGGTCAGCGCAACGACCTCGAAGCAGGGATGGCCAAGTACCTCGCGTCTGAGTACTGCTCTCAGGTGGTCGAGGACTCCTTCCGCATCCATGGTGGGTATGGCTATTCGAAGGAGTACGAGATCGAGCGGCTCTACCGAGAGGCACCGATGCTGCTCATCGGTGAAGGCACAGCTGACATCCAACGGATGATCATCGGCCGGCGGTTGCTCGAGGACTACAAGCTGCGTTGAGGTGCTGAGCGCCGCCGTCGACGCGGCGGCTGGTGAACACAGCTTCAGGTGGCAGACTGAAACAGCCCGGACAGAGTGAGGAGTCCCCATGCCACTACCGCTGCCACAGCTCCCGACCGGTATGCCGATCGGGACCTACCCGACGTACGCCAAGGCGCAAGAGGCGGTTGACTACCTGTCTGACAACGAGTTCCCGGTCGAGAACGTCACGATCGTCGGCACCGACCTCCGCTTGGTCGAGCGCGTGACAGGTCGGTTGACCCGCGGCAAGGTCATCCAGGCCGGCGCCGTCACGGGGGCCCTGTGGGGTCTGTTCATGGGCGTCCTGCTGACCTTGTTCGGAGGGGACGACGTGTCGTTGCTCGTCCCCGTCATCGCCGGTGTCGTCGGCGCCGGGGTTGGTGCGCTGTCAGGGATGGTCGGGTATGCCGCCACGGGTGGAAAACGGGACTTCACCTCCAGCACGCAGGTGGTCGCGACGTCATACGAGCTGCTCTGCCAGGCCCAGGTGGCCGAGGACGCACGCAACATGCTGGGGCGACTGGCCCTCCGGGACGGGTAGGGAAGGACCATTCACGATGCAGTTCGGCCGTAGCTACGAGGAGTTCGAGGTCGGTGCGACGTACAAGCACTGGCCGGGCAAGACCGTCACCGAGTATGACGACCACCTGTTCTGCCTCTTGACGATGAACCACCATCCGTTGCATCTGGACTCCCACTACGCCGAGAACACGACCGACTTCGGAAAGAACGTCGTCGTCGGCAACTACATCTACTCGCTGCTGCTGGGCATGAGCGTGCCGGACGTGTCAGGCAAGGCAATCGCCAACCTCGAGGTCGAGTCACTGCGTCATGTGGCGCCGACGTTCCACGGTGACACGATCTACGGCGAGACCACCGTGCTCGACAAGCGGGAGAGCGCCTCCAAGGGCGACCGCGGCGTCGTGCACGTCGAGACGACCGGGTACAACCAGGACGGCACGGTCGTCTGCATCTTCAGGCGCAAGGTGATGGTGCCGAAGGACAGCTACCTGGAGGCCCGCGGCGGAGAGCAGCCCGGCCGCCCCGTCCCCCAGTCGGACTAGCCGCTGATCGAGCTGTCGAGATCACCTGGTCTCGACAGGCTCGACCGCCGGGGGTCTCGCTGACCGGCCGGGGATTCGGCTGACCGCTGGGGGCTCCGCTGATCGAGCTTGTCGAGGTTACCGGGGTCCCGACAGGCTCGACCGTCGGTGGGGGCTCGACCGTCGGTGAGGTGCTCGACCGCCGTTGAGGTGCTCGACCGGCGATGAGGCACTAGCGTTCAGGAGATGAGCGACCCTGAGGAGCCCGAGGTTTGGCTCGTCCGTCACGGCGAGACCGAGTGGAGCAAGTCGGGACGACATACCGGCGTCACCGACCTGCCGCTGACCGACGTCGGCGTCGCGGCCGCACGCGCGCTCGGCCCACTGCTGACGGCGACGGAGTTCAGCCGGATCCTGTGCAGCCCGCGGATCCGGGCGCGACACACGGCTGAGCTGGCGAAGGTGGAGCCGGTCCGTATCGTCGACGAGCTCGTCGAGTGGGACTACGGCGAGTACGAAGGTCGAACGCGCATCGACATCCAGGAGGAGCGGCCGGGCTGGTCGGTCTGGACCGACGGTGCGCCCGGTGGTGAGTCCCCCGACCACGTCACGGCCCGCGTCGACGGCGTGATCGCCAGCTGCCGCGAGCGTGGAGGTCGGTCGCTGCTGATCGCGCACGGACACATTCTCAGGTCGCTGGCAGCCCGGTGGATCCACCAACCGGTCACCGTCGGAGCCCACCTGCCGCTTGACACCGCGAAGGTCAGTGTCCTCGGGTACGACCGCGGCATGCCGACGATCAACCGGTGGAACGCCGACCAATAGCCGACGCCTGACCATCCCGGCGGCTGCGCTGCTCGCCTCAGACCCAGACACCCCACGACGTCAGCGAATCGTCGAGCCCCGGTGTCTTCGGCAACGCCTCGAACTCAGGGCGGGTCACCCATCGTGCGTCGGCGGCGTCGTCACCGGCGACGGGCTCGGCACCAGGCTCGACCACGGTCGCCGCGAAGTCGGTCACGTCGTACACGTCGCCGCCGATGCCTGGCAGCTCGATGGATCCGAGGGCGTCCCCGACGACGACTGACAGGCCGGTCTCCTCGCGCACCTCGCGCTGGACTGCGTCGGTCAGCGACTCGTCGGGCTCGACGCGGCCGCCAGGTATCGACCAGAGTCCCTCCGACGGTGGCCTGCCCCGGCGGATAACGAGTAGCCGACCATGGGCATCGTGGATCACCGCTCCGACGCATGGCACGCGCACACCACCGACGTTACCCGCCAACTCGATTGCTTGACCGGGGGCGCCGCGCCCACCACGGTGGGAGTCATGCACGACCGGCTCAGCGTCGTCGACCCGTTTGCTGCGGTGATCGGCGAGGAGATCAACGGCCTCGCGCTTCCGCTGTGGGCGCCGTGGCCGGTTCCGATCGGCTGGACCTTCTCCGGTCTCGCTCACACCAGACGGGACGACCACGGGAGCGCAAGCGTGAGCTGCTGGTCGGGGCCCGACCCGTTCGGTGACCCGGCCGAGGTGATGCTGATCTGCGAGGAGGCGGGCACCGGCGTCGGGAGCTACTTCGCCGGGCTTGCGATGAGTTATCCCGGCCCCGAGGTGGGGGAGGGCGCGCCTCATGCCAAGTTCGGCGTGGAGGGGCGTCCAGTCCCCTTGTGGTCGGTCGATGGCGAGGCCGACCGGGCTGTGTACGCCGGCGAGGCTGCCGGCCGGTGGCTGTGGGTCGTGGTGCATCCGGCCGAGTCGAGCGCAATCGTCGTACAGCCGATGCAGCTTGTCGACGCTCGAAAGCTCGGGGCGGAGCTCACCGTTTTGCCGGTCGGAGAGATGTCGCCTCGACTGATCCTCGACTGACGCGCGCGTCGCCGAACGCGGGGTGGCTGCCGCCTAGACTTCGCAGCGTGCGCATCGACCTTCATACTCACTCGCGCGCGTCCGACGGCACTGACCCGCCCGCCGATCTGGTCGCGAAGGCCGCGTCGGCAGGGCTCGATGTTGTCGGCCTCACCGACCACGACAGCATCGGCGGCTGGGCGGAGGCGAGTGTCGCGGCTCGCAACGTGGGGATCACGTTGGTGCCCGGCATGGAGGTCTCGACGAAGTTCGACGGTGCGGGCGTGCATCTGCTCGCCTACCTCCCGGACCCGACCTACCCGCCGCTGAAGGCAGAGCTCGAGCGCATCCTCGAAGGTCGCACCGGCCGGCTCGCGGCGATGTTGCACCAGCTTCGCGAGGCCGGAATCGACATCACCGAGGCGGAGGTGCTGGCACAGGTGGGAGACACGCTCGCGATCGGCCGTCCGCACATCGCTGACATACTTGTCGCGAAGGGCGTCGTCGCCAGCCGCAACGAAGCGTTCGCCGCCTGGCTTGAGTGGGGCAGACCCGGGTATGTCGTCCGCTATGCCACCAGGACTCGCGAGATGATCAGGATGATCACCGCGTCCGGCGGCGCCGCCGTCATCGCGCACCCATGGGGTCGGGGCAGTCGGCGCATCCTCGACGTCGAGACCCTGGCGGAGCTGCAGGCGGACGGTCTCGTCGGCATCGAGGTCGATCACCAGGACCACGACGAGGAGGACCGAGCAAAGTTGCATGCGATCGCCGCCGAGCTCGACCTGGTCGCGACTGGGTCGAGCGACTTCCACGGTCTTGGCAAGGTTGACCACGAGCTCGGTTGTAACCTCACCGACCCCGACGAGTACGAGCGCCTGCTCGAACGAGCGAGCGTCAATGCCGTTGCCAGTAAGCGCAACGTCGTGGCTGTGGTGACGCCGTGACCTGCAGTGGGACGGCGTGGTGAGCGGTGACACGCAGCTCGGGTTCGAGGGCATGCCGCGACGTCTCCTCCAGGCCGCACCGTCGCGGCTCGTCACATATCTCGACTGCCCTCGGCGTTACCGGTTCACCTACCTCGACCGCCCACCGCCGCCCAAGGGTCCGCCCTGGGCGCACAACTCGCTGGGAGCGGCGATCCATACGGCGCTCGCGAACTGGTGGAAGCTCCCGCTGTCTGAGCGCACCGTGACTCGGGCGGGCCAGCTGCTCGACGAGGCATGGCTGACCGATGGCTTCCGCGATGATCAGCAACGCGACGCGGCGAGAGACCGAGCGAGGGCGATGGTTGAGCAGTACGTTGCCGATCTCGACCCGGCCGACGAGCCCATCGGGGTGGAGCGGACGGTCGCGGTGAAGACCGACCACGCGGCACTGTTCGGTCGCGTGGACAGGATCGACGAGCGGGGCGGTGAGGGTCTCGTGATCGTCGACTACAAGACCGGACGCCACCCGCTGACCGTCGATGACGCGCGTACGTCGCTGGCGCTTGCCGTGTACGCCGCCGCCGCGGAGCGCACCCTGCATCGCCGCTGCCGACGCGTCGAGCTCCACCACCTGCCGTCAGGAGAAGTGGTCGCCTGGGTGCACACCGACGAAGGGCTGGCGCGCCACGTCGGGCGTGCGGACTCGATCGCGCGCGAGATCGCCGACCTCGACGGGAAGTTCAAGACCGGGGTTGACGCAGCCGAGGCAGACCGGATGTACCCGCCGCACGTCGGCGCGCTGTGTGGCTGGTGTGACTTCAACCGGTCCTGTCCGGAGGGTTCTGCCGCCGTGGCACCTCGCGAGCCATGGGCCGGTCTCGAGGAGCCCTGAGGAGACGGGTCAGCGCGTCGTCATCCAGAAACGGACGAGTGCGTCGCGGGTCTCCTCCGGGCGCTCGACCGCGGGGGAGTGCGCGGCCTTGTCGATCACGACGACGGTGGTGCCGAGTTCTTCGGCGAGCCGATCCTGGACCGAGTGCTCCCAGGCGTCGTCGTGCTCGCCCCGCATGACCGAAACGGGCACCCCAGCGCCACCCAGCTCCGGGGTCAGGTCGGCCGAATCGGCAAGCAGCATGGCGATCGCGGTGAGCGAGTGTGGCGAGTTGGCCATGAAGCGCTGGTGCAGGAACTTCTCGATCTCCGGCGGCGGGGCCTCGCGGCCACGCCGTCGATCCTCGCGCTGCTTGTACCTGTAGGCCGCCTCGAGTCCGTCGCGCTCGACCAAGGCTGCGCCGTCGAGGATGTCCTGCCGCTTGGCTCCGTCGAACCCGCCGGGCCCTGAGCACAGCAGGGTCAGGCTCGCCCATGGGTCGGGGTTCGTGACGACGGCGGTGCTGGCGACCAGCCCGCCGAACGAGTGCCCGACCACGTGCGTTTGCTCCGCCGTCCCGAACAGCGCCTCGGTCACGGCCACCAGGTCGGCGGCATACCCGTCGAGGCTGAAGTCGTCGTTGGCTGCGGCCGCGCTTTCGTACTGACCGCGTTGGTCGTACGTCGCTGCCTGCCAACCGGCGCTGGCCAGCAGCGGCAGCACCTCTCCGAAGTCCTCCTTAGACCCGGTGAACCCAGGGATGAGGATCGCGTTGGCATGGGGCAGTGACGAGTCGGCGGGCGAGCACATCCAGGTCGCGAACGTCCCGCGCGGCGTCTCCGTGTCTGCGCGGCCGGATCGATTCGTCCAGCTCGACTTTTGTGGGTTGGCTCATCGTCCCCTCCGTGCCATCTTCTCGACGAGCTTCTTCGGTGCCAGCTGGGCAGCCCCGACCATCACCTTGTACCGCTTCGACGGGATGGACACCGCCTTGCCACGACGGAGGTCGCGCAGGCCATCGCGCACGACGTCGTCCGCATCGAGCCACATCCAGTCAGGCAGCGACGACATGTCGGCGTTCATCCGCTGGTGGAACTCGGTGTGTACGAACCCTGGGCACAACGCCGTCACGCGGACGCCGTGCCGCCCGTAGCGAATGTTCGCCCACCGGCTGAACTTGATCACCCAGGCCTTGTTGGCGCCGTATGTGCTCCGCGGCAGGAAGCCCGCGACGCTCGCGACATTGATGACCTCACCGCGACCGCGCTCACGCATGCCTGGCAAGGCCGCATGGCTGAGCCGCATGACCGCGCCCACGAGCACGTCGAGGCTTCGCTGCTCGTCCTCGACGTCGTTCTGCTCGAACGTGAGTCCCAAGCCAAAGCCGGCATTGTTGACGAGTACGTCGAAGGGCTCGTCTTTCAGCCGCTTCTCGACGCGCCGACACGCCTCCGGGTCGGAGAGGTCTGCGGCGAGGACGTCACAGGTCACGCCGTGACGAGCCGACAGGTCGTCGGCCACGGCGGCGAGCCGTGTCTCGTCGCGGGAGACCAGCACCAGGTCGTGACCTTCGGCCGCGAGGCAGCGAGCGAATGCCAAGCCGATACCCGTCGTGGGTCCGGTGATCAGGGCGAGGGGCATCGCGCCAGCATCCCATCTCCTGCCGAAAGATCCGACTTGGGCGTGGTCCTCGCAACGTGACGGCCGGATCGTTTGCGCTGGTTGGCCGTCCGGTCAGGAGTGGCACAATGGCGCGCGATGACCACCACGATCGCGATCGCCAACCAGAAGGGCGGCGTTGCCAAGACCACCACCGTCGCCTCGCTCGGCACCGCTCTGTGCGACCTCGGCGCGAAGGTGTTGCTGGTCGACCTGGACCCTCAGTCCTGCTTGACGTTCTCGCTCGGCATCGACCCCGAGGAGCTCGACACCTCGGCGCATCAGGTTCTGCTGCGGCAGGCAGATGCGTCCGACGTCATACTCGCAACCGAGGACGGGCCGGACCTCCTGCCGGCCACGATCGAGCTCGCGGGTGCGGAGACCGCGCTGCTCGCTAGACCAGGCCGCGAGCATGCGCTGCGCGCCGCACTCGAAGGTGTGTCCGACGACTACGACTGGGTCTTGCTGGACTGCGCGCCCACGCTCGGAGTGCTCACGGTGGCGGCGTTGACGGCGGCCGACTCGGTGCTGATCCCCTTGCAGTGCGAGACGTTGTCGCACCGCGGAGTTGGCCAGCTGCTCGACACGATCCACGACGTGCGCCGCTACACCAACACGTCGCTGGAGGTGATGGGCGTGCTGCCGACGTTGTACGACGGGCGCACCAAGCACGCCCGGGCTGTCCTCGACACGATCGCGGCGACGTACGACATCAACGTGGTCATGCCACCGATCCCGCGTTCGATCAGGTTCGCCGAAGCGCCGGCCGCGGGTCGGTCCATCTTCGCCACCTCCCGCATGACGAAGGGTGCGCTTGCGTATCGCGAGATCGCCGCTGACCTCTACGCGTCGGGCAACAAGTATCCCGTTGCCAGCAAGCCCTGATCCCGGCCGAGCGCGACGCGATCGCCGGTGCGTCGCATCGGCATCTGTGCGGGCCCGCTGACTAGAATGCGGAACGTGTCAGGTGTCTGGGAACCGCGCGACGAAGGCCGGATGACGGCCTCGCGCTGGGCTGCCGCAACCTCGGCTGTCGTCATCACGTTGATGACCGTGACCGGTGCGTTGGGCATCGGACCGGCCGCGGCGCTGGCCGAGCCGCCAGAGCAAAGCAGCTCAGCTGCGGGCAGCGGAAAGTCTCAGCACCCCGAGGACGACGCGTCTGCGGGTGGCGACGAGGCGAGCTCTGATGACTGGCTGATCTACGACGAGCCGGAGAACGAAGACCCGCCGGCCGAAGACCCGGAGTCCAGCCCTCCCGTCACCGAGTCGACGAAGCTCCCGGCGCGCAGTGGATCGGGCAAGCGGATCGTGTATGACGAAAGCGCCCAGCGCGTCTGGCTGGTGGGCCGCGACGACAACGTCAAGCGCACCTATCTCGTCTCCGGCGCCCTCGATGAGGATCTGTTGAAGCCCGACAAGTACCACGTCACCTCGAAGTCACGCCATGCCGTGAGCTACGACTACAACGAGACGATGAACTACATGGTGCGGTTCGCGTTCGGACGGAACTCCGCGATCGGCTTCCACGACATACCGGCTCATCACGACGGCAGCCTGGCCCAGTCACGAGACGAGCTTGGCACCGTCCAGTCGGCTGGCTGCGTCCGGCAGTGGATCGCCGACGCACGCGCACTGTGGGAGTTCGCCCCCGTGGGCACGCCGGTCATCGTCACCGCCTGACCTCGTTGCGTCCGGGCAACTGGTCGCTGGGGCGCGCGCTGCTACGGACGTTGGCCGAGGGGCGGTCAGTCGGTGGTCCGGGTGCGGCTACGGGACCGTCGGCGCCGGCTGGAGCCGGAGCTCGATTCTTGCGTCGTCTCGGCTGAGCTCGCATCGCTTGTCGCGCTCGTGTCTTTCGACTGGCCGGCGGCCGAGACCTGCTGACCACCACGGGTGCGGGTGCGTTCGCGGCTGCGGGTGCGTGACCGGTTCGAGCGGCCTTCGCCGCGGCCACCGGCCGAGCCACCCTCGGCCCGACCACTGTCGGAGCGCCCACCACCGCTACCGCTGTGGCCACCGCGACGACCGCCTCGACCGGAGTCGACCTTGCCGGCCTCGTCGCGGGGAGTGGGCTCGCCGACACGGCCCTTGGCGTCGCGCGGGATGCCTTGGTCGTGGAACAGCTGCTCGCTGGTGGAGTAGATCTCGGCCGGCTCGTCATACGGCAGGTCGAGCATTTTGTTGATGACCTTCCAGCGCGTCAGGTCAGCCCAGTCGACGAACGTGATGGCCGCACCCGTCGCGCCGGCCCGGCCGGTGCGGCCGATCCGGTGGATGTAGGTCTTCTCGTCCTCGGGACAGGAGTAGTTGATGACGTGCGTGATGCCGACGACGTCGATGCCGCGAGCGGCCACGTCGGTGGCGACCAGGATCTCTACCGTGCCGTCGCGGAACCGCTTTAGCGCCCGCTCTCGCGCGACCTGCGCCATGTCGCCGTGGAGCGGCGCAGCAGGGAAGCCTCGGTCCATCAGGTCTTCGGCGACTCGCTGAGCCGCGCGCTTCGTGCGGGTGAAGACGAGCGACAGGCCGCGGTTCTCCGACTGCATCGTCTTGGCGATGATCTCGGTCTTGTCGAGGTCGTGCACCTGATAGACGAACTGCGCGGTCAATGGCACGGTCTCGGCGTCACCTGCCGACTCGGCACGGATGTTGACCGGGTGCCGCATGTGAGTGCGGGCGAGGCCGATCACCTCTCCCCGCATCGTGGCGGAGAACAGCATCGTCTGACGCAGCTCGGGGGTCTTCGCGATCAGTCGCTCAACGTCAGGCAGGAAGCCGAGGTCGAGCATCTCGTCGGCCTCGTCAAGCACGAGCACCTTGACGTGGGACAGGTCGAGGCTCTTGCGCTGGGCCAGGTCGAGCAGCCGCCCAGGAGTGCCGACGACGATGTCGACGCCTGCCACGAGTGCGTCGAGCTGAGGCTCGTAGGGGACTCCGCCGTACACCGTGAGCGTGCGGGTGCCGCGGTTGATGCCGGCGAGCCGCAGGTCGCCGGCAACCTGCAACGCCAGCTCACGCGTGGGCGCGATCACCAGTGCTTGAGGTTTGCCGGGCGCGACCAGCTCTGCGAAGTCGGGGTCGTCGGGCGCGATGACGCGCTGCAGGATCGGGATGGAGAAGGCCAACGTCTTGCCGGTGCCCGTGCGGGCCTGGCCGATGAGGTCGGTGCCGATCAACGCGATGGGGAGGGTCATCTCTTGGATGGGAAAGGCGTCAGTGATGCCGTTGGCGCGCAATGCATTGGCGATTGCGGGCATAACGCCGAGTTCTTCGAAGGTAGTCAGAGCGGGATCTCGATTCTTGGATTGATGCCCGCGGCGCGGTGATCGCGCGGGGCGTGCTCACGGGCAGTCTATCGGTCTCGGCGGTAGCAATGTCGCTACGCTTCGTCGCATGACTGACGATGCGGCGCAGACGGCGTCCGCCGGCGCCGGTGGGCCGGTCTCCAAGGAGCTCAATCCGGCGTACGACGACCCCGCCTATCGGGTCGCAGTCATCGACCTGCTGGGCGGTCTCGCGTACTCCGAGCTCAGCGCGTTCGAGCGAATGGCCGAGGACGCCGGCAGCGCTCCGACGCTGGAGGACAAGGTCGCGCTCGCGTCGATGGCGCCGGCGAGTTCGGCCACTTCGAAGACCTGATCCGCCTCCGGCTGGTAGCTCGACGCCGACCCGTTCGAGGCGATGGAGCCGTTCCACGCCCCCGTCGACGCGTTCCACGAGCACACCGCCCCGTCGAACTGGCTCGAGAGCCTGATCAAGGCGTACGTCGGCGACGGCCTCGCCGCGGACTTCTACCGTGAGATCGCCGCCTACGTCGATGTGTCGACCCGCGAGCTGATCATCGCCACGCTGGAGGACACCGGGCGGTCGAGTTCGTCGTCGACCGGGTCCGCAAGGCGATCGAGGCCGACCCCAAGGTGGCCGGGCCGGCTGGCGCTGTGGGCGCGCCGGCTGATGGGCGAGGCGCTGTAGCAGGCGCAGCGGGTGGCCGCCGAACGCGACGCGCTCACCGCACTCCTGGTCGGCGGCGTCGACCGGCCCGGCATGGACCTGGCGGCGATCGGGCGGATGTTTGCCCGCCTCAGCGAGACCCACACCGCGCGGATGAGCGCCCTCGGCCTCCAGGCTTGACCGCGCTAAACCAATTGCACTCGCGCACTGTCGTCCTTACGGTCGTGAGCATGTCAATCCGCATGGTGATGGTCCGCCGTGTCCGGGCGCGCTCGCAAGCGCGCGTCGACCGGAGCGTCCTTCTCGACCGCAGCAGGCGCGCTGGGGTTGGCACTGCCTGAGTTGAGCCCTGGGCGTATCGCGTCGTCGACGCCGCCGGTGTCCGACCCGGTGACCTGGTGGTCGACCTGGGTGCGGGGATGGGGCGCTGACCGGCTTGCTGGTCGCCGCAGGTGCACGAGTGATCGCAGTGGAGCGGCACCCTGCACGGCTCGCGACTCTTCGCACGCGATTTGCCGGTGAGAATGCGGTGACGGTCGTGGCGCCGACGTCACCCGGCTGCGTTGGCCACGGAGCCCGTTTCGGGTCGTCGCGAACCCGCCGTACGAGGCGACAACTGCGCTCCTACGTCAACTCCTCTCCCCACAACTGCGGCTGCTCAGCGCCGACCTGGTGCTCCAGCGGCGGGTCGTGCGCCAGGTGGTGGACGGTCGAGACCAGGTTGTCGCGTCGGCACGGTCAGAGTTCGAGTTCCAGCGCGGACTGACTGTGCCGCGCACGGCATTCCGCCCGCCGCCAGCGGTCGACTCGGCAGTGCTCCAGATCCAGTTGCGCTGACCGGCGTGTCTCGGCTAGTCCGGGGCGGACGCCCACCTCAGACCGAGCGGAGGTGACTGGTTGTAGATCGGCGGCCGGCTGTTCGGAGAGGGCGGCGATGGCATCCATGATCTGGTCGGTGGCTCGGCGGCGCGCCAGCGCTGGCGTCTGGCGGCATGCGCGCGGCGGCGGAACGTCAGCGGATCCCCGAAACGCACCGTGATCCGGTGGATGTGCAGCCGCCGCGACCCCACGGTTGGATCTTCTCGGTGCCGATGAGCGCGACCGGTACGACGGGTACGTGGGCGGTCAGCGCCAGCCAGCCGACGCCGGTGCGGCCACGGTAGAGACGGCCGTCGCGCGAGCGCGTGCCTTCGGGGTAGATGCCAAAAGCCTGCCCGTCCGAGCACCTCAGGGCGGCGTCGAGCGGACGCCTGGGCGGCGCGGTTGTCGCCGCGTTCGACGGGAATGGATCCGATGGCGTTGAACCAGGTCCGGGTGGCAGGGCCCTTGATGCCGGAGCCGGTCAAGTACTCCACCTTCGCGAGGAAGATACCGGGCGCGGGGCGACGATCGGGATCACGACGCTGTCGATGAACGACAGGTGGTTGGTCGCGATGATGACCGCACCGTGTTTCGGCACGTGATGGCGCCCCTCGACCATGGGGCGAAACACGGGGCGCGCGACAGGGGCGACGACACCCGCGCATCGCGGCGTACAGCATCCCCGCTCCGGCGTGTCGTCAGGCGGCGCCGAAGCCGACGCGCCGGCCTTGCTCGCCGGCGATGTCGACATACGCGAGCTTGTCGATCGGGAACGAAGACCGTGCGGCCCTTGTCGTCGTTCAGGACGAGGAGGCGGTTCTCGGACGAAAGGGCGTCGGTGATCGCCTTCTGCATGTCGTCGGGCGACTCGTTGGAGTCGAACGTCAGCTCACGGCTGGCGTGGGTGACGCCGATCTTGACCTCCACAGGGGAGTCCTCTCAGTTCGATGGGCTTGCTGGCCGGATGGTCGGGATCCGGACCCTTATTCGTGTCGTGGGAAACCCCGGATGCCTCGCCAGGCGAGGCTGGCGATGAGCTCGGTCGCGTCCTTCTGTTTGAGGGTCGCGTCGGGCATGCTCAGCCAGAACCGCGCTGAGACCTGGCTCATTCCTACGAGGGCGACCGCGAGCAGCCGGGAGACCTCGGGTGGGAAGCCGGTGTCGTCGGCGATGACCTCGGCGCAGGCGTCGGCGCACTGGCAGGGTGACGCGGTCGACGCGCTCGCGGACGGCCGGCTCGCTCGTCAGGTCGGACTCGAACACGAGCCGGAAGGCGCCGTTCGGCGTCGGCGACGTACGCATAGAACGCCTCGGTGGTGGCCGCGACCCGCTCCTTGTTGTCCTGGGTGCTGGCGAGCGCCTCGCGGACCTCCGCGACGACCTGGTCGCAGGCGGAGTCGAGCAGCGCGAGGTAGAGCTCGAGCTTGCCGGGGAAGTGCTGGTAGAGCACCGGCTTGGAGACGCCGGCCGCGCTCGGCGATGTCGTCCATCGCTGCGGCGTGGTAGCCCTGTGCGACGAAGACGTCGAGCGCCGACTCCAGCAGCTGGGCGCGGCGTGCACTGCGGGGGAGTCGGCCGGTGCGGCGTCGATCTTCGACAGGGAGGTCACCCGGCGCATCCTACCGTCGAGCCGCTGGCGGAGCGGACGTCGACGGCGGGGCCAGTGGGTCGCGTCGCTGCGCGCTCAGGGCAGGGGTGCCGCCGTGTCGTCGAGATCGGCCAGGAGGTCGCCGTGCTCGTCGATGCGGGCGAGCACGTCGGCGGGTAGGAACACCAGGTCGGCCGCGTTGGTGGCGGCGTCCGACTTCGTCCCAAGTGAGCGGGGTCGAAACGGTCGGGTCGGGCGACGCCACGCAACGAGTACGGGGCGATGGTGGTCTTGGCGGCGTTGTTCTGGCTCCAGTCGATGAACACCTTGCCCTTGCGCTGCTTCTTCTCCATGGCCGAGACGACGAGGTCGGGGAGGGCCGCGGCGAGCTGGTCGGCGAGCTGCTTGGCGTAGGCCGACGTACGGCGCGAGGTGGTCGGCTCGATCGGGACGTAGAGCTGGGCGCCCTTGTTGCCCGACGTCTTCGGGTATGCCGTCAGGCCGTCGGCCTCGAGCAGCTGCGCAGCGCGCCCGCGACATCGCAGCAGTCGATGATGTCGGCGGGGGCGCCCGGGTCGAGGTCGAAGACGACCAGGTCGGAGTCCTGCGGGCCGCCTCGCGGGCCGACCTTCCACTGCGGGACGTGCAGCTCGAGGGCGGCGAGGTTGGCCAGCCAGACCAGGGTCGGCAGGTCGTCGGCGACGACGTACTCGACGCCGTCGTCACCGTGCTCGGCCATGAAGACCGTGCGGACCCAGTCGGGTGTGCCGCGCGGCGTGTTCTTCTCGAAGAACGACTGCGCTGCCGGTGCCGTCGGGCCAGCGCTTGCGGGTGAGCAGCCGGTCGGCGAGGTGAGGGAGCAGGGCGTCGGCCGACGTGCACGTAGTAGTCGATGACCTCGCCCTTGGTGAACCCGGTCTCGGGGTAGAGCACCTTGTCGAGGTTGCTGAGCTGAAGCGTGCGGCCGTCGACGTCGACGGGGGGTCTTGGCGCTGGCCATGGGCCCGAGCCGTAGGTTCTGGTGATCCGGCTTCGGCTCGTTGCGTCCGTGGCGCCGTCGGTCGGAAGACGTACGCGCTGGAGCTTGAATCTGCCGCACGTAGGCCGACGTGTGTCGGAAGACGTGCGGGCTGAGGGTCGAAGGCCGTGCGTCTGCCGCCATGTGTCGGGAAGACGAGAACGGATCAGTGCTGGGAGGCACGCCGGACTGGGAAATGTTGCCGCCATTCAGTGCGGAACTTGCCCGGCAGGTCCCGAGCCCCTCTTCCCGCAAGGTGTCTCGGATGCGCCGGAGTGTTACGTCGGCTTCGCGGTACGATGCCGCCTGACCGGACCACGAGCGAACCGCCAGCCGCAGTCCGTCGACCAGCTCACGCCTCTCGAAGATCACGCGCCCATCGCGCGTCGTCTTCGGCGTGCCGCCTGCCGTCGTACTCGATGATCAGCTTGAACTCGGGGTAGCTCAGGTCAAAGCGCATCACCGAGTTGCCGTCACCGATCGCGGATTACAAAGTTGACCACCGGCTCCGGTAGGCCGGCGAGCACGATCAGCATCGCTGAGCCGGGATTCCATCGGAGAAGTCGACACCGGCAACGCACGAACCTGGCTGCGCGCCGAGCCGGGCGCACGCCACGACCGCGCCGCAGTGGCTGAAGGCTTCGATCAGTGCATCAGGCGTTGTACGACCGGCGCGGACTAGGGAGTCGACCGAGGACGACAAGCTCGACGATGGAAAGGGTGGCGGCGAGATCGAGGAAGGTCTGCTCGGGGAGTCGAGATCGGTATGCCCCGGAAGACCGTGGTCTTGGACCCTTTCGTCGACTCGTGCGCCCGGATGCCACGTCGTTCTGACCGGTTGCTACCACGGACACTCACATGGGTGCCTGATTCGATCCGGCACACATCCGCCCCGATTTCCGCCGCGGTGTGGTGGCTGGCGTAGGCGTCGGCAGCGCAGATCCGCAGCGCGGCCAGCGGCTCGGATGGCGTGCGCGTGCCGACGTGTGTCGGAAGACGTAGGCGCTGGGGCTCGCCTGGCGTGGGTGTGCCGACGTGTGTCGGAAGACGGTTGATTGTCCAGGTGGCGGAACGTAGATCCGGCTCAGCGGGCGCCTTCGGGGAACATGGAGGTGGCACATCGGGTTGTAACCGATGACGGCCCGTCCCCGGACGCCAGCCGTCCAGCCCTATGCCTGACGAGGAGAGACCGTGTCGCTGCCGCCGCTGGTCGAACCGGCTGACGAACTGACCATCGACGAGGTACGTCGATACAGCCGCCACCTGATCATCCCCGACGTCGGAATGACCGGGCAGAAGCGGCTGAAGAACGCCCGGGTGCTGGTCATCGGTGCGGGCGGTCTCGGCAGCCCCGCGCTGCTCTACCTCGCGGCGGCCGGCGTCGGCACCCTCGGGATCGTCGAGTTCGACGAGGTCGACGAGTCCAACCTGCAACGCCAGATCATCCACGGCCAGAGCGACATCGGCAAGTCGAAGGCGCTCTCGGCCAAGGAGTCGATCGCCGAGATCAACCCGCTCGTCAACGTCGTGGTGCACAACGAGCGGCTCGACAACGACAACGTGATGGACATCTTCGAGCAGTACGACCTGATCGTCGACGGCACCGACAACTTCGCCACCCGCTACCTGGTCAACGACGCCGCCGTGCTTGCTCGGCAAGCCGTACGTCTGGGGCTCGATCTACCGCTTCGACGGCCAGGCGTCGGTGTTCTGGGCCGAGCACGGTCCCGTGCTACCGCTGCCTCTACCCCGAGCCGCCGCCGCCGGGCATGGTGCCGTCGTGCGCCGAGGGCGGCGTGCTCGGTGTGCTCTGCGCGAGCATCGGCTCGATCCAGGTCAACGAGGCGATCAAGCTGCTCGCCGGCATCGGCGACCCGCTGGTCGGCAAGCTGATGATCTACGACGCCCTCGAGATGGAGTACCGCAAGCTCGCGGTCCGCAAGGACCCCAACTGCGCGATCTGCGGCGACAACCCGACCGTCACCGAGCTGATCGACTACGAGAGCGTTCTGCGGCGCGATCAGCGACGAGGCGGCCGAGGCTGCCGCCGGACTCGACGATCTCCGTCGACGACCCTCGAGCACTGGCTCAAGGAGCGCGAGAACGGCGAGCGTGACTTCATGCTCGTCGACGTACGCGAGCCGAACGAGTTCGAGATCAACCAGATCCCCGGCGCCGTGCTGATCCCCAAGGGCGAGTTCCTCAACGGCAACGCGCTCGGGAAGCTGCCGTCAGGACAAGCAGGTCGTGCTGCACTGCAAGACCGGCGTGCGCTCGGCCGAGGCGCTGGCGGTACTCAAGGGCGCCGGCTTCTCCGACTCCGTGCACGTCGGCGGCGGGGTCGTCGGCGTGGGTCAACCAGATCGACCCGTCCCAGCCGTCGTACTAACGACGGCCTAGCCGAAAGCTCTTACCCTGTTGGGGTTTCAGCGCTCGCGCGGTCGCTGCGCTCGACACAGAACTCGTTGCCCTCGGGGTCGAGCATGGTCACCCAGCCCGTGCCGTCGTCGCTTGCGGTGATCCTCGTAGATCCGCGCACCGATGCCGAGCAGTCGGTCGACCTCCTCGTCGCGCGTCCGGTCGGTCGGCATCACGTCGAGGTGCAGTCGGTTCTTGACGGTCTTGCCCTCGGGGACGCCGATGAACAGCACGCCCTGGTTGTTCTCCAGCTTGATCAGCGCCATCGGGTCGCCAGGGTGGTCGTCGTCGTGGAGTGGGCGCTCGAACACCTGGCTCCAGAACTGCGCGAGTGTGTACGCGTCGGCGCAGTCGAACGTGACTTGTCGGACGGCTGAAACCATGCGGATGTTGCCTTTCTTCAGAGGTTGAGGCTTCTGTTTCCCTGCGTCCCTGTAACCGGTCGCCAGAGCGACCGGCTACACGGACGTTGCGAGGACTGACCGGCGCCAGCCCTTAGTGCCGGGCCATCCGTACGTCGACCCAGACCAGCCGATGGTCGCTCGTCGGGAACGGGAACTCGCCCGTCAGCCGCGACAACGGGTCGGCGCGCACCGGCCAGAAGACGCGCGCGTTGAGGGGACGCAGCTGCTTCGAGAGCAGTACGTAGTCGGCACGCAGGTTGCCCGGCGCGGGGTTGTCGTTGAAGTCCGCCGTGTCGTAGCGAGGATCACCCCCGTGTGCGGCATTCGCGCCGCCCTGGAGTGCCGCCGCCTCCACTGCACCCTCCGACGTCGGCAGCGGGTCAGTGATCCGTGGGTGCTCGATCAGCTGCTGGATCGAGCCTGGCACGGAGTCGCCGTCGACCGGGTCACTGTTCTGGTCGCCCAACACGACGAACTTCGACCCAGGCTTCAGGCCGCCTCGGCGTCCACAGTCGTCATAGATGTATGACGAAGCGCGACCCGGAGTGACGTAGTCGGCCCAGAAGCGGATCTCGTCGTGGTTGCGCCGCCCATTACGGTCCTCATCACCATCGAAGGTCGGTGGGGTCGGGTGCGAAGCGAGCACGTGGATGGTTTCGCGACCCACTCGCACGGGGACGTCCCAGTGGGACTTGCTCGACAACCGGAAGCGGTTGAGCTCGGTCCTGGAGTACCAGTCGGCCGGGGCGGCTGTGTCGGGGTCGTCGGGCAACAACGCACCGGGCATGTCCTTCCAGCGGAAGTGCTGGAACGTGCGCACGGCCCGCTGGTCGATCGGGTACTTCGACAAGACCGCCATCCCGAACTGGCCGGGGAAGAAGCCGAACCCAAACGCGTCGTCGGGCCCGCCGACGACGTCGTCGTTGTTGAGGTCGAAGCCGCTGGGGATTCCAGTGTTGGACGGGGCGACAAACGAGTGCCGGAAGTGGATCGGACGCGCCCCGGTCTGGCTGACCTCAAGGTAGTTGTCGCGGAAGAGGTTGACCGCCCGTTTGTGTGGCACGAAGTCGAACTCGTTGAGCAGCACGATGTCGGGGTTGGTGCGTTGGATCACCTCGGCAACGGCGCGCGCCTGTGCGTTGGTGCCGGATTCGAGGTCGGCCTCGAGTTGGCCGGCCTCGTTGCGGTTGAGGCTCAGGTTGTAGGTCGCAATCCGCAGGTTCTTGCTGTGTGGGTGCTTCGACTCGGTGGCGGCAGCCGTGTCCGACCTCGAGCCCGAAGCCGCTGACCCGGCCGAGGTGGCCAACGCGGTGGGGACGACGAAAGAGAGGGCGGCGAGCCAGACCAGATGACGTGAAGAGGGTCGCATGAGGGCTCCTCGAAACTCGGTAGGTCTGGACACTCTAGGACCGGGCAGTGACCTCTGGGCAAGGTCCAGATGGCCACGAGTTGGCCGCCGGCCGAGTCGAGCTGGTCGCCAGTGGCCGTCGTACGTCGTACCGGCAGCGGCCCGCGTGACAGCGAGAGCGGCGGAAACCCGGCATTACGCGGCAGCGTCTCGCATCCCGAGACGGTTCGTGACCCCGGAGTAACCGGCCTCGTTGGGCTCCGTGTCCGACGTTCTCGCTAGAGGGAGGGAGCAGCAATGCTCATCCGTACCCGGTCGACCGTGGCCGTGAGCATCCTCGCCGCAGGGGCAGCCTTGCTGGTGACCAGCGCCAACTCGAGTGCCGTCACCGTGCCCGACGCCGCCAACCAGCAGAACATCACCGCTGCGTGGGCACCAGCTGCCACCGCAGCCATCCACCCCGGAGTCCAGATGTACACCGACGGGGCCCAATGCACCGCCAACTTCGTCTACACCGACGGAGCCGGCAGCGTGTACGTCGGCTACGCCGCACACTGCGCCGGCACCGGCGGCGCTACCGACACCAACGGCTGCGATGCGGGCTCCCTGCCGCTCGGCACCCCCGTCAGCTTCCGCGAGGGCGGCAGCCTTGTTGACGAGGGCACCGAGGTCGGAACCGGCAAGCTCGCCTACAGCTCCTGGCTGACCATGCGGCAGAACGGTGAGAACAACGCCGACGCCTGCGCCTACAACGACCTCGCCCTGGTGAAGGTCGATGCGGCGTACGTCGACGATGTCAACCCGTCGATCCCGTTCTGGGGTGGCCCGGAGGGCATCAACACGACCGGCACCACTGCCGGCGATCGCGTCTACACCTATGGCAACTCCTCACTGCGGGCCGGTATCTCGGTGCTGTCACCACACACAGGAGTGAGCCTCGGCTCGGACGGCAATGGCTGGACACATCCGCTCTACACCGTGACACCGGGCGTCCCCGGTGACTCTGGCAGTGCTTTCATCGACGCCGAGGGCAACGCTCTTGGCACGCTGTCGACACTGGGTCTCGCCCCGCTCCCCGCATCGAACAACATCGGCGACATCGACCACGAGCTGCGTTACGCCAAGGCCAACTCCGGGATCAGCGGACTCTCGCTGTCTCTCGGGACCGAGCCGTTCAACCCCATCCTCTGACAGTCAGTCTCTAGCGGTCAGTCTGACTGCTCTGACTGGCAATCTCCGACAGAGCAGTCACCGACTGGGCAATCACCGACAGAGGAATCACTGACAGAGGACGGGAAGCACCCACAACAAGGGGCCGGGAAGAATCTTCCCGGCCCTTTGTGCTGGGCGGGCCTGGGAGGCTGTTCGCGTGGAGGTCTCGGACGACCCGGACGCGTACGTCGAAGCGGTCCTGTCACTGGTGGAGCGCATCCCCGAGGGACGGGCGACGACGTACGGCGTGCTGGCTGACGCTGTCGGCCGCGGAGGTCCACGCCAGATCGGACGGGTGATGGCCATGTACGGCGCTCCGGTCCCGTGGTGGCGGGTGGTGCGCGCAGACGGCAGCCTGCCGACGTCGCATCAGCGCGAGGCGTTGGCGCACTACCGCGAAGAGGGGACAGTGCTTCGGGGTCAGATCACCGATGCGGCCTCGTTGCGGGTCGACCTTGCGGCGGTGCTGTGGACCCCGTGAGTCGGCCGCCGACCCACGTGGTGTCGGCATACGACGTCGACGTTGGCGCGCTGCACAGACTGCCCGGTGGGCAGGGCGGCACCTGGTCAGACGGCGCTGTGGTGCTGAAGCCGGTCGGCCTCGCCGCGGAGCACGAGTGGGTCTGCGAGGTGTACGCCGGCTGGGACCACCACGAGTCGGTGAGGGTGCCGGAGCCGTTGCCCGGGCCGGTCGGCGGTTGGTCGTACGACGGCTGGGCCGCGCACCGTTTCGTCGCGGGGAGCGACGCGTCGATGCGTACCGATGCTGCCCTGATCCGCCGGGCAGCCGAGTCCTTCCATGCCGGTGTCGTCGACCTGCCGCGGCCGGAGTTCTTGGACGAGCGCGACGACTGCTGGACGTACGGCGACGCCGTGGCGTGGGAGGGTGCTCCGGTCTGCGGCCGGCCGCAGACGCGCGCGCTGATCGAAGCAGGGTTGGCGGCGCTGCGTCCGGTGAGTGCGGCAGCGCAGGTCGTGCACGGTGACATCGGGGGCAATGTCGTGATGGCCGACGGGCATCCGCCCGCTGTCATCGACTGGCCGCCGTACTTCCGGCCCGCAGGGTGGGCGCTCGCTGTTGCCGCGGTTGACGGGATCTGTTGGGAGGGCGTGCCGGAGTCACTGCTCGACGAGTGGTCCGACGTACCCGAATGGCCGCAGCTGTGCCTGCGCGCCCACGTCTACCGAGCGGCGACCCGCGGCAGGCACGAGGAGCTGGGGCTGTCTCCGGACTCGTCGCAGGAGTACGTCGCAGCCTGCCGACCATCCCTCGACGCCGTGCTCGCCCGGCTGTGAGCTGGCCTCAGGGCCGCCAGACCGCGGCGTCATGCGCAAACAGCACCTGGCGCGGGTCGAGGTCGAGCAGCCGTTCCATCCACGCCGGCGGCAGCGGCAGCGGCTGCTCAACACCCGCCGCGTGAGCATGCACAGCCAGCGCGTCAGCGCTGAACAGCGACGCCTGGTCGTGCGACTGGCCCGCCAGCACCACGGTTCCGTCGTCACACCTGACCGCCAGCGACTGGTGCCCGTCGACGTGGCCCGGGGTCGGGATCACGAAGACGCCGGGCAGCGGCTCCGCCTCCCCGTCGAGCTCCTCCAGCCGGGCGCCGGGGTGGTCGACGAGGTCGAGATTCGTGTAGTCACCCGCACGGGCCGTGGCGAGCTCTCGCCGCTGGCACAGCACCGGCCGACCGGCGAACGCCGCGTTGCCGCCGCAGTGGTCGAAATGCAGGTGACAGTTGACGACCAGGTCCACGTCCCCGACCCCCAGGCCCACGTCGGAGAGCGCCTCCTCGGCCGAGCGACGTCGCGGCCGGTACCAGGCTTCGGTCTCGTCGTCGACCGCCCCGAGACCTGTGTCGAACACGACGACGCCACCTGGATGCCGAACGACGTACCCGAGCACCCCCTCGACGCGTGGTGCTCCGGTGCCGGTCTCTTCCGCCGGCCGGACGAAGTAGCCGAGATCCAGCCGGGCGATGTCATGGATGTGCACCATGCCACCCTGGCACGTCGGCCTCGTGTCGGCGCCGTCTGTTCCAATAGGCACATGTCGGTCACCTACCGCCTCGAGCGAGCTCCGCGCGCACGCGCCGCGAAGCCTGAGCTCGACGCCTCGCAGCAGGCGGTCGTCGACCACGCCGGGGGTCCCTTGCTCGTGCTCGCCGGGCCGGGCACCGGCAAGACGACCACACTGGTCGAGGCCGTGGTTGACCGGGTCGAGCGTGGTGGGCTGTCACCTGATGAAGTGCTCGTGCTGACGTTCAGCCGCAAGGCAGCCGACGAGCTGCGCACCCGGATCACCTCGAGGCTCGGTCGTACGTCGGCGACGCCGATGAGCTCGACCTTCCACTCGTTCTGCTACGGGTTGGTGCGCCGGTTCCAGCCAGAGGGCACCTATGAGACGCCGCTGCGGCTGCTCAGCGCTCCCGAGCAGGACGTCCGTCTCGCCGAGCTGCTCGCTCACTCGCGCGAGAGCGGTGTCGCCGCGTGGCCGAGCTCGATCGAGGCGGCGCTGCGCACCCGCGGCTTCGCCCGCGAGGTCCACGCCGTGCTGTCTCGGGCCCGCGAGCTCGCGCTCGATCCCGACGATCTGGAGCGGATCGGCCGCGAGAGCGACACGCCCGACGTGGGTGGCCGCCGGTGCAGTTCATGGAGGAGTACCTCGATGTGCTCGACGCCGAGGGCGTGCTCGACTACTCCGAGCTGATCCACCGCGCCGTGCTGCTCGCGGAGCAGCCGACGAACAAGGAGCAGCTGCGCGCGCGAGTATCAGGGCTGTCTTCGTCGACGAGTACCAAGACACCGACCCCAGCCAGGTGCGGCTGCTGCAGGCGATCGCCGGCGACGGCCGTGACCTGGTCGTCGTCGGCGACCCCGACCAGAGCATCTACGCGTTCCGCGGCGCCGATGTGCGGGGCATCCTCGAGTTCCCGACCCAGTTCCCCCGCGCTGACGGCCAACCGGCCCCGGTCGCAGCCCTCGTCGACGACCCGGCGGTTCGGCGACCGGCTGCTCACCGCGTCCCGACGGATCGCCAAGCGGCATCGGGGTGAAGGGTCCGATCGACGCTGCGAGACTTCCAGCACCTTCCGCGACCCGGTCGCGGCGCCCA
This sequence comes from uncultured Actinomycetota bacterium, assembly GCA_963811585.1. Classification (GTDB taxonomy): domain Bacteria; phylum Actinomycetota; class Actinomycetes; order Propionibacteriales; family Nocardioidaceae; genus JACDHG01. The sequence goes on from CAWERR010000009.1 coordinate 644,740, forward strand.
GAGCCCGTACGGCGACGGGCGAGGTCGACGTCTACACGTTCACGTCGAGTGGCGCCGAGACCGACCACATCGCCGACCTGCTCCGACGGGCCCACCTCGAGGAAGACGTCGCCTGGTCCGAGATGGCGGTCCTGGTGCGATCGGGCGTGACGGCGATCCCTGGCCTGCGTCGGGCGCTGGTCGCCGCCGGCGTCCCCGTCGAGGTGGCCGGCGACGAGGTGCCGCTGCGCGACGAGCCGGCTGTCCTGCCGCTGCTGACAGCCCTGCGATGGCGCCGTCGAGCCAGACGCGATGACCGCCGACGACGCCCGGATGCTGGTGATGTCGCCGCTGTGCCGACCTCGACGCGGCCCAGGTGCGCAAGCTCGGCCGAGACTGCTCAGGCGGCTCGACCGCGAGGCAGACCTCGGCGAGCGGCTGCCGCAGCCGTCCGGCGAGCTGCTGCGCCAGGCGCTGCGTCGATCCGGACGTTGCTCGACCCATGTCGACGACCGGCTCGCGGCACGTCCGCGCAAGCTGGCCGGTCTGCTGGCGAAGGCCGCACGAGGTGCTGAGCCGCGGGTGGCACGGCCGAGGAGGCTCTCTGGGTCGCTCTGGGCCGGCACGACGCTGGCCGCGTCGGCTGCGCGGTGCCGTCGAGCGCGGCGGCGGCGCCGCGCGGGCCGCCCACCGCGACCTCGACGCGATCTGTGCGCTGTTCGAAGTCGGCTGCCCGCGCCGAGGAGAAGCGGGACCATACCTGCGGCGGCTGACTTCCTCGACGAGGTCGAGGCCCAGCAGATCCCGGCCGACACCCTGGCCGAGCGCGGCGTGCGTGGCGACTCGGTGCGACTGCTGACCGCCCACCGGTCGAAGGGGCTCGAGTGGCGGATCGTCGTCGTCGCCGGCGTCCAGGAGGGCAGCTGGCCCGATCTGCGTCGCCGGGGCTCGCTGCTCCAGGCCGACCGGCTCGGCCCCGACGGGCTCGTCGACCCGCTGCCGACGACGGCGATGCTGGCCGAGGAGCGACGGCTGTTCTACGTCGCCGTGACCCGGGCACGGCAGCGGCTGATCGTCACGGCCGTGGCGTCGCCCGAGGCAGACGGCGACCAGCCGTCGCGGCTCATCGAGGAGCTGGGCCTGCGACCGAGTCGCGTCCCGGGCGCCCGGCCCGCCCATGTCGCTGGCAGGGCTCGTCTCCGAGCTGCGCCGGGTCGCATCCGATCCGCGAGTCGCGCGAGCCGATGCGTCGAGCCGCAGCCGCCCGGCTGGCGCGACTCGGTCGAGACGGAGGTTGCCGGCGAGCCGCTCGTCCCCGCCGCCGATCCGGCCTCCTGGTGGGGCCTGCGAGCGTCGCACGACGAACGACGTACCCGTGCGGCCCGAGCGACGAGCCGCTGCGGCTTTCGGCCAGCGCCCTTGGCGGCCTGCTCGACTGCCCGCTGCGGTGGTTCCTGTCTCGCGAGGCGGCCGGTGAGTCCGCGCCGCGAGCACCGCGCTCGGGTTCGGCTCGGTCATCCACGCCTTGGCCGAGCACATGAGCAGGGACGGAGACGGTCGACGAGGACGGCTGGTCGCCCTGCTCGACTCGGTGTGGGGCCAGCTGCAGTTCGACAGCCCGTGGATCGCCGAGCGCGAGCAGCGAGGCGCGGTCGAGGCGCTGCGCCGGTTCGTGCCTGGCACGACGGCCGTCCGGGGCGCACCTACCTGGGCGCCGAGGAGGAGTTCGAGGTCGAGGTGCCGCTCGACGGCGGCGAGACGGTCTCGCTCCGCGGCGAGGTCGACCGGGTCGAGCGTGACTCCGAGGGCAGCATCGTGATCGTCGACTTCAAGACCAGCAAGACGCGCCGTCACGGCACCTCGAACTGCGCGACAACCCGCAGCTCGGGCTCTACCAGCTCGCCGTCGACGAGGGCGGCTTCGACGAGCTCTGTCGGCGCCGACGCCCGCTCGGGTGGCGCCGAGCTCGTCCAGCTACGCGTCGACAAGGGCGGCTTCCCGAAGGTCCAGGCGCAGGGACCGCAGCAGCCAGACGACTCCGAGGGCCGCAAGCCGATCGAGGTGCAGCTGATCGACTGCTGCCGACGTCGTCCGTCGCGAGGACTTCGACGCGACGATGAACAACTACTGCGCCTGTGTGAGTTCGCACGATGTGCCCGGCGCAGCAGCCGCGCCGGGACGGTGCTGTCATGACGACGACCGCACCGGCAGCAAGGTCACTGATCACCACGCCCGACGAGCTCTGCCGGTTGATGGGCATCCCGTTCAGCGACCAGCAGCTCGACGCGATCACCGCACCGCTCGAGCCCGGCGTCATCGTCGCCGGCGCGGGCTCCGGCAAGACCACAGTGATGGCCGCCCGGGTCGTCTGGCTCGTCGCCACCGGTCGGGTCGAGGCCGACCAGATCCTCGGTCTGACGTTCACCAACAAGGCCGCGGCCGAGCTCGCGCACCGGGTCCGCAGCAGCCTTGTCGGGGCCGGACTACTGCGATCGCCCGGCACGCTCGTCGAAGCCGAAGACGACGAGCCCGCTCGAGCCGACCGTGCTCACCTACCACGCCTACGCCGCCCGGCTGCTCGCCGAGCACGGACTGCGGATCGGGCACGAGCCCGACACGCGACTGATCGCCGACGCCTCGCGGTTCCAGCTCGCTGCCCGCGCCATTCGCCGCCACACCGGGCCGGTCGAGCACCTCACGACGTGGGTCGCCACCAACGTCTCGGGCTTGCTAGCCCTCGACGCGCAGCTGGCGGAGCACCTGGTCGCCCCCGACGAGGTGCGCCGTTTCCAAGCCGCGGAAGCCCCTCTTTGGGAGCAGGCCAAACAGACCGTCCAGGTCAAGAACGTCCTCACCACGCTGGCCAAGCGTCGCGAACTGCTGGCCTTCGTCGAGGGCTACCGCGCGCTCAAACGTGAGCTCGGGGTGATGGACTTCTCCGACCAGATGGCGCTCGGGGCAAAGCTGGCCGAGACGTGTCCCGAGGTCGGCGACGCCGAGCGCGAGCGCTTCAGGGTGGTGCTGCTCGACGAATACCAGGACACTTCCGTCGCCCAGGCACGACTGCTGCAGGCCCTCTTCTCAGGTGAGCAGCTCTCACGGTGACGTCAGGCAGACAGCGGCCGAGGTCATCCGGTGACCGCCGTTGGCGACCCATGTCAGGCGATCTACGGCTGGCGCGGGGCCTCGGTGAGCAACATCGGGCAGTTCCTGCGGGACTTCCCGCCGGCCGCCGGCGTGGCCCCCGAGGCGCCGCTTCCCACTGAGCATCAACCGGAGGTCGCAGGCGCGCATCCTGCATACCGCCAACGTGCTGGCCACCGATCTGTACTCCGTCCATACCGGCACCGAGCCTCTCGTCCCCGCTGCGGGTGCCCGCGACGGCATGGTGCGTGCTGCCAGCCTCGAGACGTATGACGACGAGTTGCGGTTCCTGGCGCCGAGAGGTCCCGGCGGCACACCAGGCGATGCCGGTGCCGACCTGGAGCGAGATCGGAGTTCTGGTCCGCGACAACAAGACGGCGAGCGACGTACACGACGCGCTCGTCGGCGCCGGGGTGCCGGTCGAGGTGGTCGGCCTCAGCGGTCTGTTGTCGATGCCTGAGGTTGCCGAGGTGGTCGCGACCCTCCAGGTGGTCCATGACGTCACGGCCAACGCGTCCCTGTTGGCACTGCTGTCGGGGCCGCGATGGGCGATCGGCCACCGTGACCTCGCCCTGCTGGGTAAGCGCGCCCGATTCCTTGCGAAGGTGCCGGAAGTCGATCCTGACGACATCGGTGGGGCCCTCGAGCAGGCAGTGGCGGGGGTCGACCCGGCCGACATCGTCTCGCTGCTCGAAGCGCTCGAAGATCCAGGCCGCTTGGCCTACTCGCCGGAGGCCCGGGAGCGGTTCCAGTCGCTGGCTCGCGAGATCAGGAGCCTTCGGCGCTACGTCGGCGAGCCGCTGCTCGACCTGGTCCGCCGGGTCATCGATGTGACGGGTCTCGAGGTCGAGCTCGCGTCGTCGACCTCCCAGGTCGCGTCGTCGCGTCGTGACAACCTCTCGACGTTCCTCGACGCGGTGGCGTCGTTCGCGGGGATCGACGGCGATGCGTCGCTGCCCGGCCTGCTCGCCTACCTCGAGGCCGAGGAGGAGTACGCCCAGGGCCTGGCGCTTGCCATCCCCACCGAGGCGAACTCGGTCAAGCTGCTCACCGTCCACCGGGCCAAGGGCCTCGAGTGGGACGTCGTGTTCGTGCCGGGCATGTGCACGAAGGTGTTTCCCTCGACGCAAGGCCGCGCACGCTGGCCAAGCGGCATGACCGAGCTGCCGTCGGCCCTGCGCGGAGATGCCGCGGATCTCCCCGTCATCCGCGAGCGCAGCAACAGTGGCCTGAAGCAGTTTGTGGAGGACTGCAAGGCCGATGAGGAGCGCGAGGAGCGGCGACTGGCGTACGTCGCCCTCACCCGTCCCCGGCACGAGCTCGTCGTGTCCTGCCACTGGTGGGGTCCGCAGCAGAAGAATCCACGCGGGCCCTCGGTCTTCTTCTCTGACGTGGTCCTCGCGATGCAGAGCTGGGGAGATGAACCCGAGATCACCACGCCGCCGCCGGCACCCGACGCCGAGAACCCCGCCAACCGGAGCCTCGGCCGATACCCGTGGCCGGTCGAGGCCGACGCGACCGAGGTCGCCCAGCGGCGCGACGTCGCAGCTCTCGTAGAGCAGGCCCGCGTTGAGGGGTGGGAGATCGCCGCCCGCCGGGCCGACGACGAGCTGATGCTCGATGAGCTCACCCGGGTCGACCAGTGGGACCGAGAGATCGCGCGCCTCGTCGAGGAGGCGCGGGTCAGCCGGGCCGACGAGATCGTCGTACCGCTGCCCGACCAGTTGTCGGCCACGACGTTGCTTCGCCTCGACAGCGATCCTGAGAGCCTCGCCAAGGATCTGGCAAGGCCGATGCCACGCAAGCCCTCGTCCTCGGCACGGTTCGGCACCCGCTTCCACGCCTGGGTCGAGGCCCATATCGGCAGGCCGACTTTGCTCGACCCCGAGGAGCTGCCCGGCCGGGCTGACATCGACATCACTGGCGACGCCGACCTGGAGGAGCTGATCGAGGCTTTCCGGGCCGGCCCGTTCGGCGAGCGACCGCCCTACCAGGTCGAGGCGGCGTTCTCCCTCGTGCTGGCGGGCCGGGTCGTGCGTGGTCGCATCGACGCGGTCTACGAGACCGACGACGGTTTCCTCGTCGTCGACTGGAAGACCAACCAGCGTCATGACGCCGATCCGTTGCAGCTTGCGATCTACCGGGTGGCGTGGGCCGAGCTGATGGGTGTCGAGCCGGAGCGAGTGGAGGCGGCGTTCTACTACGTCCGCACCGGCGACGTGGTGGCTCCCGAAGGTCTGCCCGGACGAGCCGAGCTCGAGCAGTTGGTCACCGGCCCCCCTGCCGAATCGTCCGACTGAGCGCGCCGCACTCCGCTGATCGAGCTGCCCTCCGCCGATCGAGCTTGTCGAGATCACCGGGTCTCGACAAGCTCGACCGCCGTGCCGCACTCCGCTGATCGAGCTGCCCTCCGCCGATCGAGCTTGTCGAGATCACCAGGTCGTCAGTGGAGCGGCGTGGCGAGAAGTGCATCGAGACCAAGGGTGACCATGTCGCCAAACGTCTGTTCCCGCTCATGCGATGACGTCTCCTCACCGGTGACGACCTGGTCCGACACCGTGCAGATGCACAACGCCTGTCGGTCGTGCTTCGCCGCGAGCGTGTAGAGCGCGTTCGCCTCCATCTCGACGGCCACCACGCCGTAGTCAACCATGCGTTGCAGCAGCTCCGGGCGGTCGGAGTAGAACGAGTCCGAGGAGAAGATCTGCCCGACCGTGACGGCGATGCCGGCCGCCACGGCAGCGTCGTACGCCGCCCGCAGCAACCCGAAGTCGGCGGTGGCGGCGTAGTCGAGCCCTTCGAATCGGATCTTGTTCATCGACGAGTCCGTCGACGCGCTGATCGCGAGCACGACGTCGCGGAGCGCGAGCTTGTCGGAGACGGCGCCGCACGAGCCGACGCGGACGAGCTGCTGCACCCCGTAGTCGCGGATCAGCTCGGTGGCGTAGATCGACAGCGACGGCAGGCCCATCCCCGTGCCCTGCACCGAAACGGGCTCGCCACGGTAGGTGCCGGTGAAGCCGAGCATGTTGCGGACGCTCGAATGGCAGACGGCATCGTCGAGGAACGTCTGAGCGATCCACTGAGCCCGTAGCGGGTCTCCGGGCAGCAGAATGCGCGGCGCGATCTGGCCCGGCTCAGCGCTGATGTGGGTGCTCATGACCCGCGATCTTGCCAGACCCCTGCGGGCGTAGGGTCGACGGCGTGACTGGGGACGCGCTTCCGGACTTCCCGTTCCGACATGTCGTCCACGACCGGCTCGCTGAGCGACGCGGCGACCAGGCCTTCCTCGACACCGCGTGGGCCGACTCCGCCACCCGGGTCGTGGTGCTTCAGGGCGTGGATCCTGCGGCCAGCGATGACGGTACGACGCTCAGCTGGATCCCTACCGCCACCGCCCCTCCCGGTGACCGCCTGCTCCTCGGCGAAGCGGACGGCGTCGTGCGTTTTGCCGTGGTGACACCAGCCACCGACGGCGGCTCGACCGGCGCGCCCAGGACTCCTGCCGATGGGGCCAGCGCCCCGGTCGGATTGGGCTTCTTGCCCCTTCGCCGGTTGGCGCAGCGCCTCTCCGACGTCGAGGCGTCGTTCGCCGTGCATGCGGTCGCGCTCGCGGGCTGGCATCAGCGTCATACGTGCTGCTCGGTCTGCGGAAGTACGACCGACGTGGTCCGGGCGGGGGAGTCGCGCAGTTGCCCCTCGTGCTCGGCGCAACATTTCCCCCGCACCGACCCCGCTGTGATCATGACCGTCGTCGACGACGACGGCCGGTGCCTGCTCGGTCACAACAGCGCCCGAGCCAAGGGGTGGTACTCGACACTGGCGGGCTTCGTCGAGCCGGGAGAGTCACTGGAGCAGGCCGTCGTCCGCGAGGTGCGCGAGGAGGTGGGTGTCGAGATCGACCGGGTCACGTATCTCGGTAGCCAGCCGTGGCCGTTCCCGTCGAGCCTGATGCTCGGCTTCGATGCGCACGCCAGCACCGTCGACATCGTCGTCGACGGTGACGAGATCACCGAGGCGCGCTGGTTCACCCGCGAGGAGCTCGCCAGCGCGGTCAAGGCGGGAGAGCTGGTGCTGCCGACGACGGTCTCGATCTCCGGGGCGCTTCTCAGCCGCTGGTACGGCGACGACCTGCCTCCGAACCAGCCCGCCACCTGACGGCTTGCGTCCGTGCAGGTGGTCGCGATAGCGCTCGGTCCTACGGACGCAACGGGTGGCTAGGCGCTGAGCTTCTCCTTGACCTGCGCCACGCTCGGGTTGGTCAGCGCGGTTCCGTCGGGGAAGAGCAGGGTAGGCACCGTCTGGTTGCCGTTGTTGACGCGCTCGACGGTCGCCGCGGAGTCCGGGTGCTGCTCGATGTCAACTTCCTCGAACGAGATGCCCTCTCGATGCAGCTGACCCTTGAGGCGGTGGCAGTAGCCACACCAGGGAGTCGAAAACATGGTGAGCGAGCTCGTGGCGGACTCGGACAAGACGGCGATCCTAATCTGGGGTGCGTGGGCGGGGGTCGCGCAGGCCGAGACTCCCCACTGCGGGGGCGTCGAGACTGTCTCTTGGCGCGATTAGTGTGTGCACTGTCGTCAACACCCCGACCACCCTCGAACTTCCCGACCCGACCGTCATGCGAGGTAGATCACGTGCTCGACCCCGAACGCCTGCTTGAGGGTCTCGACCCCGAGCAACGCGAGGTGGCGGTCAGCATGGACGGGGCGATGCGTGTCCTCGCGGGGGCGGGCACCGGCAAGACCCGGGCGATCACCCACCGGATCGCGTATGCCGCGGCCAGCGGAGTCGTCACACCGACGGAGGTGCTAGCCGTCACGTTCACGACGCGGGCCGCGGGTGAGCTGCGGGCGCGGCTCGCTCGGCTAGGAGTCGTCGGCGTACAAGCGCGGACGTTTCACTCGGCGGCCTTGCGGCAGGCCCGCTACTTCTGGCCCCAGGCGTACGGCGTTGACCTGCCGGCGGTGGTGAAGTCGAAAATTCCTTTCATCGTCGAGGCCGCGAGTCGCAACCGGCAGAAGGCGAGTCAGGCCGACCTGCGTGACCTCGCTGGCGAGATCGAGTGGGCCAAGGTTTCCAACGTGCGCCCCCAGGACTACGCGCGGCTGTCGGCCGCGGCCGGGCGCAGCGTCGACGGATACGACCATGCGACCGTCGCTGGCATCTACAGCGCCTACGAGGAGGTCAAGGAGCAGCGGCACCGGGTCGATATGGAAGACATCTTGCTGTGCGCCGCCGCCGTCCTCAGTGAGGACGAGAACGCCGCGTCGAGCGTCCGCAAGCAGTACCGCACGTTCGTGGTCGACGAGTTCCAGGACGTCAGTCCGATCCAGGCGAGCCTGCTCGACCTGTGGCTGGGCCGCCGAGACGACGTCTGCGTCGTCGGTGACCCGGCCCAGACGATCTACTCCTTCGCGGGTGCGTCGGCGTCGCACCTGCTCGACTTCCCGAAGAAATACACCACTGCCAAGACCGTCACGCTGGCCCGCAACTACCGGTCGACGCCGCAAGTCATCGAGACGGCCAACTCCGTGATGCGTGACGAGCTTGGTTCGTCGGCGGTGCTGCTGCGCACGACGCGCAAGGCCGGTCAGACGGTCTCGTTCACCGGACATGCTGACGAGGTTGCTGAGGCGGCCGCGGTTGCCGATGCCATCAGCGCGCTTGTCTCGGAGGGCACCGATCCGGCCGGGATCGCCGTGATGTTTCGCATCAACGCCCAGTCCGAGTCGTTCGAGGAGGCCCTCGCGGAGCGGTCGGTGCCATACCTGGTCCGTGGCGCTGAGCGGTTCTTCGAGCGGGCAGAGGTACGGCAGGCGATCACCCTCCTCCGCGGAGCGGTGCACGACACGGAGACACACGTCGAGGGGCTCGCCGTGCAGGTGGGCGACGTACTCAGCTCGATGGGCTGGTCACGGGAGGCGCCCACGGTCCGTGGCAATGCCCGCGACCGCTGGGAGTCCCTGCAGGCACTCGTCTCCTTGGGTGACGAGCTCGCCGCCGCCCACCCTGACCTGTCCCTCAGCGGCTTCGTCGATGAGCTCGCCCGGCGCGCAGACGCCCAGCATGCACCCGTGGCCACGGGAGTCACTCTCACGACACTTCACGCGGCCAAGGGACTCGAGTGGCCGGTGGCGTTCCTGGTCGGGATGCACGAAGGCACGATGCCGATCGTGTACGCCGACACGCCCGCCGGCCTTCAGGAGGAGCGTCGGCTGCTCTACGTCGGCGTGACCCGGGCGCAGGACCAGTTGCATGTGTCGTGGTCGCGTGCCCGCGCGCCCGGCGGTCGCGGGTCGCGAGGCCCTAGCCGCTTCTTCGACGGGCTGCTCGACGAGTCCCAGCGAGGCGCCGCGTCGACGAGCACCACTCGGTCCGGCACGCGTCGCAGTCGTCGCGCAGTCGCGTCCTGCCGCGTGTGCGGCCGCTCCCTGACCGATCCTCGCGAACGCAAGCTCGGCCGCTGTCTCGACTGCCCGAGCAGCTACGACGAGGTTCTGTTCGAGCAGCTGCGTGCCTGGCGTCGCGAGCAAGCCGGTCACGAGAAGGTGCCGGCGTACTGCGTCTTCACCGATGCGACGCTGACGGCGCTGGCAGAGCTGCGACCGAATGACGTCGCGGCGCTGGCAAGGGTGCCCGGGATCGGGAAGGCAAAGCTCGACAAGTACTCAGGTCCGGTGCTCGACATGTGTGCAGCCCATCGAGACTTCACTGAACGGTCGGACTGAGCCCGCACACCTACGCAGGACAAACCTTGTGCCGCGTGGCGGCAGGCGAAAGTCTCTTCGGCGGATGCTCCTCGAACCGGCAGAAACTTTTCGAGAATCTGTCGTTAATTCGTTTGCGCCTCCACATCGGCGCCGCGTAGGCTGCAGTCACCGGTCAGGAGACTGACCGGTGACCCTGACAGTCACCTCGCGCTCTCGGGCACGAGCAGAGTTCCTCGAAAGGAGGCAGCCATGATCAACATCGTCCAGGACGCGACGCCATCGGCGACGCGTATTCCCATGCCTGCCTTCCCTGAGGTCTCTCGCATGGGTGCGTCCGTCGAGAGTCGTCGTATCGCCACTGGTACGTCGAGCGCCTACGGCGTCTTCGTCCCGGCATTCCTCAAGGACGCTTTCTCGGGCGTCCGTGCTTGGAGTCCACCGGTCTAGAGTGAGATTGACTGGCCGGCACCTCCAAGCCGCGGACTCCCAATCAGGGATCCGCGGCTTTTTTGTTTTACCCCGTCCGAACGACGAAGGTCACAGGGAGGTGACAGAAATGACACTCAGCGTCCTCGACGCACTCATACAGAGTGAGGAGACAGATGCGGAGAGCCTGCCTTGCCGGTCAAACGACCCCGAGCTGTTCTTCGCTGAATCTCCGGCCGATGTCGAGCTGGCCAAGGCGCTGTGCCGTGCCTGCCCCGTTCTCACCGAGTGCCTCGCAGGAGCACTCGAACGACGTGAACCCTGGGGTGTGTGGGGTGGACAGCTGCTCGTACAGGGAGCAGTCGTCGCCCGCAAACGGCCAAGGGGTAGGCCTCGTAAGAGCGAAGTCGCTGCGTAGGCAGCGCTCGCAGTCCGTACGAGCGAGGCCGCAGCCGGCCTCCGCCAAGCATCAGAGAGAACACAACTTCGATGACCCAGAACGAATTCTTGAACAGGAGCACTCAAATGAATCTCTTGCATGAAGACCTAGCGCGAGCCCATAGCGACGCGCGCCTGCAGCAGGCGCGCGAGCTGCGTAGGAGCAGCCAGCTCAGCCGAGCACTTCGGTTGACCCGTCGGGCCGAGCGCGCGAGCCAGCAGGCTCGTCTGCTCCTCGCTCGCGCATTGTGAACGAGTCGATGACGCCCGGATCAGCACTCCTGAGTGCCGGTCCGGGCGTTATCTTGTTGCGATGGCAGTCTGTGACCTCTGCGGGGTGAGCTCGCCTCGCGATGACAGTGCCGAGGCAGCGGACGACGACGCCACGACGCTGCCACTGACCTGGTCCACGGCCGTCGAGAACGGCCAGCGGCGTACGTTCTGTGACCGATGCTCACGTGAGCACCTGCGGAGCATGGAGTCCAAGCTCGACTCCGCATGGTGGTGAGGATTCGTTGCGCCAGCGCTGCGGGCTGAATCAGGGATAGGGTCCCCGTCTATGGACATGCTGAAGGGCGAACAGATCGCTGAGGCCAACCTGACCGACTGGCGCAAACTGGCCCAGGGACTGCATGCCCGCTACCTGGTCGACGACTTCGGCGCCGGCGCACGGTTCGTCGCCGCGGTGGGCGAGGCGGGCGACGCGCTCGGCCACCACCCGCGCGTGTCGATCGGCAATGGGTACGTCGACCTCAAGTTGGTCACCGACGACGCCATCTACCGCGACGACGAGGGCACCGAATACGTCGTCGAATGGGTGACCCAGCAGGACGTCGACCTCGCGCGACGGATCACCGAGATCGCCGCCGACCACAAGGTCGACGCCGACCCGGCCTCGGTCAGCGACATCGAGCTCGGCCTCGACACGGCGCACTCCGCGACCATCGCCCCGGTGTGGGCTGCCCTGCTGACCGGAAGCGCCGAGGCCCAGGGCCGCGGGACTCCCAGCGACGAGATCCGGGACGCCACGGGACGGGTGCCGAACCTGTGGTTCGGGGACGCCGACGAGCACGAGACCCCGCGTCAGCGGTTCCACATCGAGGTCTATGTGGCGCCCGAGGTGGCCGAGCAACGGATCGCCGCCGCCCTCGCCGCGGGCGGGACCGTCGTCGATGACAGCGACGCGCCCTCGCTCACCGTGATCGCCGACCAGGACGGCAACAAGGGAATCGTCTGCGTCGACATGTCCGCTGCGAAGAAGGATTGAAACGCCAACTCGGTTGACCCGGCCACGACCGATGTCCATGCGGGCTCAACCGGGGATAGGGTGCGGCATGGCTACCGAGTCGTCGTACACCATCGCGCCTCTCAGCCCCGAGACCTGGTCCGCCTTCGATGCGCTGGTGCAGCGGCACAACGGCATCTTCGGGGGCTGCTGGTGCATCTGGTTCCACCCTGACGGGCCCGAGCGCGGCCAGGGCGCGGAGGCCAACCGGGCGCTGAAGAAGGCCTACGTCGAGCAGGGCAAGGCGCACGCCGCACTGGTGATGGACGGCGACGAGGCTATCGCGTGGGCTGAGTACGGCACCCCGGTCGAGTTGCCCACCCTCCACCACCGCAAGGAGTACGACGCCACCAAGACCGCGGATCCCGACTACCGGATCACCTGCGTCTTCGTCGACAAGCGCCACCGGCGAGGGGGCGTGACGGAGCTGGCGATCACCGGTGCGCTCGACCTGATTGCGCAGGCCGGTGGTGGGCGGGTCGAGAGCTATCCCCACGACCTGACCAACCAGACCAAGAAGATGTCGTCGTCGTTCCTCTACAACGGCACCCGTCGACTCTACGAGCGGCTCGGCTTCACCTACGACCGGCCCAAAGGGCTGAAGAACTGCGTCATGGTGAAGACGGTCGATCCTGCATGATCCCGGTCAACACCAGCCGCGGCTAAGCTCCACTCGGACGAGGGCGACGCCGTGCGGCCGGCGAGCGCCTGCTGCTTCTCGCCCGCCGGTGTGCTGCCTCAGTCGTCGCGGGCGAACCCTGGCAGCGCGTCGCACAGGATCGCCTCGAACGGCGCGGTCGCCTCCAGCTGCGACAGCACGCCGATCCCGCCGAGCCACACACGATGGATCAGCAAGAACTCGGGCGGCAGGTTGATCTTCAGTACCGTGGTGTAGGCGGGCGAGCGGGGGTCGTTGATGCGAGCGAACTCGCCCCGCATCCACTCACGCGAGAACGTGAACGTCGGTGTTGTAGCCGGTGCGACGAACGGTGCGAGGTAGGCACGGAGGTCGTCGACCTCGATCGTTACTTGGGGTTTGATGAAGCCGGCTTCCCGCAGCCCGGCGAGCAGGCCGGCGTAGTCGTCGTCGACCGCGAGCCGCATCAACCGGCCGATCACCGGGGGAAGACCGCCGTCGGGGAGCCGGGCCACCGCGCCGTAGTCGACGACGCCCATCCGCCCGTCGGTCATCAGTCGGAAGTTGCCGGGGTGGGGGTCGGCGTGGAGCAAACCCGATCGCTCCGGACCGGAGAAGAGGAAGCGTACGTAGAGCTCGCCGTAGTGGTCCCGGTCAGCCTGGCTGCCGTCGCTGATGAGCCGCGCGAGCGAACGGTCGGAGTCGAGCCACTCCGACACCAGCACCTTGTCGGTGTGGGCAATGACGGCCGGGACGACGACGTCCGGGTCGTCGGCAAAGGCCGCAGCGAACGTCGACTGCGCCTCGGCCTCGAGGGAGTAGTCGAGCTCCTCCGCCACCCTGGCCTGCAGCTCATCGACGAGGGGGCCGATGTCGATCCCGGGGATCCACCCGGCGAAGAGCCTCGCCGCCCTGCCGATCTGGCGCAGGTCACTCATCAGTGCCTCTCCGGCGCCCGGGTACTGGATCTTCACTGCGACGTCGCGACCGTCGTGCCAGACCGCCTTGTGCACCTGGCCGATTGAGGCGGCGGCAGCCGGGTCGTCGCCGAACGATGTGAAGTGTGACCGCCAGGCGGGGCCGAGCTCACGGCTGAGCACCTGGTGCACCACAGAAGCCTGCATCGGCGGAGCGGCATCTTGTAACTGCGTGAGTGTCGCCCGGTAGGGCGCGGCGATGCTCTCGGGAAGCGCCGACTCGAAGACGGACAGGGCCTGCCCGAACTTCATCGCGCCGCCCTTCAGCTCGCCTAGCACCTTGAACATCTGCTCGGCCGTGCGTTGCTGCACCTGGTTCGCCACCGCCTCGGCGGGCGCGCCACCGATGCGACGCCCGAGGCCCCAGGTGGCCCGACCGGCATACCCGAGTGGCAATGAGGCGAGCCGCGCCGTCCGCGCCACGGTGTTCTTAGGCAGGTCGCTCACGCGCCCATTGTGTCCTGCGAGCGAGCCCAACCACAGCCACATTGCGGATGTGAGGCGAACGCGACCGTCTCGACGAGCCCAAAACCGTGTGGGATCTCGATGACTCGGCTCCACGACTGCGGGCGGATGCCGGTTGACCAGATCGACACTTCGTGGGCTGCCCAGCTTCCCACGAGTCGGGCCAGCGCGGGGTCGCAGGCGGGGACGGCGAGCGGGCGCGCTGCCGCGGCCGAGACGAGCGTGGGCCAGGCTGGCTCGATCTCGGCGCGGGAGGCGTCGGCGCACCGCAGGCACCCGGAGGCGCCAGGTTCGACAAACGGTCCGACGACGCCGACGAGGTCACGGACCGTGGCCCAGACGTGGGCCTGTCCGGCGCGCATCGAGGCGTCCGCGTTGCTGCGATCTGGCTCACGGTCGCAAGCGATGACTACGACGTCGGCCGACGCGGCTGACTCGGCCAGCGGTACGTCGCAGGCGACGAGCGCCGCCCACGCGGCTTCGGCGACCGCGCCAGAACCACGAACGGAGGCCGCGCCCTGGACTCTGCTGCCGAGAAGGTCACGTGGGTGGCGCTCCGGGCCAGCCAGCAGCCAGAGCGCGGCCCAGCGGGATTCCGCCACGGCTGGCCGGGAGGTTGCAGACTGGTCGACGACTGCGCCGCAGGCGATGAGGTCGGCGAGCGCGTCAGCGGCTTCGTCGCCCGAGGTGGTGTCGGTCGTCGCCGCCGCGACAACGGCGCGGACGTCGCGGTGCCCATCAAGGACCGCCAGCACTGCCCTCACGGCAGGGCTGTCGCGAAGGACCGCCACACCCGGCCACTCGAGGCCTAGCTGGAGCGTGTGGACGTCGCGGCGCAGGATCTGCAGCCCCGGTCTCTGGGTGGGTCGCACGACGGCCTCCAGCTAGGGTCCGATACTCGGTCGAACCACGATGACTCAGGAGGGCCCATCCGCGGGGCCGGTGTCCACAGGTCGCCGAGGCAGCCGGGGCGACCGAGACATTCCCGGAGACGCAGCAGAGGCAGGCCCGAAGGTCTGCCTCTGCTGGGGTTTGGAAGCGCTCAGGCTTTGCCGAGGATCCGGTTGAGGTTGGTGCCGCACACGGGACACACGGCCTTGGCCATCCGAGTGCCCTTGTCGTTGACGCGGACCTCTCCGCTCGCCTCGCGCTTCGCCTTGCACTTCACGCAGTAGAACTCGCCGCTCCAGGTCTCAGCCATGGTCGTCGGCCTCCTCTTTTGTCGTACGGGCGGCCGTGGGGACTTCCAGCGACCACGTCGGTGTCGTTGTTATGGCGGGCGGGCCCCCGCCACGGGTTTCAGGCGTGCAGCCTGTGACCTCGGCGTCACCCTACGGCAGCCTCGGCGCGGAACCTATCCGCCACCACCTAAATCGCGGCGGTACCTGGCCACCACGCTCAGTGTAAAGGGCATACCGGCTTATACCGGGCGCAAAAAGTGGGTCGATCTACCGGCTCAGACCGTCGTGCTCACGGGGTCCGACGAGCCGCCGCTGCCCTCGTCGGCAGGCTCAGCACCCTCGTCGGCATCGTCGCCGAGATCGATCCCAGCCGTTGCTGAGACCCCCTCGAGGAACCCGCGAGCCCGCTGCGTCTGGTCGTAGGAACCCAGCAGCGCCCAGAACGGGGCACCGTGGCCCGGCTCCAGCAGATGGGCCAGCTCGTGCAGCAAGACATAGTCGACGACGTACGGCGGCATGCCCTGCAGCCGGCTCGACAGCCGGATCGACCCCTCGGTCGGAGTGCACGAACCCCAGCGGGACCGCTGGTTGGTGACCCAGCGAACCGACTGCGGCTCGACCCGGCCGTCGAGGTAGCGCTCGGACAGGCTGCGAGCCCGCGTCATCAGGTCGGCGTCGTCGGGCCGGCGCCGACGCTCAGCCTTGGTGACACGCTCCACCATCGTGGCCACCCATGTGCGCTCCTCAGCGGCGCTGAGGCTGGCGGGGATCATCACGACGATCGTCGCGCCGTCGCGATACGCCGACACGGTGCGTTTGCGGCGTCGGGAGCGGCGCACCTCGACGGCCGGCGGGACGTCGGGATCGGCGGAGCGGACTGCCACATGTCCTACCGTAGCCAGCATCGCCGACGAGATCTGGTAATGGCGCGACAGGAAAGTTTCTGCCAAGTATTTTTTCGTCCACACGGCGTGGACGGTAAGCGGGCAGGTCAGGGCGTATGTTGACGTAACATTCCGCTCGCTGTGCACACCCCCTCCCTGGGTTATCCACCGGTTTTCCACAGGCTGTGGGCCACGACGCACAAGTTGTCCACAGGGTTATCCACAGACGTGGACATCCTTTGGTTGACGCTGCCGTCGGTCCGGCCTTAGCGTCAGCCGAGTCGATGAGGCCCCTGGGATAACGGTGGCGTTCGCAAGGGGAAGGCGAACGCGTTCCGCGCCCTGGGGGCCTCGTTGGTTTGTCTGCGAGATGCGACCTGCGCGGCCCCGTGAGGGCGAGAAGCGGCGTGGACTCAGAGCCAACGGGCCATGTCAATCAGCTTGCGCAGCGACTGGTCCAGCCCGGGCGGCAGGGCGTTGCGTCGAAACCACCGCACGTCGAGGGACTCCTCGCTGACCACGGGTGCGACTGCAGCGTCGGCGATCGCGACATACCGGACGTCGAGGTGGTGCGACGGTCGGATCGGCCCGCACTCCACCTCATGCGTGCTCAGCTGCACGGGGACATCCCCGATCAGTCGCAGGTCGTCGATGCCCGACTCCTCGACGGCTTCGCGGAGCGCAGCAGTCGCGAGCTCTGAGTCGCTGTCGTCGCAGTGGCCGCCGAACTGCACCCAGATGTTGTAGCGACGGTGCAGGTTGAGCAGCACCTGCTCGCGGTCAATGCTGACAACGAGCGTGCTGGCGGTGATGTGGTCGGGATGGCAGTCGCGCGAAGTCCCGTCCGGATGGTCGGCCAGATGCTGCAGATAGTCGCCGCGCAGGTTGCGCTGCCCGTCGTTGGGCGGATGCCAGGCGGTCAGCACCCGCACGGCGTCGGAGTGAACGCTCACGCGCGCCCGTCGTCAGGACCGTCGTCAGCGTCGGGCTCTGAGTCGCCGTCGGGGGTGGGCTCAGCGGTGTCGGTATGACGCGGACCCTCTGCCTCCGGGCCGTCCCCGGCGAGCAACGCCGCCAGGGCAGCGTCGAACTCGGGTGAGTCGACGTCTAGCTCGTCAGCCTCCTTGCTGCGTTGGGCAAAGCCGATGGGGTCGTCGAGGTCGCTAGATGACGGGAGCAGCTGCGGGTGTGCCCAGACGGCATCCCGGGCTGCCGGTCCTTCGGCCGAACGCAGTGCGCCCCACAGGGTTGAGGCGTCGCGCAGCCGGCGCGGCCGAAGCTCGAGCCCGACGAGCGCGGCGAACGTCGACTCGGCGGGTCCGCCACTGGCGCGCCGCCGACGCACGGCTTCGCGCAACGGGCCGGCCTGCGGCATGACGTTCGTGGTCGCTTCTGCCACCACCTCGTCGACCCAGCCTTCGATCAGCGCCAGCGCCGTCTCGAGCCGCGTGAGTGCGGCCTGCTGAGCTGGCGTGGGCTCGATGTCGAAAAGCCCGCCGGACAAGGCTTCCTGGACCGCAGCCATGTCGCCCGGGTCGAGGGTAGTCAGGCTGTCCTCGATCTTGGAGGTGTCGATGCTGATGCCGCGGCCGTATTCCTCGATCGCTGCGAACAGGTAGTCCTTGAGCCACGGCGCGTGGCTGAACAACCGCTGATGTGCGCACTCGCGGAGCACGAGGTAGAGCAAGACGTCGGCGTCGTCGACACCGAGACCCTCCCCGAACGCCTTGGCGTTGGTCATCACGATCGCCGGGGTGTGGTCGGAGCCCACCGGGATGCCGATGTCGGTGCCGGACACCACCTCGCCGGCGAGGCCGCCGAGGGCCTGACCGATCTGCTGGCTGAACATCGCGCTGCCGAGCTGGTTGAGCATCCCGATCATCGGACCCGCCATCGCCTTTGCCTCCGCGGGCAGCGACTCCCCGATTGCGTTGACGACGCTCTCGGCCACCGGCTCGACCAAACGTTGCCAGGCGGGCATCGACGCCTCGACCCATTCGGCCCGGCTCCACGCGACGATGGTGCTGCTGCTCGCCGGAAGGTCGGTGACCTCGTCGAGCCAGTGCTCGGCGAGTCGGGCGGCGTCGCGGATGCGGCCGAGGTCTCCGGCGTCGGGGGAGGGGTCGGGCTCGGCGGCGACGACCTGTCGAGCGAGGTCGCGCGCGAACTCCCAGTTGACCGCCCCTTCGTGCGGGGCGAACATCCGCTGGAGCTGACCGAACATCGCTTGCAGGCCGCTCATGTCGCCGCCCGCCATGCCCGAGAACATCTGCTCGAACGGCGAGCCGGCGAAGGGGTTGTCGTCGGACGGGCGGTCGTCGTCTCCGGACGGGCCGCTGGGAGGAAGCTCAGGCATACCTCCAACTTAGATCGTCGCGCAAATGGCGAGGTCGGAGGCTCGCGGCTCACCGTGCCGGTCCGGCGTGGCATTACAGTCGTCGGCGTGAGCGACAAGATCCGGCTGCTCGAGATTCGCGATACCCCGCTCGAGATCGGCCCGGTGTATGACGCCGTAGGTGATCCCGCAGCAGGCGGCATCGCAATCTTCGTCGGCACCGTCCGTCGTCACGACAGCGGCAAGGGTGTGCAGGGCCTCGACTACAGCGCACACCCCACCGCGGACGCGGTTCTTCGCACCGTCGCGGAGCGGGTCGCCACGGATGACCAGGTGATCGCGCTGGCTGCTGCCCACCGGACCGGCGACCTCGAGATCGGCGACATCGCGGTTGTGGTGGCTGTGTCGTGTGCGCACCGGGGCGAGGCGTTCGCTGCCTGTCGGCGGCTGATCGACGACCTGAAGGAACAGGTTCCGATCTGGAAACACCAGCTGTTCGACGACGGTTCCGACGAGTGGGTCGGCACGCCGTAGCCAACCGGCGGCCACGCCGACGTACGCTGTGGCTCAAGACGTTGGTGCGGTGAGAGGTGGAGACACGATGGAGGTTTTGTGGTGGCTTGCGCCGCCTGCTGCCGCCACCTTCGTCGCCATGCTCTGGGCGAGCTGGCTGGGCCGAGAGCGCGACGACGGTCAGCGTGACGACTCCGAGGCTGCTCTCGCCCGGATGGCCACCGCGTTGTCGCGCCCCGCGCCACGTCGGGCGGTGATGCGCTCGCCAGAGCCGGCTCCGCTCGAGCCGACGCATGGCGTCGCCGTGCGAGGGGCCGCCCGTCGTCCTGTGCCACGCCTGCCAACGGCCCGGTGACATCATCGATCACATGAGTCGCAGAACCACGTCCATGGTCGTGTCGGCGGTCCTGCTGGTGGCGCTGATCACGGTCGCGTTCTCGGTCCCGATGCCGTACGTCCTGCAGTCACCTGGGGTCACCGAGAACACGCTGGGCAAGTTCGATGGCAAGCCCATCATCGAGATCGACGGTGCGAAGACCTACCCCGTCAGCGGTCACCTCGAGCTGACCACCGTGTCGATCAGTCGCCAGGACTACCAACCACGGCTGCCCGACGTCTTGTCGTCCTGGGTCGCGTCCGACGAGGTGGTGATCCCTCGCGATGCCTACTACCCACCTGACCAGACCGCGGAGGAGGTCGAGAAGCGCAATGAGGCCGACATGCTCGACTCGCAGTCGGCGGCGATCGCGGCCGGCCTGACGCAGGCCGGCATCAACCCGTACGTCGTCGAGGTGGCCGACGTGGTTCCCGGTGCTCCAGCCGAGGGAGTCATCGAGAAGGGCGACCGGATCAGGTCGGTCGACGGAGAGCCGATAGCCACCGCACAAGAGCTGGTCGACGCCGTCAGTGCCGTCGAGCCAGGCTCCGAGGTTTTGTTGAGCATCGAGCGCGACGAGCAGTCGAAGCAGGTCCGCGTCGTCACCGAGCCCAACCCTGAGTCGCCCGACACCTCTCGGATCGGGGTCTCGGCCGCCGGGGAGCCGGTGTTCGATCCGCCGATCGACGTCACGATCAAGCTCGGCCAGGACATCGGTGGCCCGAGCGCCGGCCTGGTGTTCTCGCTCGCGATCTACGACATGTTGACACCCGGCGCCCTCACCGGAGGGCGGTTCGTGGCCGGCACGGGCACGCTCGACGCCGAGGGCAACGTCGGACCTATCGGCGGGATACGGCAGAAGATCGTCGGCGCCTACAAGGATGGTGAAGGCGCCTCGGTGTTCCTTGTCCCCGCCGACAACTGTGAAGAGGCCGGAGGATCGGACCTGAAGAACGAGCTGCTCCTGGTGAACGTGGCCACCGTCGACGACGCCGTTTCTGCGCTTAAGTCGATCGAGGCCGGCGACGAGTCGGCGCTGACCCTGTGTGGCGGGTGACCCGGCGGCGTGAGTGATGTGAGCAGTGAGCTGTCGGTTGTGTCGCTGGCGTTGCGGACGGCAGTCGTCGAGATCGAGCGTCATTCGAGCGATGCGGGTTGGGACCAGCCCGGCCGCATCTACGCGCTCGCCGTGACCGCCGAGCTCGCGGCAGCTGAGCCGGAGCTCGCGCTCGAGCTCGGCATTGCCGACGGGACGGCAGGGGTGTTCACGCCCGTCGAGCAGGAACTCGACGAGGCGGTCGACTCGTTGGAGGAGTTACTAGGAAGGATCACGTGGCCGGACACCGTTGCCGGCGCGATGGCGGTCGTCGAGAGAGTGGTGTTACCGCCTGAGGTCGAGGGCGAGGTTCCCGACGATCCGGAGATCGCGGCGTCGTATGCCGCTGACCACCCGGATCACGAGGACGTCAGAATCGCTGCCGGAGTGCTGCGCAGCGGGGAGACGCATTGCGTAATCCGGATGCGCTCTCATGATGACGACGACGCCTTGCTTCACGGCGCCGACCTTGCGCCGGGCCTCGTCTCAGCGTTGCGTGAGACGCTTGAACCGTAGCGGCTTGCCACAGATGAGCATCTCGGAGAAGGAGTGTTGTGAGCGGGATCTTTGATAACGAGTCGGCCCGGCCGATGCCGGCCCCTGCTCGCCGTACGCCGTCCCGCCGTCCGAAGGCCCTGCTCCCAACGCTCGGCGTCGTCGTCGCGCTCGTGGTGCTGTTCTCGGTGTTTGTCGAGGTGTGGACCCAGAAGCTGTGGTTCGGCTCCCTCGGCTTCGGCTCCGTGTTCTCCAAAGTGCTGGTGACACGCACCCTGCTCTTCATTATCTTCGGGTTGTTGCTCGCCGGCGTGGCCGTCGGCAACGCCTACCTGGCCTTCCGGATGCGCCCGATCCTCCACAGCGACGGCTATCGCAACCCGACGGTGGAGCGATACCAAGACGCGATCGACCCGATTCGTCATTGGGTGCTGATCGGGCTCGGCGCCGTCATGTTCCTGTTCGGGGGCGCCAGCGCGTCCGGGCAGTGGAAGACCTACCTGATGTGGCGCAACGGCGGTGCCTTCGGGGAGAACGACGTCTACTTCAACCGTGACATCGGCTTTTTCGTGTTCGACTACCCCTGGTACCGGTTCCTGACCAGCTACAGCTTCACGGTCGTCGTCATCGGGCTCATCGTGGCCGGTGCCACGCACTACCTGTACGGCGGCATCCGGCTGGCTGCCAGTCGCGACAAGATCGTGCCGGGCGCCCAGATCCAGCTGTCTGTGCTGCTCGGGTTCTTCATGCTCATCAAGGCCGTGTCGTACTACCTGGACAGGTATGGACTCGCGATCTCCGACGGCAAGCTGTTCACCGGGATCTCCTACACCGACGCCAACGCCGTGCTGCCGGCCAAGAACATCCTTGCCGTGATCGCGGTCATCTGTGCCCTGCTCTTCTTCGGCAACGTGGTCCGTCCGGGCTGGATGCTGCCGGTGCTCGGCTTCGGGCTCCTTGTGCTGTCCGCCATTCTCATCGGCGGGATCTGGCCGGCCATCGTTCAGCGATTCCAGGTAAGGCCTTCTGAGCCCGACAAAGAGGCGCGCTACATCTCGATGAACATCGACGCGACGCGCACGGCATACGACCTTCACGATGTCGAGTACGAGAACTATCCAGGTGTCACGACCGACACACCTGCGGAGTTGCAGCGACTCGCGAGCGGGCTACCGGGGGTTCGGCTGATCGACCCGAAGCTGGTAGCGCCAACCTTCACCCAGCTGCAGCAGCAGCGAGGCTTCTACGACATGCCCGACGTCCTCGACGTCGACCGCTACCAGCTCGAGGAGGGTGAGCCTTCGCAGGACGTCGTGCTGGCCGCGCGCGAGCTGGATCTCAGCGGCCTGCAGGACAGCCAACGCAACTGGGCCAACGACCACACCGTCTACACCCACGGTTATGGCGTTGTCGCGGCGTACGGCGACCAGCGCAACAGCGAGGGCGAGCCGGTCTTCGCTCAGCAGGGCCTGCCGTCGACGGGCGTGCTGGGCGAGTTCGAGCAACGGGTCTACTTCGGCGAGATGGAGCCCAGCTACTCGATCGTCGGGCAGCCGCAGGGCGCCGCCCCCGTCGAGCTGAACATCCCCAGTACCGGCAACACCGAGGGCACCGACCAAACCTTGACCTACACCGGCGACGGCGGCGTGGCGATCGGGTCTACGTTCAACCAGCTGTTGTATGCCGCGAAGTACTGGGACTCTTCGATCCTGCTTTCGGGCCGGGTCAATTCCGAGTCGAGGATCATTTACGACCGCAACCCGCACGTGATGGTGGAGAAGGTCGCGCCTTGGCTGACGGTCGACAGCGACCCCTATCCGGCGGTCGTGGACGGCAGGCTGTTGTGGCTCATCGACGGGTTCACCACGACGTCGAGTTTTCCGATGTCACAACAGGTCAACCTCGAAGACGCCACCAATGACTCGTTGACGGAGCAGCAGGCGCTGGCCAGCCAGCAGTCCAGCGATATCAACTACATCCGGAACTCGGTGAAGGCGACAGTGGATGCCTACGACGGCACCGTGAGCCTGTACCAGTGGGACGAGCAGGACCCGATCCTGAAGGCGTGGATGAGTGCTTTCCCCGATGTGGTGAAGCCCAAGACCGACATCTCCGAGGATCTGATGGCGCACCTGCGCTACCCGGAGGACCTCTTCAAGGTGCAGCGCGAGTTGCTGTCGACATACCACGTGGACGCCAGTTCGACGTTCTACAGCGGGTCGGAGCGGTGGTTGGTCCCAGAGGACCCCCAGAACGACTCCTTCGCGCAACCGCCGTTCTTCCTCACCGTCAAGCTTCCCGGCGAGCAGCCGGAGTTCTCACTCACCAGCGTCTTCGTGCCACAGAGCCGGCAGAACCTGGCGAGCTTCGTGTCGGTGAACGCCGATGCGAAGAGTGAGGACTACGGCAAGTTCTCGGTGCTCGAGTTGCCCAGCGACAACGCGGTCGACGGTCCCGGCCAGGTGGCAAACCGGATGTCCAACGACCCGACTGTGTCGGCCGAGCTGCTGAAGTACAAGCAGAACGACACCACCCCACAGATGGGCAACTTGCTGACGTTGCCGATCGGTGACGAGTTGTTATACGTCCAGCCGGTCTATACCCAACGCGGAGCGGGAGCAGCGAGTACCGGCAGCTACCCGATTCTGCAGTTCGTAGTGGTGTCGGTCGGTGACGAGGTCGGGATCGGTACGTCATTCGACGGTGCCTTTGCCAACGCCCTCGGGCTGGCCGCGCCCGATACCGGCGAGGATCCGACTCAGCCAGGGGAGGACCCACCTCCGAGTGAGAATGGCCAGGAGACACCTGAAGAGCAGCTCACGCGGTACCTCGACAACGCGCAAACGGCATTCGACGATGCGCAGCTCGCCCTCGAGGAAGGACGGCTGGGGGACTACCAGGACGCTAACCAGGAGGGCTACGACTGGCTCAACCAAGCGCTGGCGCTGCGTGAAGATGCAGGGCTGCCCGAGGGCACGATCACTCCGACGGACACCGGTTCTACTGGCGGTTAGCGACCTTGCTGGAGGCAAGGCGATTTGATTCACGTCTCGGCGATCCGTAGAGTTGGTTTTCGCACCTCACCGACGCGGGGTGGAGCAGTTCGGTAGCTCGCTGGGCTCATAACCCAGAGGTCGCAGGTTCAAATCCTGCCCCCGCTACCAAAAGAAACACCAGGTCAGAGGCGGTTTTCGGAGAAATCCGGGAGCCGCCTTTGGCGTCTCCCGACGGCTGTTTGCGCGCAGCTGTCAGCAGCCGGTACGGGGGGATCGTGGCTGCGAGGGCCGCCGAGGCGTCGCACACGAATCTGGATGCGCCGGGACATCCGGGCACGAGCTGAGCCCTGCGTTGACGTCGTTCTGGCGGCGTCATGGCCACGACCTCTGGGTCGTTTTGCCAAGGGAGTAGCAGGGACGCCAGGAAGCCGACTGGGGGAACGGTGAAGGCGAGGACCACTGGCACGGCCAGCCCTGCGGCGCTGCGCGCCTGGACCAGATTTGGCGCCGTTCGGGTCGTGGCCATACTTATGATCTGCTGCCTTGCCGTTGATTCGCCACGCTATCCGTGTCCGACTCGTGGGAGTTGAGTACTCGGGCTCAGGTCTTCCGCCCCAGTCGGCTTCGCGTTGAGGCCAACCGGTGCTACGAGCGGGAGCTCAGCTTCGGAGTGACCTGAGGCGGGATGCCGGGCCAGTGCCTCCTAGGTCCGCACCGCCACCCGGATCGTTGCCTCACCTGCTGGCCGAGGCGGGCTCACCAACCCGTGCCGGCTGCTGGGTAGCCCGCTGGTCCGAGTCGGGCTCCACAGGATCGGGAAGGTTGTCATCCGCGCCCTCCAGGTCCCATGTCGGCAGCAGCCGGTCCAGCCACGCCGGGAGCCACCAGTTGGCGTCGCCCAGCAGCGTCATCGTCGCGGGCACCAGCACCAGTCGCACCAGCGTCGCGTCGAGGAACACCGCGGTCGCCAGGCCGAGGCCGAGCATATTCAGGACGGGGTCGTCGCCGAACCCGAAGCCGACAAAGACCGACACCATGATTGCGGCACCGCACGAGATCGTTTCCGTGATCACATCCCCCATCACTGTGCGATCGCGCGTCGCGAAGGCCGGGCCGATCATGCGACGCGAACCAATCTGTGGACGGTGCGCCGGAGTCTGTCGAGCGACGACCCTTGGCTCAGTCCGGACGGGACCCCCGGGTAATCCGGTCTAAGGCATTCAGGTTCTTCTCGTCTGCGTCGGGCAGAGCATGCAGGTACTTCTGCGTTGTTTGTATCTGGGCGTGCCCCATGCGGTTCATCACGAACTTCAAGTCGGAGCCGCTGGCGAGGAGCCAAGACGCGTGCGCGTGTCGCAGGTCATGGACACGCACCTGGAAGTCGAGCAGGCATCGCGGTCGAACCTGTCTGCGGCCACGAGGCGTTTTATGGCGTGACGACTGGGTACCCCCCTCGTCTAGGACTGGATCGCTTGCGAGCGAGGTCGGTCACAAGTTTGCATCGGACCACAGGCTGGAGTTCGGATGACGAGGTCGTTGTCGCGCCGATGTGGGGCAGAGCTGATCGGGACAGCGCTGCTGATGATGTTCGACCAAGGAGCGGTGGTGGCCGCGCTCTCTGTCGGCAAGGTCGTGGACTCTGGCTCTCGGCGTCATCGGGCTCTCGTTCGGCCTCGTCATGGCCGTTGTCATCTACGCCCTCGGTACGACCTCGGGGGCGCACATCAACCCGGCTGTGACCATCTCACTGGCCGCGACAGGCCGCTTTCCCTGGCGAGAGGTAGGCCCGTACGTCGCGGCGCAGATTCGCGGCTCGGTCCTCGGGAGCGCGCTCATCGTCGGCGCATCGGCATGGTCGCCGTGGACAGAGGCAATGTCGGCGGGGTGGCGGCGAACCGCCGCAGGGCGCGCAGGGCGACATTCGCGGTTCTCACAAGTGAGCGATGGGACAGCGGGGGAGGGGTAGTACAAGCGGTGCCGACCGGCCCGTGCACGAGTTCGTACACCGAAAGAGCGAAAGGACGATGAGCTGATGGCAGGCAACAGAGGCGTGGCGTACATGGGGCCCGGCAAGGTCGAGGTCCAGGAGATCGACTACCCAAAGCTGGAGCTGCAGGACGGACCCGGAGTCAACCCCGCGAACATCGGTCGCAAGTGCAACCACGGCGTGATCCTGAAGGTCGTCACGACCAACATCTGCGGCAGTGACCAGCACATGGTCCGTGGCCGGACCACCGCACCCCACAACCTGGTGCTCGGTCACGAGATCCTCGGTGAGGTCGTCGAGGCCGGCCCGGACGTGGAGTTCATCAAGGTCGGCGACCTCTGTTCGGTGCCCTTCAACATCGCCTGCGGTCGCTGCCGCAACTGCAAGGAGGGCAAGACCGGAATCTGTCTGAACGTCAACCCGGCCCGGCCCGGCGCTGCCTATGGCTACGTCGACATGGGCGGCTGGGTCGGTGGCCAGGCAGAGTACGTGATGGTCCCCTACGCCGACTGGAACCTGTTGCGTTTCCCCGACAAGGACCAGGCGATGGAGAAGATCACCGACCTGACGATGCTGTCCGACATCTTCCCGACCGGGTTCCACGGCGCGGTCACGGCCGGCGTCAAGCCCGGTTCGACGGTCTACATCGCCGGCGCCGGACCGGTCGGTCTGGCCGCCGCCGCCAGCGCGCAGCTGCTCGGCGCGGCCGTGGTCATCGTGGCGGACCTCGTACAGGAGCGACTGGCGCAGGCCAAGAGCTTCGGCTGCGAGGTCGTCGACGTCTCGAAGGGAGATCCCCAGGACCAGATCGAGCAGCTGCTCGGCGTGCCCGAGGTGGATGCGGCCGTCGACGCGGTCGGATTCGAGGCCCGCGGCGCACGGCGAGGGTTCCGGCACGGAGGCCCCGGCCACGGTGCTGAACTCACTCATGGAGATCACCGCCGCCGGTGGCTGCGATCGGCATTCCCGGTCTCTACGTCACGGGCGACCCCGGCGGGATCGACGAGGCCGCCAAGGTCGGTGCGCTGTCGTTGAGCCTTGGCACCGGGTGGGCGAAGTCGCTCTTCTTCGTCACCGGTCAGTGCCCAGTGATGCGGTACAACCACGGCTTGATGAAGGCGATCCTGCACGACAAGGTGCAGATCGCCAAGGCAGTCAACGCGACCGTCATCCCCCTCGACGAGGCCCCCCAGGGCTATGCGGACTTCGACAAGGGCGCCGCGAAGAAGTACGTCATCGACCCCCATGGGATGGTGGCCTGACCGAACGGTTCGCGGGGTCGAGGGCTGGGCAGCGTAGGTGCCGCCGAAGCTCTCGTCCCGCGACGCCGCCTTCAGTGTGCGTCGGTGACGGGCGCCCCGTGTTGGCAACCCACAGCTCCGTGTCGGTGAGCCGAAACAGCGCCCTGTCCTCGGTGGTGGCAACGCCAACCAGTGCGTCATCCGCATTCTGAAGGAGCTCGTATACGAGGCGTCCACGATAGTCACGGGCCACTTGCGACTCCTGGCTGACGTCCTCTTGGAGCCGGCCTTGTGACTCTCGGTATACGGCGATGTTCTCGCGGCAGATGCGCTCCAGGATGTCATCGGGCGTGGTCGTCGGCGCAGTCACGGACACCATTCCACCGCATGGGTCCGACAAAGGTGGGTGGATAGTGCGGGGACCTTCGAGCGGCTGATGCTTAGGTAGGTGGCGACCTCTGGGACTCTGTAGAGCATTTTGTCATCCATGGCTTCCTCCGGCAGCCGGCCTTCCCTGGTCCTCCCCACGCGGCGGCACGCGGATTTCTGCGCCGAGCTCGCGTCCGTGGGCGTTAAGATGCCGTCGGGGCCGAGACTCCGGGCGGTTGCGGGGGGACACTCGTCCCGCCTGGCCGGGTCATCGGCCCGCGCCCGCCGTGAAGAGGAGAACCACGTGAGCGAGCCGCTGCTCAGCTCTGACCACCCCATCAGCGCCGACGGGCCCCGGCGGCCTGCGGTGTTGGTCTTCGACGTCAACGAGACGCTGTCCGACATGGCGCCCCTGGCTGGCCGGTTCGAGGACGTGGGGGCACCGGCGCAGCTGGCGAAGACTTGGTTCGCCGAGCTGCTCCGGGACGGGTTCGCGCTCACGGTGTCGGGGGGCAGCGAGTCGTTCGCCGCGCTGGGTGCGGAAGCGCTGCGGGTCCGGCTGGTGAGCCAGCCCCTGGACCGTCCGGTCGACGCGGCCGTCGACCACGTCATGGCGGGGTTCTCCGCCCTGGGGGTCCACGCCGACGTGCCCGAGGGGGTCCGGGCGCTCGGCGACCTGGGCATCCGGTTAGTCACCCTCAGCAACGGCGCCGCGGCGGTGGCCGACACGCTCCTGCAGGGCGCCGGGCTGCGGGACCGGTTCGAGAGACTGCTCTCGATCGAGGAGGCTGGCGTCTGGAAGCCTGCCGGCGGTGCCTACGCCTACGCCCTCGCGGAGTGCGGCGTCGAGCCGAACGACGCCATGCTGGTCGCGATGCACCCGTGGGACACCGACGGCGCCCAGCGGGCTGGCCTTGCCGCGGCCTGGGTCAACCGCTCGGGCGCGAGGTACCCGGCGTACTTCACGGCCCCGGACCTCGAGGTGGCGTCGCTGACGGAGCTGGCCGACGCGCTCCGGTGAGCACCCTCATACCCAGATCCCCACGCGCCGGGGACACTAACGCCATACCCAGCCCCGGAACCGACGGACCCGAAGCCGCGACCCGGGCGACCCGCCCCCAGGCAGTGGGACGGATCGGTCTCCTCGGCATCCTGTGCCGCGTAGGCCCACGTCTTGGCGTTGCTCGGCGTTGTCAGTGCCGGACGGCGTCCGTGTGGGCCAACGACCTCACGACAACTACCAGTGGTGGTTCCGGCTGGCCGGGATTGCCGTCATGGCGGCCGTGGTGTGGTGGTCGCTGCGGCGATGGCAGATGTGCACGTTGCAGGGCTGCGCGACGTCCACTCGCGTTTGCTGCTCAACGTGTCGTCGTAGGCCCGCCGGAAGTCCAGCGCCCGTTCCCGTCGGGATGCTCACCAGCTCGGTGCCCGTGAGGGTGCCCACCGATGCCCGGCCGGTCAGCTGGCCCACAGCGACTCGGTGAGCCGGTCGTACATGCCAGGAACACGGCGGCGGTCAGCCTTCCGGCGGCGGTCATCTGCTCGTCCGCTCCACCGTCGTCGGGGACTGGCCCGCCGCCCGGCGGGAGCGTTGCCGCACCACCAGCACCGCCACGAGGAGCACCAGGCCGGCGACCAGCCAGCCGATCGGCCCCGGGGCGTCGACCAGACCGGCGATCCCCTGCTGGAGGGTCGCGGCCGCCTCGATCACGGGGTCTGAGGCGTCCCCGCCTGCCAGCACGCGCAGCTCCCACCAGCCGTAGTAGGCGACGTAGGCGCCGGCGGCGGCGAGGAGTGCTCCGGCCGCACGGGGCGCCCACCTCCCGGCCCCGCGGAGCCGACCGACGGTCGCGGGGGAGGCGAAGACCGTCGCCACGGCCAGGGTTCCCGACGACCAGGCCCATGCCCGCCGCGTAGGCCATGAAGAGCACGAAACCCTCGACGGTGGAGCCGCTCGCGGAAGCCGCCGACGACCACGGCAAGGAAGGGCGCGATCGTGCACGAGATCGAGGCGACGGCATAGCTGGCGCCGAACCCGGCCATCGACGGGAAGGAGCGGGACAGGGGGCGTGCGGTGCCCAGGGTCCGTTCGGAGCGGCGCAGGTTCGGCAGCGAGAGGCTGCGGCCGACGGCCAGCCACAGCCCCATGAGGGCCAGGGTCACCCCGAGGGCGACGGTGAACCAGGGGAGGTGGCGCTGCAGCTGCCCCGCGACGGGTGAGATGACGAGCCCGAAGACGGCGAAGACCCCGGCGAACCCCGAGGTCATGGCGATGCTGAGCACTGCGGCTCGCCAGGCTGCCGCGGGTCGCGAAAGTGACTGGCTCCCAGCCAGCAGGAGCGAGACGTACGCCGGGAGCAGCGCGAAGCCGCACGGGTTCACGGCCGCGAGCATGCCGGCGCCCAGTGCGACCGCGAGCAGCCCCTCGGACATCGCCTCAGCCGACCAGGTCGTCGACCAGGTCCACCAGTTCGGCGTCGTCGAGGTAACCCGCGGCCTGCTCGGTACCATCCTCGTCGAGGACGAGGTAGGTGCTCTGGGCGGTCACCCCGAAGTGCCGCCACACGGCGCCTTTCGGGTCGGTGAGCAGGGTGACGTCGGGGGACACCTCATCGGCGAACTCCTCGATCGCCTCTTGCTCGTCGAGCGAGCCGACCCCGACGACATTGACGTCGGTCCCGTGGGTCGCGGCGAGCTCGCCCACGCCGGAGATCTGCGCGCGGCAGGTGGGGCACCAGGGCGCCCAGAACCAGAACACGGTCGGCTTGCCGGCAAGGTCTGCGCCGTCGAATGGCTCGCCGGTGACTGTCTCGGACGTGAAGTCGAGCACCGCGGGCACTCCAGCGCTGCCGCTGTCACCGGGTGAGGCCGCTGCGCCACCCTGGTCGGTCGACGTGGACGTGCCCTGGTCGGTGCCGCTGGACGGTGCCGCGTCGGTGTCAGTCCCGCAGGCGGACAGGAGCAGGGCGAGGGCCAAGACGACGGCTGCCAGGGGGCGCATGCCTCTACAGTAGGTCGCTCGCGAAGCGCGATCGGTAAGCGTCATCACATTGCTCCGCAGTCCGAGCGTCTAGCCTGGTCAGGAGCAGCACCAGGGCGCAGCATCGGGTCGGCTTGCCTGCAGCCGGGGGCGAGGTTTGTGGTGGCACGCGGCGGGCTGACGATGTTGTTGCGAGCGCGAACGGGCCTCGGCACCCACGCCCTTGACGACTGCGTCGCGATCGCAGTTCGCGCAGTCAGAGCCACCCAAGACGAGCAAGAACACCTGACTCAGCAGGCGCCGCCCGCTCGCGTCGTACGCCACCGGTGGCCACACTGGTTGCATGGACAATCGCTCGCCCGAGGTCGAGGCCTGGTTCGAGACCTACGACAACCCTCAGAAGGAGCTGGTCAGGGCCGTGCGCTTGATCATCCTCGATGTGGACGGCCGCATGTCCGAGGCGATCAAGTGGAAAGCTCCGACGTTCGTGTTCGGGGGGAACCTCGCCTCCTTCTACCCGCGGTCGAGGCGGCATGTGGCGCTGATGTTCCACACGGGGGCAGCGCTGCCGGATCCCACCGGTCTACTCGAAGGGGAGGGAGACACCTCACGGGTTGCACGCTTCGACGACCCCGACGACCTTGCTACCAAGGCCGACGCGCTGCGCGACCTCGTGCGGGCCTGGATCAGCAGCAAGGAATAGCCCACCTCGGACCGTTCCGGGACCACAGCACCCCGGTGCGCCTCGCACGGCCGGGGTTTGGAAAGTCCATGCGGCGGCCGGCGGCACCGTTGGCCCGGTCCCGTGGCCGATGTCACGCTCCTCCCGGGCCGGCCGCGCTGAGAGGGGCGACGTCGCAGACCGACGCCCGCAGGGGTGAGCTCCCGCTGATCGGGTCGCTCGGTGTCTGCCGCAGGACGAGGTTGAGGTTCGCACTCTCCGGCCCGTACGGCGGGTAGCCTGGCAGTCCCAGCTCTTCGCACGCCTCCCACCAGCCGTGCTGCCCGAACACGACCTGAGGGTCGAGGCTGGCATTGAACTTCACGCGGGCTCGAACGCTGCCGTGCGGGGTGTTCAACGACACCCAGTCCCCGCCGGTGATGCTCCGGGCCGCGGCCGTGGCCGGGTGCATCTCGAGTTGCGGGTCAGGTGCGCTCTTGCGCAGGGCGGCGACCTGACGGTGCTGGGTCTCGCAGAAGAACAGCGACTTCGCGCAGCTGAGCACCAGCGGGTACCGGTCGGCCAGGTCCGGCCGGGAGCGAGGGCTGAGCGGCTCCTCAAAGGTCGGCAGCGGGTCGTAGCCATGAGCGGCCAGCGTTGCCGAGTACAGCTCGACCTTGCGTGAAGGAGTGGCGAAGCCGGTGCCCGTGTACTTGCGGTACCGCGTGGTCAGCGGCACCCGGACTCCGGCCGGGTTGGCCCGGAGTTCCTCGAGGGTGATCCCGCTGGGTGCGAGCTGATGGCGGAACGCCGCTTCGATGTCGCCGTCCCAGAAGTGCGCGCCGAGACCCAACCGGGTCGCGAGGTCGAACACGATCTGCAGGTCGGAGCGGGCCTCACCGCGGGGTCGGACGAGCGGTTGCCGCAGCTGGACGAGGGACTGCGCTTCCTGGCTGTACTCGAAGCCGATCTTCAGGGCCTCGGACTCGAAGGGCGTGGTCACGGGCAGCACGATGTCGGCGAGCTCGGCCGTCGGGGTCATGAACAGGTCGGCCTGGACGAAGAAGTCCAGACCGGTCAGCGCCTCGCGGCCGCGGGCGCTGTCGGCGTGGGCCATCACCATGTTGCCGCCGAAGCTCACCAGTGCCTTGATCCGTCGGTCGAGGACGGCGGTGTAGAAGTCCTCGCCGGTGACGAACTCGAACCGTGCCGGTCCGAGCGGCCGCTCGTCGACGCCCACCGCGGGCGGACGCCCGTCGGACAGGAACTCCGTGCCGTCGATCCGGTTCGACGGCACCTCCTCGAACAGCACGTTCCCGCCGGGGACGTCCAGGCTGCCGGTCAGCGCGTAGAGGACGTTGATCGCGCGCATTGTCTGGGTCGTGCCGCTGTGCTGCTCGAGTCCGCTCCATGTGTAGAACGCGACCGGTCGGGTCTCCCAGAGCGTCCGCGCCGTGGCGACGATGTCCGGAGCCGACACTCCTGTGATCTCCTCTGCCACGTCCGGCGGGAACTCGGCACAGCGTGACGTGAGCAGGGCCCAGACCGTACGGCCGTCCACGTCGTCATGAGCGTTGGTCCAGTCTCGGACGAAGTCGGCGTCGTACCAGCCGTTCTCGATCATGACGTGCGTGAGCGACAAGGCGAGTGCTGCGTCGGTGCCGGGCCTGACCCGCAACCAGTGGTCGGCTTTGGCTGCGAGGCCCGCCTTGCGGGGGTCGACGACGACAAGCTTGGCGCCGCGCCCGACTGCCGCGACGGTGCTCGTCGCGTGGGCGAGGCGGGCGACGGACGGGTTGTAGCCCCAGAACAGGATGCAGCCGGCGTTCTCGAGGTCCGGCAGGTAGACGCCGGGCACGGACGCACCGAACGTGTAGAGCGGTGCGAGGTAGCGGCCCCATCCGCACAGCTCCATGTAGTTGCAGTAGTTCGGACTGCCGAACGCACGGAGCAGCCGCTGCACCCAGTCGACCGCGTCACTGATCGCCGACGTCGACGGCGAGCTCGAGCTGAATGCCACCGACTCCGGCCCGTCCGAGGCAGCGGCCGCGTTCAGCCGCTCTGCGACCGCGTCCAGTGCCTCGTCCCAGGTGATCTGCTCCCACCCCGGGTCCACGGCATCCTTGCGTCTTGTCCGCCTGAGTGGGTGGAGGAGCCTCGATGGGTGGTAGACGATCTCGGGTGCTGCCTTGCCCTTGAGGCAGATGGCCTTGCCCGTCGGGTGCGACGGGTCCGGATGCAGCGCGACGAACGTGCCGTCGGTGACGGTAGCCCGCGCCCCACACCGCGAGACACACAACGGGCAGAACGTCGAAACCGGGTCCGAACCCATCACCCGATTGTCTCGCCTTGCCCGGGCACTTGCAACGGCCTCGACGGCGGCCAGCGGGCCCCTCGCCTCGCGTAAACACAAGGCCAGGTACCTAGCCGTCCTGCGCTCCCGGACAGGTCGCAGCGAGGTCCGTGCCACGCCGGCTCAAGAACGAGATCTCAGGTTCGGTGCGCGCCAGCGCGGCTGCGCGGCGGTATGCCTGCGCGGCCTCGTATGGTCGTCCGAGTCGTTCCAGCGCTGATCCGCGTGCCGGGTGGAGAAGGTGGTATCGGTCCAGTTCCTCCGCGACGCTGTCGAGCAGTGCCAGGCTGGTCTCGGGCCCCGTGGTCTCGGCGACGGCGATGGCCCTGTTCAGCGTCACGACCGGCGTCGGCCTCACCGCGATCAGCCGGTCGTAGAACCGGACGATGGCCGCCAAGTCGGTTTCCTCGTAGCGCCGCGCTGCGCAGTGCAGCCGCCGAACGCGTCCGGACCATCGAGCGCGACCTGAGCGCGCTGGGGCAGGCAGGTGTCCCGCTCGCGACGAAGCAGGGGCGCACCGGGGGCTACACGCTCGATCGCTCGATGAGTCTGCCGCCGCTCAACTTCACCTCACGCGAAGCGGCGGCGATCGCCGTGGCGTTGAGTCGCAGCGAGCACGTGCTCTTCACGCGTGACGCCCGCAGCGCCATGCAGAAGATCGTGGCCGCGATGCCCGAGCGGGAGCTGGAGGAGGCGCGCGCGACCGCCGAGAGGATCAGGCTCCTGGTCCAGCCCACGCCCGACCCCGATGGCGAGATCGCCGAGACCATCTGGCGTGCCGTCCGCGCAAACGATGTGCTGAGCATCCGCTACATCGACGTCGGCGGCATCGAGACCGAGCGCGAGGTCGAGCCGCAGCACGTCGTGGTCGGGCCCAACGGCTCCTACCTCACCGCATACTGCCACCTGAGAGGGGACGACCGGGTGTTCCGCATGGATCGCGTCACCCGAGCCGAGCGGACGCCGTCGCCGCCGCGCCCGCGTCGCGTCGTCGCCGAGCCGGTCGTCGACGGTCACGAGACGAAGCTGCCGGAGTCGGCGCTGCGTCCCGAAGATCTCCTGCCAAACTCCGACATAGGGCTGTCGCGAGTCCCCGAGACGGTGAGTGCATCCCGCCGCCTCGGCGGGTGATCGGTAAGCAGAAGGAGAATCCCATGACCAACCCCGCTCCCGGCACCCTCGCTTGGTTCGAGGTCGCCACCAGCGATCCCGACGGTGCCGAGAAGTTCTACGGCAGCCTCTTCGACTGGAGCTTCGAGGCCGACGGCCCTGCGGCGTCCGGCAGCATGGACTACCGCAACATCACGGCGTCGGGTGCCGAGGGACCCATGGGCGGCGTCTTCGGCACGCGTGGGCAGGTTCCCGACCACGCCGTGTTCTACATCCTGGTCGCCGATGTCGAGGCCACTTGCGCCGACGCCGAACAGCTCGGCGGCACGGTACTGAGCAAGCATCTCGAGCCAGGTCCGGGCGCCCCCACGTTCGCCTACCTGCGCGATCCGTCGGGCAACCAG
Organism: uncultured Actinomycetota bacterium; assembly: GCA_963811585.1. GTDB lineage: Bacteria > Actinomycetota > Actinomycetes > Propionibacteriales > Nocardioidaceae > JACDHG01. The sequence continues at coordinate 679,785 of CAWERR010000009.1, forward strand.
TTCGGCGTCTTCACACCACCGGCGGCCTGATGGCGAGAAACGCGAAGGGCACGTCCCCGTCGGAGCAGTCGGGCGGGGACGGTGCCGACGGTGCAGCCCGCGACCTCTACGACGAACTGACCGACGACCTGCTCTACGACCCGGCCATCGGCCGAGCCACCATGATGGGCTACCCCTGCGTGCGGCTGGCCGGACGGTTCCTGGCGTCCTACGACGACAAGGCTGGCTGTCTGGTCGTGAAGCTGCCCCGCGAGCGGGTCACCGAACTCGTCAAGAACGGCGACGGTGACCCGTTCGCCCCGGCCGGCAAGGTCTTCGGTGAGTGGGTGTCGATCCCCACCGTCGACCGGGAGCTGTGGCAGACGCTGCTGGCCGAAGTCCGTCGACTTCGCCCGGAAAGGGCTGGCCGAGTAGCGCGGAGTCGACATCGGCGCGAGGCCAGGCGGCGCCAGAGATCCTGGAATTCTGCTGAGTTACAGACCTCCGGCGCGCCGCAGCCGGTCAGGGTCCAGGATGTTGATGCGGCCGCGGCGCAAGGCTGACCAGACCCTGGTCGGCGTACTCGTTGAGGATCTTGGTGGTGGTCTCGCGGGAGGTTCCGGCGAGGGCGGCGAGCTGTTCGTGGGTGAGCTTGACCTGGATGCCCCGGCCCAGGGGACGGCTGCTGTGCGCGCCGGCCAGGGTGACCAGGGTGCCGGCGATGCGTTCAGGGACGCTCTTGAAGATGGCGTCTGAGAGCCGCTGCTCGATCTCGCTCAGGCGGCGGCCGAGGGTCTCGGAGATGCGTGCGGCGATACGGGAGTCGCCGAGGAGGAGGCGTCGTACGTCGGCCTTGCTCATGACGCACACGACGACCTCGTCGAGGGCTTCGGCGAAGCTGTCGTGCATCTGTTGTCCGACAATGACCATCTCGCCGAAGATCGTGCCGGGTTCGATGATCGCGGTGGTGAGTGCGCGGCCGTCGGGGGAAACCCGGAAGATCCGGATGCGGCCCTTCTTCAGGATGAACAGCGTCTCCAGGGGCTGGTGCGGGGTGTAGACCAGATCGCCCGGGCCGTAGGTCTTCATCGGCGCGGCGGCCGCCATGGCGTCCATCTCACCTGTCGCTGAGGTCGCAGAAGATGTCGACCTCGGACATGCACCAGACCCGGTCGTCCGGGGCTGGCTGCGGCGCGTTCGATGTCCACGTCTTCCTCTCGGTTGCCCGGCGCCCAGGGACGGGTTCCGCCGGTCAGGGCGTCAGTCGGTGCCGCGGTGAGGCAGTGCTGCGGTGCACTGTCCATGGTGGCATCCCACCTTTCGGCCAAGGGCGTCCATGGGCGGAGGGAGCGGGTGGCGGATCCGCAGGGATTCGGGCCCGCCACCGCTGCCGTGCAGGTGGTTTCAGATGGGCGTGCACAGCCGTGTCGGCCACAGCGCCCACACGGGCACGGGCGACGCCGAGCAGCAGACCGAAGGTGAGGCCGAAGATGAGGTGCTCGATGATGAACGTGCCCCAGCCGGCCATCTCGGCCATGTTCTCGATCGGGTCTCCGGAGTCGAAGATGGCCGCCGCCAAGGGGAGGCCGATGAACGCGCTCATCGCGAACACGATCGCGCCATAGACCAACCCGACGCCGGCGAGTACCGCGAGCTTGAGGTTGAGGCGGGAGACGATGAGCCCGAAGACCGCGCCGTACATCGCGCCGGTCATCATGTGGATCATCGCGCCGAGGATCGCGGTGCCGAAGACGAAGTGGAAGTCACTCCCGGACATCGCCTCCTGCATTGAAGCCATCATCGCGTCGCCGGGAGCCCACAAGGAAGCGATGTGGTAGAGCGGGGTGAAGAAGCCGGTGCCCTTCTCCCATGCCGCGATCATGGCGTACATCGCCATCGCCAACGAGGCGATGACGCCGGCACCGGCGCCGTACCCGATGGCCCGCAGCGGACTGCGCTTGGTGGTGGTCATGGTTCCTCCTGTTGGTCAGTGACAGAAGGAACTCTCGCCCCAGCCAGTGAGTGCGGTCCGTGACCGCGCTTACACAGCAGGCACTGAATTGCTCGTCGAGTTCTGCCCTCAAGGCCGACGAGGGAACCAAGTTCTCTTCGCGGCTGAAGGCGCGGGCAGGCGTCCTATCCAGTGACGAATCGGGCGATCTGGTCCGCGATCGCCGGAGCCGGGGGCCTACGCCCCCGGGGTTCGCTCGGCCTCGGCCTTGATCTGGGCCAGCGATGCCCGAACGGTGTTCTCCCAGGTGCGCGCGACGAGGTTCCCCCACCACTGTCCCAGCCCCCACAGGTCGGTGCCCAGGACCCCGGTATAGGTCAGGGACGTGTTGCCGTTGTCCTCTTCGAAGGCGAAGGTCTCCTCGACCTGGGGGACCGGGCCGCGCACCAGCCGGAACCGGATCTGCTCCGGTGGGTTGAGCACCACGGTCTCGACGGTGACCGCGGTGAGCCGGCCGCCGATCGGGGTGCGGTGAGCGGCCAGGAGCATGCCCCCGGCCCGTTCGAGGATCTGTACCTTCTCGCGCATCGCCCGGGTCTGCCGTTCGGCGTAGGGGGCGGCGGCCGCGGCGAACACCCGCTCGCGGGGCGCATCGATGGTGAGGGTGATCGGGCCCAGCGGCCGGGTCCGGCGGCCGACGCCGAGGTCCACGGTCAGGGCGCCGGTCACTGCGCCGAGATAGAGCCCGGCCGCGCCGCCGGTGACGGCCAGACCGAGGCCCAGCGCGCGAGGAAGTGCGCGAGCCACCCTCATGCCTGCCCGCCGGAGGGCCCATGCGGTGGCTGGCTTCTCGGCGATGATGAGCACGTACCCGAGGATGCCATCGCGGACGGCGGTGTGCGCGGCGTCGAGCACCGGTCGCACCCGCGCGAAGTCGATTCCGGCCTCCTCCAGCCGCGGGCGGGCGGTGATGCGCAGCAGGTCGAGGCGGGCCTCGATCTGTCGGATCATCCGCTCGAGCGCGACCTGGTGGTGCTCGATCCGCAGCACCTGCAGTCCGGCGCCGGCGAGCAGATCCCGGTAGTCGTCGGCGGTGCGGGCGTCGGCCACACACGCGATCCAGGCCTGCAGGGTGGTCAGCTCGGGGGGAAGCCGGTCGCGGTCGGCGGTCATGTCGGTGATCCCGATCCGGCCGCCGGGCTTCAGCACCCGCGCCATCTCGGCTACGGCGGTCTGCTTGTCGGGGAAGGTGCACAACGCGCACTCACAGGCCACGGCGTCCCAGCCGCCGTCGTCCAGCGGCAGGGCCTCGGCGTCCCCGAGGTGAAAGAGTCACCCGGTCGTCGAGCCCTCGGGCCGCGGCGGCGCCGGTGGCCAGCGCGACGTTGGCCGGCGACAGGTCGACTCCGTCGGCCTGGGCGTCGTACTCGGTGGCCGCGAGCAGCGCGGTGGTGCCGATGCCGGAGGCGATGTCGACCAGCCGACTGCCGGGGGCGAGGCCGAGCTGGTCGAGCAGCCGACGGGTGAGGGCCAATCCGCCGGGGTGGTAGGAGTCGCCGAGCAGCAGGGAGACCAGGTCGGAGGAGTAGCCGACCGCGCAGCAGGCCTTGATCGTCTCGCCGCCCCCGTGCGCGGACGCGGCGGGGGTCTGGTCGGTGGTCATGGCCGGGCCCGCTTCGAGCCGTGGGGTCCCTCGAGGAGGACCGGCTGCAGGGGTCGTGCGTTGGGCACCACCGGCGCCACCTCGACCCCGCTCATCTTCGCGCGGATCTCTTCGCGGTAGCCCACGGAGTTGTAGGCGCAGAACGGGATCAGGCGCCCGTCGGGGGTGATCTCCTCCACGCAGCACTTCATCAGCTGGCGGACGTTGAGGGTGTAGGGGTCCTGGAAGTCCTGGACCACGATCATGAAGGCGTTCTCGGTGATCCCGGCCAGGGCCTCGGGGAGGTTGACCCCGCAGGCATCCGCGCAGTCCAGCGCTTCGGCGACCCGTGAGACAGAGTGGTGAGCCGGTCGTCATTGGTCTCGGTCCCCACGAACGCCGACGCGCTCCACAGCTTCTCCAGCGCCTCACGGATGGCGTAGTCGGGCACCACCCGGTTGGAGACGTAGTCGAGGTAGTCCTCGACCTGCAGCAGTCGCGGCACCGGGACCAACCCGAAGTCCTCGTCGTCGGGATGGCCCTGGGTGATCAGGTAGGTGATCGACCGGCAGGAGGGGGCGCAGCAGGGGACCGGGAAGAAGTCGTCGGTGGTGAACCACTGCGGCAGCTGGTCGGCGATCGCGTGCAGGACGTCGGAGTTGGTCAACCGGGTGAGCGGGTCGAACTCGACGTGGCGGCCCGAATGGGTGACCGGCTGGAAGGCCACGGAGCGGACGGCGGGGTGGCCCAGGCCGTGCCGGATGATGGGCCCGATCTCGTGCTCGTTGAGGTCCTTCTCGATCGCCGCGACCAGGGTGACCGTCAGCCCGGCCTCGGCACAGTTGTCCAGTGCCCGCTGCTTGGTCTCGCGCAGGTCGCGTCCCCGGATCGCGGTGTGAGTGGCGGCTTCGAGGCCGTCGAACTGCAGGTAGATGTTGACCCGGCGCCCGGGCCTGTTGCGCCGGCCGAGCTCGGCCACGAAGCCCTTGTCGGAGGCCAGCCGGATGCCGTTGGTGTTGAGGTTCACCGCGCCGATCGGGCGCTGCTGGGCGAGGTCGATCATGGCCAGGATGTCCTTGTGGATGGTGGGTTCTCCGCCGGAGAACATCACCACCTCCGGTTCCCCCTCGGCCGCGACGAACACATCGAGCATGGTCGCGCACTGCTCCAGGGTGATCGAGTAGCCGTCGGGCCCCTTGTCCCGCGGAGTCCCTGAGTCGGCGAAGCAGATCGGGCAGTCCAGGTTGCAGCCGGTGTTGACCTCGATGATGCCCAGGCAGGCGTGCTGCTTGTGCTCGGGGCAGAGTCCGCAGTCCGACGGGCAGCCGTCCTTGACCTCGGTCTGGGTCTGCAGTGGCCGGGTGCCGGGCTTGTTGAACCGCTGGATGTCGAGATACATCTGGGCGTCGCCGTAGACGCGGGCCTCGAACTCGCCGTGCTCGGCGCACGCGCTTGCGCAGGAACACCTGGTTGTCGCGGACGTTGACCTCGGCGTCGATCGTGGTCTTGCAGACCGGGCAGATGGATCGAGTCAGCTCGAGGAACACCTCGTCGCGGTCACGGTCGGCGGTTGAGGTGGGCTGGCGGCGACGTCAAGGTTGGTCATGACCTCGACGCTACGTCGCCCGCCGCGGCCCGGACCGTGTGCGGGCTTACATTCCCCCCACCGGTCGACGACCATGATGGGTGTCATGAAACGGACCCCGACGAACCAGGCGCCCGCGGATCGCACCTCTGGCGAAACGGCAGCAGACCGCCCGGGCCCGCTCGCTGTCTGGCGGATCGGGATCACCGGCGGACTGACCGCAATCCTGTGCTGCGTCGGGCCCACGGTGCTGGGTATAGCGGTCGGCACCTACGTCGTGCTGTACGCGGTCACCACGTGGCTAGGCACGCTTGCCTGACGTGATGGCCGATGCTCGCGGCGCCGACTGCCGGTCCAAACGGCCAACCATGAGCCGCGCTAGGTGATCATTCACGACGAAACCTCGACAGGGTGCCCCGCGGATCACCGCGCGCGACAATGTGCTGCATGAGTGTCGACGTCCAGGTGGAGACCACGATCAATCGATCTCCGGTGGTGGTTGCTGCGTTCGCGGGCGACCCCACCAACGCGCCACGGTGGTACGCCAACATCAGGTCCGTGGACTGGCAGACACCGCCTCCCGTCGCCGTCGGCTCCCGCATGGACTTCGTCGCCCACTTCCTCGGGAGACGCCTGGCCTATACCTACGAAGTGGTCGAGCTCGAGGCCGTGCGTCGGCTGATGATGCGCACGGCCGACGGCCCGTTCCCGATGGAGACTACGTACACCTGGGAGCCGGCAGGCGAGCACGCGACGAGGATGACACTGCGCAATCGGGGCAACCCGGCGGGCTTCTCGCGATTCGCCGCGCCACTGATGGAGCGCGCAATGCGGCGGGCCACGACCAAGGACCTGGCGCGCCTCAAGGTGATGCTCGAGTCAACCGGGGAGACCACTTGATGGCATGCGACGACGACCTCGTCGCGCCGGCGCGCGGACTGATGGCCCCGGTGACGGCCGTCGACGAAGCTGATCGGCCGGTATCCGGAAGCCGCCTTTGACGTCTCTCGACCGCTGGAAGCAGCGTCGTGCTGCCGCTCGGGTCTCCACGACAGCAGGTCGGTGACGACGTAATGGACACGCTGCTCGTCGGGGCCGAGCCGTTCGCTTATGTCCGCGAGTGCTTCGCGCGAGATGTCGAGCAGGGTGACGTCGGTGCGGCCGTCGGCGAGGAGTTCGTCGGCGAGCGTGCCAGCCCCCGCGCCGACGTCCACCATCGCACCGGGCTGTGTGGCCAGCAAGGAGACCGAGGTGTCGTGACTTTCCTCAAACCGCGACACCTCATCGTTGGCCTTGGTCGCGAACACGGCGTCCCAGTGCTCGGCGCGGTCGCGGGGTGTGACCGATCGACGTGCCGTCATCGGAAGGCACACCCGCTTGTGACGCCGAGGCGGCGGAAGGCGACCGCGGCGTGGCAGAACCCGGTGACGCTCGGTTGCAGCAGGTTGAGTCCGAGAAAGGCGGTTAGCAGGAGCCACCACGGGGAGACCGTGGCCGCGAGAAGGGCGCTGATCAGCGTTATGGTGCCAGCGAGGAAGAGGACGGCGCGGTCGAGGTTCACGACCGGCCGCCGAAGAGCCGGCCGAAGAAGCCCGAGCCGGATTCGCGGGGGTGGCCCGGGCAGCGGTCGGCGCGCGGGACGCCGGCCAGGACCTGGTCGACGTGCTGGCCGCAGCCGGCCCAGCTCGCCTTGCCGCACTTGTTGCAGGTGGTTGCTCGACACATGGTGGTGCTCCGTTCGGTGGTGGTGAGTCTGACGAGGTGACGGGAGAGAGGAAGGGGTGCGGCCCGGGAGCGTCCGGGGGACGACGCCCCGGGCCATCAGGGGACGACGCTCAGCCGTGGGAGAACGTGATCGTCGGCAGCACGCGGCGCAGCCAGGCGGGTGACCACCAGGCTGCCTTGCCGCGTGAGGCGCAGCATGACGGGCAGCAGCACCAGGCGCACGAGGAAGGCGTCGAGCAGGACGGCGACGCCGAGCACGATGCCCATCTCCTTGGGCGGCAGCGGGCCGGAGAGCGCGAAGGTGAAGAACACTGCGACCATGACGGCACCGGCCGCGAAGATCACCCGGCCGGAGTGGGCCAGCGAGCCGACCATTGCGTCCTTCGGGTCGCCTGAGTGCTCGTAGGACTCCTTGGCCGAGGCGAGCAGGAAGACGGTGTAGTCCATCGCGATCGCGAAGATCATCGCGAAGAAGAACACCGGAGCCCACGCGTCCAGGAAGCCCTGGCTCTCGAAGCCGAGGAGTCCGGAGCCGTATCCCTCCTGGAACACCAGGCGCGCTACGCCGAACGCCGCGGCGGTCGACAGCAGGCTCGGCGAGCGTACCGAGCAGCGAGATCAGCGGCGCTTGCAGGGCGACCAGCAGCAAAAGGAAGCCGAGCGCGAGCACGACGCCGATCACCAGCGGGGTGGAGTCGTCGAGCTGGGCCTTGAGGTCGAGATTCTCAACCGGGGCCCCGCCGACGAGGGCGCTGGCGGGCAGGTCGGCGCGCAGCCGGTCGACCGTGGCGCCGAGCTCGGGGTCGGACGGGTCGACGGTCGGGACGGCCGAGATCAGCACCAGACCGCAGTCGTCGGCGGCGGACATGCGCCGGCAACGCGCCGGCGATGCCGTCGTCGGAGGAGAGCACGGTGGACGCGGTGTCGGCGTCGGTGGCCTTCAGGACGATCTGCAGCGTGCCGGGCGCGCCCTCGCCGAAGGACTCCTGCACGAGGTCATAGCCGATGCGGGCGCTGGCGTCCTCGGGCAGGACCTTGATCGAGGGCATCGCGGTCTTGAGGCCGATGATCGGCGCGGCCAGGGCCAGCAGCACGATCAGCGAGCCGAGGCCCCAGGCAACAGGCCGCTTCCAGAGCCGCTCACCCCAGCCGGCGAACTTCGCGGAGCGGTGCTCCCCGCTCGTTGACCCAGGGCAGCGCGAGGCTGGTTGATCCTGTGGTCGAGCTTGAAGAGCACCAGCGGCAGCAGGGTCAGCGTGGCCGCGAGGACGAAGATCACCGACAGCATGATCCCACCGGCCATGGAACGGAAGGACGGCGACGGCACCAGCATCACGGCCGACAGCGAGATCAGCACGGTCGACGCCGGAGAGCAGGACCGCCTTGCCGGCGGTGTCCATCGTCTCCGCGATCGCCTGGCGCGCAGAGTTGCCGGCACCCATCCGTGACGCGCGGTAGCGCACGACGAGGAAGAGCGCATAGTCGATGCCCAGCGCGAGAGCGAACATCATCGCGAAGTTCATCGCCCAGATCGAGACCGGGACGAGCTCGTTGATCAGCACCAGCGATCCGGCCGACGCGACCAGTCCGGCCAGCGTCAGGATCAACGGGAGGCCGGCCGCGACGAGCGCGCCGAAGGCGAGCACCAGGATCGCCATCGTGACCGGCCAGGAGACCATCTCGGACTTGAGCATCGCGTCGAGGTTGGCCTCGTTGAAGTCCGACCAGAGCAGCGAGGAACCGGTCGGGTTGACCTGGACACCGTCGACGGACACGTCCTGCAGCTCGCCCTTGAGGTCGGTCGCGACGCGCACCATCTCGTTGGTGTCGGCGCCGGCACCCGCGAGGACGATCGCGGTGCTGCCGTCCTGACTCACTGTCGCGCCGGGCATCGGCGCGATGACGTCCGCGATGCGGGGCTCGGCCTCGAGGATCGCGGTGACGCGGGCAAGTACGTCGGCGCCCCACGCCCTCGGTGACGGCTGGCCATCAGTCGAGTGCACCACCACCTGGATCGCCGACGAGGCGTTGCCGCCGAAGCTCTCCTGGGCCAGTTCGCGGGCCGCGACGGACTCGGAGCCGTCGGCCTGCCAGCCCGCGCCGGACAGGTTGTGCTCGACCTGCGGGGCGAACGCGCCGAGGCCGACGATCAGCAGCAGCCAGACGCCGGTTACGAGCTTGACGTGCCCTGTGACCCAGACGCCGAGGCGCCCGAGGGGACCGGGCCGGAAGCCTGGTGTGAAGTCGGGGTGAGGCGAGCTCGCGCGGCTCGTGGTCGTGGTCGTGGTGCTCATGAGGGTTCCGTTCGGTGTGAGAGGTGAGCAGGGATCAGAGGAGGGCGGGCAGGGCCTGCGTTGCGGTGTAACCCGCGACGGCGAGGACCAGGACGGTGAACGCGGCGGAGAGTCGGCGGGTGTCGACGCGGTCGGCGAGCCGGGCGCCGGCGACGGCGGCGAGCGCCGAGGCGAGGGTGAGGACCAGGACGACGCCCCAGTCGGGGGTCGAGGCCGACGCCGGCCCGCGTCGCGAGGGCGGCCGCGCTGGTGATCGTGATGACGACAAGCGACGTGCCGGCGGCATACGGCAGAGGGAGCGCGAGCGCGAGGAGCAGTGCGGGCACGACGAGGAACCCGCCGCCCACACCGAGGAAGCCGGTGAGCAGCCCGACGAGCGTGGCGGTGACGAGCACATTCAGCGCGCGTGGGCAGGCGCAGGCGAAGGTCGGGCTGAAGGTGATGATCGGGTCGTCCAGCGCGGGCCGGGCGGCGTGGGCCGGGTCGGCGGCGCGGTGGTGCAGCAGCCGCCACGCCATCACCGCGCCGACGAGCAGCATCAGCGCGGCGAAGGCGGCGAGCAGGACATCTTCGTCGACGTGGGCCGAGGCCTTGGCGCCGAGCACCGCGCCCCCGATCGCGACGATCCCGAACGTCGCGCCCCGGGCGAGCAGCACGTTGCCGGCCCGGAGGGCCGTGACCGCGCCGATCAGTGCTGTCACACCGACGACCACCAGCGACCCTGTGGTCGCCTGGGCGGGGGACTGGTCGAGGAGGTAGACCAGGACGGGTACGGCGAGGATCGACCCACCGCCGCCGAGCGCGCCCAGGCTGAGCCCGATCAGCGCCCCGGCCACGATCGCGAGCACGAGGGTCACGCGTCGGGGCCGACCAGGTGCAGGCCGACCTTCTCGGCGTTCTCGAAGCTGTCGTCGATCGCGACCAGGCGGCGACCGGCTGCGTCGAGAATCGAGGCGGCCACACTGGCGCGGTAGCCGCTGGCGCAGTGCACCCACAGCTCGCCTTCGGGGACCTCGCCAACGCGCCGGGGCAGCTCGTGAATGGGAATGTTGACCGCGTCCTTGATCCGGGCCTTGTCGTGTTCGTCGGCGCGGCGGACGTCGAGGACCACCACCGGGCGGTGTCGGCGCACCTGCTCGAGGTCGGCGAAGGTGCCGGTCGGGAACGACGCGAGTGCTTCGTCGGTCCAGTCCTCGGGACCGCCTGTGGCCTGGGCGGCGGGACGGTCGATGCCGATCCGGACGAGCTCGCGCTGGGCCTCAGCGACATCCTCGGGAGTCTCGCCGAGCAGGGTGACCGGGGTGCCCCAGGTGATCAGCCAGCCCAGGTAGGTCGCGAACGCGCCGTCGAGGCCGAAGTTGAGCGTGCCGGGCGCGTGCCCGGCGGCGAACGCGGTTCGGTTGCGCAGGTCGACGACCCACTCGCCGGCCTCGATGCGCCGGCGGAGCTCCCCTGGCGTCGGCGGCCGAGGGCAGAGCGAGATCAGGCTCGGAGGGGCCGGCCGCGTTGGCGGGACTCATATGGGCGTAGTAGGCGGGGAAGGCGCCGAGTCCGTCGAGGAGCTCGCGGACGTAGGTCTCCTCATCCTGGGTGAGGACCGGGTTGGTCTTCTTCTCCTGCCCGATCGTGGACTCGGTGGCATCGGACTGGGTGGCGGCGCAGAACGAGCCGAAGCCGTGGGTAGGGAAGACCCCCGCCTGGTCGGGCAGGAGGCCTGCCAGCTTGTGGGCCGAGGAGTGCTGGTGGCGGACCAGCGCGTCGGTGTGCTCCTCGCCGAGCAGGTCAGGGCGGCCGGTCGCGCCGAAGAGCAGCGAGCCACCGGAGAAGACACCAACGTCGGTGCCGTCATTACCGGCCCCGCGTCGGGCGGTGTCACACAGTGCGTAAGAGAGATGGGTGAACGTGTGGCCGGGGGTGGCCAGTGCAGTGATCTCCATGCGCTCGCCGACCCGGATCCGCTCGCCGTCTGCCACGGGCGTGCGGTCGAAGGAGACGTCCTCGGCACCATTGACGACGTACGCCGCGCCTGTGGCCGCCGCCAAGGCGAAGCCGCCGGTCACGTAGTCGTTGTGGATGTGAGTCTCGAACACGTGGGTGAGTCGGACGCTGTGCTCGGCCAGCAGCGCGAGCACGCGGTCGATGTCGCGCTGGGGGTCGACGACGAACGCGACCTCGTCGTCGTGGACGAGGTAGCTCCGGTCGCCCAGGGTCGGGGTCTCGATCGGGATCACGGTGAGCTCGCTCATCGGGCCGCTCCCGTCTCGACGCCGCGGACGACCGGGCGGCCGGAGCGCATCCAGGCAGTGGTGCCGCCGACCACGTTGACGGCGTCGAAGCCCTGGGTCAGCAGGACGTCGGCCATCGCCGCACTGCGGTTGCCCGAGGCGCAGACGAGGTGGACGGGGGAGGTGCGGTCGAGCTCGTCGAGCCGGGAAGTCAGCCGACCCATGCGAATGCTGGTGGCGCCGGGGACGTGGGCGTCGGAGTACTCGCTGGTCTCGCGGACGTCAATGACTGCCGCCCCCTGGTCGAGGGCCGTGGCGAGCTGGTCGATGTTGAACTCACGCATGTGTCGGTGTCCTTCCTGGCCCATCCGAGCCACCTCGTGTGAACCCCCCAGGGGGTTAGGATCAAGAAGTTAGCACAACCCCCCGGGGGGTTGTACAGTGAGAGCATGAGGCGCCTGGGATGGGCCCTCGAGACCCGATGGAAGGCAGCACCATGGCGGACTACACGCTCTCGATCACCACTGAGCGCCCCTACGAGGAGACGGTGGCCGCCGTGCGTGCCCAGCTCGCGGAGGTGGGCTTCGGGGTGCTGACGGAGATCGACCTACGCGCCACCTTGAAGGCCAAGCTCGACGTCGACGTCGCGCCGCAGGTGATACTCGGCGCCTGCCGGCCCCAGCTGGCGCACCAAGCGCTGCAGGCGGAGCCCTCGATCGCAGCGCTGCTGCCGTGCAACGTCGTGGTCCGCTCGGTGGGGGAGACCACCACCGTGGTCGAGGCATTCGACCCGGCGGTCCTGACGTCCTTCGTCGGCGAGCCTAGCGACGCGCTGCGTGCGGTCTCCGAGGACGCCCGCACCCGGCTCGTCACGGCTCTCGCCGCGGTGTCGGAGCCGGCCGAGGTCGGAGGGCAGGCCTGATGGACCTCGAGCCCGCCGACATCAAGCCGATCATCACCCGCATGAAGCGCGCCAACGGTCATCTGGCCAGCGTGATCCGGATGATGGAGGAGGGGTCGTCCTGCGAGGACGTCCTCACCCAGCTGGCCGCCGTCAACAAGGCGCTCTCGCGCGCCGGCTACGCGATCGTCGCCACCGGCCTCCAGACCTGCCTCACCGACGCCGACGGCGACGGTCTCGACGGGGTTGATATCAAGAAGATGGAGAAGCTGTTCCTGGCACTGGCCTGAAGGCCCGGACCAAGGCCATACCGCCAAACCCCGCCACCGCCCACAGCGGCGGCCGGGAGTGCACGGTTCTTGCGGGACACAGGCACTCTGCGAGCTGGCGCCACGGTCGTCAGCTGCGGTTGGGACTGCGTCTCGCGATCAGGACGGGCGACTCGGGACGCGCGTGAGTGCGTCGAGGTTGCGTTGGTCGGTGTCGGGCAGGGTGTGCAGGTACTTCTGGGTGGTCTGAATCTGGGCATGGCCCATGCGTTTCATGACCGACATGAGGTCGGCTCCGCCGGCCAGTAGCCACACGAGGCGTGGGCGTGCCGGAGGTCGTGGACCCGGACCGGGAAGTCGACGCCACTGGCCCACGTCGGCGTGGTTGTTCGGTCGTGGACACCTGTGACGTGGTGGTGTCTTTCTCGCCGTCGTCTGAGCCCAGGCCCAAGCGCCTGGTGACGCGCGGCTCATTCAGCGAAAGCACCCGAGTCGCGGAGGTCCTGCGCAAGGAGACCGTCGGGGGCGTTGCTGCTGGTCGGCACTCTCGTCGCGCTGATCTGGATCAACTCCCGGCCCACGAGTCTTACGCGGCGCTTGCGAGAAGGTGCCACCTTGGCCGCACGGTTGGGGCGACCAGTTGGAACTGTGGCGGCGTCGATGCGACGATCGCCGCCCGTGCTGCTCGTACGATGGTTCACTGTCTCGGCCTCTCCACCGGCGGTCGAGGAGGTGTCGGATCCGATAGAGTGCCTGTCGGTGAGCCGGGAAGTCTGGTCGGCATGTGTACGACGCCGTCCAGACCGTCAGGAGCCTTATGCGTGCCCGTGACCTCGTTGAACAATTTCCCGTTGTATCCACCGATTCTGACGCGCTGCAGGCAGCCAGGAGCATGGCGCAGCAGCGCGCGCCAGGAATCATCGTGTGTGATGACGCTGGCCACCCGTACACGGTGCTGCCTGGATCACAGGTTCTGAACTTCATCATCCCCCGTTACGTGCAGGACCAGCCGGGGCTTGCCCGCGCGTTCGACGAGCAGGCATCCGACGAGCTCTGCCAGAAATTGTCCCGGCACTCGGTGCATGACTTGCTTCCCAAGCCCTCGGACGTCGATGATCTGCCGGTGGTCGACGCTGACGCTACGACGATCGAGATTGCTGCTGTCATGGCCAAGATGCACAGCCCGCTGGTCGCCGTGGTGGACGGCGGGCGCGTGCTTGGCGCAATCACGGTCAGCCGGCTCCTTACCCAGTTGCTGCCCGGATGACCGCTGTCGTTGTCGCCGTCTTCGTCGGCGCTTACATCCTGATCGCTACCGAACGAATCCATCGGGTCGCCGCTGCGCTCGGCGCAGCCGCGGTGATGGTGGTCCTCGGCGTCGTCGACGCCCATGTCGCCTTCTACAGCGAGGAGACTGGCGTCGACTGGAATGTGATCTTCCTTCTTCTCGGGATGATGATCATCGTCAGCGTCCTCAAACAGACCGGTGTCTTCGACTTCCTGGCCATCTGGGCAGCGAAGCGGGTAAAGGGCAGGCCATTTCCACTGATGGTCATGCTGGTCTGCATCACCGCGTTCGCATCGGCGCTACTGGACAACGTCACCACCGTGCTCCTGATTGCTCCTGTCACCTTGCTGGTGTGTGAGCGGCTGTCACTGAACCCAGTACCGTTCCTCATTGCCGAGGCTCTCGCCTCCAACATCGGCGGCATGGCCACCTTGGTGGGGGATCCACCCAACATCATCATCGGCTCCAGGGCCGACCTGTCCTTCAACGACTTCCTCCTCAACCTGGGACCACTCGCGGTCGGTCTCATCGCCGTGTTCCTCGTGCTGTGCCGCGTCATGTTCCGCTCAGCGTTCACCTACGACGACGAACGTGCCCAAGAGGTCATGCAGCTCGACGAACACGAAGTCATCCGCGACTTAACCCTGCTCGTCCGCTCCTTGGTCGTCCTGACCGCCGTCATGGTGGGATTCATCGCCCACTCGGCCCTACACATCGAGCCGTCCCTGGTCGCACTCCTGGGCGCCGGAGCCCTCGTGGCGGTCTCCAATCTGGAGCCAGCTGAATACCTCGAAGAGGTCGAGTGGCCGACCCTGGTCTTCTTCGTGGGGTTGTTCATCATGGTCGGAGCACTCGTCGAAGTCGGTGTCATAGAAACACTCGGCGAGAAGGTGACCGAGGCCGTTGGAGGGCAATATTTCCTCGCCGCCAGCGCCCTGCTCGGGGGCTCAGCCGTCCTGTCCGGCATCGTGGACAACATCCCCTACGTCGCCTCCATGACCCCCCTCGTCGACGGACTCGTTGAAAGTGCAGGACGCGAAACACCAGAGGGCCAAGGCCTCTGGTGGGCACTAGCAGCGGGCGCCGACCTTGGCGGCAACGCCACCGCCGTCGGGGCATCCGCCAACGTTGTCATCATCGGCATCGCCGCCCGCAACGGCTACCCGATCTCATTCTGGAAGTTCACCAAGTACGGACTCGTTGTCACCGCGGTCACCATCACACTCACGTGGCCCTACATCTGGCTCCGCTACTACGCATGACTCCGCATTTCGGGGATCGTCGATTACATCCCCTACGTCGCAGATGGCACCCATCGTCAAGGACCTTGTTCTGGCCGGTGGCGGGTCGGACCAGGCAGGCCATCGACCAGGCCCGGCTGATCGCCCACGGGCCGTTATGTCGGCGGACAAGGACCTGACGACTCAGAACGGGCTAGCCTGACCTCGTGGTCACGTCGAGCGAAACGGTGGTGATCGCACGATCGATCTCAGATGTGTTCGCGTTCACCGCCGAGCTGCGCAACGAACCCAGGTGGGCCGTGGACGTCGACATGGTTCCCGCCGAGATCGAGGCGGCCCTCGAGGTCGGCAAGCAACACCCCGTGGAGTTTGCGCCTTTCCTTGGTGAGTCGGAGGGGACCCTCACTGTGGTCGAGGTAGAGCCAGGTGCGCGGCTGGTCCTGGAAGCCCAGTTCGTCGGGCTGACCTGGAAGATCACCCACATGTACACGACCGAGGGTGCGGGAACTCAGTTCACCCGCCAGGTTGAGGTGAGGCCCACGGGCATGCTCAGAGTTGTTGAACCCCTCCTTGCCCGACGGGTAAGACGGACCAACCGCCGCGACGTGTTCAACCTCAAGCGCATCCTTGAGACCAGCTGACTCGCGAGGACGGGTCGGTTGACTCGACGTGCTCGGGGTCCCTTCTGGGCGGCGTTGGCTTCACCATCTCGCTGCTCTACGGTGACTTTGTCTTCGGGACAGGCAGTACAGCGGACGAGCACGTCAAGGTCGGCATTTGGGCCAGGTCAAGGGGGCTGCCCTGCTGGCCGGATTGCTGGTGAAGTCTCGCGACCTATGCAGGCCACCAGCCAGGCGTTGCTGCCGCTTGACGAGTTGCAGTGGGAAGTCGAGGTGGTCAGCCGGTCCAGGTGGTCGAGCAGTCATTCGTATTGCGTGAACGCCTTGCGCATAACTGGCCCTCGGTAGCCACCGGCCTGCATGCGTCCATATTGCCCGGTCACGGTTTCTCGCGCATGGCCGCCGGTCGGATCGAGCCAGTGGTCTGGCAGTCTTGGTCTGTCGTGTCAGACTGGCGCGTGGCAAAAGTCGGTGCAGAGATCGCGGTGATCGGCGGGTCGGGGTTTTACGAGTTCCTGGCTCAACCACGTGAGACAGCCGTCGCTACGCCGTACGGCGAACCTTCGGCGCCTATCGCCGTAGGCGAAGTCGCCGGTCGCTCAGTCGCGTTCTTGCCGCGCCATGGACGCCACCATCAGTTCCCGCCGCACCAGGTGAACTATCGCGCCAACTTATGGGCGCTGAGGTCACTCGGCGTCCGGCGGGTCTTGGCTCCCTGCGCCGCCGGGAGTCTGCGGCGCGATCTCGGGCCGAGCGCGCTCGTCGTACCTGACCAACTCGTCGATCGCACTACGAGCCGGGTCCAGACCTACTACGACGAGGGGGCCTGTCACGTGGCCTTCGCTGAGCCGTACTGCCCGAGCCTGCGCATGTCGCTTGCCTCGGCCGCCCACGACGGCAGCGTCATTGTCGATGGCGGCACGATGGTGGTGATCGAGGGACCGCGGTTCTCGACCCGCGCAGAGTCGCAGTGGTATGCCGCGCAAGGTTGGTCTGTCGTCAATATGACCGGCCATCCCGAGGCCGTCCTCGCCAGAGAGCTTGGGCTTTGCTTTGCCGCCATTGCGTTGGTCACCGACCGGGACGCAGGCATCAGTGGCGAGGAGTCGGTCAGCCAAGCGGAGGTGTTCGCGGAGTTCGCACGTAACATCGTCGCGCTGCGCACCCTGCTCGTCAAAGTCATCGAAGGCCTGCCCGCCCAGCGTGGGGGATGCGCCTGTGAGCATGCCTTGGACGGACTCGACCTGCCTTTCGAACTGCCATGAGGATCCTATTGACCGGGGCTGCCGGCTTTATCGGCTGCGCGGTCCGCGCGAAACTCCTAGCAAGCGGTCACGATGTCGTCGGCGTCGACGCCCTGATCCCGCAAGCCCATCCCACGGACGCCGAACCAAAGCTCGGCGTAGAGCGTGTCGACGTCCGCGAGATGCGTCAGCTGGCGCCGGTGCTCGACGGCGTCGATGTCGTCTGCCATCAGGCAGCGATGGTGGGTGCGGGCGTGACGCTGGCCGACTTGCCGCAGTACGCCGCGCACAACGACCTGGGGACCGCCGTACTTCTCGCCGCGATGGCCGAGGCCGGGGTGACCAAGCTAGTCCTCGCCTCGTCGATGGTCGTGTACGGCGACGGTCGCTACACCTGCCAGGAACACGGTGACCAGGCGGCAACGCAGCGAACCCTGGCGGCACTCGATGCCAAGCAGTTCGAAGTCGCGTGCCCGGTTTGCGGGACCGCTATGACGTGGGCCCTGGTCGACGAAGACGCCCGCTTGTCGCCCGTCAGCAGTTATGCAGCCAGTAAGGTCGCCCAGGAGCACTATGCGCTGGCGTGGGCACGGCAGTTTCCGGGTTCGGTAGTCGCGTTGCGATACCACAACGTGTACGGACCGGGCATGCCGCGAGACACTCCCTACTCCGGGGTGGCGGCCATGTTTCGGTCGGCCCTTGAGGTGGGCACGGCGCCAGGCGTGTTTGAGGACGGGGAACAGATGCGCGACTTCGTGCACGTCGACGACGTGGCAGCCGCGAACGTCTTGGCGGTTGAACACGCCATGGCCCTCGAACCTGACTCGTTCACGGCCTACAATATCTGCTCGGGTCATCCGGTGAGCATCCTCGACGTCGCCAAGTTGATCGCAGCGGGGCATGGTCGAGGCGATGTCACCCCCGAGGTCACGGGTCGGTTCCGCTCTGGCGACGTGCGGCACATTGTCGCCAGTCCTCAGCGATCAAGTGACCAACTCGGGTTCACCGCCGCCATGTCGCCGACGGATGGACTGAAGGCGTTCGCCGACGCCCCGTTGCGCGAGCGTTGACGGCGGGTATGACGCTTGAGCTACCAGCCCGTCAGCAGCACATGCTGCAATGCGATCGCCACCGACACCTGGACCGCCAGCGCCGGCTTCTGCCACGATGCCGGGAGCATCGCTGTACCAAGCAGCAGCCATGGCACGAATGGCAGCCAGATGCGCTCGACCTCGCCCTTGCTCGCGCCCGACACGTCTGCTCCGATGACCATGGCGACCGCGGCGGCCACCAAGAGGCCGACGATACGAGCACTGCTGTGGCCGTGAATGACTTCCCGCCACGATGACCAACGGCGTCCGAGCGCCGCCGCCACACCAGCGAGCATGAAAGGCCCTGCGCTCCAGGAGAGTGCGGCCAGATTGCCCCAGAGGTAGTACGCCTGGGGTCGGTTCTGTGCGACACCGGAATACTGCCGGTCGTGCACTACCGGCAGCGCCTCCCACCAGGCGAAGCCGGCGGCAAAGAAGGCCAGCACGACCGATGCAGCAGCCGCAGCCGCCCAGGGCAGTGGTCGAGGGTTGCGCGCGACGAGCAGGATGGCGAGGGCCAGGAATCCCAACAGCGGGAGGCCGTACGACATCATCACGCAGTACCCGAGGAGCAGTCCCGACAGCACTCCCCACCCGGCCATTCTCCGAGGTGTTTGGTGCGTGGCTGCGATCGCCAGACAACACATCCCCCAGGCCGCAAGCGCCGCGAACACTGCATCTGCTGACACTGCCATCCAGATCGCCGCCGGGCCGAACACGAGGAACGGTGCGGTGAGGCGAGCCCGATCCTCGGCCGTGAGCACCCGTAGGGTTGCCAGGACAGCGAGCGGTGTCGTCGCAGCCACGAGGATGACCACCCAGCCGGCAGCGAGACCGCTGCCAAGACCGAGGGCCGCCAGCAGCACGAAGAAGAGGACAGCGCCGGGAGGATGACCCGCGAGGTGCACGGGCCAGTTGTCAGGATGGCTCCCTGGGATCCGGGCGACGTACTCCTGCAGCATTGTCGAGACCTCGGACCAGGTGTCGATGGTGCGAGCAGTCCGGAGGTATTCGTAGCCGGTGTCGAGGATGACGCCGATGCCGTTGTTTCCGTCCACCATGGCCAGGCTTACCATCCAGCCCACGCTCACGACGTAAGTGCTGACGAGCAGCATCGACCACGACGACATCCGTGTCAGTCGGTCGGCATACATCACGCCGGTGACTCCGAGGAGGATCGACGGGATCGTGCCAGGCCCCAAGCGCGGCTGCCACTCGGCGTGCAGCGGGGGCCAGGAGTTCATGTGAACGTCCCAGTTCCACGCAGCCGGAAGCATCCACGCGAGAAACATCAACATCACTGCGAGGATCAGTCCGACCATCGGCGCCACGTGTCGATGACGGCGAATCGATGAACCCGACGAGTGAGGACTCGGGTCGGCCGCGACCGTCGGATCACTCATGATCTGACCCTACGCAGCCCTCCGCGATGCTCAGCCCAGAGCGCGGCATGTCACAGTTCCGTAAGCGTTGGCCACGGTTTCGACATCCCATGTGTGCCTACCGTGGCTCCATGTCCTTTCAGTGCGATCTGGTGTTGCCGTGCCTCGACGAAGCCGCCGCACTGCCGGCCCTGCTGGCGCGTGTGCCCCCCGACTTCGCCGTCATCGTGGTCGACAACGGCTCGCGCGACGGCACCGCTGACGTGGCTCGCGCGCACGGCGCGACGGTCGTGCACGAAGGACGCACTGGGTACGGCGCCGCGGTCCAGGCCGGCATTGACCGGGCCACGTCGAGGTTCGTGGCCGTGATGGACGGCGACGGATCGATGGACCCGCAGGATCTGCTCGTTCTGCTCGAGGACGTAGAGGCGGGCTCCGCCACCATGGCCCTTGGGCGTCGCCGGCCCATCTCGCGCAGCGTGTTGCCGTGGCACGCGCGGTTGGGAAACGCGGCAGTGGCGGCGTGGCTCCGACGTCGTACGGGCCTCAAGGTGCGGGACATCGCGCCGATGCGCGTGTGTCGCCGACAAGACCTGCTCGACCTCGAAGTCAAGGACCGGCGGTTTGGGTATCCGGTCGAACTGCTCGTCAAGGCGCAGGCGGCCGGTTGGGTGATGACTGAGCACGAGATCGGCTACTACCCACGCGCCGTTGGTACGAAGTCGAAGGTCTCGGGTTCACTCAGTGGCTCTTTGCGTGCGGTCCGCGACTTCGCGAAGGCGCTCCCATGAAGCGCCTCGGCTCAGCGTGCCGTACGACGCATGTGCTCGTGATGGCGAAGGCGCCGATCGCCGGGCTCGCTAAGACCAGACTGGCCACCACGTTGGGAGAGACCGTGGCGGCTGACATGGCGGCAGCCTGCCTCCTCGACACGATCGATGCTGTCGAAAGCATCACCCACCCACACGACCGACTCATTGCCATCACAGGTGACCTGACCGACGCAGAGCGCGGTGGCGAGATTCACGAGCGGCTAAGCAACTGGAAGGTGATAGGCCAACGGGGGGAGACCTTCGCAGACAGGCTCGTCAACGCCCACACAGATGCCGCGAGGCTGTGGAGGCGCCACGCGGTCATTGTGCAGATCGGCATGGACACCCCACAGATCACCGGGGCAGATCTGCTCGTGCTGGCTCACGCGGTCACCGGCCACCCTGCGTCGAAGGCTCGAGTCGCCGTGGGGCCAGCTGCCGACGGGGGTTGGTGGGGCCTTGCCTCGAGTGCGGCAGGAAAACTCGGTGCCCTGACCGACGTATCAATGTCGCGCCACGACACCTGCACGCACACCACGCGGGCACTGCGGTCAACCGGTGCACATGTCACGCTGGTGCACGAGCTGACCGACGTCGACACGATCGATGACGCGCGCCGCGTGGCACGAGCCAATCCAGACACGCGCTTCGCCGCCGGGTGGACCGCTCTCCAGGAAACCTTCGCCGAAGGCGTGCTAGGCCGATGACCAGCCCGATGAGCACGGTGGTGCAGCGGGGTGCGTCGCTCCCAGCAAGCCGCGCCTTCGCCGCGGCGCTCCGCGGTGAACCGTGTCGGGTGTTTGGGATGGGGCCGGGCATGGAGCCGGTGCCCGCGTGGAAGTGGCGACGAGACGCTGACACCGCCGATCACCATGTGTTGAGCCACTGCCGTGGCGCGACAGTCGACATCGGCTGCGGCCCTGGACGCATGACCCACGCGCTGCTCGGGCTGGGCATCAAGGCCCTCGGCATCGACGTCGTCGACGAGGCCGTGCAGCAGACGCGCGCTCGCGGCGCGGTGGCGTTGCGACGTGACGTCTTCTCCGAACTGCCAGGGGAGGGTCGCTGGCACACCGCGCTGCTCGCCGACGGCAACATCGGCATCGGCGGTGACCCGGTGAAGCTGTTACGGCGTACCAGAGAGCTGCTGGCCACGGATGGCCGCGTGGTCATCGACCTCTCCAGGCCGGGCGGAGCCGTGAGCGTCCACTGGATCGGGCTCGAGGTGTCGGGGCGACTGTCGCGCACCTTCCCCTGGGCGGTCGTTCCGGCATGTCAGATCGAGATGCTGGCTGAAGCAGCCGCATTGCATGTGCTGGAGGTCACCGAGCACGAGGGTCGCTGGTTCGCGACGTTGGCGAAGCGAGGCCGATCATAAAGCTCCCCACTGTGACTGCTCCCAAGCCGGAGCGCTTCACGTCCAGGCTGCGTGGCCCCGAGGTGACCGCGAGGATCGGCCTGTGGCTGGGCGTGTGTTTCGCCATTGCCTTCTTCACGGGTCTCTACAGCCACTTCTTGCAGAGCACACCGGGCTGGCTGACCCTCCCGACCCGGCCGGTGTGGATCTATCGGGTCACCCAAGGCGTGCACGTGATCGCCGGAACCGCCGCCGTTCCGCTGCTGCTGGTCAAGCTGTGGTCGGTCTATCCGAAACTCTTCGAGAGGTTCGACCTACGCAACGTCCGACGGTTGGTGCTCCAGCTCGCCGAGCGCGGCTCGATCGCGCTCCTTGTCTCGGCCGCGATCTTCGAGCTCGCGACCGGCCTCACGAACATCACCCATTGGTACCCGTGGACGAGTTTCTCCTTCCGTGCGACCCACTACGCCGTCGGGTGGATCGCGATCGGCTCGCTGGCGACCCACATCGCCGTCAAACTGCCGATCATCAGGGCCGCAATCAGCGGTCCCGTTGACCCGCCGGAGGCGGGCGACGCGGTGGCACGCTCGACGGACGCCGCAGACGCGGACTCGCTGTTGCCCACGCATGCGGCCGCAGCGGCCGGGACGCCAACCGCTGGGCTCAGCCGTCGGGGGCTGCTGCGCACGACCTGGCTCGCGAGTGGGGTCGTGGTGCTGAGCACTGCCGGAGCCACGGTGCCGTGGTTGCGCAAGGTCTCGGTCTTCGGGGTCCGGTCCGGCGATGGCCCACAGGACGTGCCCGTCAACAAGAGCGCCGTCGCGGCGGGTGTCATTTCGCTCGCTACCGCGCCGTCGTACGTGCTGCGGATCGTGAACGGCAGCACGGTCGTCACGCTCTCCCTCGCCGACCTCACCCGCTTGCCGCAGACCACGGCAACGCTCCCGATCGCCTGCGTCGAGGGTTGGAGCGCATCGGGACAGTGGCGGGGCCCGCGCATCCGCGAGCTGGTCGACATGGCCGGTGCCCCTGACGACGCTGACATCGTGATCAGGTCGCTGCAGCCTTCGGGTCCGTTCCGCGTCACCACGATGCAACGCGAGTTCGCCCGAGACCCGCTCACCCTGCTGGCTCTGGAACTGAACGGTGAGACGCTCAGCATCGACCACGGCTTCCCGTGCAGGGTCATCGCTCCTGCACGACCGGGGGTGCTGCAGACGAAATGGGTGGCCCAGCTGGAGGTGTCGCGATGAGATCCGGTCGCGCCGTGCTCGGCCTGGTCGGTGTTGTCGTGGCGACCGTCGGGATCTCCAAGCTCCTCGACGGTGGTTGGGACGGGATCGTCGAAGTAGTGCAGTGGCTCGTCGTCGGGACGGTCGCGCACGACGGCCTGCTGGCTCCGATCATCGTGGTGCTCGGAGTCCTCGTTGTGCGGCGGCTGCCCGTCTGGGCGCGGATGCCGGTGGTCGCGGGATTCGTTGTGCTCGGGTCGGCGACGCTCGTGGCGTTCCCGGTGTTGAGCGGCAACGGAGAGGACTCGACCATCCCGTCGCTGCTCGATCGCAACTACGTTGGTGGGTGGATGGTGTTGGCCGTGCTGTCCTCAGTCGGCGTCGCGATCGGTTGCTGGTGGCAACGCCGGCGCCTGTCGGCCGTGCCAACGGGATCAGCGGTGTCCACGGTGGGTCGCCCCGAGGAGGTGTGACGATGATGCGTGTGCTCGTTGTCGACGACGACCCCACGGTGCGCGAAGTTGTGCTTTCGTATCTTCGTGCTGCGTCGTACGACGTCGCTGAGGCTGCTGACGGGGAGACGGCGTTGTCGATGGTGGGCCATCAATGTCCCGACCTTGTCGTGCTCGACGTCATGCTGCCGGGACTCGATGGGTTTGAGCTGTGCCGCCGGTTGCGTACGCAGGGAGACCTGCCCATCATCATGCTCACCGCACTCGGCGGCGAATCGGATCGCGTGGTCGGGCTGGAACTCGGTGCCGACGACTACCTCACCAAACCGTTCAGTCCCCGCGAGCTCGTGCTCCGGGTCGGCTCGGTGCTGCGACGAGCCGGCGAGGACGCAACGCCTGATCTTCGCGTCCTCGAAGACGGCGACCTTCGCATCGACGGCCCGAGCCGCCAGGTGACGCGGACCGGAGAGCCCCTTGCGCTGACGATGCGGGAGTTTGACCTGTTGCGCTTCCTCGTGGCAAATCCCGGCACGGCGTTCACACGGGTCGAGTTGCTCGAGAAGGTGTGGGGTTGGTCTTTCGGCGACCAGTCCACGGTGACCGTGCACGTGCGCAGGCTCAGAGAGAAGATCGAGTCCGATTCCACATCACCGATACGGCTGGTGACCGTCTGGGGAGTCGGCTACCGGTGGGACGCGGCATGAGCATCCCGATCGTGACGCCGGACGAGCTGAGGATCATCGCGATCGCCGCCTCGCTGACCGTTGGCGTCGGCTTGGTGGGTCTCGGTTTCGCCTACCTGACCAGACGGGGGTCGGTGCGGTGGGCGTTCGGGATCGTGGCGTTGATCGGCGTAGTTGGGCTCGTCGCCGGGATCGTCGGGACTGCCCACGCCATGTTTCTTTCCGACCATGATTTCGGAGTCGTGCTGTGGGTGGCCGCGGTGTCGGGTCCTGTGTCGCTCGCGTTCGCGCTCGTGGTGGCTCGGCAGGCCGTACGCGGCTCGCGAGCCGTGCAAGAGGCCACGCGAGCATTGGGCGAGAACGGTGCATTCATCGCGCCGAAAGGTACGACGTCAGAGCTTTCTGACCTGTCCACGCAGCTCGCCGACACGTCGCGGCGGCTGGCCCTCTCGCGTGAACGCGAGCGGGCTCTTGAGGCTTCACGACGCGAGCTCGTGGCTTGGGTCTCGCATGACCTGCGGACGCCGCTGGCCGGGCTACGGGCGATGGCGGAGGCGCTCGAGGACGGCATCGCCGAAGACCCCAGGCGCTACCACCAGCAGATGCGCGAGACCGTCGACAAGATGGCACGAATGGTCGATGACTTGTTCGAGCTGTCGCGGATCCACGCTGGATCGCTTCAGCTGAGCCTTGAGGTCGTGTCGGTCGAAGAGGCGATCAGCGAAGCCTTGGCGGTCAGCGGACCGGTCGCGCAGGCCAACGGCGTCCGTCTCGGGGGGTACGCAGAGCCCGGGGTCGCCGTGCGCGCCGACCCCAGGGAGCTCGCACGCATGATCGGCAACCTCCTGACCAACGCGATCCGGCACACGCCGAGCGACGGTGTCGTCGAAGTGACCGCGCTGGCGGGAGGACGGGGCGTGGAATTCTCCGTCAGCGATGCATGTGGCGGAATACCCGAGGAAGACCTCGATCGGGTGTTCGAAGTCGCGTGGCGGGGCAGCAACGCGAGAACCCCGGAGGCCGCAGCCGGATCGGGTCTGGGCCTGGCGATCGTCCGTGGCATTGCCGAGGCGCATCGTGGCAGCGTGCGGGTCGACAATGTTGGCGCAGGTTGTCGGTTCCTGGTCGAACTCCCTACGTAGAGGCCAGCCGCAGACGAAATGACCTCGGCGGGGCGCGTGGCACCCCGGTCTGCTGGGGTTACCGGTATTCGGGGTTCTCGAAGTCGAACCGCGTGCCGGCTTCCCACTCCGTCGTCTGGTTGCCGTATGCCGGGATGCCGCCGGCCTGGTCGAGCATGTTCGCCAGGTGCATGAGGTTCCAGGTCATGAACGTCGTGTTGCGGTTGGTGAACTCGTTCTCGGGCCCACCGGAGCCCTCGTCGAGGTAGGACGGTCCTGGCCCGGCCTCACCGATCCAGCCGGCGTCGGCCTGCGGCGGGATCACGTAGCCGATGTGCTGGAGGCTGTAGAGGATGTTCATGGTGCAGTGCTTGATGCCGTCCTCGTTGCCGGTGATGATCGCTCCACCGACCCGACCGTAGTAGGCCCACTGGCCGTGCTCGTTCACTTTGCCCGCGCTGGCGTACAGCCGCTCGATGACCTGCTTGGTGATGCTGGAGTTGTCGCCGAGCCAGATCGGGCCGGCGACGACCAGGATGTTGGACGCCATCACCTTGTCCTGGATCTCCGGCCAGGCGTCCGTCTCCCAACCGTGCTCGGTCATGTCGGGGTAGACACCGGTCGCGATGTCGTGGTCAACGGCGCGAATGACCTCAACGTGCACGCCGTGCTTGCGCATGATCGCAGCACTGATGTCGACGAGTCCTTGGGTGTTGCTTCGCTCGGGAGACCTCTTCAGTGTGCAGTTGACGAAGAGAGCGCGCAGGTTGCTGAAGTCGTGGTCAGTCATGCCCCATAGTCTGAGTGGCCGCCTAGGCGTTACACATCCGTGCGAGTGTTGCACCGTCGGTAGGCCGCACTTTCTCCGCCTGCTCGCCGTCGACTGCCCGAACATGCTGTGCGTGGAGCATGACCTGATGCCGTGGCGATTTTCGCCGCCGATTTACACGGGATGGCAGGGGTCGCTGAGTCGACGTACTTGCGCGAACCCGCTTACGCGATCCCGTTCTGGGTCTACGGTGGCGTGGAAAGCCCATCCGGAGGTACGCCGTGGACGGTTCCAGTCCCGACCGGTCAGGACCACGGCCCGGTACTCGTGCGCCTGCATTGCCGGACGACGCGACGCTGGTGGCGGGGCTGCGCGCTCGTGACGAGGCCGTTTTCGCCCAACTCGTCGACGCCTGGACGCCCACAATGCTCCGAGTCGCCCGGACCCACGTGCGGTCTCCGGAGTCGGCGGCCGACATCGTGCAGGAGACCTGGTTGGCCGTGCTGGCTGGCATCAACCGGTTCGAGGAGCGGTCACAGCTGCGTACCTGGGTGTTTCGCATCCTGTCCAACATCGCCAAGACGACCGGCACGCGCGAGCAGCGGGTCACGGTTCAGCCGTTGCTGGGCGAGGGATCCTTCCCGACGGTGCCGTCGCACCTGTTCCGGGACTCCGACGACCAGTACCCCGGCGGCTGGCGCAGTTTCCCCGAGCCCTGGCCGGATCTGTCCACACCGGAGGCCGAGGTGATGCGGCGCGAGTTTAGGCTCACTGTCGCAGCGGCGGTCAGTTCGCTGCCCGACAGGCAGCGCCTCGTCGTAACGATGCGCGACATCGACGGCATCGAGGCCTCCGACGTGTGCAAGATGCTGGGCGTGAGCGCGGCGAACCAAAGGGTCATCCTGCACCGTGGACGCGCTGCCGTCCGAGCCCGGCTCGAACGCCACTTCGGCCGCACAGCACGTTGGAGCGCCACGCCATGACCGACCATGATCACCGCAACCAGAACCGCGCCGACGGTTCGGAGCCGAGCGGCCTGGCCCCCATGACGTGCCAGGAGCTCGTCGAGCTGATCACCGACTACCTCGACGGCAAGCTGAACCGGGACGCGGAAGTGCGGTTTGTCTTCCACCTGGCGCAATGCCCGGGCTGTGTGACCTATCTGGAGCAGCTCCGCGAGACCATCGCCGCGATCGGGTCGCTACCGCCCGAGTCGCTCGACGATCGTGTTCGCGACGACTTGCTCGAGGCGTTTCGCGGGTGGGGCCGACACGAGGCGTAACGCCTCTGGCGCTCGGACGACTGTTCCTGCAATCCCTACCTCCAACGTCCCCGAGGATGGCTGTGCCGGATACGGATTTCGTCAACCTGTTCATCGTGCTTGCGCTGGCTACGGCCGCGCCGTTGGCGCTCGGGTTCGCTCCACGGCTGCGGGTCCCGGCGGTCGTGCTCGAAATCGTCCTCGGGATCGTCATCGGGCCGACTGGCTTGGGTTGGGTAGAGGTCGATCCCGCGCTCGCGATCGTCTCGCTGCTCGGACTCGCCTTCCTGCTCTTCCTGGCCGGCCTCGAGATCGATGTACGGGCCCTGCGCGGGTCGGTGCTGAGCGCCTCGATCTTGGGCTACGTCCTCACCCTGGGCATCGGGCTGCTCGCCGGTTTCGGGTTCGCAGCGCTCGATTGGCTGACGAGTCCGCTGCTGCTGGCGATCTGCCTGTCGGCGACGTCACTCGGGCTGGTCGTCCCGCTACTCAAGGACGCGGGCAAGGTCGACAGCCCGATCGGTCAGATAACGGTCGCCGCCGCGTCCGTCGCCGACTTCGCGGCTGTGCTCACCCTCTCGCTGCTGTTCTCCATGTCAGGGGGCGGCACTGGGAGCCGTCTGGTGCTGTTGGGGCTGTTCGTCGCGGTCGTCATGGTGGCCGCGTTTGCGATCACCTTGACCGAACGGTCGATGCGCCTCACGGACCTGGTGCTGAGGCTCCAGGACTCCACCGCCGAGATCCGGGTTCGTTCGGCCGTAACGCTGCTCATCGCGTTCGTGGTGCTGGCGGAGAAGTTCGGTCTCGAGAGCATCCTCGGCGCATTCATGGCCGGCGCCATGGTGGGTCTTCTCGACCGTGACTCGTCTACGCACCCTACGTTCCGGCTCAAGCTCGAAGCGATCGGCTATGGCTTCGTTATCCCGGTGTTCTTCGTGACCAGCGGCGTGCGACTGGATGTGAGTCAGCTGCTCTCGAGCCCGTCAGCACTGGCTCGGGTGCCGGTGTTCCTGGTGGCCCTGCTCGCGGCACGCGGCTTGCCGGCTCTGCTCTATGTGCGTCAAATCGGGCTCCGGTCTGCCATCGCGGCGGGCCTGCTCCAGGCGACCTCACTGCCGTTCATCGTCACTGCGACTCAGATCGGGGTGCTGACCGGGCTAATGCAGCCGGTCACGGCCGCTGGCCTGGTGTGCGCCGGTCTGGTCTCTGTACTGATCTTCCCCGCGACTGCACTCACCCTGCTCACCTCCGGCCGTCCGGCCGACCCGGCGTCCGCACGCGCCGGTTCGAGTCCGTAGCGGGTGCGCCGAACACTGGCCAGGTACGGCTCGGCAGCAGATGGACGGCCCGAGAACCGGCTTCCCATCTGCGAACGCGCAAGCGGTGCCGGGGTTGACGTCATCGTGTCTGACACCGGTGGGCGTGTTCGGGCTGCTCGCGGGTCCGGAGCCTCCGGCATACGATCTCGGACTCGGCCGCAGATCATCGCGGAGGTCATCGACCACAACGAACTCGATGACCAGGGAGTGCGTCGCTCTCTCGACTCACGCACTGCCGCTGAACGACGGACCCGGAGCTCGAGGGTCAACTCGGTCCTGGGCGGGCAGGGCTGAGCGTGAGCACCTGCCGACCGCTGCCGACCGCCACCACGTCCACCGTGGTGATCTCGTCCCGATCCGCGTCAGTGGCAGCGTCGAGCTCGACGGTGCGACCCGGTACGGCGCGCCAGGTGGCGATGCGCTGGCTGGCACCGTCGCTGGTGTGCACGATCAGTGCGTAGGAGGCGGGCGGCTCCTCACCCCAGTCATCGCCGTAGTAGGTGCACGACAGGTGCATCTTGGTCCCCCACGCCACCGGCTCCATTTCCACCGTGGCTTCGAGCCAGTCCTGGTCGACCTGGGTCATCTCCTGCGCCTGAGCCGGAGCGCTCTCCGGTCCAGGCCCATCCAGGAGGGAGATCCCGAGCAACACAGCCAGGATGCCGGCCGCGGCGACACCGACAGCGGCGACCAGGCGGGTGCGCCAACGCTGACGCCGAACGCTTTGCAACAGCTGCGGCAACAGGGTGTCCGGGACCGGTGGCAGGCCTTCGGGACTGGTGAAGGCCGACTCGGGGAGCCGGCCGAGGAGCCCGGGTACGCCGGCCAGGTCACGCACGGCGCGCGTACATGCTGCGCAGTCGGCGAGGTGCTCCTCGAACGCGCGCCTCTGGGCAGGCCCGAGAGCCCCGAGCACGTACGCCGCGTCGTCGTGAATGAAGGGGTCAGGATTGCTCATCCGGTGACCCCCATCTCCTCCAGGGCTAGCCGCAGCGCCCGCAGCGCATAGTGTGCCCGCGACTTGACGGTTCCTTCGGGCACGCCCAGCCGGCGGGCGGCATCCGCCACCGTTCGTCCGTGGAAGTAGCACTCGTGCAGAACCTGGCGGTGATCGGCAGATAGCTGGCTCATCGCCTCGGCGACGACCCACTCCTGGAGCAGCTGGTCGACGTGGTCTTGCTCCTGCCTGGTATCCGGCGGCTCAGCCATGACCGTCTCTGGACGGACCCGTCGGGAGCGCCACTCGTCGATGACGATGTTGCGGGCCACGGTGAACAACCATCCCCGCGCCAGGGACGGCGGCTTGGTGAGCACGTCCGGGTGCTTCCAGGCACGCAGCAGGGTCTCCTGACACACGTCCTGGGCATGGGCTTGGTCTCGGTCGGTGAGGTGCAGGCAGAAGCCCCACAGGGCCGCCGCATGCTCGTCGTGCAGCGCCCGCATCAGCTCTTCCTGATCCTCGGGCAAAGTTCCTCCTCCCGCTCCCGTGCCGGGTGCCGCGATCAGGTTCAACCGTGCCTTACTCCGGTCTTGCGCGTCACCTGCACCAGGTAGCCCTCCTGTGCGGCAGCGACCACGCCGACGACCATCGCGACGACCTCCGAGACCGCCGCCACCCAGGCGTACCAGCTCCAGTCGGTGTGGATGCCGAACAGTGTCCCGTTCACAGCGATCAGGAACGCACCGAAGGTGGTCGCACCGAACCCGGCCAGCAGGAACAGCGGGACCCAGTGCCGCCACCTCAGCAGCATCACCGCGATGACGAATCCTGCGACGACGTTGACCACGAAGAGCGCGCCGACCGTGCCCTGGTCCTTGACGCCGTCGAGCCACAGATATAGATGGACAACGGCGGACACGACCGCCGCCAGCGCCCCGATGCCTCGGCTCATGCTCGTTACCTCCGAATCAGCTTGTCCCTCACTGGTGACGACGGAAGAGCGCATGGTTCGGTTCACCGGCTGGAGGGAGCGAGCCCGCTGAAGGCGTTCAGGAATCGGTCCCGAACGCTGTCCATCCGCCAGACCGGCGCCTCCGACGCCGGGCGCATCCCCGGCGACCAGCCCCAGTCCGCGATCCGGGCCATGACCGCCGGGTCGCGGGCGATGACGGTGACGGGTACGTCGTGCCCGGG
This sequence comes from uncultured Actinomycetota bacterium, assembly GCA_963811585.1. Taxonomy (GTDB): domain Bacteria; phylum Actinomycetota; class Actinomycetes; order Propionibacteriales; family Nocardioidaceae; genus JACDHG01. The sequence continues at coordinate 710,362 of CAWERR010000009.1, forward strand.
ATCGTCACCACTGACGAAGTGGTGCGGCTGGTGGTCGCCGAGCATCAGCACGACTAGGTCGTCGTCTTGGTAGGTGGTAAGGAAGGACACCACGGCGTCCAGCGAGTACTCGATGGACTGTCCGTAGGCCTGGCGGACGCGGTCGGGATCACTGAAGACCTCCTCCATGGAGTCCCCCTGCTCCGGCATCCCCTCGAACACCGAGCCGTCGCCCACGCTGTCCCACGGGACAAGACGCGGCAGCGGGGCCCATGGGTGGTGACTGGAAACCAGGTCGATCTCGGCCATCACCGGCGGCCGGTGGGCAGGGAGCAGTTCCTCGGTGCGGAAGTGGGACAGCGTGTACTGGTCGGGCATGGTGGCGTAGCCGAACGTCGGGCCGCGGTAGCCGACATTGCGGGCGTCGTACAGCGTGTCGAAGCCGTAGAAGTCCTTGCCCTCGGGCCAGTCGCGGGTGTTGGCGGGCACATCGAACGCGGTGTGCCACCCTGCTCGGTGGAATGCACCGGTGAGAGTGAGGCGATCGCTGCTGATCAGCTGGTCGTATCGGCGCTGGCTGTCCACCCACACGCCCGCCTGCGTGGTCGCGTGCGCCAGCCAGCTGGCTGCGCCGAACGTGGGCGAGGTCAGGAAAGCGCTGCGGGACTGGTAGCCCGCGACCTGCAGGCGACGAGTGCTGCCGTCGAGGACGGCGTTGATGCCTGGGCTGAAGGAGCTGTCCTGCACGGCGGATCGGCCGTAGCTTTCCACGAAGAGCAGCAGGACGTCCTTGCCGCGCAGCCCTTGGAGAAGCTGGTCGCCAGGCACACCTGCATACGCGTCGGCAGCGATTTCCCTTTCGAAGACGGCGTGGTCTTCAAGGTCGGCACGCACGGCGCGGGCCTGGTTGACTGCGAGCTGGGCAGAGGTAGAGGAGAGCCCGCCCAGCAGCAGGGAGAGCGCGGCTAGGCCGGCGACGAGCCCGAACGCCGGGTGGCGGTGGCGCTGGGCCAGCCGGCAGACCCGTCGAGTCGCCAGTGGCACCAGCACGAGCAGGGCCAGCGCCAGACATCCCGTCAGTACGGCGACCAGGACTGCCATCCGACGACCTACGGAGTCCGCGAGCACGCCGATCGCCATACCCAGGTAGCCCCGGTCCCCGACGATGCTGAACGGGCGGTCGAGCACCGCGGTGAAACCGATGTTGAGCGTCTTGAGCAGCAGCAGGGTGGCCGCCAGCAGCCCGAAGGGCACCGCGAGCCAGCCGCCCCAACGGTGCGGCAGCACCAGCACAACGGCGACGAGGACCAGCCCCTCCACGGGCACCCGCACCAGCAGCCAGGGCGACAGGTCGGTGCCGACGCTCGGCGCGGCCAACGCGACCCAGACCAGGACGAGGGCGAGCCCGGAGAGGATCGGTGCCGCCGCCGACTCTCCCGTCAGCCGCTCACTAACCTCGGTGCCGAAGGACAGCACCAGCAGGCCCAGCGCGCACACGAGGGCAGCGATCGTCACGGCAGGGGCCAGCAGCCCGCTCGCCGCGACGACCAACACCACCGCCTGGGTCGCGGCGACCACCTTGCGCCACCGGCGAGGCGGCACCTCACCGCGCAGGAGCGGCCAGACCACCTGCGCGCCGAGGAGCAGGTAGCGGGCGAGTCCCATCAGCAGCACCCACCAGCCGAGGCTGTGGGCGACGTACAGGCTCAGCACCAGGATCAACAGCGCGTCAGTCTCCATGTCGAAGCGCGCCCCCAAGGGGGTGGCGCTCCGCAGCCGCCTGGCCACCCACCCGTCGACGGCGTCCAGCACCAGGGCGACGCCCGCCAGCACGGTGATCACCCGGGCGGATGTCATCGAGGTGAACGACTCCACGACCAGTCCGGCGACCGCACAGGAGAGCGTTGCCCGCGTGAGCGTGACCATGTTGGCCGGACCCAGCCGCGACAGGCCGTGGCGCCGCAGTCCCCTGGCGAGCAAGCCGACCACGACCAGCAGAGTGCCGAGAGCCACGACCCAGGCGACGGGTTGAACCAGATGCACGAGCCCTCCGTGTGATGGGTAGCGCAGATTCCTTGCAACAGGCCTGATGGCAGGCCTCGCGGGGAATGACGACGGAAGGACCGTCCCGGTTCAACCGAAGGACACCATCCGCGACGAGTGAGGTGCCCGATGTTCAGTGTGACCGTCCGCGACCGGATGATGGTCGCCCACAGCTTCCAGGGCGAGTTCTTCGGTCCCGCGCAGCGCCTCCACGGAGCGACGTACGTCGTCGACGCGACGCTGTACGCCGAGGTCCTGGACTCCCACGGCGTGGTGGCCGACATCGGCGCCTGGTCGCAGGAGCTGCGTTCCGTGCTCGCCGAGCTGGAGTACCGCAACCTCGACGACGTACCGGCGTTCGCCGGCGTGAGCACCACCACCGAGGTCCTCGCCCGGGCCGTCGCCGACCAGCTTGCCGACCGGGTCCAGGTCGGTGCCCTCGGCAAGGACGTCTCGCACCTGCGCGAGATCGAGGTGACCCTCCACGAGTCGGACGTGGCGCGGGCGAGCTACCGTCGCAGGCTTTCGGGGGCGCCATGACCGATCTGCTGCATCTCGTCGTACTGCACACCTGGCTCGACCCACAGCACCCCAGTGGCGGGAACCGCTACGACCGTGAGCTGGCCGACGGCCTGCGGTCGCTGGGACACCGGGTCACTGAGCACACCGCTCGAGGCTCGTGGACGAGCCCGGACGACGACTTTGCCACGGTCCTGGGGGCCCTTCCGGACCGGGCGACCGTGCTGGTCGATGGCCTGGTTGGCCTGGCCGCCGGAGACGTGCTGTGCCGCGAACGGCACCGGCTGCGGCTGTGGCTGCTGGTCCACCTTCCCCTCGCGCTCGCCCTCCCCGGATCGCAGGCCCGGGAGCAACGAGCGCTGACGGCGGCGACAGGCGTCATCACCACCAGCGACTGGACCCGCCGCTGGCTGCTGAAGACTTACGGCCTCGAGCCGGCGCGCGTGTGGGCTGCCCGGCCCGGGGTGCATCCCTCCGCCCTGTCGGACCAGACCTCGCGGGGCGGGTCGCTGCTGACTGTGGGCGCGGTCGTGCCCGACAAAGGTCACGACGTGCTTGTCGACGCGTTGGCGTCCCTTGCGGACCTGCCTTGGTCGTGCCGCGTCGTGGGGCCGCTGGACCGCGATCCGGCCTTCGTCGACCGGCTGCGGAGGCAGGTCCGGAGATCCGGCCTGCAGGACCGGATCAGCTTGACCGGCCCGCTTTCTCCGGCGGAGGTGAGCAGCGCCTACGAGACCTCCGACCTGCTCGTGCTGCCGACCCGGCTGGAGATGTACGGGATGGTGCTGACCGAGGCGCTGGCCCACGGGCTGCCCGTGGTGGCCAGCGACACGGGGGGCGTCGCTGAGGCGGTCGGGGCTGTGTCGAACGGAGTGGAGCCCGGGGCGGTGCCCGGCATGCTGGTCCCCCCGAGCGACGCCGACTCGCTGAGTACGGCGGTCCGCGGCTGGCTCGAGGACCCAGCCCTGCGCGAGCAATTGCGGATCGCCGCCCGGGTCCGGCGCGCCCAGCTGCCGGACTGGTCGTCGACAGCCCGCAGCATCGAGGCCGCGCTGCGGCACACAGTCGTGAACCAAACCGAGCCCTCGTCAGGAGATGGGAAGTGACGCTCACATCGGGAGCACCGCCGGCCATAGCAGCTCCGCGCTCACTCGGGAGAGTCCGGTCCGCTGCGCAGTTCGGGGTGGCCGGGCTCGTCCTGGCGGTGCTCGTCCTGCAACTCGGCGCGGGACCGTTCCTGCGGGCGTTCGAACGGATCACGATCGGCTCGCTGGTGGCGGCGCTGCTGGTCACGGGGGTGACTACGCTGTGCGCCGCGTGGCGATGGACCTGGGTCGCCCGGCGGCTCGGCCTGCGCCTCGACGTGCGTGCGGCGGTGGCGGCGTACTACCGCTCCCAACTGGTCAACCAGGTTCTGCCCGGCGGCGTCCTCGGCGACGTGGACCGCGCTGTGCGGCACGGTGACCGCGAGGCGGCGCTGGGCCGGGCGGCCCGTGCGGTGGCGTGGGAGCGCACCCTGGGGCAGGTCGGGTTGGTCAGCCTGACCCTGCTCGCCGCGGTCGCCTTGCCGTCGGCGCTGCCCGGCACCGTGACCTGGCTGACGCTCGGCGGACTCGGCGTGCTGGCCGTGGTGGCCGTACTGGTGCTGCGGCTCGCCGGCCCTGTCCAGAGGAGCCTGCATGCGGATCTGCGATGTCTCGCCACGGGCGGACCCGGGCTGGCGGTGGTGCTGTCGGTGGCCGCAGCGGCCGGACACCTGCTGGTGCTGCTCGTGGCACTGCGGACGACCGGGGTCGACATACCCACGCTCCGCGCCGTTCCGCTGCTGCTGGTCGTGCTGGTCGCGTCGTCGCTGCCCACCAACATCGCGGGCTGGGGTCCTCGTGAGGGTGTGGCCGCCTGGGTGTTCGCCGCCGCTGGGCTCGGGGCTGCGGAGGGCGTCACGGTGGCGGCGGTGTACGGCATCTTGAGCCTTGTCGCGGCGTCACCGGGCGCGTTGGTGCTCATGCTGGACGTCCTGCCGCGACGGATCGGGGTGAGCAGCACATGATCGCTGCGACCTCGAAGCGACCCTATGTCCTGCTCAGCTGCAGCCTCTCCCTCGACGGCTACCTGGACAACGCGTCGCAGCAGCGACTGGTGCTGTCCAACGAGGCCGATCTCGACCGGGTCGACGAGGTGCGCGCCGGATGCGACGCGATTCTGGTCGGCGCCGCCACAGTGCGCGCGGACAACCCGCGCCTGCTGGTGCGTAGCCAGTCGCGGCGTTTGCACCGCGTCGCGCGCGGCCTCCCCGCCAGTCCCGTGAAGGTCACCGTTACCGGGCGTGGCGGCCTGGACCCGTCCGCGCGATTCTTCCGCACCGGCGACGACACCGAGAAGCTGGTGTACTGCTCTTCGTCCGTCCTGGCGGACCTCCGCAAGACGCTGGATGGGGCGGCCACCGTGCTCGACGGCGGCTGCTCTGTCTCAATGCGCGGGGTGGCCGAAGGTCTGTACGAGCGCGGCGTGCGTCGGCTGATGGTCGAGGGCGGAAGCCGTGTGCACACCCAGTTCCTCACCGCGGGGCTGGCCGATGAGCTCCAGTTGGTGATGGCTCCACTGTTTGTGGGGGACTCCCGGGCACCGAGGTTCGTCGGCGAGGGACACTTCCCGTGGGGTGAACACCGACGGGCCGAGCTGGCCGACGTACGCCGCATCGGCGACGTCGTGCTGCTCAGGTACGCCCTGTCGGAACGGTTCTCTGACGTCGAGGAGCCCTTCCATGCGAGCTGACGTGCCCCGGGCGACCATCCGGGCCGAGGTGCCGCTGCCGCTGCGATTGTCCGACGGCCGTGTCGCCAGCGCCCGAGCGTTCACCTTCGCCGGCCTGGTCGACGGTCGGGAGCACCTAGCACTTGGCCTCGGCGCGAGCACGCAGTCTCCCCTGGTCCGGCTGCACAGCGAGTGCCTCACCGGTGACGTCCTGGGCAGTCGGCGCTGCGACTGCGGCCCCCAGCTCGATGAGGCGGTGTCCCGGATCATCGCGACCGGTGGCTACGTCCTTTATCTGCGTCAGGAAGGCCGGGGTATCGGCCTCTACAACAAGCTGGACGCCTACCTGCTACAGGACCTCGGCGTGGACACCTACGACGCCAACCTGGCCCTCGGACACGCCGAGGACGAGCGCGACTACACGGTCGCCGCACAGATGCTCGTCGCGCTCGGCGTCGGGTCTCTCGTGCTTCTGGGCAACAACCCCGACAAGGCACGTCAGCTGACCGTCCTCGGCATCACTGTTCTCCGCCAGGTCCCCACCCGAACCCACCTCAACGAAACCAATGCCCCCTACCTCGCGGCGAAGGCGACCCGGGGCCTCCATAACCTCACCATCCGCTCCCCCGGCGCTCGCGTCATTCGCCTCGACTCGTGAGGATCGCATGCTTCCGCTAGCTGGTGATCGCGTGAGGTGTTCCCGACTGATGAAGGGACCCGCCCCAGTCCTGGCCCTGGTCGTCGCAGCGGCAGTGGCGGCCGCAATCCGTGGTGACTTCAAGGATCTCTTGGTCTACCAGTACGCCGGACAGGCGGTGCTCGACGGTCTGTCCACCCTCGAGGGCGACCCGGTCAGCGGGTTGCCGTTCACGTATCCCCCGTTCGCGGCGGTCTTGATGGTGCCCCTGGCGCCACTGCCGGCGTCGCTCGCAGCCGCGCTGTGGACCGCGGCGTCACTGGGCGCGCTCGCGGCGGTCGTCCTCGTGGTACGCCGCGCGCTCAACCAGCCCGCGCCGGGGTGGCTGGTCGCGCTCGTGACCGGCGGCGCACTCGCCCTGGAGCCGGTGTGGCAGAACCTCACGTTCGGACAGGTCAACCTCTTCGTGATGTTGGCGCTGCTGGTCGACCTGGTGCGGCCCGAACGGCGCTTGTCCGGCGTGCTGGTCGGCATCGCGGCCGGTGTGAAGCTGACTCCGCTCGTGTTCGTCGTGCTGCTGGTGATGGTCGGACGTCGTACCGCCGCAGGACGGGCGCTGCTCGCCTTCGCGGGCACCGTCGCGGTGGGGTTCGTGGCGATGCCGAGCGCGTCGAGGTCCTACTGGACCGACGGCCTTGTCGATGCGGACAGGGTCGGCCCACCGGCGTTGGCTCACAACCAGTCGGTGTACGGCGCGCTCACCCGGCTGCTCGACGGTCCGCCGTCGACCTTGCTGTGGTTCGCGGTCGCTGGGTCCTTGGCGCTCACGATCCTGGTCGTCGGCGCAGGCTGGTGGCGCCGCGGCGACCGGGTGCTCGGCACCTGCCTCGGAGCGGTGGCCATGCTGCTCGCCTCGCCGGTCTCGTGGTCGCACCACTGGGTGTGGGCGGTACCGGTCGCGCTGGTGCTGTGGCAGCGCAGCCGGTGGGCGAGCGCAACGTGGACCGCGGTCTTTGTGGCACGCCCGATCGTGTGGCCGCCCTACAGTCAGGGCCGCGAGTACGAGTGGAGCCCATTCGACCATCTCGTCGGCAACGCATACCTCCTAACCGCCCTCGCTTTCTCCGTCTGGGCAGCCGCCACCCTCTACCGCCCAGCCGACTCATCTACACGCAGTCCTGGTACAAAGTCGGTGCCTTCGAATTCGGTTGAGGATCGATCAAGCGACAGCCGCCGCTGAGGGCCAGCGCTCCTCAAGCCATGAGGCACCGGTCTGAAAGTTCCGGCGATGTCGAGCGGTCGTTCTCTTGGCGTAGGCTGCCTCAAATCACGGACCAGTCGGGACCTCATGACCAAGCTCTCCATGGACGAGCCTCTCCCGTTCGACGAGGCGACTTCGCCCTCGCTGGTGTCGACCGGCGAGCTGCCAAAGCCCGAGCAAGTGAGGGAAGTCGTCACCGAGGCGTACGAGCGTTATCGCTCAAACGGCGAGGGTGTCGTGGCGGATTACATCCCGGCGCTGGCGCACGCATCGCCGGGGCTGTTCGGGATCTGCGTTGTCGGCGCCAGGGGCAGGTTCTTCGAGATCGGTGACGTCGAGACTGAGTTCTCTATCCAAAGCGTCTCCAAGCCATTCGTCTTCGCGCTGGTTTGTGAGGCGATCGGGTATGAGGCGGCGCGGCATCGGCTCGGCGTCAATAGCACAGGATTCCCGTTCAACTCCCTGATGGCCGTCGAGTTGAATGACGAGCGGACGATGAACCCGTTGGTCAACGCGGGTGCGATCGCGACCACGAGCCTTGTACCCGGCGCCACGACGGACGAGAAGTGGAAGAGGATCCGCGACGGCGCTGTCCCGCTTCGCCGGCCGCGAGCTCACGATGAGCAGGGATGTCTACGATTCTGAGTCGGCTACGAACCTGCGCAACCAGGGCATCGCCCATCTCCTGGAGAGCTATGAGCGGCTCTACTTCGACCCCGACGAGGCCACCGATATCTATACCCGGCAGTGCTCTCTCGAGGTGACCGTCCACGACCTCGCGGTGATGGGTGCCACGCTCGCTAATGGTGGGGTGAATCCGATGACAGGTGACCGCGTCATTGTCCCGGGAGTGTGCCGGCGGGTGCTGGCGGTGATGGCAACCGCCGGCATGTACGAGCTGTCGGGAGATTGGCTGTACGAGATGGGGGTGCCGGGCAAGAGCGGTGTCAGCGGCGGCATTGTCACTGTGTCGCCGGGTAAGGGCGGGTTGGCGACCTTCTCGCCTCCGCTGGATGACGCCGGAAACAGCGTGCGCGGTCAGCTCGTCACGAAGTATGTGGCTGAGCGGCTGGGGCTCAACCTCTTTGCCTCGGATCCAGCGGGGAACTCACCGGACCCAGAATGACCTCCCGCCGCGATGCGAATGGCGCGGTTATGCCGGGCACTGCCCTCGCCGGACGGATCGTGCAGCCGCGATCAGTGTCGGTCGACGAAGACGACTTCGATCGCGTTGTTTCCGTAGCCCAGCCGGTTCCAGGGTGGGACGTCGGGTTGTACGTTGCCGCCAGCGTCGGTCGCGCGGGCGCGGAGGGTGTGGCGTCCGACGTCATTGCTGTCCCAGACGAATGACCAGTCCTGCCATTGGTAGGGAGCGTTCGGCGGGTCCAGCTGTGCTGGGTGCCAGTCGCCCTCGCCGGTGAGGCTGATGTCGACCTTCGTGACGGGACCAGTGCCTGACCAGGCCTTACCTCTGACGGTGTGGGCGCCGCGGGGAAGGATGGTACCGGGAGCGGGATCGGTGATGCGGGCCCGTACGCGCATGAGTCGCACGGGTTCGTGGGGGCGATCCGGCCACTCGTAGATGTAGTGGCCGGTCTGGAACTCACCGGCGAAGGGCTCGGTCAGGACGTCGATACGGCTCAGCCACTTCACCGATGCCACGGCGTACCAGTGGGGCGCGATGATCCGGAACGGTGCGCCGTGATCGGGTGTCAACGGTTCGCCGTTCATCTCATAGGCGACCAGGATCGCCGAGGAGGGATCCGCTGCCTCGTCGATGGGCAACGCGCGGACGAAGGTGAGGTCGCCCTGGTTGGTCTCCGGGAGGATCGCCTTGAGGTGGTAGGGGCCGTGGTCGGCACCTTCGAACCGGACCTCGACTCCTTCGGGCGCCGGCTGGGCTAACGCAAGTACGTCGCTCAGCAGGGCGCCGGTCCACAGTGCAGTCGAGACTGCGTAGTCGCCCCACGGTTCCCCGGTCGGGAGCGGTCTCATGTCCAGGCGCCCGTTGCCCGCACATTCCAGGGTGACCGCCTGCTCCCGGGCAGGCAGCTTGCGTAGATCATCGAGGGTCAGCGTCGTCGGGCTGCCCACGGCGCCGCCGATCTCCAAGGTGCCGTCGTGCGTGGGCAAAGCGAAGCTGCTGCGCACATAGTGGAGCGCGGTGGGGGTGATGTCCCCGACCAGGGCTTCGGGCGGTGCCTCAGCGTTGTAGGGAGCGGGATTGATCATCTCCAGTGCGGCGCGCGCTGACTCGATTTCGCTTGAGACGGTCATCAGGTCTGTATTCCTCTCGGTTGGTCGTGAGCGCGGGCGCTCCCGCCTCAGAAGTCGGCGTCGTCGAAGCTCGGATCGCGGCCGTCGATGAAGGATCCGATTCCTTCTACGCGGTCGGGGTGGACAGCCGAACGCCAGTGGGCGTCCATCATTATGGCGATCGCCTGCTCGATCGGCTGCCCTTCGCCCAGTTGCACGGCGCGTTTCACCGATTGCACTGCCGTCGGTGAGTTGCCTGCGATCTTGTCCGCGATGCGCCGGGCGGCCGACATCAGGTCACCGGGAGGATGAATTTCGTTGACCATGCCGAGTCGGTGGAGCTCCTGGGCGGGAACCGGGTCGCCGGTCATCAGCATTTGCAGGGCTTTGCCACGGGGCAGCGGCGTGGCAGCAGGGCTGGTGAGCCGCCGCCGGCGGCCAGGCCGATCATGGCTTCGGGCTGGCCGAACGTCGCGGTGGTGATCGCGTTGTCGGCATGGGGCCGGTTGAGGGTGACCACGGCCACCTGGCCGCCGTCGAGGTAGTCGAGGAGCACGGGGGCCTCGGTCTCGACGACGTCGTCCGGTCGACCCAGCCAACTTATCGCCCCTCCCACCGACTCGACCACCAGTCGCAGGTGGTCGTTCTCCAGGACTACGCGGCTCATTTCTGCTCGAGGCCTCTCGTTCTCGCGTACTGATCTGAGGGTCGGATCCGCTCACGGCCCCTGGTATACAAGTATCCCGGCAATCAGTGCCTCCACCTCCACCGCTGCTCCATGAGGAGAAGAACGACATGGCCCACCGGGGCGTGCTCGAGGAGAGCCCGTGGGTGGCGAACGCGCAAGAACTGGTCGCCGATGTCGCGGACGGCTGCCGCTTGAGTGTGGGTGGTTTCCACTTCACCCGCGCTCCCGTCTCCAGCCTGTTGGCCTTGATGGAGCGCGGTGTTCGCGATCTGCACTACGTGGCCTGGGGAGGCGGCCTCCCGCTCGAAATCCTGCTTGCGTTCGACGCCGTGTCAGATGTCGAGTTCTGCTTCAGCGCGTTGGATGTCTTCGGGATGGCTCCACGCTTCCGGGCAGCAGCTGAACAGGGTCACATCCGGCTCTCCGAGATCACCGCCTTGGCGTTGATGACTGGCCTGCGCGCCGAGGCAGAGAACCTCTCGTGGGAGGTCATGCAGAAGCCCGAAGGGTCATCGTTGTCGGACACGATGCTCGACGTCGACTCCTCAGGGGTGCCGATGGTCAAGATCCCGCCGATCCCGGTCGACGTGATGCTCCTTCACGCACAACGGGCTGACGACCACGGAAACGTCGAACTGGCAGGGGCACGTGGCACTGACATGTCCACTCTCTTCGCGGCGAAACGGCTCCTCGTGACCGTAGAGGAGCGAGTCCCGGTCGGGCAGCTCGGCGCTCCGAGGTCGTTTGTCGTTCCACGCAGCCACGTTCACCGGCTGGCCGTGAGTCCGGGCGGCGCTTACCCGACCTCCTGTCTGCCCTACTACAGCACCGATTTCCGCGCGATCAGCAAGTTCATCAAGGCTGACGACCGCTCCGAGGCGCAGGCTGCTGTGGCGGCGGGTGCTCCAGCTGCCACCGTGCCCGGCAAGCGCCTCATTCCTGCCATCCTTCGTCAGCGCGCGCCCGAAACTGAGGAGGTGTGGTCCGTCTCGGAACTGCTCGCAGCGGTGATCGCACGGACCATCGACAACGACAGCATTTGTTCGTTCGGCTCCGCCGCCCCACTACCCGCCGTGGCATATTTTCTGGCCAAGAGCACGCATGCGCCGAACGCACTCTTGATGTCCTTCAACGGCGGGTACGTCGATGTCGCAGCAAGGCCGATGTCCCTCACGTTCGGGGAACAGCTCGACTTCGAGTCAGCCGCCTTGCACACAGGCGGGGACGAGACCTATCGCTGGTATTACCAGTCCGGACGAGTGACCCATGAGGTAGTCGGGGCCGCGCAGGTGGACGCCCACGGTGCAACGAACAACCTCTGGCTGACGACGAGCAAAGGCCGGCTGCGCCTTCCCGGCCAGGGCGGCATGGCCGACGTCGCCAACCTCCACAGAGACTTCGTCATCTATCTGCCTCGGCACAGCCCTCGCAACACGGTTCGTGCGCTGGAAACGGTGTCGGCGCGTCGAATGTGGCACGACCCGGAGGTTCGTACGTCGTACGGACTGGTTCCGGGAAACATGCGCGTCATCACCAACTTGTGCACCTTCGAGCCGGACTCCGAGACCGGCGCGCTGCACGTGACCAGCCTGCACCCGGGCGTTGAGCGGAGCCACGTTGAGGAGGCCACCGGCTTCGACGTGATGTTCGCCTCCGACTGCGACAGAACTCCTGCGCCGTCCGATGAAGAGCTTCACGTCCTTCGTGAACAGGTCGACCCCTTGAGGGTCCGCGAGCTCGACTTCGTGCCGGCAAAGAATCGCGACGCCCTCCTCAACGAGATCCTCGACGCCGAGAGCGCAGCGTTGGCCGAAGCCAAGTCCGAAGCACCCATCGACTGAGGGCGAACCCATGAGCACAGGTAACAACGACGGCCGGGCGGGACCGCTGTCGCACGTCCGCGTACTCGACTTCACGCAGTTGCTGCAGGGCCCCCTGGCCACGCAGATCCTTGCTGACCTTGGCGCCGATGTGGTGAAGATCGAGAAACCTGGCGGTGAATGGATGCGGCACTGGGGCATCCTGGCGAGCAGGACGGACGGCGAGATGGACAGCTTCCTGGCCTTCAACCGCAACAAGCGCAGCCTGACGGTCGACCTGAAGGACCCCGACACTGTGCAGAGATTGCTCGAGTGGTCGACCGAGTTCGATGTCGTGGTCGAGAACTTCCGTCCGGGCGTCATGCCCAGACTCGGACTCGGCTATGAGGATTTTCGCCGGCACAACCCCGCCATCGTCTTCGCGTCTTCGACCGGCTATGGGCAGACAGGTCCGTATGTCAAAAGGCCCGGGCAAGACCTGCTGATTCAGGCCCTCTCCGGTGCCCTGTTCCTGACCGGCCGCGCGGGGGATCCGCCGACCCCGATGGGCATCGGCATCTCCGATGAATACACCGGGGTTCACCTGGTGGTGGGGATCCTGGCCGCACTGTCGCACCGCGATCAGAGCGGCGAGGGCCAGTGGGTGAGTGTCGACCTGTTCTCCTGCACGGTAGCCGCGCAGCAGCAAGAACTCACCGTCTACCTCAACCACGGAGAGCCTCTAGAGCGGGCCGAAGAGGAGGTCGGACACGTCGGCGGGACCGCGCCATTTGGCGTGTACTCGACCGAGGACGGTCACCTGGCGCTGGCGATGATGTCGTGTCCGGAGCTGGGCCGGGTGCTCGGCGTGGGCTGGCTGGATCTGTATGACACCAACGAGCGAATGTTCGAGCATCGCGACGAGATCCATCGGCTGTTGTCCAGTCACTTCGCGACCAAGACGACGGATGCCTGGCTGGGGGTGCTGGATGCCGCCGGAGTCTGGTGTGCGCCGGTCCAGGACTATGAGGCGCTCGAACATGACCCACAGGTGGAGGAGAACGACCTGATCTGGACGCTGCCGATCGGAACCGAGGGCGGGACCTTCCGGACCGTGGGAACTCCGTTCAGCTTCTCCAGGACGCCAGCCGTGATGCGGGAGGGTGTCCCACGTGCCGGGCAGCACAACGACGAGCTGCATGCCTGGATGTCCCAGGAGACGACCCACGAAGGTGAGACTCAGGAAACATGACCTCTGACAGGACTGGTCGGGTTGCGTTCGTGACCGGTGCGGCGATGGGAATCGGCAGAGGTGTCTCTGAAACCCTTGCACGCAGCGGTTATCGGGTGGCGATGCTCGACCTCGACCCCGCAGTTGAAGAGGTGGCGAGCGAGCTCGACACCGAGGGACTTCACGCGCTGGCGTTGCAGGGCAGTGTTGCCGATGCAGACCAAGTGGCCGAGGCTCTGCAGTCCGCGGCCGACCAGTTCGGCGGGATCGATGTCATCGTCAACAGTGCCGGCGTCGTTCGGTACGGCGACGTAGAGACTCTGAGCCTCGACGACTGGAACCTGCAGCTCGACACGAACCTGCGGTCGGTGTTCTTGACGGCGAAGTTCGGGATCCAGCATCTGAGAGCTCGCGGTGGGGGAGTCATCGTGAGCATCACCTCAGTGCAGGCCTTCGCCAGCCAGCAAGGCGTGCCGGCGTACACCGCGTCCAAGGCAGGGATGGTTGCGCTGACCCGAAGCTTGGCCCTCGATCACGCGGCGCAGGGCATTCGGGCCGTCGCCGTGGCTCCTGGGTCAGTTGACACCCCGATGCTGCGCACAGCCGCCGCGCTCTCTGCTGACGGCGAGCGGAGCGAGGCTGAGATTCTCGAGGAGTGGAACCACAGCCACCCCATCGGCCGGCTCGCGACGGTCGACGACATCGCCAAGCTTGTTGCGTTCCTGGTCAGCGACGACGCGGCAATGATCACCGGGACAACCGTGACCATCGACGGCGGCCTCACCTCACAGATCGGCGTCGTTCGTTGACCCGAACGTCAGGAAGGGCCAGTCGTCCGTGAAGCTCGGAGCAGGGGTCGCGGAGCCCTACATCGTCTTCGACGGCACGTTCAGCACCCCGCGTCTCGACCACGCCGAGTGCGTCGTCGTGGCAGATGATGGAGCCTTGTGGTGCGGCGGGGAGAACGGCCAGATCTTCCGGATCGAGGGCGACCAGATCACCGAGGTGGCTTCGACAGGGGGGTTCACGCTGGGCCTGGCCTTTGACGGCAAGGGCGGGCTCTTCATCTGCGACAGCGCTCACTCCTGTATATGGCGGCTTGACACGGAGTCGGCTGCCCTTGAGGTGTTCGGTGACAGTGTCGACGCGCAGGAGCTGCTGACCCCGAACTATCCGCTTCTGCTGCCTGACGGCAGCCTTCTCGTCAGCGACAGCGGTCGCGCTCACGAGCCTCGGGCGGGTTTGGTTCGGTTCTCGGCTGGTGGAGGCCGCGGGCTGGTGTGGCATCCAAAGCCGATGGACTTCGCGAACGGGCTTGCGCTGAGCGCCGAAGCAAACGCCGTCTACATTGCCGAGACCTGGGCGAGCCGGGTGCTGGTAGTTGACATCGACAAGGATGGCGCAGCCGTGGGGGAGCCGCGGGTGTTCGCCGACCTTGCCGGGTATCTCCCGGACGGCGTCGCGATCGATGGGGACGGCCGGCTGTACGTCGGATGCTATGAGCCGTCGGCGATCCTTCGGGTGCTCGAGAGCGGGGCGGTTGAGATGGTGGCGCAAGACGAATCGGCCCACCTGCTTTGTCATCCGACCAACCTCGCCTTCCGAGGGTCGCAGCTGATCGCTGCCAACCTTGGCCGGTGGCACCTGACGGGGATCGACCTTGACTAGTGCGGCCGGTGACGGACGTCCTGGTGACCACTCGGTTGACGTGCGACTCCGCCTGTTGTGCTGGGATCACCCGCGGTGCACGCAACCCATGCGTGCGGCTCTCGATGAATGGGCGATCCGCAGGCCGGATGTGGCCATCAGCCTGGGTGTGCGACCGCTCGCAGCCTTCAACGACCAGCCGATCGAGGAGGTGGCGGGCAGCGCAGACCTGCTTTTCGTGGACCACCCGATGATGGGGCTGAGCGCCGCCTCTGGAGCCCTCGCGCCTCTCGACACCCTGCTGTCGGGCAAGCAGCTCGAGGCGCTCGCGAGCGACTCAATCGGTGCAAGCCATGGCTCGTATCTCTGGGGAGGGCATCAGTGGGCCACGGCGGTCGATGCCGCGTGTCAGGTCTCCGTCTTGCAGCCGGACGGACTGGCTGACTTCGACGCGGAGCCACCGAAAACCTGGGACGACGTACTGGAACTGGCTCAGCGGCCAGGCTGCGTTGCACTGCCGCTGTATCCGAGTGACGCGTACCTCTCGTTGCTGTCCATCGCATCAACGCTGCGACCTGGCGCACCTGTCACGGCTGAACTCATAGACGAAGAGGCTGTCGCAATCCTGCGGGAGTTGGTATCCCTCGTTCGGGAGGATTGCTTCAGCTGGAATCCTCCGGCCTTGCTTGACCTGATGTCCTCACAGACCACTGATGCCCCGGCGTACTGCCCTCTCACCTTCGGTTACACCACCTATCAACGACCGGGCGCGACTGGTCGGCGGCTGACTTTTGGAGACGTGCCGGATGGACCAACCGGCCGAGGACGGTCGGTGCTCGGAGGTGCCGGCCTGGCGGTCTCCGCGACCTCGAAGCATCCGCATGACGCGGCCGAATTTGCCGCCTGGGTGGCCGGGGCCAGCGCGCAACGTGAGGTCGTGCTGCCCAACGGCGGCCAGCCCGCCAGCCGAGCGGCCTGGCTCGACCCAGAAGCGGACGAGCTCGTCGGCGGATTCTTCAGCGGAACCCGGCGCACCCTCGAGGAGGCCGTAGTCCGCCCCCGCGAACAGTGGTGGCCTGGGTTCCAAGAGCTGGCCGGGATCCGACTGGTCGACATGCTTCAGTCTCACGCCACGGAAGGCCAGATGATCGCGGCGCTGAACACGCTGCTCCGAAATGCCGATGGGGCCGATCCAGCTACTGCGGACTCCGCCCGTGACTGATGCGTCGACCCTATGGGACGCTCGGTGTTCCCGGCCATTTTTGACGTCAGCTGCGAACTGCGGGCGAATCTCTGAGGTTGGATCGCGATCAGGCGGGATGTGGCCGGTCGCCGACCTCATGCTGCAACCTCGCCAACTGCTCTTGGAGGTCGTGGAAGACACTCGCGTGGTCGGGGTCGTCGTGGAGGCTGTGCAGCTCGTGTGGGTCGGACTCCAGGTCGAACAGCTCCCACTCGGGCGGCATGGCTCGCCCGCCCGTACCTGGCAGGCCGAGTCCGTCCGCGTAGTAGCGGACGAGCTTCCAGCGGCGGGTACGAATGCCGTAGTGCGCCCATACATGATGGATGCTGTCGTCGTGCTCCCAGTAGCGGTAGTAGACAGCCGACCGCCAGTTCGCGGGGGTCGCACCGGCGAGTAGTGGGACCAGGCTGCGGCCCTGCATGCGGGACGGGGCCGAAACGCCCGCCAGGTCGAGGATTGTCTGAGCGAAGTCGACGTTGAGGACCATCTGGTCGGTCGACGACCCGGGGGCTACAAGCGGCGGATAGCGTACGAGCAGGGGCATCCGGAGCGACTCCTCATACATGAACCGCTTGTCGTACCAGCCGTGGTCGCCGAGGAAGAAGCCCTGGTCGGAGGTGTACGCGACGACGGTTGTGCCGGTTAGCCCCTCCTCGTCGAGCACATCTAACAGGCGACCGGTGTTGTCGTCGATCGAGGCAACACAGCGCAAGTAGTCCTTGATGTACCGCTGATACTTCCAGTGCGCCTCCTCGTCGGCCGTCAAGCCTTTCGGGACAGGCGCCTTGAGGTCCTCGTCGCCGAGGTCGTCCCGAACGCGCATCCGCGCCACCCGCGCCGCGGTCGACCGGTGGCTGTAGTCGTCGGTGTACGTCTCAGGAACAGGGACGTCGTGATACGCGAATAGGCCGGCGTGCCGCTCGTCGTACTCCCAGCTGCGGTGCGGCGCCTTGTGGTGGATGAGGAGACAAAGGGGCCGGTCGTGGTCACGGGTCCGCAGAAAGTCGATTGCAAGGTCCGTGATCACGTCCGTGACGTAGCCGGGCCGGACATGGCTGGTGCCGTCCGGTCGTAAGAAGGTCGGGTCGTGGTAGTCACCCTGGTCGGGGAGGACTTCCCAGACGTCGAAGCCGCGCGGGTCGTGGATGCCGCCGTGACCGAGATGCCACTTGCCGAACAGCGCCGTCTGGTAGCCCGCCGCCAGCAACGCTGTGACGAAGGTGGCCTGCCGGGCGTCGAACTCCGTGCTCAGCGTTGTTACGCCGTTGATATGGTTGTAGGTGCCGGTGAGGATCGTGGCCCTGCTCGGGGCGCACAAGCTGTTGGTGCAGAAGCACGAGTCGAAGCGCATTCCCCCTTCGGCCAGCCTGTCCAAATGGGGCGTCTCGTTTACCACGCTGCCGTAGGCGCTGACAGCGTGGGCCGCATGATCATCGGCAACGATGAGCACGATGTCAGGACGGTCGGCCATGCCCGCCATCGTCGACCCGACGGGCTCCACACAGCAAGGATCTCGAAGGGATCGGCCGTCGAATGCGATATCTCAGCCGAGGCCAGAAGTATCAGCCGTCGTACTCGTCGGGCAGGCGCATCGCAGCACCGCCGAGTTCCAGACCGAGAGGGACAGCGCGACCTGTGGGCTCCTCCCAGTCCTCCTGACGTCCTAAGGCGGTGAGGTCGAGGTAGGGGTAGCCGTTGTGGAACAGGTCGATGCCACGGCCGAACGTGGAGTACGTGTGGAACACGTCGTCGTCCGCGCGCAGGAACGTGCTGAGACCCGGGTAGTCGCCGCGCATGCCTTCGGACCAGGGCATCCCGGCCTCGGCAAGCTCGGCCTCGTCGCGGTGATAGATCTCCACCGGTGCGACCCGGTCGTCCACCGTCGCGTGGAAGTCGTAGTTGAAGTCGCTGCCGGCCGAGGAGTACCAGGGGAAGGTCCAGCCCATCCGCTCCCGGTATGGCGCCAGGGTCGCGTACGGGGCTCTCGACACCGCAACCAGTGTGGTGTTGCGGACGTGCAGCTGCCGTAGCCGGCCGATCCCGTCGGCTGCTGAGGAGCAGCTCGGGCAGCCGGTGTCGCGCGGGTGCTCGGTCCCTTCGTCGTCGACGTCATAGACCCACATAAAGTGGTGCATCACGAGCTGTTGTCGGCCCTCGAAGAGATCGAGCAGACCGACATTCCCATCCGGGCCCTCGAACGTGTAGGGCTTGTCGATCCGCACCATCGGCAACCGTCGACGATCGGCGTTGACCCGGTCACGGGTCTTGGTGAGCTCCTTCTCCTTCGTCAGCAGGTCGTTGCGCGCGGCGAGCCAATCCTCGCGCGCTACCACCTCGGGTAGATTTCCCATCGTCATCTCCTCGAGCCTCGAGCGGTGCGGTTGGTGCGCCGCAAGCATGTTCTCAGAAGACGTGAGGTGACCGTGATCGTGCCTGCTGACTTCGGCTCGGAGGCTGCCCATGCCGTGCACTCATCGATGCTCTCCCCGATGAACAGGAACAGCCGCCGAATGTTGACGTGCTTCCAGCCCGGCGACGGACGACTGGAGGTCATCCAGCAGGCCGGCTGCCCGGTCCTGGCCGTCCGGACTGAGGCTGGAAGCCAGCCTGGCCACCTTGGCCAGCCGCTTGTGTTCGACGTACAGCGCTAGCCTCTCCTCGTCCATGCCGCCGGCAACCGAACGGAAGCCGACGAGGAGTGCAGTCCGAAGCTCGTCCACCGGCAGATCCTTGAACGCCCGGAGCTCGACCAGGAACGTCGCCAGGTCGAACTCCGGCTCACCGAACGCAAACCGGTCGAAGTCGATCAGCCCCAGCTGGCCCGGCACAACGCCGTACCAGCTGGCGCGCAAGCGCGCGTCCCAGCCATGTGGCTCCGCGACTGCGAACGAGAGCTCTCCGCTCGTCGACGCCTGCCATCGAGCGAAGGCCTCCGCCTGATGGTCCACCTCTGTGGAGAGCACCTTCACATAGCGGGCGTCGCCTGCGGACCATCCGTGTACGACGCACCGGTTGCCTGGGTGGTAGCGGACCACCCTGCCGCCGTCGAGCGACTCAAGCACCTCCGCCAGACCCGGCAGCTCCGGGTCTGCCGCGCAGGGCAAGATCTCGAGTCCGCCCAGCGGGCGAGCGGCCACGCGAGTGTCCCAGACCGTCGTGTCGTCACCAGGCTCGGTCAGCCTGACCTGGACGGTCAGCCCGCTCTCGGCTTGGTAGACCAACAACGCCCACGGCGACCGCTTCGGTCGCAGCTTGCCGTAGATGCGACGCCAAGACCCGGCGTCTGCCGCGTGCTTCGCTGCCCATGCGTCAAGATGCGCACCCACCGCTGCACCCGGCGCCAGGAGCCAACCTGTCCCGGTACGGCGCATCCGCTGCACTGAACCGGCCATCCTCGCGTCCATCGAAGGCGACATCGGTGCCCATCGAAGAAGTCTGAACCATCCTCGGCGCCGCCAAACACTGTTCGAGGGCTAGGACCTTTGTGCAATGGTGCCGCGCAAGTTGATCGAGTCAGGATGGCAAGAGCGTGACGCCGAACACCAGGTCAGGGACTTACGGCGTCGGGATCGGTCCGCGACGGTGCCGATCTGTAGTGGCCGGGACAAAGGGACGTGGTCACCCGGTACCTCTTCTACTCGCACGACGGGTACGGCCTCGGCCACGTCCGCCGCAACAGCCTCATCGCCCGGGCCGTGCTGGACGCAGACCCGACGCCGAGGTGAGCCTGGTCACCGGGCTCACGGCGCGTCCGCGCTGGCTGCGAGGAGTCCGACCGGGTCCGGGTGCACCGGGTGCCGCCGCTGCTCAAGGCCGCGGACGGCTCCTACCGCCACGAGACGATGTCGTTCGAGGACGCCGTCCGGGAGCGCGAGCCGGATCTTCCAGGCCCTCGTCGAGGACGAGCGGCCCGACGTCGTGGTCGTGGACCGCCACCCCTACGGCACGGCCGGCGAGCTGCGCGCCGGGCTCGAGCTGGCGCGCCGGCAGGGCGCCGCGGTGGTGCTCGGCCTGCGTGACGTCCTCGACGAGCCCGTCGGTGGTGCCGCGAGGAGCTGCAGGGCCTCGGCTGGGCGGGCGTCGAGGACGTGTACGACGACATCCTCGTCTACGGCGCGCGGCACTTCCTCGACCACGAGGCGGAGTACGGGCTCACGCTCCCGCTGCGCTACTGCGGCTGGGTCGTGGAGCGACCCGGCCCCACGCGACGTGGACCCGCACCTGCTCGTCGTCGCCGCCGGAGGAGGCGGCGACGGGGCCGGCGTCTTCGAGCTGGGCGCCCAGCTGCTCGCCCAGCGACCGGAGCTGGTCGGCCTGTTCGCCCCCGGCCCGTACGCCGGCGCCGACGCGCTGCGCCGGCTGGGCGAGCTCGTCGCCGGGCCGGGCCCGGATCGTCGAGCCCGTCGGACGCCTGCAGCCGGTGGTTCTCCGCGCGCCGGGGCCATCCTCTGCATGGCCGGCTACAACTCGACCCTCGAGGCGCTCGCCGCCGGCCACCGCCCGATCCTGGTGCCGCGCCGGCACCCGCGCAGCGAGCAGGCGATCCGCGCCGAGCGGCTGCAGCGCGCTGGGGCTCGCCGACGTCGTCCACGCCGGTCGCCGACCCCGCCGAGGTCGCCGCGCTGCTGCCGGCGACCGGCCGCGCGACCTGGCCGCCCGGCGCGCTCGACGCCGCCGGCATCGACCTGACGGGGCGCGGCGACGGCCGCCGTGCGGCTGCGCGAGCTGCAGCCCGACGAGGAGCGCGCGATGAGCAGCGCGGCCGCGAACCCGGCACCGCCGCGCAACCCCGCGCTGCGGCTGCTGTGGGACCACGCCACGCCGGCACTGGGGCGCGCTCGCCGGCGCGGCCGCGTCGACGGTCGCGCTGACCGCTCGCCCAGCTCGCGGCGCCGTGGCCGCTGAAGCTCGCCATCGACGAGCTGGTCACCGGCCGCGGCACCCGCTTCGACCTCGACCGCGGCGACTTCTCCATGCTGGCGGCGCTGGCCGCGCTGGTGCTCGGGCATCGCGGCCGTCAACGCGTCGCCGCGTACTTCTCCGACTTCTGGCTCAACCGGTCCGGCGAGCAGATCGTCCACGACCTGCGCACGTCGGTCTACGAGCACCTGCAGCGGCTGTCGCTGATGTTCCACTCCAGCCGCCCGACCGGCGACCTCGTCGCGCGGGTGACCGGCGACGTCAACGCCGTCGGCGACCTGTTCGCCCAGACCCTGGGCACGCTGGCCTCGGCCTCGCTGGTGCTCGTCGGCATGTTCGCGGTGACCTTCTGGCTCGACCCGCTGCTGGCGTTCGTCGCCTTCCTCGGTCACGCCGCTGCTGCTCGTCACGACGATGCACTACCAGAGGCGGATCAAGCAGATGGCGCGCAGCCAGCGCGCCAAGGAGGGCGAGATCGCCTCGCTGGCCACCGAGGCGCTCTCGGCGATGCAGGTCATCAAGGCGTTCGGCACCGAGCGCTTCGAGCACGACCGGGTGCAGCGCACAGCGCCGAGCGGCTCGCGGTCGGCGTCGAGAGCTCCCGGGTCGAGGCCCGGTTCGGCGGCCTGCGTCGACATGCTCGGCGCCGTCGCCACCGCGCTGGTGCTCTGCCTCGGGGTGATGTCGGTCGCCGACGGCCGGATCACCCCCGGCGACCTCGTGGTCGTCGTCGCCTACACCAACAAGCTCTACAAGCCGCTCAAGGACATCGCCAAGCAGGCCAGCCGCGCCGCCCGGGCGATGGCCCGGCTGGAGCGCATCGCCGAGATCCTGTCCTCCGACATGGTGCTCGCGGACGGCGACCGACGGCCCGGTGCCCGACCACCGGGCGGATGGGCACGGTCGACCTCGACGACGTCCACTTCCGCTACGTCGAGGACCGGCCGGCGCTCGAACGGCGTCACGCTGCACGTGCCGAGCGGCTCCCGGCTGGCCCTCGTCGGGCGAGTCCGGCGCCGGCAAGTCGACCGTCGGGCGCCCTCGTGGCCCGCTTCTACGACCCCACCGAGGGCTCGGTCCGCGATCGACGGCCGGGACGCCCGCGACTGGCCGCTGCGCTGGGTGCGCGACCAGGTCGGGGTGCTGCTGCAGGACACGATCCTGTTCAGCGGGACGCGTGCGCGACAACATCGCCTACGGCACCGACGCCGACCTGGCGCAGGATCGAGGAGGTCGCCCGCGCGGCCGGCGCCCTCGACTTCATCCAGTCCCTGCCCGACGGCTTCGACACCATGCTCGGCCCCGGCGGCGTCGGCCTGTCGGGCGGCCAGCGGCAGCGCATCGGCATCGCCCGGGTGCTGCTGCGCGACCCGCCGGTGCTCGTGCTCGACGAGCCGACGACCGGCCTCGACGCCGAGAGCGAGGCGCAGGTGATGGCCGGGCTCGAGCGGCTGATCGAGGGCCGCACGACGATCCTCATCACGCACTCGACGGCGCTGGCCCGCAGCGCCGACCACGTCGCGGTGATGGCCGGCGGGCGGGTCGTCGAGTACGACACGCCCGCAGCGGCTGCTCGCCACGGACTCCGCCTTCCGCCGGCATGACCCGCGACCCAGCAGCGGCCTCGACCGTCGTCGGTCCGACGGAGCCGCCGCGGCCCCGCGTCCGCCGACACCGACCGGCATGTGGAGCGGACATGACGACCAGACCTGCACCGCCGGGCGGTCGTGACCGGTGCCGCCGGCTTCATCGGCTCGCACCTGTGCGAGCGGCTGGTGGCCGACGGCTGGCGGGTGACCGGCGTCGACGCTTCACCGACTACTACGCGCGCGACGACAAGGAGGCGAACCTCGACGGCGCTGGCCGACGAGCCCGCGCTTCGACCTCGTCGAGCGCGACCTGGTCGGCGACGGCTGGCAGGACGCCTTCCAGCGGCGCGCGCGCCGTGTTCCACCTGGCCGCCCAGGCCGGCGTCCGCGGCAGCTTCGGCGCGCAGCTTCGCCGCACTACGCCGGCAACAACCTGGTCGCCACCCAGCGGGTCTTCGAGGCCGCCGCGGACGGCCGGGGTCGGCGCGGGTGGTCTGGGCCTCCTCGTCGTCGGTGTACGGCGACGCCGAGGCCCACCCGTGCCGGGAGGCGACCACGCCGACCCTGCCGCGGTCGCCGTACGGCGTGACGAAGCGGGCCTGCGAGGACCTGGCCCGGGTCTACCGCAGCCCGGCGCTGGCGATCATCGGGCTGCGCTACTTCACCGTCTACGGTCCGCGCCAGCGCCCGGACATGGCGATCCGCCGGATCTGCGACGCGCTCGCCTCCGGCGGCACGTTCCCGCTCTACGGCGACGGGTCGCAGTCGCGGGACTTCACCTACGTCGCCGACGCCGTCGACGCGACCGTGCGGTGCGCGCACGCCGACGTCACCGGCGCCGACGTCTACAACATCGGCGGCGGCGAGGAGGCGACGCTGGCGCAGGTCATCGCGACGCTCGAGGCGCTCGCCGGCGCGCGGCTTCGCGCTCGACCGGCGCCCGAGTCAGCGCGGCGACGTGCGGCGTACCTCGGCCGACGACGACGCTCGCCCGGCGCGACCTCGGCTGGGCGCCCGACGGTGCCGCTCGAGCAAGGGCTCGCCGCCGAGCTGGCCTGGGTGCGCGCCCGCGAGCGCGATCGCGGGCGGTCGTCGCATGACGACGCAGGCTCGCGGTGGTGATCAGCGGCTTCCCCCGGACCTCGGAGACCTTCGCGGTCGGCGAGCTGGTCGCGCTCGCCCGCGCCGGGATGCTGGCCCGGATCTTCGCGACCAAGCCCGGGGACGGCGCGGTGCCGCAGCCGGGCGTCGAGGAGCTGCTGCCGCTGCTCCGACAGCTGCCCGACGGGGACGCCGCCGCAGCAGGCGGCCGCGCTGGTCGCGGACCTCGGCGGCGAGCGCGGTCGACGGCGTGCACGGCTACTTCGCCCACCGGCCCGCCGAGGTCGCCGCCGCTGGCCGCGGACGGCGCTCGGCGTCGCGTTCAGCTTCAGCGTGCACGCCCTCGACGCGCGCAAGGTCGCCGCGGCCGAGCTGGCCGGCCGCGCCCGGGCGGCCGCGGGGTGGTCGCCTGCAACACCGACGTCGCGCAGCACGTCGACGTGCCCGGGGCCGCGGGTGCGGCTGCTGCCGCACGGCGTGGACCTGGCCCGGTTCGCGCCGCGCCCGCGCCCGCGCGACGACGACCGGCTCCGCGTGCTGGCGGTCGGCCGGCTCGTCGAGAAGAAGGGCTTCCCGACGCTGGTCGAGGCAGCCGCCCGGCTGCGCGGATCCCGGTCGCGGTGCGGATCGTCGGCGCCGGTGCCGAGCAGGCCGCGCTCGAGCGGGTCGCGCGCCGCCACGGCGTGCCGGACCGCGTCGCAGCTCGTCGGCCGGCGGTCGCACGAGCGAGCTGCCCGACGAGTACGCGTGGGCGGACGTCGTCGCCGTGCCGTCCGTCGTCGACCGGCGACGGCGACCGCGACGGGCTGCCCAACGTCGCGCTCGAGGCGATGGCCTGCGGCCGCCCGCTGGTCGTCTCCGACGTGGCGGCGCTCGGCCGCACCGTCCGCGGCGCCGGCAGCGGCGCTCGTCGTCCCGCCGGGCGACGCCGAGGCGCTCGCCGGCGCGCTCGACACGCTGCCGGACCCAGCGGCTGCGCGCCGCGCTCGCCGCCGCCGGCCGCCGGCACGTCGTAGCAGCACTTCGACCTCGACGCCTGCACCGGCGGCTCGTCGCGCACCTGGACGTCGCTGCACGCCCGGACAGATGCGGAGGCCGTCGATGCCTGAGCCGCACGACGGTCGAGCGTCCGACGGGCCGCGTCGCCTACGTGCTCAAGGGGTACCCGCGGCTCTCCGAGATGTTCATCGCCAGCGAGGTCTACCGGGTCGAGCGGCTCGGCGTGCCGCTGCGGCTGTTCGTGCTCAAGGCCGCCGACGAGGAGGTCCACCACGACGTCGTACGCGCGTGCAGCGGACGCCCGAGTACCTGCTGGAGACGACGTCGCTGTCCAAGGCCGGCGCTGCTCCGCTGGCTGGCGGCCAACCTCGGCCTCTTCCTGCCCGCCCTGCTCCGCACCGCGCGGCGCCACCCGGCCGGCCTGGCCCGCGCCGCCGGGCTGGCGCTCGCCCAGGCGGTGCGGGCGCGCCGGCGCTCCTGGCCGCCACCGCGCAAGATCTACCTCAAGGAGCTGCTGCGCGCGGTCGACCTGGCCGACCGGCTCGACGCGCGCCGGTGACGTGGGCCGGCTGCACGCCCACTTCGCGCACGGCACCACCACGGTCACCTGGCTGGCCGTCGACGATCACCGGGCTGCCGTTCTCGTTCACCGGCCACGCCAAGGACATCTACACCGACGAGCTGAACCCCGCCGGTCTGCTGCGGCGCAAGATGGACGCCGCGGCGTTCGTCGTCGACCTGCACCGAGGCCAACCGGCGACCACCTGGCGTCGCTCGGCTCGCCGACGCCCGGTGCACGTCGTCTACCACGGGCTGAGCGCCGACTTCGAGCGGCTCGTCGCGGCGCAGGCGTACGCCGCGCGACCCCGGCCCGCGTGCGGCTGCTGGCGGTCGGCCGGCTGGTCCGGAAGAAGGGCCTCGACACGTTCGTCGACGCCTGCGCGCTGCTGCGCGGCCGGGCGTGGACTTCGAGGCCGACATCGCCGGCGAGAGCGGCGACCACGAGCCGGACGTGCGCGCGCGGGTGGCTGCCGACCGGGCTCGGAGGACCGGGTCACCTTCCTCGGGCCCGCTCACCCAGGCACGCGCTGTTCGAGGAGTACCGCCGCGCCAGCGTCTTCGCCCTCCCCTGCCGGGTGCTCGAGGACGGCGACCGCGACGGCATCCCCAACGTGCTCGATGGAGGCGATGGCCTGCGGGGTGCCGGTGGTCACCACCGGGGTCTCCGGGCATCCCCGAGCTGGTGCGCGACGGCGAGAACGGCCTGCTCGTCGAGCCGGACCGACCGGCCGACCTCGCCGACGCCCTGCACCGGCTGGTCAAGGACCCGGGGCTCGCGCAGCAGCTCGCCGAGCGCGGACGGCGCACCGTCGCCGGAGCGGTTCGACGCCGCGTCGACCGCCGCGCGGATGGCCGCGCTGCTGACCGGCCCGGAGGGCTCCGGATGACCGGCCGGTCGCTGCTCGGCGACAGCGCCGCGGACGGCATCGACGCGCGCTCGCCGCGTCCGGCCGCGCCAGGTGCTTCTGCGCGATCGAGGCGCAGCACCGCGACCTCCGGGTGGCCGACGACGCGCTCGCCGGCCGGTTCCGCTACGCCGGCGCCACCCTCGACCTCGGGCCTGCCCCCGGACTGGCGCGCCGACGGGCTCGACGACGACGAGGAGTGGCACATCGAGTGGAGCAAGTTCTACTTCGGTCTCGACCTCGCGCACGCCTACGCCGTCACCGGCGACCCCGCCTACCTCGACGCCTGGGAGCAGCTGGTCGAGCAGCTGGATCGACCAGGTGCCAGCCGACGCCGACCCCACCGACGTCACCGCCCGCCGGCTGCAGAACTGGCTCTACGCCTGGCAGGGGTTCGACCGGGTGCCCGGCATTCCCGGGGCTCGACGCCAGGGCTGGAGGACCGGCTGCTCGGCAGCATCGACGACCCAGCTCGACCACGTCGCCGCGGACCTCACGCCGGAGCGCAACCACCGGACGCTCGAGCTGTACGCCCTGCTGGTCGTCTCGCTCGGGCTGCCCGTGCTCGACCCGGACGGCGACTCGCGCGGCACGCGCCTGGGCGGCAGCTCCAGGACAACCTGCTCACCGACGTGTGGACCGACGGCGTGCACCGCGAGCGGTCGACCCACTACCACCTGATCGCGCTGCGCTCGTTCCTCGGCGCCCGGGTGAACGTCACCCGCTTCGGCGGTCGAGGTGCCCGCGGCGTACGACGACCGGCTGCGCGCCGCCCTGCGGTTCGCCATGCACGTGCACCGACCCGACGGCCAGATCCCCGCGCTGTCCGACAGCGACTCCGGCAGCTACCTCGACCTGCTCGAGCTCGCCGCCGACGTCCTCGACGACGCCCGAGCTGCGCTGCGTCGCGACCTCGGGACGCGCGCGGGATCCCGCCCGGCCGAGCGGTGCGCGGACTTCCCGGTCGGCGGCTACCACGTGCAGCGCAGCGGCTGGGGCGACCGCGGCGAGCCGTTCGCGCGACGAGCGGTTCCTGGTCCTCGGCTGCGGCCCGCTCGGCGACGGCGGCCACGGCCACTACGACGCCCTGTCCGTCGAGGCCTACGCCTACGGGCACCCGCTCGTGGTCGACCCGGGCCGCTACACCTACGCCGAGGGCGAGCCCGAACTGGCGGCACTGGTTCAAGGGCACCGCCGCGCACAACACCGTGACCGTCGACGGGCTCGACCAGCAGCCCTACCGGCGCGGCAAGCCGAAGGGCCGCCCAGCTGAGCAGCCGCCTGCTCGACCGGCGGTCGCGTCGACGGCGTCGAGCTGCTGCACGGGCGAGGTCACGCAGCCCGGCGTACGCCGCGGTGCACCGGCCGGACCGTGCTGTTCGTCGCCGGCGAGTACTGGCTGGTCCTCGACGCGCTGCGCGCCGACCGACCCGCACGACTACGCGCTGCGCTGGCACCTGGCCGACGACCGCCAGCGCCGAAGTCGCGCTGGACTGACCGGGGCAGCACCCGGGTCACGACCGCCGACCTTGCTCCTCGACGTCGCCGGTGCACGAGCGCGTGACCACGGAGCCGGGCTGGGTGTCGACCGAGTACGGCGTGAGGACGCCCGCGCCGGTCGTCGTCGGCCTCGCCGCAACGTGCGCCGACGCGCGACCTGCTGACCCTGCTGGCCCCCCGGCGCGACGGCCGCTCACCGCGGCTGCGATCGCGCCGACCTGGCGGCGGGAGCGGTTGTCGGTCGAGCTCGCCGACGGCCGCACCGACCGGCTCGCCTGGCGCCCGCCACACCTCGAGGTCGGAGCTGGCCGCGCGGGCCGCGGCAGCACGGAGGACCGTCGTGACCAGCCCGGTCCAGCCGGCGTGCCGGCCTGGCTCGCCGACCCGGCGCTGCCCGCGACGCGACGACCTGCTCGACGAGGCGCGTCGGCCGCGCGGCTCGAGCAGCTGCTGGCGGCTCGGGGGAACCGCACGGTCGCGCGCTGCACGCGGGTCCGGGCGCGGTACCGCCGGGGCGAGAGCCTGCGGGCGACGTACCGCGTCTCCGACGAGGCACGGCAGCCGGCTGGTCAGCGCCCGCATGTTCACCGCGCGCCAAGGCGCCGACCAAGTTCGCCCAGGCCCGCGACGCCGCGCCGTCCGCGGTGCGCCGCCGGGCTCGGTGCTGCTCGACGACGCGCTGTCGCACCGTGTTCTGGGTCTTCCCGCAGGACCGCAAGCTGCGCGGCCTCGACCGAGCTTGTCGACCCGCCGGCGGCCGTGCGCGAGCGTCTTCGGCGAGCCGTGGGCGCGCAGCGAGCTGGTCGCCTACACCCCGGAGAAGGCGGCCACCGTGCGCTGCACGTCGCGCCTCCGGTGCCACCGTCGGCTTCGCCAAGGTGCAGCTCGGCGACGAGGGGCGGCACAGCGTCGGCCGTCCTGCGCGCCGCGCGCCGGGGGCTTCCCGCCGACGGCCCGCTGCAACTGCCGGAGCGCGGTCGCGCTACCTGCCGCGAGCCACCAGATGGCGCTGTTCTCCGCCGGCTCCGGGGATCCCGCTGCACCAGCTGCCCCGGGCGCGGGTCCCCGAGGCGATGGCCGCGCTCGGCGCAGCGCTCGTCGCGTGCTGCACCGCCAGCCGACCGACGGCTTCCCGCCGTTCACACGGCTCGACGCCGGACCGGCTGGCGCAGCGGCCGGCGAGCTGGTGCGGTCGGCTCGACCGGACGCTGGCCGACCTCGTCCACGAGCGCTCGTCGGGCTGCTGCTGGCCGACCCGCCCGCGGCCGGCGCCGCACGGTGCTGCTCCACGGCGACCTGCACCCGAAGAACGTCCTCGTGCACGACGACGGGATCAGCCTGGTCGACCTCGACCAGGCCGGCGCCGGAGCCGGCCGCGGCCGAGCTCGGCGGCACCCTGGCCCGGCTGTGGTGCCCGCGGCCCGGCGACGACCATCGACCGCGGGCACCGCCGCCGCCGCCGCCGACGCGCTGCTCGCCTCCTACGCGCCGGCCTCCTCGAGCGCGCCGAGCTGCGTCTGGTACGCCGCCGCCGCCCTGCTCGTCGAGCGCGCGGCGCGCGCGGTCAGCCGCGTCGACCTGCCGACCCTGGCCGACCTGGAGCGGGTGCTCACCACGGCGCTGCGCTGGGCCGGGACCGCACGCGGAGGAGCCGCGCATGACCCGCCCACGGCTGCTGTTCTACTGCCAGCACTCGGTCGGGCTGGGGCACCTCGTCCGCTCGATGAACCTCGCCGACGGCCTGGCCGGCGGACTTCGACGTCACCCTGCTCAACGGCGGGCCCGTGGCCGGCGGACCTGCCGCAGCCCGCCGGCGTCGACATCGTGCACCTGCCGGCCCTCGGGCTCGACGCCGAGCTACGCCCTGGTCAGCCGGGACGAGCGGTTCACGGTGGAGCAGGCCGTCGAGCTGCGCCGGTCGATGATCCAGGAGGTCTTCCACGACACCGCGCCCGACGTCCTGCTCGTCGAGCTCTTCCCGTTCGGCCGCAAGAAGTTCGCGCGCCGAGCTGCTGCCGCTGCTCGAGGCGGCGCGCGGCCGCGCCGTCCGGCAGCCCGTCGTGGCCTGCAGCCTCCGCGACATCCTCGTCGGCAGCCGGCGCGACCAGCAGGGCCACGACGACCGGGCGAGCCCGGCTCGCCAACGAGCTACTTCGACGCCGTGCTCGTGCACGCCGACGCGCGGTTCGCCACGCTCGACGAGACCTTCCACCCGACGGTCCCGCTGCAGCACGCCGGTGCACTACACCGGCTTCGTCCGCGGCCCGCGACGCCGCACCGTCGAGCCGGCGCGCGCGAGCCGCGGGTGCTGGTGTCGGCCGGCGGCGGGCTGGTCGGGCGCACCCGCTGTTCCGCGCTGCGGTCGAGGCGCAGCCCGCGGCTCCTGCCGAGCTCGGGCTGCGCACGATGATCGTCACCGGGCCCGTTCCTGCCCGATGCCGGTGGTCGAGGAGCTGACGCGCGCGCGCCGAGCGGCACCGACGGGCTCGAGGTGGTGCGCTACGTGCCGGACCTCGCGGCGCGAGATCGCCGCGTCCGCGGTGTCGGTGAGCCAGGTCGGCTACAACACCACGATGGACCTCCTCGGGCTGCGCGACGCCCGCGGTCGTGGTGCCGTACGGCGAGGGGCGCGAGGACGAGCAGGCCGAGCGCGCGCGACGGCTCGAGCGGCTGGGCGCGCTGCGGGTCTCGACGCCGGACCGGCTCTCCGCGGACGACGCTCGCGGACGCCGTACGGCGACGCGCTCGACTGGACGCCGCTGGCGGTGCCGCTCGACCTCGACGGGCGCACCCGCACGTCGCGAGCTGCTCCGGTCGCTGCTGGCCGCCCGCGACATCGGAGGCGGTGCCGTGACCGGCTGGCTCGACCCGCTGCGCGCCGCGCTGGACAGGCCGGCGACCGGCCGTGCCGTTCTTCTTCCGCGACGACGACGCCGGCTGGGACGACGACGGGCTCGAGGCGCTGCTCGACGTGTTCGCAGGCGCCGGCGCCTGCCGCTGGACGTCGCCGCGATCCCGACGGCGATGACCGCCGCGCACCGTCGAGCTGCTCACCGCGCGCGCGACGCGGGACGCAACGACCTCACCGTGCACCAGCACGGGTCTGCGCGCACGTCAACCACGAGCCCGAGGGCCGCAAGTGCGAGTTCGGCGCCAGCCGCTCAGCCGAGCAGCAGGCCGAGGACATCGCCCGGGGCCGGGCGCTGCTGCGCGAGCGTGCTCGGCGACGCTGCCGGCGGTCTTCACGCCGCCGTGGAACCGGTGCGCACCGTGGACCGGCGAGGTGCTGCGCGAGCTCGGCTTCGACGTGCTCGTCCCGCGACCGTCGCCGCCGGGGACGCTGCGGCGTCGCCGGCCTGCGGAGCTGCCGGTCACGGTGGACTGGTTCGCCAAGCGCAAGGGGGTCCCGGTGGACCGCGCCGGGCGCGGGCGAGCTGCTCGCCGGATGCGGCGCGCGGCGACCGGGCCGGTCGGGCGTGATGCTGCACCACGAGGTGATGTCCGCCGCCGGACCTCGCCGACCTCGGCGCGCTGCTCGCCCTGGTCGCCGGCCACCGCGGCCGCCTCGGTCGGCCACCTCGACGCAGCTGGCGCTGTCAGCCGCAGCCGTGACCGCGTCTGCGCTCGGCGTCAGAGGCGGAAGCACGTGCGGCGCCGGGTGCCCGGCGGTGAGGTTGCGGGTGTCGAAGACCCGCCGGCTGTGCCGGACGATCATCGCCGGGTCGTAGGCCGAGTGGTCGGTGTGCACGACCACCAGGTCGGCCGCGGCCAGCTCCTCGGCGGTCAGGTCGCCCATCGACGGCCGCCGCCGCGGTGCCGGGGAGCGCCTGGGCGGCGACGTGCGGGTCGTGCCAGCGCACGATCGCGCCGCGGCTCTCCAGCCGGCTGATCAGGACGGGCGCGGGCGACTCGCGCATGTCGCCGAGGTCGCGCTTGTAGGCGACGCCGAGGACCAGGATCCGCGAGCCGGCGACC
Organism: uncultured Actinomycetota bacterium; assembly: GCA_963811585.1. Lineage (GTDB taxonomy): Bacteria > Actinomycetota > Actinomycetes > Propionibacteriales > Nocardioidaceae > JACDHG01. The sequence goes on from CAWERR010000009.1 coordinate 741,969, forward strand.
GGCCTTGCGCGACGTCGTTGAGCAGCGCGGCGACCCGCGACGCGACGTACACCGGCATCCGGTCGTTGATCTCGCGCGGCGAGCTCGACGAAGCGGAACGGGTAGCCGAGCCGGCGCACGCGCCAGGAGAGGTACGACGGGTCGACCGGGATGCAGTGGCCGCCGACGCCGGGGCCCGGGCGTGAACGGCGCGAACCCGAACGGCTTGGTCGACGCGGCGCCGATCGACTCCCACAGGTCGATGCCGAGCTCCTCGCAGAAGATCGCCATCTCGTTGACCAGCGCGATGTTCACGTGCCGGTAGGTGTTCTCCAGCAGCTTGGCCATCTCGGCCTCGCGCGGGCCGGACACCCGGTGCACGCTGGTCGATGAACGACGAGTAGAACGCGGCCGCCGCGTCGCCCGCCGCCGCACCGAGCCCGCCGACGACCCGCGGGGTGTTCTCCAGCGAGTAGATCGGGTTGCCCGGGTCGATGCGCTCGGGGGAGAAGACCAGGTGGTAGTCCTCGGGGGCGGTGAGGCCGGTGGCCTCGGTCAGCCGCGGCCCGACGCGCTCCTCGGTCGTGCCCGGGTAGGTGGTCGACTCCAGGATCACCATCCCGCCGGGACGGAGGGCTCCGGCCGACCACGTCGACCGCCGAGTCGACCATGCTCAGGTCGGGGGTCTTCTCCTTCAGCGGCGTCGGGCACGCAGATGACGAACGTGTCGCTGCCGGCGATCGTCCGTCGGGGTCGTCGGTGAAGGACAGCCGGCCGCTCGCGAGCACCTTCTCCAGCAGGCGGTCCTCGACGTCCTCGACCGGGCTGCGGCCCTCGCCGCAGCCCTGCGACCCGGCGCGAGTCCGGGTCGAACCCGATGACCCGGTGCCCGGCGCCCGCGGCGGCGCACGCCAGCGGCAGCCCGACGTACCCCAGACCGAGCACGCACACGTCTCTCGTGCACCACGTCGCCCCACCTCCTCGTCGGCGCGTCTCGTCGAGTGTCGCGAGACGATCGCGGAGCCAGCCAGTGCACTTTGGTCCTAGGACCTCGCCCGTGATGCGCCGATGCGGCACCCTGGGTGGCATCGAGGCTCCGCGGACCGTGAGGACGGGAGCGCATGTGGCTTCCGGACCTGGCGGACGCCGCGCGGGTGACCCGGTGCTCTCCGGTCACGCCGACCGCGCTCGGGCTGCCGGCGACGGTCGCGCGACGTGCGGCTCGTCGACGTCCGGCTCACCCACCCGCACCGGCCGGAGTCGCCGCTGTGCCGCGGCTGGGCGACGTACGTCGTCGACGCCGCGCGGCTGGGACGCCGGTGCAGCTCTACCTCAAGGGCTTCCCGGACCGCGCCACCAGCCGAGGCCGCTGGCGGCAGGACCGGACGACCCGGCCGGACGGCCGCAGCCAGCCACCTGGCCGAGGACGACCTCGTCGTGTGGCGGTTCCCCGAGGACCCGCGGCTCCGGCTGCGCTCCCGGACCTGCTCACGCCCGGCTTGCGCCCGACGTCCTGCCGGCGAGCGGTGGCCGACGCTGCTCGAGCGCGGAGCGACGACGGCCTGCGCGGCGACGGTGGTGCGCTACCAGCCGGAGGCGAGCGTCGACGCTGCGCCTCGAGGGGAGTCGGGACGGACGGCGCCCGGCCGTCTTCGCCAAGCACCTCGCCGGCGGCCGGTCGCGCGAGCATGGCCGCGCGGCACGAGGCGCTGTGGGCGCCGACCGGACCGCGGGCCGCCGCTGCGGGTCGCCGAGCCGCTCGGCCGCCGACCCGGACCGCGGCGTGCTGTGGACCCGTGGGGTGCCGGGCGTGCCGCTGACCGCGGCGGTCGCCGCGGACGACGCTTCCCGACGGCGGCCGCGGACGGTCGGCGCGCTGCTCGCCGCCCTGCACGCGCGCCGGTGCCGACCTCACACGACGGTCACCGTCGACGGCCTGCTCGCCGAGATGCGAAAGAAGGCGGCCAAGCTCGTCGCCGCCCATCCCGCGGTGGCGGCGGTCGCGTCACGGCGCTCGTCGACGCCGCGGTGCCGGCGCGACGCGACGTCGGTCCGGAGAGCGGCCGTGCACGCTGCACGGCGACTTCCACCTCGACCAGCTCGTCGCCTCCGCCGACGGGCCGGTGCTCGTCGACCTCGACTCGATGGTGAGCGGGCCTCCCGAGGTCGACCTCGCCGAGTTCCTCGTGGACCTGGCCCTGCGCGGGCTGCCGGACGTCGCGTGACCGAGAGGTCGCTGGCACGCTGCTGTCGTCGTCGTACGCCGCCGCCGGCGGCCGCCGTCGACCCGGCCCTGCTCGAGGCTGTGCGCGGACGCCGAGTTCGTCAACCGCTGCTACCGGCACCTGCGCCGGCACACGCCGGGCTGGCAGCACGCGCTGCGAGGCGGAGCTGGCGCCGGCACGCCGACGGTCGTGGAGCCTGCTCGGAGGCTGAGCGGTCAGTCGAGCGGCGTCGTCCTCCGGCACCGGCGAGCCGGTCGAGGACCGCGTGGGTCTCCCCGGGCGCGACCCGCCCCTTCATCAGCCGCTTGCCGAGCTCGGCGAGCTGCAGCAGCGCGAGGTACCAGCGCCAGCGGTCGCGGTCGAAGCGGCTCGCCGGCGCGGGCGGCGTAGGCGTCGAGATAGGTGCGCCGCGCCGTGCTCGGCCTGCGTCGGCGGACAGGCGCAGCTCGCGCGGCATCGCGGCGTACATCGCGGCGACCTCGGACAGCGGGTCGGCGTAGCGGCTGTCGTCGAAGTCGATGACCGACCAGCCGCTCTGGTGGCAGAGGATCTGGCCCGGGCAGGAAGTCGCCCTGGCAGAACAGCAGCGGCCCGTCCGCGGGAGCGGTCGCGCGCGCAGCGTCGGCGTACACCGCCTCGGCGCGGCCGCGCCGCCGACGGCACGAAGCAGGCCGACCTGCGCCGACGGCCTGCCGCGGCGTCCTGCCAGCCAGTCGGCCGTGGTCCGGCGCGCGGTCAGCCCCCGGACCGTCGAGCTCCTGCAGCGACCGGTGCAGCGCTCCCGAGCTGCTCCATCGCCGGCGTCAGGTCCAGGCTTGCCGATCGCGGCGCGCGAGCGGTCTCGCCGGGCAGCTCCTCCAGGTAGAGCACGTGCCGCGGCGGCTCCAGCCGGAGCACCTGCGGCACCCGCGGGCGCGTCCGAGCGCCGCTTGCTGCGCGGCGAGGTGGACCGCGAGGAAGGCGGTCGTCGCCCGGTTGAGCCCGCTGGTCCGCTTGACCTTGGCGATGACGCCGCGGCGGCAGTCCCGCGCCGTCGTGCAGCCGGAAGGTCAGCCGCCGCAGCGGGATGTAGCGCAGCACGTCGACGCGCTCGGCGCGACCGCCGAGCGCGCAGCGGCCCGTGGTGCGTCGTCCAGCCAGGTGAGCGCCGGGTTCGACGGGAACTCGTGGACCCGCGGCGCGTCGAGCGGCGTCGTCGCAGAAGAGCGTGCGCGGCGGAGAAGCCCCACGGCGACTCGGGGTCGCGCCGCTGGGTCGACCAGTAGAACCGCTGCAGCTGCAGCTCGCCGGCCGGCGTGCGCGAGTGCGGAGCTCGGCGTGGACCGTGACGTCCGCGGCCCAGCGTGGCGGTCGAGCTCCTGGCTGCGACGGCGGGCCGCAGCCGCTCGAGCAAGGGGACGACACGGCGCATCCGGCTCGACGGCCGGGAAGAAGCCGGTCGGCATCACGGCGGCATCCCCGCGCCACTGGCTGCGTCATGTCGCGGATCGTACGCGCGCTGGCCGCGGTGGTCTAGGACCAACGGACAATGGTGAACGGCGATGCGCGCAGAGAAACTGGTGAACGCCTAGACAACTCTGGGTGGGCAGGGTCGGCGCGGACGCGGCGGTCGCTGCTGAACCGTCGAGCGCCGTGCCTCGTCAGCCATACGAGGGGGAGAGCACATGCCAGCAACCATCAGCGTCATCGGGACCGGGTACCTCGGCGCAACGCATGCAGCGTGCATGGCCGAGCTCGGTCACGACGTCATCGCCTACGACGTCGACGCCGACGAAGATCGCTGCGCTCGCCGCAGGCGTGCTGCCGTTCTTCGAGCCGGAGCTGGACGAGCTCCTGCGCCGGCACACCGCGACCGGGCGGCTGAGGTTCACGACGTCGGTCGCCGAGCTCGCCGAGAGGGCCGACGTGCACTTCATCTGCGTCGGCACGCCTCAGCGGGCCGACGGGCTCGCCGGCGGACACCAGGCACGTCGAGGCGGCGGTCCTGGCCCTCGTGCCGCACCTGACCCGACCGAGCCTCATCGTCGGCAAGTCCACGGTTCCGGTGGGCACCGCCGACCGGCTCAACGAGCTCGCCCAGGAGTACGCAGCGCGCCGGGTGTGGCTGTCGAGGTCGCGTGGAACCCCGAGTTCCTCCGCGAGGGCCACGCGGTCCAGGACACGCTGGCGCCCGACCGGGTCGTGCTCGGGGTCGCCTCGCCGGAGGCCGAGAAGGTTCTGCGACACGTCTACGCCGCCTTCATCGTCGACGAGACCCCAGTCGTCGTCACCGACCTCGCCACCGCGGAGCTCGTCAAGGCAGCGGCGAACGCGTTCCTCGCCACCAAGATCTCCTTCGCCAACGTCATGGCCGAGCTGTGCGACGCTGCGGGCGCGGACGTGGTGACGCTGGCGGACGCCCTCGGGCTCGACCAGCGCATCGGCCGTGCCTTCCTCGGTGCGGGGATCGGGTTCGGAGGCGGCTGCCTTCCCAAGGACGTCCGGGCGCTGATGGCGACCGCCCGCGATCTAGGCGTCGACAGCCTGTTCTCACTGCTGCGGGAGGTCGACGCCACCAACACTGACCGGCGTCTCAAGGTCGTCCAGGCGGCGATCGCGGAGTGCGGCGGCAACGTCGTCGGCACCCGGATCGCCTGTCTTGGGGCGGCCTTCAAGCCAGGGACCGACGACGTTAGAGACTCGCCAGCACTCGACGTCGCTGCCCAACTCCAGCTCAGGGGCGCGACCCCGTCGTGTACGACCCGCGGGCCAACCGCAACGCCGCGCGTGTCTACCCCGCATTGAACATCGTGGACACGCTCGACAGCGGCGGTCGACGGAGCCGACCTCGTCATGCTGCTGACGGAATGGCCGGAGTTCGTCGGGCTGGACCCCCACGAGCTCCGACGTCACGTCGGCACGCCCTCGAATCCTCGACGGGCGCAACGTGTTGGACGCGGAACTGTGGCGCGCCGCTGGCTGGCAGTACCGTGCTCCCGGCCGTCCGAATCTCGACCTGGACCGTTCTGCGTCGAGCGGCGTACGCGCGCAAGGAGAGGACAGACGTAGCGCGTGAGCCGCTGATGCGCCGTCTGTGGGTCATCCCGGCGGTGCCGCGTCGCCGCCGGGTTGCACGACGTACCAGTTGCCGCCGTTCAAGAAGATGTCGTGGCACTTCACCTCACGCTTGCCCTCGTGCGCGTAGAAGTAGAGGGGATGGTCGTTGTACGTGACCTGGAACGTGCCGTCGGTTCGCTCGGTGGTGGCCAGCAGCGAGCTGTCAACGCCCTGACCTGCTACAGGCTCGCCCGTGGTGAGTACCGGTGGCCATGCCTCGGCGCACGCGTCGTAGCACCTGGGTTGCGACGTCGGCTCAACGTCGAAGAGGTAGATCGCCTGACCGGTCCCGTCGAACAACATCATCCCGAACTCGCTGTTTGCGGCGACGATGCGAGCGCCGCTCTTTGTGGGTTGGGGCGCCGTCGATGATGCCGGCTGGCTGGTCGCCGTGGCGCTCGGCGCCTCGGTCAGGTGCTCCGATGCGCTTGATGTCGACGCCGGCTGGTCTGCTGAGGAACTGGAGTCGTCGCCGCAAGCCGCCAAAAAAGTGAGGAGCAGCATCGCGGCACAGCATCGGGTCAGCATGACTGGCATGTCCTCAGTATCGACCCGCCGTACGGGTGTGACCGGTAGCCTCACGCGACATGTCCTCACTGCCGACCCTCTCGGTCATCGTCTCGTTCGCGTTGGTGCTGCTGGACTTCGCCATCAAGGTCGTGGCCCTGGGCTTCATCCCCGAGAACAGGCGACCGTCGTCGGGGACTGCCTGGCTGTTGGCCGTCTTCTTCATCCCGTTCGTGGGCATCCTGGCGTTCCTCCTGATCGGGAGCCCCTACGTGGATCGAGGACGTCGCCGTATCCAAGCCGAAGTCGACGAGCATGTCCGACATCGGCTGGCCGCTATGGAGATCGCAACGGTACCGGATGATTTGCCGGGGTGGCTGCAATCGGCCGTCCAGCTCAATCAGAATCTCGCGACCTTTCCGTACCGACCCGGGAACGACGTCACGTTCTTCGACGACTACAGCGCCTCGATCAGTGCGATGTCGGCCGAGGTCGACAGGGCCGCGCGCTACGTCAACGTCGAGTTCTACATCGTTGCGATCGACGAGGAGACTGAGCCGTTCTGGGCCGCCTGTCGGTCCGCAGTGTCCCGCGGCGTGACGGTGCGAGTGCTCTTCGACCACCTCGGTTCGCGCTCTGTTGACGGCTACCAGGACATGCTCACGTGGTTCGACGCAGCCGGCTTCAGCTGGCATTCGATGCTGCCCGTCCAGCCGTTCAAGGGGCGCTGGCAGCGGCCGGACCTGCGCAACCACCGCAAGATCCTGGTGGTCGACGGACGCGTCGCAGTGATCGGGTCGCAGAACCTGATCGAGCCGGGTTACAAGAGCCCGAAGAACCACCGTGGGGGCCGGACATACCGAGAGCTGACGGCTCGCATCGAGGGTCCTGTCGTCACCACGCTCAATGCCGTCTTCGCGACCGACTGGTACGTCGAGACGCACGAGTCACTCGAGCTCGAGCCATGGGAGTTCGCCAGGGACCACGGTGATGGCGGCGCATCGTGCCAAGTGGTCCCGAGCGGACCCGGCTTCCCCAACGAGAACAACCTGCGCCTGTTCAACACGCTGATCTACGGTGCTCGTCGCCGGGTCACGGTCACCAGTCCCTACTTCGTCCCCGACGAGTCACTGCTGTACGCGATCACCACAGCCGCCCAGCGTGGTGTCGATGTCGAGCTGTTCGTCAGCGAGGTGGGCGACCAGTTCATGGTCTGGCACGCGCAGAAGTCGTACTACCAGGCCTTGCTGCAGGCGGGAGTGCGGATCTACCTGTATCCGGGCCCGTACATCTTGCACTCGAAGTTCTTCTCAGTTGACGACGATGCGGCGGTCCTCGGCTCCAGCAACATGGACATGCGCTCGTTCGGTCTCAACTTCGAGGTCTCGGTGATGGGCTTCGGCGGCAACTTCGTGCGCGACATCCGCGAGGTCGAGGACAAGTATCGCGAGATATCGCGCGAGCTCAACCTCGAAGAGTGGAGCGCGCGCCCCCTGCGCAAGCGCTACGTCGACAACGTGATGCGGTTGACCTCAGCGCTGCAGTGAGCTGCTGGGAAACGTATCGGCGCGTCCAGGGCGAGGTGCGGTGAATGCTTGCCATGTGCGAATGGGGTCAGACAACTGACTCGACCGGAGGATTGGCGATGGACTCGATCACGACCGATTTCTGGGAAGTTCTCCTGTGGAGCTTCTGGTTCTTCATCTGGAGAACGCCGAAAAGAAGTACATCCAGCAGGTTGCTGGTACGCAGAGCGGTGCGGCTGAGGAGATTGCCAGGGCTAAGGAGTTGCTCGACTCCGGCGCCATCACCCAGGCCGAGTCCGACTCCCTCAAGGCAAAGGCCCTCGCCTGACGCTCTGGTGTCAGACGTCGGGCCCCACTGAGGTCAGCGATCGACGACGGTGACTTCGAAGCTGTCGGCTGTGGGCGGGAATCCGGTGTCGAATTTCGCGTTCACGGCCGCGAGCCGGTCTCCGAACCGGGCTACGGTCGTGGGGACCTGGAACATGCTGCTCGTGACCACCTTGGTGACCGAGCCACAAGTGAGGCGTCCATTGAGCCGGACCTTTGATATTTGGTTGGAGAAGTTCTGGACGGCATAGATGGTGCGTCCCTCCATGAGGATGCCATCGACATTGGGCAAGCTGAGTCCCTCGATGGTGCGGCTTGCGCCGGTACGGGCGTTGACCACGTTGAGGGCGGCGTTATCCGAGTGGGCAACAACGAGTCTCGAGCCGTCAGCGGTGGCTTGGATGCCGTTGTTATTGAACCCTGGGGTCACTTCTGCGGCGGGGCCGCTCAGAGCGAGTGTCCTGAATGGGCCGGGCCGGTGCTTGACGATGGGCACGAAGTACAGCTCGGCTTGGGACGAGTTGGTAAACCAGGCACCCTTCCGCGTCACTGCCACGTCGTTGATGACTGACGGCTCCGTGGAGAACTGGTACGTCGCGAGGGTGGCGCCAGTCTTGAGGTGGTAGACGTACCCCCTCCCGTCGAATCCGCCGGCGACGAAGAGAAGCTTGTTCGCCACGTCGACCCGCAGACCCAGGGCGTTGCGGCCGGGTGGGTTGTCGATGAACTTCTCGACTGTGCCCTTCTTGATGTTGCCTCGGAAGATGTCGCCTGCGAACAGGTCGCCGGCGTAGAACGTGGATCCTGCGCCGCTGGCGATGCCCTCGGCTGAAGTGGCTCCTGGCAACACGATCTGAAACTGCGGATGCTTGGCGTGGGCGGCGGGCACCGCCATGGATGCAGCGGTCAACGCTACGACGGCCGAGGCTGTGACTGCGCTCAATCTGAATCGGCTCATGAGGGCTCCGTTCGTATCCGCCCTAGCATGCCCCGCTCGTGCTCCCCGGTCCACTGCCCGATTGGGCAGGTCGGCAGGCCTATTTACGGCAGACGTAGTAGTCGTTGAACGGGTCATCCTCGAGCTCGTTGACCTGGATGTCCGCGAAACCAGCCTCGTGCAGCATCGAGGTGGCCAGCTGTCGTCCCCAGACCGTGCCCAGTCCGTCCCCGCTCAGGCCCAGCGACACGGTCATGCAGTGCATCGTGGAGAACGTGTAGAGCGCCGGCGCGAGAGGGTTCTCGATGTTGTCCTCGACCTTGCTGGACGCCTTGATGTCAATCATCAGGAAGGTGCCGTCCGGCCGGGTGGCCTGCGCGATGGCGGCGAGCACCTGGCCGGGGTGGGCCTGGTCGTGCACCGCGTCGAAGGCCGTGACCAGGTCGAAGGCCTCCGGTTGGTCCAGCGTGGCCACGTCGCACAACTCGAACCGGGCGTTGGTCAGACCAAGGCTCCGCGCCTCGGCGTTCGCCCGCCCGATCGCCTCCTCGGAGAAGTCGAAGCCCACGAACCGGCTGGCGGGGTACTCCCGCGCCAGGACATTGATCGCATGCCCGCTGCCGCAGCCGACGTCGGCGACTTCGATCCCGGCCCGCAGCCGCGCATCCAGTCCGTCGACGAGCGGCACCACAGCGTCGATCAGAGCGGCATCGACCAACGACCGGCTGTCCTCGTCCATCAGCGCGTGAAACCTCGGGTAGTGGGCGTAGGAGAGGCCGCCTCCCTCGCGGAAGCACTGCACGATGTCCTGCTCCACCTGCGCCAGCAGGGGGATGAACTGCATGGTGCGGGCCAAGTTGTTCGGCCCGGCCTCGACGGTGAGCCATCCGGCGTGCTCCGGCGGCAGGGAATAGGTCCGGGCGGTCGGGTCGAACTCGACGACACCGGCCACGGTCATCCCGCCGAGCCACTCACGCACGTATCGCTCGTTCAGCGCGGCCCGCTCGGCCAGTTCCTCACTCGTGACCGCCCCGGCTGCGGCCAGCGCGTCGAACAGTCCGGTCTGGTGGCCGATACTGGCCAGCAGGGCGGTGCAGCCGGCATTGAGCATGCCGACCATCCGGTCGCCGAAGGCCTCAAACCTGGCCTGGTCGATCTCGGTGCGTTCCTCGATCGCAGTCATCGCGGTCTCCTTCGTCGCACAGGCCCGCGGCTGCGGGTCATGCTGCCTCACAGCCTCTGGCCCGCGCACGATCGCCGCACATCGACCAGATGATGCGATGCGACGGTGCTGCGCATGGTCCGAAAGGTGTACGCCGCGCTAGTCAGATCAGGCGCGGACCGCCGGCGACAGCAGGCCCTGCTCGTGCGCCCACGCTGCCGCAGCCGTGCGCGAGCCGACGCCCAGCTTGAGATAGATGTTCGCGAGATGACGCCGCACCGTGGCCTCACTGATCGAGAGCGCCCGGGCGGCGTCCCGGTTACTCAGCCCCGCCGCCACCTGACGCAGCACCTCTACCTCGCGTGCCGTGAGCCCTCCAGCCGGCTGGGAGACGTCGTCCGGCTCGAGCCGCCTTCGCCTCGAGCCCGAGGCGTCGAAAGACCGACTCCGCCGCATCCCGGTGCTCACGCTCGGCGGCCGCATCCCCCAACAGTCCGTGGGCGTCAGCCCGTCGGGCCTCGGCGCTCGCCGCGTCGTACCACGCCCGCATCCGGCGGTAGTCGCTCGGCGGCCCGTGACAGCGGCTCGATCGCATCGCGAGGCGTCCCGCCGGCCAGGGCGACGAGTCCGGCCGCATGGTCGGCCCAGGCGTCGAAGCCCGGGGTGTCCGAAGTCGTCTGCGAGCGTTCGCAGCTTCCGTGCCGCCGCCGCCGCGGCGTCGTGCCGACCGGTCGCGACCCCGATCTCGACCTGCGCGCGAAGCAATCGTGCGCAGCGGAACGGGTCCGCCGATCCCCGGACCACCGCATCAGTGACTCGGACCACGCGCCGTCACCGTCGCCACGGGCCAGGAGCAGCAACGCCCGTCCCAGGCTGAGGGTCCCGCCCAAGCGATGCGGCCTCGCTCGAAGAACGTATCGGCGAGATCGAGGTCGCCCCGCAGCCGGTGGCATTCGCCGTGCTGGTACTCGGCCTCCGCCACGGCCTCGACGTTCAACTCACGCAGTTCGTTCACCACCACGTCAGCCTGCTGCCCGGCCGCGGCCCAGGCGCCCTCCGCGACCAGCAGCTCGACGTCGTGCGCCCGGCAGACGCCGGTGAACATGACGGCGTCGGAGAAATCCTCGAGCCATCGGTGGGCGGCCTCGGACCAGTGCCGGGCGCGGTTCAGGTCGGCCACGCTCAGACAGGCCGACACGATCGTGCAGTAGATGTGGCCGACCCAGTCAGGGGAAACGCCGCCGCCGACCACGCGCAGCATGGACTCCTCGAGCAGCGCGAACGCGATCGGAGACCCGGCCGCGACGCAGGGTCGACGAGCCCCGACCCCAGGTAGCCGAGGGCGATCAGGCTCTCATCGCCGTGCTCGGCACCGAGCCCGCGCAGCCGGGTCGCAAGCTGCTCGGCCTCATCCAACCGTGCCTCCTCGAGGGCCATCGAAAGATCGACGTACCAGAGCACCCCGTGGATCGGTCCCACCGGCTGGTCGGCAAGCAGGCGACGGGCCCGGCCCAGCCATCCGGACGCGAGCGCCGGCTCGCCGCGCATCGCGAGCATGCCGCCAAGGTCGAGCGCCTGCGCCGCGGCCCGGTCGAGGTGCCCTGAGGCCAGGAAGTCGCGGTGCGCAGACTCGGTCAGCTGCAGGCACTCCGACATAAGGCCGAGCCACCACGCCGCCTCCGCGAGGCGATGCAGGTCCTCCACGTCGAGGGGTGCCACGCCCTGCGCCGACATCAGTGCGTCGTACGCCGCGTCGTAACGATGCGCGCGCAGCGCTGCACGCGCCTGCTCGAGCAACTGCCGCCTGTGGTCGGCTGATGTCCCCACGCGGCCACGGTAACGGACTTGGGTATCGGTTAGGAGTCGTCGTTTGGTGCGTCGAGGAACGTGGTCACGACGTCGAGAACCAGGGCCGTTCGGCCAGACCGAAGAAGTGTGTGGTGCCGGGGAACACCGCGAGCTGGGATGTTGGGACGCCGACGAAGTCGCCGTTGACGTCGCCACCGCGCAGCTGCAGGAAGCGGACCGCGTGCTCGAGCGTGAGCATGTCGCAGTCGCCTACGGTGATCAGACGTCGGCGCAGCGATGCCCTCGATGTCGGCGTCGGACCAGCCTTCGAAGCCCTGGTCGAACGTCGCCGAGCTTGTCGAGCAGATCCTGCAGCTGGTCGGGGTGCGGCGACTTGGCCACGATACTCCTGCTCCATCGGGGTGCCGGCGATCATGTCGACGGTCAGCGAGCCGACCGCTTCTGCGTTCTCGGGGCGGTCTGCCGATCGGGTGGAACGACGCCGACGACACGATCAGCTTGCGGACCAGTTCCGGGTGCTTGATCGCCAGGTGCAGCGCCACGGCGCCGCCGACGCTGAACCCGAAGACGTCGACCTGCGGCGAGCTCAGGTGCTCGAGGAGTCCGACGACGTCAGACGCCAGGTCGGCGCCGGTCAGCAGGCGGTCGATGTCGTTGGTTCGTCCGTGTGCCTGGAAGTCGGTCGCGATCACCTGGCGGGTCTGCGGCCAGCGCCGGAAGGAGCTCGACCGAACTGCAGGTCGATGTTGAACAGCCCGCCGTGCAGCAGGAGCAGAGGCGTCCCGCCTGAGCCGTGGATCTCGTAGTACATCTGCAAGCCGTTGACCGGGGCGTATCCCGTCTGGGGCTGCGCAGTGGAGCTCTGCGTCTCGGTTACCTGCTCAGTCAAGGCCTGCCTCCTCGTTCGTCTCCAACCAAGGGGAAGCACCATATCGTGAGGAAATCGCCGGCTCGGCGCGCCTCCGCCACCGCAGGCTGGCTATGGCCGCAAGCCATCTGTTCCATTGACACTCTTCTTCGCAGCCATCGATAATCCGGCGTGGATCACGTTGGTGAGCAGATTGCCCTTCCCAAGTCCTAGGCGTTCCCACCCGTGTGCTCGAGTGGGCGGAAGTCGAGCCAGTTCTCGCGGGCCGGAAGTAGGGTCTCCAACTCCAGCCAGAGGTCATCGGGTAGGCGAGCGTCGGCAGCTGTCATAAGCGCGCTGATGCGGGCGGGCTTGCTGATGCCGACGATCGTGGTCGCCATTTGCGGATCCCTCAGCGAGAACTGGATGGCGGCGGTCGCGAGGTCTGTGCCGTGCCGGGAGCACAGCGCGGACATCTTCTCGACAGCTTCGAGGAGCGCGGGAGGGGCCGGCTGGTAGCCGTACGACGTGGCTCCATGCGGGTTCGCGAGGATGCCCCCGCCGAGGACCGCCGCATTGACGACACCTACGCCGAGCTCACGGGCTTGCTCGATGATTTCGGTGGCGCTGCGGTCAACGAGCGTCCAACGGTTGTGGACCAGCAGCACCTCGAACACGCCGAGCGCGAGGTAGCGAGACATCTCCTGCACACTGCCGCCCGCAAGGCCGATATGGCCGATCTCGCCGGCGTCGCGGAGCTGCACGAGCGTGTCGACAGCTCCGCCGGGGGCGGTGAGATCGTCGAATCCGAAGTTCTCCGCGTCATGAAGGTGCACGAGCGGGAGGTGATCGAGGCCGAGACGCTCCTTGCTCTCCCGCACGGATTCGCGCAGCCGCGTCCCCGAGAAGTCCCGGTCCCTGCCGTCGGCCTTGGTGATCACGAGGAAGTCGGCCGGAAGTCCGTGCTTGGCGATTGCGGCACCGATGGTGCGCTCGCTCTCGCCGTCCACGTAGTTGTTCGAGGTGTCGATCGACCGCAGCGGGCTGTCGAACACGGCGCCGACCAGCTCGACGCCGGACGAGGCCGGTTCGCCGGCACGGTGAGCCTCGCCATCTGCGCCGAATGCGGTCGCACCGACGCAGATCGCGCTCGTCGTCAGACCGGTTGAGCCAATCGGGCGGATCCAGTCGTTGGTCATGTGCCCTCCAGAAGCTCCTGCTAGTCCAGCTGCGGGGAACGCATTCTCGCAAGCGGTTGCCGAGTCGTGGTCGGGGCACATGCCCTTGGCGGCCGGATGGCCTCGATCACGGAGGACTGAGTACGAGCTAGCGAACGGGCCGTCCGGTGGAACGACTACCGGACCGCCCATTCGCACACGTGCGCTCTGTTGTCAGAAGCTGGCGTCGATCCGTTCCAGCAGTTCGCGGGTTGCGTCCGGGTCGACGTCGCATTGGTACGGCGCAGCCGCCGCGCCGAGAGCCTCGGGATCCGGGTCCTCGTTGTCCATAAGCCACCGGAAGAACGTCTCGAGACCTGCGGGAGAGATGAACTCGAGAACGCTGGCGGGCTCGTCATACCCGTTCCAGAACGTGTGCCACTGCCCGCGCGGCTTGAAGAGCAGGTCGCCAGGGTTGGCTTCGACCTCCTGCCCTTCGAGCACAGCCCCGATCCGACCGCTCAACACGTAGGTGTACTCGTCCTCGAGATGGTGACGATGCATCGGCGCGGCCAGGCTGTGCGGATCAAACAGGTGCTGCACGACAGAGAACCGCTGATCGGTGTCGCGGCCGTCGATCATGAACCGGTCTCGCACCTTCCCGACGGTGCTCTGGTCTCCCTGGCCGGCGAGGAGGATACGCGGACTAGATGTTGTCATGTCTTGACGCTAGGCCATTCCGACGTGGGCGGCCACGGCACGAGTTCAGTTCGAGGTCGAGAAGGCTGCGTCGAAGGCGGCGTCTGGGGGGTCGAAGGCGAGGCCCTGGACGAAGGCGAGGGCCTCGGGGGCGCCGCGGAGTCGGTCCATGCCGGCGTCCTCCCACTCGACCGAGATCGGGCCGTCGTATCCGATCGTGTTGAGCATTCGGAAGCAGCGCTCCCAGGGGACGTCGCCGTGGCCGGTGGAGACGAAGTCCCAGCCGCGCCGGGGGTCGGCCCAGGCGAGGTGTGAGCCGAGGCGGCCATTGCGGCCGTTGCCGACCTGGAGCTTCGTGTCCTTGCAGTCGACGTGGTAAATCCGGTCGCGGAAGTCCCACAGGAACGACACGGGTCGAGATCCTGCCAGACGAAGTGGGACGGGTCCCAGTTGAGGCCGAAAGCCTGCGCGGTGGTCGACCGCTTCGAGGGCGCGCTGGGTGGTCCAGTAGTCGTAGGCGATCTCGGACGGATGCACCTCGTGGGCAAAGCGCACGCCTTCGGAGTCGAAGACGTCGAGGATCGGGTTCCAGCGGGCGGCGAAGTCGTCGTACCCCGCATCGACCATGGCCTGGGTCGCGGGCGGGAACATCGCGACGTACTTCCAGATGGAGGAGCCAGTGAAGCCGACGACGGTGTCAACGCCCAGGCGTCGCGCCGCGCGCGCGGTCATCTTCATCTCCTCGGCCGCCCGCTGCCGGACGCCCTCTGCGTCGCCGTCGCCCCAGATCCGGTCGGGCAGGATGCCTCGGTGGCGCTCGTCGATCGGGTCGTCGCAAACGGCCTGACCCTTGAGATGGTTGGAGATCGCCCACACCTTGAGGTCGTGCTTGGCCAGGACTGCCTGCTTGGCGGCGAGGTAGGCATCGTCCTCGACCACCTGCCAGACGTCCAGATGGTCGCC
Source organism: uncultured Actinomycetota bacterium (assembly GCA_963811585.1). Classification (GTDB taxonomy): domain Bacteria; phylum Actinomycetota; class Actinomycetes; order Propionibacteriales; family Nocardioidaceae; genus JACDHG01. The sequence goes on from CAWERR010000009.1 coordinate 757,203, forward strand.
CCAGCAGGCGATCTCGAGGCCGTCGTACCCCCATTCGGAGGCGAGGCGACACATCTCATCGAAGGGCAAGTCAGCCCACTGACCGGTGAAGAGGGTGATCGGGCGGGTCATCGTGGGTTCCTTCCGATGGGTTCAAGCCGTGGCGACAGGGAGGGCGGTCGGCTGCCAGGAGCCAGTGTCGGCGCTGCGCTCGACGGCCGCAAGGACCTGCTGGACCTGGAGTCCGTCGGCGAACGACGGGGAGGGGTTCTCGCCGTTGTCCGATCGCGGTCACCAGGTCGACGACTTGGTGAGTAAAGCCATGCTCGTAGCCGAGTAGGTGCCCGGGCGGCCACCACGCGGCGACGTACGGGTGCTCGGGCTCGGTCACCAGGATGCGCCGGAAGCCGGCGGTGAGCGTTTCCTCGCGCGCGTCGTAGAAGGACAGCTCGTTCATCGACTCGAAGTCGAACGCGAGGCTTCCCTCGCTGCCGTTGATCTCGATGCGGATGGCGTTCTTGCGTCCGGTGGCGAAACGGGTGGCCTCGTACGTTGCCATGGCCCCACCGGAGAGTCGCGCCAGCCACAGCGCGGCGTCGTCCACGGTAACGGCCCCCATCTCGGCACCGACCGACGCGGACAGACCGCTGGAATCCCCGGCGATCGGGCGTTCCTTGACGAAGGTCTCGAGCATCGCGGTCACACTCGTGATCGTCTGTCCGATGATGAACTGTGTCAGGTCGACGATGTGGGCTCCGATGTCACCGAGAGCGCCAGAGCCTGCGTGCTCCTTCTGCAGCCGCCACACCAGTGGGAAGTTGGGGTCGGTAATCCAGTCCTGCAGGTACTGCGCGCGCACGTGGCGGATCTCGCCGAGCCGACCCTGCTGGACCAGTTGGCGCGCGAATGAGATCGCCGGTACACGCCGGTAGGTGAAGCCGACCATGGACCGGACGCCGGCGGTGGCTGCCTGCTCGGCAGCCTCGGTCATCGCGGCAGCCTCCTCGACCGTGGTGGCGAGCGGCTTCTCGCATAGCACGTGCTTGCCCGCTCGCAGTGCCTCGATGGCGATCTCTGCGTGTGTGTCACCGGGCGTGCAGATATCGACCAGGTCGATGTCGTCCCGTTCGATGACTCGGCGCCAGGAAGTCTCCGCGGACTCCCAGCCCAGCTGTGTTGCCGCCGCAGACACCTTGGCCGCATCGCGGCCGCAGACTGCGCTCATCCTGGGACGCAGAGGAAGCTCGAAAAAGTGGGCGGCGCTGCGCCACGCGTGACTGTGGGCGGCTCCCATGAATGCGTAGCCGATCATGCCGACCCGGAGCTCGGTGGTCGCCGGCGTCGCCTCGGCGGCGACGACGCCAGGGTGTTCGTCAGTCATGTGCGAGGACCTTCTCTGTCGACAGGACGTGGGTGCCTGGGGACCGGCCGCCGCGCTCGTTGCACGGGCGCGGCGGCCAAGGCCTCAGGACTCGAAGCAGAGTGGCCGGTACTCCTCCAGGTTGTCGGCTGTCACGACCGGCGCGTTGAGGACGATGCGTGTCGGCACCTGGACCTGAACCAGATCGGCCATGCTCTTTCCCTGAGCGAGGAGCCGGGCGAGCTTGATGCCATCTGCCGCCTGGGTCGGCGGGTAGAGCACGGTCGCCTCCATTTCACCATCTTCGATCCACTGCATCGCGTTGCAGGATCCGGCGCCGCCCAGGAAGGCGAACTCGTCACGGCTAGCGTTGTCGAACGCCTGCTTCACGCCGACACCCTGGTCGTCGTCGTGGTTCCAGATGATGTCGATCTGCGGTGCTGCCTGGAGCAGGTTCGAGGCGACCGATTCTCCGGACTCGACGGTGAACGCCGCGGAGACCTGGTTGTCGACGGTCTGCCCGCAACCCTCGAGGGCATCAGCGAAGCCCTGCGACCGGTCCTGGGTCAGTCCCAAAGAGGCAATGCCCTGGATCTCGGCGATAACCGGGTCGGCGATGTTGTCACTCTCGATCAGGTTGCATGCGTACGTGCCGGCCGAAACGCCCATGCCGTAGTTGTCACCGAGGATCGTGGTGCGTGCGGCGAATGGGCTCGAGAATTCGCGGTCGACGTTCACGACGGGGATCCCCGCCTCCATCGCCCTCGTCGCCACCTCGGTGAGAGCATCACCGTCGGTGGGCAGCAGCACGATCGCGTCTACTTCGTCGTTGATAAAGGTCTCGATCTGGCTGATCTGCAGGTTGGCGTCGTTGGTTCCCTCGGCCTGGCGAAGCTCGATGTCTTCGTACTCTGCGGCCTCGGCCTCGGCCGAGTCGTTGATCGCGGCCAGCCAGCCATGGTCGGCCTCCGGGCCGGAGAAGCCGATGACGACCTCGTCTCCCGGCTCGTCGTTGTCGCTCGCGGCGTTGCTGCTGCCTTCGTCGCTCGAGCCGTCGTCCGGGTCGTTGCTGGTGCAGCCCATGAGAAGTGCGCCGGTGGCGACGAGTGCGCCGACGGAGTAGAGAACCCGCTGCCGCCTAGGCATTCGGATGTGTGACATCGGTGGCTCCTTGCTTCGGTATGAACCGGTTCAGACCGGCTCTGGTTGTGACATCGCGCGATTACACGCGCAGGGTCGGCGGTCGCTTTCCCTCCCTAAGTGCGCCCGCTTCGCAGCGACAGACGCTGTTGAAGCAGTACGGCACCGACGATGATGAGACCCTTCGCCACGGCCTGGGTCGACGTGTCGAGGTCGTTGAGCGTAAAGACGTTGGTCAGCGTGGTGAAAATGAGGACACCGAAGACGGTGCCGACAATCGTGCCGCGTCCACCGCTGAGCAGGGTGCCGCCGATGACGACCGCCGCAATGGCGTCTAGCTCGTAGAGCTGCCCGTGCTGCGCCGTGCCGGTTGCGGTGCGGGCCACCAGCATCGCGGCTGCGAGACCACTTGCGAGGCCGACGAGTACATAGAGGTACACCGTGTGGCGTTGGACCTTGATGCCGGCCAGCCGGGCGGCCTCCGGGTTGCCACCGACTGCGATCGTGCGTCGCCCGAATGTCGTCCGGTTGAGCAGGACCCAGCCGACACCAGCGACCAGCGCGAAGATGTAGACCAGCACCGGGATGCCGAGCCGGTCGTCGTTGAGGAAGTCGACGAAGCCCCGGTTCTCCGTATCCACCAGCTGGTTGCGTTTGTCGGAAATGATCTCGGCCAATCCGCGGGCACCTGCAAACATCGCGAGAGTGGCGATGAAGGGTGCCATCCGACCGTAGGCGACGAGGACGCCGTTGATGATGCCGCAGCAGGCGCCGACTATCACTGCCGTGAAGATGATGATGACCCAGTGAAAGTCCGCGGCCAGCGTTTGCGTTGCCACGGTTGTGCACCAGACCCCAGCCAGGGCGACGATCGCCCCGACTGACAGGTCGATGCCGCCACCGATGATGACGAAGGTCATCCCGACGCTGACAACTCCGATCACTGCCGCTAGGCGCAGGATCGTCAGGATGTTGTCGACGTCGGCGAACCGATCGCCAGCCGTGATGAGACCAGCCAGCATGATCAGTCCGAGTGCGGCGACAAGGCCGAGGTTGCGGCCGATCGAGCCCGACATCACCCGTCCGAACGGGCTCTCCGTGGCCGCAGCATCGAGCGCCGCAGCCTCGATCCGGTCGCGCTCATCGGCCGGCGGCGCCGACTGAGCGGACACGCTAGTGGACGACGGCGGCGGCTCGGGCGAGTTGGTGGTGTGATCGCTCATGCCACCTTTCCTTCCATGAGCAGGTCGAGGACCTTGTGTTCGTCGATCTCGTGCGATGGGCCTTCGTGCACGACGCGCCCTTCTCGGACAACCAGCACGCGGTCGGCGAGTCCGAGGACCTCTTCGATCTCGCTGGACACGACCACGACAGCGACGCCCCGATCGGCGAGGGAGCGCACAAGGGCATAGATTTCCGAGCGTGCGCCAACGTCGACGCCTCGGGTGGGCTCGTCGAGCAACAGGACACGACAATCACGCAGCAGCCATCGGGCCAGCACGACCTTTTGTTGGTTGCCACCGGAGAGAGTCCGAACCGAGCGGTCGACGCCCTTGGGTCGGACGTCGAGCGAGCGCGACAGTTTCTCCGACTCCTTCCGCTCGGCACGAGAGTCGAGGAATCCCAGTCGTGAGAAGCGGGACATCGTCGAGATCGTGATGTTGCTGTAGACGGACTGATCGAGCAGGAGTCCCTGGCTCTTGCGTTCCTCGGGTGCCAGGCCGACTCCGGCCCCGACGGCGGCGCTGACCGAACCTCGGCGCAACCGCTTGCCGCCGACGGTGACCGTGCCGGTGCGCGCCCGACGCGCCCCGTATACCGTCTCAAGGATCTCAGAGCGACCGGAGCCTACAAGGCCGGCGAACCCGATGATCTCCCCAGCTCGTACGGCGAAGCTGACGTCTCTGAACACGCGGTCGTCGCTTAAGTCACTCACATCGAGCACGACAGCCTGCTCGGAGGCCGCAGTGTCGTTGGTAGTGCGCTGTGGAAAGACGTACTCGATGGCACGTCCGGTCATGAGCTTGATCAGCTCACTGGTCGGCGTCTCACGGGCAGGAAGACCGGTGGCCACCGTGCGTCCGTCCTTCAGCACGGTCACCCGGTCTCCGATCTCCCGAATCTCCTCGAGCCGGTGCGAGATGTAGATGACGGCGACGCCTTCGCGGGTCAGGTCGCGGATGACCCGGAAGAGGTTGCGGACCTCCTCCAGGTCGAGCACCGCCGAAGGCTCGTCCATGATCAGGACCTTGGACTCGCGCGACATTGCGCGCGCCATGCTCACGACCTGCTTGCTGGCGGCGGAGAGCCGAGCAACCTCGCGGCCCGGGGGGATCTCGCTGTGGCCGAGCCGAGCAAAGATGTCGCGGGTCCTGCGGTGTGCTTCGGTGCGGCGACTGATCCCGCCACTGGCGATCTCGTGTCCCAAGAAGACGTTGTCGGCGACGGAGAGACCATCGACGAGGTCGAGCTCCTGGTAGATCGTGCCCACCCCTTGCCGGATGGCAGCGGTGGGGTGACTGAACGACACAGGTTCGCCGTTCCAAAGGATCTCGCCATCATCGGGTTGGTATGCGCCTGCAAGCACCTTGATCAAGGTGGACTTGCCGGCGCCGTTCTGGCCGAGCAGGCAATGCACTTCGCCGGGTCTCACCTCCAGGTCGACGCCGTCGAGCGCCCGCACGCCCGGAAAGGTCTTAACGATCCCGCGCATCTGCAACAGGGATTCCGCTTCGGCCACGCTGCTCCTTCGCTCGGAGACGTGACTACCGTCACGCGTGGCGATGAATCTAAAGCCTCAAGCGAAAGTTTGCAATAGCGAAACGCAATTTACTTGCGAAAGTTTCCAACGTGTGACCCGAGGAGATCCGTAGAGTCAGGCGACGGCGTAGACCGCATCACTGATAAGCCGGGCCGCCCCCACCACGCCGGAGTCGCCACCGAGTTCGCTGAGGACCACGGGGAGATTGCCGGTGGCCAGCGGCAACGACTGGCGGTAGATCGCACCGCGGATCTCCGCGAGAAGAGTGTGGCCGAGCCCGGCCACACCGCCGCCGATGACGATGAGGCCCGGGTTGAAGAACGACACAAGGTTTGCCAGCACCGATCCCACCCGGCGGCCGCCGTCACGGGTGAGCTGCAGCGCAACTGCGTCGCCGCGACCGACGGCGAGGCTGACGTGCTCGGCGGTGAGTGCGTGCGACTCCTCGAGCATCTCGGCCAGTACCGCCGACCGCCCGGACTTAGCCGCCGCCGTGGCGTCGCGAGCCAGTGCGGCTCCGCCGAAGAACGCCTCCAGGCAGCCGTGGTTGCCGCACGCGCAGACCGGCCCGCCCGACTCGATCCGGATGTGCCCGATGTCTCCGGCGCAGCCATCGGCGCCGCGGTAAAGGTGGCCGCCGACCACGATGCCGCAGCCGATACCGGTGCCGATCTTGACGAAGAGGAAGTCTCGGGCCGATCGCGCGACGCCGGTGTGCTGCTCGCCGAGGGCCATCACGTTGACGTCGTTGTCGAGCAGCACCGGGGCGCCGAGTTCGCGGGAGAGGGCTTCGCGGACAGGGTAGCCGTCCCAGCCAGGCATGATCGGCGGCGAGACCGGCACGCCGCCCTGGAAGTCGACCGGCCCCGGTACGCCGATCCCCACGCCCGCGGGACGCTCGACGCCCTCGGTGGCGAGCAGCTTGCGGGTCACCTCGAGGGCCTCGCCGAGGACCGTCTCGGGCCCGCGCCTGATGTCGGCGCTGAGTGAGTTGGCGCGGGCCAGCACTCCGAGCCGTCCATCGGTGACGGCTACCCGCAGCGAGGTCGCGCCCAGCTCGATGCCGACGAAGCGGAGCTGGGGATCCAGGTCGACCAGGTTTGAGCGCCGCCCGCCGCGTGAAGCTGCCGGACCACCGTCGACGGCGAGTCCCAGCTCCACGAGCCGGCCGGCCTCGGCCGCGACCGTGGTGCGGGAGACGCCGAGCCTGGCGGCCAGGTCCATTCGGGAGAGAGGTCCGTCGTCGCGCACGTACGTCAGGATCCGCGACTGGGTCGGGGTCTCAGCCCGCCCCGACAAGAAATGCGCCATAGCGGGATCCTCCCACGCGTGGAGTAACGAGCTTCACGACCTGGGGATCGGAGTAAGCCGTTGTAGCTGGATGACGTGCTGTGGCGTGAGCTCGTCGAGGCTGGTGACACCGAGCAGGCGCATGGTGCGCTCGATGTCGCGCGTCAAGATCTCGATCGCCCGGTCGACACCTGCGCGCCCACCGGCCATCAGCCCATAGAGGTACGCCCGGCCCACCAACGTGAACGTCGCACCATGGGCAATCGCCGCGATGATGTCGGCGCCGGACATGATGCCCGTGTCCAGGTGCACCTCGAGATCGTTGGCCACCTCACGCACGACGGATGGGAGCAGGTGGAACGGCACCGGAGCCCGGTCAAGCTGCCGCCCGCCGTGGTTGGACAAGACGATCGCGTCAGCACCCGACGTCGCCACTTTCTTGGCGTCGTCGAGCGTCTGGATGCCCTTGACGACGAGGTTCCCCTTCCATTGCTCGCGGAGCCAGCCGAGGTCGGTGTAGTCGACCGTTCGGTCGAACATCGCGTCCAGCAGTTCGCCGGCAGTGCCTTGCCAATAGTGGAACGAGGCGAAGGTGAGCGGCTCGGTCGTCAGGAAGTTGATCCACCAGCCGGGTCGGCTGATCGCGTTGACGAAGGTGCGTGCCCGGAGGGACGGCGGGATGGTCATCCCGTTGCGCGCATCGCGCAACCGTGCACCTGCGACCGGGGCGTCGACGGTCACGACGAGGGTGTCGAAACCCGCGGCGGCCGCGCGGTCGACCAACGCCATCGAAGCGTCGCGGTCCCTCCACATGTACAGCTGAAACCAGTTACGCCCGTGTGGGTTGGCCGCCTTGACGTCCTCGATGGATGTCGTGCCCATCGTCGAGAGCGTGAAGGGTATGCCGGCTGCACCCGCTGCCGTTGCGCCCGCCACCTCACCCTCGGTGTGCATCATCCGGGTGAAGCCGGTCGGGGCGATGCCGAACGGCCAGCTGGCGCGTTGGCCGAGTACCTGGCGGCTCGTGTCGACCTTCGAGACGTCACGCAGGATCGCGGGTCGAAACTCTATGTCGCGGAATGCCTGCCGGGCGCGAGCCAGCGACACCTCCTGCTCGGCCGCTCCGTCGGTGTAGTCGAAGGCCGCCTTCGGTGTCGTGCGTTGCGCGATCCTTCGCAGGTCTTCGATTGTGAGCGCCGACTGGAGTCGTCGTCGTTTCGGGTTGAGGACTGGCCGCTTGAACTGCAGCAGCGGCGCCAGCTCTCTGGGCTTGGGAAGTCGACGCTTCATGCCAACTGCGTCACGGTTGCCGTCGCGTCGCCTAGTTGGCGCGCCGACGAGGCTGGCCGTTGGCGAGGTCGTGGGTCCACATGTGAGCGGGCAGAACACACCGCACCACCGTGCCCCCGCCAGTGCTCACCATGGCGACGTCCTCGCTGAGCGCGCGAACAAGGTAGAGCCCGCGGCCTTCCTCGCTGTCTACAACCGGTAGCCGTTGTCCGAGCTCGTCGAGATCTGGGTCACCGCTGCCGTCATCGGAGACCTCGAGGACAATCCGGTCGCCGTGCATGGCCGCGCTCAAGATCACCGTGGACCGGGCGGCCATGACGGCGTTGGCCATCAGCTCTGCCGCGACGAGCACTGCGTCGTCGGCGTGGGATTGATGTTCCCCCAGCCAATCCTGAAGGCCCTGCCGGGCGGCCCGCATCTCGACTGGGTCACCCGGTGCGACATCCCAGCTCATCCGCTCTGGCGTCACGTCGGTCCGAGTGCGCCGTAACACCAGTGCCAGGCTGTCGTCACGCCGGTGCGCGCCCTTGAGCGATCGCTTGACCAGCTCGTCGGCGAACTGCGCGGCGGGCAGTTGGGCAACATCTCCTGCGTGACGTATCAACGCGTCCATGCCCTCGATGACGTTCTTGCGGGCCTCGATGAGCCCATCGGTGTAGAGGACCAGCGACTCGTGGACATGCAGCCTCGTGGTGACGATCTTGTCGCTACCGACCCCCGGCCATCCGATCGCGCCACCGGTCGCCGCAAGCTGGGTCACCTGTCCTTCTGAGCCGACCACGAGTGCCGGCGGGTGGCCTCCCGAGGCGACCTTGAGCTCGCCCGTCTGGGGGTGGTAGCGCGCGATGACCACGGTGGCCACCACGCCGGTCGCTTGTGCAGACAGCAACTCGTCGGCTCGGACAACCATGTGCTCCAGCGGCGTACCGTCGACAGCGGCGAATCGCAGCGCGTGCACGACGAGGAGGGCATCCTTGGTCGCGGCAACCCCGTGGCCGAGGACATCGACCACGGCGACGTGCAGCTCGCCCGTCGCCAGCATGTGCCAGTCGAACAGGTCACCGCCGGTCGGTGACGACGGGTCAGAGGCGACGTAGGCGACGGCGATATCGGCTCCATCGATGCCGGGCGGCTCCGGCGCCACCGCCTGCTGAAGGTGGTCGACCACGAGGCGTTGTGCTGCCTGAGCCTCGACCAACCGACTGAACTGGTCGCGTAGCTCTTCGTACTCCTCCGCCGGAGTGATGTCGCGGGCCACGACGACGAGCGTCTGCGAACTCCTGTCGACGTCGGTGGCGGTGGTGGCGGAGCACGACAGTCGGCGATGGCCGCCGTCGACCCTCGTGATGAGCACCTCCGCCGGCAGCGGCGGGTCGTTTGCCCAGCCGGCGAAGTTGATCGAAACACCGAGAGCTGTGCGTGCCTTGACGCGCGCAAGGGCATCGCGGCGTCCGAGTACGTCGGTGGCGAGCAAGCCGGTGATCTTCTCGCAGCCGGCATTCCAGGTCAGCACAGCGCCATCGTCGGCCAGCGTGAAGATGCCGTCGGAGGTTGTGGTGACGATGCGGTCGAGCTTGCGTCGCTCTTCGACAACGCTCTCGAAGAGCCGGCCTCGGGCAATCGTGTGCGCCGTCTCGCGGGCCAACGTCTCGAGCACCACCACGTCGGCCAACGGGTCGCCCTCGAGGCCGGTCCGGTCGAACACCACCAGTGCCCCGAGTCGGCGCTGCTCATCGACCAGGGGCGCGGAGATGCAGTCGCGCCATCCTCCCTCGCCGAGCAGGCCGGCGATGGCATGGGAATCGGTCGCGGTGACCCGGAGTGCCTCGGGCTCGGTGGCAAGGGCGGCCGCGAGTGAACGTGAGTCGCGTCCCTCGTTAGCCACGGTGACCGCACCGTCGGCATCCAGTTGATGGATCTCCAGGTCACCTGCTTCGTCGAACAAGATCAGCTCGGCGCCGCGCGACTCAAAGCAGCGGGCCACGTCGAGGAGGAAGTCGTCGATCGCGTCGCGCGGGTGCAGCGGAGCAGACAGGGTCTGGGCCGCCTCCCGCAGACCGTTGAGGCGGTAGCGATCGGATCGTGCGGTGGCATAGCCCTGGTAGGCCAGATGCAGGACGAGCAGGGGCACAGGGAAAAGCACCACGGCGACCGAGTTGCTGTCAGCGGCCAACACGAACAGCAGGCCGATAAGCACGTTGACGGCCCAGCCGCCGAGCCAGCCCGGCAGCAGAACAGGGCGTAGGCCACGCAGCACCGTAGGGACGGACTGGCGCCCGGATATCGCGAGGACAAGGGTGAACGCCGTGTTGTTGACCACGGCGACGCAGGTGAGGGCGATAACGAGCCAACCGAGCTTCTCCAGCGAAACGCCTGGATAGTCGGCGAAGGCCGACAGCACGACACTTCCCACACCGGCTGCCAGCGACCACTGGGCGACGTTGAAGGCGGCTTTCACCCGGGCGGTACGTCGCAGGCTCGAGATGATGATCTGGACGACGGCCACCGTCGCCACCACGACGAGGGGAGAGAACCCGAAGATGAGGGGCGCGAGCACCGCCTCGAACAAGGTCAGGGCATCAACATCGTCACCGCGGCGAAAGCGCACCCGCAGGTGTCCAGCCACCACGAGACCGAATGCAAGGAACGGGAGGGTCTCCCATTCGGGGGCGGCCTGAGGCCGAAGATCCATGACCTCGGCAAAAACAACGGTGGCCGCAGTGGCCACCAACAGGGCGGCCACATATGCCTTGAGCCGCCTATCCACGGACGAGGGGAAAACGTTAGTGCTCGATCACTCCCAGTCGTTGCCGCTGCGAGCAATCTCCCAGTCGTTACCGTGGCGGTCGGGAGCGAGCTCCCAGTCGTTGCCCTTGGTGTCACTGTGGGGGGCAAACTCCCAGTCGTTGCCGGCCAAGGTCATCGAGGGACTCGGGCCGCCAAGGGCGATCAGCGCGAGGAGGGACGCCGCGGTTGCGGCGGTCAAGCGCTTCTTCATGGATCCTCCATGGGATGGTGCTCAGGGCATACCGGACATGAGGGGAACCGGATGGCTCAGGAGCACATTGTTGCACGGATCTCGGTCATATGAAGACCACTGTCTCACTAGACTATCGTGTCGTAACGCCGAGACGGTGCGTTTTCGCTCCGTCAACGCTCCATGGTGACGGCCAATCCTTGGCCGACGCCGACACACAAGGCTGCGACGCCCAGGCCGGAGTCCGCCCCAGCGAGATGATGCGCGACCGCGCCCGCCAGCCGCGCTCCAGAGCAGCCCAAAGGGTGGCCGATCGCGACTGCACCGCCCAGCGGGTTGACGACGGACCGATCGAGCTCCGGCCACTCCGACAGGCAAGCGAGCGACTGCGCGGCGAAGGCTTCGTTGAGCTCCATGTATGTCACGTCCGAAAGGGAGCGGCCGGCCTTAACGAGCGCGCGGTTGACCGCTGCCACCGGACCGATCCCAAATTCCTGCGGGTCGACCGCGTTGACGCCAGTCGCCGTGATCCTGGCCATCGGCTCGACCCCAAGCTCGCGGAGCCCCGAATCGTCCACGAGAAGCAGAGCGGCCGCTCCGTCAGAGATCTGGGACGCGTTTCCCGCGGTCACCGTGCCGTCGGGTCGAAACACCGGCCTCAGCGTGCTGAGAGTCTCGACCGTCACCCCGTCGCGGATTCCCTCGTCGCGGTGCATGGGCGCGTCGGGCACCTGGACCACCGCCGCGTGATACGCCCCAGTGGACCAGGCCTCTGCCGCGAGGCTCTGGCTGCGAGCGGCGAATGCGTCCGCTGCATCGCGGGTGATCCCGTAGGTCTCGGCCAGCAGCTCCGTGCTCTCGCCAAGGCTGACGGTCCACGCCACGGGCATCAGGGGGTTGACCATCCGCCAGCCCAGTGTCGTGGAGTACAGCTCGGAGTTCGAGGCGGGAAACCCCTTGGACGGCTTTGGCAGCACCCAGGGAGCGCGCGTCATCGACTCCACACCGCCCGCGATCATGATCGATGCGTCGCCCACCGCGATCGTGCGGGCCGCGGCGACCACGGCATCGAGACCGGACGCACACAGCCGGTTGAGGGTTACGGCGGGCACCGACGTGGGCAGCCCAGCCAACAGGGCCGACATCCGGGCGATGTTGCGATTGTCCTCCCCGGCCTGGTTGGCGGCGCCGAAGTAGACCTCTCCGACCCGGCTGGGGTCTAGGGAGGGCTGGCGCTCGAGCAGTGCGGAGATGACGACGGCGCCCAGGTCATCTGGTCGTACGTCGGCCAGCGCCCCACCGAGCTTGCCGACGGGGGTACGGACTGCATCCACGACGTACACGTCACGGCCGATCACAGGGCCTCCTTCGTCCGGGCGCGTTCTTGCACCGCTGTTGGCCGGGACTATACGTTCCGCTGACCTGCGCCTTGCCGGTTTTGTACGACGGCCCGAGGTGGTCACGGGGAGCGGTCTCGAGATGCCGAACCCGCGAGGCTCTGCAAAGTTTGTGAGTTGACCACGGGTTCGTTCGCCGGAGGAGACCGTCATGTCATCGCACCCCAACGGCACGGCTGACCAAGTCAACAGCCGGACTGATCGCACGCACTACCTCTACGTCGCCGTCGTTGTGGCGGTCGGCCTCGGGATAGCCGTCGGCTTCATCGCTCCCGACTTCGCGGTGAAGCTGGAACCGATCGGCACCGCGTTTGTGAACCTGATCAAGCCGGCAACGCCGTTGCAACACTGCTGATCGGGACCTGGACCGGAGGTGTCGACAACGACCAGATGGAGCGCGTCCTTGCCGGTGATGACCCGTTCGACGAGCGGACCATGCTCGACGACGAACAGGAAGACTCGAGAGTGAGCGGAGCTAGCGAGCAGACCGTGCGACAAGATCGCGCGTGAGCGTGCTCGACAAGGTCAGCCGGTGTCCGCTGTCGAACCGCGCCGAGGATCCTCGTCGAACAACCCATCGTCGTCGAGACACGCCACCCGTCGGCCGTCGACCTGCTGGGGCACGAAGGGACGCTGCGGTCGTGCGTGCGGGTTGATGGTGTCGACGGCCGTGGAGCGCAGTGCCCCTGCCCGGTCCTGCGGCTGAGCGGCGGTCGGTCCCGGAGTGTGGCCCGCCTCGACGAACACCGGTGGAGGCAGCAGCTCTGCGGTGAGGCGGCGAGCTTCGATCCCCACGACCAACGGCACGGTGACAGCCAGCAGCGCGACAGCGACGACAGCGTCCAGCCAGAAGTGGTTGGCAGTCGCCACGACGACGAGCGTGGTGATGGCGGGATGCGCGAGCGCCCACCAGCGCCACCTGCTCCGGGTCATCGCCACGATGCCCATGCCCACGATGAAAGCCCACGCCACATGCAGGCTTGGCATCGCGGCGTACTGGTTGGCGAAGCTGTCGACGTCGGGGGCGCTGTAGACGGAGGGACCGTAGACGGCGGCCGTGTCGACGAAGCCGGACGCATTCAACATCCGTGGCGGCGCGAGCGGGAAGGCCATGTGGCCAACGGTGGCGCCCAAGGTGACCAGGGCCAGCCAGTTCCGGACCAGCGAGTAGACGTGGTGGCGGTACGCGTAGACCCAAACTAGGAACGCCACGGTCGCGGGAAAGTGGACCCAGGCGTAGTAGACATTCGCTGCCTGTACGAGCCAGGTGAAATCGAGGAAGTGGCTCTGGAGCGCGAGCTCGCTGGGAAGGTTGAGAGCACTCTCGAGGTGGAGCACATCGCGGGCGTTTCCAAGGGCAGTCGACACGTCGCCGTCAGCGACAGTCCGGCCGACCTTGTAGAGAAGGAACAGCGACGCCACCACGATGAGCTCGGTCGCAGCGTGCCTGACAAGCCGTCGGCGCCCTGGCAGCGACGGCCGGCGCGCCGAGGTGACGGACCTCCTCAAGGCGCGCGGGAGATCCACGAGACGGCGTCCCCGTCGCCCCGAGGTCTCTAGCGAGAGCTCGTTGATTGTCCCCACCGCCCTTACGCTACGCAACTTTATGCCGTTCCGTCACCGGGTTAACCCTTAGGCACCCCTGGTTTGTTCCCGCGAATTTCGTCACGGGGCGGCCGTAGCGAGCCGAGTGAGCACGAACGGAGTGCGGTTTGACCGAATGGGGGTCGTTCTGTCGAGCCCTGACGGCATACGCTCATCCGTGATGACCTACGAGCGCACACAGCCGGGCCGCGGCGCGGAGGCGGAGATCACGGCAACCCTGATGGAGTGGGAGCCCGCGCACTCGTTCAGCGGCCAGCTGCACGTCGGTGACGTCGGCTGGTACCTGCGGATGGGTGACCCGGTGGTGGACCCAGGTCTGCACGTATGGCGCGGGAGCGACGACGAAATCGCGGCTGTCGGCCTGCAGCACGGGGAGGGCGTTCTGCTGACCGCGGTCAGCCCCTGGCTACGCCACGACCTCGATCTCGGGCAGCAGATGGCGGCCGACCTCCGGACGATCCTCTCGGGCGACGACTGCTACGTCGACGCACCGCAGCCTTCGGCCGTGCGCATCGCCCTCGCCACCGCCGGATGGGACCTCGACCCTGACCCGTGGCCGGTCTTCTACCGGCCGCTGAACGCCGCAGACCGCGACCGGGTCGACCACGACATGACTATCGTCTTAGATGATCTCCTCGCCCGCGACCGACTGCAGCTCCAGCAAGTGCTGTTCAAGAGCACGCAGTCCGACGCCGACAGCTGGGACAGGATGCGTGACCTCACGTCCTACCGCGCCGACCTGGACGTGATGATCCGTCATCACGGGCAGTACGTCGCCGCCGCTACTGCCTGGTGGGCAGGCGCCAATAAGTGCGGCCTGCTCGAGCCGGTCGGCACCCACCCCGAACACCGCGGCCAGGGCCACGGCCGCCGGGTCGTGCTCGCTGCCTTGACGGCACTCGCTCGTTCCGGCGCATCAGGGGCGGCTGTGTTCACGCCGGGGTCGAACATGGGCGCCGTCGAGCTGTATCGCTCGTGTGGATTCCGCGCGGTCGGTCTGTCGGCCAGCATGCGCTCACCGCGGACAGCGCTGCGCGGACAGGCAGCCGCGGATAGTTGACAGTGACGCGATGGCGGTCAATGAGGTACCCATCAGGGGCGACGGCATCCGGCTCGGCCAGTTCCTCAAGCTGACCGACGCGGTCGACCAGGGCAGCGACGTCAAGGCTTTACTCTCTGTCGGCGAGATCCAAGTCAACGGTGATATCGAGCGCCGCCGTGGGCGTCAGCTCAAGGTCGACGACGAGGTCACGCTCGGCACGACGACCTACCGCGTGACCTCTCTTTGACAGTCAGCCGCCGAGGGCGAAGAACTCGAGCGGCTCGTAGCGTGGCCCGCGCTCGTTGCGACTGCGCAGATGTGACTCCACGAGGGCGAGCTCGGTGGCTGTCCAAGACGGTCCTGTGTAGTGGCTGAGCTCCTCGACGGCGCCGGTGAGATCGGTGCGCTCGCGGGTGCGCGCCAGCGTCATGTGCGCACGCTGGCCGTACGCAGCCAAAGCCCGCCAGCCGTCGACGTCGCCGGCGAGGCCGATCCAGAGGACGCGGGCGTTCCATGGCTTCGGGAACGCTCCCGCGCCAGCCAGCGACAGGGTCAGTGGTCGGGAACGTCGCGCCCTGCGCTCCCACCGCCGGCGCTGCCGCTCGCGCTCGTGTGGGCCACACTGGCCGAGGAACTCCAGGGTCAGATGCCACCGAGACGGGTGCGGCCACCGCAGCTCGGAGTGGGCGGTGCGCAGGCCGTCGATGCCCTCGTCAAGATGTTGCTCGACATCCGGCGGCAGCAGCAGAGCCGTGAACAACCGGGACGTCGGCGCCCCGGAGCGTGAGGTGCTCAGCGGACGTCGACGAGGTCCACGACGAAAATCAGCGTCTCACCGGGGGCGATCGCGCTACCCGCCCCGCGGTCGCCGTACCCGAGGTGAGGGGGGATCACCAGCTTGCGGCGACCGCCGACCTTCATGCCCTCGATGCCCTGGTCCCAGCCGGCGATGACCTGGCCGACCCCGAGCCGAAACGACAAAGGTTGGCCCCGGTTGTAGGAGGCATCGAACTCCTCACCGGTTGAATGAGCTACCCCGACATAGTGCGCCAAGACCGTCGTCCCGGCCGACGCCTCGGCGCCAGCACCCTCCACTAGGTCGTCGATCTGGAGCTCACCGGGGGGAGGGGAATCGGGAAAG
The DNA here is from genome assembly GCA_963811585.1 of uncultured Actinomycetota bacterium. Taxonomy (GTDB): domain Bacteria; phylum Actinomycetota; class Actinomycetes; order Propionibacteriales; family Nocardioidaceae; genus JACDHG01. The sequence continues at coordinate 773,185 of CAWERR010000009.1, forward strand.
TCGATCTCGGGTTTCTCGATAGTCATATCAGCCACCCTAGTGGCCTGCCGTGTCGTGGCAGAAGTCGCAAACTCCCTGGTTACTCTGAGGCTCCGGGCAGTCGATCACGGAGTGTTACTGAGTTCGGACATACGACTCAAGCTGGTCACGCTCGAACTCGAGTTCGCCGATTCTCGACTTCACGACGTCGCCGATCGACACGATGCCGTGCAGCTCGCCATCGACGAGCACCGGCACGTGACGGATGCGGTGCTCGGTCATCGTGCGCATCAGGTCGTCGACCGAGTCCTTCGGGCCAGCCGTCTGTACGTCGGCGGTCATGATCTCCGAAACCGCGGTGTCGAGCACGTCTGTGTCGGAAACCAGTCGGCGTACGACGTCACGTTCGGAGACGATTCCCACGACGGACTTGTCGTCGCTGCTGACGACGACCGCTCCGATGTTGTGCTCGGCGAGCAGGGCTATGAGGTCGCGAATGGTCGTTTCCGGGGTGATCGTGACCACCGACCCTGACTTCGACCGCAACACGTCGCTGATACGCATCAGGCGCCTCCCTAATGTCGGATGCCGCTGATGAGGTCGCCCACAGCGCTGTCGGAGACGCTCAACCTGGTCATCTGACGATAGTGCCCCCCTGGGGTACGGGAAAGGGCTCTTCGTGCTGGCCTGCGAAGATGTGGCGTATGACGCTGACCGAGCCGGCCCGTGCGGCAGGCCGTCGATCAGCGTTGACCCCGAGCGCGGTCATCAGCGTCGTGCTCGTCACGATCACGTCGGTGCTGGTGGTTGATGCGTCGGGGTCGCTGCCGGTGCAGCGGTTGCTTGGTGTCGTGACCTGGGTGGTGTTGCTGCTGCTGTTGGCGCGCGAGACACCGGTGGTGCGGGCGCAGACGGCCATCGTGGTGCTCTTCGCGACTCTCGTGGAGTACACGTTCTCGCCGTTGCTCGAGGTGTATGTCTACCGGTTCGACAACGTCCCGATGTATGTCCCGCCTGGCCACGGGCTGGTCTACCTGGCGGCGCTGTCTGTCGGCCGGCTGGCGTTCGTCGAGGCGCGTCCACGGCTGTGCACCGGGATCGTGCTCACGGTCGGTGTGGCGTGGGCGACGTACGGGTTGCTGCTGGCCGACCGGCCCGATGCGCTGGGAGCTTTCTGGTTCCTCTGCCTGGCCGCGTTCCTGCGGTGGGGTCCCTCGCGTGGGTTGTATATCGGCGCGTTCGTCGTGGTCAGCTATCTCGAGATCGTGGGTACGGCGCTCGGCACCTGGGTGTGGCAGCCGGTCGACCCGACCGGGCTCATCACCATCGGTAACCCGCCCTCAGGGGCTGCTGGCGGCTACGGCTGGTTCGATCTCGCCGCCCTGCTCGTTGCGCCCGCCCTGCTCCGAGCGCTCGAGAGCCTCAGACGTCGGGGTCGGTCGGATCGTCCGGCAGGTCATCCGGCTGAGACCGTTGCCGGCGGGCCGTGAGATCGTGCACCCGGCCTCGTGATTTCGTCCGTCGCTCACCGATCAGCTGCAACACCTGGTCGTGGAGCCGACCGTTCGTGGTAAGCGCGTTGCCTCCACCTGGTCCATCCGTGCCGGTCAGGTCGCTGAACCGGCCTCCCGCCTCCGAGACGATGACGGCGAGCGCCGCCATGTCATGCAACGCCAGTTGTGGCTCGGCAGCGATGTCGACGGCTCCCTCGGCGACGAGCGTGTGAGACCAGAAGTCACCGAAAGCCCGACTGCGCCAGCACCGGCGGGTCAGCGACATGAACTCGTCGAGCCGCCCCCGGGCCTCCCAGCCGGCGAACGACGAGTACGAGAACGACGCGTCCTCGATATCGGACACGTCGGAGACGTGGCACGCCTGCGCTGACGACAGGGATTTGCCGGTCCAGGCACCGGTGCCCTTCGTGGCCCACCAGCGACGCCCGAGCGCGGGTGCCGAGACGACCCCGACGACTACCTCGCCCTCGACCATCAGGCCGATCAGGGTCGCCCAGACGGGCACGCCGCGGATGAAGTTCTTGGTGCCGTCGATCGGGTCGACGACCCAGCGCCGAGGACCCCAGCCAGTGCTGCCGTGCTCCTCGCCGACGACGGCGTCGCGGGGGCGAGCACGGCCGAGAGTCCGCCGGATCATGTCCTCGACCAAGGTGTCGGCGTCGGTCACCGGCGTCAGGTCAGGCTTTGTCACGACGTGCAGATCGAGGGCTTTGAACCGGTCCATTGTCAGAGAGTCGGCGTCGTCGGCGAGGACGTGCGCCAACCGGAGATCGTCGGTGTGGTCGGTCGAGGGCATAGCGGTCAGCGTACGACGCGAGCACCTCGGGCGCTGGGGCGACGCGCGTCGTACCGCGGCGGCGGCGCCGGGCCGTAGTCGGCCTGAATGCTGTTGGCCTGCCCATTCGTCCACTAGCGTTTAGTCACCGCACCGTGAGGTACTGAGCCTCATCCGCACACCCGGGAGGTCATCCGATGTTTAGCGAAATCAACGGTCTGCCGGTGCATCCGCTTGCCATTCACGCGGTGGTGGTGCTGGTGCCGCTCGCGGGCCTCCTGGGGGTGCTCTTCGCGGTGCCTCGCACGCGGGCCTGGGCGCGAGTCCCGTTGCTGGTGGTGTCGGTGGGGGCGGTCGTGACGACGTACGTCGCCAGGGAGAGTGGCGAGAAGTTCCAGGAGGTTCTCGACCTCGGTGGTCCGATCGCAGCTCTCGTCGAGGAGCACTCTGAACGCGCCGACCTCCTCTGGTACCTGGTGCTCGCGTTTGCGGCTGTCGCGATCTTGGCGTTCGTCGTGACCTGGTCAAGCACTGCGAACTCTCCGCTCGTGTTCGCGCTGGCAGCCGTGCTCATCGTGGGGGCAGTCGGCTTAGGCATCCAGGTCTACCGCGTGGGCGAGATCGGGTCGAAGGCGGTCTGGAACCCGACCGGAGACGCCGACTTCTCCTAACAGCCGCCGGGCTCAGTCAGCGCTCGGACGACTCGCGGCTGTCGAGCAGCCGTCGGAACGACTCCACCCGCTGTCGCTCGATCCTGTCGTCTCGGATCGCATCGTCGAGCGCGCACTCTGGAGCTGCAGAGCTGTGGGTGCAGCCGCGAGGGCAGTCGACGGTCAACGCGTTCAGGTCTTCGAAGGCACTGATCAGGTGTTGCGGCTGGACGTGCGCAAGCCCGAACGACCTGATGCCGGGCGTGTCGACGACCCAGCCGCCGAAGGGCAGCTCGAGCGCGAACGCCGACGTCGACGTATGCCGCCCGCGCCCGGTCACCGCGTTGACGCGCCCGGTCGTCCGGTCGGCGCCCGGCACGAGTGCGTTGACGAGCGTGGACTTGCCCACGCCGGAGTGGCCGACGAAGACGCTCACCCGGTCGCGCAGCCGGTCACGCACTTGGTCGAGGTCACCACCCCGCGCAGCTACGACCGAGGCCACGCCCAGCGGCCGGTAGGTCGACAACAGCTCGTCGGGGTCGGCCAGATCCACCTTCGTGAGGCACAGCAGCGGATCGAGGCCTTCGTCGTACGCGGCCACCAACGCACGGTCGATCAGCCGCGGCCTCGGCTCTGGCTCTGCCACCGCCGTGACGATGACGAGTTGGTCGGCGTTGGCGACGATGATGCGCTCGATGGGGTCATCGTCGTCAGCAGTACGACGCAGCGTGGATGAGCGGGGGGTCACTTCGACGATCCGGGCGAGGCTTCCGTCGGCTCCGCTGACGTCTCCGACGATGCGCACGCGATCTCCGACCACCACCGCCTTGCGACCGAGGGCTCGCGCCTTCATGGCAGTGACCGTGCGCTCCTTGCCGTCGGCCTCGGTGACCCGCAACGTGTAGCGACCGCGGTCGACCGTCATCACGAACGCCTGGATCGCGTCGTCGTGGCTGGGGCGGTCCTTCGTGCGTGGCCGCGTGCGGCGGCGTGGCCGCTGAAAACGCTGGTCGTCCTCGATGTCTCTGCGCGGCTTCATCGCAGCATCGCCGTCCAGGCGCCGACAAAGTCTGGATGGGTCTTTGTGGTGGCCTGTATGTCGTCGATGTCGATGCCCTCGACCCGCAACGCCAAGACAGCCGCCGCCTGGGCCATCCGGTGGTCGGCGTACGTGTGGAAGACCCCAGCATGAAGCGGTCGCGGGTGGATCGTCAGCCCGTCGTCGGTCTCCTCGACCTGCCCGCCTAGCCGGTTGAGCTCGGCGGCAAGTGATCGCAGCCGATCGGTCTCGTGCCCACGCAGGTGCGCGATGCCTCGGAGGTGCGAGGGCGACGACGCCAACGCCGCCACGGCGGCCACCACGGGCGTCAGCTCTCCGACGTCGTGCAGGTCGATGTCGATCCCGTCGACGTGACCGGTGCCGCGCACGGTGAGCCCCTGCTCGTCGAGCCTCACGTCCGCGCCCCACAGGTCGCAGATCACCCGCAACGCGTCACCGGCTTGGGTAGTGCTGCGTGGCCAGCCCGACACTGTGACGGACCCGCCGCTGACCACCGCGGCCGCGACGAACGGCGCGGCGTTGCTCAGATCGGGCTCGATCGTGGTGTCCCGGGCATTCACCCGGCCGGGATGCACCTTCCATCGGTTCGGCTCGTCGGTCTCGACGACGACTCCTCGCTCGCGCAGCATTGCGACGGTCATGTCGATGTGCGGCTGCGAGGGAACAGGCTTTCCGTCGTGGCGTACGTCGACACCCTTGTCGTAGCGCGCGCCCGACAAGAGCAGCGCCGACACGAACTGCGAAGACGACGACGCGTCAATCGTCACGACGCCGCCGGCGACGGCGCCTCGCCCGCGAAGCGTGAAGGGCAGCGACTCGGCACCGGGATCGAGGTCGACTCCCAGGGAGCGGAGCGCGTCGAGGACGGCGCTCATCGGGCGTTCGCGGGCTCGTGGGTCACCGTCGAACCCGACAGGGCCGACGGCCAGGGCTGCGACGGGAGGTAGGAACCGCATCACTGTCCCAGCGAGGCCGCAGTCGACCTGCGCGGGACCGGCGAGCGGGCCGGGCGTGACTGTCACCGCATCGGCGGAGGGCTCAATCCCCACGCCGAGGGCCGAGAGCCCGGCCATCATCAGCGTGGTGTCGCGCGCGAGCAAGGGGGCACGAATGGTGGACGGCCGGTCCGCGAGGGCGGCGAGCACCAGAGCCCGACTGGTCTGCGACTTCGAGCCGGGCACGGCCAGGCTCGCGTGAATCGGCCCCGCGGCGTACGGCGCCGACCAGCCGTTGCTCGTCTCAGTCGTCACGCCCAGCGTCTATTTCAGCCTGGAGTGAGTTGAATGGCGCGCTCGCGCGCCCTTGCCGCCCGGCGACGGGCCCGCCACGCAAGGCTGGGCTTGCCCGCGGTGTCGACGCTGGCGAGCATGAGCCCACCCATCATCGAGACGTTCTTGAAGAAGTGGACCTGTTGGTTGGCTCGTTTCTGGGGATCGCTCTCCTCCCAGAAGCGGTGCACTCCGAGCGTGGTCGGGACCATCGTGGCAACGAGGGCGAGCGCCGAGAGACGGGGCGCCCGGCCGGTGGCGAGGCAGAAACCCCCCACGACGTGGATGATTCCGTTCAGCTGAACCAGCTGCTTGGCGTCCAAGGAGAACGGGAGCTGTTCGGTGGCCTTGTCGACCGCCGGTTCGAGCTTGTCGGTGACCGGCTCGGCCCGCTTTGCCAGGTGTTCGGCATTCCGCAGCGCATTGATCCCGCCGGTGATGAACATCGACGACATCATCGGGCGAGCGAGCAATCTCACGAGAACCATGGGTCATTCTTACCTCATGGCGCGAGGCGGTGCAGGTCTCGGGGGAAGAGGGTTACCTGCCTGACGTTGTCGGCCTCGACGAGCCGTGCCACGAACCGCTCGAGGCCGATGGCGAAGCCTCCGTGTGGCGGGATCCCGTACCGAAAGGCGTCGAGGTACGCCGCGTACGGCTCGAGCGCGAGGCCGCGGGCCTGCAGGGCGTCAACGTAGTCGTCATACCGGTGCAGCCGCTGGGCACCGCTGACGAGCTCGATGCCCCGGAAGATCAGGTCGAACGACCGTGACCAGTGCGGTTCCGAGGGGTCGGGGTGGCTGTAGAAGGCACGATGCGCGGTGGGGTAGCCCTCGACGACAACGAAGTCGCTGTCATGCACGCGCTTGCCCCACTCGCCGACCGCACGTTCGTGCGCCGGGGCGAGGTCGGGCTCGTCTGCGGGTGCGCCGGCGATCTCCAGGGCCTCGCGGAAGTGGATGACCGGGAGCTCGTCGGGCACCCGTGGCATGTCGGCCTCCAACAACGCGACGGCAGCCGCGGCTCGGGTCTGGACGCTGGCCACCATGCCGGCAATCACATCGCGCAGCACAGCCACAACGTCGCGGTGGTCGTCGATGAAGCCCAGCTCCACGTCGAGCGAGACGTATTCGGCGAGATGGCGGACAGTGTCGTGCGGCTCGGCCCGGAAGACTGGTCCCACCTCGTACACCCGCTCGAACACGCCGACAAGCACCTGTTTGTAGAACTGCGGCGACTGGGCGAGGTAGGCGGGACGGCCGAAGTAGTCCACGGCGAAGACGTTCGCCCCGGACTCGGTCGCGGACTCGACCAGCTTCGGGCTGTGGACCTCGGTGAAGTCGGCTGCGTCGAGGGTGTCGCGGAACCCCTGCAGGGCAGCGGCCGCGAGCCGCCAGTGTGCCTGCCGCCGGGGGTGGCGCAACGTCACCTGTGCGTGGTCAAGGAGCGTAGGGAGGCTCGCGGTGATGTTGGGTCGCCAGAGCTCGATGGCCGGCGTCTGGGCGGCCTCGCCGAGGGCCGTGATGACGGGGTCTGTCAGCTCGACGCCCCCGGGCGCCTGCTGGTTGGGGCTGGCGACACCGACCACGTCGACGGTCGTTTCCTCAGGCAGCGTCTCGACCTGGGCGATCGTGGGCTCGTCCCGGACGACGACCTGAGCCGTACCGGTGCGGTCGCGGATGACGAGGAACGTCAGGCCGGAGAGACGGCGGCGGCGGTGCACCCAACCGGTGAGGCGAACGGGGTGGCCGGGCCGGTCGACGTACGACGAGAGCTCGGACGTGAGTGTGCGTGGCAGCGAAGTCATGAGACACCTCCAGAGGACGGAGCCCTGGAGGCGTGGGCGACGGGCAAGCTCGCGGTGCCACCACACCTTCGCCGGCGAGATGCCGGCCTTTGAGACGTCCAGCTCGGAAGTGTCTTCGCTATGCGTCCCAAGTCTGCCCTCTCAGCCATGGGGCGGATCTCTGTGCTTGCGGGGTCGCGCGGCTACTCGTCTTCGTCGTTGCTGTTGGGGCAAGTCTATGTGACAGGCTGGTCCTCATGTGTGGGCGCTACGCCGCGAGCAGCAAGCCCGACGATCTCGTCGAGGAGTTCGAGGTCGACCGGGTTGATGTACGCGTGCCGCTGGAGGCCGACTACAACGTGGCGCCTACGAAAGACGTCTACGCCGTGTTCGACCGGATCCCGCGCGATGGGCCGAAGGACGCCGATCCTGTACGTCGGCTGGCCTCGGTGCGGTGGGGACTTATCCCGTCCTGGGCGAAGGACGTCGGCATCGGGTCTCGGATGATCAACGCCCGGGTGGAGACCTTGGCCGAGAAGCCGGCCTACCGTCGGGCGTTCGCCCAGCGCCGGTGTCTGCTGCCGGCCGACGGCTACTACGAGTGGTATCCCACCCAGCAGCTCGGCAAGTCCGGCAAGCCGCTGAAGCAGCCCTTCTTCATCCGCCCGCGAGACGGTGGTCTGTTGGCGATGGCGGGGCTGTACGAGATCTGGCGCGACAAGTCCGTTGCCGACGAGTCGGCGGATGGAGCATTCCTCTGGTCGGTGACGGTGATCACCACGTCCGCTGAAGACGAGCTCGGTCACATTCACGACCGGATGCCAATGGTGGTCGAGCGAGACCGTTACACCGACTGGCTTGACCCGAAGGTCGCCGGCACCAGCGAGCTGGCGCGGATCCTGGTGCCGGCCGCCCCGGGACAGCTCGAGGCGTTTCCCGTTTCCACGCAGGTCAACGACGTACGAAACAACGGGGCCGACCTGGTCCGTCCCCTCGACCCGGTCGACGAGCAGGCCGCGATGGCCGACGGGTTGTTTGAGGTATGACCACGCAGGTACGCGTCATCGCGACCGAGCACGGTGACGCGCGTCTGCACACCGACCGGTCTCGTCATCCGGTTGCAACCCTGGTGCTTGGTCATGGTGCTGGCCGCGGCGAGGATTCGCCGGACCTGGGGGCCTTGGCCAGTGCGCTGCCCCGCCAGGGGATCACGGTGTTCCGGATCGAGCAGCCGTGGCACGTGGCCGGTAAGAGCGTCGCCCGACCCGCCGTCCTCGACGCGGTCACGGTCGCGTGTGTCAACGCGATCCGTGCGCGTACGCCGTTAGTGCTCGGCGGTCGCAGCGCCGGAGCCCGTGTTGCGTGTCGGCTGGCCTCTTCGCTAGGCGCCGTGGGCTGCCTCGCTCTCGCGTTTCCCCTCCATCCGCCGGGCAAGCCCGAGAAGACCCGGCTGCCGGAGCTGCTCGGTGCTGGCGTACCGACTTTTGTCGTGCAGGGGGAGCGGGATGCCTTCGGCGGGCCGGACGCCTTCCCTGACGCCACCGAGCTCACGGTGATCCCCGACGCCGACCACGGTTTCAAGGTTCCGAAGCGTGCTGCCCTGACCCAAGAGGAGACCTTCGACGTCGTCGTCGAGGCCGTCGTCGAATGGGTCACCGCCAGGGTGGCCTGACAGCGGCCGGGAATGATCGCCCGGCGGGTGGTGTTATGGCGACGTACGCAAACTTGGGTGTCGAGGATGGTCCGCCGGGAGGTCTGCTCGCATGGTTGCCGGTGCAACGTGCCCAACAGCCCCTGATGCCGGCGTCTCGATCCTCGCCGAAATTGAACGTCAGGAGTGGCCGCTACCCTTGCCTGTGATGACAGACCAGCCAGTGACCGAGACGGTCGAAGAGCGCACCGCACGATTCGAACGCGACGCGCTCGTCTACCTTGACCAGCTGTATTCCGCCGCGATGCGGATGACGCGCAACCCGCACGACGCCGAAGACCTTGTTCAAGACACCTACGCCAAGGCGTTCGCGGCGTTCCACCAGTTCAAGGAAGGCACCAACCTCAAGGCGTGGCTCTACCGCATCTTGACCAACTCGTTCATCAACACCTATCGCAAGAAGCAGCGCCAGCCAGCACAAGATCCGCACGAGCAAATCGAGGACTGGCAGCTTGCCCGCGCCGAGGGACACACCGCCGCAGGGCTCAAGTCCGCGGAGACTCAGGCGCTCGAGCACTTGCCTGACAGTGACGTGAAGGCTGCGCTGCAGCAGATCCCCGAGGACTTCCGGCTCGCGGTCTACCTCGCTGACGTCGAGGGGTTCGCCTACAAGGAGATCGCCGAGATCATGGGCACCCCCGTTGGCACCGTGATGTCGCGCCTGCACCGCGGTCGCAGCCAGCTGCGCACCCTGCTCGCCGACTATGCCCGCGGAAGGGGCCTCGTGCGAGAAAAGCTCGAGGCGGAGGTGACGCCATGAGCTGCGGCAAGCATCACGACGTCGACTGTTCGCAGATCCTGGAGCGCGTGTACGTCTTCATCGACGACGAGCTCGAGACGGCTGACTGCCGACAGATTCAGGAGCATCTCGACGAGTGTGGACCCTGTCTGCGTGAGGTCGACCTGGAGCGGCTCGTCAAGGCGCTCGTCGCCCGTTCGTGCCACGAGAGTGCCCCGGTTGAGCTGCGGCAGCGGGTGATGTTCTCGATTCGCCAGGTGCAGCTCGAGATCTCCGAGCGCCGACTCGACCTCGACTAAGACATAGCTCTGTGCTTGACACAGTGAAAGGCCCCGTCCATTGGACGGGGCCTTCGACGTTTGGCGAGACACCGGTTGCCCGGTGGCAGAACACCCTCGTCAGGCGTTGGGGCGCTTGCCGTGGTTGGCGCGCTTCTTGCGACGAGCGCGGCGCTTGCGGCCGGTCTTGCTCATCAGTCCTCCTGGATTGCTGTGCAGATGCAGGCTCTAGTGTCGCAGATGACCGCCCACTGAGAGGAATCGACCGATGCCCGCTGCAGGCCTGCCGCCTGATTCGCACGCCGAAGCTCATCACGTGGTGGCGGATGGCGACACCGCACGCTCGCTGGGATCCGGGGACCTCGACGTACTTGCGACGCCTCGCCTGCTTGCGTGGATGGAGGGCGCGACCTGTGCTCTGCTCGCGGGCAACCTTGCGCCGGGGGAGACCTCGGTCGGGACCCGGATCAGTGTCGAACACCTGAAGGCGAGCCCTATCGGCGCGCGGCTCACCGTCAGGGCGGAACTGGTCCACCAGGACGGCCGGCTGGTGAAGTTCCGAGTTGTCGCCGAGCACGATGATGCCGCGGTCGTGGGAACCGGTGAGATCACCCGAGTAATCGTCGACTCCGCACGCTTCCTCGCGCGGTTGGCATGAGCCGGCGTCAGCGGCTCTTGAGGAGGTATAGGCACTCATCCGCATGCGCCCGGACCAAGCGGCCAGACTCATCGCGCTCGTCCCACTCGTCGATGACCCGACCTTCAGACCATTCGACATAGCCCAGTCGCTCGTACAGCCGCCGTGCGCCGTTGTTGTCTGGGCCAACCCCCACTCCGAGACCTGGTCCGCCGCTCTCAGCCACCCACTGCTCGGCGGTGTTGATCAAGACTGTTCCCACCCCGCGACCCTGTGGGCGCGCCTCTAGTGCGTTCATCTCCCAGTAACCGGGAAACGCATCGCGGATTGGCTGGTACTTGGATTCCTTCAGCAGCGTCATCCGGCCGACAACCTGATCCTGCTGCCAGGCCGTGAGGTAGATGGCTAGGCCCTGCTGCTGTAAGTCCCAGCGCTCCCGATGGTGTGCCAAGTCCAACTGAGATTGGTCGAGTCGCTCCAGGAGGTCGATCAACTCTTGGCTGCACGGTTTCACTTCGACGGACGGCATTCGTGAGAGTTTGCACGCCTGCGGATCGCCGAACAAAGTCATTTACGGCCACCGGTTCGGCATTGCCTGCCGGGTCACACGTGTGGGAATCTGCGTAGTGGAGCTGCCAGGAGGTCCCATGAGTACCATGACCCACGGCCAGGCCATCGACTCGAGTGCTGTCGATGAGTTGCAGGCATCGTTTCGGGGTGAGCTCGTCCGGCCGACCGACGCTGGGTACGACGACCATCGCAAGGTATGGAACGGCTCGATCGATCGCAGCCCTGGGCTCATCGCCCGGTGTGCCGGCGTAGCCGACGTCGCCGCCGCAGTCAGATTCGCGCGCCAGCAAGACTTGCTGGTGGCGGTGCGCGGGGGCGGACACAGTTTTCCGGGTCTGTCAGTCTGCGACGACGGCATGCTCATCGACCTCGGTCCGATGAAGGGGATCCGCGTTGATCCTGAGGCGCGCACGGTGCGAGCGCAGGCAGGCGTGCTCCTCGGTGAACTGGATCGCGAAACGCAAGAGTTCGGGCTCGCGGTTCCGGCGGGAATCGTCACGCATACCGGCCTCGCCGGCCTCACACTCGGCGGTGGCATCGGGTGGGTCATGCGCAAGTACGGGCTCACGATCGATCAGCTGCAGTCTGTGGACGTGATCACCGCCGACGGTGAGTTCGTGAAGGCTAGCGAGAACCAGAACGCCGACCTGTTCTGGGGCGTCCGAGGTGGCGGTGGAAACTTTGGCATTGTCACCGACTTCGAGTTCCGGCTGAGTCCGGTGGGTCCGTATGTCATGGCGGGCCCGGTCTTCTGGCTGATGGAAGACGCTCCGGAGGTTCTGCGCTTCTATCGCGACTGGGTTGCAGACTGCCCGGACGAGCTCATGACGATTGCAGTGCAACGCAGGGCGCCAGCGCTGCCCATCGTTCCTCCGGACCTTGTCGGCAAGCACGTCATTGCGATCGCCGCTTGCTATGCAGGCCAGGTCGAGGATGGCGAACGGGTCTTGCAGCCGCTCAAGGAATTCGGATCGCCAGTGCTCGATCTCTGCCAACCGAAGCCGTTCCTCGCTCATCAGAAGATGTTCGATCCGTCGTTCCGCCACGGCTGGTCGTACTATGTCCGATCCTGTGATGTCGCGGCGCTCGACGACGACGTCATCGACATCGTTGTAGAGCACGGCAAACGCATCGTGTCGCCGATCACCAGCATCGCCCTGTGGCAGATGGGCGGAGCGGTTGCCCAGATCGATGAAGATGCGACTGCGTTCAATGGTCGCAAGTCCGGGTTTACCTTCAACATCAACGGCAACAGCATGACGGCAGACGGGTTCGAGACCGAACGTCAATGGGCTCGCGACTACTGGTCCGCCCTATCGCCTTACCACACCAGCGTCTACGTGAACTTCCTCATGGAGGAAGGCGAGGAGCGCGTGAGGCAGGCCTACGGCAGCCACAAGTACGACCGACTGAAGACACTCAAACGCAAGTACGACCCGACAAACTTCTTCAGGCTGAACCAGAACATCAAACCCGACTGACGGCGCGGCGTATCACGCGACCCGGCGGGTGCCGGTGTGGTCGACGAGCCAGTATCTGCCGTGGGGTGATCGCCACAGGTAGATGCCGGGGAAGGGTTGTTTGACTTGCCATCGGCTGTGGGTCTTGATCCGGTGGTGGTGTCGGGTCAGGGGTCCGAGTTCCCCGATCCCGGTTTGGCCCGGTGGTCCTCCGTCGGTTCCGTTGGTCGAGCCGGTCGAGACCCCGCCGGTCGAGCTTGTCGAGGCCGAGGCGGTTCCGCCGGTCGAGCTTGTCGAGACCATCGGGATGTACGGGTCGGTGTGGTCGAGGTCCATCCTGCGGCTGAGGCACGACGCGTACGGGAACACGTCGGCCGGGGTGATGATCTGGACGGCTTCACGGATCTGGTCGGGGATCTCATAGGAGTCGACCGGCGCGATGCCGGCGAGGTCGATCACGGGTTTGATGCTGATGGTGCAGTCGCCGAGCCATCGTTTGGCTTGGTCGCTGGTGACGGGTCCGATCCCTTCCACCCGAGCCACACCCTCGCCTTGCTCCAGCGACTCCCTGGTCATGTGGACGTAGAGGACGGCTTTGGGTCGGGGGTCGACCTTGATGCTGACTCCGCGCACGAACGGTGTTGGGTTCCCACCGACTTCGGTGGTCGAGCCGGTCGAGATCTGGGTCTCGACCGGCGACACGGTGGCGGTGGCGTAGAGGTCCATGGTGAGCTGTGGGTTGGCGAGGATGCCGAGTGCTTTAGATCGGCGGATGTCTTTGGTATCCGAATCGCCGAGCAGTCCGAGGGCGTCGGCGGTGCGGTTGAGTCCGGCGTCGAATTGTAGGGCGTCGGGTCCGGCGGCGGCGAAGGCGCCGGTGATGGTGCCGGTCTCATCGGCCGGGTTGAGCCAGACTCCGCGGTTGCGACGGTGGGCCTCTTCACGTTCGCGGGCGTAGTCGGGGTCGGTGTCGATGATGGCGGCCTGGACTACTTTGGCGAGGCGTCCCCAAGTCAGGCTGTGGGCGTATTTGGCGACCCGCCGGTCCACCACGGCTGCCGTCTCTTGGGAGACGTCGCGGGTGTCGGTGGCGATCTGGCGTCCGATCCAGGGTTTCACTTCTCCGGCCTGGATCCGTGCCCAGAGTTGGGGGAGGCGGTGGCGGAGGTCGAGGGCGTCGCCGATCAGCCTGGCGGCGGAGTTGGTGGAGATGGCGAGTTCGGCGCCGAGTTCGGCGGGGCAGAACTCGGATACTTCGGGGGTGCCGTCGCCGCCGAGCGGGAGCATCTGTTCGGCTCCGGGCAGCGCAAACTCGGTCGGTTCGAGGACGCCGTGGAGGTCGGCGAAGGCGGCGGCTGCTTGGAGCATCCGGACTTCTTGCTGGTGGGTGGCTGCTTGGATTTCGCGCATGTGGGTGAGGAGTGCGTCGGCGTCGAGGGTGTCGAGGTCGGTGTCGAGCATGAGGTTGAATCTATCGGTGACCGCCGACAGTTCTGAGGCTCAGATTCCCTTGTGCACAACGGGTTTGAGACTTTCTTGCCTTGGTCCGGTGATCGAGCTTGTCGAGATCACAGGGGTCTCGACAAGCTCGACCGCCGTGGCGCGCGACCCAGTCGCCTGCGTGTGGCAACCAACATCGCGACTTCCGGCGTTGCAGCGCTCTTCACCACGAGCGAAACCGCCGGCGACCCGAGGTCTCGACAAGCTCGACCGCCGTGGCACAGGTCGACCGGCGGGGGAGACTGCTCAATCAGAGGGGACGGGGGCGCGGAAGGCCCACAACGTGACTCCGGGAACGGGCTCCCAGTCGAGCGTGCTGTCACGTACGAAGCCGTACCTTGCATAGAGCCCGTGGGCTTGCGTCATCGTCGTCATCGAGCACAGCACCAACTCGGTCAGGCCGAGCTCGACGCATCGTTCGAAGCACCGGGCGACGAGCGCCTTGGCAGCGCCGAGTCCGCGCGCTGCCGGGTCGACCGAGAGCATCCGGAACTCCCCTTCACCGTCGCGGCTGAGCTCGCGAAGCGATGACCCCGGTGGACAGAATGTGACGGTGCCGACGACTGCCCCCTGGTGCACCGCGACGTACACCTCAGCAGCTATCGCTCTGCCGAACGCGTCGGCGAGCTCGTTGACGTAGTCGTCCTCTGTGGTGACGAAACCGTCGTGACCGTAGGCGCGGACGGTGATGGCTCCGACCTGCTCGAGCTCGTCGGACTGGGCAAGTCGGACGATGACGGAGTCAGACACCGGTGGTGCTCCTGGGATAGGCGGCCTCGGGATCGGTGATCACGTTGACCAAGTACGGCACCTCGGAAGCGAAGGCGCGGTCAAGGGCGGCACCGATGCCGTCCGGCTTAGTCACTGTCTCGCCGTCACCACCGAGGGCTTGAGCGACCTTGTCGTATGCCGTCTGGGGTGCGAGCTCGGCGGCGACGTCGTACCCGTAGAGGAAGCGCATCGGGTGCTTCTCCAAGCCCCAGCACGAGTTGTTGCCCACGACCATGACGACCGGAAGGCGATGCCGGGCGAGGGTGTCAACGTCCATGAGCGACATGCCCGCCGCACCGTCGCCGAGCATCAGCACGACCTGGGCCGACGGCCTCGCGATCCGGGCTGCGATGGCGGCGCCGACACCCGCGCCGAGGCATCCGTAGGGTCCGGGGTCGAGCCATCCGCCAGGACGGGCCGGCTCGACGTACTTGCCGGCGAAGGACACGAAGTCGCCACCGTCCCCGATCACGACGGAGTCGTCGGCAAGCCGGGGGACGAGCTCGCCGTAGATGCGGGCGGGGTGGATGGGGTCGGAGTCGGACGACAACAGCTCCGCATCCTTGGCCGCGGCCGCCGAGACGAGGTCACGCAGCCGGCTGCTCCAGGGGCTCCAGTCAGGGCGCGCACCCTGTGACTCCAGCGCGGCTAGCAATCCGTCGAGGGCTGAGGAAAGGTCGCCGAATGCCGACGCTGCCAGTTGGGCGTGCCCGGAGACCTGCTGCTCGGAGTCGGCGATGTGGACGACCTGCGCCTGGGGCGAGTCTTCCTTGCCGCCGAACGTGCCATACCCGAGCCGGAAGTCGAGAGGCGTACCGACGACGACTGCCAAGTCGCATTGGCCGAAGGCGACAGAGCGTGCCTTGGTCACCAGCGACGGATGCCCCCGCGGGATGATGCCGCGTCCCATCCCGTTGGTGATGACGGGAACGCCGCTCTGCTCCACGAACCTGAGCGCAGCTTCCTCCGCACCGTCCGACCAGACGTCCGTGCCGAGCACGAGGATCGGCTGGGTGGACGCGGCGAGCAGTCGGGCGATCGAGCGCAGGGACTCGTCGTCGGGTGTAACCCGGTCGCGGTACGGCGGCGGCGGAAGCGCCACCTCTGCCCGCGAGAAGAACTGGTCCATCGGTACGTCGAGGAACGCCGGCCCACGGTGCGGCGCAGCCGAGATCGTGAACGCGTCGTGCACCCGGTCGGCGATGTCGGCCACGTCGTGCACGGTGTCGGCCAACTTCGTCAC
This sequence comes from uncultured Actinomycetota bacterium, assembly GCA_963811585.1. Taxonomy (GTDB): domain Bacteria; phylum Actinomycetota; class Actinomycetes; order Propionibacteriales; family Nocardioidaceae; genus JACDHG01. The sequence goes on from CAWERR010000009.1 coordinate 789,126, forward strand.
CGTCGACACGATCGGCGGATGGTCGAGCTCTTGCAGGGATCCGCTTCCCCACCACGTGTTAGGCGCCCGGCCGCCCATCACCACCAGCGGTGAGCCTGCGAAGTGGGCCTGCGCGATCGGGCTCACGCCGTTGGTGACACCGGGCCCCGCGGTCAGGACGGCGAGTCCGGGCGTCCGGGTGAGCTTGCCGGTGGCCTCAGCCGCGAACACGGCGGTCGGCTCGTGCCGCACATCGACGAGCCGCATGGGTGGGTCGGCCTTGACGGCGCCGTCATACATGGGGAACACGTGTGCACCCGACAGCGTGAACATCGTGGTGACGCCATGGGCGCGCGCTACCTCGACGGCCAGGTCTCCGCCGTGGCCTTCACGCTTTTCATTCGTCGTGTCGGTCATGCGGGCCAACGCTATCCCTCGGGAACAGAGGCAACCCGACTGCGGGAGGCGAACGGCATCGTATCCGCGAGCACGTCCTTGAGCATGAGGAGCATGTCGGCACGCCCCTCGGGTGCGTTCGCGAAGTGAGCGGCGTCCTGCTCGTCGCGGCCGTTGACTCCCATGGCTAGCTGGAGGTAGAGCAGCCGAAGGAACGCGCGCGTGTTGAACACATGGGCAGGCGGCCACTCGTCGGCGGGTCCGGCATCGCTGGGCTTAGGGCGGTTGGCGGTCGCATCGAGGCGGCGAATCCAGGCTTCGAACAGCGGCCGCGGGAGCTCGTTGCGGTGCAGGATCGTCATCGTCGCGTAGGCAAGCCGGTCGTCCTCGTCGTGAGTCAGCCGGTATGTCGTCGGGGCCACCAGCCGGTCGGCAATCACGTCGAGCAGCACCGTCAACTCGGTCGCGCCGAAGTGACGGCTCCGGGCCAGGATGCCGACCAGGTCGGCACCGTGGGCGACGGCGTGCGCCCACCCCTGCTCGGGCACGAACCCGCGCAGGTCCTTCTCCCTGACGAACCAGGTGAGAGCGCGGTCCGCCCAGGTGAGGACGGCGTCGACGGGCAGCAGGTGGGCGATGTTGTCGCGGTCGATGCATGCGGTGAGCACCAACGCCGAGAACGTGCGGCGGTAGACATCGTCACCGACGACCTGGCCGAGACCGACGCCGAGACCCTGGGCGATCCCGTCGCCGAAGGCAACGAGCAGGTCGTCGTAGACGCCCTCCTCGAGCCAGGTCGCGAGCACGGGATAGGCGATAACGTCCCGCTCCACGGGGTCGAGGGATCCCAGCATCGTGACGAGTTCAACGGTCAGGTCGTTGAGCGGGGGTTCCGCAGGTACTTCCATGTCGGACTCGAGCACGTGCTGCCAAAAGCCGGCACGCATGTCCGCCATCCTTGCATATGTCGGGGACCCGTATTACCAGCTTGGTGGCGTCTGACACACCCGCCACTAGAGTCGCTGCGTGCCATCGGTGAAGGACGTCGTCAAGAGCTATACCGACCTCGAAGACGACGATCTTGCCTGGCTGCAACTGCTGCTCTCGGACTGGCAGATCATTGCCGACCTCTCGTTCGCTGACCTGGTGCTGTGGCTGCCTGACCGGGAGGGACACGGGTATTGGGGCGGGGCGCAGATGCGTCCCACCACGGGTCCCACGGCCTTCGTCGACGACCTCGTCGGGGCGTTCGTGCCCAAGGGTCGTCGCCCGTTGCTCGATGCCGCGTTCGAGGACCGTCGGATCGCCCGCGAGGGTGATCCGGAGTGGCGCGACAACGTCCCGGTGCGGGTGGAGACGATCCCGGTGATGCGGGGCGACCGGCTGCTGGGGGTGATCGCCCGGAACACCAACCTGTTGGGACTGCGCCCGCCGAGCCGCCTCGAGCTCTCCTATCTGCAGACGGCGAGCGATCTCACCCGGATGATCAGTCTCGGTCGGTTCCCGCAGCCCGTCGAGCGGCGTGACTGGTCGGCCTCGCCCCGGGTTGGTGACGGCTTCGTCCGCACCGACGCCGCGGGCGTCGTCAGCTACGCCAGCCCGAATGCCCAGTCGGCGTACCGTCGGCTGGGGCTGCAGGGCGATCTCATCGGTGAATCCCTCGGTGCCATCACCGAGCAGCTGGTCCCGCAGCCGGCGGTCGCGGTGGACGAAGGGCTCGCGACGGTGCTCTCGGGCCGCGCACCCAAGGAGGCCGAGTTCGCCAACACCGAGGCAACGATCATCGCTCGGGTGATCCCGCTGCAACCGGGCGAGGCCTACGAAGGTGCCCTCATCTTGCTGCGCGACGTGACCGAACTGCGGAGCCGTGAGCGTGAGCTGATCACGAAGGACGCGACGATTCGCGAGATCCACCACCGGGTGAAGAACAACCTGCAGACGGTCGCCGCCTTGCTCCGGCTCCAGGCGCGGCGCATGGATGCACCGGAGGCGCGGCTTGCGCTCGAGGATGCCGTACGTCGGGTGGGGTCGATCGCGATCGTCCACGAGACGCTGAGCCAGACCTTCGACGAGCAGGTCGACTTCGACGAGGTAGCGGATCGGCTTCGCAAGATGGTGACTGATGTGGGTGCTGACAGCGCCGATGTCGTGACGTCCCGGTCGGGCACCTTCGGACGGCTGTCCGCGCAGATCGCCACTCCACTGGCGATGGTCTTGACCGAGTTGCTGCAAAACGCCGTCGAGCACGCCTTTGACGGAGGCGCAGGTTACATCGACGTACGCGTGCTTCGGCTGGCGGGACGGCTCGAGGTCATCGTCGACGACGACGGCTGCGGTCTGCCGGCCGGATTCGATCCCGTCTCGTCAGGCCACCTCGGCCTGTCGATCGTGCGGACCCTGGTCGAGTCGGAATTGGGTGGTCTGATCAAACTGGGGTCACGCGCAGGCGGTGGGACGAGAATCGACCTTGACCTGCCGCTTCACGGCGAGCGGTGAGCCGTCAGGCGCGGATCTTGGCCCGGGCGTTGCGCCGCTTGAGGGCACGGCGCTCGTCCTCGGACATCCCGCCCCAGACACCGTGGTCCTGACCCGCCTCGAGGGCCCACGCCAGGCACGGCTCGCGCACTTCGCAGCGACGGCACACCTGCTTGGCCTCCTCGATTTGGAGGATGGCCGGCCCGGTGTTACCGATCGGGAAGAACAGTTCTGGGTCTTCTTCGAGACACGCAGAACGGTGGCGCCAGTCCACGGCGGGCAACTCCTGTCGGTTGTCGGTGCGGGCTACGGCTGTCTGCCGCGCCAAATTGCAAGCATTTAGGGGTTAGTGAACGCTTTCACTAAATCCCTCTTGACGATGGTCGCAAGAGAACCGGCCAGACACAACCCCCGCGTGGCTGTCAGTTTGCTCACACCACCCGGCACGTCCTGGCCGAAAGACGTCGCCAACCGGTCCGGTCATTAGGGTGGTCGCGTGGTGACCGAGCCGACGACGATGCAGCGAATCAGGATAGCGGCATTCCTCGTCGCAGGACAGGTCGGAATTCTGATCGCCCTGGCCGTCGTCGAGCTGGTGAGTCTCGACCCCGACCATCCGAGCGTTGCCCTCACCACTGCCGTGTTCTACCTGCTGTTCGCCGTGGGCCTCGGATTCGCGGCCTGGGGGTTGGCCCGGTTGCAAAGCTGGAGTCGCGGGCCAGTCGTACTTACGCAGCTGATCGCGATGGGTGTCGGCTGGAGCTTCTACGGTGGGTCAACGGTCTGGGTGACGGCGGTGCTCTTTGTGTGGGCTATCGCCGTACTCGCCATCGTCTTCTCGCCGTCCACCACCACAGCGTTGTACGGGCGCCGCGGTGGAGACGACGAGGACAGAGCGGCAAGCTGATAGGCCAGGCCGACCAGCGGCAGGTCGTTTACCCCTTCTTGGTCTCCGCGAAGATCTCGGCAATCTCGTCGATCTTGGCGAGCAGGTCGTCGGCCTTGGCCGCGTCCATGCTGCCCTTGGTGCCGGTCGCGCCGGCCAGCTTGGTGGCCTCGTTGAACAGGGTGTGCAGCTGTGGGTACTTCTCGAAGTGCGGGGGCTTGAAGTAGTCGGTCCAGAGGACCCACAGGTGATGCTTGACGAGCTCCGAACGCTGCTCCTTGATGAGCACAGCGCGGGTACGGAAGTCAGGGTCGTCGTTGTCGGCGAGCTTGCCGATGATTCCCTTGATCGACTCGGCCTCGATCCTCGCCTGGGCGGGGTCGTACACGCCGCAGGGTAGGTCGCAGTGTGCGGAAACCTCGATGGTGGGGGCGATGAAACGACGCAGCATTGTTGTACCTCTCTTTGAGCGCATCGGTAGGAGCAGTGCAGGCTGGTCACACTAGCCGCCCACCTGACGTGCCCGATCCTGGCCGATCGAAACGAGGTCTCCCGACGATGACGCTGCCACGGTTCGGCCTGGTGGTGGTCCGTGGGCGCTCGATGGCTCCGGCCCTGGCCGAGGGCGACGTGCTTCTGGTCAGGTATGACGCCGAGCCACAGCCGGGCAAGCTCGTCGTGGTGCGGCTGCCGGAGCGGCCAGTCGCTGTGAAGCGGGCTGTCCGACGCGAGGCGGACGGTTGGTGGGTTCAGCGAGACAACCCCGACGAAGGGGTCGACTCGTGGGTCGTCGGCACGATTCCGGACGCTGACGTGCTCGCGGTCGTCATCTGCCGGCTCCGACCATTACGCCGGGCGACCCGCGCCCTCTGAGTTCCCGCCGGTCGAGCTTGTCGAGACCCGGGATCTCGACAAGCTCGATCACCGGGGTCTCCGCCGATCACCGGTCCTCCGCCCTCGTTAGGGTGGCGGGATGTTCGCCGTCTACGCCGACTCCATCCACGCCGAAGACCCGCTGGCCGGCCTTCAGGCGGGTGAGCGCCCAGCGCCAGATGTCCCCGACGGCTGGGTGGTCGTCGACGTACGGGCTGCCTCGCTCAACCACCACGACGTGTGGTCGTTGAAGGGTGTCGGCCTGCCCGAGGACCGCCTGCCGATGATCTTGGGCTGTGATGCCGCCGGCATCGACGGGGACGGCAACGAGGTGGTTGTGCATGCCGTGGTCAGCGACCCGACGTGGGTTGGCGACGAGACTCTCGACCCGAAGCGCTCGCTCCTGTCGGAGCGCCACCAGGGTGCTCTTGCCGAGCAGGTCACGGTTCCGCGGCGCAACGTCGTGCCGAAGCCGGCCTCGCTCAGCTTCGAGGAGGCGGCCTGCTTGCCGACGGCCTGGCTGACGGCATACCGGATGCTCTTCACCCAGAGCGGACTCAAGCCCGGTGACAGTGTCCTGGTGCAGGGAGCAGGCGGCGGCGTCGCCACGGCGCTCGTCACGCTCGCCAAGGCGGCGGGTCTGCGCACGTTCGTGACCAGCCGAGACGAGGGCAAGCGGGCCCGCGCGCTCGAGCTGGGGGCGCACGAGGCGGTCGAGCCGGGAACACGGCTGCCCACTCGCGTTGACGCGGTCATGGAGACGGTCGGCGCCGCGACCTGGAGCCACTCGCTCAAGTCCCTGCGCCCGGGCGGCACGCTCGTGGTCTCAGGGGCGACCTCAGGGCACCAGCCCGAGGATTCCGAGCTGACGCCGGATCTTCTTCCTCCAGCTGCGGATCCAGGGCTCGACCATGGGCACGCGCGACGAGCTGCGCGGGCTCGTCGAGCTACTCGACCTGAGCGGCGCTCGACCGCTCATCGACCGGGTCCTGCCGCTCGATCAGGCCAGAGCGGGCTTCGCGGCGATGGTGGCCGGCGACCTCTTCGGCAAGGTCGTGTTCACGGTCTGACCGGCCGGGGACGGCCGCCTCAGTCGTCGGAGTCGTCCAAGCGGGCGAGCCAGGTGGCGAGCCGCTCGACGGGTACCTCGAACTCGGGGTTGAGATCGACGAACTCCCGAAACCGGTCACCGACCCATGCCAGCGTGACCTCGTCGTCGCCCCGACGATCGGTCAGCTCCTCGATCCCACGATCCGTGAAGTACATGTGGCGGACCTAGGCGAACGCGGCTTCGAGCAGATCGCCCAGCTCGTCCTGGTGCACCTTCAACTGGCCGACCGACGGTGAGGCCGACTCGTTGCGCGAGACCCGGACGAACGGGATGTCGCCGAGCTCCACAGCCAGGTTGAGCTTCATGTGCGGCCACGGACCCATGTTGGCGGGCTCGTCCTGCACCCAGCGGATCTCCTTGAGGTTGGGGTACTTCGCCAGCTCGGCCTGCACCTCCTCGACCGGGCGCGGGTAGAGCTGCTCGAGGCGCACGATGGCGGTGCGCGACGCGTCGGCTCGCGGCGCTTGCGCTCCGCGAACAGGTCCCAGGTGATCCGGCCCGAGCAGAGCAGCAGGCGTCCACCGCCGACGGGTCGTCGACGTCGTCGCCGATCACGGGCTCGGAACGTGCCGGTGGTGAAGTCCTCGGGCTGCGAGGCGGCGTCCTTGCGCTTCAACATCGACTTCGGTGTGAACACGATCATCGGACGGTGCGTGCTGCCGAGCGAGTGCTGACGCAGCAGGTGGAAGTAGCTCGCCGGGCGTCGACGGCTGCGCGACCGTGAACGCGTCGTCGGCAGCCAGCGTCATGAAGCGCTCGATCCGGGCCGACGAGTGGTCGGGACCCTGTCCTTCGTAGCCGTGGGGGAGCAGGAGCACGACGCCGGACTGCTGCTGCCACTTGGCCTCGCCGGCCGAGATGAACTCGTCGATCACCGTCTGGGCGCCGTTGACGAAGTCGCCGAACTGGGCCTCCCACAGGGTGAGCGCCTCGGGCGGGCGACGGAGTAGCCGTACTCGAAGCCCATCGCGGCGTACTCGGACAGCAGTGAGTCGTAGATGTAGAACTGCGCCTGGTCCGTCGAGAGGTTCTGCAGCGGCGTCCACTCGGCGCCGTTCTTGCGGTCGATGATCGTCGCGAACCGGCTGACGAACGTGCCCCGGCGCGAGTCCTGGCCCGGAAAGCCGGACTGGGCGCCCTTGCATGAGCAGCGAACCGAACGCCAAGATCTCGGCGGTGCCCCAGTCGATCGGTCCGTCGGTGATTGCGGCCGCGCGTCGCTGCAGCTGAGGGAGCACCTTCGGGTGCACCGTGAAGCCTTCGGGCGCGGTGACGTGAGCGTCTGCGATCCGCTTGAGCACCTCGACGGGCACGGCCGTGTCGGTGCCTGCCTTCCGCCGCTCCCTTCGTGGGGTACTCCGGGACCGTGATGTAGTCGATCTCCTCCGGCTCTTTGGTGGCGTCGCGCACCTCCGCGAACACCCTCTCCAGCTGCTGCTGGTAGTCCTTCAGCGCCGACTCGGCCTCCTCGACAGTGATGTCGCCGCGGCCGATCAGGGCCTCGGTGTAGAGCTTGCGCACGGACCGCTTGCGCTCGATGAGGTCGTACATCAGCGGCTGTGTGTACGACGGGTCGTCGCCCTCGTTGTGCCCGCGACGGCGGTAGCAGACCAGGTCGATCACGACGTCCTTGTTGAACGCCTGGCGGTACTCGAACGCCAGCTGCGCAACGCGGATGCACGCCTCGGGGTCGTCACCGTTGACGTGGAAGATCGGCGCCTGCACCATCCGGGCGACGTCGGTGCAGTACAAGCGACGAGCGTGATGACGAGGGCGAGGTGGTGAAGCCGACCTGGTTGTTGACGACGACGTGGATCGTGCCGCCGGTGCGGTAGCCACGAAGCTGCGACAGGTTGAGCGTCTCGGCGACGACGCCCTGGCCGGCGAACGCCGCGTCGCCGTGCACGAGCAGCGGCAGCACCGGGTAGGCGGCGCCCTGGTTGAGCAGGTCCTGCTTCGCGCGGGCGATGCCCTCGAGCACCGGGTCGACGGCTTCGAGGTGGGACGGGTTCGCAGCGACGGACACCTTGATCGTTGCTCCGTGCTCGGACACGAACTCGCCTTCGGCGCCCAGGTGGTACTTCACGTCGCCGGAGCCCTGAACCGTCCGCGGGTCGATGTTGCCCTCGAACTCACGGAAGATCTGCGAGTAGCGCTTGCCGACGATGTTGGCCAGCACGTTGAGGCGACCACGGTGCGCCATGCCGATCGTGACCTCGTCGAGGGAGGCGTCGGCCGCCTCCTCGCAGATCTCGTCGATCAGCGGGATCGTTGTCTCGCCGCCTTCGAGACTGAACCGCTTCTGCCCGACGAACTTCGTCTGCAGGAACGTCTCGAACGCCTCCGCCTGGTTGAGCTTGTGCAGGATGCGCAGCTGCTCGACGCGCGGGCGGCTTCTGGTGCGGACGCTCGACGCGCTCCTGGATCCAGCGACGCTGCTCCGGGTCCTGGATGTGCATGTACTCGATGCCCGTGGTCCGGCAGTACGAGTCACGCAAGATCCCAAGGATGTGGCGCAGCTTCATGAATCGACGCCCGCCGAAGTTGCCGGTGGCGAACTCTCGGTCCAGGTCCCACAGCGTCAGACCGTGGGTGCCGACCTCCAGGTCGGGGTGGCTGCGCTGCTGGTACTCGAGCGGGTCTGTGTCGGCCATGATGTGGCCGCGCACTCGGTACGCGTGGATCATCTCGAGGATGCGGGCCTGCTTGCTGATCTCGTCCTCGTGGTTGGCCGAGATGTCAGCCGCCCAGCGGATCGGCTCGTAGGGGATCCGCAGGGCGCGGAAGATCTCCTCGTAGAAGCCGTCCTCGCCGAGCAGCAGGCCGTGCAGGCGGCGCAGGAAGTCACCAGACTGCGCACCCTGGATCACGCGGTGGTCGTACGTCGACGTGAGCGTCATGATCTTGCTGATCGCGTTCCTGGTCAGCGTCTCCTCCGACGCCCCCTGGTACTCCGGCGGGAAGTTCATCGCACCGACGCCGAGGATGGCGCCCTGACCACTCATCAGCCGGGGCACGGAGTGGTTCGTCCCGATGGTGCCGGGGTTGGTGAGGGTGATCGTGGTGCCCTTGAAGTCTTCGACGGTCAGCTTGTTGTCACGGGCACGCCGAACGATCGCCTCGTAGGCAGTCCAGAAAACGGCGAACGACATGTCCTCGGCGCCCTTGATGGACGGCACGAGCAGCTGACGGGTGCCGTCGGGCTTCTGGACGTCGATCGCGAGGCCGAGGTTGACGTGGGCCGGCTTGATCAGGTTGGGCTTGCCGTCGATGACCTCGAAGCCGTAGTTCATCTCCGGCATCTGCTTGAGCGCCTTGACCAGCGCGAATCCGATGATGTGGGTGAACGACACCTTGCCGCCGCGCGCGCGGGCGAGGTGGTTGTTGATCACGACTCGGTTGTCGATGAGCAGCTTGACCGGCACGGTCCGGACGCTGGTGGCGGTGGGCACGGCCAGCGACGTGTCCATGTTGGCCACCGTGCGGGCTGACGCGCCGCGCAGCACGACGTGCTCTGGCTCCTGCGAAACTTCGGGGGGTTCAGATACCGGCTCGTCCTTCGGCACCGGTGCGCTCGCCGTCTTCGCGGCAGAGACGGGCTTGGTCGGGCTCCGGTCGTGGGCAGGTGCCGCGCCCGATGCGGCGGCTGATCCCGTCACGGCTGCTTGGTTGGTCGCAGGGGTGGTCGCCGCGGGCTTAGGCTTCGGCGACTCAATAGCTGCCTTCGTGTCAGCAGCCGGCTTACGGGCATGCTTGGCAGCCGGCGCCGACCCCCCGTTGGCGGTCGGCGGGCCGTCTTTGAACAAGTCACGCCACGCCTTGTCCACCGAGTCCGGATCCTCGAGATAGCGCTCGTACATTTCGTCGACGAGCCATTCGTTTGGTCCGAAATCGGACCTGGCGTTGTCTTGCTGAGACTGTGACACGGCCTTGAGTTTCGCCTCTTCCCCTGTGACACCCGGTGGGACGCCATCAAGGCTAACCCCCGAGGCGGAGAGTGCGCAGAGCAGATCGGGTTTCGGGAGGGGAGGGAACTGGTAACGAAGCCCGCGTGAGTGCGCGGCGAGTTTGTGTTAGGCGAGCAGATGACGCATTCTTTCGGCGATGCCCGATCGTGTGTTTCGTCTGGGCCTGGCCGTCCTTCTGCTTGTCGCGACCGCCGGCTGCACCGGCGACAACGACGACGACCCAGCACCCACTGCCGAGTCGTCGACCTCGTCGTCGGACAAGAAGACCGCCGCCGCCCCTCAGTTGGGCAAGAAGGACGCTCCTCTCGAGGTTTCCATCGAGCAGCTGCGAGGTGACATCAAGCGCAAGCAGTACGCCGCGCTGGAGAAGAAGATCGCGAAGCCCATCTCCGCCTGGATCGCTGCGGGCTTCTCTGATGTCGAGTACCCCAAGGCGTCCTACGACGGAGCGTTCAAGAGCTGGACCGTCGACGCTCGCAAGCTAGGTCGGCGCGATGACGACGTGACGACCAACGGCAAGCTGGGCAAGGACCTCGCCACCTTCGTCGTGGAGAAGCAGCGGGTGCGCCTCTACGTCTTCGCCAGCCGAGCGCTGACCGGCGGTGCCACCGCGCGCCTGGCGCTGCGGTTCACCGGGGAGACCGAGGCGGGGAAGTCGGCGTCGTACGCCGTGAACGGCAGCCTCTACCTGACCCGCGACAAGAACCATTGGCGCATCTTCGGCTACGACCTCGCTCGCAAGAAGGTGGACTGATGCTGAAGCTCGTCCCACCCTCGGCGTCGATCCTGGCCAAGGGCCGCCGACTCTGCATGTTCGGCCTGCTCCTGGCATTGCTGAGCATCGTTGTGCCCGATGCCGGCCGAGCACCTACCGAGTTCGCCCTGATCAAGATGGAGCGCGTGCACGGCATCGACGCGGAAGACCACGTCGTGTGGTTCCTTGCGCTGGGATCAGATGCGCGGCCGGGCCAGTCGGTATTGCGCAGTCGGTCCGACGCGATCCAGCTCGTCGGCGTCAACGCGAAAACGCACCACGCCGTCACGATCGGCATCCCCCGTGACTCGTATGTCGACATCCCTGGACACGGCAACGACAAGCTCAACTCGGCGATGGTCTACGGCGGCCCCGAGCTGACCGCCCGAGCAGTGACCGCGTTGACCGGTATTCAGCCCGACTACGTGTTCGTGACGAGCTTCAACGGCTTGATCCGGATGGTCTCGGGCATCGACGGAGTCCGGGTCAAAGTGACGTACCCGATGAACGACCTCGAACAACGCTTCCAGCCGGGGATGCGCCAGCTCACCGGCATCGAGGCGCTGGCGTTCGCGCGGATCCGGTACGGGTTGCCTCGAGGTGACTTCGACCGCTCGATGGACCAGGGCCAGCTGCTCAAGGGCGCACTAGCCACGGTCAAAGCCAAGTCAGATCGGGCCGGCTTCATGGAGCTAGCGCTGGGGCTGTTCAACAACAACACCGACACGAACATCGGTCCTGTAGAGCTCTATCGGCTCGCCCGCACCGTCACCGAGGTCAACCCGGCACTCGTTCGGGTGTGCGTGGCGACTGGTTCGGTCGGAAGTGCGGGAGCGGCCAGTGTGGTGTTCCCCAACCGGGCCGCCTTGCGGTCATTGGCCGCCGACGTCCGGCACGACGCCCGGGTCGACCGCGGCGGCTGCTGACTGACGACATGCGGCCAGGACACCGTGTGGGTGTCCCAGCCGCACGCGGGTGTGCGTCGCCGAGTGTCAGAGACCAGCTCGGCTGAAGCCCGCCCTGGCGAAGCCAAGGTTGAAGATGGCGCCGCTCCCGTCGAGCAGGGTGATCTTCAGCGCGGTGACCTGGATGCCGTTGAGGCCGGCTCCCAGGAGTCCCACGGTGACCACCACCGCTGGTCCTGGTCGAGGAGATCCCAGACCTCTTCCGCCGCCTCCAGCACATCGAGAATCTGTTGATCGGTGCTCCGGCCCTCGCGTCGCATGGTCGAGAGGTCGTTGACGTCCTTCCACTCACGAGTCCCGTCCGGGCGCACGATGAGGTCGAGACCGTGGTCGTCGGTGTCGAAGCCGCCTTCCCAGCGAGTCACCGGCGCCTCGAAGTTGATGTACCAGTAGCGGAAGGTCCCGCCGTCGAAGAACATCCACACCGCGTACGCATCGCCGGTGCGGTGTAGTTGCAAAACCTCGGCACCCGACCAAGCCTGATGTGCGCTCCAGGGATGCGGTCCATGCGGATGGTCATGAAAGGTGAAGGTCGAGCCAGGCTGCAGGAGGACGGCAAGGACGTCGCCGTCATCGGCTACGACCGTGACAGGTGACTCCAGCCACGGGAGACCGAGCAGAACCTCTCGCCGGATGATCGTTGTGCCCGGCTGAAAGCGCGAAGCACTGTTGCGGATCACTGAGTACCTCCGTCGGTTGGCGCGCTCGGCAGGATACCCATGGCCCAGACACCGGACCTGCCATGGTTGCCAGACCAACACGACGTTCAGCTGGGACTTCGACACCGAACTGAGGAATTACCATGGCACTGATGACTCCGCCCAAGGGAGGTGCGGGTCCGGCCTTCGACATCGAGCGCGCGCGCCGCGACACCCCAGGCGCCGAGCGCGTCGCACACCTCAACAACGCCGGTGCGGCGCTGCCGCCGGAGCAGGTCACGGAGGCAGTGATCGCTCACCTTCGGCGCGAGTCGGAGATGGGTGGGTACGAAGCCGCGGATGCTGCGACTGACCAGGTCGAGCGCACCTACGAAGCCATCTCCCAACTGATCGGCTGCAGGACTGATGAGATCGCGGTGGTGGAGAACGCCACGCGTGCCTGGGACATGGCCTTCTACGGCCTGACCATGGCGCCCGGCGATCGCATTCTGACCGCTCGTGCCGAGTACGCCAGCAACGTCATCGCCTTCCTCCAGGTTGCCCGACGTACCGGCGCCGTCGTCGAGATCATCGAGGACGACGAAGCTGGCCAGCTGTCAGTCAGCGACCTACGCCGACGCCTGAGCGACGGCAGAGGACCGGTGAAGCTCGTGGCGATTACACACGTGCCCACCCAGGGCGGGCTCGTCAACCCCGCCGAGGAAGTAGGGGCCGTCACGCGGGAGGCGGGTGTGCCTTACCTGCTAGATGCCTGCCAGTCCGTCGGGCAGCTTCCTGTCGATGTGGAACGAATCGGTTGCGACCTCCTGTCCGCGACCGGAAGGAAGTTCCTGAGGGGGCCCCGAGGGACCGGGTTCCTCTACGTACGTGGAACCTTCCTCGACCAGATCGAGCCACCGTTTCTCGACCTGCACGCGGCGACGTGGACAGCCCCCGATCAGTACGAGATCCGCCCGGACGCGCGACGCTTCGAGAACTGGGAGACCAACTACGCGGCCAAGATCGGCCTCGGTGTGGCAGTCGACTACGCACTGTCCTGGGGCATGGAGGCCATCCAAGACAGGGTTACCGCCCTCGCCGACCGCCTGAGGCATCACTTGGCCGATGTCAGCGGAGTGCGCGTGCACGACCAGGGCACACATCGCTGCGGCATCGTCACGTTCACCGTCGACAACGTCCCTGCCCAGGACGTCCAACAGCAGCTATCGAGCCAAGGCGTCAACGTAAGCGTCTCACTCGTCGACTACGCCCGCCTCGACCTTCAGAGCCGCGGCCTGCCCGACCTCGTCCGCGCATCCGTCCACTACTACAACACCGACGACGAACTGGACCGGCTGATCGGCGCCCTTCCGCAAGCCGGCTAGTCCCAAGCCAGCTAGTACGGCCGCGGCCAGTCCGTCAGGGGGAGAAGTTCGGCGAGAGCCTGGCCTTGATCACGACCGAGCACCACCTGGGTGGCGACGTTTGCTGGATCCACCTGATGGATGAACTCCCGGCATCGACCGCACGGCGGCAAGACGAAGACCACGCCGGCCTCATCGCGCCAGACGGCCACGATCTTGGCGATCTGGTGCTCTCCGGCCGTCACCATGGCAGCGATGGCGGCATGCTCCGCACAGAATCCGGTCCCTGAGGAAGTGTCGATGCAGACCCCGCCGTACTGGTTGCCGGCCGCGGTCACGAGTACACAGGCGACGTCACCGAAGAGACGGTCACCCACCAGGTGCGGGTTCAGGAGGTCGACCGCAGCCATCACCAGTTCGTGGTGAGACATCTGGTCGAGCATTCAGTCAGGCCGATCCATGCTCGCGGGGGTTCCTGGGCAGATGATTGAGTCCGGGGTTGCGGAAGCGGCGACTTGGCCACGCTGCGTGCTTGCCAAGGAGAGTGAGCATGGCAGGTACGACGAGCAGTCGGAGCACGAACACGTCGAGGGCGATGCCGAGGGCCAAGGCGGTGGCGAGCTGGTAGAAGGGCGCCAAGGGCACCAGTGCCAGCAGGCCGAAGCTGGTGGCGAGTGCGACGCCGGCCGTGATCACCGCCCCGACCGACGACGGCATGGCATGTCGCAGCGCCGCAGGCAAAGTTCGTCCGTCGGCGTCTTCCCAGACGTGACCGACGGTGAAGATGTTGTAGTCCGAACCGAAGGCCAACAACAGCACCGCAGCGGCGAACGGGACGTAGAAGATCAACCCTTGGCCGGGCGAGATCCACTCGAACAAGGCGCTGGTGATGCCGAGAGTCGCGCCCAGGCACAGCACCGAGGCTCCCAACAGCAATATGGACGTGAGCACTGCCCGCAGGAAGAGCAGCAGCATCAGCAGGTTGGCTATGACGGCCGCCACCGCGATCCTCAGCAGGTCCCTCTCGGTCTGGTGGACGAGGAACGACGCCGTCAGGCTGTCACCGGCCAGCCCGAACCTGGTGTTGGCGAGCCCACTCTCGGCCAATAATGCTGGGAGCCGTTGTTGCAGTCTGTCGATGTCGGCGACGGCGGTGGCGCCGAGCGGGTCACTGTTCAAGATGACGAGGAAACGGGCTGCCCCACCGTCTCTGGAGACCAGGATGTTGTTCTCGACCGGCAGTGGCTGCGAACCCGGACCCAGGACGCCGGCAACTCCGGGCTGCCCGGCAAGCGCATTGCCCAATCGCTTCAATGCCTGGCGTTCCCGGTCGAGATGCTCACCCTGCAGAAGCACTGTGGTGGGCGAAAGGATGCCTGCGTCGAAGCCCTCCTGAGCACTCCTGGCCGCGACTCTGACCGACGAGTCGCCGGGTAGTGAGCCCACGAAGGAGGAGCCGAGCGACAGATGTGCGACCGGCACGGCTCCGAGGGCGAAGCAGGCAGTGGCCGTCGCGAGCACCCCTGCGGAAACAGCTCGATTCCCGGCGATGGCGCCTACGACTCTTGTGGGCCATGTCGGGGTGCGCAGCTGGGTCCAGCGATGCCATCCGCGTCCGGACTGGGGCCGTCGCTGGGTGGGCCAGAAGACCCGATCGCCGAGGATCGCGAGAATCGCGGGCACGAGCGTGATGGCCACCAGCAGCCCGATCGTCACGGTGAACGCCAATGCTGGACCAAGCGCCCTGAAGAAGGGCGACTGTGCCACGAGCAGGGTGGCCGTGCCGACGATGACCGCCGTCCCCGCCACGGTGACGATCGGGCTGGACCTGCTGATGGCAGCCGCCGTGATCTCCCGCACCCGGTCGCGGGCTTCCTCCGCCGGACCACAGCGTGGATCTGCCTCCACCAGGGCCTCGCGCAGGGACGAGCAGAAGAACACCACATAGTCGGTCACGACGCCGAGCAGCAGCGCCACAATGACCGGTTCGAGCTCATCGGGGCTGGCCAGGTCGAACAGGGCGGTCGCAGCCCCGGTGGTCTCCAGCGTCGCAACATAGGCGACCCCGGCCGTGATGACCGCCACGAGTGGCGCCACCAGGGAGCGAAACGCGATCGCCACAATCGCCATGATCGCCAGGAGCGTCATGGCCTCCACTAGGGGCAGAGCGTCGCGGATGATGGTTCCCTGGAGTTGGCGGGCTGGCGCGGAGCCCGTCACCCCGACCACCTGATCGCGCGGGGCGAAGAAGAGGTCGGCATACTTTTCGGCCCCCCGGGTGCGCCGTCGACACGGAGGCACCGGGATCGAACAGCAGGTACGTCAGCGCGGTGGTGCTTTTCTCGTCGGCCCCCGGGAAGAGGCCCTGCGTGTTGGTGATGGGCAGCGCCCCGCGCAGATCGCGGACCTGCTCAGCCTGACCCCGCGACACGGCGACGGCGCGGACCACCGTGCGGGCCTGGACGTACGGCGAGAGCCCGTCGGTGTCGTGTTGTACGACGATCGTGCGCGAGCTCAGCGGGAATCCGAACAACTGGAAGTCGAGGAACTCGGTCTGCACCGCGGGCGTCTCGGTCTTGAGGAGCGCCCGCAGGCTATTTCCCCCGCCGCTCGACTCGCCGAAGTCCGGCAGCACGGTGAATGCTGCAAGCACGCCCGCCGCCCAGAACCCCACGATCCACCATCGGGCCGCCACCATCAGTCGTGCGTAGGTGTCGGCCACGTCAGCCACTGCCCGGTGGCGTGGGTGCGGGCCGGCGCAACCCGAGGCGGCGCAACTCGGCATCCGCAAGGCCCCGCTGGATGGCGCTCTGATCGCCCCCGCGTTCACGGGCGATTCTGGTGACCTCCTCGAAGGGGAGTGAAGCCCGGGCCCGCGCAGCCAACCAGTTGTTCAGCTCGTCCTCTCCCGGACCGTCGCGGAGGGCGCGCTTCAGCCGGGAGATCTCCCGGCTATGGCGAAGCCGCAGTGGCAGGTACAGCCCGACGATGGGAGTGACGGGAATGCCTACCAGAGCTATCCCGATGAGGACGCCGAGGAGCCGCATCTGGCTCTTGACCTCATGCCCACGAAGGGTGATCTGCGCAGCGGACTCCTGCACGTTCGCCCCGACCTCGCCTGGACGGTCCGGGATGAGCGGCAATTCGGAGAGATCTTGTAGGCTCAGGCCGACGGCTGACAAGGTGTTTCCTGAACTGGTGAGCGTGTCGCCGAGTTCGGCCGCCCTCCACAGGGTGATCCCGGTGGCAGCTCCCAGCACGATCCACAGGATCACCCAAAAGACGACGAATCGATCAAGGGTGCGAACGCTCCACTCGTCACTCATCGCGCGTATGGTCGACTTCATGCGGCACCCTACCCGGCGCCGGCATCAGGTGGCGGAGAGGATCGCGATGAACGAGGACGACCAACGACAACGCTGGATCAACCTCTTGCTCCCCGCGGCAACCTTCGTGGTCGGCCTCGCGCTCGGCGGCAGCCTTGTCTACGCCAACAGCGGCGGTGACAATGAGGGCGGTTCACCGCCCTCGGCAAGCACCGACACCAGCTCTCCATCGGGGGCCGGCGACACCGTCGTGACTCTGCCCGCCGCCTGCGACCAGGCAGCAGCCAAGGTGAGCGAGGCATACACGTTGCTCCGGCAGGCCGTCGCTCAGGTCCGCGATTTCCATGCCGACGAGCTCGTGGAAACCCTTAACCAGCTCGAGGACATCGACGCGCAGATGCGCCCGTTGGTGGCCGAATGCACCGCGGCTTCGGTGTCCACGAGCCCCACGAGCGAAGCGACATCCGATTGACCTCGGCGCGAGACCAGCGATAGGTTCGCCACCGATCCGGTGCGGCCAGCACCTTCACGGTCACCACGACACTGAGCCAAGGATGGCTACGCCGGGCCCTGCCTAGCGCATACCGGTCCCAGGGCAAACCGCAGGTCAGCCTACGGTTTCGGATTGCGCCCCCGGCAGGATTCGAACCTGCGCTCCCGCCTCCGGAGGGCGGTGCTCTATCCCCTGAGCTACGGGGGCTCATGGCGCGCCCAAAGGGTAGCAGTGGCTACGGCCTGCTCGATAACCGCGCGAGGACGGTTCGACGGCACTAGCGTCGGGGTCCTCATGCCCAAAGTCTTGGTAGTCGACGACTCCGACGTGATCCGATCGCTGATCGTGCTGAATCTGGAGCTGGACGGCTTCGAGGTCGCGCAAGCACGCGACGGCGCGGAGTGTCTGGAGCTCGTTGCTTCGCTCAAGCCAGACCTCATCACACTCGATGTCGCGATGCCGCGACTTGACGGTTTCGCCACGGTCGCGCGGCTGCGCGCCGACCCGGCTACGTCCCACATTCCCATCGTGATGGTGACGGCTCGCGCCCAAGGATCAGACCTCGCACGCGGCGCGGAGCTCGGCGTCGACGCGTATGTCACCAAGCCCTTCGACCCAGATCACCTCACTCGGACCGTCCGCACCTTGACGGGAGCATCGAGCGCCTGCTGAGCGTCGATACGATGGGTCGGTGACCCCCGAGCAGCTTTCCCAGACCGTCGTCGCCGCGTTGTCCGCCTTGGCCGACCGCGGTGCCGTGACGTTCCCGGACGGCGTGCCCGGAGAGGTTCGGATCGAGCGTCCGAAGGGCAAAGAGCACGGCGACTACGCAACCAACGTGGCGCTCCAGCTCGCCAAGCGGGTGGGCATGGCGCCTCGCGAGCTGGCCGAACTGCTCGCGAGCGAGCTGAAGGGGTCCGAGGCGATAGCGGCTGTCGATATCGCCGGGCCGGGCTTCATCAACATCACCGTCGAGGCGGCGGCCCAGGGTGAAGTGGCGCGCGCCATCGTGGCGGCCGGTGCGTCATACGGTGGCTCAGAGGCGTATGCCGGGACTCGGATCAACCTCGAGTTCGTGTCTGCCAACCCCACCGGCCCTGTCCATATCGGGGGTGCCCGCTGGGCTCCGGTTGGAGACAGCCTGGCGAGGATCTTCGCCGCGCTCGGTGCTGACGTGACGCGCGAGTACTACTTCAACGATCACGGCGCGCAGATCGACCGCTTCTCCCGCTCGCTCCTCGCGGTGGCGAAGGGAGAGGACCCGGGGGATGACGGGTATGTCGGTGCGTACCTCGCCGACATCGCTGCGAAGGTCGTGGCAGACAACCCCGATGTCCTCTCGCTCCCTGCCGATGAGGCGCAGGAAGTCTTCAGGCGCAGCGGCGTCGACCAGATGTTTGCGGACATCAAACAGACTCTGCGCAGCTTCGGGGTCGAGTTCGACGTCTATTTCCACGAGCAGGCGATCTATGACAGCGGGGCAGTCGAGCGGGCTATCGAGCGACTGACCGCCATGGGCAACACGTACGAAGCTGACGGGGCCTTGTGGCTCGCCACCGAGAAGTACGGCGACGAGAAGGACCGCGTCCTGGTGCGCTCCAACGGGGCCCCCGCCTACATCGCCGGCGACTGCGCGTACTACCTCGACAAGCGCGAGCGTGGCTTCGACCTGTGCGTGATCATGCTTGGGGCTGACCACCACGGGTACGTCGGCAGGCTGATGGCCATGTGCCAGGCCTTCGGTGACAAGCCGCACGAGAACCTCGAAGTGCTGATCGGCCAGATGGTCAGCCTGGTCCGCGACGGTGAACCGCTGCGGATGTCGAAGCGCGCGGGGACTGGACTCACGATCGACGACCTCATCGACGCAGTGGGCGCCGACGCCGCCCGCTATGCGCTCGTCCGCTACTCCAGCGACTCGCCGATCGACCTCGACCTCGACGTATGGACTCGTGCGTCCAGTGACAACCCCGTCTACTACGTGCAGTACGCCCACGCCAGGCTGTGTTCGATCTTGCGCAACGGAGCAGAGCTCGGAGTTGCACCAGCGGGTGACGACTTCGACCCGGCGTTGCTCTCTGACGAGCGAGAAGGCGAGCTGCTGCGCGCCCTCGCGGCGTTTCCCGCCGTCGTCGCATCTGTGGCCGAGCTGCGTGAGCCGCACCGGCTGGCGCGCTACCTGGAGGCAACGGCAGCGACGTTCCACAAGTTCTACGACGTATGCCGTGTGCTCCCGCGCGGCGACGAGGAGCCCACCGACCTGCACCGCGCGCGACTGCTTCTCGTCGATGCCACCAGCATCGTGTTCTCCCGCGGCCTCGACCTGCTCGGTGTCTCCGCACCGGTGAGGATGTGATGCGGGCCTCCCACGAGGCCGGCGCCCTCCACTCCGAGGCCGGTCGCCGCGGACCTACCTGGCTTCGTCCGCCCGACGAGCCGAACGAACTCGTCGGCTCGCTGTGGCCACAACACGCGGCGAAGTCCGACTCCGGTGTGCTGTCCGTCGCTGGTGTCTCGGTCATCGACCTCGCAGCAGAGTTCGGCACTCCGGCGTACATCGTGGACGAGGACGACTTTCGTCAGCGGGCGCGCGAGTTCAAGCAGGCATTCGCCGGGTGGGACGTCTACTACGCCGCGAAGGCGTTCCTATGCCTGGAGACGGTGCGCTGGATAGCCGAGGAGGATCTGGACCTCGACGTGTGCACGAGCGGAGAGCTCACGGTGGCGTTGCGTGCCGGATTCGCCCCAAGCCGGATTGGCTTTCATGGCAACAACAAGAGTTGGGCAGAGCTTGACCGGGCAGTCGACGTGGGAGTCGGTCGGATCGTGGTCGACTCGCTCACCGAGATCGAACGCCTCGCCCAGATCGCATCCACCAAAGGGGTGCGGCAGCAGGTGCTCCTGCGTGTCACTGCCGGCGTTGAGGCGCACACGCACGAATACATCGCCACTGCCCATGAGGACCAGAAGTTTGGGCTCTCGCTTGCAGACGGTGGCGCCGAAGAGGCAATGCTCCTGATCAACGGCTTCGACTCGTTGGTGTTGACCGGTCTCCACTCGCACATCGGCTCGCAGATCTTCGACACGTCCGGTTTCGAGGTAGCCGCTCGTCGGGTGCTTGCCCTGTATGCACGAGGGCTCGAGGCGGGCCTGGAGCTCGGGGAGCTGGATCTCGGTGGCGGCTTCGGGATCGCCTACACCACCAAGGACGACCCCGCCTCGCCGGCCACTCTGGCAGCCGGGATGCTGCAGATCGTCACCCAGGATTGCCGTGCTCTCGGCATCGACATCCCCCGACTGTCAATCGAGCCGGGCCGTGCCATTGCCGGCCCTTCGACCTTCACCCTCTACGAAGTCGGCACCGTCAAGACCGTCACTCTGGACGCTGGCTACAGCAGGGTCTACGTCGCTGTCGACGGTGGGATGAGCGACAACATCCGAACCGCCCTGTATGACGCCGACTTCTCCTGCACTCTCGCGTCACGACACTCCGACGTGCCGCCGGCGCTCACGCGGGTGGTCGGCAAGCACTGCGAGTCCGGCGACATCGTCGTCAAGGACGAATTTCTGCCAGGCGATGTCACACCTGGCGACTTGATTGCCGTGCCCGGGACCGGTGCCTACTGCCGCTCGCTCGCAACGACGTACAACCACGTGCCCCGGCCACCCGTCGTTGCGGTGCGCAACGGGCAGGCTCGCCTCATCATCCGGCGCGAGTCGGAAGAAGACCTGCTGCGCCTGGACGTTTCCAACTAGTGGCCGGCATTAGCATGTCGTCGAGAGTCAGACCACGAGCAAAGGTGCTTCAGCCATGACCGAGCCGTTGCGCGTGGCATTGCTGGGCTGCGGCTCTGTCGGCAGTCAGGTGGCCCGACTGCTGGGGGAGCAGGCCGCCGACCTCGGCGCCCGGATCGGCGCGCCGATCGAGCTCGCGGGCATCGCCGTACGTCGTCTCGACCGCCCGCGTGATGCAGCCATCCCGGCTGGCCTCTTCACCACAGACGCACACGGCCTCGTGACCCGGGGCGACATCGACGTGGTGATCGAGGTCATCGGGGGCATCGAGCCGGCCCGCGCGCTGATCCTCGCAGCGCTGGACTCGGGGGCCTCTGTGGTCACCGCAAACAAGGCGCTGCTCGCCGCCGACGGACCCACGCTCTACGAGGCGGCGGATGCCGCCAAGCGCGACATCTACTTCGAAGCCGCCGTCGCTGGCGCCATCCCGATCATCAGGCCCCTGCGCGAGTCGCTCGCGGGCGACAAGGTGAGACGCGTGCTCGGAATCGTCAACGGCACCACCAACTACGTCCTAGACCAGATGGACACGGCTGGCGTGGGGTTCGACGAGGCGCTCGAGTCGGCGCAGTCGCTCGGGTATGCCGAGGCCGACCCGACCGCAGACATCGAAGGGTTCGACGCCGCTGCCAAGGCCGCCATCTTGGCCAGCCTGGCGTTCCATACCCGGGTCACTGTGGCCGACGTACACCGCGAAGGCATCACCGAGGTGACGGCGAGAGACATCGCGTCCGCCCGAGAGATGGGCTCGGTCGTCAAGCTGCTTGCGATCTGCGAGAGCACGGGCGGGCCCGGGGATACCAGCGTCTCGGCGCGGGTCCACCCGGCGATGATCCCGCGGACCCACCCTCTGGCGAGTGTCCGCGAGGCCTTCAACGCCGTGTTCGTGGAGAGCGACGCCGCGGGACAGTTGATGTTCTACGGTCCAGGCGCCGGCGGAGCCCCGACCGCGAGCGCGGTGCTCGGCGACCTCGTGACGGTGGCCCGCAACCGGCTGAGCCAGGTGACCGGGGCAGGGGAGTCGATGTACGCCGACTGCGAGATCGGTCGGATGGAAGACACCGTCACCCGCTATCACGTCGCCCTTGATGTCGACGACCGGCCAGGCGTGCTCGCGGCGGTGGCCGAGACCTTCGCCAGGCAGGGCGTGTCCATCCAGACGGTGACCCAGGTCGGACGCGGAGACGAGGCCCGTCTCGTGGTCGTCACCCACTCGGCCACTGACTCGGCACTCGCTACGACCGTCGATGACCTCACCACGATGGCCCAGGTACGTGAGGTCACCTCCGTGATGCGGGTTGAGGGGACCGTCGAATGACCGACCAGCGTCCGCACCAGTGGCGCGGGGTGATCGCGGAGTACCGCGACTGGCTGCCCGTTTCCGACGAGACCCCTGTCGTGACGCTCGGCGAGGGCGGGACGGCGCTCGTGGATGCTCACTGGCTGTCCGAGCTGTCTCGGTGCACGGTGGTCCTGAAAGTTGAAGGAGACAACCCCACCGGCTCGTTCAAGGACCGCGGCATGACGGTTGCCATCTCATTGGCCACCGAGCAGGGTGCCAAGGCGGCGGTCTGTGCGTCGACCGGAAACACCTCGGCCTCCATGGCGGCATACGCGAGCAGGGCGGGCATCATTGCGATCGTGCTCGTCCCGCTGGGCAAGATCTCGCGCGGCAAGATGGCCCAGGCGGTTATGCACGGAGCCCGGATCATCGCGGTTCGCGGCGGCTTCGACGAGTGCCTGCAGCTGGCGCGTGAGCTGTCGAAGGACTACCCGGTCGCACTCGTCAACTCAGTCAACCCTGTCCGGATCGAAGGCCAGAAGACGGCGGCGTTCGAGGTCGTCGACGCCCTCGGCGATGCCCCGGACCTTCACATCCTCCCGGTGGGGAACGCCGGCAACATCGCGGCGTACTGGAAGGGCTATCGCGAGTACGCGACCTCCGGCCACGCAACGAAGACACCAGCGATGTGGGGATTCCAGGCCGAGGGAGCCGCGCCGATCGTCACAGGACGCATCGTGACCGAGCCTGAGACCGTGGCAACCGCGATCCGGGTCGGCAACCCGGCTTCCTGGCTGCTGGCCGAGGCAGCCCGCGACGAGTCCGGCGGACTGATCGAGGCTGTAACCGACGAGCAGATTCTCTCCGCGCAGGCCGAGCTGGCTTCACGCGAGGGTGTCTTCGTCGAGCCCGCGTCAGCTGCGGGAGTCGCGGGGTTCCTCAAACTGCTCAGTGCCGGTCGGGTGGAGCCTGGCACGACCGTCGCGATCACCGTGACCGGCCACGGTCTCAAGGACATCGACACCGCCCTCGGGGCTCGTGGCCAAATCGCGGAAACGGTTGTCGACGCCGATGTTGCGCAGGCCGCTGCGGCTGCGGAGCTCGTCGATGCGTGACCGCCTCGGCATCAGCGCCACAGTCAGGAGCCCTGCTACCTCCGCGAACGTCGGCCCGGGGTTTGACAGCTTCGGGCTCTGTCTCGACCTGCACGACACGGTGACGGCCACCGTCACGGACCGCGGCCTACGGGTCGACATCGCCGGCGAAGGGGCCGGTTCGCTGCCTCGTGACGAGACGCACCTGGTGGTCTCGGCGATGCGAGCCACGTTCACCCTGCTCGAGGTCGCCCAGCCGGGACTGACGTTGCGGTGCGAGAACGTGATCCCGCACGGCCGCGGTCTTGGGTCGTCTGCGGCCGCGATCGTGTCCGGCATCCGGCTGGCCGAGCGGCTCGCCGGACGAGACCTCGGTGGCCAGCGTGCGCTGGATCTGGCGACCAGGCTCGAGGGTCACCCCGACAATGTGGCGGCGTGCCTTCTCGGTGGGTTCACCATTGCGTGGACAGAAGGTCGTCGGGCTTCGGCACTTCGTCTCGACGTCCACCACGACATCCGGCCGGTGGTCTTCGTGCCGTCGACGGCTGTGGCGACCACGCTGGCCCGGGGACTGATCCCCAAGGAAGTACGCCATGTGGATGCCAGCGCCAACGCTGCGCGAGCCGGGTTGCTGGTGGCAGCGTTGACGCAGTGGCCCGGGTTCCTGCACGCCGGCACACAGGACTCTCTGCACCAGCAGCACCGGCGACCCGCGATGACGGAGACGCTCGGCCTCGTCGACGCGATGCGAGAGGCCAGGGTCGCCGCCGTCGTTTCGGGAGCCGGCCCCAGCATCCTTGCGCTGGGTACGACGGCGGATCCCGTGGCCGCAAAGCAATGGACACGGCCGGGCTGGCGCAGCTTCGCCGTTACCGTCGACGCTGTCGGTGCCACCATCGCGGACTGACTGTTCGACGGCCTCTGAGGGGCCTAGTGGGCACCGCTCAGGAATGGACCGGATGTGACGCGTGTTGTAGGGGGTACAAAGGACAGGACTGCACCGATAGTGCTACTGTCAAAGCGCACCGGCTCTCAGGAGCCGTGCTTTCCCAAGCGAAGCGCGACGATCGTTCAGCGCATCCTCTCGACCCAGTGCACACGTGAGTTCACGTGAAGCAGATCGAGGCGAACGCACCCCGCTCGCACATCGCTCGGAATTTCACTCAATCCACGGGCGCATGATCTGAAATGCGCACCAGGACGTGGGAAGGACCTCACGTGACACCAACTTCCGACGCCACTCTCGTCGAAGGCGCGACAGCCCAACCGGCTCCGCGCAAGAAGGCGGGTGGCCTCAACTCGATGCTGCTCCCCGAGCTCAAGCAGCTCGCCAGCAGCCTCGGTATCAAGGGGACGACGGGCATGCGCAAGAGCGCCCTCGTCGAGGCGGTGGCCGCGGCTCAGTCCGGCGGCTCCGCCAGCTCAGACCGCGGTCAGGCCCCGGCCGCCGGCGCCGACCGGCAGACAGCCGAGAAGAGCGCCCCTCCGGTAGCCCGCGGCGACCAAGACGGCGACTCGCGCCGCGACGCCGTCAGCACCGACCGCGAAGACGACTCCGACACCGACGGCCAGCAGAGCCGCAGCCGCGACCGCGGCGACCGGCAGGGCCGCAACCGCGACGGTGGCGGCGACAAGCAGAGCCGTGGCCGCGATGCTGGCGGCAATGACAAGCAGAGCCGCAACCGTGACAACGAAGGCGGCGACAAGCAGAGCCGCAACCGTGACAACGACGGTGGCGGCAACGACACTCAGAGCCGCAACCGTGACAACGAAGGCGGCGACAACCAGGACCGAAGCCGCAACCGTGACAACCAGAAGTCAAACGACAACCAGGGCGGCCGCGACCGAGACGGCTACCGCGACGACGACGGCCGAGGTGGTCGAAACAGTCGACGCCGCAGCCGCAACCGCGGCAACTTCAGGGACCGCGATCGTGACCGCGAGCGCAGCGGTGGACGTCGCGACACCAACGAGCCCGACACCCAGATCAACGACGACGACGTGCTACTCCCCGTCGCGGGCATCCTCGACCTGCTCGACAACTACGCATTCGTACGCACGAGCGGTTACCTCCCCGGCCCCAACGACGTTTACGTCTCCATGTCGATGGTCCGCAAGTTCGGCATGCGCAAGGGCGACGCGATCACCGGCTCCGTGCGGCAGCTTCGCGAAGGCGAGCGCCGCGAGAAGTTCAATCCCTTGGTCCGCCTCGACACGGTCAACGGGGCCGAGCCCGAGGCATCGAAGCAGCGGGTCGACTTCTCGAAGCTGACCCCCCTGTATGCCGCCGACCGGCTCCGCCTCGAGACCGAGCCCAACCTGCTCGCGACGCGTCTCATCGACATCGTCGCCCCGATCGGCAAGGGCCAGCGTGGCCTGATCGTCTCCCCATCCAAAGCCGGCAAGACCCTCATCATGCAGGCCATCGCCAACGCCATCACCACCAACAACCCCGAGTGCCACCTCATGGTCGTGCTCGTGGACGAAAGACCTGAAGAGGTCACCGACATGCAGCGGGCCGTCAAGGGCGAGGTCATCGCCTCGACGTTCGACCGGCCGGCCGACGACCACACCACGGTCGCCGAGCTCGCGATCGAGCGCGCCAAGCGGCTCGTCGAGCTGGGTCACGACGTCGTCGTGCTGCTCGACTCGATCACCCGTCTCGGCCGCGCCTACAACATCGCGGCGCCGGCCAGCGGTCGAATCCTGTCCGGCGGTGTCGACTCGTCAGCCCTCTACCCGCCGAAGCGGTTCTTCGGAGCAGCGCGCAACATCGAGGACGGCGGATCGTTGACGATTCTCGCCACGGCGCTGATCGAGACCGGTTCCAAGATGGACGAGGTCATCTTCGAGGAGTTCAAGGGCACCGGAAACATGGAGCTGCGACTGCGCCGTGAGTTCGCCGACAAGCGGATCTTCCCGGCCATCGACGTCGACGCATCCGGTACCCGACGCGAAGAGCTGCTGATGAGCAAGGACGAGCTCGCGATCACCTGGAAGCTGCGTCGAGTGCTGTCCGCGCTCGACGGGCAGCAGGCCCTCGAGCTGCTGATCAACAAGCTGAAGTCGACCAAGAGCAATGTCGAGTTCCTCATGCAGGTCAACAAGACGACCCCGACCGCGCAAGGCCTGCGCGACGCGGACGGCGACTAGCCTGCGAGGGCGGAATATCGCCCCGTGAGTTGGCGTTTTGACACATGACGGTGGCACACTGAGCGCGGTTCCGGTTCACGTCTCGGAGAGCAGAGACGACCCGGCGACCTTGAGAGAGGACACCATGAAGAAGAACATCCATCCGGCGTACGTCGAGACGCAGGTCACCTGTACCTGCGGCAACACGTTCACGACGCGCACCACCGCCGAGAGCGGCACCATGCACGCCGACGTGTGCTCGAACTGCCACCCGTTCTACACCGGGAAGCAGAAGATTCTCGACACCGGTGGCCGCGTGGCCCGCTTCGAGGCCCGCTACGCCAAGAAGGCTCCCGCAAAGTAGTTCTCTACGGCGCCGACTGCTCGCACTGCGAGCAGTCGGCGCCGCTGCATGTCTGCACGAGCTTGAACAGGGACCAGCGACATCGAAGGGAGAAGTGAGATGTTCGAAGCCATTGCCGGTCTCGTCGACGAGCACGCGGCGCTCGAGCTGCAGCTCGCCGACCCTGAGGTGTTCTCCGACCTCGACCGCTCCCGACGCCTGAACCAGAGGTATGCCGCCTTGACCGCCGTGGTGAAGGCATACGCCGACTGGCTGAGCACTCTCGACGACATCGAGGCCGCTCGCGAGCTAGCCGCCGAGGATGACTCGTTCGTGGCGGAAGGTGAGCGACTCGACCAACACCGCGCCGAGCTCGAAGAACGGCTGCGGCGGCTGCTGGTGCCTCGAGACGAGGTCGACACGAAGGACGTGATCCTGGAGGTCAAGGCTGGAGAGGGCGGCGAGGAGTCCGCGCTGTTCGCCGGTGACCTGCTGAGGATGTACTCCCGCTTCGCGGAGCGTCAGGGGTGGAAGGTCGAGACCCTCGCCGAGACGCCAAGCGACCTAGGCGGGGTCAAGAGCGTCACCGTGGCCATCAAGGCCAAGGGTGTGCAGGAGCCCGGCGCCGCACCCTATGCAAGGCTCCGGTTCGAGGGCGGCGTCCACCGCGTTCAACGAGTGCCGGTGACCGAGTCGCAGGGCCGTACCCACACGTCGGCCGCCGGTGTCATGGTCATGCCGGAGGCCGAGCCGATGGATGTCACCATCGACGACAACGACCTACGCATCGACGTGTTCCGGTCGTCGGGGCCAGGTGGACAGAGCGTCAACACGACTGACTCGGCCGTGCGCATCACCCATGCGCCGACCGGCATCGTCGTGTCCTGCCAGAACGAGAAGAGCCAGCTCCAGAACCGTGAGCAGGCGATGCGCGTCCTGCGTGCCCGGCTGCTGCAACGGGCACAGGACGAGCGCGATGCCGAAGCGTCCGACGCACGTCGGTCCCAGGTGCGCACGGTGGACAGATCCGAACGCATCCGCACCTACAACTTCGCGGAGAACCGCATCACCGACCACCGGGTCGGCTACAAGTCTCACAACCTCGACCAGGTCCTTGACGGTGACCTTGAGGCAGTGATCGACGCCTGTACCGATGCTGACCTTGCCGACCGGCTGGCGGCCGTCGAGTCCAGCGACGTCTGAGCTGTGGTGCAAGACCTCGATCGGGTTCTCGCCGACGCCACTGCGCGACTCGACGCTGCAGGGGTCGAGTCGGCCCGTCACGACGCCGAGACCTTGCTCGGACACGTCCTCGGCACCGGTCGCAGTGGTCTGCCCCGAGCGGGCGACCTCACCGCGGATCAGGCCGCGGAGTTCGAGTCGGTCGTCGTACGTCGTACCGCCCGCGAGCCACTGCAGCACATCACTGGGCGTGCGGCCTTCAGATACCTCGACCTCGAGGTCGGTCCCGGCGTGTTCGTGCCCCGACCGGAGACCGAGGTCTTGGCCGGCGTCGCGATCGACGAGCTGAATCGACTCGTCGACGGAGGCGTCGAGCATCCGGTTGCCCTCGACCTGTGCACCGGCTCCGGTGCCCTCGCCGTGTCGATGGCGACCGAGGCTGCGGGCAGCGTCGTGATCGCCATCGAACTGTCAGAGGAGGCGGTTGCCTATGCACGGCGCAACGCGGCGGGCCACCAGGTCGAGGTTCGACTCGGCGACATCGCCGATGCCGCCGACGACCTGGCTGGGCTGGTCAGCGTCGTGACGGCGAATCCGCCGTACATCCCGTTGACCGCCTGGGAGTCGGTCGAAGCCGAGGTCCGTGACCACGACCCAGCCGTTGCCCTCTGGTCGGGGGAGGACGGGCTCGACGCCATTGCGGTCGTGGCGGAGGTAGCCGCCAGGTTGCTGGTCGACGGGGGACTGATCGTATGCGAGCACGCGGACGTGCAGGGCGACACCGCGGCCGCCATCTTCGCCACGTCGGGGGAGTGGACTGCCGTGCGTGACAATCGCGACCTTGCCGGGCGACCACGCTTCGTCACGGCACGCCGCGCACCACGCTCGTTGTCGCGCTCCTTACCCACGGCTGGCACGATGACCTCGTGACCGCCGACGTCTACTCCTGCCTCGATCCGGCTCAGCGCTCCGAGGGTTTTGCCGAGGCGAAGCTCGCGTTGGCTCGCAGCGGTCTCGTCGTCATTCCCACCGACACCGTGTACGGCGTCGCCGCGGACGCGTTCGACCCGGCGGCAGTGCGGCGGCTCCTGCGAGCCAAGGGCCGGGGGCGCGCGCAGCCGGCACCGGTCCTGATCGGCTCACCCGACACCCTGCGGGCCCTCGCGACCAACCTGAGCTCTGACGTACGGGCCCTGGCCGACAAGTTCTGGCCGGGTGGACTGACGATGATCTGCCGCCAGCAGCCGAGCCTGCGCTGGGACCTCGGCGACAGTCGCTCGACGGTGGCGATCCGGATGCCCGACCACGAGGACGCCCTGGCGCTGCTGGTCGACAACGGTCCACTTGCGGTCAGCAGTGCCAACCGGACCGGTGAACCTCCCGCGACGACGGTCGAGGAAGCGCAGGAGCAGCTCGGCGACGCGATCGACGTCTACCTCGACGCCGGGCCTTCGGCTGGTGCGGTCGCCTCGACGATCGTCGACGTCACGGGTGACGTGGTGCGGATCGTCCGCGTCGGCGTGCTGACCATCGATGAGCTGCGCGAGGTTGTCCCGTCGCTGCAGCCGCCCGAGATTGACTGATGCGTCAGTACCTGCTGATCGCGCTCGTCGCCCTCGCTGTCACCTATTTGCTTGCTGTTGTCGCCCGCGAGCTGGCGATGCGGTTCGGTGCGTATGCGCGGGTCCGGGACCGGGACGTGCACGAGATCCCCATCCCGTACTTCGGCGGCGTGGCCATGATGGGCGGCCTCACGGCGGCCTACATCGTCGCGCAGCAGCTGCCGTTGGCCATTGAGTCAGCCAGTCGCGAGGTGATCCTGCACGATGCCAGGGCGATCCTCATCGGCGGAGCGGTCATGTGCTTTGTGGGCGTGATCGACGACATCTTCGAGCTGGATGCGATGACGAAGCTGGCCGGCGAGGCGTTGGCTGCGGGCATCGTCGTCGTCCAGGGGATTCAGATCCTCTGGCTTCCACTTCCTGGCAACGGTTCTGTGTCGACCTTCGCCATGGACGGATCGCAGGCGGGCTTGCTCACGGTGATCTTGATCGTCGCAACGGTCAACGCGGTCAACTTCGTGGACGGGCTCGATGGTCTTGCTGCCGGCGTCGTCGGGATCGGGGCGGTCGCCTTCTTCACGTACTCGGTCCTACTCGTCTTCGTCAACGGGCAGGAGAAGGCGACGACGGCGGCCATCCTGAGTGCGGCACTTGCCGGCTGCTGTCTCGGCTTCCTACCGCACAACTTCTTCCCCGCCAGGATGTTCATGGGCGATTCCGGCGCTTTGCTGATCGGCTTCATGCTTGCGTGCTCGGCGATCAGCCTCACCGGCCAGTTTCCGACGTCCCGGATTCCGCAGGGGATTTTCGGCGCGACGGCGAGCCTGCTGCCCGCCATGCTGCCGCTGATCTTGCCGTTCGCGGTGTTGATCGTCCCGTTCGTCGACATGATGCTCGCGATCGTGCGGCGGACGCGCGCCGGCAGGTCGCCGTTCTCGCCAGACAAGAAGCACCTGCACCACAGGTTACTGGAGATCGGCCACTCGCAGCGCCGGGCAGTCCTCGTGATGTACCTCTGGACCAGCCTGGTCGCCTTCGGGGTCGTGGTGATGAGCCTGTTCTCGGGCTGGTGGTCCGCAGCCGGCGTGAGCCTGATGGCTGTGACCGCCACTCTCCTGACGTTCGGCGTTCCCGGGCACAGTGGCATCATCAAAGCCGAGGAAGGCTGAGCCCTCGGCCTCGATTAGACGGTCGACCGGTGCTTGTGCTATTTTTCACAAGCACCCGAAACCGCCAGCCCGACCGACTGTTCACCCCGAGAAATCGAGGAGCGGCCGCCAGCATGACGACCGTACGCAGCACCCCCGAGCGACCCGCACCTGTGTTGCGGTCGGCGGTCCTGCCGAGTCTGGTCGTCGGTGCTCTCTGCAGCGTTGTCGCCCTCCTCGTCGACGGCGACGAAGGCTTCCTGGGTGCTGCTGTCGGCGCGCTCTGCGTGGTCGCTTTCTTCGGGTTCGGCCAGCTCGTGCTGCAGGTTTTCCGCGACATCGCGCCAAGCCTTCTGCTCGTGATCGCTTTGATGACCTACTTGCTCCAAGTCGTCGCCCTCGTCGCGGTTTATGTCGCCATCCAGGACAACCAGGCCTGGCAGGCCGCCATCTCGACGACCGCGCTGGGAGTGACGGCCATCGTCACGACGATGGTGTGGATGGCCGGTCTGGTGCACGCCGCCCGCCGAGAGCGGATTCCGCTGTTCGAGACGGAGGGGAGCCACTGATGACATGCGCCGACTTGTCGCCACGGCCGCCGTCTGAGGCACGTGTCCATGACTGCTACAGTCCGGTGCCAAATGAGCGAACCTCCCCCGCAGGATCCGCCGGGAGACCCTTGGGCCGCCTTCGGATACCTGGTGGGAGGCCCGGTGTTCTACGGCGGGCTGGGCTGGCTGCTCGATCGGTGGCTCGAGACCTCGTACTGGTTTCCGATCGGTCTGCTGTTCGGGATCGGGCTGGCGCTCTATCTCGTCTTCAAGCTCTACCTGAACGCGCGATGACCGACGTACTCCCCACGCGACGGCACGCCCATCCGATCCGAAAGGGGACCGTGTGACTGCCGCCAGCCAGGTCTTCGTTGCTGAAGGCTTCACGCCCCCCGGTCCCGAGGACTTCAACCTGCCCCCGTTCTTCGGAGACAGCCTGCTGTTCACGAAGCCGGCGATCCTGCTCGTGCTCTCGGGGGTTGTGGTCATGGGCTTCTTCTTGGTGACGACGCGGCGGATGGCCATGGTGCCGTCAAAGGGCCAGTACGTCGGAGAGCAGGCCTACTCGTT
This sequence comes from uncultured Actinomycetota bacterium, assembly GCA_963811585.1. Lineage (GTDB taxonomy): Bacteria > Actinomycetota > Actinomycetes > Propionibacteriales > Nocardioidaceae > JACDHG01. Next base: position 821,013 of record CAWERR010000009.1, read on the forward strand.
CGTCCGCAACTCCATCGCGCGCGACATCATCGGCTCCAAAGACTTCATGAAGTTCGTGCCCTGGCTGGTGGCAACGTTCTTCTTCATACTCGTCAACAACCTGTTCGGGATCATCCCGTTCATCCAGTTCCCGTCGTTCTCGCGGTTCAGCTTCGCGGTGGGCATGGCAGGGCTCGTGTGGCTGCTCTACAACGGTCTCGGCGTCTACAAGTACGGACTCTTCGGCTATCTCAAGCGCGTGTGTGTCCCACCCGGTATCTCCGGCCCAATCCTCATCCTCATCGTCCCGCTCGAGTTCTTCTCCACCGTGCTGGTCCGGCCCGCCACGCTCGCACTGCGGTTGTTCGCCAACATGTTCGCCGGACACCTGTTGCTCATCTTGTTCGCTCTCGGCGGCGAGTACCTCCTGATCGAGTCAGAGACGATCGGCTACAAGCCGGTTGGTCTGCTCGCGTTCATACTCGCGATCGCCATCAGTTTCCTGGAGCTCTTGGTTCAGTTCCTCCAGGCGTACGTGTTCACCCTTCTCACCGCCATGTACATCCAAGGCGCCCTCGCCGAGGAGCACTGACCCTCATGGTTCGAGAAACCCCACTGAAAGGAAAGTAGCCGTGGACGGCACTTTGAATGGCTCCCTGAACATGATCGGTTACGGCCTGGCCGCCATCGGCCCAGGCGTCGGAATCGGGCTGATCTTCGCCGCCTACATCAACGGCGTCGCGCGTCAGCCTGAGGCTCGTAACACGCTCCAGAGCATCGCCATCTTGGGCTTCGCGCTCGCCGAAGCGCTCGCGATCATCGGTATCGCGCTCGCCTTCGTGTTGAACTGACCCAGACATCGAAGACTGATCCATCGTCTTAGAAAGTAGACGCAGATGAACACCTTCATCGCAGCCGACGAACCTAGTCCGCTTGCCCTGCATCCGGCTGAGGTCATCTTGTCGGTTGTCGTCTTCTTGATCCTCGTCTGGCTGATCAAGAGATATGTGATGCCGAACTTCGAGAAGACGTTCGCCGACCGCACGAAAGCGATCGAGGGTGGTCTCCAGGAAGCCGAAGCCAAGCAGGCAGAGGCCGACGCGGCCCTCGAGGACCTCAACCAGCGGCTGTCCGAAGCTCGGCACGAAGCCGCCCGGATTCGCGAGGACGCCCGCGAGCAGGGTGCACAGATCATCGTCGAGATGCGCGAGCAAGCGCAGGCTGAGTCGAGCCGGATCACGACCCAGGCGCACGCACAGATGGAGGCGGAGAAGCAGCAGGTCCTCGCTCAGCTCAAGACCGAGGTCGGCACGCTGGCCACCGGGCTTGCCGGTCGGATCGTCGGTGAGTCCCTCGAAGACGAAGTGCGCCAGCGCCGCACCATCGAGCGCTTCATCGCCGAGCTCGAGAACCAGCCGACCCAGCAGGAGTCCTGATGCGTGGCATTTCGGCCGAAGGGCTTGCAGCCGCCAACGAGCGGCTCGAGGCCGTGGCAGGGGCTGAGGATGCCGAACGCCTCGGCGCCGACCTGTTCGCCATCTTCGACTCCCTCGGCAACCAGCCGTCCCTGCGGAGGGCGTTGACCGATCCGTCCGCTGCCCCCGAGGCGAAGGCCGGCTTGGCAAGCGATCTGTTCTCGGGCAAGGTCGGGGACCCAGCCGTCGACGTCGTCAAGGCAGCGGCCTCGGCACGGTGGTCGACAACGTCGGACTTCGTCAACGCCATCGAGCAGCTCGGGGCGCTGGCCTATGTCATCGCCGCGGAGAAGGCGCGCAAGCTCGCGGCGCTCGAAGACGACCTCTTCCGGTTCGGCCGGGTGGTGGGCGCAAACCCCTCGCTGCGAGACGCCATCACCAACAAGCAGGTCCCGGTGGCCCATCGACGCGAGCTCGTCCAGAGCCTGCTTGGAGACAAGGTGTCCACGTCGGCTGCCGCCCTCGTCGTCCAGGCCGTCGCCCCGAGGCACCACTCCTTCGAGACGGCACTGGAGGACTTCCAGAAGATTGCTGCAGACCGGCAGGCGCGTGCGGTTGCGCTCGTTCGGTCAGCGGTAGAACTGACCGACGACGAGCGCGCTCGGCTCGCGGCAGCGCTTGGCCGTCAGTACGGCCGCGACGTACATCTCAACGTGGTCGTCGAACCCGACGTCCTCGGAGGCATCAAGGTCGAGGTCGGTGACGAAGTCATCGACGGCACAGTCGCAGGCAAGCTGGACGACGCCCGGCGTCGGATGGTCGGTTGACAACTTCAGGGACAAGGCACCTAGCACCAAGCAGCGCAGAACACCACAGCCCAAGAGAGCAGGTACGAACCACAATGGCGGAGCTCACGATCCGGCCCGACGAGATCAGGGACGCGCTTCAGCGATTCGTCTCGGACTACCAGCCGGACACCGCAAGCCGTGAAGAGATCGGAACGGTCGCCGAGGCCGGAGACGGCATCGCTCGCGTCCAGGGTCTTCCGTCTGCCATGGCCAACGAGCTGTTGGAGTTCGAGGACGGCACGCTGGGAATCGCGCTCAACCTCGATACGCGCGAGATCGGTGTCGTAGTGCTCGGTGACTTCTCCGGCGTCGAGGAAGGCCAGCCTGTACGCCGTACCGGAGAGGTTCTCTCGGTGCCGGTCGGTGAGGGGTATCTCGGCCGCGTCGTCGACCCGCTGGGCCAGCCCATCGACGGCCTCGGCGACATCGAGACCGACGACCGCCGGGCTTTGGAACTGCAGGCGCCGTCAGTGGTTCAGCGCCGGAGCGTTCATGAGCCACTGCAGACCGGAATCAAGGCGATCGACGCCCTCACCCCCATTGGGCGAGGCCAGCGTCAGCTCATCATCGGCGACCGCCAGACGGGCAAGACCACGATCGCGATCGACACGATCATCAACCAGAAGCAGGGCTGGGACTCCGGAGACCCGGAGCAACAGGTGCGATGCATCTACGTCGCCATCGGCCAGAAGGGCTCGACGGTCGCTGCCGTGCGCGGGGCGCTCGAAGAGGCAGGCGCATTGGAGTACACCACCATCGTGGCGGCTCCGGCCTCCGACGCGGCAGGCTTCAAGTACCTCGCGCCCTACACCGGCTCGGCCATTGGCCAGCACTGGATGTATGCCGGGAAGCACGTCCTCATCATCTTCGACGACCTGACCAAGCAGGCCGAGGCATACCGGTCGGTGTCGCTGCTGCTGCGGCGGCCGCCGGGTCGTGAGGCCTACCCCGGTGACGTGTTCTACCTGCACAGCCGGCTGCTCGAGCGCTGCGCGAAGCTGTCCGACGAGATGGGCAAGGGCTCGATGACCGGTCTGCCGATCATCGAGACGAAGGCGAACGACATCTCGGCGTACATCCCGACCAACGTCATCTCGATCACTGATGGCCAGATCTTCTTGCAGTCCGATCTGTTCAACGCCAACCAGCGACCGGCGATCGACGTCGGTGTGTCGGTGTCGCGGGTGGGTGGCGCGGCGATGGTCAAGTCGATGCGGAAGGTCACCGGCTCCCTCAAGGTCGACCTCGCACAGTTCCGCGCCATGGAGGCGTTCGCGATGTTCGCGTCCGACCTCGATGCCTCCTCCCGTCAGCAGCTCGACCGCGGTCAGCGGCTGATGGAGCTGCTCAAGCAGCCGCAGTACTCGCCCTACCCGGTCGAGGAGCAGACCGTCGCCATCTGGGCGGGCACCACGGGCAAGCTCGACGACGTACCGGTCGAGGACGTGCTGCGGTTCGAGCGCGAGTTCCTCGACTACCTGCGGCGCGAGAGCTCGGGCGTGCTCGAGTCGATTCGTGAGTCCAAGGACTTCTCCGACGACACCAACACCTCGCTGCAAAGCGCCTACGACTCATTCCTCGACCAGTTCGAGACGAGCGAAGGCAAGTCGATCAAGGCCGGACGTGAGGACTTCGAGGCGCTCGAGGACGAGGATGTCGAGCAGGAGCAGATCGTCAAGCAGAAGCGAGGCTGACCATGGTTGCAACGCTGCGTGAGCTGCGTGGTCGGATCAAGTCGGTGCAGGCCACCAAGAAGATCACGCGCGCGATGGAGCTGATTGCGGCGTCTCGCATCGTCAAGGCGCAGCAGCGGGCGCAGCAGGCGGCGCCCTACGCCCGTGAGCTCACCAGAGCCGTTTCCGCAGTCGCGACGTTCTCCAACGTCGACCACCCGCTGACGACCGAGCCGGACAATCCGAAGCGTGCCGCAGTCCTCGTCGTGACGAGTGACCGTGGGCTGGCTGGCGCCTACTCCTCCAGCGTGCTCAGGGAGGCCGAGCGGCTCGTGGAAAAGCTGCGCGGTGAGGACAAGCAGGCCGATCTTTACGTCAGCGGACGTAAGGGTGTCGGCTACTACGCCTTCCGCCAGCGACCGGTCGTACAGAGCTGGACCGGCTTCTCCGACACCCCGACGTACGACGACGCCCGCGAGATCGCCGACACGCTCATCGAGGCCTTCACTGCCGAGACCGGTGAGGTCGACACTGCAGTCGACGAGGTGCATGTCGTCTACACACGGTTCAGGTCGATGCTGGTGCAAGAACCCACACCGGTCCGGCTGCTGCCGCTTGAGGTGGTCGAGGGCGAGGAGCCGCCCTCCGATGCCGACGTCCTCCCGCTCTACGAGTTCGAGCCGTCGGCGGCTGACGTGCTCGACGCCCTGTTGCCGCGCTACGTCCAGAGCCGCATCTACTTCTGCCTGCTGCAGGCCTCCGCTTCGGAGCTGGCCGCGCGACAGCGCGCGATGAAGTCTGCGACGGACAACGCCGAAGAGCTGATCAAGAAGTACACCCGCACCGCCAACCAGGCCCGCCAGGCCGGAATCACCCAAGAAATCAGTGAGATCGTCGGTGGCGTCAACGCGCTTGCCGACGCCAACGCCGGAAATGAGTGAGACATGACTGCCACCAAGGACTCTGCCACCAAAGACTCCGCCACCGAGAAGGACGGCAACGAGCAGGCAGGCGGCGTCGCGATCGGCAGGATCGCCCGCGTGACGGGGCCGGTCGTTGACGTGGAGTTTGCCGTCGACAACATGCCCGACATGTACAGCGCGATGCATGTCGACCTCGAGCTCGGCGACGAGAAGAAGACGTTGACCCTTGAGGTCGCCCAGCACATCGGTAACGGCATGGTCCGGGCGATCTCCATGCAGTCGACGGACGGCCTCGTGCGCGGCGCCCAAGTGACCGACACCGGCGAGGCGATCAACGTGCCGGTCGGTGACGTGACCAAGGGCCACGTCTTCAACACCATCGGAGACTGCCTCAACCTCAAGGAGGGCGAGAAGCTCGAGATCACCGAGCGCTGGCCAATCCACCGCAAGGCGCCGGCGTTCGACACCCTCGAGTCGAAGACCGAGATGTTCCACACCGGCATCAAGGTCATCGACCTGCTCACGCCGTACGTGCTCGGCGGGAAGATCGGCTTGTTCGGTGGGGCTGGGGTCGGCAAGACCGTGCTCATCCAGGAGATGATCGCCAGGGTCGCACTCGACCACGATGGCGTCTCGGTGTTCGCCGGCGTCGGCGAGCGGACCCGTGAGGGCAACGACCTCATCGAGGAGATGACCGAGTCCGACGTCATCGGCCAGACCGCACTGGTCTTCGGTCAGATGGACGAGCCGCCGGGCACCCGGCTCCGGGTTGCGCTGTCGGCCCTGACCATGGCGGAGTACTTCCGCGACGTGCAGAACCAGGACGTGCTGCTGTTCATCGACAACATCTTCCGGTTCACCCAGGCCGGCTCCGAGGTGTCGACTCTGCTCGGCCGCATGCCGTCCGCCGTGGGCTACCAGCCCAACCTCGCAGACGAGATGGGCGTGCTGCAGGAGCGCATCACGTCGACCCGTGGTCACTCGATCACGTCGATGCAGGCGATCTACGTGCCGGCCGACGACTACACCGACCCCGCTCCGGCCACGACGTTCGCGCACCTCGATGCGACAACAGAGCTCTCCCGGGAAATCGCGTCGCTCGGCATCTACCCTGCCGTCGACCCGCTGACCTCGACATCACGGATCCTCGACCCGCGCTACATCAGCGAGGACCACTACAACACGGCGGTGCGGGTCAAGCAGATCCTGCAGCGCAACAAGGAGCTGCAGGACATCATCGCCATCCTCGGTGTCGACGAGCTGTCCGAAGAGGACAAGGTCGTCGTGTCGAGAGCCCGGCGCATCCAGCGGTTCCTGTCGCAGAACACCTACGTCGCCAAGCAGTTCACCGGTATCGAGGGTTCGACCGTCTCGCTGGAAGACACCGTCGAGGCGTTCACGAAGATCTGCGATGGTGACTACGACAACGTCGCCGAGCAGGCGTTCTTCATGTGCGGTGGCCTCGATGACGTCGACCGCAAGTGGGCTGAGCTCCAGAAGGGCCTCTGATGGCCGATCCGATCCAGGTCGAACTCGTCGCCGCCGACCGCGTGGTGTGGTCGGGCGAGGCGACGACGATCATCGCCCGGACGACTGACGGTGACGTGGGCATCCTGGCCAACCATGCCCCTATGCTCGCGGTGCTCGTGCAGGGTGCGGTCGAGGTACACACCGTCGATGACGAGTACTGGAGTGCTGTGGTCGACGGGGGTTTCCTCTCGGTCGCGCACAACCGGGTCTCGATCCTGTCCGAGCACGCCCAGATGTCGCACGAGATCGACCTCGAGAAGGCAAAGCGTGACCTCGAGCGAGCCAAGCAAGCCGGTGCCGACGTACCGGAGTCCGAGGAGGAGATCCGGTTGGCCGAGGCCAAGATCCGGGTCGCTGAGCGGGCTCGATAGAAGCGGGAGGTCTCGTGTCGTGGTGGGAGGCCGTCCTCGACGTGCTCGCCGCTGCCGCCGTGTTGGGCGCGCTCTGCCTGGTGGGGCTCTTCGTACGTCGGCGCCTGCTCAGCCGCCAAGGCGGCACGTTCGAGTGCAGCGTGCGGATGAACCCGCCCACGCGGTCAGGGTCGCCGCTGGTCTCGTCGAGAGGATGGCGGCTGGGCCTGGGACGGTATGACGGCGACAACCTCGAATGGTTCCGCGTCTTCTCGTTCTCACCTCGCCCCAAGTACACCTTCGACCGCTCGCTGAGTGTCGATCGCTACCGCACACCGCAGGGGCCGGAGGCATTCTCCTTGTACTCGGGCCACAAGGTGGTGGCCGTCAACCTGCAAGGGGGAGGGCGCATCGAGCTGGCAATGAGCGAGCGGGCCCTGACCGGGTTCCTAGCCTGGGCCGAGGCATCGCCGCCCGGACAAGGACGACTGCTCAGCTGACCAGCCCCGCACTAGGCTCTCGACATGGTCAACCTGACAAAGATCTACACGCGCACGGGCGACGCCGGCGAGACCCGGCTCGGCGACATGAGCGTCACGAGCAAGAACGATCCAAGGCTCGCCGCGTTCGCCGACGTCGACGAAGCCAACTCTCAGATCGGCTGTGCTCTGGCCCTTGGCGAGCTGGATGACGACGTCACCGCGGTGCTGCTGCAGGTGCAGAACGACCTCTTCGACGTCGGAGCCGATCTGTGCACCCCGGTCGTCGAGAAGCCGGAGTTCCCGCCGCTGAGAGTCGAGCCCGAGTACGTCGTCAGGCTCGAGGGCTGGTGCGACCACTACAACGAGCCACTCGACAAGTTGCGGTCGTTCATCCTCCCCGGCGGGACGCGGGGAGCGGCACTGCTTCACGTGGCCCGCACCACCGTGCGCAGGGCCGAGCGGTCTGCCTGGGCGGCATACACCGGTCACACAGACACCGTGAACGTCGAGCCGATCAAGTACTTGAACCGGCTGAGCGACCTGCTCTTCATCTTGGCGCGCCACGCCAACCGTGCGGACGGCGACGTCCTCTGGAAGCCCGGCGGGGACCACGACCGCACCCGCCACTAGTCTCACCTGCCATGCAGTTCAGCGAGATAGCGGCTGTCGTGACCGGAGGAGCCTCGGGGCTCGGAGGCGCGACGGCGCAGGCGCTTGCCGCTCGCGGTGCCCGCGTCTACGGCCTCGACCTGGCCGATCCCATCAAGCAGGCGGCGCCCGTCGACGGAGTCACGCTGGTCGAGGCTGACGTCACCGACGAGGATCAGGTCCGGCGCGCGGTCGAGCAGGCGGCAGCGGCAGCACCGCTGCGGGTTGTCGTGAACTGCGCGGGCGTCGGCACCGCTGGTCGCATCGTCTCGAAGAACGGGCCGCACGACCTCGCGACATTCCGCCGGATCATCGAGATCAACCTCATCGGCACGTTCAACGTGCTTCGACTGGCCGCCGATGCGATGACCGCCATCGAGCCGTTCGACGACGACGGGCAGCGCGGCGTGATCATCAACACCGCCTCGATCGCCGCGTACGACGGGCAGGTCGGCCAGGTGGCGTACGCCGCCTCTAAGGGCGGCGTCGTGGGCCTCACCCTGTCGGCGGCTCGAGATCTCGCCAGCTTTGGCATCCGGGTGTGCACCATCGCACCCGGTGTCGTCGATACGCCGATGCTCGCCGGCGTCAACGACGAGTTCCGGGAGACCCTGGCACAGGGGGTGCCGTTTCCCAAGCGGCTGGGCCGTCCCGACGAGTACGCCCGCCTCGCGGTGATGATCGCCGAGCACGACTACCTCAACGGCGAGGTCATCAGGATGGATGGCTCCCTCCGGATGGCGCCACGCTAGCCGTGCAGGTCAGCCGGCCGACGAAAATCAGGTGACTGTCGACACGCCGCACCGGCAGACTTGTCGTGGTCGAGACGTATCACAGCCTTACTCTTGCTCTCCAGGTATCGGATGCGTATCGGTGCCGGCGGCAACCTTTCCAGGAGCTGGCGCGTCATACACCATAGGAACAGCAACGATCGTCAGCGGGGGAGAGGCCATGGTCGTCCGGTCAACCGAGACTCAACTGGTCAAGCTGGGATCTCATCTCGACGTGCGCAACGTGGCCTCGGTGCGCGCCTCCCTCAACGAGATCCTCGACGCCATGACCGATGACATCGTCCTCGACCTAGGCGCGCTCGAAGTCATCGATGCGGCCGGGCTGGGCATGCTGACCGCGGCCCATCTGCGTGCCGAGCGCGCTGGTCACCACCTCGTGCTGCGCAACTGCTCTGACGGCCTGCGCCGGGTGCTCGCCGTGACCCGGCTCAACCGGATCCTGCACCTCGACCGGCGCCAGGACGACCTGACGGCCTGACGCACCGGCCGCCCCGGCCACGTGAGACTGGCAACAGACTTCACTACTGCACAGTCACATCGTCGTACCCTCAGGACATGGCAGAGGCGAGCAAACCCACCGATGCCGAGCGCGACCCACCGTGGGTGATGCGGACGTATGCCGGCCACAGCTCAGCGAGCGGCTCCAACGCGCTCTACCGAGGCAACCTCGCCAAGGGGCAGACAGGTCTCTCAGTGGCTTTCGACCTCCCGACACAGACCGGCTACGACCCCGACTCACCATTGGCGCGCGGCGAGGTGGGGAAGGTGGGCGTGCCGATCCCTCATCTAGGCGAGATGCGGCGACTCTTCGCCGACATACCCCTCGCCAAGATGAACACCTCGATGACGATCAACGCCACCGCGATGTGGCTGCTCGCGCTCTACCAGGTGGTGGCGGAGGAGCAGGGAGTCGACCCAGCAGAGCTGCAGGGGACGACGCAGAACGACATCATCAAGGAGTACCTGTCGCGCGGAACCTATGTGTTTCCGCCCGAGCACTCGCTCCGCCTGACGACAGACCTCATCGCCTACACCGTCAACGAGATGCCGAAGTGGAACCCGATCAACATCTGCAGCTACCACTTGCAGGAGGCCGGCGCGACGCCGACGCAGGAGCTGGCGTTCGCGCTCTGCACGGCGATTGCGGTACTCGACTCGGTCCGAGACTCGGGACAGGTGGCCCCTGACCGGTTCGGTGTGGTGGTCGGCCGCATCTCCTTCTTCGTCAATGCGGGCGTCCGGTTCATCGAGGAGACCTGCAAGATGCGCGCGTTCGCGCAGCTGTGGGACGAGCTGACCCTCGAACGCTACGGCGTCGAGGACCCTGCGATGCGCCGGTTCCGTTACGGCGTCCAGGTCAACTCGCTCGGACTGACGGAGGCGCAGCCCGAGAACAACGTGCAACGCATCGTGCTGGAGATGCTCGGCGTCACCTTGTCGAAGCACGCCCGCGCACGCGCCGTGCAGCTGCCCGCGTGGAACGAGGCGCTCGGCCTGCCGCGCCCCTGGGACCAGCAGTGGTCGCTACGCATGCAGCAGGTGCTCGCCTTCGAGTCTGACCTTCTCGAGTACGACGACATCTTCGACGGGTCGAAGGTGATTGAGGCCAAGGTCGCCGACCTTGCCGGGGCTGCCCGCGACGAGATCGACCGCATCCAGGCGATGGGTGGTGCCGTCGCCGCGATCGAGTCCGGCTACATGAAGCAGGAGCTCGTCGCTGCGCACACTCAGCGCCGCGCACGGATCGAGTCCGGTGCGGCCACGGTCATCGGCGTCAACGCGTACGTCGAGACGGCGCCCTCACTCCTGACCGCCGACCTGGACGCCGCGATCCAGGCGCCCGACCCTCAGGCCGAGGAGGCGGCGATCGCGTCGACCCAGGCGTGGAGGGCAAGCCGCGACGTGACCGACGTCGACGAGGCCCTTGCCCGGTTGCGGGCGGAGGCGAAGTCAGGGGAGAACCTGATGGCGGCCACGCTGGCGACTGCCCGCGCGGGCGCCACCAGCGGCGAGTGGGCCGGCGCGCTACGCGAGGTGTTCGGTGAGTACCGCGCTCCGACCGGGGTATCGGGGGCTGTGGGCGTCGCCGGGACAGGGGAGGACCTGGCGGCTGTCCGCGAGGCCGTCCGTCGCACGAGCGCCGAGCTCGGCGGCCGACTCCGCGTGCTCGTCGCGAAGCCGGGTCTCGACGGCCACAGCAACGGCGCCGAACAGATCGCCGTGCGGGCGAGAGACGCCGGCTTCGAGGTCATCTACCAGGGAATCCGGCTGACGCCGGAGGAGATCGTCGCGGCCGCCGTCGCCGAGGACGTGCACCTCATCGGCATCTCGATCCTGTCCGGGTCCCACATGGAACTTGTGCCAACCGTCGTCGACGGCGTGCGGGCCCAGGGCCTGACCGACGTACCCGTCATCGTGGGCGGGATCATCCCGACCTCGGATGCGGTTGCTCTGAAGCGGGCCGGTGTCGCCGCCGTCTTCACACCCAAGGACTTCGGGCTGACTGAGATCGTCGCGGCGTTCGTGCACGAGATCCGCCTTGCCAACGGGCTGGTCCCGCTGGATCCGCCCGGCTGATGGCCGCTTGGGACATCGTGCTGGTGGGCGCGACCGGGTTCACCGGAGGCCTGACAGCCGAACGGCTCGCAACCGACGGTCCCGCCACCTGCGCTGGGCGATCGCCGGCCGCGACCCCGGCAAGCTCGCGGCCGTCCGCGAGCGGCTGGCTTCGCTCGGCCCCGCTGGCGAGTCGGTGGAGACCGTGCACGCCGATCTGGCCGACCCGACGTCGCTGCGCGCGGTCGTCGAGCGGGCCGCGGTCGTGGCTATCGACCGTCGGTCCGTACATGGAGTACGGCGAGCCGCTGGTAGCGGCCTGCGCCGACACCGGAACCGACTACGTCGACATCGACGGGCGAGGCAGAGTTCGTGGACCGGATGTGGCTCGCCCACCACCGCGCGCCAACGGGACCGGCGCGCGGCTCGTGCATGCCTGCGGCTTCGACTCGATCCCGCACGACCTTGGCGCGTGGTTCACCGTCAAGCAGCTGCCCGAAGGCGTGCCGCTCACCATCTCGGGCTACGTCAGGCCGGGCGCGATGATCTCGGGCGGCACCTACCACTCGGCGATCCGGGCGTTCTCCCGCGTGCGGAAGTCGTCGACCACGGCGGCGCAGCGCCGGCGGTCAGAGGGGCGGAGCGGGTCGCGACGCGTCCGGTCGCTGCCGCAGCGTCCGATGCGGGGACCTGACGGTCGTGGCTGGGCGCTGCCGTTGCCGACCATCGACCCTGTCGTCATACGCCGGTCTGCACGCGCAATGCGAGCGGTACGGCCCGGACTTCTCGCTACGGCCACTACGCCTGGTTCCGCAGCCTGCCGATGGCTCTTGCAACGCCTGCTGTCCTGGGCGGAATGGTGGCGGTCTCGCAAGCTGCCACAGGGACGCGACCTTCTGCTGCGGCTGCGCAGCACGGGCGACGGCCCGTCGTCGGCCAAGCGGGCGAAGTCGTGGTTCACGGTGCGGTTCGTGGGCGAGGGTGGTGGTCAGCGTGTGGTCACCGAGGTGAGCGGTGGCGACCCGGGTTACGACGAGACGGCCATGATGCTGGCTCAGTCGGCACTGTGCCTGGCCTTCGACGACCTGTCGCCGACGGCTCGGACAGGTCACGACGGTCCAGGCCATGGGAGACGCGCTGCTCGGCCGACTGCAGGAGGCTGGTATGTCGTTCCGCGTAGTTGAAGGAGGCAGCGCTCGTGAGTGACCTGTACTGCGCCGCCACGCTCGTCGTCGCACGCCATGCCGAGGCGGAGTACGAGTCCGAGCTCGCCTGCGGATGCGGGAGGCTCCTTGACGCTGGCTGGACGGGACCAGGCTCGCGCGCTGGCGGAGTCGCTGCGCCACCGCAAGGTCGCGGCGATCTGGTGCAGCGACGATGTCGCGTGCGGTGCAGACAGCAGAGATCGCGGCGGCCATCTTGGGCGTGCCCGTGCGGGTCCGGTCAGGTCTTCGCGAGTTCGGCTGTCGGCGACCTCGCCGGTCAGCCGTTCACCCTCGACCTGTTCGCCGACGTCTTCGCGGCCTGGCGGGCGGGAGACCTCTCGGTCGGCTGCCCCGGTGCGGAGACGGGGCGAGACGTCGTACGACGCGGATGCACGGCGGAACTCGAGTCGGTCGCGGACGAGTACCGGGGCGAGACAGTGCTCGTGGTGAGTCACGGCGGCGTGATCCAGCTGGTGCTGCCACGGCTGGCGACGAACGTGTCGACCGACTGCGGTTTCAGTCGAACCGATCGACAACGTGCGGCACCTGCGAAATCGCGGCGGACGCCGACGGTTGGGTGCTGCGACCTGGAACGGCAAGCCGCGTCGAAGATCTCGCCGGCTGAGCCGCGAAGTGCTCAGGCAGCGACCGGGAGGCGGCGCTTCCTGCTCTTCTTGGCCGCCTTCGCCACTTTCTGCTTCTTGACGGGCTTGCCTTTGGGGTCGACGAGCCGCCGCTTCTTGACCGTGTAGCCCTCGGGCAGGGTGCCCTCGACACAGCATCCGAGCGGGCAGCGACCACACTTGGGCTTGCTGGTGCAGCACTTGGTCTTCGGCGTCCACGCCTTCTCGAACGTCTTTGGCACGGCGAGACCCTAGCACAAAACTTAGGTTTGCCTTACCTTCAAGGCGACCGAGTGACGGCGTCACTAGGATGCCGCCGGGCGGTCGCGGTTCGCAGAACGACAGAGTTACTCAATCCAGGAGGCACGCGTGGCGTCGCAGAAGTTCGTGGAGCAGCTCAACGTCTCAGATCGGCAACGAGTTCTCCGCCCACCAGCAGTACGTCGCGTGCGCGATCTACTACGACGCACTCACGATGCCCCAGATGGCGGCGTTCTTCTATCGCCAGGCACTCGAGGAGCGCGATCACGCGATGATGATGGTTCAGTACCTCCTGGACGCCGACGCCGACGTGGCCATCCCCGGCGTCGACGGCCCGAACAACGACTTCTCCGACATCATTGCCCCGGTGCGGCTCGCTCTGGAGCAGGAGAAGCGGGTCTCCGCGCAGATCAACGAGCTGACCGGCGCTCGCCCGGGCTGAGAACGACTTCGCGTCCGACCAGTTCATGCAGTGGTTCATCAAGGAGCAGGTCGAGGAAGTCGCCACGATGTCCGACCTCCTGACCGTTGTCACACGCGCCGAGCACGACGTCGAGGCGATCGAGGAGTACGTCGCCCGAGAGCTGGGCGATCCGCAAGACGACCCCACTGCGCCCACGATTGCCGGCGACGAGGGCTAGATCCTTCGTCGCTGAGACACTGAACCGGTGAGAGTGCTGGTCATCGGGGCAGGTGTCGCGGGTCTCACCGTCGGCGTGACCCTGGCGGAGGCTGGACACAAGGTCGACGTACTCGCCCGTGAGCTGCCGCAGGAGACGACGTCTGCCGTGGCCGCGGCCATCTGGTACCCGTACCTCGCAGAACCGGCCGAGCGGGTGCTCGCCTGGTCCCGCCACAGCAAGACCGTGTTCGAGCAGTTGGCCGAAACTCCGGCTACGGGGGTCGTGCTGAGTCGGGGAACCGAGCTGCTGCGCTCGCAGTCGAGCGATCCGTGGTGGATCGAGGCGGTGCCGGACCTGAGGCGCCTCGTCGACACCCCTGCGCCGTACGCCGACGGCTGGTCGTTCACGACCCCGGTCATCGAGATGCCCGTGTATCTCGAGTGGCTAAGGCGCCGGCTCGAGGACGCTGGCGCCACCCTCACTCGGATGGCTCTGCCTGCGCTCCCTGACCGGGCTGGGCTCGTGGTGAACTGCGCCGGGCTTGGCGCGCGGATGCTGGCCGACGACCCGAGTGTCTATCCGGTGCGCGGCCAAGTCGTGCGGGTGTCCCAAGTGGGGATCAGCGAGTGGATGCTGGACGAGGCAGGCATCACCTACATCGTGCCGCGATCGCACGACGTGATCGTTGGCGGAACCGAGGAGAGAGGCGACTGGAACATGCGTCCGGATCCCGCTGTGGCTGAGCAGATCCTCCTCAGGGCGAGCGCCCTGGTTCCCGAGATTGCCGATGCCGAGGTGCTGGGGCACCGCGTTGGCCTGCGCCCCGCGAGGCCGGAGGTGCGTCTCGAGCTCGACGAGAGAGACGACCACAGCGTCATCCACTGCTATGGCCTCGGCGGCGCCGGCGTCACGTTGTCCTGGGGCTGCGCTGCCGAGGTCGCAGCGCTTGCTGAGCGGGTCAAGGCACGCCACCACGTAGGCTGAGCGCTTCATCAGGCCGACGGGTCGGAGAGGGGACTGGCATGTGGCTGATCCTGGTCTTGGTCATCCTGGTTGTCGTTGTGTTCGTGATCAGCTCGTCCAACCGGCGTCGCGTCGAGGCGCAGCGCCAGGAGATTGCTGCTGAGCAGCTGGTCGGCGTCAAACAAGTCGCTGACGAGGACGTGACCCAGTTCGGCGAAGAGCTGCGGAGCCTGGACGTTGACATTGCGGGCCGTGAGCTCGACGAAGGCACCCGGCAGGACTACCAGCGCGCACTTGACGACTACGAGGCCGCGAAGGAGTCGCTGGCAGCGGTCACCACCCCCGATCAGATCACCCACGTCGCGGAGATTCTCGAAGGCGGCCGGTATGCAATCGCCTGTGTGCGCGCCCGCGTCGCTGGCGACCCACTGCCCGCGCGCCGCCTGCCGTGCTTCTTCAACCCTCAGCACGGCCCGTCCGTCCGCGACGTCTCGTGGCATCCCGACGGAGGCGCCGCACGCGACGTACCAGCATGTGCGCTCGACGCAGACCGCGTCGACCAGGGAGCCGAGCCCGACGCGCGCCAGGTGATGGTCGGTGCTCGGCGGGTGCCCTACTGGCAGGCAGGCTCCTCGTATGCCCCCTGGAGCATGGGCTACTTCGGGGCGGCGGGCGTCATGCCGGCGCTGTTCATGGGCACGATGATGGGGATGGCCCTCGGCGGTGCGTTTGACGGCGGCTTCGGTGGCGATGGTGGTGGAAGCGACGGGAGTGGCGACTACGCCGGCGGCGGAGACAGTGACGGCGGCGGAGACTATGGCGGCGGTGGCGACTTCGGTGGCGGTGGCGACTTCGGTGGCGGTGGCGACTTCGGCGGGGGCGGCGACTTCGGCGGTTTCTGACCGTCAGAAGAGGCGCGCGGTTGGGTCGTCCATCCCGCGTAGTGCGTTGTAGTCCAGGGTGACGCACATGATGCCGCGGTCGGTGGCGAGCACCTTGGCCTGCGGTTTGATCTCCTGTGCGGCGAAGATGCCGCGCACCGGCGACAGCAGGGGGTCGCGGTTGAGCAAGTCAAGGTAACGGGTCAGCTGCTCGACCCCGTCGATCTCGCCGCGTCGCTTGATCTCGACCGCTACGGTGGCGCCGTCGCTGTCGCGGCAGAGCAAGTCGACAGGCCCGACTGCCGTCGGGAACTCTCGTCGTACCAACGTCAACCCGTCCGTCAGGGTCGCGGGATGATCGGCCAACAGTTCCTGCAGGTGCTTCTCGACACCGTCCTTCTGCAGGCCGGGATCATCGCCCAGGTCGTACGTCGAGTCGCTCACCACCTCGTCGATGAGGATCCGGAGCGTGTCACCGCCCTTGGCCTCAACCACCCACTCGACCTGGCCGTCTGCGTCATGCCCCTCGACCAGGGTGCAGGGCGGCGACATCCAGTTGAGCGGCTTGTAGGACCCGCCGTCGGAGTGCACGAGCACCGAGCCGTCGGACTTCACGATGAGCAAGCGCGTCGCCATCGGCAGGTGCGCGGTCAGCCGACCCGCGTAGTCCACCTGACACCGAGCTATCACGAGCCGCACAACGCACGACCCTACCGACGGTCGGCGGAACCGATGAGAGGCGGGCGGCGTCATACGTTCACACTGACCTGAGGGAGTCGATATGGAACCGCGACGGATGCTGGCCCGACTAGGGGTGCTGGTGCTGCTCTGCAGCGGCCTGGTCCTCGGCACGTCGGCGACCGCACACGCGTGCTCGTGTGCATCGGTCCCGCTCAACGACTCGATCGCGGATGCCGACGGGATCTTCGTGGGAACGACTGGGGACCTGGTCGACGGACTCCGGGTTACCAGATACGTCGACGTGGACCGTGTCTACAAGGGCGATGTGGCGGCCACGGTCACGGTCAACACCGGCCAGGAGGGTTCAGATGGCGAGGGCAACTCCTGCAACTACGACCTCCCGGCCGACAGAAGGGTCGTCGTCTTCGCCAATGGCTCCGGTGCCGAGTGGTCATCTGGCCTCTGTTCGCAGCGCTACGAGCCGATGAAGGAGCTCCTGCCTCTGCTGGACAAGCGGATCGGACCGCCAACCGAGCCGGTCCCCACGACCCAGGAATCCAGTACGCAGGAAAACTTCTCCGTCGACCGGGCTCAAGAGGACTCGAGCTGGGGAGTGTGGGCAGGCGCCGGTGCCGGTGTGCTGGCGGGACTGATCGCCCTGCTGCTCTGGCGCTCGCGACCGGCCAGCTGAACGCCGACGCGACCTCGTCAACCTCGGGCGAACGGCCGTGAAAGACTCGGCGCATGTCTCGAGAGTTCACCACGATCGGCGTCGTCGGCCTGGGCACCATGGGTGCCGGCATCGCAGAGGTCTTTGCCCGTAACGGGTTCGACGTGGTAGGCGTCGAGCAGTCGGACGAGCTCGTCGAGCGGGGTCGCGGTCACATCCAACACTCCACCGACCGGGCGAAGAAGCGGGGCAAGCTGGCCGAGGACGAGCAGCAGGGGATCTTCGACCGCCTCACCCTCACGACGAACCTGACCGATCTCAAGGACTGCCACCTCGTGGTGGAGGCTGTCGTCGAGCGGCTCGAGCTCAAGCGGTCGATTTTCCAGCAGCTCGACGAGATCGTCAGTGATGACGCCGTCCTGGCAACCAACACATCGTCGTTGTCGGTGACCGAGATCTCCGCCGCGACCTCGCGCCCCGGCCGGGTCATCGGCATGCACTTCTTCAACCCCGCGCCGGTGCAGCAGTTCGTCGAGGTCATTCGCACCGTGGTCACAGAGCCCGACGTCGTCGAGGATGTGCAGGCGCTCGCCCGCGCTCTCGGCAAGAACCCCGTCACCGCCGGCGACAAGGCCGGCTTCATCGCCAACGCGCTCTTGTTCGGCTATCTCAACCATGCCGTCGCGATGTACGAGAACAACAACGCCACTCGCGCAGACATCGACGCGGCCATGAGGCTGGGCTGCGGCTACCCGATGGGCCCGTTGGCGCTGCTCGACCTCATCGGGCTCGACACGGCATACGAGATCCTCGACACGATGTACCGCCAGGGCCGCAACCGGCTCCATGCGCCGAGCCCCATCCTCAAGCAGATGGTCACCGCGGGCCTGCTCGGCCGCAAGACCGGGCGGGGCTTCTACACCTACGAGGCACCTGACAGCCCAGTCGTGGTCGATGACTCGCAGACGCCAGACCCCGAAGCCGGGCCCCAGTTCAAGCGCGAGGTGCGTCGCGTTGGCGTCGTGGGCTCGGGCACGATGGCGACCGGCATCGTCGAGGTCTTCGCCAAGGCGGGGTATGACGTCACCGTCGTCACGCGCAGCAGTGAGAAGGTGGCCAACGTCAAGGCCGCGGTGATGCACAGCCTGGAGAAGGCCGTCCAGCGTGGCAAGCTCGAGCAGGCAGACCGTGACACCGCACTCGGCCACGTCACCGGGTCGACCCAGCTCGACGATCTCTCGGACGTGGACCTCGTGGTCGAGGCAATCGCCGAGGACTTGGCCGTGAAGAAGGCCCTGTTCGAGAACCTCGACGAGATCTGCCGCGACGGCGCCATCCTCGCGACGACCACGTCGTCGTTGCCCGTCATCGAGCTCGCCACCGTGACCGGTCGCCCCCGCGACGTCATCGGTATGCACTTCTTCAACCCTGCGCAAGTGATGAGGCTGGTCGAGGTCGTGTCGACGGTGGCCACCGATGCCGACGTGGCGGAGACCGTCCGCGCCGTGTGCGCGTCGATGGACAAGCAGCCTGTGTCGTGCGGCGACCGCGCCGGGTTCATCGTCAACGCCCTGCTGTTCCCGTACCTCAACGACGCCGTGCGGATGCTCGAGGCGCACTACGCCACCGCCGACGACATCGACACCGCGATGAAGGAAGGCTGCGCGCTTCCCATGGGGCCGTTCGAGCTGCTTGACGTCGTCGGTAACGACGTCGCACTGGCCATCGAGCGCACGTTGTTCCTCGAGTTTCGCGAGCCGGGCTTCGCCCCCGCGCCGCTGCTCGAGCATTTGGTCACAGCCGGCTATCTCGGCCGCAAGACCGGGCGCGGTTTCCGCGACTACTCCCCCCACTGACCATGAAAGCGCAGCGGATCCGGGCAAACTCTGTGCTGCCGGCACGACGTGAGCCCGTGACGCTCACGACCGCCGACGACCTCGAGCTCGTCGCTGAGCTGGCGCTCCCCGCTGACAGTGACCCGGTCGCGACGATGATCTGCCTGCATCCGCTGCCGACCCATGGCGGGATGATGGACAGCCAGATCTTCCGCAAGGCCGCCGCCCGACTTCCCGCACTCGCAAACCTCGCGGTACTGCGCTTCAACACGCGCGGCACGACCAGCACGCAGGGGACCAGCCAGGGGACCTTCGACAACGGGTCGGCCGAACGCTTCGACGTGATGGCCGCGATCGAATATGCCGAGTTCGCCGAGCTGCCACACCTGTGGCTGGTCGGCTGGTCGTTCGGGACCGACCTCGCCTTGATGTACGGCAACGACCCCGGCATCGAGGGCGCGATCCTGCTGTCGCCACCGTTGCGATTTGCCGAGAGCGAGCACCTCGCGGAGTGGGACGCGTCCGGCAAACCTGTGCTGGCGATCATCCCCGAGTACGACGACTACCTGCGGCCCGCCGAGGCGCGTCAGCGGTTCGCCGCCATCACGCAGGCCGAGGTCGTCGACGTACCCGACGGCAAGCACCTGTGGGTGGGTCAGGCGGACCAAGTGCTGGACCTCGTGGTCGAGCGACTGAACCCTGCCGCTGCGCCTCTTCCCGACACGTGGGACGGCCCCATGGCCAACGAGGCGCCACGGATCGTCGGCTCCTGACGGACGTGTCAGGGCGTGCCGGTGGCCTGGCTTGCTTCGTCGATGGGTACTTCGGGCTGGTCGTCGTGTCTCTTCACGACGGTCTCGCGGAGGAGCAGGAGCACGGCGGCGGCCGTCGGGATGGCTAGGAGGGCACCGACGACGCCCATCAGGGTGCCTCCGATCAGCACCGCGATCACGGTCACCACACCAGGCACGTCGACCGACGACCTCATCACCCGTGGGTAGATGAGGTAGTTCTCCACCTGCTGGTAGACGATGTAGAAGATCAGGCAGGCGATACCAATGCCCGGCGACGTGGCGAACCCGATGGCCGTCACCAGCACGGCTCCGATCGTCGCGCCGATGAGCGGGATGAAGTCCAGCAGGGCGACGACGATCGAAAGCGCGAGCGCGTACTCCGACAAGCCGGCGAACTCCAAGAAGATGAAAGATGAGACTCCTGCGATCAGCGCGATGACGAAGGCACCGGCCACGTAACCGCCAACCCTGCGCAGGATCTCGTCGCCGAGTGAGGTGACGCGCTCCTGGCGGGCCGGCGGTGCCAGCGAGTAGCAGGCCCGCTTGATCGCCGGCAGGGCGGTCAAGAAGTACAACGTCAGCACAAAGACCAAGAACGCGTTCAGCAGGGCGTTCAGCACGGCGAGCCCCACGGTGAACAGGCTTCCGAACGCTTGCTGAGCCAGATCGCCGGACTCGAGCTCCTCCTTGGCTTTGTCGATGATCTCGTATTTGCTGTCGAGATCCCTCACCGTGTTGTTCTGCTGGAGCTGGTCGAGCCACCCGGGAGCGCTGTTGACGAGGGCCGTGGTCTGGTCCCTGAGCACCGGCACCAGGGCGACCACGAAAAGCGTGATCATCGACAAGACCCCGACTGTGACCACGAGCACTGACACGCCCCGGCTTACCCCTCGGTGCATCAGGACTTCGACGATCGGGTTCAGTCCGACCGCGAGAAAGCCCGCCACCACGATCAGTACCAGCACTGACTGTGCCTGCTGGAACGCCATCCCGAGCAGCAGCGCCAGCAAGAAACCGATGCCACCGACGAAGCCCACGAACAGCGGTGATCGTCGTGAGATCGGGGGCCCTCGCTGGCCGAAGGGATCTTCGCCTGCCGTCGGCTCGTCGTCCGGATGGATCAGCAAGTCCTCGGGGGATGCCTGGGACTCGGCTGCCGCGTAGCGCTTCCTCGCGGGCTTAGGTGGCGGCTTGGGGGCTCCTTCGCCGTCGTCGCGCTCAGACATGTGCACACCCTGTCATATCGGCCGCCCTGTGAAGGAGGTCGTCGGCCGGCGTGGCCGGCGAGGGCGGGGACTGCCGACTACGTCTGGTCTTTGCCCCGAGTGGATGTCTCTTGCTCGGCGTTGCTTACCTTCGAGGTGGCCGTTGGCGCATCGTCGCTTCCGAACGTCGCAACCAGGTCGCGCAGCTGAGCGAGCTGCGCGACGATGCCGTCGCGGCGCTTCTGCAGCGCCTCGACCTCTGCCCGTACGGCCGCATGCTGGCGCTCGGCATCCGCGTTGGCGTTGGCGACGATCTGTTCGGCCTGCTTGCGAGCTGCCACCACCATCTGCTCCCCCTCGCGACGCGATCGCAGGAGCGACTTCTCGCTCTCGGCGCTGGCCTGCTCCCGGTGTCGGGTGGCCGTCGCCATCGCCTCGCGGGCGCGGTCCTCAGCGCTCTTGGCGCGTGCCTCTGCCTCCTCGACCAGTCGTGCCGTCTCTTCGGTGGCTGAGGAGTGCCTCTCGGACGCCTCCTTGGTGAGGCGTTCCTTCTCGACGGCCAGCATCCGGCGAGACTCCATCGCCTCGCGGTCGGCGGCCGCGCGGGCCTGCTCGGTCTCGCGCTTGGCGCTGGTGCGCAGGGCGTTCGTCTCTTGCTGCGCGGCGAGCCTCAACTGCTCGGCCTCACGGTTGGCGGACGCCAGGATGTCGGCAGCCTCGGCTTTCGCAAGGTCGCGGTCGGTCCCGGCCTCGGCCAGCATCGACGCTCGCCGCTCCTCGATCTCCTGCAGCTGGACGGTGCGGATGTCGGAGGCTTCCTTCTCAGCGTCGGCCTTCAAGGCCGTCGCCTCGCGAAGAACCCGCGCACGCGACTCGTCGGCGGCGGCGTGGGCGCTCGCCAAGACGTTGTTGGCCTGCTCCTCCGCGAGCCGAAGCATGGCGGCAGCGTGGCTGCCGAGACCGGCATACGTCGGATTTCCCTGCTCGGCGACGAGGGACTCGAGCTCTGACACGCGCCGACGTAGCCCCTGCAGCTCGTCGTTCGCCGATCGACGCTGCAGCCTCCTGATGTGCCAGCCAGGCATCGACGGCACCCTTGTCGTAGCCACCACGGCGTACGACCGTGAAGGCCGGGACGGCGTCGGGACGGGCCGAGGCGGCCGGAGCCGCTAATGGCGGGCTGACGGCGGGGAACTGCTGCGTCTCAGCCTCGGCGCTTTGTACGTCGTCGCCCTGCGTCGAGGGCGGCTCGTCGAAGATGGACAGCCCTTGGCCGGTGGTCTTGTCAGTCATGATTCCCGTTGTACCCCATTCGTCGAGAGTGTGGATGCGCTACGTCCCCGGAAACGGTTGATGGCTTCGAGGTGCGATTCACGCTTGGCGTGATCTCGCACGCCGAGCCCTTCTTCTGGTGCCAAGCACAGTACCCCGACCTTGCCCTGATGGAGGTTTCGGTGCACCTCCCACGCCGCCTGACCTGTCTGGTCCAGCGGGTAGGTCTTGCTGAGCGTCGGGTGCACCAAACCCTTGCTGATCAGACGGTTGGCCTCCCACGCCTCACGGTAGTTCGCGAAGTGCGAGCCGATGATCCGCTTGAGGTGCATCCAGAGGTAGCGGTTGTCGTACTCGTGCATGAAGCCTGACGTCGATGCGCAGGTGACGATCGTGCCGCCACGGCGGGCGACGAACGTGGACGCTCCGAAGGTCTCGCGCCCCGGATGCTCGAACACGATGTCGGGGTCGTCGCCGCCGGTCAGCTCCCGGATCTTGGCGCCGAACCGGCGCCACTCGGACTGGTCCTGGGTGTGCTCGTCCTGCCAGAACGCGTAGCCCTCGGCCCGGCGGTCGATGATCAGGTCGGCCCCCATCGAGCGGCAGAGGTCGGCCTTGTCGTCCGAGGAGACGACGCAGACCGGGATCGCGCCGCCGTTCACTGCGAACTGTGTTGCGTACGAGCCGAGGCCGCCGGAGGCGCCCCAGATCAGCACGGTGTCGCCCTGCTTCATGTCAGCGCCGTTGCGGGAGACGAGCTGCCGGTATGCCGTCGAGTTCACCAGCCCTGGGCAGGCCGCCTCCTCCCACGTCAGGTGGGCGGGCTTGGGCATCAGCTGGTTGGACTTGACGAGGGCCAGCTCGGCAAGCCCGCCGAAGTTCGTCTCGAAACCCCAGATGCGCTGCTCGGGGTCGAGCATCGTGTCGTTGTGGCCGTCGGGGCTCTCGAGCTCGACCGACAGGCAGTGGGCCACGACCTCGTCGCCAGGTGACCAGGTGTGCACCCCAGGCCCGGTCCGGAGGATGACGCCAGCGAGGTCGGACCCGACCACGTGGTAGGGCAGGTCGTGGCGCTTCGAGAGGGAGAGAGCTGCCCATACCGCTCGAGGAACGTGAAGGTCGCGACCGGTTCGAAGATGCTCGTCCAGACCGTGTTGTAGTTGATGCTCGAGGCCATCACGGCCACCAGTGCCTCGCCCGGCCCGAGCTGGGGGGTCGCGACATCGTCGAGGTGCAAGCTCGTGCGGGGGTCCTTCTCGGGGGACTCGAGGCTCTCGAACATGTCGACCTCGTCCTGGCGCACGGTCACTCCGCGGTATGACGCAGGCACCGGCAGGGCAGCGAAATCGTCCGCGCTCGCATCCATGGCGATGATCGCGTCCAGGATCTCTCTCACGGCCGCCCTTCTCTCGCGCGAAATCTATCTCAGTCGGAGGCTGGTTCGACCAGTTCCACCAAGACGCCGCCGGCGTCCTTGGGGTGGATGAAGTTCGTCTTGCTGCCTGCCGTGCCGCGGCGTGGCTCGTCATACACCAGTCGCATCCCCAGGTCACGCACAGCAGCCATGGCCTCGTCGATGCTCGTGACCCGGTAGGCGACCTGCTGGACCCCGGGGCCCGCCCGGCGCAGGAACTTCCCGATGGTCGAGGTAGGAGTCAGGGGAGCGAGCAGCTGAAGGGAGGTGTCGGAGCTCCCGATGGCGATCATGGCCTCGTGCACGCCCTGCTCCTCGTTGACTTCCTGATGGACGAGTCGGAAGCCGAACTTGTCGCGGTAGAACGCGATCGCCTCGTCGAGGTCTGCGACGGCGATGCCGACGTGGTCAACCGCGATGATCAGGCCGGACGGGAACATGGCTGTGATCCTGCCCTCTCGTGCTCTCGCCGTCCAAGTCGGTGTGATGTGTCCGACACCGGACGGACATCCCGTGCGTTCCGTGGCTGCGGTCGCCTCTGTAGGCTGCAAAGGACCTCAGCCGCGTCATTCTCGGCATTCACCGGGGCACCGTCACGCAGGAGGAACACATGGCCGGATCCGTCATCGTCGCTGGCGTCAGGACGCCGATCGGTCGGTTGCTCGGTGGCCTCAAGGACATGTCGGCCGCCGACCTCGGCGGCGTCGCCATCAAGGGTGCGCTGGAGAAGGGCGGGGTCTCACCCGACCAGGTCGACTACGTGATCATGGGGCAGGTCCTGCAGGCCGGTGCCGGTCAGATTCCCGCCCGCCAGGCAGCCGTCAAGGGTGGTATCTCGATGTCCGTGCCCGCGCTCACCATCAACAAGGTCTGCCTGTCCGGGATCAACGCGATCGCCCTGGCCGACCAGCTCATCCGCGCCGGCGAGTGCGAGATCGTCGTCGCCGGCGGCATGGAGTCGATGACCAACGCGCCGCACCTGATGACCAAGTCGCGTGAGGGCTACAAGTACGGCGACGTGACCGTGCGCGACCACATGGCCTATGACGGCTTGTGGGACGTCTTCACCGACCAGGCGATGGGCAGCCTGACCGAGACGCGCAACGTCGAGGCCGAGTCCTTGACCCGCGAGGAGCAGGACGCATTCTCCGCCCGCTCGCACCAACGAGCGGCCGATGCCTGGAAGAACGGACTGTTCGCCGAAGAGGTGGTGCCGGTCGAGGTGCCGCAGCGACGTGGAGACCCGCTGGTCGTCAGCGAGGACGAGGGGATCCGAGGCGACACCACCACGGAGTCGCTCGGCCGACTCCGGCCTGCCTTCTCGAAGGACGGCACGATCACTGCCGGCTCCGCATCACAGATCTCAGACGGCGCCTGCGCCGTGGTCGTGATGAGCAAGGCCAAGGCCGACGAGCTCGGGCTCAGGTGGCTCGGCGAGATCGGCGCATCCGGCCAGGTCGCCGGACCCGACTCGACGCTCCAGTCCCAGCCGGCAGCCGCCATCAAGGCTGCTTGCGAGAAGGACGGCGTCACTCCTGAAGACCTCGACCTGGTCGAGCTCAATGAGGCGTTCGCCGCAGTCGGCATCGCGAGTGCCCGCGAGCTCGGCATCAGTGAGGACATTGTCAACGTCAACGGCGGCGCGATCGCGCTCGGCCACCCGATCGGAATGTCGGGCGCTCGGATCGTGCTGCACCTCGCCCTCGAGCTGCGGCGTCGCGGCGGTGGGGTCGGCGCCGCAGCCCTGTGTGGCGGTGGCGGACAGGGCGACGCCCTCATCGTGCGCGTCCCGCAGGCGTGACGGAGGCTGCTGCCGAGGCTAGTGGCGTGCCGTCGGGGCGAGGAGTCGGACGACGTACATCGCGTGGGCAGCGCGAGGTCGCCGAGCTCGTCGAGCGCGCGCAGCAGGGCGAGCCTCGTGCGGTGGCCAGGCTGATCTCGCTGGTCGAGGATGCGTCGCCGCTGCTGCGCGAGGTAGCCGAGCGGCTCACCCCTCACACCGGACACGCACAGATCATCGGGGTCACCGGGTCACCTGGGGTCGGTAAGTCGACCTCGACTTCGGCGCTGGTCAAGACCATGCGTGCGGCGGGCAAGCGAGTCGGCATCCTCGCTGTCGACCCGTCGTCGCCGTTCTCGGGCGGCGCGCTGCTGGGTGATCGAGTGCGGATGCAGGACCACGCGACGGACAACGGCGTCTACATCCGGTCGATGGCAAGCCGTGGTCATCTCGGCGGGCTGGCCTGGGCAACCCCGCAGGCACTGCGGGTGCTCGACGCCGCGGGCTGTGACGTGGTCGTGGTCGAGACCGTGGGGGTCGGGCAGTCGGAGGTCGAGATCGCTGGGCTCGCCGACACGACGCTGGTGCTGCTGGCGCCGGGCATGGGCGACGGCATCCAGGCGGCGAAGGCGGGCATCCTCGAGATCGGCGACGTGTACGTCGTCAACAAGGCCGACCGAGACGGCGCCGACCAGGTCGTCCGCGATCTCAGGTCCGTCATCAGCCTCGGCGGCCAACCCGGCGGATGGCGTGCCCCGATCGTGAAGACCGTCGCGCAGACGGGCGAGGGCATCGACGACCTCGTGGCCGCCATCGAGAAGCACCGCGAGATGCTGGAGTCGTCGGGCGAGCTCACCGCGCGTCGCGAGCGCCGCGCCCGCGACGAGATCGAAGCGATCGCGGTCACCACGCTCCGCGCAAGATTCGCCGACCTGCATGGGCACGCCGACCTCGATGCCCTGGCAGCCGACGTGGTTGCCGGCGTACAGGACCCCTACAGGGCTGCCGATGCGTTGGTCGCAGCCCTATAGTGGTTACGGCGCGCCTCACCAGCCACAGCAATCCCATGCGTTAGACAAGAATCGGGCCAAGCTGCACCCTGGGCGCTTTCATCGGCGTCGCGGGATTGGGTGCTCCGATCGAGAGGAGGCCGGGTGACCGACGTTGCCAAGAAGAGCGCCCTGTTCCTCGTCCTCGCGTTCGCGGCGTACTACCTGCTGACCGAGCCGGCGAACGCAGCAGATGCGATCAAGGGCGCCATCGGCGCGGTCGTAACTGCGTTCGAGGCGCTGATGGAGTTCCTCTCCGAGCTTGCCAGCTAGTCGGCCATGCCCGGATGGCTGCGGCGGACGTTCGCTGACCCTGACATCGAGTCGCATCTGCTGCTCGACGAGGGTGAGGTCGTCATCGACGAGGTCCGCCACCACTGGGTTTCCTACACGCGTCCCGCCCTGGAGGTGCTCGCGGCGCTCGTATTCTTCGTCGTCTTCCTCAACAGCTCGGTCGAGATCGGCTGGCTGCCATTCTTGATCGCGTGCGCGCTGCTGGTGCACGCAGGCTGGCGTGCACTCAGCGCGAACATGGACCGGTTCGTTGTCACGAACATGCGCGTCTTCCGCATCAGAGGCGTCTTCTCTCGGAAGCTGGCCACGATGCCGATCTCGCGCATCCTCGACATCACCGTCGAGAAGCCGTTGATCGGCCGGATGCTCAACTTCGGCCACTTCGTCTTCGAGTCGGCCGCCCAGGAACAGGGCCTGAGGACCATCAGGTACGTCGGCTCGCCCGACGAACGCGACCTGACGATCCAGCGCGTGGTGCAGCGCTCGGGTCTGCGGCGCACAGCCTGAGCTGACCACAGCGACACGCGGATAGGGTCAGCACATGGCCCGCCATACCCCGTTGTCGTTCGACCCGATCGACGAGGCTGCCCGGCAATGGGGCCTGCGCTGGGACGGCGTGCCCCAGATGCGTGCGGTGACGAGCCTGATGCGGGTTCAGCAACTGGTGCTGGCAGAGCTCGACGAGCTGCTCCGACCACATGCACTGACCTTCGCCCGCTATGAAGCGCTCGTGCTCCTGACGTTCTCGAAACGGGGAGCGCTGCCGCTCGGCAAGATGGGCGAGCGCCTGCAAGTGCACCCCACGTCCGTCACGTCGATCATCGACCGGCTCGAAACTTCGGGTCTGGTCGTACGTCGTGCGCACCCCACCGATGGGCGCGCCACGCTGGCCGAGATCACGCAGCCAGGTCGAGACCTGGTCGAGACGGCCACCGCCGACCTGGTTGCGGCGCGCTTCGGGCTCGGTGCGTTGGCGCCGGAGGATCTCGAGTCCCTGTCGAGCCTGCTCCGCCCGATCCGGCTATCCGCTGGCGACTTCACCGAGTGAGTTCGGCTTGGTCCCACGCGGCTCTCGTCGTACCATTTAGTTGGACGTCCAACTAATTGCGGGACGCTGGACCTCCCGGATGCGAGCCACCGGACGAGAGCCCAGCCGCCCCGAGCGGAGGCACCACGCATGACCGATCCCTACGACATCGACGCAGGCAGAGCGCGCTGGCAGCAGCGCTACGACGCGTCGAGGGTTCGCGAGGCCGACTTCACGACACTGTCCGGCGTCGAGGTCGAGCCCGTCTACGGGCCTGCCGAAGGCAGCGACTACCCAGGCTTCGAGCGGATCGGCTGGCCGGGGGAGTTCCCGTTCACGCGCGGTCTCTACTCGACGGGATACCGCGGGCGCACCTGGACGATCCGGCAGTTCGCGGGGTTCGGCAACGCCAGGCAGACCAACGAGCGCTACAAGATGATCCTCGGCCATGGAGGTGGCGGCTTGTCCGTCGCGTTCGACATGCCGACCCTGATGGGCCGCGACAGTGACGACCCGCAGGCGCTGGGCGAGGTCGGCCACTGTGGCGTCGCGATCGACACCGCCGCCGACATGGAGACGCTGTTCGACGGGATCCGCCTCGACGAGGTCACGACGTCCATGACGATCTCGGGGCCGGCAGTGCCGATCTTCTGCATGTACCTCGTCGCGGCGGAGCGACAGGGAGCCGACCTCGGCAAGCTCAACGGAACCCTTCAGACCGACATCTTCAAGGAGTACATCGCCCAGAAGGAATGGCTGTTCGGGCCCGAGCCGCACCTGCGCCTGATCGGCGACCTGATGGAGTACTGCGCCCACGACATCCCGGCATACAAGCCGTTGTCGGTGTCGGGCTATCACATGCGTGAGGCTGGCTCGACCGCCGCCCAGGAGCTTGCGTTCACCCTCGCCGACGGGTTCGGGTATGTCGAGCTGGGCCTTTCGCGCGGACTCGACATCGAGAGGTTCGCCCCCGGCCTGTCCTTCTTCTTCGACGCCCACGTCGACTTCTTCGAGGAGATCGCGAAGTTCCGTGCAGCCAGGCGCATCTGGGCACGCTGGATGCGCGACGTCTACGGCGCCAAGACTGAGAAGGCGCAGTCACTGAGGTTCCACACGCAGACGGCGGGCGTATCACTCACCGCCCAGCAGCCCTACAACAACGTCGTCCGCACTGCTGTCGAAGCCCTGTCGGCTGTGCTCGCGGGCACGAACTCGCTGCACACCAACGCCCTCGACGAGACACTCGCACTCCCCACCGAGCAGGCAGCCGAGATCGCGATGCGCACCCAACACGTCTTGATGGAGGAGACCGGGGTTGCCAACGTCGCCGATCCTCTCGGCGGTTCGTGGTACGTCGAAGCGCTCACCGATCGCATCGAAGCCGAGGCGACCGCGATCTTCGACAAGATCCTGCAGATCGGCGGCTCGCCGATGCGGGCCGCCGACACCGAGGCCCTCGCTGATGAAGTCCGTGCCCGGAGCGCCGACGCCACGATCGGGCATTGGCCGATGACCGCGGGCATCCTGCGCGGTATCGAGGATGGCTGGTTCATGGCAGAGATCGCCGAGGCTGCCTTCCAGTACCAGACCGCGCTGGAGAAGGACGAGAAGCTGGTCGTCGGCGTCAACTGTCATACCCCGACCGTGAGCGGCGAGCTGGAGATCATGCGGGTCTCGCACGAAGTCGAGGTCGACCAGGTGCAGGAGCTGTCCGTGCGTCGTACGTCGCGTGACCAAGCGGCCGTCGAGGCCGCTCTCGCGAAGATGGTGGCCGTCTCCCGTACGGACGCCAACATGATTCCCGCCATGCTCGACGCCGCTCGCGTCGAGGCATCACTCGGCGAGATCTGCGACGCCCTGCGAGGCGAGTGGGGCGAGTACCGCGAGCCCGCCCGCTTCTGACGCCACGTCCGTCGAGCTGCGCCACGCCGGTCGAGCCTGTCACGCCGGTCGAGCCCTGTCACGGCGGTCGAGCTTGTCGAGACCCCGGTGATCTCGACAAGCTCGATCAGCGGGAGAGGGCTCTCCAGTCATCTCCACGTCACACGATCGACCACCAAGAACAAAGCAAGAAAGTCGTGAAAAGCCTTGTGAATAAGGGCATCTGAGCATCAGAACTGTCGGCGGTCACCGATAGATTCAACCCATGTTCGACACCGACCTCGACACCCTCGACGCCGACGCACTCCTCATCCACATGCGCGAAATCCAAGCAGCCACCCACCAGGCAGAAGTCCGCATGCTCCAAGGCGCCGCCGCCTGGGCCGACCTCAACGGCGTCCTCGAACCGACCGAGTTTGCGCTACCAGGAGTCGAGCAGATGATCTGCTACGGCGGCGACGGCACCCCCGACGTCTCAGAGTTCTGCCCCGCCGAACTCGGCGCCGAACTCGCCATCTCCCCCGCCTCCGCCGCCAAGCTCATCGGCGACGCCCTCGACCTCCGCCACCGCCTCCCACTCCTCTGGACCCGCATCCAGGCTGGTGAGGTCAAACCCTGGATCGGACGCCAGATCGCCACCGACACCCGCGACGTCTCCCAACAGACCGCAGCCGTCGTGGACCGTCGGGTCGCCAAGTACGCCCACTCACTCACCTGGGGACGCCTGGCCAAGGTGATACAGGCCGCGATCATCGACACCGACCCCGACTACGCCCGCCAGCGCGGAGGAATATTGCCGCCGTCACAACCGGGGCGTGTGGTTGAACCCGGCCGACGACACCGGCACCATCACCGGCGCCTTCGCCGCCGCCGGACCCGACGCACTGACCTTCGACGCCGGCCTCAACCGCACCGCCGACGCCCTCGCAGCCCTCGGCGATTCGGACACCAAAGACATCCGCCGATCCAAAGCCCTCGCCATCCTCGCCAACCCCCAACTCACGATGGACCTCTACGCCAGCGCCGCCGTGGCGCCGGTCGAGCCTGTCGAGACCCCGACAAGCTCGATCAGCGAGACCGGTGGGGACCCGACTCCGTTCGTGCGCGGAGTCAGCATCAAGGTCGACCCCAGACCCAAAGCCGTCCTCTACATCCACCTGACCAGGGAGTCACTGGAACGCGGCGACGGTACCGGGGTAGCCCGGGTCGAAGGGATCGGACCCGTCACCATCGACCAAGCCAAACAATGGCTCGGCGACTGCACCATCACCATCAAACCCGTCATCGACATCGCCGGAATCGCACCCGTCGACGCCTACGAAATCCCGGACCGGCTGCGCGAAGCCATCCACCTCATCACCCCCGCCGACACCTTCCCCTACGCGTCGTGCACCAGCCGCACGATGGACAACGACCACACCATCCCCTACGTCGATCCCGATGACGGTGGACCACCGGGCCAGACTGGGATTGGCAAACTCGGACCCATGACCCGCCGACATCACCGGATCAAGACCCACAGCCAATGGCAAGTCAAACAACCCTTCCCCGGCATCTACCTGTGGCGATCACCCCACGGCAGATACTGGCTCGTCGACCACACCGGCACCCGCCGCCTCAGCGCCTGACAACGCCGCGTGACTACGAATGTGGAGCTAGTCGGCGTACGGGGCCCCGGAGTGGAGGTAGACCGCGCCCGTCCCGTCGGCTGCGCTGTTCAGCGCTGAGTTGATCCGGCGGGCAGTGAAGTCGCGACAGAGTTGGCTGATCTCTTCGAGCGTGCAGAAGCGGGCGGTCTTGATCTCGCGTGGTTCGGGCACGATCTGCTCAGTGATCGCGCTGTCATGCAAGCCGCCGTCGAACACCAGGCACAACGCGTCGTCCCACCCGGACCACGGCGGAAGCCAGTCGATGGCGACCAGCCCGAGTGCCGGAAGCGAGAGCCCGAGCTCTTCGTCGATCTCACGCGTCACCGCGATCGGTGGTGACTCTCCGACCTCGACAACACCTCCGGGCAGGTCCCAGTCGTCCTTGTACGTGAGCTGACACAGCAAGACCCGCCCGGCGCGATCCCGCACCAGCAGTTGCGTGATCGCACGCTTACGGGGGAGTCCCGCGTTGAGGATGGCGCGGAAGCCTTCACCGCTCGACGGCTCCCCGTCACGTGCCAGCCGGGCGAGCACGACATGGTCGGCTCGCCGGTGACCCACGGCCTTGCTGTCGCGCATCACGCCCTCGCGACGTAGCCCAGAGCGACTGGCGACTCGGAGTGACCGGATGTTGTCGGGTTCCACGTGCGCCTCGACCCGGGCGAGACCGAGGTCCGAGAAGGCGTATCCGACGAGCAGTCGCACCGCACGGGTCGCCAGGCCACGGCCGCGTTGCGCACTGTAGAGAGCCCACGACAGCTCGCCGGTTGACTCGCCTTTGTCGCGGATCTCGACCATGCCGGCGAGGCTGCCCTCGTGCTCGACGACGAAGTTCACGGTGTGGCGGCCGTCGGCATACTGCTCGCGCCATCGACGTACGGCGTCGGCCTGATCCTCATACGTTGGGATCACGCCCTCGAAGCCGAACCAGTACGCAATCTCCTCGTCATGCGCCAACCGGGCGACCTCGATGTCGTCATCGCGCCAGGGACGCAGCACGACGACCCCGTCAGTGAGAGTTGGCTGCACGGGCACACTCGTCACGGGCTCCACCGTAGTCTCGCTGCTCTCGACTCGACTCGTCTGCCTGGCTTGGATAGACCGCTGCGTGCTGGGTCGACGACACCTTCCTAGGATGAGGTCATGACCGTTCCGCAGTTCTCCCGTCCAGGTGCGATCGACCTGTCCGCTCTCCGCAAGCCCGCTGGTCCACCTACGGCAGCAGGGCAGCCGCGGTCAGCGGGCGCTGGCCAAGGCGGCAGCTACACCCTTGCAGTGACGAGCGAGCAGTCGCTCCACACCGATGTCGTCGAGCGGTCGGTTTCTGCGGTCGTGCTCGTGAGCTTCTGGTCACCCGAGGTGCCAGCCTCCATCGAGATCAACGCGGCGCTCAGCGCGATCGCTGACGAGTACGCCGGGCGCTTTCTGTTCGCCACCGTCGACGTGGCGGCGCAGCCGGATCTCGCCCAGGCACTGGGCATCCCACAGGTGCCGCTGGTGGTGGCGGCACTGCGTGGCCAGCTCGCACCGTTGCCGATCCAGGCAGCCCTGCCTGACGCGGAGATGCGTGGCATCGTCGACCAAATCCTGCAGGCTGCTGCTGCGAACGGCGTGACTGGCACCGTTCAGCCGGTCGGGGCACCCGCCGCTCCTGCAACCGAGGAGCCGCCACCCGAGCCGGTGGCGGCGCACCCGGAGGCAGACGCTGCGTTGATGAGCGGCGATCTCGACGGTGCGATCGCGCTCTACGAGGACGCGCTCAAGAATGCGCCAGGAGATGTCGACGCGACGCTCGGGCTCTCACAGGCCCAACTGTTGAAGCGGACACAGGGCGTGAGCCCTGCAGCGGCACGCGAGGCGGCTGCCAGCCGACCCGACGATGTGGCGGCGCAGACGCTCGCGGCCGATCTCGACCTGATCGGCGGAAACGTCGACGATGCGTTCACCCGGCTCATCGACCTCGTACGTCGGACGGCAGGCGACGATCGTGACGCCGCGCGTCAGCACCTCATCGAGATGTTCGCCGTGGTCGGCGACGCCGATCCTCGGGTGGCCAAGGCGCGCCAGCAGCTCGCCAGCGCACTCTTCTAGGTCGCTCGAGTGCGCAGGCTGGGGGCATGGGTGGTGCTCCTGGCGGGAATCCTCCTCGTCCTCGCCGGCACCGCCGCCGTTGTGGCCTTCGGGCCCGACAACCGGCTCACAACCGGTCCGCATGGGCTCGAGACAAAGGGCCTGGCGATTATCACCGCTCCGGGAGCGCTTGCCTACTCCGGTCCCACGGTGGAAGTGACGGCACGGACCGACGGCAGCCGTCCGATCTTCCTCGGGCTCGGCCATCACGTCGACGTCCAGGACTACTTCGCAGACTCGCCCTACACCCGAGTCGACTCGATCGGGGTGCCCTGGGACGCATCGACGACGGTGATCCGCGGAGGGGGGTGGCCGACTGAGCCGCCGGGGAGGCAGGACTGGTGGCTGGTGAGCGACGAGGGCAGCGGGTCCGCCACGGTTTCGTTCCCGCTACCGGACGGCCCCGTTGAGATGGTGGCGATGGACCCCGAGCTCGAGCCGGGCTTGGTCATCCAGGTGTCGACAACCCTTGTCCAGCCGGGTGCCTTCGTCGGCGGAATCGCGGTCATGGCTTGTGGCCTCGGCCTGCTGTTCGCCAGCTGGGTCCTGTCCTCGAGGCCGACAACATGAGGGGCGGCAACCGAACCACAGTTGCCGTGGCGCTCGTCGTGCTGCTTGCTGGTTGCGCTCTTCCGCACCGCAAGGACACGGCCGACCTCACGCGGCGTGCAGTGAGCCTAGCCAGCGTCAGTCAGGTGGTGATGCACCACAACCTGGTCCGCCAGCAGGTCGACGAGGACCTCGATGCCTCGGCGCTGGCGGACATCGAGACCGGCGCGCTGCTCGACATCGACGCGGGTCGGATCTACCTCCAGCGGCGTCTCGACCTGTCAGGCGCGCCGGTGCGCCTCGGTGCCACTCAGCAGCTGCTGACCGGAAGCTTCGACAGCTATCCCCTCTGGTTCGCAGTTATCTCGACGCTCCCCGAGGAAGGCCAGCAGGTCGCTGCCGTCTTTGCTCGGGAGTCCAGCACCTCGCCGTGGCTTGCCACCGAGGCACCCCGGCTGGCAGCGACGACCGAGATCCCTCAAGTCTCAACAGACGAGTCGGGCTCCGCCGTGGTGTACGACGAGGCCTCAGGCGGGTGGTCCGACGGTCGCGAGCTCGACGTACGCTCCGGGCTGCAGAGGCTCGCCACCCAGTACGCCGAGGTCCTCGAGGACCCCGAAGGCAGGCACTCCGATGCTTTCGTCGACGACTCATTCCGGGAGCAGATGGCGGGGTTGAGCGCGGCCCAGCCCAGCGGAGACGTGACATTCAGCCAGACCTGGCGTGCGCAGCGCGTGCAGCACGCCTTCCGACTGGCCGACGGTGGAACGCTCGTCTTCGTGACCCTCACGCGCACTGACAGGTACCAGCTCGCGCGCGGTCGCTCTCTCGACTTCACCGGGCTCGAGGCGGGCGCGTACTTCAGGCGGCCGATCGACGAGTCCGCGAGGCTGACCTACCACCACCAGCTGGTGCTGCTCGCGCCCGCCGAGGGTTTGACGTTCGCGATCGGCCAGTACGGCGGGCTGGTCAAGGCCACCGGCACCTGACCCCCTGACAAGTGGGAGCGCTCAGGGGGAGTGGTGGAGCCAGACGGTGCCTAACGGGGGCAGCTGTACGACGCCCGACGCCGGCCGACCGTGCCAGCCGTTGGTCGTGGCCTCGATTGCGCCCAGGTTGCCGACGCCCGAGCCGTAGTACAACTCCGCGTCGGTGTTGAGGATCTCGGTCCAGGTGCCACGGGCAGGCAGCCCGAGCCGGTAGTTGTGATGAGGGATCGCGGAGAAGTTGGCGATGCAGGCGACGTGGCTTCCGTCCGGCGCCGACCGAAGGAAGCTGAACACGTTGTTGGTGTTGTCGTTGGCGTCGATCCACGAGAATCCGGCCGGGTCCTGGTCGAGTGCCCACAGTGGGGCGTTGTCGGCATACACCCGGTTGAGATCGCCGACGAGGGCGTGCACGCCGCGATGCTCAATGTGCTCGAGCAACCACCAGTCCAGCTCGCGGCCCTCGGCCCACTCGGACTCCTGGGCCAGCTCGACCCCATGAAGATCAACTGCTTGCCGGGATGAGCCCACATGTAGGCGAGGTAGGCCCGTAGATTGGCCAGCTGCTTCCAGCGGTCGCCAGGCATCTTGCGCAGCATGGATCCCTTGCCATGCACGACCTCGTCGTGAGAGATGGGCAGCACGTAGTTCTCGGCGTAGGCATACATCATCGAGAACGTCATCTGGTGGTGGTGGTACTGCCGGTGGATCGGGTCGTTTTCGACGTAGCCCAGCGAGTCGTGCATCCACCCCATGTTCCACTTGAAGCCGAACCCGAGCCCTCCCACGTGCGTCGGCCGGGTGACGCCGGGCCAGGCCGTCGACTCCTCAGCGATCGTGACCACCCCGGGCACCCGCTTGTAGCAGGTGGCGTTGAACTCCTGGAGGAATGCCACCGCCTCGAGGTTCTCGCGGCCGCCATGGATGTTCGGCGTCCACTCGCCCTCCTCGCGGGAGTAGTCGAGGTAGAGCATCGACGCCACGCCGTCCACGCGCAGCCCGTCGGCATGGAACTCCTCCAGCCAGAAGACCGCGTTGGCAACGAGGAAGTTGCGCACCTCCGAGCGCCCGAAGTCGAAGATCAGCGACCCCCACTCCCGATGCTCGCCACGCGCCGGGTCGGCGTGCTCGTAGAGCGGTGTGCCGTCGAACCGACGCAGCGCCCAGTCGTCCGTCGCGAAGTGGGCAGGAACCCAGTCGAGGATCACGCCGACACCTGCCTGGTGGAAGCGGTCGATCAGGTAGCGCAGCCCGTCGGGGTCGCCGAAACGTGCCGTCGGCGCGAAGTACGACGTCACGTGGTAGCCCCAGGAGCCGCCGAACGGATGCTCCATCACCGGCATCAGCTCGACGTGAGTGAAGCCGAGCTGTGAGACGTAGTCGACGAGCTGGTCGGCGAGCTCGGCGTAGGAGAGCCCGCGTCGCCACGACCCGAGGTGCACTTCGTAGATGCTCATCGGGCGCTCGGTCGGCCGCTGCTCCGCGCGTCTTGCGACCCAGTCCGCGTCGGACCACTCGTACGACGACTCGAACACCACCGACGCGCGCTCGGGTGGCACTTGGGTATGCCGCGCGAGCGGATCAGCCTTCTGCCGCCACGTCCCGTCGGCCCCCAGCACCTCGAACTTGTAGAGGGTGCCCTGGCCGACGTCGGGGACGAAGATCTCCCACACACCTGACGAGCCGAGCTGACGCATGGGGTGCGCGCGGCCGTCCCAGAAGTTGAAGTCTCCCGCGATGCGGACACCCTGAGCCCCCGGTGCCCAGACCGCGAACGACGTACCGCTGACCGGACCTCCGAGGGTGTCGTAGCTGCGGACGTGCGCACCGAGGACGGTCCAGAGCTCCTCGTGGCGACCCTCGTTGATCAGGTGCTGGTCGACCTCGCCGACTGTGGGGAGGAAGCGGTAGGGGTCGTCGACGGTCTGCGCTTGCCCGCCCTCATAGCTCACCTCGAGCCGGTAGTCGGTGACCTTCTTCTGCGCGAGGACGGCGACCCAGACCCCTTCGTACTCATGCGTCATGGCGACGGCCTTGTCGCCACTGCGCACGGTCACCGCTGCGGCGAGTGGGCGCAAGGTGCGGATAGTCACGGCGTCGTCGTGGACGTGCGGCCCGAGTACGTCGTGGGGGGCCGAATGTGTGCCGGCCACCAGCGCAGCGAGCTCGGACTGTGGCACGGGACGGGCGGTCGCGGTACGCGGCATGTCAGTTCTCCGTGGCGAGTCGTTCGACAGCGAGGAGCGGGATGGTGATCCAGCTCGGCCGGTTTCGGGTCTCGTAGACCGCCTCGTAGACAGCCTTGTCGGCTTCGTAGGCGCGGAGCAGCGCGCGTCTGTCGTCGGCGTCTTCGCTGTCGTCGCCGAAGTACCCCTGCAGGAAGGCGATCCGGTTACGGACTGCCCATTCCTCTGCGCGGTAGCCGAGCTGTTCGCTCTCTCCGAACTGCCGCAGCGTGGCTCCGGCGGCGTACGAGAACGACCGCAGCATGCCGGACACGTCGCGAAGTGCGGAGTCCATCGCGACCCGCTCCGGCAGCGTCTTCGCCGGCTCGCCCTCGAAGTCGATCAGCTTCCACCCCTTGACCGTGCGCAAGGTCTGGCCGAGATGGAGATCGCCGTGAATCCGCTGCACGAGAACCGGAGCCTCGAGCTTGCGGAGCCGGTCGAAGTGCCGCTGCAGGCCTTCGGCGTACTCGTCGAGCGCCGGCACCGCGATCCGAGCCTTGGTGAGCCGCTCGGCCATCGAGTCCGCCAGCAGGGACTGCTCTTCGTCGCTCAGCGCGCCCGTCCCGAACAGCTCTGCCAGGTGGGTGTGCACCGACGCTGTGGCCTCGCCGAGCCGCTCGGCCTCGCTGGCGAAGTCGCCACCGACTTCGTCGGGGTGGAGATCTTCCTCGGTCAGCAGGTCGCGGACGCTGCCGAGGGCGAGGTCCCAGCCGTCGGTTGCGGTGCGCAGGTAGACCTGGAGCATGCCGAGGTCGCCGGTGAGCTCCTCGCCCGAGGGGCTCGACCACGAACCGCTGATCCAGCCCTGAAGCGGAGCCACATGCTCGTCGTTGGCCTGGGTGAGGGCTTCGTGGATCTCGATGTCGGGATTGCTTCCGGACGAGACGCGACGGAAAAGCTTCAGGATGGAGTCCTCGCCGAAGGCGATCGACGTGTTGGACTGTTCGGCTGTCATGACGGTGGCGAGCGCCTCGTGCCCCGGGAGCTCGGATCCTTCGACGACGTGGAACGTGAGCGCCCCGTCGTCATACGTCTCATTGAATCCCTCCAGCAGACGGTCAGCGGCGGGCTTCAGGTAGACCGCGTCGTACGCCGTGACGGTCCCGAGCTCGTCATGCGTCGACTGGCCCCACGAGCGCATGAGTCCAGCGGGGGTCCGCTTCGCGCAGGTACGCGACGGGGAACTGGTAGGAGTCGACGCTGCCATCGTCGAACTCGACCGTCACGATCTCGATCCGAACTCGCGGCTCATCTGTCAGCCAGGGCATCGCATGGATGTGAATGACCGTGAAGTCGCGGCCTTTGCCCGCGAACCAGCGCCGACTCGTGAAGTAGGCCGCAAGTTGCTCGTCATACACCGACGTCACAGTGGTGTGGCCTCCTCCTTGCGTGAGATCAGGAACCAGTAGAAGCCGTGTCCTGACAAGGTCAACAAGTAAGGCAGTTCCCCGATCCGGGGGAATTTCACGTGTCCCAGCATCTCGATCGGCTCGGCGCCCTCCCACCGGCGCAGGTCCAGCTCGACCGGCTGCGGGAACCGCGACAAGTTGTTGACGCACAGGACGGTGTCATCGCCGAAGTCACGGCTGAACGAGAACACGCTGGGGTTGCTGCCCCCGAGATCACTGAACGAGCCGAGCCCGAATGCCGGGTGCTGCCGGCGCGCGTGGATCATCCGGCGGGTCCAGTGCAACAACGACGACGTGTTCTCCAGCTCTGCTTCGACGTTGACCGCCTGGTAGCCGAAAACCGGGTCCTGCACGGTCGGCAGATGCAGCCGACCAGGGGTCGCAGTCGAGAACCCGGCGTTGCGGTCAGGTGTCCACTGCATCGGTGTGCGTACGCCGTCGCGGTCTCCGAGCCAGATGTTGTCGCCCATGCCGATCTCGTCACCGTAGTAAAGGACCGGTGAGCCGGGCAGGGACAGCAACAGTGCGGTGAAGAGCTCGATCTGGTTGATGTCGTTGTCGAGCAGCGGGGCGAGCCGACGGCGGATGCCGATGTTCGCCTTCATCCGCGGGTCCTTGGCGTACTCCGACCACATGTAGTCGCGGTCTTCGTCTGTCACCATCTCGAGCGTCAGCTCGTCGTGGTTGCGCAGGAAGATGCCCCACTGGCAGCGGTCGGGAATCGCGGGTGTCTGCTCGAGGATCTCGGAGATGGGGTAACGAGACTCGCGACGCACGGCCATGAAGATGCGCGGCATCACCGGGAAGTGGAAGCACATGTGGCACTCGTCGCCACCTTGGTCGAAGTCTCCGAAGTAGTCGACGACGTCCGACGGCCACTGATTGGCCTCCGCCAAGAGCACCCGGTCGGGGTACTCGTCGTCGACCGTCTTGCGGACCTTGCGGAGAAAGTCGTGTGTCTCCGGGAGGTTCTCACCGTTCGTGCCGGGCCGCTCGTACAGGTACGGCACGGCATCCAGGCGGAAACCGTCGATACCCATGTCGAGCCAGAAGCGCAGGGAGTCGAGGATCGCGTCGTGGACCCGCGGGTTGTCGAAGTTCAGATCGGGCTGGTGACTGTAGAAGCGGTGCCAGAAGTACTGCTGGCGGACGGTGTCCCAGGTCCAGTTCGACGGCTCCGTATCGACGAAGATGACGCGAGCCTCTTCGTAGAGATCCTCGGTGTCGGACCAGACGTAGAAGTCCCCGTAGGGACCGTCCGGGTCACTTCGCGACTGCTGAAACCATGCGTGCTGGTCGCTGGTGTGGTTCATGACGAAGTCGACGATGACCTTGATGCCGCGGGTATGCGCATCGTCGAGCAGCGCCTGGAACTCGTCGAGCTTGCCGACTTCGGGAAGCACACCCTCGAAGTCGGAGACGTCGTAACCGCCATCGCGCAGCGGTGACATGTAGAAGGGCGGGATCCAGAGGCAGTCGACACCGAGCCACTCCAGATAGTCCAGCTTCTCCCGAAGGCCGTTGAAGTCGCCGACTCCATCGCCGT
This sequence comes from uncultured Actinomycetota bacterium, assembly GCA_963811585.1. Lineage (GTDB taxonomy): Bacteria > Actinomycetota > Actinomycetes > Propionibacteriales > Nocardioidaceae > JACDHG01. The sequence continues at coordinate 861,163 of CAWERR010000009.1, forward strand.
TGGAGTCCTTGAACGATCGCACGAGCACTTCGTAGAAGACGGCGCGCTTGAACCACATCGGGTCGTCGGTGTGCGCCACGTCGGGCTATGCCTTTCTGATGGACAAGATGTGCGCCGCCTCGACCGCTGGATCGAGACGGACGTAGTTTGCCTCACCCCAACGCCAGGCTCTGCCCGGTGATCTCGTCGTCGACGACGAACGTGTCGTGCCAGTCGAACCCGAGGGCTGGCATCGCCAGATGCACCGTGGTCTCCCGCGCCGCGTGTGGGTCGACGTTGATGACGACGATCACCACGTCATCGCCGTCGTCGGTCTGTGTGCGCTTGCTGTAACAGACAATCGAGTCGTCGTCGGTGCTGTGCACGGTCACGTTGCGGAGCTTTTGCAGCGCGGGATGACGGCGCCTGATGTCGTTCAGCAAGGTGAGGTACGGCGCCAGGGTGCGATTCTCGTTGGCAGCGGCGTCCCAGTCACGCGGGCGGTACTGGTACTTCTCCGAGTCGAGGTACTCCTCCGAGCCCGGCTTGACGGCGACGTGCTCATAGAGGTCGAAGCCGGCGTAGACGCCCCACGTCGGCGCAGCCGTGGCCGCCAGTGACGCCCGCACCCGGAATGCGGCCGGGCCGCCGTACTGCAGGTAGTCGGACAGGATGTCGGGCGTGTTGACGAAGAGGTTGGGCCTCATCACATCGCTGGTCGCGTGGGACAGCTCGTCGACGTAGGACTCGATCTCCCATTTCAGGTTGCGCCAGGTGAAGTACGTGTAGGACTGGTGGAACCCCACCATCGCCAGGCATCGCATCATGGCGGGCCGGGTGAACGCCTCGGACAGGAAGATCACATCGGGGTCGGTTCGCGGATCTCCGCCAGCATCCACTCCCAGAACATCACCGGTTTGGTGTGCGGGTTGTCGACCCGGAAGATGCGGACGCCGTGGTCCATCCAGAGCCGAACGATCCGGAGGACCTCCTGGGACAAGCCCTCGTAGTCGTTGTCGAAGTTGAGGGGATAGATGTCCTGGTACTTCTTCGGCGGGTTCTCGGCGTAGGCGATGGAGCCGTCGGCCCTGGTCGTGAACCACTCGGGATTTGTGGTGACCCAGGGGTGGTCGGGAGCGCACTGCAGGGCAAGGTCCAAGGCAACCTCGAGCCCGAGCCGGCCGGCCTCGGCGACGAACGCGTCGAAGTCCTTCATGGTGCCGAGATCCGGGTGGATGGCGTCATGGCCGCCATCCTTGGAGCCGATCGCCCAGGTGGACCCGGGGTCGCCCGCGCGCGGCGTCAGAGTGTTGTTCGGGCCCTTGCGGTTGACCTCTCCGATCGGGTGGATTGGTGGCAGGTAGACGACGTCGAAGCCCATGTCGGCGACGGCGGAAGGCGCTTGGCGGCCGTCGTGAAGCTGCCCGACTTCCACGCCTTGGTCTTCTCGTCGTACGTCGCCCCCTCTGACCGCGGGAAGAACTCGTACCAGGAGCCGACAAGGGCGCGTTCGCGGTCGACGTACAGCGGAAAGGGTCCCTCGGTCGTGAGGAGCTCCCGCAAGGGGTGTTCGTCCAGCACCGCATCGATGTCGGGGCTCGTCAGCGCCGCCAACCTCACCGGCGCCGGGCGGGTAGCGTCGCGAGCTGCCTTGCCTGCCGAGACAAGGGTGTCGCGTGCCGTCTTGGTCTGCTGCCCTCGGGGATGGCCTTGGCGGCACGCTCCACCACGATGGCGCCTTCGAGGAGCATGAGCTCGGTGTCGATGTCCGCGGCGATCTTGATCTCCGCTGCGTGTCGCCAGGTGGCATAGGGGTGCGACCATCCCTCCACCCGGAACGTCCAGGCGCCGGCAAGGTCGGGTGTCACGGTTGCAACGTAGCGGTCGGGCGCGTTGGTGCCCTCCATGACGACGAACGGACGGTCCTTGCCTGTCGGGTCGGTCAGTACGACGTCGGCGCCCAGGGCGTCATGACCCTCGCGGAACACCGTCGCCTCGACCGTCAGCGATTCGCCGACGACGGCCTTCACGGGGTAGCGGCCCCGCTCGACGACGGGGCTGACATCTGTGATCGGAATGCGGTCTACCATCGCTGTCGAACCTATCGAGGTTGACGCTGCAACGCACATTGCCCCTGGTTGGCTCCGTCCGTTCCGCCTGCACGCATGGACGGACGAGAACCCCTGGTTCCCGCGGGGGAGTCAGTACCGCGGGAACCAAGGGTGGCTGGGGGCGATCGCGACGCCTACGCGTCTCCCGTAAGGCCTCGCCGCTCTCTGATCCGTTTTGTGATGGTGCCGAAGATCGCGTCCATGACCATGCCGATGATCAAGATCACGATCATCAGCGAAAGGAGCCACGGGGCACCGTTGGGGATACTGCGGGAGAAGTTCAGCGCACCGCCGAGCGAGTTGGCCCCGCCGAACGGCACGAGCAACTCTCCTGCCAGCAGACTCCGCCACGAGAATGCCCAACCCTGCTTGAGGCCGGCTAGGTACGCCGGCATGGCGGCGGGCAGCATGATGTGTCGGTACCGGTTGATTCCGGTCGCCCCGAGCATCTTGCCCGCGCGCAGCAGCGGGGGCGGAACCTCGTCGACACCTGTGATGACGCCGGCTGCGATCGAGGGAGCAGCGCCCAGCACGACGACGAACATGATTGCGGACTGGTTGAGCCCGAACAGCAGCATTGCCAGCGGGAACCACGCGATGGACGGCATCGTCTGCATGCCGGCCACGAGCGAGCCGATAGCAAGGCGCATGAACCGCCACTGGACGACGGCGAGACCGATGACAGTCCCGATCGCCAGGGCAAGTCCATAGCCGACCAGGGCGCGGGTCATGGTGCGGCCGATCTGCTCCCACAGCCCGGTCTCCGTCACCGAGTTGCCGATGATCTCATCCCACAGTCGGTCGAAGACCGTGGCAGGACTCGGGAACACGACCGCGGGCTTCCACTCGGCGAGGTACGCGAGCTGCCAGATGAGCAGCACGAGGCCGACAGCAACGAGCTTCGGCCAAAGCGCGGCCCAGACCCGCAGCAACACCACGCGCAGCGAGCGTCGCTGCTCGGGCTGCGCTCCGGTCCGGTCGAACGCCTCGGCGATCTCCGCCTTGTGTGCATTGTCCTCGGCAGGGGCCGCCTGTCGGGAGCTCTTGGGAGTGACCTCAACGGACATGCTGAGCCACCTCCGACTTCAGCTCGTGGGTGAGCTCACCCGACAAGATGGCGACTGCTGGGTCGTCGAAGTGGCGCGGTCGGTCGAATTCGATCTGGAACTCCGTCTTCACTCGACCGGGAGCGCTCGCGAACAGCACCGTCCGGTCGGCGAGCCTGACGGCCTCCCGGACGTTGTGGGTGACGAACACGATCGTCAGCCCAAGCTCAAGATAGATCCGCTCGATCTCGTCATGCATCGAGTCGCGGGTCATCGCGTCGAGGGCCGCGAACGGCTCGTCCATCAAGACGATCTCCGCCTCCTGGGCCAATACCCGCGCCAGGGCGGTGCGTTGGCGCATGCCGCCCGACAACTCATGCGGTCGCTTGTCCTGGCGCCCGCCGAGATGAACGAGCTCCAATAGCTCCTGCACCCTGGCGGGCCGCTCTGACTTCGGGATCCCGCGCATCTTCAAGGCGAGGGACACGTTCTGTCCGGCGGTCAGCCACGGGAACAGAGTCGCTTCCTGGAACATGAACGCGACCTTGCGGCCACCGGTTTCGATCGTGCCGGCCGTGGGCTTGTCGAGGCCCGCGATCAAGTTGAGCATCGTGCTCTTCCCACAACCCGACGCCCCGACGATGCAAAGAAACTCCCGCTCTGCAACCTCAAGGTCGACCGAGTCGAGGGCGTGGGTCGCCGTAGCGCCCTTGCCGAAAACCTTGCTGACTCCCTGGATCCGGATGGCGGTGCCGGAAGCGTTAGCTTCCGGCACCGCACCGGCATGGGTGGTGGTTGTCACTGCGACGGACCTGAGACTTCAGGCTGGCCCGCGTCGGAAAGGAGAGCGTTGAGCGCGTCGAGGCTGTAGATACCAGCCAGGTCGTCGACGGGCTCGAGCTGTCCGTTCGACACCGCGTGGTCGGCGCTCTGCAGCAGGGAGTCAGCGATCGGGTCGTTGGTGAACGTCAGGCTGTCCCAGGCCTTGTCGAGTGCCTCTGCGGGCACCTGGGATCCAGTCTTGCCGGAGATGTAGCCACCGACGACGGTCTTCGCTTCGTCGGAGTTGGCGTTGATGTAGTCGTTGGCCTCGATCTGGGCCTGGAGCAGGTCCTCGACGAGCTCCGGGTTCTCCTCCATGAAGTCGTTGCGCACCAGCAGGTGGGTTGTCACGAACTGGCCGTCCGGCCACAGGCTGGCCTCGTCGACCAGGCGGGTAGCGCCGTCGCTCTCCATGATGGAGGCGTAGGGCTCAGGAACCCAGGCGCCGTCGATCTCGCCGGTCTGGAAGGCCTGGATGGTGACGCTGTTGTCCTGGTTGATGACCGTGACCTCGCCCTTGCCCTCGGCGTCGACCTCGAAGCCCTGCTCACCGAGCCAGAACTTGAGGGCCACATCTTGGGTGTTGGCCGGGCCAGGGGTCGCCAGCGTCTTACCGGCGAGGTCCTCGATGCCCGCGATCGAGTCAGCCACCATGAGGGAGGCGCCGCCCGACGTAGCACCGCTGATGAGCGAGACGCTCGGGTCTGATGCATAGGCGGTGATGGCAGGGCTGGGGCCGATGTAGGAGGCGTCGAGTCCACCGCCTTGCAGCTGGGTGATGACGTCGCTGCCGCTGTTGAAGTCGAACACCTTGACGGTGGCGTCGTCGTCGGCCAGCTGGTCCTTGAAGTACCCCTTCTCGATGCCGACGATCGCGCTGGCATGGGTCAGGTTGGGGAAGTAGCCGAGCTTGACCTCGGTCCCTCCCTCGTCGCCACTGCCGCCGTCGTTGCCGCTGCACGCAGCAAGCGAAGTCGCGATGACCCCAGCCGTGATCAGGGCTCCGAGGCGACGCAAGCGCCGGTCGGTCCTGTAAGCATTCAAGATGACTCCTAGATCAGTATGGTTGAGTGAATTACTAGACAAAGACTATATGAGCTCGCTACCGATCAAGCACATTTCCAAAGGCTCACGGTGAGTCTTGCGACACATCACTCTGGGTCACCGGACGACCCCGGCGGACGCCGTTGTTGGCGTCTGTGGTGTACGCCGGCGTCGCCACGGATAGCGTGTGCGGGTGCGCGCCATCCGACGGTTCACCGTCCGCCCTGTCCTGCCCGAGGCCCTTCGTCCGCTGGAGCAGCTCGCGACCAATCTGAGATGGTCGTGGCACCCAGAGACTCAGGACCTGTTCGAGGCGATGGACCCCGCCGCCTGGGCCGTCAAACGCGATCCGGTGCGCCTGCTCGGCGCCGTCTCTCCCGCCCGCTGGCAAGCCCTTGCCGAGGACCGGAAGTTCACCACGCAGCTCGAGCTGGCGACGGCGGATCTCGAGAACTACCTGACGGGTGATCGCTGGTATCAGACGCTCGGCCCCGAAGCGCCGCGTCAGATCGGCTACTTCTCACCGGAGTTCGGGATCACCGCCGTGCTGCCGCAGTACTCCGGCGGTCTCGGCATCCTGGCCGGCGACCACCTGAAGTCCGCCAGCGACCTCGGGGTGCCCATCCTCGGCGTCGGTTTGCTCTACCGCCACGGATACTTCCGTCAGATGCTGTCTCGCGAGGGCTGGCAGCAAGAGCGCTATCCGATCGTCGACCCCGACGAGCTCCCCCTCACGTTGTTGCGTGAGCTTGACGGCGCGCCCGCCCGGGTCTCGGTCGCCGTACCGGGAGACCACGAGCTGCTCGCCCATATCTGGGTGGCCCAGGTCGGCCGTGTCCCGCTGCTGTTGCTGGACTCCGACATCGAGGACAACCCCAGTCCGTTGCGTGACGTCACCGACCAGTTGTACGGCGGTGGGTCCGACCACCGACTGCTCCAGGAGGTGCTGCTCGGCGTCGGCGGTGTCCGGGCCATTCGCACCTACTGCCGGATCAGCGGCGCACCGGCGCCGGAGGTCTTCCACACGAACGAGGGTCATGCCGGGTTCCTCGGCATCGAGCGCATCCGCGAGTTCATCGAGGCCGACGGGTTGGACTTCGACGCCGCAGTCGAGCTGGCTCGGGCCGGCACGGTCTTCACGACGCATACGCCGGTGCCGGCCGGCATCGACCGGTTCGCGCGCGAGCTGATCGAGATGCAGTTCGGCGGCCCCAACGCGAGCGAGGGAGTCGATATCGCCAAGGTGTTGGCACTCGGCGCCGAGACCTTCGAGGACGGTGACCCCGACATCTTCAACATGGCCGTGATGGGGTTCCGGCTGGCCGGGCGGGCAAACGGGGTCAGCCAGCTGCACGGACAGGTTTCACGCGGCATGTTCAGCGGATTGTGGCCGGGCTTCGACGAGTCGGATATTCCGATCTCCTCGATCACCAACGGCGTCCACGCGCCCACGTGGGTTGCGCGCGAGGTGCTGGAGGTCGCCGAGCAGGCAGCCATCGCGGCGGGTGTCGAGGACGCGCAGGACTGGGCGGCCGTCGACACGGTGCCGGGCGCGACCATCTGGGACACGAAGCGGGTGCTCCGCGAGCGCCTCGTCAAGGACGTGCGCAGCCGGGTCCGGGCCTCATGGCTGCAGCGGGGGGCGACCCGATCCGAGCTGGGCTGGGTCGACAACGTGCTCGACCCCGACGTGCTCACGATCGGTTTCGCGCGACGCGTGCCGACGTACAAGCGGCTGACGTTGATGCTGCGTAACCCCGAACGGCTGAAGAAGTTGTTGCTCCACCCGCAACGGCCGATCCAGCTCGTGATCGCCGGCAAAGCCCATCCCGCCGACGACACCGGCAAACGGCTGATCCAGGAGATCGTCCGCTTCTCCGACGACCCGGAGGTCCGACACCGGATCGTCTTCCTGCCGAACTACGACATTGCGATGGCGCAGCCGCTGTATCCCGGCTGTGACGTCTGGCTGAACAACCCGCTCCGTCCTTACGAGGCCTGCGGCACGTCGGGCATGAAGGCGGCTCTCAACGGCGGTCTGAACCTGTCGATCCTCGACGGCTGGTGGGACGAGTGGTACGACGGCGACAACGGCTGGGCGATCCCGTCCGCCGACGGGGTCGAGGACACCGAGCGGCGAGACGACCTCGAGGCGACGGCTCTCTACGACCTCATCGAGGCCGAGGTCACACCCCGTTTCTACGACGTCGACGAGGACGAGCTCCCCCTGCGCTGGATCGAGATGGTCCGCCACACCCTCAAGTCCCTCGGGCCCAAGGTGCTGGCCTCCAGAATGGTCCGCGACTACGTCACCGAGCTCTACGCACCGGCCGCCGAGAGCGCGCGAAGGGTTGAGGCGGGCGACGGGTCCGCGAGCCAACTTGCCGCGTGGAAGCGTCAGGTGCGCGCTGGCTGGCCGCAGGTCCGGATCGACCACGTCGAGTCGAGCGGCGTCAGCGACGCACCGGCCCTCGGTACGACGCTGACGGTTCGCGTCTACGCGTCGCTCGGAGAACTGACGCCAGCCGACGTCGACGTCCAGGTCGTGCACGGCCGGGTCGCAGGCGATGACGAACTGCGGGAACCCCGCACCGCAAGCCTCGCGCATGCCGAGACGTACGAAGCCGGACGCCACCGCTTCGAGGCCGAAGTGAAGCTCGACCACACGGGACCGTTCGGCTACACAGTCCGGATCCTGCCGCGGCACGAGCTGCTCGTGACCCCAGCAGAGGTTGGGCTGGTCGTGTGGCCGGTCGACGTCAACGAGGCCGACGACGAGCTGGAGGCCAACTGACCCGAGGGAGTCGTGACGTGACCCGTCACGCAGGCATGATGGACGCACCACCCGAACGATCGGAGCAACCGTGCAGCCCATGCCCGTCGTTGGTGCCGAGGTACAGCGCATCAACGAGGCGTTCCAGCAGGTCTCCCTCGAGCTCTCCGCCGTGCTCGGGGTCCTCCGCGACATCGATCTGACCACCGTGGGCACGCCTTCGGTCGACGGGGCCGTAGAGACCGGGATGCGCGACCTGTCGACCGCCCTGACTGGCCTGCACCAGACCGCAACGGACTGCGTGAGTGCCATGAGCAGGCACGGTGAGCTCGATCCGGGCGTGAGTCCGGCAAACTCGTCGGATTCTTCGGCTGTCGACATCGGCCCCGACACGGTCGCCATGGAGATCAGCCCAAGGGACGACGGACGATGAGGCCCGAGCTCGTCCTCGGGTTCAACCCGACCCCATCCGACCCGCGGCAGCTGCTCGCGCTGTCGGAGGCGCTGCGCAAGGTCGTCACGACTCTGACCCAGTCCAGGTCGAAGCTCGAGCGGATCGGGCGCACAGGGTCAGTCTGGGACGGTCCGGCAGGTGCGCCGATCGCAGCACTCCTTCGCCGATACTCGATGCAGATGTCAGCTTTGGAGGAGTCGCTTGTCGACTGCCTGCAGGCGGTCGACGGGTGGCGCGAGACCGCAGAGGAGCGGCAGGCGCAGGTCGCCGACATCGTCGCCACGGTTGCTGACCTGGCGGGTGACCCCAGTGGCGACGACCGCCGTACCCGGCTGATCGCCACTGCACGCGAGCTCGGCGTCGAGCACGACCGCGCTGCGGCAGACCTGGCGGGCGCGTTCGAGGAGCTGTCCGGTGCCGTCGAGCAGATCATGCGCGCAGATGACGACCTGGCGGGCGAGCTCGACCGCGCTCTGCTCGCGCTGACCGCAGCCGTCGACGAGTGGCTTGATGCCGAGGCCCCCGAGCTCCTTCGTACTGCCATCGCCCTGGGCG